>CAZUXC010000056.1:0-1087 GCA_964624045.1 uncultured Methanospirillum sp. | reverse complement strand
TCAATTCCATCCTCTGACTGAACAGAGACTTTTACCTTCATGATCAGGCCCCTCCAACTGCAGCCAAAGTACTTTGACCTGCATGACTGCTTTCACCGAACAACCCGGCACGGAACTCCTGGATGATTGACTCTTTCCAATACCACTTATAGCCGGTATGGATACTGCCGTTCCTGTGACCTGCTGTAATCGGTTTCCATTCTCCATGAGGTTCTCCTTTCTTGGTTGGAGACCATTCCTTGTGTTTGAGTCCGGAGGTTTCACTTATCCGGTAACTACTCTCCTGATATCCCAACTTCTCAAGAATATCATTCACTCTGGAGGCCTGGAATCCCCATAGCTTACCGATAAGTGATGGGGTTAGATATGCAGGAGGATCAGCCAATACCCGGGGAAGCATTCCTTTCAGGTGGGTGAGGTCGGTTTCTCCTCCGTGTTTCTGGATCAGTTGCTCTGCTCGAGTAAGAGATGTTGAGATTACCAGGCCTGGGTCAATCTTCACATGAGGGCAGGCATACTTAATGAATGAGTTCGCAATAGCGAGATTCTCATCAATAATTTCCGCTGCCTTGGAGTCTCCGGGAAGTTCAGTCTTTGCGTTATCAGCAGCAAGAGAAAGAGTCTCACCCTTCTGATACCTAGTGTAGATGCTGGCCATGTGATCCTTCTTCGCGTCGATGGCTGCCGCGATCTCTTTGTTGTCCATCTCACGGGTCCGAATCTCAATGATTGCACGATTTAACCCTTCCGCAGTCAGGAAATAATATGCCGTGGCCTTTTCACTGACAATAGATGCCGTATGTATTGATGGATATTTTTCGTTAAATTCTGATTTAGAGAATCTAATGTAGTGCTTTTCCGGAGATAGTCTCTTAATTACCTCTTGTGCATGGCTCGCAGTAATACCCAGAGATTTGTACACCCGGAGCCAGTAGAGATGAGGTACTCCATCAATGACCAATCCGGTCAGGTTGTCATCAGTCTGTGCGTCAATTACTTGTATTTCTAAATTAGACATTGTTTGTCTCCTACCAGAGATAACCAGCCCTTCAATCCTGGCAGACCTGGGGGGCTGGTTCTTGTTCTT
>CAZUXC010000055.1:0-1138 GCA_964624045.1 uncultured Methanospirillum sp. | reverse complement strand
TGGGCAGCAGATCCCAAAAACGCCCTTAAGATTTTGATCATCAAAATTCCAGAAGGCGAAGCCCTAAGTCTGTCAAGCGCCTCCAAGACGGTCCTTCGGAGTTTGTATCATTACAAGGGTGGCGGTGTAGGGGTTGGGGCATCTGAATCCATAGCTGCGGAGACCATGGTCTCTTTAAGCGAAGAGGCAGTTGTGCTGGCTGCAAAAGGTGATGATGCCTATTTGCTCCTGCTAGAGGCAGAGCCCATCGGTGAGCCAGTATCTCAATATGGGCCTTTTGTTATGAATACCCGAGAAGAGATCAGTCAGGCATATGCAGACTATGAAAAAACACAGTTTGGCGGATGGCCATGGCGCAGAAGCGACCCAGTCCACCCCATACAAGTGGGACGTATGGCTATTTATGGTGATGGCACGAAAAGTGTACCACCTGAGAAGTGAAGATAAAGAAACCTAATGGCTTCATAACCATTAGGTTTCTTTATCTTTGTTTGATATCGAACGATTAGTATAAAAGACTTTACAAAATATCTCAAATGTGTGCATACTTATATTGGAAGAAAATTGTATTCCTCGTGGCAGTGTATGCGCATTTTGAATAAGAGTAGCGAAGAAATGCCATGCAAAGAACGCAAGGGGTTCAAATGGAGGCATTTGTGAAAAGAGCATTAGCGAATGTGGATTGTTGAGATTGTGGTATAAGGGGTGGTTAAATGAAAAAACTTTTGATAATAATCAGCATGATCACGGTAATCATTTTAGGTGGCGTGATCTTTAATTTGAATAATCTAGAAGTCACCAATCAAGTATCAAAAATAGATCCAATAGGGACATTTGTGTTGATTGGTGAAAAAAACAATATTCAAATGGACTTTGAGACTTTAAAAATTGAACTCAATAATGGGAAAATCCTCTTGTTTGAAAGCAGTCGTACAAACTATTTAACCTTACTTCAACTCCTTGGGAGTCTTAGTGGTGAGTTGTTTAGTAGTCAAGATGAGATAGTAGGTTATTTTGTCTATCAAGAAAATCAGAAGATGCACTACGGTGCTATTCGCAATAGGACTGGCGTAGAGACCTATACATTTGATGAACTGAGAATTGTGTCTGCTATACTGAATTCAAATCAGCTGATAAA
>CAZUXC010000054.1:0-1237 GCA_964624045.1 uncultured Methanospirillum sp. | reverse complement strand
CCCTCTTAAGGTAGCGTAGTACCTTGTCGCTTAATTGGCGACTTGCATGAATGGAATAACGAGAGCGCTACTGTCCCTAACACGAATCCGTTGAACCTTTTATACTAGTGCAGAGACTAGTGACTCCTTATGGGAAGTGAAGACCCCGTGGAGCTTTACTGCAGCCTGTCGTTGCATTACGGTATTACCTGCGCAGGGTAGATGGGAGGCGTCGAGCCGGTCCTTGTGGGGATCGGGGAGCCAACGATGAGACACCATCCTGGTTTTATTGTAATTCTAACTGAGTTTACTCAGGACATCGATAGGTGGGCAGTTTGGGTGGGGCGCCACACCCTCGAAAAAATATCAAGGGTGCCCTAAGGTCAACTCAAGCGGGTCAGAAACCCGCTGGAGAGTGTCAAGAGCATAAGTTGGCCTGACGCGATCACGCACAGTAAGTGATCGCGAGAGGAAACTCGGGTCTAACGAACCAATACGCCCTTTTTGTGAGGGCTATTGACTACAGAAAAGCTACCCCGGGGATAACAGAGTCGTCGCCGGCAAGAGCACATATCGACCCGGCGGCTTGCTACCTCGATGTCGGTTCTTTCCATCCTGGCCGTGCAGCAGCGGCCAAGGGTGAGGTTGTTCGCCTATTAAAGGGGATCGTGAGCTGGGTTTAGACCGTCGTGAGACAGGTCGGTTACTATCTATAAGGAGTGTCGGAAGTCTGAAGGGAAGAATGAAATAGTACGAGAGGAACTTTCATTCGGCGCCTCTGGTCGATCGGTTGTCCGACAGGGCACTGCCGAGCAGCTACGCGCCAAGAGATAAAAGCTGAAAGCATCTAAGCTTGAAACTTACCCCGAAAAGAGACTTCATTAAAGACCCGGATAAAAGATCCGGTTGATAGGATCGGGATGTACGCACGAAGGCAACGACGTGTTCAGTCCGCGATTACTAATAGTCCTAATCTTCCAGTTCTTCAAACCCAGACGAAATCCTAAAACGCTTAAGCAAGTTCAAAACACGGTCTTGATAGTCTCAAGCCAGGCCAAGGTGGCGGAGCGGCCACGCGGTTGACTGCAGATCAACTATACTCCGGTTCAAATCCGGACCTTGGCTCTCAATAGCGGCCATAGCAGGTGTGTTACACCCGTTCCCTTTCCGAACACGGAAGTTAAGACATCTCACGTAGATACCGGTACTGAGGTACGCGAGTCCTCGGGAACGTATCTTCGCTGCTATTGTTCTCTAT
>CAZUXC010000053.1:0-1249 GCA_964624045.1 uncultured Methanospirillum sp. | reverse complement strand
AGACTTCGTTGCAGTCAGAAAGTATGTGACCATTGAACCTGGTCACGGTGGGTGGATTGTTGATGCTCCCCCTATTGCAAATTTTACAGCCGACCGGGTCAGCGGTTCAAATCCTCTGACTGTTCAGTTTAGTGATCTCTCATCAAATACCCCCACAAACTGGCTCTGGAACTTTGGTGATGGCCAAACATCGACGGTACAGAATCCTTCACATATTTACCAAACAGAAAACACATTCTCTGTGAATCTGACCGCTACTAATGCAAAAGGGTCTAATACGACAACTAAAAACAATTATATTTCCGTATCTGCTCCTCCTCCAGTTCCTCCCATTGGTTGGTCATATAAAAAGACCCATTCTATAACTGGTTCCTCCAGTGGGGTTTTGAGTGACTATCAGATGAAGATCAAGGTTAACCGTGTATCTGGAACTCCGCCTGCAGATAGTGGAGAGAATATGTATGTCTTGACGAATGAACTCAAATCTGATTATTCAGATCTCAGGGTTACCTTGTCTGATAACACTGTTTTACCTTATTGGATCGAAGAATCAACACCAGATTATGCAATAGTTTGGGTAAAAGTGCCCTCAATTCCTCAAGGGGGAACTCAGATCTCGATATATTATGGTAATCCGAGTGCCACTTCTGTAAGTGACGGTGCTTCAACCTTTTTATTCTTTGATGACTTCAGTGGGACGCTTAGTAAATGGAGTTCAGGAGGAAGCAATGCCTTCACGATATCCCAGGGTTCACTGTTGATGAGTGGCAAGGACAGTTCATTAAATAACCTTCGAACATCTACCAGTTTCGACCAACAGATTGCAGTCGAATACCGGATAAAACGAGAGGGAAGCCTGTATATTGTTGGACTAACTCATGGAATAACGCCCAATAAACCCTCTATCGGGCACGTTTCCCTCAGTCCTTACGCCAGTTCTGTTGGCAAGTCGTATGATGGATGGAGCGGAATATATCTAGCTCCCGGGCGCTCCCTGTCATCTTCATCAACAGACGGGACAACGATAGGAGACGGGACTAGTGGAATGTGGCAACGAGTTTCTATGCAGGAGCGTTCTTCTACAGTTCGAGCGGTGAAAGACGGGGTCACCTATGATTATACTGGACAGATAACTGGTTCCGGGCCTATAAATATTTTTTATTATGGGCATTCTGCGAATGCAAACGTAAATCTAGACTTCGTTGCAGTCAGAAAGTATGTGACCATTGAACCTGGTCACGGTGGGTGG
>CAZUXC010000052.1:0-1270 GCA_964624045.1 uncultured Methanospirillum sp. | reverse complement strand
CTTCCGAGCTGTTGTTTCTAAGGGTAACTATGAAACCACAGCCTATGGGCACTATAGGAAACCATAGTGCCTCCCGTGTTTGGAAAGGAAGCGCATTGGACACCCACGTTCAAGCGTAGGTGTTTTTTTGTGCCCTAAATAAAAGCTTTATAAAGGAGATTTACAAATGAAGAAAAATGGATTTAAAGGGTTGTGGTTCAAAATTCTATGTATCATGGTGCTATCGCTCTCGTTGATGGCATGTCAGGCACAGCCTGCACCTGAAGCGGCAACTGAGGCAGCTACAGAAGTGGCAACAGAAGCAGTGACAGAAGCAGCGACAGAGGCACCTTTGACGGGTTCCCTCATCTTATCAACGACGACTTCTACAGAAAACAGCGGGTTGTTGGCTTATATCCTACCGGATTTTACGGCTAAGACTGGTTTAGAGGTCAAAGTTGTGGCAGTTGGTTCAGGCCAAGCCATTCAAATGGGTGTTGACGGCGAAGCCGATGTCCTTCTCGTACACGCAAAAGCTGATGAAATCAAGTTCGTAGAAGCGGGTCACGGCCTTGAGCGATTTGATGTCATGTACAATGATTTTATCCTTGTGGGTCCAGAAAGTGATCCTGCAGGACTTAAAACAAAAGCCCCACAAGATGTCATCGCTGCGATGAAATTGATTTCTGAAAATGGCAAAGACTTTACTTTTATTTCAAGAGGCGATGACTCTGGTACCCATAAAAAAGAACTTGCTTACTGGAAAACGGCTGAAATCACTCCAGAAGGGGACTGGTATATATCTGCTGGTAAAGGCATGGGCGAAGTGCTGACTATGGCTGATGAGAAATTAGGCTACACATTGACAGATCGGGCGACCTTCCTCAGCATGGAGAAGGATTTAGATTTAAAAATCCTCGTTGAAGGCGATAAGCTGATGTTCAATCAGTATGGCGTTATCGCTGTCAATCCTACAAAAAATGCACAGATCAATGCTGAAGGTGCGCAAGCCTTCATTAAGTGGATCCTTTCGGATGAGACCCAAGCCCTTATTGCTGGATTTGGTATGGAAGAGTACGGACAACAATTATTTTTCGCGAATCCTAAATAATTTCACGAGATTGAACAAAATGAAGTATTAGGGTGTCTTAAAAGCGTGGTTTTTAAGACACCCTTGTTGTATGATAGTAAGTGTAGAATCATCTTTGTGAGGTAAACATGGACTATATTAAGGACGGGATCCTTCAAGCGTTTCAGCTACTGATCACCTTTGATCCGGAAGTATACGAAA
>CAZUXC010000051.1:0-1312 GCA_964624045.1 uncultured Methanospirillum sp. | reverse complement strand
TTTGTGTCATAGAAATCAGGATCAAAGTCAGCCATTTTGACAGGATAATATCCCAGAGATTTAAACCCGAAACCAGTTGTCGCTGCAAGGTATTTTGCTCTTTTTCCTCTAAAAACATTCTACCGCCTTGCCCCGCTGAAAAAAGTAGGAACATGCACATCATCCCTGCACTGTAATAGGCGATGCTGCCGATGGACTTGACTTCTGGTATCCCCTTGACGGTCACTTCAACCGACTGTTCAAAATCAGAAGAAAGGAGATTTTTCAGTTCTTCACCCATGGCTTCGTAATCCGGAGTCTCATTTGAATTCAACGCTAAGGCTTCGCTAAACGTTTGTTTTGCCGCGATACGGCGGTTGAAATCATCCAAAAATCCTCCGATGATCCCTCTCAATACCGAGCCTTTCAGGCCTTCCTCTCTTTTCAGTTTCAAAAGGGGCTCTGTTTGATTTCTGAGTGGGAGCATCATGCTCATGCTTAAATCCTTGATAAAGTCCTTGGGCAAGTACAAAACCCCAGTCACGCGACCATCCCTTAAAGCTGCCTCAGCTGTTTTTTCATCCATGATCTCGTAGGTCACATAGGCTTTCACTTTTTCATTTCCTAAAAAATCGTTGAAAAAAAGCTTTTCAAGATCCATTTTTTTTGCAATTTGCGTCAATTCCTTAGCTGTTGATTCCCCTAAGTTTTGGGTCAAGGGTCCAAGCCAATTTTCATCTGTATCGTCAACTGAGTACAACTTGACGACGCCAAGGGTCGCTGGTTCTTTGAGGGCCTCTGTCTCAAAACTTGACGATAAACTGAAGCCGAGAATTGTCATCAGTAAAATAGGCATTAGAACCAAGATCATCATGGTTTTTCTGTCCTTGATCAGGAGCATAAAATCATGCCATGCCAACAAAAGTATCATATTGCCTCCTATATCAGTCTCTCAGGGCCTTCCCCGTCAACTGTAAAAACACTTGCTCCAAATTAGGCTTTAATACATCCACAGAGCGTAAACTGCACTCCCTTACTGCCTCAAGGGACAAAAGGCTCTTGAGTAGGTCTTCATGGGTTGAGGCAATCATCACTTTATCCTCTGTCCGCTTAACATCCTTGACCCCATCAACCGTTGCAAGTTGTGCCATAAGCTCTGGATTGATCCGCTCAAATACCAATTGAGTCATGACCATGCCATCAAAGGACTCGAGAAGAGAAGCCTTGGTTCCGCTGGCTATTGTCTTCCCCTCATCCATAATATAGATCTCATTGCAAAGGTACTCGACCTCTTCCATATAATGAGATGTGTAGATGATCGTCATCCCCTGTT
>CAZUXC010000050.1:0-1325 GCA_964624045.1 uncultured Methanospirillum sp. | reverse complement strand
CGTTTTCTGAGTACATCCAAGGTTAGATTTACTTTGGCATACGCCTTCATAACAATTGACTCCATACGTCCTCCCTAAACACTTTGAATCCTCTATTTACCGTTTCATATTGTGTACTTTGTATACAATATCACTCTATTATTATAGCGAATAAAACTGTCTATGGCTATAGAAAGACAGAAGACGGTCCGTAGATTACCCATAAAAAAGACGCCTCCAAAATGGATTCGCATCATTTTGGGGCGCCTTTGTCTGTCCTTAGCCGGTAATCAATGTACCCGTGAGTCCAGCAATACCTTCTTTTGCTTTTTCAAGCGACGTAATGAGGGCTTTTCTGCCTTTTTTAGACTCTGCAAACTTCAATGCAGCTTGAACTTTTGGAAGCATTGAACCTGGTGCAAAGTGTCCTTCTTGAATATACTCATATGCCTTTTCAATACTGAGTTCACTGAGCCACTCTACATCTGGCTTACCATAACGAATAGCCACTTTCTCGACTGCCGTTAAAATAATCAGGTAATCCGCATCGATGATCTCCGCTAATTTTTCAGAAGCAAAATCTTTATCGATAACAGCTGGAACGCCGATCAAACGATTGCCTTCAACAATCACCGGAATACCACCACCACCAACTGTGATGACAACATGGCCTTCTTTGACGAGGGCTTTTACCGTTTCTTTTTCTGCCACATCAATAGGCTGTGGAGAGGCTACCACACGTCTATAACCGCGACCTGCATCCTCCTTCATCTGGTATCCCTTTGTTTCTTTTAACATATTGGCTTGCTCTTCTGTATAGAAAGCACCAATTGGCTTAGTAGGGTTTGAGAATGCTTGGTCATTTTTATCGACGATTACCTGAGTGATCACCGTGGCTACTGGAATTTCAAGGCCTCTGTTAAGAAGTTCCTCACGAATAGCGTTTTGAAGGTGAAAGCCAATATATCCTTGGCTCATGGCGCCACACTCTGGGAAAGGCATTTCAGGCGTCTTTGCTTCTGAATTTGCTGCTGTAGACATGGCCAAGTTGATCATGCCAACTTGTGGTCCATTGCCGTGTGCCAAAATAACTTCATGTCCATCTTCAATCAAATCAACAATTGGCTTAGCTGTTAATTTTACGAGGCTAAGTTGCTCTTCAGGTGTATTGCCAAGGGCATTGCCACCGAGGGCAACGACGATTTTATCTTTCATTTTCATATGAATTCTCCTTTTGGGTTTACTCACTACAGAGTAGGTGAGGTGATTTTAAGCTAGCAAAACCCCCTGTTGGACAAAATAGTATAAGGTTTAAGAAGCACCTTAGAGCATTCAATCCATCAGAG
>CAZUXC010000049.1:0-1432 GCA_964624045.1 uncultured Methanospirillum sp. | reverse complement strand
TTCTGGTTCCCTATCAAAACATTGTGGACATCATCTCTCCGGAGTTTGAGTTTCCGGCCTTCATCTAAAGTGATGATGAGAGATGTCAGATCTCCCTTCTCCATTCTGCCAACATGACCCGGGCTCATAATGCAACCCCTTCAGGCATCGGCTGGACCCGGATTGATAGGACACGACCATCGAGCAGACCACGGACACATTTTCTTCCGAGGATACACCGGTCTTTACCGGATACGTGGATTAAATTGCCCTGGAGAACTGCCTGCCCAGATATCACACCATCTGAAAAAACAGGGACCGGCCTGCCGAGAATCATCAGATCAATAAGATGTTCTCCGACTATCCGGGAGTCTTGAAAAACGAGTGATTCTCCAGAGAGGTGAGCCGATATCATAGATCCACCTCAACAGAGACCTTCTCCGGAAACTGTGGTTTTTCCTTAATTGTGTATCCAACAATTTGTACTGAACCTGGGATAAGAAATTCTTCGAAGTATTCCCCGAATGCATCTTTATGGCTCAATTCATCTTGTGTGGGTTTGTATGATTCCTTTAGTTTTTCAATCTTCATATTAAGAAGCAAATCCCATACGTCGGAGGTATCGGTCTTGATTCTTTCAATGTCTGGGGCCCGGTTTGTTTTCTTTGTCACAGGTTCGATGAAAAATCCATCTTCTTCAGTCACTCCTGCTTTTTGCCTATCCAAAATAACTTCTTCGGACTTTTCCCGTAATTGAGTTTCAAGATTCAAATAGTGCTGAGCAAGAAGTTTTACCCTGTCTGCTGCTTCTGAAAGTTTATGGGCATCAATCAGGGTTCCTGTTAAAGTATCATCAATAGCAATTCTGAAATCTTCATCAAATTTCTTAATCCGTTTGTCAGTTTCAAAAGCATTGATAACTTCTACAATTGGATTATACTTGAAAAGAGCCGCCTTTTCAGACTTACCTATCTTATACGCAGACTGGAATTCAGATCGTAAAGAGGCCTGCATCATGCACCTCCTATTGCCATATCACGCTTTGTATCATAGGCAATATTGCAATAGAGCCCGTATCCTGCCTCGTGGTCAGTTTCAAAGGTGAGGGTTTTCAGCTGATTGGTATAGTGATTCAGCATCTGAACCAGGTTATCCCGGTCATCAACCGACTCAAGAGAGCAACAGGATATCTCTGCCTTGATCTCCATCATGAGAGAGGCGGGTTCAATCATGCTGTGGCCTCCTGTTTGATTGGAAGGAGAGCAAAAGATTCAGATGATTTATAATACCCTCGCTCCATCTGCATCAGGGTGATGTATTCTCGAGCTACCCGGTTACTCTCATTCAATATCGTAATCCGGTCATCCAGGTCATTGACATCTTTGACTCGGGATACTATCCCCCGGTACTGTTGTCTTCTGATATGGATCGCTTCTGCCAGGCTTCGGGCTTC
>CAZUXC010000048.1:0-1506 GCA_964624045.1 uncultured Methanospirillum sp. | reverse complement strand
ACGTATAGTTTCGTTTCTCTTTTTCAAAGTTGTTCGTACCAACCATTCAGCGAATGAATAAATCAGAAGACAGAGAACCATAATCATGGATAGGGCTGCGATCCGATTCTCATTTTCAAGATAGACTTCAGAAACATGAAACGAGTCATCTTTGAGAAAACGAAATCCTTTTTCAACCTGGCTCTGCTCTTTATAATACTGAAGGCAGATTTCCGGATCGATAGATGTATCATTACTCCCTAAAATAAACCGTCCCATTATTTCCTGTTCCCTTGCTACGTTCTCTTCATTGTACTCAAGTTTACAGGATGGATATACCCATCTTTCTAGAATTTCATCCTTTTTCGGTCTCCCTCGTCCTCCAGTTTTTCGTTGATTCACTGTCTTTAGAATAAGGTCTTGAGCTATGTATCGAGGATGTTTGCTTAGCCATCTTTCTATTGCCACATGAGCATCTTTTTCACATGCAAATCCTTTAACGAGCATTTTATGAAGGACGGTCTGATCTTTTTCTAACTGTTTCTTCATTTTTTCGATATCATGAGCAACTTGTTTCTTGTGAAGTTCTTCAGAATAGAAAAGAATCCATTTTTGAGGAATATTAGCATACGAACTTTCGAATACCGAATATTTGTAACGAGGATCAACACAAGCATTCCACTCAACATTTGAGCACACGATTTCTTTCGCTTCTTTGATGATCTCAGGGACACGACTAATCCAAAAACAATGAATACCAAGGGTATTCAGGGTATCTGAGGTATAAAATGCTGAATCTGCAATATGATAAGTGAGTTGTTCTCGAGTCAGATTCTCCCGGATTTGTGTTATTACCTTCAGTAAAGTCTTCTTATCGGATTCATTTCCTGATAAAGGCTCCATAAACAGAGGAATACCTCTCTGATCAGTACATAATGCGAGAACAAATTGATTGAGATCACTTCGATGATCTTTGGAGTGACCTCGAACAAGTCGAATCAATTGTGTATTGAGATCTGAGTCATACTCACCAGTAACAGAAATAGTGGTTGTATCGATATGGAGACGAAGGACTCCCAGATCGATAACTTTCAGGATTTCGAGAATTATATTGTTGAATAGGTTTTTGGGACCATATTCACTGATTTTGTCAAGAGTCTCACCAAATAAATATTGATTCAGATCTTCGGGTTTGATCCCTGGACCTATGAGTCGATCTACTGCAACATCTTCAAAAAAATCCGGCATAACGTAAAGCCGACGTTCAATGAATCCTAAACAATTGGCGAGAAGTGCTTTGACGGATAAGCCATGGCTTACTTTGTGTTGTCTTTTCTTGGGAATGCAATTATCGATACATTCAGTGATCCCGAGCAAATCGATAATCCCGGATATGAGACCCAAATGCGATACTGTTACAATGGAGCCATCAATAACAGTCATTAATAAAATAAATCTTGATTTTCTGAGATTTAAATATTTGTACTAAATATTGTATTCGTAACACTCGTTGCTGCCGAGAGTCGG
>CAZUXC010000047.1:0-1745 GCA_964624045.1 uncultured Methanospirillum sp. | reverse complement strand
GAGTATAGAGGAGTTCATCTGCGAGTTTAGTTCCTTCTACTCCGAATTTCTCAACTTCAGTATATTTGATGTAAAGCGATTTCCGGAAGGGATATTCACGGCTTAATACGTCGAGGTCATCCTTGTGTCTTGACTTGAGAAAGCGAGTCCATTCAGCATCTACATCAAATGTATCAATCTTAATAGAAGGGCTGCCTATTGAAGGGGAATCTGCATATTCTGAAAGTGATGAACTCATGATTCAACACCTTCATCATAAACCAAAATCTGGTGAAATACTGGATCGAATTCAGTTTCTAGGATTATTTCCTTTCTTTCATCTACTCTATTATAAACCTTAATTTTACGAATTCTCTTTTGTTCTTCTCGAACATCAATAACCATCTTTTCAAGGGTTTGCTGTCCTGCTTCCCTTTGACGGATATATTCCTTGATGTCTTGAAGTGAGAGTTTCTCTACCTCTTGCCAGAGTTCTATTGCACTTTTCGGTACATTCTTTGAGTTTTTTATAGCTTCTCGAATTAAGATATCAGCACCGAAGTTAGTGCAGTAGGTTACTTCAATTCCAAGTATGTTCAGAAGGTCTGCTTTCTTCTGTTCCAAAGTGGTTGAAGTAACGAACTTATTGAGGTACTTCCGAGGAGGGGCTATGATAGATCCCTCCTTCCAGTGGAAAAAGATGTATTTCGAAGTTTGAGATCTCTCTCTATACCTCGATACGTACATATCATATATATATATGTACATATCAATCGCAGAGAGTAGAATGAGGAGATTTTAATCATCAGAGCACATCCCTCATCACCCACTTTTCGAACTTCTCAGCTCGGGTAAGGATCTTGTCCTCATCTTCAGGAGTTGGATCCCTTCCGGGATTGCCATTGATCCATAGGGATTCAGCCCTCTCAAGAGATGACTGGCGAACGATCATCCTCTGACGTTTTGCATCAGCAACAGGATCGAACGGTCTTCCTCTTCCTTTTCCTTCTGTTCCTTTTACCCATCCATCCTTGTCGTATTTCCCGTTTTCATCTGCAGGTAGCAGCATCTTTACGTGATATTCAGAGCCCACTCTATCAAAGTCAAGTTTAACGTTCTGACCATCTTTCAATCGAACCAGATTCTTCTTCCCTTCTTCGGTTACCTGGAACCACTCTTCATTACCATCGAGTTTAAGGATTAGGACCTTGCTATCTCCTTCACGCTTGAGGAGTTTGCAGGATTTGGGCTTCTGAACTACTGGAGCAGACGTTTGAGTCTGTTTCGGTGGTTCTACCTTTTGAGGGGTTTGAATTTCAGGAACAGGTGTTGTTTTTGGGCTCTCTGCTGCTTTTGATGATTGACCTTTCACAACCGGAACATTATCAACCGGCTCCATTCCAGGAGGGAACCGTATTCCCGTAACCTTATTGTCTTCAATGAGAACCTCAACAACATCTGATATTCTGTATCCAGAGAAATCAACAAACGTAGGGTATTCTTCATTTGTTTGCTTCTCTCCGTCTTTTGGGATACTTATCAGCCGGATGAATTTACCGTCCTTTGTTGTCTGAAGGTTCCCAATACGAAATCTAATCCATTTAGGAGTAGAGCAATTGGAAGGGGAAGAAACAGCCTCTGTCATGCCGTCACCCCCTCAAGCCGGGACTGATCTTCCGGAACGTTCGGTATCTCCCATACCTGGGCAGCTTTCTGGTTCCCTATCAAAACATTGTGGACATCATCTCTCCGGAGTTTGAGTTTCC
>CAZUXC010000046.1:0-2131 GCA_964624045.1 uncultured Methanospirillum sp. | reverse complement strand
ATTCTGTCTCATTATCAGCACAAAATGCGATCTCTTCAGGTAAAGTAGAGAAGAACGAATTCATCTCCATCTCCTGATAATCTACATTTTTTCCTGTTTCCTTCTTTTTTCTTTTCTTTTTGGCAGAGTCAATATTTTTCGCTCCTTTTTTTTGATATCGCGAACTCATTGAATGATAATTCCGCATTCCATGTACTTTCCAGTCTTTGCAAATCAACAAAACCCCCCGTATGATCACCAAATTGCCGATGCTCATAAAATGATATTTGCAGGAGAGGAGCCATATTGAAGGAGATACCAGTTCTCCTTGCAGATCCGGGAAATCAGGTTTTTGTCGCGTGTAAGAAGGAAAGACTGTGCGGGGTAAATGAAAAGTTACAAGACCCTGTTGCAATGGTTAAACCGGAGATGTCCGAATCAGTTCAAGAATGGAAGTTTTTCGAAAATCGGTGAAATAATTCAAAATAAGCCATACTCCATCTCTCTTATCATTCTTCCCTATTCGATATACACTTGGAAAAAATGAGGAGGAACGAAGTATTTCTCAGACAACAATCAGAAGATCATTTTTCGAAATTATTTAGAATCGAAAATATGTACGAAAGAATAATAATACAAGATTCAGTACTTTTATCATACGAAGAGGGGAGTATACAGATGAAACAAAACCATATCAGAGAAAAACTCATCTATGGTAGATATCTTATCAGACTCATGGTTATTGGTGGGCTCATTCTGTCAGGAGTTGGAGTTTTGGGTATGGCCGAACCCCCAAGCTCCACAGAAATTATCTTGTCATCACCGACAGCCCTGGTTCCAGGTCATACCGGAGCAGATTATAATTTTACCGGAAATTACGCAAATGGTACTATTTTAATCTATCAAACAGGAGGGTATTACCTTACGAATGATTTGAATTCATCCACCTATGATTATGGAATCATAATCAATGCTTCCGGCGTATCACTGGATGGAAATGGAAAGGAGATTCTCGGAAATTCAGATGATGGAATAATGGTCACCACATTGGGAGCCCAGGGAGTAGTAGCAAACTTCAGTAATATTACCGGTTTTAATACTGGTATTTACTCTGAAGCTGATTATGTTCAGATATCTGACACAACCATATCAGGAAACAGGGAGTACGGGATATTATCTGTCGGAAATCACTCGGTTATCACCAATAACACAATATTTGATAACAGATTTGGCCTTGTGTGCACAATAATCAATTACCACTATCCCTTTGGTGGTGAATACCCGACTATTACGGATAATATCGTTTATGGGAATCAGTATGGAATCGGTAATACCGGTAACTATGCACGTATCGAGCGAAATATTGTTGCCCAAAACGAAGATATGGGGATTCTAACAGCAGGACTGGTCAATGAGGGACCTGGCCAGGATATCATGCTAACCGGGTATTATGCTGATGTAAAAGATAATATTGTCTATGAGAACGGAAGAGTAGGTATTTTTGTATATGCCCCCAGTTCCAGGATTCGTAATAATGTCATCTATCAGAATGAGCAGATGGGTATTGAATTATACTTCAGCAATAACTGTTCAGTGTTGAATAACACTATTCGAGACAATCAGGTAGGTGTCTTCAATTCATTTTGGGCCACAGGGTCCTTGTCCCCGAATGAAACTTACTCAAATAACACTATTCTGAACAATTCCGCAACAGGCCTGTACTTCTTAACTATGAACGAACCTGTTATAAATTTGGGAAATTTTTCGATATATGATAATTACATCGCAAATCAGGTGAATATTATCGCCAACGGAAATATCAGCAATGTTTCCTGGACTCATCCGAATGGACCAGTTCCAGGCGTAAATATTATGAACGGTTCTTCCATTGCCGGAAATTACTGGAGTAGCCCGTCCGGATATGGATGGTCAGATATTCAGGAACCAACGAAATCCGGATATTCCACCATACCGTTTGAGGTGGTAAATGGTTCCATGTCATGGGATACTGCACCTCTTGTCAGAAATGCGGAATACATTAACGCTTCTCATGATCCCTGGACAACCATGATACCCACCGGAAATTTCACAGTAGTTAAGGGTTCAGATAAGGCATTTCTCGCTCAGGCAAAACCCGGGGCTGAACTCATGC
>CAZUXC010000045.1:0-2271 GCA_964624045.1 uncultured Methanospirillum sp. | reverse complement strand
AGTCGTAACAAGGTAGCCGTAGGGGAATCTGCGGCTGGATCACCTCCTAACGATTTTAAGCGGATTATTGCGCAAGAAAGGGTGCCGGACAGACCATAAAACCCTCAGTATTTCTCAAATAATCTCAAATGGTGGGCTCGTAGCTCAGTTGGAAGAGCGCGGCGTTTGCAACGCCGAGGCCTGGGGTTCAAATCCCCACGGGTCCACTGCCGGTGCACTCAGTGATGTAAGTCGCTGGGGAAGGGCTTGAGACCCCGTAAAATCGGGGCAATGATAGGCCGTGTACAGGAACTTGCTGCGTTTTAGGACGTCAAATGGGTTTGACGGAACTGGACGAGCTTTAAACCTGTCAGTGGATGGCTCGGTTTGGGAGCCGACGAAGGGCGTGCCAAGCTGCGATAAGCCCCGGGTAGGCGCATGGAGCCGATGAACCGGGGATACCCTAATGGGCCATCCTGATACTTTACGTATCAATCCTTTACAGGATGGGGAACGCCCCGAATTGAAACATCTTAGTAGGGGCAGGAAAAGAAACCAAACGGGATGTCGTTATTAGAGGCGATCGAACACGACAAAGTTCAAACTGAATCCTTCGGGAGATGTGGTGTTGATAGGCCCGCCGTATGGGACTCATTTTCAGAACTGAAGTTTTCTGGAACGTAATGCCATAGAGGGTGATAGCCCCGTATGTGTATGGAAGTGAGCTCTGGCGGAGTCCTGAGTAGCGTGGGTCGGAATTCCCGCGTGAATCTGGGGGTCACAAACCTCCAAAACTAAATACTCCCCAAAACCGATAGCGTAATAGTAGCGTGAGCGAAAGCTGAAAAGCAACCCTAGAAAGGTGTTGAAAAGTGCCTGAAACTGACAGGTGATCGCGTGTTATGGCGCGAAAGGATCTTCAAGGTGAAGGAATCCGCTGTGAGGCGGTAGTACGGGCCTTGTTGCCGGTGTCATAACGTACGTTTTGAAGAACGGGCCAAAGAGTTTATTCTGTTGGCGAAGGCTAATTCTGAAAAGGAAGGAGCCGGAGGGAAACCAACAAGTCCGTAGCCGCAAGGTGTGGGACGGCGTATTAATAATGCGCGGAGTCAGCAGGATAAGACCCGAAGCCTGGCGATCTATGCGTGGGCAGATTGAAGCGTGCCGAAAGGTGCGTGGAGGATCGCAAGCGGTTTTGATATGCAAATCATTCGCGTGACCTGCGTATAGGAGTGAAAGATTAATCGAGCCAGGCATCAGCTGGTTCCTCTCGAAACATGCCGTAGCATGACCTGACCCGAGATCGATAGTGAGGTAGAGCACTGATTGGGGAAGTGGGTGACGAAAGTCGTCCCTCTCCTGTCAAACTCCAAATTCCCTATCATCGAAGACGGTTGGAAGTCCGCATTACGGGGTAAGCTTGTAATGCGTAAGGGAGACAACCCAGACCGTGGTTAATGTCCCTCAGTGCAGGCTCAGTGTAAACACTGAAAGTGGTCCTGGGTCAAAGACAACTGGAAGGTGAGCTTAGAAGCAGCTACCCTTTAAAAAGTGCGTAACAGCTTACCAGTCAAGATTCAGGGCGCTGAAAATGGACGGGGCTTAAGCCTGCCACAGATACCACGGACCATACGTAAGTATGATGGCGTAGAGAGGCGTTCTGCATGGGTGGAAGCAGGGTCGTAAGGTCCTGTGGACCGTGTAGTAATGAAAATTTTGGCAGTAGTAGAAGCTTAAGTATGGTGAGAATCCATACCGCCGCAGGGGCCAGGTTTCCTCGACAATGTTCGTCAGTCGAGGGTTAGTCGGTCCTAAGTTGCACCGTAACTCGAGTGTAGCGAAAGGGAAACAGGTTAATATTCCTGTACCTGCTCCAGACAATCCTGACGCTTTCGGATATGCTCAGCGGGATCGTCGTCCCGTCTAAGCGGTATAATCTGGTGGAGTACCGTAATGGTGAGAACCCGGATAACCCGTTATGGGGTAACAGAGCAAATTCCAGGAGCCCGTGAAAAGGGTGGATGCAGTCCGTACCAAGAACTGACACAGGTGCCCCTCGCTGAGAAGGCGAAGGCGTGTCGGAATTAATCGTGTTAAGGGAACTCGGCAAATTGGCCCTGTAACTTCGGGATAAGGGGTGCCTGCCCAGAGATTGGGCAGGTCGCAGTGACAAGGGCGCTCCGACTGTCTAATAACAACATAGCAGACTGCAACTCCGAAAGGACTAGTATAGTCTGTGATTCCTGCCCAGTGCGAGTATCTGAACACCGGGTTCAACCGGACGAAGGACTC
>CAZUXC010000044.1:0-2357 GCA_964624045.1 uncultured Methanospirillum sp. | reverse complement strand
CAGAGATAACCAGCCCTTCAATCCTGGCAGACCTGGGGGGCTGGTTCTTGTTCTTCAGTCGATACCATTTCACAACCGTTATCGGAATAACGAGTGAAGTTTACCCCGCATGATGGATCGTGGGGATCTGTTTCTGGTGCTGACATTACTTGCATGGTTGTTCTCACCTGCTGCCGCATATTGGGAAAATGAGACTCATTTTACCATTGATACTCAAATTGAGAGCATCGGAATAATCTCCGACAAGACGGATCACCGGATCAGATACGGAGATCCCGATGATGATTACTCCAATTACTCTGCGGTGACTCGCTATACTGATTCTACGTCCACTACCGGAGGAAGAATCTCCGAAATTAAAAACGTTGATCCTGATCTGATTCAGAAATCCCTTACCTTTGAGTCCAGTGATTTTAGTCACATGATTTCTGAAGGAGGAGTATCTGATAGCGAGTCTGATGATTATCGAGATCGCAGCATTTCCGCTCATGCAAAAACCATTTTTCCAAAAATGGGAACTCTTGAATCCAAAGCGTCCTTCCCATATGGAGATGATTTTTTTACCTACTCGGTGAAGCCAACTGCAGGGAATGAACATGCATACGCTCTTACCGAGACTCAGCTGAGGGCCCATAGTTATGATCCGAGTTTCACTCCTCTGTGGGATTTCGGGTTTTTTACCATTGGTTTGATGTACGATCCCGGGAACTTCACTCAAACGTATGAGACTTCTGATAGGACTTCCATCGCAGGAAATATCAGCAACTTCAGAAAAGCGTACTCTGCTGGAGAGTTTTTCCAATGGAATAACACAACATGGAATGAGCGGTTTGAGGATTCCGGGATGTGTGTATTCTACCGAAGGAGATAATTTCAGGAATTCTAGGCATATACATAGCAGTTGACCAAATAGCGTCATTCTTGATCACTCTTTTTTTCACCATCTTCAATCGGCAAATCTCCATTAGATTCGATTTTTCCGACCATTTCAGGTGTAAATGGTTTTCCTTCAAAAAATGAATCAATCATTCTGGTAGCTAATTGCCCTTTTTTCACCCCTTTTTCTTCACAATAACTCAGAAATTTTTTCCGAGTTGTTTTATCCACGGCTACGGTCAAGTTCTGAGTGTCTTGCATGTATAGTATTGTATAGCATTTCTAGTATATCATACTATCATTACCTATCAACGCGCAAGAAAAAAGAAAGACTATGATATTATTCTTTACAATCTGAAGATGGAATTGACAGAAATTTATTCCCGGTCATTTTATGAAAATATTCGCTCATTTTCTTAAATTCTTCAAGACCTTCAGGATTTAATGGTAAACCGCAATTACAGCAATAATTACATCCTACGCGATTATATGTGTTGCATCCTTGACAAAATTGAGCTTCTTTTTTCTCAATAAATTGATGAATTGCTCTCGTTACTATGTCGGTATTGGATAACTCTTCATCTTTGGCGATTTTTGCTATTTTATCGAAAATTTCCGGAGTTAATCTTACATTCATCTGTTTATTTTTCTCCGTTTTCGCCGGTTTCATATTATACAAAAATAGGTTTTCCTAATATTAAAGATATCCTTCTATCTTCTTATATTGAGAGTTAAATGCTAGCAACGTATAGCAATATTTATATTCATTACTGCTAGACTAGGTATAGCAAGAAGAGGTGAGTTCACTGGATGAAAAATTCGCAAAAGAACATCCGATTGAGTCAAGATCTCAAGGAAAAGTTGTCGGAATTAAAATTAATAGGGTTCGAGGATTCGAAGTCGATGAGGGCAGGAATTGTTCTGTTTCATCGATATGCAATGAAGCATCCTGCAGAGGCAGCCCTTTTAGCACAGACGGTCTGATCGCATTTGAAAAGTTAATGAGAATAAACCTATGTCAATTGTAAAAGAAAAGAACCCCCGGCCGATAAACGACGCCAATCAGATTAAGGACCGGGTTATTACAGAAGTATCGCAGGCAAACTGCTTAACGGTATCGCATGAGGTCAGAACATATGGGAGACGCCTCCGTTCCGAGACTCATGATTGTCCGACTGGATCTGCTACCTTACGAAATGAGCAGAGAGATCGCCCCTCAAACGAGAATAAAATTCGAGGGGTGGGGCATGATAAAGCCCCCAAGATGAGGATATTTTCTCGTGAATCTCTTCCCTTCATCGAGCAGGAAGTTCAGCGAAGACATCCAGATGAGTCCGGAAAAGAACTTGTTCGGATAGCAATGGAACTTGGCATATTTGGGGTGGCTTGAATGTCACTACTCGAATCTGTTCAGGCCATAGTCCCGGAAGCCCGAAGCCTGGCAGAAGCGATCCATATCAGAAGACAACAGTACCGGGGGA
>CAZUXC010000043.1:0-2731 GCA_964624045.1 uncultured Methanospirillum sp. | reverse complement strand
TCAATTCCATCCTCTGACTGAACAGAGACTTTTACCTTCATGATCAGGCCCCTCCCTTAGTCACCTGATGGAGTTTTTCATTTGCCAGTTCTGACAGATGTTCTAAGTCATCCGTAAAATAAAGGGTGGTTACAGTCCCTTTAAAGACGATATTACTCACATCATCAGTTTTAAAAACGCCTCTACCGATACCCCCGGGGATTCTAAAGAATGGCTTCTTTTTGGTTGGGGAGGTTATACTCCCATCAAGAACATCTGAAATAACAAATGCCTTGATTCCATCCTCTTCAAGACGAGAAATGTATCTTCTCATCCCATCCGGAGATAAAACAACGCTGGTCATTGTCAAGCACCTCCAACTGCAGCCAAAGTACTTTGACCTGCATGACTGCTTTCACCGAACAATCCGACCCTGAACTCCTGGATAATGGACTCTTTCCAATACCACTTATAGCCGGTATGGATACTGCCGTTCCTGTGACCTGCTGTAATCGGTTTCCATTCTCCATGAGGTTCTCCTTTCTTGGTTGGAGACCATTCCTTGTGTTTGAGTCCGGAGGTTTCACTTATCCGGTAACTACTCTCCTGATATCCCAACTTCTCAAGAATATCATTCACTCTGGAGGCCTGGAATCCCCATAGCTTACCGATAAGTGATGGGGTTAGATATGCAGGAGGATCAGCCAATACCCGGGGAAGCATTCCTTTCAGGTGGGTGAGGTCGGTTTCTCCACCTTGCTTCTGAATGATTTGTTCTGCATGGGTGAGACAAGCTGAGGTAACCAGGCCGGGATCCACTTTTAGGTGTGGGCAAATATGTGTAATGAAAGAGTTTGCAATAGCGAGGTTTTCCTCAATGATCGCAACAGTCTTTGAATCTCCAGGAAGGCTTTCCTTTGCTTTATCAGCTGCAATGGACAGGACCTCACCCTTCTGATACCTAGTGTAGATGCTGGCCATGTGATCCTTCTTCGCATCAATGGCTGCAGCAACCTCCGGGTTGTTCATGTGTCCGGTGCTGATCTCCATTATGGCCCGGTGGTAACCCTCGGAGGTGATAAAATAGTACATCTTCGCCCGGTTATCGACAGTCAATGAAACGTTGACTGTTCCTGATAACAGTGCAAACCCTTCTTTTGTGAATTTCCGGTAGTGAACGCCCTCCGTCAGGCGTTTGATCACTTCAACTGCATGAGCCTTGGTTATTCCAAGTGCTTTGTAAACCCTCAACCAGTATAGATGAGGAACACCATCAATGACCATTCCGGTCAAATTGTCATCGGTCTGTGCGTCAATTACTTGTATTTCTAAATTAGACATTGTTTGTCTCCTCGCCGAGATAACCAGCCCATCATTCCGGGAAGTTTGAGGGGGCTGGTTCTTGTTCTGCAGTCAAATCACGCCCATCTTTCAGATGGTTTTCTATCAATGTTTCAATGACTTGACCTTGTTTTTGTCGGGTTAGATAACAGTAGTCCTGGAATCTCACCTTAAGGTCATGGTCTAAGCTAATGGTTAGATTCGTTTTCACATAATTACATATGTACTGAGGGTATTTAATGTCTCACTTATGTAATTGATAAAGGCTACAAATAAAATGGGGTTGAGATCTTTTATTGACACAGAGATTTTTCTTTGATGCTAGTGCAAAGGAAATTGATAAACGCATGTTGAATGCACTCAATTCCTTCAGGGGTATCGAAAAAAGCAACTAGGGTTGCCGTATCTAAATGAGGATCTGTATCACTCATAAATTTAGATCATACTTGCATCCATAAATATTAGGTAGGGTGCAATGTGAAAGTGAAAAATCTGTAAAAAAAGTTTTATTTTAAGAAAACAGCCGCGAATGTCTCTTTGCAGATCTCTTGTATCTTTGCTTTTACTTCGGGGTCATCCATCTTTTCCAACAAGAACGCATTTCCACTATTTAGTTCTCTTATTACGAGTTGTTTTATAAAATCTGACCGAGTTGAATACTTTCCCTGTTTTACTAAGTCATCTATTTTATCAATAACATCCACTGGCAACCGAATCTGCACAGGTTCTTGGACTATACCTTTTGGGGCACCTTCCGCAGCCATACTTACATGAGTAATTGGGCGTTTTATAAATTAACTCTGCGTTTTACATATGTAATCTAGAAAATAATAATCTTTAAATATGCGCATTACAAAAGTAATGTATGCAACCCATGAGGCTTGAACATTTCAGGCTCCCAAAACGCCACTCCCTAATACTAAACAGGGCGGTGGAGTGTGGTCTGTATAGTAGTAAATCAGATGCCGTTAGGGCCGGCATTGAAAAAATCGGCCTTGAAATAGAATTAGCTGCTCAAGGAGCAACAGCATGAGAAAAAGCGAATTGAAGCCCGGCCAAATTACCTCCGCCAAGAACGTAAACGACCGGGTTAATACTAATGTATCGTCTTCTGCAAGCATAACGGTTTCGGAAACCGGACTTGCATATCTGAAAAGAACACAGCAGGATCGCCCTTCAAACGAAGAACAGATCCGAAATAGTCCTCTTGTCATCCATGCTCTAGCGGCTCAAATGCTCGAAGAAGACGAACCGAAGGCATTCAAACGGGCTATTGAGCGTGGTCTTTTGGTGGTGATCTAAATGGCTGCATCATACCCGTCATTTGGTCACAAGTTTGTGGTAAAGACGACAGGGATTGAAGAACACCTCCTCGCAATGTCCGAGTTATCCGGTCTGAACCGGACAGCCT
>CAZUXC010000042.1:0-2740 GCA_964624045.1 uncultured Methanospirillum sp. | reverse complement strand
GGTTTGATACCGGAAATGTCCTGGTGATGATTACCAAAGGAACTCAGGATGAGGTCAATTTCTACTCATCACAGAGAAAAGAGCAGGCCATGAAGACCATGGACCACAGCACAAAGCAGGTGAAGATAGGAGCAGAGGGATGAATCACACCAGACTCATACAGATCATCTTCGCTCTCCTTTTTTGCATCATCACGATCTCTGCCTTCGCGCTTTCCTATGTCAACCTCACTGCAGCAGCAGTGCAGGCAGGGATACCTGAGTACCTTGCATGGCTGTGGCCACTTTGTCTTGATGCCTTCATCGTCATGGGATCAATATTCATCCTACAGGCTAACCTCAAAAAAGAACCATCATGGCAGGGGTGGATCGTCCTACTCTGCTTCACAGTGATCTCCACAACCTTTAATATCGCTCATTCACCTGTCGACCTACTTAGCCAGGCTGCTCATGCCCTTCCACCCATTGCTTTGTGTGCCAGCTTAGAGCTCCTGATGATCCGGATTAAAAGAGACCTTCTGAAGACTCCGAGTGACTCGGAGGGAGGGGAGGACCCCCTATCAGTATCAGATCAAATATCGCTAGAAAAGGTTCAAAAAGTTAAGGAGTGGCTCACTGTGAACCCCGGAGGGACAAATGAACAGGCAAGAAAAGCATTAGGATTGGGGTGGTCAACCGTAAAAGATTGCAGAGAATATTTGATCTCAACCGGCCAACTCACTGGCCTCACAGAGTGAGTTATTCTGATTCTTCTTTTTGGATCTCTTTGATAAGTTCTCGGCCTTCTGCTGATTTAAGGAATTTTATAATCTCGTTAATTCTCGATTCTTTATCCAAATGAAGAGTCACCGCTTCAATAATAAATTCAGATTTGCTGGAGTAATTTTTTTCAGCAACTATCGCATCAATCTGGTCTAGGACGCGCCTACTGAATTTGATATTTAGTCCTATCTTTGCCACAATCTTCCGTACAAACGATTGGTAACGCAGACCTATACAAATGAGCATTCCCATAGTAATGCTATTGGGGTGCTATTTCCTCAAGAATCCTTCCTCCAAATAGGAAAAATATAAATTCAAGAGCGTTTGACTGAGAGACCCTTATTTTGGGCGATTTTTGATTATATTGCTTTGCAAATATTTATTCACTCAAGTGGTGCACCATCTGATGCATGACCTAACCATGCGACAATTTAGGTAGGTGAAAAATGAACCAGGAGTTATTGTGGAACCCCCGGTATATGATAAAAAGTATAGAAAATATGATAAATATTTGCCATGCAAGAGGTTGGATATTGTGAAGTGGTCTGTTGTTGTAAATATGGGAAAATTCGACATTCCACTTTATGAATCAGAATCCAAACCAGCAGCAAAAATATATCGAACAAAACTGAGGAAACTCACGAATTCGGTAAAAATAAAACGAACCAAAAAGGTCCGCATTTTGAAAGAAAATTTTATCAACGAGGAAGTTATACTTTCACTGTCTGTATAACATCCATCAGTTTATTCTTTTGTATACTTATTTCTTTTAATAATATCAACAGTGGAATCAACAAGATCTGCTGCGGATAGCATTTCCGTAACCACATCTCTAACTCGATTATTAAATCCCGCTTTATATGCTTGAACTTCTGATTGGAGTCTGGTATTGTCAGAAGCAAGTGTATTAATCAATTCGGTATTTCGTTTAATTTCATTCGGGTCCACCGGGGCATGGAGACAAACGGCATATTCCGCTGACAAATATGCTTCTCGCACCATATCTTTCGAATAGATATCATATGCACCATGATACTTAGGCTCATGGCCTGCCAGCATTTCCGCAATATCAGGTATCATACCCCCTGCTTTCATCCGGGAAATAAAATACCCACGAAATAGGTGGGGGGATATTGTAGCCCGTCCCGTTTTTGGGTCTGCCTCATAGACCCCTGCTTTCTTCAAATACCGGTTGAACGCTTTGTTTACCGTACTAGGAACAAAAGGAAATAACCTACCATCATCTACGGGTTTATCAAGATCCATGAGGTTTTTACATACTGTTGCAGCTCTTTCTCCCCACTTCTCTTTAATGAGCAACCACGAATTTATCGCTTTAACCGCTTCAGTAGAGAGAAATGTATACCTATCAGTCTTTGTTTTTGTGATAGCATCCCTTATTTGAAGCTCTGCGGGTTTAGACTCAAAATCAATGTCTGATATTAAAATCGATGTGGCTTCTCCGATCCTCATTCCAGTGCTCATGAGAGTTATCAGAAGAGCAGCCATAGGAACGGACATCTGGTTTACAATCCCTTGAATGATTTCAGGATCAATATCTCTCTCCTTTTTTGAGATTGGTTTCCCTTTTGGCAGTTTATTTTTAATTAAGTTTAATTTTCGTGGGCTTATGACAACATCATTCCATGTAAACCAGACGTTAATAATTGAAAACGTATTTTTAATGGTGAGAGGGGCATAATCATGATCTAACATGTACCGGATAAATAGAGTCAAATCTGTTTCGTATCTTCGTGGCTCTGTAAAATATTGGATTGATAATTTGTTGTCCCGTTCTCTATCCTGGTCGGTTCTGTGACCCACCTGTGAGATCGAATACATGACTTCGATAAACATACATGCAGCAGTGCAAATGAGCCGACTGGAATTATATGTCTTCGCAGATTCCATATATTCAAACAAAGACATTTCACATGCCATGATTCAATATCATTCCAATGGGGGAAAAACATTATGAA
>CAZUXC010000041.1:0-2805 GCA_964624045.1 uncultured Methanospirillum sp. | reverse complement strand
TTGGAGGGAATGAACAGACCCGTGAGATCATTCACGGATACTGTGATCGGATCATTGGGGGCCGGTGATGATCTCTCTCTCAAATTATCTCTCTAGTACTATAGACACTAAGAGTACTCTTAGTGTACTCTTAGTCTTAGTAGTAGTAAGGAGTGCATTCTGATGTCAATCAAGAAGTACTCTAATCCTGATCAGAGAAGTGTAAGACATCATAAAGAAGTCTTTGATTTTATTTCAGATTGCAAGATAGAGCACAATGCAGTCTATTTTATGGGGGCCTCTGTAATCTGGGCTCTTGTTGGAAAAACGAAAATTCTTCCTGATGAGAAGATTGAGAAATATTCCCCTTTCTTTGAAAATGAAGAGAATCCGATATTCTCTGATGATTCACTCCTCAAACTCTGTGAATTCATTCAGGAGAAAGCTGAGAAGGCAATAGCAGATAAGAGATCAAAACAGGCTGCCCTCACTGCAGAACCCCTCATCCGGGTATGGGACAAAGGCTCTCTCAAATACGTAGAGATCCCGGAAAGCCAGTTCAACTCAATGTTCCACAAGAGGCCCTGAAATGGAGACGATGAGCGGCCTCTTCCCCGAAGTGCAATCCACTACCCGGATCGATATCGTTGACCGTCTTGCAGACTGGAGACAGTTCCTCGAAAGTTCTGCCGGATACAAAAAACAACTCTCCAAGATCTCAAGGGAATACCCCTCCCTCAGATCTCTTACCATCGACTACCACGACATAGAAGCCTTCGGAACCTTAGGCCTTGACCTCGCTGATGAGCTTCTGGAAGATCCTGACAAGGTAATCAAAGACATCAAGGACTCAATCAGATCTTACAACCTCGTCAAAGCAGGGAAGAACAAACCAGTACCAGACCTGAACATCCGAATCATCCACCTCACCAGGAAAGTAGGAATTCGGGATATCAGAACCACAGAGATAGGCAAACTCATCTCAGTCGAAGGAATCATCCGGAAAGTCAATGATGTCAGGCCAAGAATCGAGACCGGTATCTTCCGATGTCCGAACGGTCACACTCACATCATAGAACAGGGATACGGCCTGATGGATGTCCCGGACCGGTGCCCAACAGACGGATGCAATCAAAGACGCCTGGACCTCGTACCCAGCATTTCAAAGTTCGTAGATGTCCAGAGAGCCAGAATCCAGGAATCACCTGAGGGACTCGCCGGAGGAGCACAACCCAGAGACATCGATATCGACATCAAGGACGATATCACCGACATCCTGAACGCCGGAGACCGGGCGGTAATCGTCGGAGTCCTAAGAACCCATCAGCGGATGAAATCCGGGCAGAGAGACACCCTCTTTGACATCTACCTTGATTGTAACTCGATAGAACTCCCGGAGAAAGACTTAGCTGAGATTACCATCTCTTCAGAAGATGAAGAGCGAATCAAGACCCTGGCAAAAGATCCAAACATCCATCAGAGGATCCGGGACTCCATAGCTCCATCCATCTTCGGGCAGGATGATGTCAAGAACGCTATCAGTCTGATGATGTTCTCAGGCGTCGCTGTAGACATGCCAGACGGCACCAGACTCCGGGGTGATGTCAATGTCTTACTCATAGGAGATCCCGGAATAGCAAAGTCCCAGATGCTCAGGTACGTCACAAAGATCAGTCCTCGTTCAGTCTTCACCACTGGTCAATCTACCACAGGAGCAGGCCTCACCGCTACTGCAGTCAAGGACGAGTTCGGAGATGGAAGGTGGACCGTAGAAGCCGGAGCTTTAGTCATGGCAGATCTGGGGATTGCCGCGGTTGATGAACTTGAGAAGTTGACTCCAGGAGCTCAAAACTCTCTCCTGGAAGCAATGGAACAGCAGACTGTAACCTGCACCAAAGCCGGGATGAATGTCACTCTCAAAAGCCGATGTGCTCTCCTGGGGGCTGCGAACCCGAAGTATGGAAGATTCGATCCAATCACCCCTCTGGCAGATCAATTTAATCTCCCCCCACCTCTCCTTTCACGGTTTGACCTCATCTTCATCTGCACCGATGTCCCTGAAACTGGATTTGATACCAAACTTGCAGAACACATCTGTGAATCACACGAGTATGGGGAAGCAATGGCCCAGAAGAGGGCCGGGAAGAAAGTAAAGGAACCAGAAGCGAAGCACATCACCCCTCCGATCGATCCCCTGACCATGAGACAATACATCGCCTGGTCTAAAAGAAACATCTTTCCCCGTCTTTCAAAAGAATCGAAGGCTTTTCTCATCTCTTATTACGTGAAGGTCAGAGGACTATCAAACAAGTCTCAAAACATGCCAGTCTCCATCACAGCCCGGCAGATGGAGGGACTCATCAGACTGGCAGAAGCATCAGCAAGACGGAGACTGTCAGAAGAGATCTCGGAAGTTGATGCCCGGGAAGCCGTTGATATCGTTGACAAGTGCCTGAAACAGATCGCCTATAATCCTGAAACCGGAACTTTTGACATAGACCGATTTGCAGCATCTCATTCAAAGGTGGAACGAGACGGAATCGAGATTGTAACCTCAACGATACGCTCTTATGCAAATGAACACGGGATTGCAGAACGGGCCCTGGTTGTTCGTGATATCCTCTCTCTGAAGAAGATGTCAGAGCACGAAATTGAGAAACTGATAGACACAATGGCGTTGAAAGGGGTCATCCTGAAACCGAAGGACCACACGCTGAAGGTGGTCTGAATGACTCTCTTCGACCTTCTCACTGAAGAACAACAGGCAGAACGATACTCCTGCTGCATCCGGAAGAAAAGACACGCTTCAGAGGAAGAAGCCCGGCA
>CAZUXC010000040.1:0-3038 GCA_964624045.1 uncultured Methanospirillum sp. | reverse complement strand
CAGAGATAACCAGCCCTTCAATCCTGGCAGACCTGGGGGGCTGGTTCTTGTTCTTTTGTCGATTCCTGAAGCATCAGTTCCTTCGAACATCATCGGCTCCATCCCAATGGAAACACCTATAGTTCAGTACAGTACTTAGTGTACATACTATGGTGTACGAAGGAGACCCAAGGGAAAATATCGGTAAACCATACAAACGAGGTATGTTACCGTATGGTGGGGGCACTCGGGCAGGCGTTGTCGCATTCGTAGTCACTAAAGAGGAATTCGAAGACAAGATGCGCAGGTTAGATGAGGCTGGGGTCTGTTGAAACCTGTTTTCCTTGATACTTGTGTCTTTTTTGAGTGCATTGAGGACGACAGAAAAAGGACTACTATTAACCACGCTTGCAATCTTGGAGTTGAGATCACTACTTCGATTACGGTTCTTGGTGAAGCCATTGACCAGATGCGTGAACATGGTGAACGAGACCACTATATATCCACGTTTCTTTCCCTTCTTGATGATTGGAAGGTAATCGCTCTTTACCCGGATCAGGTTGTTGCCCGTGTGTGTAATTGTCTTGCCAATCGCGAGGTAGATCACCGCCTTGAAAAGACTGATCGTGTTCACATCGGATATGCGATGTCCAATAGTTGTGAGTTTTTTATAACCTCTGATAAGAACCTCCTTAAATACAAAGTTCCGAAAGCACTCGAAAACGCCGGGTTTTCTAAACCCAAGACTCTGACCCTTGAAGAGTTTAAAGATGTTCTCTAACCCTTTTCTTGAATCACTCGATACCATTTCACAACCGTTATCGGAATAACGAGTGAAGTTTACCCCGCATGATGGATCGTGGGGATCTGTTTCTGGTGCTGACATTACTTGCATGGTTGTTCTCACCTGCTGCCGCATATTGGGAAAATGAGACTCATTTTACCATTGATACTCAAATTGAGAGCATCGGAATAATCTCCGACAAGACGGATCACCGGATCAGATACGGAGATCCCGATGATGATTACTCCAATTACTCTGCGGTGACTCGCTATACTGATTCTACGTCCACTACCGGAGGAAGAATCTCCGAAATTAAAAACGTTGATCCTGATCTGATTCAGAAATCCCTTACCTTTGAGTCCAGTGATTTTAGTCACATGATTTCTGAAGGAGGAGTATCTGATAGCGAGTCTGATGATTATCGAGATCGCAGCATTTCCGCTCATGCAAAAACCATTTTTCCAAAAATGGGAACTCTTGAATCCAAAGCGTCCTTCCCATATGGAGATGATTTTTTTACCTACTCGGTGAAGCCAACTGCAGGGAATGAACATGCATACGCTCTTACCGAGACTCAGCTGAGGGCCCATAGTTATGATCCGAGTTTCACTCCTCTGTGGGATTTCGGGTTTTTTACCATTGGTTTGATGTACGATCCCGGGAACTTCACTCAAACGTATGAGACTTCTGATAGGACTTCCATCGCAGGAAATATCAGCAACTTCAGAAAAGCGTACTCTGCTGGAGAGTTTTTCCAATGGAATAACACAACATGGAATGAGCGGTTTGAGGATTCCGGGATGTGTGTATTCTACCGAAGGAGATAATTTCAGGAATTCTAGGAGCAAGAGGATCAATCGAGTAAAAAGAGTCATTCCTGCTCCTCCTTTTTATTGCAAGGTTGAGAGTCTTGGGATTTACTGAGGCGCAAAAAATCTACGATTAGACGTTCAAGAGTGCGATTAATTTTTAACCCGTTTTCCTCACAATAGGTTACTAATCCCTCCTTTATGTCATGACGAAGAGATGTTGTTAGACTTACTCTCTTAGCTGCCATCCATTACATTGTATGACATTCTCACGTATAAATGTTGCATACAATGTAATTTATTGTGTGTTTATTTGTGATCTAACTCTTGCGCTAACTGATATAACAGTGAAGGATTTTTCCTAACTAATTCTCTCGCTGCGTTAAGATCTTCTAAGCCTTCTTTATTTAATGGCAATCCGCAATTCTTACAAAATTTTGCATCTATTTGATTTACTGTTTTGCAAGATTGGCATATGTTGTGAATGTTTTTTTCTATATATTGATCAATTGCTTCAGTAATTATGTCGGTCACGTTTAATCGTTTACTCTCCGCCATACTTTTCAAGATATTGGCTTGATCTCCGGGTAAACGAACAGTTACGGACTTGGTTTCAGATTTAATTTTAATAGTCTTATTGGTCAAAGAACCTACTGAACCCATGTATAAATATTGGATCTCCTGCATATATACTATTTTACTATTGCATTTATTTTACCTTACATTGTAAGACAGATTTATATATTTTTAGAGATTACATTGTATTACATCGTGAGGTGAAAACTCTGGATGATTATACTGAATGCAAGAATAACGAACCCATCTCTTCAACAGATGGTACAAGAACTGGAACAAATGGGGTTTACCAAAACCGAAATTGTTCGGAATGGTGTGATGGAGCTCTACGAATCGCGAAAATCCAAGGGAATCCCGTCACCCGCGACGGTTTGATGAGTTTAAGAAAACTTCTCGGAGTTGATTAGATATGAAAAGAATTGAAAAAAACCCCCGGCCAATAACCGACGCCAATCAGATTAAGGACCGGGTTATTACAGAAGTATCGCAGGCAAACTGCTTAACGGTATCGCATGAGGTCAGAACATATGGGAGACGCCTCCGTTCCGAGACTCATGATTGTCCGACTGGATCTGCTACCTTACGAAATGAGCAGAGAGATCGCCCCTCAAACGAGAATAAAATTCGAGGGGTGGGGCATGATAAAGCCCCCAAGATGAGGATATTTTCTCGTGAATCTCTTCCCTTCATCGAGCAGGAAGTTCAGCGAAGACATCCAGATGAGTCCGGAAAAGAACTTGTTCGGATAGCAATGGAACTTGGCATATTTGGGGTGGCTTGAATGGCTGCATCATACCCGTCATTTGGTCACAAGTTTGTGGTAAAGACGACAGGCATTGAAGAACACCTCCTCGCAATGTCCGAGTTATCCGGTCTGAACCGGACAGCCT
>CAZUXC010000039.1:0-4200 GCA_964624045.1 uncultured Methanospirillum sp. | reverse complement strand
ACCTCATCCTGAGTTCCTTTGGTAATCATCACCAGGACATTTCCGGTATCAAACCTCCCGGTCCTTCCTCTCCTCTGGATACTCCGGACCTCTGACGGAACCGGTTCATAGAAGATCACGAGATCACAGCTGGGGATATCAAGCCCCTCTTCTCCTACTGAAGTTGATACCAGGACCCGAATCTCTCCCGACCGGAACCGGTTGAGTACTTCAACCTGCTTCTTCTGGTTCATCCCCTTCTCATCTCCCTTCTTGGACTGACCGGTGAAGGTGCTCACGGCGATTCCCCGGGCCTTGAGAAGAGAAGCGATCAAGTTCACTGTATCACGGAACTCCGCAAAGATTAGGACTTTCAAGTCTGGAGATTTCTTCAACTGAATTTCCACCAGTCCGGGAAGTCTGACCGCCTTTGGGTGGATTTCATCGTTTCCGGCATTGCCGATCTCTTCATAGATCTGCTGAAGAGTTTCATCCTGGACAAGTCGCTTGGTTGCTCCCTTCGCTCCTGCCTTCATCCCTTCGGTGAATAATTCGTTCAGGTACTTCCGGAGTGGTATGAGTCCCTGGGTCTCTGCGACTTTCGAGGCATGTCGCATCTTCATGATCTCGCCGTAGAGTCTGGCGAGTTCGAACCCAGTCCCGTCTTTCTTCGCTATAAGACTGGTGAAATGCTGGTTCAACTGGTTCAGTTGGCTCTGAGTCGGGCTTGAACTGATCTTAAACCCGGCCGAATTCAGGGCTTTGCACCGAGTCTTAACGATCTCTTTACATGTTGCTGATGCTCGTTTTAGTAAGTCCGGTAGATCGACATAGAGCTTGATGATCTCTTTTTCGTGAAGGTACGGTTTGACATCTGGATCGTCCTCACTCTTACTGATCACCTTGTCGATGAATAAGGAGCACTTGATAGCATCGACCTTATCTTCATCTCCTCCAGGGGAAGCAGTCATGGCAAGAATGAGCGGGTTCTCTGCCTGTGATTTGTATTCTCCGGCTATGTAGGTGTAAGCGTATCCTCCGACAGCCCGATGAGCTTCATCGATTACCAGAAGTGATACATTCGCGAGCGTATACACGGACGAACGTAAATCATTCTCAACGGTCTGGGGTGTTGCGATTATGACCTGAGCATCATTCCATTCTTTCAGTCGTTCCTGTGCCGGGAGTTCTCCGGTAAGGAGTCTGACTGCAGTGTACGGGAGGAACTTCTCGAAGCTTTTGTGATGTTGTTCACAGAGCGGTTTTGTCGGAGCGACCAGGAGGACTTTATTGGATCCGGTAAGTCGTTCGGCCATTACCATGAGGGCCGTGGGAGTCTTTCCTAGTCCTGTTGGAAGGATGACGAGGGTGTTCTGATTCAGGGCTTGTTTTGCTATTGCGGTCTGATATTCTCTGAGTTCGACAAGTCCAGGAGAGATGAGAGGGTGAGAAAAATATTCAGTGGGCATTTATCTCCTTCTGGTTGTGCTGGTCGATCAATTCCCAAAGTTCCGCTTGAGTGAAATGGCGAGGGCAGTTCTTGTGTCTTCGGTGTTCTCCATCCGGGTGGCATTCTTTTGAACCATTGAACAATTGACTAAATATGCAATCATTAGGGCCGGACAGATCAACACACTCTCGGGTCTGCCGTTCCTCAACCGGTGGGATGGTGAGAGTCATTCTACACCTCCCCAGGAAATCTATATTCGAAATCTACCCCTTCAACCACGGGATCTGCGATTTTAGTTTCTGGAAGGCCAATATCCCGGCGATATTCCTGAACAGCTTCTTCAACAGTATCACCAAATCCTGCATGACATTCAGGGTATTGGTAAATATCTAAAATACAGGCCCACGAATCCCCATCTCTAAAAACAACGGGGGTATTATTAGTTTCACTCATTCCCCATCATCCCCCTGCAAAATACCTTTGATATATTTTGCATATTCCTTTTCATTTTCTGCTGTGATTTCATCCCCGTATTTGTATGACTCTCCATCACACCCAAGTAATTTATGATATTTACCTGTCTCTCGATTTTTAAGCAAATCCAAAGATAGGAAAAATGTGTAGCAAACATGTAATGAATCACATGTCACACACTCGGGGCACATTCAGTCCACCGCCGATATACCTACATATGCGAAGAAATAGACGTTGCACGGCTTTCCCCATGATTCCCTAGGGAGATTCAGGTATTTAGAAAAAAACAGTTCAAACTGTTTCCCTGCTGATACATCTTCTGAGCTTCGAAATCCTTCGCAGCTGAGGTATGATACATAGACATCCTGGATACATCTCCGGTGAACCCCAACAATCTCGTACAATCGATCCTGGACGACGAACCTATCCCCTACCTCATACGGAGGAATCGGTTTATTGTTTTCATCCTTTTTATCAAACCTAGTAGTGCAGCACTTCCGTCCCTGTAGGATCGCTTCCTCCATCTCTGGAGCGAAGGAGAGAGTAATTAAGGGCATTATGCCAACACCTGCTGACCCGGTTCTACTGGGGAGATAGGTTCAACCGGAGCCCGGACCATTCCGTCTTCTATTACAAAGCCCATCTTCCCGGATTCATCAACAGCCTCGATGAAAACCTGCATGTCATGTTTGGCAGCCATATCCGCGACCAGTTCTCGGCTCTTGGTGTCTAGGAGTGAACCATCCCGGATGATCATGAACTTCAGGGCCGGATTCATGGCAATCCCGATAGCCAGAGATACTCGGATCTGTTCTGCTGAGCTGGCCTGTTTAAGTGGAACCCCCTGGAAGAGAACTCCTGACTCGTCGAAGGTCAGCCCTTTCACCGGGAATCGTGCAGACTCAAGAGCGTCACGCTTATCCTGATCGATATCCTTGATGGACTCTGAAAGATCTTCAACGGTCTTCTCTGCCTGCTGCAGACGTTCAAGGATAGCAACCTTCTGCTGCTTCTGCCTGACTAATTTGTTAGTATGTTCGATGTTGGTGAGCTGGTCTTGTAGGGGAGTAACTTCAGGCACAACAATGGATCCGATATGGAGATTCAAGTTCTGGATTTTTGCACTGGTATTTTCTAACCGATGCCGGGCATCTGATAAAGCATCTTCAAGATCCTCGATCTCTTTTTTAGTACTTTCAAGATACCTTTCTTCAGAGGTTCGTTCATCTATTACCCTTTGATATTTGGTTTGAATCGACTGTACTTCCCGAATCTGCTGGATCAGTTCACCTGCAGAAACTTCCTGGTCAGGAACATCTTCGGGTACATCGGGTATCTCGTTCAGCTGTTGCTGAAGTCCGCTGATGTGTGCAGATGCAGTGGACTTCTCCTGGAGCAAATCAGCCCGTTCCAGGTCATACTGACTGAAATCAATCCCCAGCAAGTCCATGAGGGTCTGTCTCTGCTCCTTCGGCTGCATCCGGATGAACTCCAACGGGTCAAACCCGATTGATGAGAAGAACTTGTCAAGCATCGCCTGAGGAGTTGGATACCTGGCTCCATCCCGTGACTCAACCTTGAGCTGAGAACCGGATGAGGTCCATGTACGGGTGACAATCATATCCCCAAGATCGATAGTGACAACAGCCTTCTTCTCGCCTTTGTGGATAGGTTCCGGGATGTTTCCGGCTGCATCTCTCCAATTCAGTGCTGCACAGATGGCATTCAGGATACTGGACTTTCCCTCTCCATTTGCTCCGGTGATATAGATCACATTGCCATTAGGCTCAATGTCCACTGCCGAAAGCCTCATGAAATTTTCGGCCGAAATTCGGGTGATGTGGTGAGGGGTCATGCTGCCTCACCAGCAGGAACCGGCTCAAAGTCTACATCGATGATATCCGGGGATCCATCTTCCGGATCCTCACTGTCATCGAGTTCGAGCATATCTTCACCCGGGGGAAGTGCTAACCTCTCTTCAGTCTCAAGAAGATCCTGACCGGAGATCGTAAGAGGTTCTTCTGGTTCAAATGAAGTTAATGGGACTTCAGGTCTCTGGTCAAGGGGTGAGACTGTTATTGCTGCGTTGGCTTTAATCTTCGAACAGATTACTTCAATGACCTTTTTTGAGCCAAAGGCATTAGCAAAGAAGTTTTGAATCTCAATCTTCATCTCTTCGAGGGCATCCCGGAGGCTTGAACCGGTGGTGATAAGACCGATATCTTTTGCTTCTGCGACCCACTCAATTCCATCCTCTGACTGAACAGAGACTTTTACCTTCATGATCAGGCCCCTCC
>CAZUXC010000038.1:0-4236 GCA_964624045.1 uncultured Methanospirillum sp. | reverse complement strand
GGTACTGAGGTACGCGAGTCCTCGGGAACGTATCTTCGCTGCTATTGTTCTCATAAGTAAATCTATTGTTAGTCATGGTGACAGACGGTCACGCAGAAATTCATTCTGCTCCGGTTCGTTCCGGCACGCGGCTCTCAATAGCGGCCACAGCAGGTGTGTTACACCCGTTCCCTTTCCGAACACGGAAGTTAAGACATCTCACGTAGATACCGGTACTGAGGTACGCGAGTCCTCGGGAACGTATCTTCGCTGCTATTGTTCTCATATGCTGATATAGTGTAGTTCGGTCAATCATGTTGGACTCTCACTCCATCGACTGGGGTTCAAATCCCCATATCAGCATCCTTATGGTATAAAATTACTTTATTTCTTTTGCGTTTAAATATTTTACAATTGTAATATTTTTCCAACTTTTAATACTTTACTCTAAACTCTTCGGTATTTACTCTCAAGGTAAGAATATTTTGTGAATAATAAAAAGTTCTCATGGTATTCCGGATTTACGATGAGAAATGTTCTCGAATTGATAAAATCAAGTATGATGATAATAATATCTTTTGCTGAACATATTTTTTTCGATGGCAAAAGCAGAGGTTGGGAGTACAATCGGTAAATGTGAAATAATTCTCTATGAAAAATCTGTATGCTGAGTGAAACTATTTACCTTTTTTGGTGGAATATGTAATTGCGCAATTAATCCTGTCATAAATAATTATGGGAGATGAAAGATCATTGAATTAATTACCCAGAATGAATTGGAATCACGGACCCTATTTGAACACTCTTTGATTGTGTCAGTTCTTAATAATATTCCTGGTCCTGTTGTAGCATTGAGGGATTTCCGGGTGTGTGGGTGCAATCATGCTGCCACTCATCTTTTTAAAGTAACTGATAATTCAATTCTTAATGGGAAAGATTTTTCAGGATTATCTCCTGCAAAACAACCTGATGGTTCTGATACTCGAGAAATAATTGCTTCACTATTTTCCAGGATTATTCAGGGAAAGAATCTTCGATTTGAATGGCAGTTCAAACGCCCTGATGGGACGATATTTGATGCTAAAGTAACATTACGTCCTTCAGATCCAGAGTTTGGTCCTTATTTGATCGTTTCAATTGTGGATAATATTGCTGAATCGTCAGCAATTCGTGATATTTTGAAATTAGCAGATGAGATGAAACATGGAAAATTAAAAACGCGTCTTCGTTCAGATGGGTATCATGGAGATCTGGAAACTCTCATGCTTAGCATCAATTCAATGCTTGATGATATCCTATTTCCCTTTCGTGATATGAGTAAAGTTCTGGTTAATGTATCGCATGGAAAAATAAATTCTCGAATTGAGAAGACCTTTGAGGGTGAACATGAACATATTAGAACGGCAATTCATTCGGTAGCAGATGCGATTGTTCAGTTACAAGAGGAAATTTTACGGATAACTGATTCCGCTCGGTCTGGAAAAATTACTGAACGGGGAAGACCCGAACATTTTATGGGGGCCTATGCGGAAATCATCACCGAAATGAACGAAATGCTCGATATTACAATAAATCCTATAATACAAGGATATCGAGTTCTGAAAAAAATCCGGGGGGGGGATTTGAGTGACCGGGTGGAAATTGAATGTATTGGGGACCATGCAAAATTAAAAAATGCGATTAATGATCTTCATTGCTGGTTCTCTTCCCTCATTGAATATGTAACAAAAATATCTGAAGGAGATATGACTGCATCAATAGAGAAAGCTTCGGATAATGATCAGATATATGGGCCTCTGATTCAGATGAGAGATAATATTAGATCATTAATTTCTGATGTACAACTTCTCGTGCAGGCAGGAACATCTGGTCAATTAACATATCGTGTTGATTCTTCAAAACATCGTGGTGACTTCTGCTTAATCATTGAGGGAGTAAATAAAACTCTTGATTCGGTGATTATGCCAGTAACCGAAGCGATGCGTGTATCAGATTGTTATGCAAGATATGATTTTACCCAGGGGATTAATTCTGACCTCGTCATGGATGGGGATTGGATCGCATTCAAAAGAGCTTTGGACCAAGTAGGTCTCAATATCTCCGATGCGGTAAAACTAATCAATAAGCAGATTGAAGCACTCAACTCCGTTGTTAATCAGACACACTCCAGCATTAGTGATGTGAGTCAGGGAACTGCAGCACTTGCCGAGATTGCTCAGGTTGTAAGTCTGAATGCGGAAAATGGGAGAGATGGCATTGCCCAGATAATGGATGCAATGGAGAATCTAGCCATAAATGTTTCAGAAGTATCAGCACGTGCGGATGAGGTTTCTCGATTGGCTACAGATACTAATGATCTCTCTGCCAAAGGTACATCTCTAGCAAAAGGCGCTGAAACTGGTATGGATGAAATAACCATTTCAACAAATCAGATTGTGGGGATTGTCCATGAAATCATGGATGAAATGAAGAAAATCAGCAAGATAACTCAAGTGATATCTGATATTGCAAGTCAGACAAACCTTCTTGCATTAAATGCTGCAATAGAAGCCGCTCGGGCAGGAGAAGCTGGACGTGGATTTGCAGTTGTAGCCAGCGAAGTCAAATCTTTGGCTATGGAATCTCGGATTTCTGCTGAAAATATCACTGAACTGATAACAAATCTTCAGAAAAAAACCGAATTAGCATCTGTTACTATGGATAAAAATGTTGAATCAGTGCATGCAGGAGATGTTGCTTTAAAGGAAACTCTTGGAGTTTTTAATGAGATCATTGGTTCAATTTCAACTATCAGTTCCCGAATTGATGAAGTAGCAAGATCTGCTGAGCAACAAGCTGCAGTAGTGGAAGAGATAACTGCATCCATTAATGAGGTAAATGAAATGGTTCTCAATACATCGAAACAGGCGGTTTCAGCAGCCGCCGCAAGTGAACAGGCTTCGGCAGCTACTGATCAGTTAACAGAACAATCACAAGAAGTATACAATGTAGCAATCTGTTTATCAAAAGAATTAACGAAATTTATTGTTTAACCTCTTTGGTTTACCTACATTCTCTAAACCTTTTCATCCTTTAGCATATTTGAATGTCTTATTTTATTATCTGAATGTTGAAATACTCTACAATTTGAGAAAGATTACTGGTTGAGAATAGCCGGAAGGACCAATTGCACTATAGCACCGGTAATCCCTTCAATTGTAAGCTGAATTGCTATCGCAGCCAGTATTAACCCCATTAATCTGACTAGTATCTCAATTCCCTGACTTCCTAAAATGTGAACAAGAATATCTGAATAAAAATTAAGGACCGTAATAATAAGGACAATACTCAATATTACCGCTAATCCTCCTAAAAATGCAAGGGTTGATGGTGCCTTACTTCCAAAAAGCACCGCTGCCGCGATAGAACCTGGTCCTACATACAGAGGAATCCCAAGAGGAATGAGTATCTTCGGGAGGATAGATTCATTTTTTGAAAGTAATTCAGTGCTTTCGGTGCTTCCGATAATCTGATTCATCGTGGTGGTATGGGTTCCACTCATCATGGATAGACCAACGCCAAAGAGAATGATACCTCCAGCTATCTGGAATGCGGGTATAGATATACTAAAAAAATTTAGAACCGCTTGTCCAGAGAAAAGAAAGAATGCCATTGCAAAGAATATGAAAAATGAGAGGGTGAGTGCAGTTCTTCGTCTAACCTGAGGATCGAGATTTCTTGTATATGCGATAAAAAAAGGAAGATTTCCAAATGGGTCAAGTATAGCGAAAAATGTTCCAACTGCTCCGATTAAATATCTGATATCTGAATCCATATCCGATTAATGATGGGAGAATGGGATATTTATCAAATGTCTAATGTATTTGAGAAAAGATATCAACTCACTATATCTGGATTTTACTTATTGAATGGATTGAGTCCTTGGAAGAGAATTTAAATTAATGCAGAGGAATGTCAGCGTGATTAGATTTGCATGATAGCGGCGACTTCAATGTAAAGTCTCAATATGATGGTAATTGACATATGAGTCATCCGCGCTCGTTCTAATCTGGGTGGGATGAGGATTCAATAAGATAACAATTAATTGCTACATTTTATACGAAAATTGATGAATTTTTGTAGTTTGAATAAAAATGTAAAAAGACTTCAGAATGTCTTTTTTTATTTATGTTCTGTTTTTTCAATTAATACGCAGTAAATTATATATGTGTCCGTGATCCACTATTGTATCCCACGCTCACCACGAGCGTGATAACG
>CAZUXC010000037.1:0-5094 GCA_964624045.1 uncultured Methanospirillum sp. | reverse complement strand
AGCAGTACTTGCATTTCAGATTACACCGGGAAGTGATATCGATATCAATGGACTTGGGGGTTTTCATGACCCTGCGGTTCTCGGTCATGATCTTAAATTATCCAGCCTGGGCGTATCCGAACTGCACAATCTGATCACAGAAATTTTTGATATCTTCTGTCAAATCTTCAGGGATGTTCTCGTATTCATCCTGAATCGCTGCAATGATTCCATTCAAATCTTTGCCTTCATTCAGAGATTTCCAAATGGTAACCCCGGTCGGAGTCAGGCCGACTGCCTTTCCTGTATCAGGGTTAAACAGAAGTGCCCAGTCATCAAACTCTTCGCGGAGTGAGATCTGAGATCCGGGTGTTGGGATTACAATCTTGCTAGTCATGATGAAAAATGTTTCAGTTGTTCTTTGTCATGGAGGCTGAAATTCGAATTTATATCGCCCAGATCCAGGTAACGTCTTCTATACTCAAATCGATTACTAGTAGATTCCCATATTTTTTTCCTTGTCATGGGAAATACCGATAATAAACCAACAATGAGGAGAACGGTTTCAAAATCAGTCTGAACTGATATACTCTTGATTAAAGTTATACAAACTAAGAGGAATAAGGATATCGATTTGCATTTTTATTTGTAATTTTATAACTGCGTATGATTATTCATGAGTTTCAATTTACAGATCTCCCCAGTACATAGAATTTTTTGTCCCACCAACACTTTTAACCTATCTACCTGAAAAAAACCTCAATCCCCTTTCTTATCTTGATCAATCTCCGTATCAAATCATTAAATATAAAATTCCCCCCACCATATATTTGAAAGATCAAACATGACTGTTGATACCATCAGGAACGTGAATCCAAATTGAATCGATGGATATCGCAGTTATGCTTCTTTATGTCGTCACAATCCTGCATATTACCCACACCAGATATCTTCCCCACCGGTACCCGGTATCTCACCGTGATCCTTGAGAGAGCAGGTCAAAACTCTCAAAACCTGAACAGGAAATATTTTTATTTGAGATGGAAAACCAACACCCGGGGGCGATTCGACCTCTCGATCATCCTTCTCGCTGGGAGCAGCTATTTCTCTCTCATCGGGTCTGGAATGGTATCTTCCCTGATAAAAAAAATCTACCATTATGATGGACATCGTCTCTGTCCTGGTTGGATTCTCCTTCGGGGAAAACGAGCGGGGAATGTATGGGTACAGGCATGAAGACGGGAGAGACGACTCCTTAATGCAATGAAAAAATTTAAGATGAGGAACAGATGGGAAAGAAACAGTATATTACACCTAAAATTATCGATCTCTCCATCGAAACAATAACCGGGGTCGGGGCAGGAAATTGCCTTATTGGAATGCGTTTTAGTACCTCTTATTGTCATCATGGTCCAGGAGCAACCAGCACATGTAGTCAGGGAAATGCCGCTTCAGCAGGCTGTTCCAGTGGAGACCTCCCCCATCAATCGGGAGTATATTGTCAGAGTGGGAGTGGAGCAGGAACATTCTGTGACAATGGGGGATCTGCCAGTGGGGCATTTGGAAAGTGTTCCAATGGAACTACTGTTACTGGAGTGTGTATGTTCGTTGGAAATTCCGCTACCGCCAGCTTTTGTCATGCGGGATCATCTGATGCATATTGCTCTAATGGAGACAGTCAAGTTCCGCACGGGAGTTCATAATCACTCATGGTTCCTTCCCATTTCTGACTGTTGCAGACCGACCCCCATTTTTTGAACCTGCATTGATTCAACATATGTTTAGGACCTCCCTTTTGGTGGTATTCATTGATGAGCCGTGATATCATTCCGGTTCACTGGTCTGATTTAGTACAGTCTCATTAGACTCATTTAGCCCTTTTCGGAGCTTATAGTAGGTCACAGATCTGCTTCTAAAAGTACCATTGGAATCCTGCTAATCCAGAAGGAAAGAACTCCAGGCTTTGAAGAATTTCCTCAGTAAAAAATGCAGCATCTGCACCGGAGAACCGATTTATCAATTTTCAGGTTTCCTTAATACCGATCACCATCCTTACAGAGATTTTTTATCAGATTCGTTTTCCGAAAAAAATGAATCATCAAGGGGATTTCGTATTGGTTTGTAGTAATCCCTAAGACAAAACGTTTCAGATTCCCACCGGCCATGTGAGGGAGGACCATAGGAGGATGTCCATCGTAGAGATAATGAGGTCAAGTCATCTTCCGTTGGGGTTTATTTCAAGAAAGATCAATATCCGAAATCATTCATTGGATAGCCTCTCTTCAATCCCCGCATCAAACCGGTATTTTTAAAATCCGTCCCACCATACATTTGAAAGGATCAAACATGACTGTTGATTGCATGAGGAACGTGAACCCAAATTGAATCGGTGCATATCGCAGTTATGTTTCTCTTGGTCGTCGCATTCCTGCATATTACCCACACCAGATAACCTCCCCCCCTGTACCCGGTATCTCACCGTGATCCATGAAAGAACAGGTTCACAATTCTCAAAACCTGAACGGAAAAGATTCTCATTTGAGATGGAAAACCAACAACCGGGCGCTGTCCACCCTCCCGATCATCCTTCTCGCAGGGACCAGCTTTTTCTATCTTATCTGGTCTGGATTGGAACCTTCCCTGATAAAATGGAATTGGTATCATTATGAGCGGCTCTTTCTTGGTCGGATTCTCCTCTAGGAAAACAAATGAGGAAGGTATTGGTACAGGCTCGAAGACAGGAGAGACGACTCCTTAAAGCAATGAAAAATATTAGAGATGAGTAACAGATGGGAAAGAAACAGTATATTACACCAAAAATTATCGATCTCTCCATCGAGACAATAACCGGGGTCGGGGCGAGAGAGTGCAATACAGGGGGATCCATTGGTACCTCTAATTGTAATGCTCAAGGGGCTGGTGCAACCAACGATTGCAATCTTGGGTATGCTGCTTCAGCAAGTTGTGCAGGTGGAGAGTTACCCCAACAAACGGGAGTATATTGTAGTGTTGGGGATGGAGCGGGAACAATATGTAGGGGCGGGAATTCTGCCAGTCGTGCAGATGGACAGTGCCAAACTGGAGATAATGCGACTGGGGTGTGTATTTCCGTTGGAGGGGTCCCGTCACCGGGTAATTTTTGTCTTAGTGGACCAGATAATGCGAATTGCCTTTCAGGAGGCGGTCAACTTCCCCACGGGAGTTCATAATCACTCATAGTTCGCCCCATTTCCGACTTTAGAAGACCGACCCCCCCTTTTTTTAACAATCCTGGACCAATTCAACATGGGTTTAGGACCCCCTTTTGATGGCATTCTTTGACGAGCAGTGAAAGCAATCCGGTTCACCGATTTTATCACATTTTCATGTATCAACCCACATTGCGAGATCCTTTAAGAAAAATTATTTTTTTATACTCCTGTCCATGCAATCAAACAATTTTCTAAATCGTTTCAATTGCATTAATGGCTTTGTTTACGACTCATTCTTCAATCTTCAACGACAAATCCCTAACTCTTTTAAACATCAAGAATGCCCATATCATAATCGGTTTTGAGTAGGTTTCCCAGTATGACTTGGTACAGTCTCATAGGAGTTACGAAATTCACTTCAATAATATTGATAATAGTCCCGGAACTGATGGAATGCCAAAGAGATCAAAAAGGCTTCGGATGCCCGTATGTAATGAATACACAGATAATGAACGAGATAACGCAAATCGTCCTTGATTCTTGATCCATATTGAACGGGTTGTGTAACGCCCCTGAGCAAAGACTCCTGATGTTTTCAACCGTATGGGTACAAACATTAGTGAGGAATTGGTGCTCGGTGATCTTAATTGATAATAGAGGAGGAAAGTTCAAACCTTATCTCACATGAATACCGATCAAAAATAGTGAGAAAAAGACAGATCGAAAATAAACAAAAGAATATCAGATAAATTACGAAATCTCATTTTTTTGTGTTAATATTTTTCTGGTTTTTTTATGGTATCATCACTACCGGCTAAAGATAAAAACGTGAGTAATTAACCAAATCACCAAACATCAATTCTCGCTGACTTAAATTCTCTCCTATCCATATCTATCGACACTGATATGGTGATCTCTTTATGACCTCCCAAAGCGGCCCGATTGGTAAGGTCCCCTTACGGGGTCGGTTTCGACTTCTCAAAGATTCTTTGACCTATGTACCTCCGGGCAAAGATGGAGAGTTTAGATATCGTGATATCCTCTACTTTACCCGTTATCTCATCCCATTAAAATATGCAATCATTTCATCGCTTATCCTGACCTTCATCTCATCACTCCTTGGGACTGCCCTCCCGCTGTCCGGAAAATGGATCATCGACTATATCTTCATGCACCAGAGTATAGAACCGGTCCTGGATTCACTCTCCGCCTATCATCTGGCATTTCTCATCCCATTCGCCTCACAAATCCTATCATCCTTACCACTTCTGATTGGAACACTTGCGGTAATCTCAATTGTCAGATATCTCATCGGAAACGAGCTTTCACTCATCAACTATCGGATCAATACCGAGTATGGATACCGGGTGAAGATGGCGGTCTTCACCCATGTGATGAAATACCCGGTCTCTTACTTCAAATCTACCAGGAGCGGGTATCTTCTCGCCAGAATCAGTTCAGATACCGGTGGTCTCTCCGGAATATCAGGGAATTTCCTCCAGAGTCTCATTACTGCAGGTACATCGCTCTTTGTGTCTGCGACCGTCCTCTCTGCCTTATCGCTTCCCCTCACACTCTTCGTTATGATAACCGTGCCAGTATCGGTTATCATCAGTTACTGGGTTATCAGATTCAACCGTTCCTATAGTATCAGGATGAGGGAATCCGGCCTGCAAATGTCTGCAGATGGACAGGATCTCTTCAGTTCAATCGACCTGATCAAAACCCATGCAGCAGAAGACCGGGAACTGAACCGGTACATGAAGAGAACCCTCGACAATATCTCGCTCAACATCGCCAGTATGCTTTTTGGTCAAATGACAGGTGGGGTCCAGATGGCATTCACCAATATTGTCAGGCTTATCGTCATGCTCTATGGAGGGAGCCTCGTCCTCTCAAACCAGATGTCCATCGGATCATATAC
>CAZUXC010000036.1:0-9085 GCA_964624045.1 uncultured Methanospirillum sp. | reverse complement strand
TTAAACTACTTATCATTCAGGGAAGATTCAAAACTTCTGACTATGTAGGAATGTTCTATGAGGCTTGCCCAGAAGCCTATGAGTCCAGACCTGGGAAGATTCTCTCAGAAAAGTTTCCGTTCCTTAAAACTGTGGTATTCATGGGAGACATTCCCTATAACGGGATGTTCAGTTGGGATGATCTCTTAAAACGTGGAGAGGGGATCAGCCCAGAAGAGTTGAGGGAGCGTGCTGATGCACTGAATTTTGATGATCCCATCAATATCCAGTATACCTCCGGGACAACAGGGTACCCGAAAGGAGTTGTACTGACCCATCACGGAGTTCTGAATAACGGATATATGATTGCAAAAGGAATGGAATTTACAGAGAAAGACCGTCTCTGTATTCCCGTGCCATTCTATCACTGCTTTGGAATGGTACTGTCTAACATGGCTTGTGCGTCCACCGGGGCAACCATGGTTATTCCCGCTCCAACTTTTGATCCGGAGGAGGTTTTAAAAACCATTGAGGCTGAGCGATGCACGGCAGTTCACGGAGTTCCAACCATGTTTATCGCTGAACTCCGCCATCCAAACTTTCCAAAATATGATCTTCGCTCGCTTCGCACAGGCATCATGGCAGGATCTCCATGCCCAATTGAGGTCATGAAAGAAGTCGCAAACAAGATGCACATGTCAGAAGTCGTCATCGTCTATGGTCAGACAGAACTTTCCCCCGGCGTTACCATGACCACTACAAAAGATCCCCTCGATAAAAGAGTGACCACAGTTGGGCGGGTCTTTCCCCATACAGAGATCAAAATCATCGATCCAGAGACAAAAAAGGTTGTTCCAATGGGAGAAATCGGGGAGATATGTGCACGCGGATATATGACGATGCGGTGCTATTACAATAATCCCACAGCAACCCGTCAGGCAAAAGATGAAAATGGATGGGTTCATACTGGAGATCTCGGCTCTTTTGATCCCGAAGGATACGTCCATATTGAAGGCAGACTGAAGGATATGGTCATCAGAGGCGGAGAAAACATCTATCCCCGCGAGATTGAAGAATTCCTGCATCAAAACACAAAAATTTCGGACGTATATGTAATTGGGGTTCCGGATGAGAAATATGGTGAGGAACTGATGGCCTGGATCATTCTTGAAAAAGATGCAGCATTAACCGAGCAGGAGATTCGGGATTACTGCGAAGGAAAAATCGCCAGATACAAAATTCCACGGTATTATGCATTTGTTGATTCTGTGCCGATGAGTGTAACCGGAAAAATTCAGAAGTTCAAAATGAAAGAGATGGCTATTGAGATGCTTGGTCTTGAGGCAGTTGCTCATATCAAGACCGCCTGATTTTTTCCTTTTTACTTTTCTTCTATTCTACAGGATCTGAAACTGAAAAGAAAAAGATAAGGTTTATCGTCCTTTGATCTTCCCAAGTAGTACATCAACGATTTCCGGACTCTTCTCTTTCAGGCCCCAGCCGAAAATTATTGCTATTGCTGCACCAATTCCAAGCCCTACTCCCCAGGAGAGGGGAACAATAAATGCATAGATGATATCGAGTTGTATCCTGAGTTGGGTTAGAGCAAGCATAACCACGACAAAGTACAGGAATAATCGAAGTAACACAACAATGGGCTCAAGCAGATTTATTTCCGCAGTATCACCAAGTGATGATATAAAGTCGGAGAAATAGTCAACCAACAATAATCCAATTGCAATGATCAGGACAAAAGCAATCATATTCGGGATAAATGCGAGAACTGCTGAAATCGTTGACTGCAGAGATTCTATTTTCAGAGTATCAGCGGCAGACATGATTGCCAGCAGATAGATGATGATTCGAATGAGATAATCAGCAGCCTGAGGAACAGAACATCCCGACCCTATGAGCGTTTTACCGATAGGAGTACCCTCAAGTGAGGGGCAACACCCGGCCTTCTCTAGAATCAGAGAACCCGCCTTCCCCAGAATTCTTCCAGCGATCCATCCAATAACAAGAATTACCACCGCTGCCACAACAAACGGAAGAATTTCACTTGTGGTGGTGATCGAACGTAAGAACGGTTGCATGACCATTTCCCCAATATCTGACATCTCACTACCTCACCGGATAATGGTCATACCAATATAAAAGGGTATTCAGTACATGCAGCCTAAATGAGGGTTCAGATGATCCCCACCCATGACACAGTATGACAACGGTTATGAGTTTTTGGACTCAATGATATCCAATTTACTCATAACTTATGGAAGTTACGAGTAGGACTAGGTGCCCGTTATATGTTCTGGGATAAAGCAATAGAGACGATAAGTCATGCTGATCTTCAGGAACTCCAGCTAAAGAGGCTGAGAGAAACCGTTGACCGGTGTGGCAACATTGGTTTTTTTAAGGAGAAATTCAAAGAGGCCGGGATTAGATCGGGAGATATCCGCACTCTTGATGATCTGCACAAATTGCCATTTACCAGAAAGAGTGATCTCAGAGCTGGATACCCGTTCGGGTTTATATCGGTTCCAATGCGCGATGTGGTGAGGATACATACTACTTCAGGCACAACCGGAAAACCCACAGTGGTAGGGTATACGAAGGGAGATCTTGAAAAATGGTCAGATCTGATCGCTCGGAACCTGACAATGATAGGTCTGACTTCTGATGATGTATTCCAGAATATGGTAAATTATGGGATGTTCACCGGAGGACTTGGATTTCATTACGGAGCAGAAAAAGCGGGTCTCACCACCATCCCCAGCGCTACAGGTAACACAAAACGTCAGATTGAGATGATCCAGGATTTTGGGGTCACAGCAATTCATTGCACACCCAGTTATGCACTTCATCTGGCAGAGGCAGCCGAAGAGATGAATGCGGATCTCTCATGTCTGAAGACCGGTATGTTTGGAGCGGAACCTTGGTCAGATGCAATGCGCATTGACCTTGAGAAAAAACTGGGAGTAGAGGCTTTCGATAGCTATGGAATGAGTGAACTCTACGGACCAGGGGTTGCATTTGAATGCCCCGAACACTCCGGTTTGCATATCTGGCATGATTGTTACCTTGTAGAAATTATCGATCCCAAAACCGGCGAACAACTAGGTCCAGGAGAACGGGGAGAACTCGTAGTAACCCCCCTCGTAAAAGAAGCAATGCCACTCATACGGTACCGGACTGGTGACATAACGATGCTTCTGGATGATGAGTGCTCATGTGGTCGTGGTCCGAAACTTGCACGGTTCACCGGGAGAAGCGACGATATGCTGGTTATCAGGGGAATAAATGTATTTCCAAGCCAGATCGAGCACGTACTTCTCGAAATACCTGAAGTTGGGAATCACTATATGGTGTATGTAAACCGGGTCAACCATATGGATGAGATGACGATCGATGTTGAGGTATCACCGGGATATTTCAAGGGGGAACTGGCTGATCTCAAGAAACTTCAGGTCAGAGTAGTCAAAGAATTGCGCGATGTACTCGAACTGCGGACTACCGTCAGACTGGTAGAGCCAGGAAGTCTGCCAAGGTTTGAAGGAAAAGCAAAACGAGTTATCGATCAACGGGGAGAACTCTGATATGCGGTGTTGGGAACCGAGAATTGAGGAGATGCCAATAGCGGATCTCCGCAGACTTCAGTATAAATTACTCAAAACACTGGTCTACCGGGTGTATAGTTTCTCTCAGTTTTATCAGTCACGGATGAAAGAAGCAGGGGTTCATCCTGATGACATCAACTCACTTGAAGACATCGGAAAACTTCCCTTCATGCATAAAAAGGACCTACGGGATACATATCCAAATGGTCTTATCATAAGTGATCCTGAGGAGTTAGTGCGGTACCATGTCTCATCAGGAACCACGGGAAAACCTACTGTTGTTGGATATACCCAGAAAGATATCAATAACTGGACCGAGTCACTTGCCCGGGCCCTCACTTCGGTAGGGATCGGGAGAGGTGATGTCATGCAGGTCAGTTATGGGTATGGGCTTTTTACTGGAGGACTCGGCCTGCATTATGGGGCGGAACGGGTTGGAGCAACCGTTGTCCCGGCATCAGTAGGGAATACCGAACGTCAGATAGAACTGATGCAGGATCTCCGTGTTACAGCCATAGCATGTACCCCATCCTATCTTATTCATATGGGGGAGGTGGCTGAGACCATGGGGATCTCTATCAAAAATGACACGCTCCTTCGAAAAGCAATAGTAGGAGCTGAGCCATGGAGTGAACAGATGCGAATCCGGATTCGCGAATGGCTTGGAGTGGAAGCATATGATGTATATGGAACGAGCGAACTTTCCGGACCACTCTTTTGCGAATGCATAGAGCAACAGGGATTTCATGTGTGGGGCGATCTCATCTTCCCTGAGATTCTTGATCCTGAAACCCAGCAGCCACTTCCCCTTGGAGAACGAGGGGAACTGGTCGTAACCATGCTTCAAAAAGAAGGCCTGCCAATCATCAGGTATCGTACGGGTGATATTACTGCTATCAGACAGGAAGTATGTGCCTGCGGAAGAACTCATCCCCGTCTTGAGCGCCTATCGGGAAGAGTAGATGATATGCTGATCATCAGAGGGATCAATGTCTTCCCTTCCCAGATAGAACATACCCTTCTAAGTATCCCGGAGGTGGGCAAACATTTTATGATCGAGGTAGACAGGACCGGTGCCTTGGATGATATGCTTGTAAGAGTAGAAATTGCCACAGACTCTTTTTCCGACAAGATTACCGACCTGATAAAGCTACGATCCAAAGTGGAGAAAACTCTTCACAATACTCTCAATGTAGCAGTGAAAGTTGAACTAGCAGAGACTGGATCTCTCCCCAGATTTGAAGGAAAAGCAAAAAGGGTAATTGACAGGAGGAAGTTGTGAATGAATTGTGATAAGTATATTATCCGGCAGATATCGCTCTTTTCAGAGAATAAACCCGGAAGATTAGCAGCTATGGCAAAGGTCTGTCAGGATGAAGGAGTAAATATTCTTGCATTCTCAATAGCAGAGGCAGATGGGTTTGGAGTTATCAGAGCGCTGGTTGATAAACCTGATATCGCACACCAGAAACTATCCGAACATGGATACAATGTTGCATTTACCAATGTTATCGGTGTTGAGATGAAAGATGAACCAGGCGGTTTGTATGAAATTGCATCACGCCTGGCAGAAGCAAAAATTAATATCGAATATTCGTACGCATATTCAGGAAAAGACCGTGCAGTCCTTATTCTTCGGGTTGATCAGGTAGAAGAGGCAATCCGCCTTCTTTTGGATAACCATTTTACCATCATCGCCTCTTCAACAATTCACTAACTTTTTTCCCATAGTTTCTTATGCATAGGCTTCAATTCCAGATCTGATACAGATGACTACGGAGAAGAAGGCACTTATTATCATAGCCCCTCGCAATTTCAGAGACGAAGAACTGACCCATCCGGTTCATTATCTGGAAAATACTGCGATCCCTTATGAAATAGTTTCCACTTCAAGAGGGCTGGCAGTTGGGATGATGGGAGGAAAGGTGCTGATCGAAAAAACGATCTCTGATATCAATGATGCGGAGATTTCGGAGTTTTTTGCAATAATCATTATAGGAGGAGGCGGAGCGCCTGAATACCTATGGAATAACAAATCGTTAATTTCTTTGATTCAAAAATTCGATGCCGCAGGGAGAATTATCAGTGCAATCTGTCTTGCTCCCGTAGTTCTGGCACAAGCAGGAGTACTTCAAGGAAAGAAAGCTACGGTATGGAATGAGGATCAGGCGATTGATGAGATCAGAAAAGGGGGAGCAATATTTGTTAGTGAACCTGTCGTAATTGACGGGAGATTTATCACTGCCAATGGTCCCAATGCGGCAGTTGCATTTGGCGAAAAAATTGCAAAAGCAATTCAGGCTGCATAATTCCCCTTTCAAATCTATAAGGGAGGAAGGGTATTTACCCTCATTTCCCTCGTGAAAACAAAAACGGAAGAAGAAGCATCACTGCTATTATCAACCAGAACTGGGCGAAGATACCCAGAAGATTCTCCTGACCACCATCATAAAACCTGATATCAAAGTAACGGGATTTATCCCAGGTAATTATCGTCTGATTATTGCTCCGATTAATAACAGCACCACCTGGTTGTATAGAGGCAAGAAGTGGGTTATCCACCTTATAATTTTCCGGGAGCACAATCGAGATTGTTCCAGGTTCAGGAAACTGACTTTGAAAACTATGGTCTTTCAAAGGTCCATCAAACATCAGAGTATAATTACTTGAGTTAAACCTGATTCCCTCCCGCTCGGTGATGAAAGATACATTCTCTCCATCCCTGCTGACAAGAGTGATATTTGTGACTTCCAGAGGAACCCGCTCACCAAGCATCCCACTCTGAACAAAATCATACCTCGCGGTATCATTGAGAACGGCCACAGCATGGTACTGATTCCCATCTCCGGAAACCTGATAGGTGATATTTATCCCGGAAACCGGGAGCACCAGTACCAGCAGGATCAGAGTTGTAATGCAGCAAGCAGCGATTCGAGTGTAGCTTCGCATTCGATTGGTGGGGCGCATTGTTTAATTACCGTTTCAGGATCCTTGAGGAGGTGACCAGTCACAACACAGACAATCCGTTCATCCCGATCAATCACTCCGGACTCTATCAGTTTCTTCACACCTGCAACAGATGCTGCTGATGCCGGCTCAACACCGATACCTTCTTTCCGTGCCAGGTCCCGCTGCATCCTAAGGATCTCTTCATCGGTAACCGAATCAGCAGTACCCCCACTCCCACGGATTGCTGTAAGAACCTTTTCTGCATTTACAGGAGCACCGATACGAATCGCAGTAGCAACAGTTTCAGGACTTTGTTCAGGGACAACTTCAGCCAGACCTTCCTGAATTGCACGGACAACCGGTTGAGAACCAGCAGCCTGGATGCCAGTCATCATGGGCATCTTATCCACAAATCCAAGTTCCCGAAGTTCGAGAATCCCTTTGTAAACTGCGGAGATATTTCCTGCATTTCCTACCGGGAGCACCATTCGATCAGGTACTGCACCATTCAGTTGATCAATTACTTCAAACCCAATGGTCTTCTGGCCCTCCAGACGATAGGGATTCACGGAGTTGAGAAGATAGATCCCTTTTGTCTCGCAAAGTATGCGAACCATCTCAAGGGCCCGATCAAAATTCCCTTTAATAGAAATTACCCTGGCACCATGCATCAGTGCCTGTGCAACTTTTCCAAGTGCTACCTTTCCCGCGGGAAGAAGAACAATCGACGGAATTCCTGCCTTCGCACCATAAACTGCAAGTGAGGCAGAGGTATTCCCGGTACTGGCGCAGGCTACTGAACTCATCCCAAGTTGCAGAGCCATGGATACTCCAACCGTCATTCCCCGATCTTTAAATGAACCAGAAGGGTTCATCCCCTCATGTTTCGCATAGAGCTCCTTAATCCCAAGCTCTTCACCGATGCGCTTGAGGTGATAAAGCGGGGTTCCACCTTCCTGAAGGGTAACCGGTTCCCGGCTCACCGGTAAAATCTCCCGATACCGCCATACCGAGAGAGGTCGTGCCTGCCATTCTTTGCGGGTGATATTGATTGAAGTGAGATCATACCTGACTTCTAGCAGGTGACCACACTTGGAACAGTTATAAATGATGGCATCAGACCGGTATGATTCACCGCATCCAACACACACAAGATCGAACATGATACTTGAGGTTAGCGTTCGATCTACTTCAGGATGTAGGAAACATGATCCCGGATGGGATGATATGCAACGAATTGGATCAGTGCAGAAATAAATGTTTAAGCGGGTTTTCCAGAGAACTGATCCCGGAGTTGGGAAACCCGTATCTCCTGAAATTTCAGGTTTGTTTCCATACTTCTAATTGCAATATTGATATCATCAGAGAGTTTCATTGAGGGGTCCGAAAGATCATAGGTTGCAGAAAGGAGTTTGAGGAGCCGTTTGGTGATCTCAACACTTTTTACGAGACGACCATATTCACTGATGATTGCATCCTCAAATCCACCTTCTTTTGCTTTTACCATGTCATCATGGATTTGGGTTCTACGGTTTATTACCCCTTCAATTGCAGAGTATAATTCCGAATGAGTGACCGGTTTCAGGATGTAATCTTCAATATACATCCCATATTCCTGTGCTTCCTGAGGAGTAAGTTGCTTAGCGGTAAGCATCATCACCGGGATATCTTTTGTTGCAAAATTTTGTTTCACCGCCACCAGAGTTTCCCAACCGTCCATCGGTTCCATCATAATATCAAGCAGGATCAAATCCGGAGTCACACTCTTCAACAGTTCAATCCCTTCAGGACCACTATTGGCTGAATAGACAGTGTACCCACCACGCTCCAACATAGTTACAAAGATGTCAACTATGAAAGGGCTGTCATCTATCACCATTATGGTCGCCATCAGAAACTCCCTCCTACATCTTCGGCGATCTCACGCAGGGTTGAGGTCACATTCGGCAGGTTAACAGATGGATCGATCAGCGTTGTTAGCAGAATTTTATCTCCTGCACCCATGATGATAAGAATTCCATCGGATGACTGAATCGTAACCATATCAGGAGATTGTACTTTTATGATCACTGCCGCTGATTCTGCTGAAGCAAGGAGTGTTGCGCACATCGCCGCAAACCATGCCTCATTAAAATCTCCTGCAGCATGCTTCCCCAGCATTATCCCATCACGGGAGACGAGGGCACACAGCCGAACCCCCTCTACCTTTGTGATATCCTCAATGATACCGGCTATCTTCTCCTTGAGCATGTCTGGGCCCCATATTATGCAATAACTACGGTATAATCTCTGACCGACATATATAATATTTGTCTTATCAGTCAAACAGATAAAAAATCCTGATTCGGTTTTTATAAATTTTTTTAGAGATTCAGCAAAAATCTCTGATTTCATTTATCCGTTGCCGAATTTTTTGATCAATAATGGATCTGATTTGTCAAATCAAACGGGTAAGTACATATGTGAGATATGAGAAAATAGTATGGAATCGGGGCCATAGGGTAGCCTGGCATCCTAGGAGACTGGGGGTCTTCTGACTCGAG
>CAZUXC010000035.1:0-10782 GCA_964624045.1 uncultured Methanospirillum sp. | reverse complement strand
GGTTTGATACCGGAAATGTCCTGGTGATGATTACCAAAGGAACTCAGGATGAGGTGAACTTTTACGCATCACAGAGAAAAGAGCAGGCCATGAAGACCATGGATCATAGTACAAAACAGGTGAAGATAGGTGTTAATTAAAAATTATTTCAAAAATGTAAATTAGAAGACAAAATCAAATATCTGATATAGGTTGGTGCTGTGAAAAACTATTTTTATTTTTTTATAATTGTAACTCTAATTCCTGGATTAATTATGGCTGACCGATTACCCAATCAGACGCCAGAGAATCAGGTAATTTCTATAGACTCATCGATAGATGCAACAGGGATGATTGATGAGGAAACTGATCTTCAATGGATTATCACTACTCCGGGAGTAATTGAAAACGGGACGGTTGCTAACCACGTTCCAGTAACTGGAATAGATTCAGAAACCGGAGTAGAAGTTACATTTGATGCATATATTTACCCTAAAGGAAAGGTATACGGAGTTGTTGGTTATTCTGATGATATTCTTACAAATGGGGGGAAAATCTCTGAAACCAAGAATTTTAATTTTGATTCTAAAAACAAGAATACCGGATTATTTAATATTGAATCAGAAAAAGCCCTTACATATTCGAGTGCTGAAGGTGCTCACTTAGTAGGGGGGGAATCATTTACTGTTGATGGAGCTGCGGAACCGAAACGATCCATAGGCAGTATCCGGTGTGTTTTTTCATCACTTGATAATCAATGGTTACCCCCATTCTGCAACATTGTCACGGCAAAAAGCAATCTTATCAATATAAACAGCGCCAAAATCTCCTCTCACGGACAGAGCAGAATAGTATCTAGTTTAGACTCAACTCCTGCTGAATTAAATTATGTGATTGCTGTCACTCCTGACTCAAACTCATGGGATGATTTTGCAGAGGGAACAATTAGAACATATTATGCAGGAAGTGTCATGGAAGGTAGAGATGAAGCCATGTATTATGGCAATGGAACTCGGGCAGGGTGGGATATACCCAATATAGCTGGATTCGTGGTTGGAGATTGGTTCAAGACTTCTAAAGAAAACTCATGGAAGGACATTACAGAAGTATCTGGAGGAATTAAAAAATTCCAAAAAACCTTTACATACAAATCCGGGTTTATAATATAATTATTAAAGGAGGTTAAATTTGAAACTTTTTTTCTTACAAACAGAAAGACCAATCCTTTCATATTGAGTTATTTTCACTCTTCTTTTAGAATCCCCTTCAGTAGGGAGCGACCTTCCGGAGACAAGAGAAACGATCGGATCTCATCTTTTACAATAGGTCTCATAGATTCTCTTTGAAGCAGTTCATGAACTGCCCGGGATACAAGGTCAGAGCGAGAGGAATATACCTCAGTATCAACTAGATGATCTATTTCCTTAACGACAATCGGAGAAAGCCGAACGCTAAAGGTCAGTTTTCTCTTTACCATCGTGAATATGCGTGGAACCTTAGCGCGGATATACGAAAGTATGCGCATAGTAATCGCATAGTGCTCGCATGACAATTATTATTTCTGATCGCCATTTCCGAGTACGCGATCATTCTCTTCTGAAACGATTGTTTTGACATACTTTTGAAACTCTTCAGAATAAAACATCTTTTTGAATACCTTTCCCGCATCATCTAATATTGACTCACGAGTAAGGTAAAAGAAGGCAGCACGAAACATAAAATCGCTTCTTGATGTCCATTTTCCTTCTTTTACACCTTGATCTATTTGGGTGAGTATATCAGGGGGCAGTCTCACCTGGAAGGAGGGCTTTCTCCCTGTCATAATAATTCTAGGTTTTCATGTGTGAAATGGTACCATATGGTAATTGATAATGAGGTAATTTTGTAATTGAAATTGATACCGGCGCGTATATGAAAGTGACACTCTTTTGATGGGCTATTGCATGGCATACGCTCTTAAATCAAAATAAGCAGAGTATATATCGCCGCTTTAGGCATGGAGATAAAAGAATGAACCAGAGGTTCCGATACAACCCCCGGCAATTCAAAGTGTTGACTGAACAGCTAATAATAATATGCAATGCAATTAGGTGTAGATTATGAGTTGGGCAGTTGTGATTGATGCCGGTTTATTCGACAACATAATTTATGAGAGCCCATCAAAGAATGCAGCTGAAATTTACTATATTCAAACTAAAAATCTTGCATCAGTCCCCATTGAATTAAAGCCATCAGAAAAAGTTCGAAAACTTAGAGAGGTATTTGCTACAACCGAAATTCTTGTTTCATTATCAGTATAGTTCTATTTTTCTAAACCTTCTTTTTTGAACATATTAAGTGCTTCTCTATATTCTTTCAGCGTATCTTCCAGTATAGAAACACGAGTGCCCATTCTTGTATAATCACTTGAAACTAAATTCAACATATCAGAAGTCTCCTTAAATTTCTGTAAATCCACCGGGCTTGAGAGACTTACTGCATGTTCTGCCTGAAGATACGCATCTCGAACCTGTTGGACCGGAAACCTGCGATACGAGTCTGATAAATATCCTTCATGGCCAGCCAATAATTCTACCATCTCTCCTGGCATACCGGCGACCTTCAGTTGAGAAATGAAGAACTTGCGGAGGCTATGACTGCTGATCGTTGACCATCGGGTCTTTTGGTCAACCTCATGCAGTCCGGATTTTTTGAGACCATTCGTATACCCGGTCTGGATAGTGTTATGACACACTGGAATGAGACGGGGGTCATTTGGATCCTTCTTTGTAGTCCCTCCGGTCCGCTTACATGTTGCAACCATGTAGGCATCTCTGACCTCAAGCCATTCCTTTAGAGCGAAAGCCGCTTCAGTTGAAATAAAAGTATATCTTTCTGAACCATTCTTTGGCTCCTTAATCCCATCTGGGGATTTTGTCCCCCGGACATGGACGGTCACCGGAGACGTTGAGAAATCTACATCTTCAGGCATTAATGCAAGGACCTCACCAATCCTCATGCCTGAGCTCATCTGGATCAGAAGAACGACCTTTGGCAATCGGGTTAGATGCTCATACCATCGCTTGATCTCATCATGAGATATTGGGTGATCCTTAGTGATTGGTTTCCTCTGACCTAACCGATTCTTGATAAACATCCGCTTTGCTTTTGGAATGATGATATCATTCAGTTCAAGCCATAAAATGGTAGTAGTTACATGCAGGTTCCGGGCAGCTGGAGAATATTTCGAAAGATAGGTACTGAATTTTAGTAAGTCTCGAACATAGTCCTGTTTGTCAGACAAGTACTCGATACTCTTTTGCTCCATGAGCGCGACATGATCTTGTGGGCGCCTCCTGCCTTCGTAGCCAATTCCCGAGAGACATTCAAAGAATAAACAGAGCGACTGTCGATATTGGTCTGTTGTCCCTCTTGTTCGACAGGAATTGCAAAAGTCAAGCAGTGAGAGCATTAAATAATGCTTTTACACGATACACCATATAGGTATTGGCATCATTACCATGTCAGTAAATAAGAATCACATCCACTTCCTTTATGTGTATAAAGATCGTATAAGATGAGGTGCCCCGGTAGGGTAGAGGATATCCTAGAAGCCTCCGGAGCTTTTGACCTGGGTTCAAGTCCCAGCCGGGGCGTATGGACATGACGTCCAACTCCCATCCGGAAACTCTTTAAATTTCGCGTCAAAATTACGTGTATGGAAACCCCATCCATGCGCAGCAATGCGGACGTCAGCATCTATTTTGGTTGTATCAAACAGGATTACGATACTCGCTCCATAGCAAAAGCAATAGAAGATGGACGAATAACTGAAGAAGACGCTGATCTGATCGTCCGGTTCATTTCTGACCGGAAAGTCACCAAAGACATCGGCATCCGAAGAGCTCACAAAATAACCTTCGGCCTTGTCGCCTGGCGTCGCTTCATCGGTCCATTCCTCGACAACTCAATATCAGATATCTACCGGGGAGTAGATTCCATGAAACGAGGGAAAAACGCCAAAGGAAATGCGTTTTCTTCTCAGACCAAATACGATTTTGTTTCTGTTCTCAAAACCTTTTATCGCTGGCTCATCGACGAAAACCTTTCCGATATCCCGGAAAAGAAAATTCTTGCAATCAAATCACCGGCGAGAGAAAACACCAAAACCGCTGATGATCTCCTCTCACCGGAAGAAATCCGTGCACTTCTCAATGCCTGCACAACCATCAAAGACAAAGCCCTCATTTCAACCCTGTATGAAGGCGGGTTTCGGATCGGGGAAATCGGACAGATGCGATGGAGAGACCTGAAGTTCGACGGGACCGGAGTAGCAATCTCCACGACCTTCAAAACCGGAAAGACCCGGTACATCAGACTGGTCATGGCAAAAGAACACCTGATTAAACTCAAGAGTGAATATCCCGGAGACCCTTCCGGTGATAACTTTGTCTTCTTGAACCGGTTCAACAACCCCTACACATACCCGGCGATTGCAAAACAACTCAGAAGAATCGCAGAGCGAAGTGGAATTAACCGGGATTTTACTCCTCACATCTTCAGGCATTCCCGCATAACCCACCTGGCTCAATCCGGCGTAAATGAATCAGTCATCAAACTCATGATGTGGGGTTCACTCCAGACAAAAGAGTTTGCAACGTACGCCCATCTGACAGGTGGAGACATTGACAAAGAAGTGTTCAAACTCTATGGAATTGAGCCAGTTGCGAAACAAGTCACCGAAGAACAACTGGAACCCCGGTTATGCCCCCGGTGCCGTGAACCAAACAGTTCTATCTCCCGTCATTGCCATATCTGTGGCACCGCCCTGATTGGAGAGGTCATCGAGACGGATCAAGAAGTCCAAGAATTTTTCTTTAACCACAAAGATGCAATCAAAGAATACCTTGATAGCCTTGCCAACAAGTCCGATTCTAAATCAAAGCCCGAGTAATTTTTATTTCTTCTTTTTTTCACTTTGCAAATGCTTAATTGGTGCAATAAGTAACCCAATATGCCGATAAGGGCCTTAATGGGTATCCTGAATTTGGCGACGTGGTGAATGATATGAATATCGTGAAGACCATCGAACGCGATTTGGTCGAAGCATACGAACTCAGAACCGGGTTCGTAGGTATCGGCAAATTCTTCGAAGAGAAGGGTCTGCTCCGAATAATCGGGGGAGAACCATGCGAAAAATAACAGGCCTCCCCACCGATACGATTGCACTTGGCGGCGCATATATGATGGGGAGAGTCGTTACTTCGTTTTGTAAGTTCATATTTTTTTCTCTCACTTTTTCTTCCCCAAGGAGGCTTCATGACTGATCCGAAAAGATGTCCGAACCTGTTATCCAAAACAGGAGGCAAATGGACAGAATATCGGTGCAAGACATCAGAGGCTTTGTGTAGTCGCGAATGTAGCGACGCATCAGATCACATCCGGCGGGCAGACCATGAGTCTGGAGAGTAACTACTCAAGTCGGACAGCAGAACATCATGTACGAGGAATGCTCGAGCAACTTGGGTATGACTCACTTCGTGTTCTGCATGCGACCTATCCGATTCATCTGATCGCCTGGAAAGATCGGAGTCCCACTCTATTGATTCAGGTCCGGAGAAGACGGAGTTTTCCAAGTGCCCGGGCCTACCAGGAGAACCTCAAAGAACTTGTCAGAATTGCACGAGAGGGAAATCTTCCTGGAGAAATTCAACTCTGGATGAAGACCCGCAGAACCTGGGTGCGATATGCCGTCTCCCCGTACGGAGCAATGCCTCTCTCATGGGGGAGGGCTGATGAGTCATGAGATTCTTTCTGTTCTTTCCACATTATTCGTTCCTGGTCAGGTCGTAGAAGTCAGGGCGATCGGAGAGAACAGCATCGCATCAGGATACTTTGACGATCCGGAAAAACTTGCTGATAAGGCAAAGACACTCAGTACAAATACCGAGATTCAGGGCGTTTATATCACCCTGAATACCATTAATCCGGTCCTGCTTGCCCGAAGAGCAAACCGGATAAAGATGCGTCTTGGCAAGAAGGATGCAACAACCGCTGATTCGGATATCACTCAGAGGAACTGGCTTCCGATCGACATTGATCCGGTCCGTCCCTCCGGGGTATCATCGTCCGAAGAGGAACATCAGGCTGCATTGCAAAAGGCAGTGATGATCCGTGAGTACCTTACCGAAATGGGCTGGCCTGATCCGGTATATGGTGACAGCGGAAACGGTGCTCATCTGCTCTACCGGATTGAACTGGAAAACACGCCGGAGAGCAGAGACCTGGTGAAAGGCTGCCTGGAATCACTGAGCACCCTCTTTTCTGATCAACTCTGTCATGTGGATACGGCAAACTTCAACGCTGCCCGTATCTGGAAACTCTATGGGACGATCTCGCGAAAAGGTGACAATACTACCGATCGTCCTCATCGATCATCACGGATGATTACTACTCCTGAGAATATTGAACACGTTCCCATTCTTCTCCTGGAGCATCTCTGCGGACTGTTCCCAAAGGAACAAATTCCGGCACCGAAGAAAACCAAGTCCGGAACAGTGATTGATCTGGCTGAATGGCTCTCAAGCAACGGGATAGGCTATGAACAGAAGCCCTATCAAGGGGGCTCGCTCTTCGTGCTTGATGAGTGTCCATTCTCCAGTGACCACAAAGACGGGGCGTATGCAATTCAATTTTCGAATGGTGCGGTTTACGCCGGGTGTCACCACAACTCCTGCGGGGGTGGTACTCAACGATGGTCTGAGCTCAGGGAGAGATATGAAGGAAGAACCGTTCATCCGGGATCGAAAAGAAACCCTGGACAATCAAGTAATTCTGCCAAGCAGACAAGGCGGGAGCAGAAGAGAACAATTCTTGACGAGGCACGATCCGCCCCGGTCCCGGAGATCGTAGAAGAAGCCTGTTCCATCTTACGGGAAGGAAACCCACTTCAGTTTATTCTAGACACCTTCAATGAAGAACATGAAGGGGACCGGGTGGTTGCTGAGTGTCTGGCGATGTCGCTGGCATCCCGGTCGGTCATCAACTCGAAAGGTCTGCATGTATCGATCACCGGCGATTCAGGGAAGGGAAAGAGTCACACGATTGATACGATGCTGCAGTTCATCCCTCCGGAATACCGGATAGATGGGCGGATGAGTGATAAAGCGCTCTTTTACATCGAGAATATGAAACCGGGCACGGTGATTGCTCTTGATGATGTCTTCCTATCTGACCAGATGCAGGAGATTCTCAAAGGTGTCACCACCAGTTTTCAGAAGGATTTCAATTATCACACAGTCAGCAAGGACCGGACCGGTCAGATATGCACCATCCCTGAGCGGTGTGTCTGGTGGGTTGCGAAGGTTGAAGGAGCCGGTGATGATCAGGTTTTCAATCGGATGCTCACCTGTTGGATTGATGATAGTGAAGAACAGGATCGAAAAGTCCTCACCCGGGCACTCGCTGATGCCGAGAAGATACCCAATACCAAGCCGATGACCCGGCGGGAGATATTAGTTGCTCAGGCAATGTGGCTGAAACTCAAACCGGTCTGGGTAGTTATTCCCTATGCTTCACGGATACGATTTCAAAATGCAGCCAACCGGAGAAACCCGGACATGCTGCTCGATCTAATCAAGACCAATGCGGCACTCAAACAACATCAGCGTGAGTCACAGGTGATTGATGATATGACCTGTGTCATCGCAACTCGTGAAGACTTTGATGAGGCTGCCCGGCTGTTCCAGGCACTCAATGGTGAGACCGGAGGTCAGGTTACCAAACTCACCAGAAAGGAAGCAGAGTTGATCGAATCAATCCGGCTTTTGAACATGCAGGAGATGACGATCACCCAGCTGCAGAAGGAGACCGGGTGGAGTAACAGCACGATCAATAAACTCTTTCACGGATACCAATCCCGAGGGCAGAGTTACACCGGGCTCCTTGAAAAGTGTCCAGCCATCTCGTTTCTGGATCGGACTATCAGTAGTGGTGATGAATGCACCTCAACTCAGCGACGGTCGAAAGTCTTCACCTGGGATGCTGCTCTGTATGAATCCTGGGCTCAAGGGTGCTTTGTTTGGATAGAAGACCGAGAATTTCCCTCTCTCAAAGATACCCCTGATCCCGATGATCAGAGCGGAAGAGCGGAAAGAAAACGAAAATCTGAAGAGAGAGCGGAAGCCTCCGCCCATATTCCAGGAGAAAATACCTCTCCAAATGAGAAACAAGAAGAGAATACCTTAGATAATATAAAGAGAGCGGAAAGAAGTGAACAGTCAGAGCAGGTAAAATCAACGCAAGACCCTTCACATGATTCACATCATGATTACCGCTCTTCCACTCACACAACTGAACGAGAGCCTCTAGAGCCTCCATCACCTATTCCCTGTACAGAAATAAGAGAGGAACCCTCCGCCCAAACCGAGGTATCTTCCGCTTTCCCGCTCACTGAAGTCAAATCTTCTGAGTTCGTCCCGGTTGAAGGGTGGCCGGATAGAAAGCCTTGCAGTGTGTGTGGAAAGACTCCTACATACTATCAGGAACGAATGACCCGGGAACGGATGAGCCAACCACATCGTCCGAATAAGATGCTGTGCAAAAACTGTTTTGATAAAGCACGCCGGGCTGAATCCTCCCGGTTTATGGCACTTCCGGGAGTTATCGACACATCTCCGATGATTCAGCGGGGGAACGATATCGGCAGATGTCACATCTGCAATATATCAAAAGCAATCTGGTGGGATGGTAATCAGCGTGTCGGATTATGTGACGTTTGTTATGCAAGGGAATCCCGAAATACAAAAAAAGGGCAGAGCGAAGGAGCAGCATGATAATGGTTTTCATTGGGTCGTACTTGGTTATGGCACAAACAAGGTGGATTGGGTTTGGGGCATACGGTCCATTTCCGGAGAGCGGACCGTTTAAAGGAGAATTATTCTGGACAAGATATAATCTTGGGTTTGTCAGTATCCGGAGGTTTGGATGCGGCCGTTAACCAGGTGTTGTGCAGCGATACAATGCTCTTATCTGGTATGGGAGATGGTCGGGGTCCCGTCGGTAAAAAAACGGGGGAGTCGAAGAAGGATTTGTGGTTTATCCGGAAAATTGCCGAGTTTTATGCAATCGTGTCCGAATCACCAAGTCAGGGGTCAGGTGGCCACATGAGTCTTTGGGCCTGGGCTCGATCAAAGCATTGTCGCTCGGTGCAATGTCCTCATTTCACGGTAAAAGAATGGCCTTCTGGTCGGAAGGTGTACTGTGAGCTTTTTAGTACCCAACCATCAAAGGTGAGGCTGGATAAGTGCCCCTATAAATCAGGGAGAAAACCATGATCTCCTTCTCTTTTTCTTCGGAGATGGAGATAGCCGTTTTCGAAGGGAGAAAAATCTGCACTACCTGTAAAGAGATACACGGTCAGCCAGGTGACCGATTTCAGATCAGAGATCGGAATTTCGTGATTGTTGATGTTGTTGAAGGTGCTCTCTCTGATATCTCCGAATATTATTATCTTCTCGAAGGGTTTTCCGAGCCGCTGGAATTCTGCGATTTCTGGACGAGGCGTTATGGGGTCCAGTGGAATGGGTGTCAGAATGGGTATGTTCATTTCTTCGCATCCGTCGGAGATAGGGAATCAGCAGCCAGGTCAGTGACGGATAAGATCTGTCCGGTGATGTCCACCGCTGGCGGTTTTGTCTCCTGTCAGGGAACCTTGTGTAATGCAGCCCGAAGAGTCTATATGGAGGATAAGACGGTCGTGGTTTGCGGTTTAATTGATCGGGAGTTTTGCAGGGATTGGGATTTGGTATATGAGGTATATGGATGAGACTTATTGATGCATTGGAGAAGGCACGAAGGTCCTGTCGGGCTGATGCTCAACGACAGAACCAGAAGAGATATTATGAGTGGAACAAGGCCAGGATAAATCAAAGGAGACGAAAAGGGAGATCGAATATCCAAAATTCATCTCCTTATAACTGATAATTCATTTTCTTTGAACACGAACATGTTGTCATCATATCGTTCATGAGAGAAAATTGTTCGTACACGCGGGGATGAGATGAATGGCTGCACCAATTGAATTGGGATTAATTCTTATGGGTCAAGACAGCGTAGATTTTCAAGAATACCTGAAAAAACCTACCTGCACAAAAGAAGGGTTGAAACTGCTTCGGGAGGCTGAGGAATTAGCGAATACGTGGCTCTCGTAGATAGGCCAGCAAAGCCGGGATACAAATTTTGATAATCTCACAAGACAAATTACTAACTATGCCAGCGTTAGTCAAGAAAAAATGTAACCTTGATGGCATGTTATATGAGGAAGATTTGAAAGATATCGCTGAAGCGAAAGAAGACATTCAGGCTGGTCGTGTATACACACCTGAACAAGTACGAAAAGCGCTCGGCCTTTAATGCGATATTCAATAATCTATTCTGATAAGGTCCTGAAGCAGCTGAGGAAATTATCAAAAACCCACGCAACCCGGATAGTAAATAAAATCGATTCAATTGCAGAAGATCCTCATCACTATCTTGAATCGTGTGAAGGATATCCCTTTTATCATCAGCGAGTTGGGAGTTACCGGGTTATCCATGATTTGAATGACCGGGATCAGATCATTGAAGTCTTGAAGATTGGACCCAGAAATAAGGTTTATGACCGATAGACCTCTTCGCAATAATCACAAACCACTTCTTCTCATCCGTAAATCTCTGCAGCAATATTCAGTACTTAGCTAATTTGAAAATACCACTGGGTTAGTTGGTTAAGGAATTAAGGGGCAAAATAAAAAGATCTATATACTTTGGAGGCAGCCCCATATG
>CAZUXC010000034.1:0-11370 GCA_964624045.1 uncultured Methanospirillum sp. | reverse complement strand
TAAATATTTGTACTAAATATTGTATTCGTAACACTCGTTGCTGCCGAGAGTCGGGTTTTCTATAAGGGTTAAGGATTTTTCAATATCAATAATTAAAGATAAATAATCAAAAAAAAGATCTTTTATGTCTTTAAAAGGCAAATCTATTAGTATTAATATAATAATATTATAAAATGGATATTTATATCTATTAGATATTTGATAATTTACCAAATTTCGTATTGTATTCGTTATTGATATTGCAAGTTCAATATTATTATCCGATGATAGTTTCGTATTTACTTGTTTTAGGTACCAAATTATATGTAATGGAGCCTTAATAGAAAAAACTCTTTCGGGTTCAAAATAATTAGAAGAATTTAATAAATTAAACCAAACTTCTCCGCTGGAGTGTTCATTTAATATTTGAAAAAAAAGTATTTCTTTATGAGAATTCGGTCGTATACTACATATTATAGTTTTGGCTATATCTGTGTCCCAATTTTCTGCCAAAGTTTCAACTTTTTCTCTAAATTCGAAGGATAATGGTAATTCTGAATTTATTTCTTTATTCCAATCTTCGAAAATATCAACCTGTTGATGATATCCCTTCTTATCTAGTGCATAAGGTATGACTTGTACACCCAGCTCATTATAGTATTTCCGATCAATTGAAAGAATATTTTCTTCATTTGAAAAGTAAGGTAATAATATGAAATGAGTTCTGCTTTTTTCTGAATTACAATTTAATATCAAATAATCCAATAATTCAAATTCCTCTAAGCCATAACCTAAGAAAAGAACCGTTTTCTTGTTAAATACGTATTTTAAAAATTTGTGCATATTGGGTTCAATATATCTTTCTAAATATTGTCTGACTGTAAACACTAGCGTTTTCGGATCATCAATAAATCCATGAATATGATAGATTTTATCATGAGTTAACAATTCATCAGAAAAGTCTTCTACACGACATCTTATTGAATTGGAGTTACCCCCTGTTTCTAAAAATAAACACTTATCTGCATTGGTCGTTATTAATATCGCATTGAAATCGAGAATGTTTTTATATATTTTATATTTTTCACTTAATTCAGTATCATATTTTAATAATTCAGATAGTTTCTCAAAAAAGTCAGTTTCTTTTTCTGATTCTTTAAGTAAACTATGGCAAATGGTTATGTTTTTTTTGGGATCATGCTTCTTAAGAAGTGTTTCCATTTCCTTAAAATTAATTAATCCAGCATTATGACAATATTTAATTAATTCGTGAGCAACTTCTTCCCACCCTTTACATCCAAGTAATCGAGATATTCCAGCTCCAATAAATAGAACCAATTCATCAGATCTTACCGCATCAAGAATTCTCTCATCTATTTTTGGAATAGGAAAAATTTCGAGGTTTTTATTTAATTCCTTCATGATTTCAAATTTCTCGTAATTCGGACTTGGCCAGATAGAAGGTCTGTTATCATTCATTTTTTCAATGATTATAGTTTATTTCGGTATTTTTCTTCATGGGTAATTCGATTGTTAGCTACTTAAAAGGAGGAAATAATTCATTTTTATTCAGAAAGAGTAGGTAATAATATATATGATTGATGATGGATATTCTATTCATTCTAGGAATTGTGTTTGTTTCACTTTGATATGAGATCAATGAAATTTTTAACAGGATAGAAAGAAAAGTCGGATCATTATCCTTAAAATCTGTAATATAAAGTGTGGTATTTAAGGGCCAAAAATCTGTGTCGATTAAATATTCATCACCCAATGTCTCATACCTTCCATTTACGATTCTCGGGCCTTTTACCATTAATCGATTGTGATATCCGATCACTCCTGATGAGGAATAAATCGGAATATACCCATCATTGCGTAATCTTTCAGGAAGATCATAACCCCTTTTTAGGGTCATAACTTCGCAGCATGTTATTACAGCCCACTCCACCGGAACCTGCCCAATCTCCGTATCCTTGAACTCATGGGTACTCTCATCCCGGATCCGCCCCTCGTCATCAATAATCCGGGTCAGAAGGTTCTGCTTGAGTTTCGCGATAAAGACCTCGGTCTTCTCGATACATTCATCGAGTGTTGAGAGGACGGTGGCGATGCGATTTTGTTCTAACTTATTTGGGGGGAAAGGTATGGGGGTATTTCTAAGTGTTTGTAAAGACAGGTTTTTTATTGTCGTTCCAGTCAATTTATTTGTGAAATATTTCATTATCGCGGAAGATGTTAATAAATAAAAAATATACTTTTTTTTTGGTTTTTAATAGTCTAATATACGCAACACTTTTTCCTAAAACTACTTTCGTTATCGTAATATGCAATATTTCCTATAGTCCCATTGATTGAGTAGAGGAAGAATTTTGGTTTAATTCTTTAGAGAGAAAATTGAATTCCACCTTACTAACCGATAATGATTTATCAAAATAGATATTCGGTTATTTTTAAGATTTTTTCCGTTTATAAAGAAATATTCTGATGATTCAACATAATTTGGTGTTGCATGTATTCCATCTCCAATCTCTTCAGAAATATCATTCAAATATTTGATATCCCAATCTTCCGGAATCTCCCCTAATTCCGTCTCCTTGTACCCTTCACGAACCATCCTTATTCCTCCCCTCCGGTCGCTGCCATATATCCCTGCTAGGGATGACTTGGTACATTTTTGAACCTTTGAATTAACCTTACCTCCTCAATCATCCGGTTTACATAATGATTCCGGAGAGAATCCCAGTCCCGACCGAGCAACCGGGAGAGTTCATCAAGGGTCAGGAACGTATCGGAACATACCTGGAGGATAACCGACTCCACCAGTTCCTTCGGTGATTTCTGGGAGCTCCGGACCGGCTTGGCAAGAGTGAGAAGTATCACCCAATGTTCGGAGGTGGTGGGTACATGTTCGGGGCTCCGGGTCAAATGTTCGGAGCTCCCCCCCTGATATTCGGGGCTCCCTGCCGGGACTCCGAACATTTCATCCTGCATCGGGTGATACCCGGTCAGATAGTAAAATGTCCCAGTACTGGAGCCTTCCCGCTGTAAAAATCCTTTTTCAACCAGAGCGTAAAGTAATTGGGAGATATCATGCGGATGATCCTTCACCAGTTCACGAATATACCGGCTACCTGATACGAGTCCAGGATTCTTAAGGGGATGAGTGATTCTTTTAACGATACAAAGAACTCTTTGCGAATCGAGAAGAGATCATTTGTCTCATATAGCAAAGAGAGACGGGAACTCTTCTCTTCCCACCATGAAGAGAGAGCGGATCGAATAGACTGCTCAATACCACGAACGTCTGGATATCTCTGATGATCTCCCGGATATCCTCTTGCTTCCCGTGTAATTGCTAGCTGATTCCTGACCAGGGGTTTATAAAGCCGCGTTACTTCCTTTTTGACCACCCTATTTTAAGCAATTGCAACCAATCCCCTCCGCATGTGAGATGGAAAAATAGGGGTGAAAACAATGGCCGACATCCAACAAATCGTCGCATCCTACAATCGATGTAGCTCGTTAAGCCAGGTCGCAAGGGAGTTGCACATCTCCCGAGTGGTTATATCAGGAGTAACATACATACTCTTCAGACTACTGAAAGCTATTTCCAAAAATACTCCTCTCTGAAAATTATAAAGAGATGAAATGAGTATAATAGAGCATCCAATCGTTCAAATGCACACAAATCAGACAAAATTACCCGATACATTATGAAGACCATACCACCATCAAGACGATTGAATCCTGTCATGAGGAAAGTGATCTGTGATACCTTATTGCCGTATGGTGTTTCCCGGATATCTGTTTTTGGAAGTTATGCAAGGGGTCAGGAAGAACCAGAAAGTGATCTGGATCTTATCATAACATTGAACAAGGTTGTGGGTCTGTTTGTTTTAGGTGGTATCAGAGAGGAGTTAACAGAAAAACTTGGAATACCCGTAGATCTGCTTACTGAGCGATCAGTTCATCCTCTCCTGAGAGATCGGATCCTGGACGAGGCAATGGAGATATTCCCTCATGAAGAGTGATATCATACTCCTGATTCACATCGCCAATGCATGTACCAGAATTAACGAATATATCACGGGTTATTCCTTGGATGACTTCATGAAACTGCCTGAAAAACAAGATGCCGTAATTCGCCAGATAGAGATAGTTGGTGAGGCTGCTTCTCACATAACTCCGGAATGTAAAGAAAGATACTCTACCATTTCATGGAGAGATATTATTGGGATGCGGAATATGCTGATCCATCAATATTTCGGTGTTGACCTCGTTGAAACCTATCAAACGGCTACCGTTGATATACCCGCACTCTTTGTGGCAATTTCTAATATCCTGCATGCAGAACAGACAGAAGACGGGAAAATTATCTGATCCGCTCTATTCTTCTTTCTAATAAGATTCTTCAGAGTAGTTTTTGAGATGCCACCAAAAAATCTTTGAAATACGTAAAGCAACGTCCATTTTTACGATATAAGAGAATATCTTGGTGTCTCAAAAAAGGGGTTTTAGAACCGACCTTATATCCTCATGCTATTTCTGTTTTCGGAAGAAAATTTTCGTGAAGCAGGGTCGAAAATTATAGACTCATAACGAAGAGTTGTAGGTTTCCAAATATTGTTTGTTTTCCAAATTGCATACATTTTTGCTCGAATTCAGTAACATAGCAAAATGAATGCAGTATTTCTTATGCAAATACGATTACTAAAGCAAATTTTACAAACTGGAAAGTAGGGAGTTCTATTCCTGAAGCGGGATCTGTTTTACCGCAGCCAGAATGTAGTATTATACATTATTGGTAATTATACCGACTCGAGATATTCATCTATGAGATACCAGGACTTGTGAAACAGATGTATCGGAACGACAGTTGAACCACTCTCATACACTACTCTACCGGTCATACCCAAGCTCCCGAAGGTACTGATCTAACCGCTTCTTTGCCTCATCACGCTCGGCTTCGATCTCTCGCATCGGGACCCGGCATTTGTCCCACCAGTTATCAAACACCGAAACCAACTTCTGATGGGACCGGGTAAGATAGGTCTCAAGATCCTCAATGAGCCGGGATGATAATTGCTAAAGGATCAAGGCTTTCGCCTGTTCCACCGTGACCTTATCCTGCATCTGATTGAGCAGAGAAATCTGCTCTGCTTCAAGAACCTGAACCTTCTTCTTCTGCTCCCGGATTTTCTTATTTATCGCTGCGAGTCCCTTTTCATCCCGGGTAGTCTCCTCTTCTTCCCCATCCTCTCCTTCGAAGGAGGATTTCTCTGCTTCAAGACTCCGGAGCTGGTCTTCTGCCTCTGATTCAGGTTCCTCAGATAAGTCAGCGAGGAGAATATCTTTCTTCACGGTGATAGGTTCATACTATCCAGTGGTCTAATTTTGTCAGATACCGATTTACTCCAGGATGTCAGTGTTAATTGATGATACCTGAAGATTTTTGAGTGTTATCCATGTATGTGAACATTTTTCCATGATACATCAGATCGAAATCTCTCACCAGAATCCAGGATAACAGGTTCAAATTCTTCAAACAAAAACAGGCCAAATTGAAGTTTATACTTTTCGAACAAATTACTCTACCGCAGGATTCTTTTCTGGATCTTTTGTTCCCGGACCTGCTGCATTATGTTACCTCTGAAAATTACGTTATATGCAAATGGTTCTTCATAGATTATTGGTATTTTTGTGATGGCACGGCACGGCATGATCCAGTCCGGCACACTTATTTGAATGGGTCATTTCACAAGTTCAATGATCGCCCATCCCAATAATCACCAAGGAATCAAATAGTGGCTTATATTGATCAGACGTGTCTGAAAATTCAGTGATACTGAAAATGATGTGATCAGGTTTTTCAAACGGGGGGAAGGATCCATATGTATCCAGTTTTTCAGAAATACATAACACATCCCTGAAAACCAGATTTTACGCACCAATTTAAAAATTCAAATTGGTTTCTGGATCCTTCATGTACATCTGTCCCTCGATGTATAGATAAAGCCTAAGGAATCTACAAATCATATTAAAATAATATGAAAGTTGAATACCGGTTCTGCACCATGTAACTCCTACGAAATAGCAACAGGAAGGGAAAAAACTATGAAGAATGTCGCAGTGTATTATTCGCTCACATTTCTGCTATTGTTTTTGCTGACGATCCCAGGCGACTGCACCATGAAAATGACAGACGACGAGAACAGCAGCACAAGTGAACCATACGGCCAGATAGTAAGCGACGATCCGAACACGCTGAATGTATCAGACGCAAATATCGCGGCCTTTGGGATCTTGGGGGCGGAATCCGGGGACTCGAAACCTACTTCTGACCAGACGGGTTTTCCACTTGATCATCAGCAAATCCTGAGACATTTAAGGACAGCCAATGAGGTCGCCAAGGAATCGGTGAAATCCGGCTACTACCCCTTTGGCGCTGTGCTTGTAGCGCCGGATGGAGAGACGGTGCTGATGAAACAGGAAAACCAAGGTACGATCGAGCACGCCGAAACAGAGCTCTCAAGATGGGCTTTTACGCAGTATGACCCCGATTACTTGTGGAATTGTACACTGGTGACGACATTTGAACCGTGCTGTATGTGCTCTGGAAACATCTATTGGGCCAATATCGGAAACCTCGCCTATGGCGCTGCAGAAACGACATTGAAAAACCTGACTGGCGCTAATAAGAACAACCCTACCATGGATCTGCCGAGTCGCAGTGTCTTCAAGACGGGACAAAAGGCCATCAAGGTAGAGGGCCCCTTTCCTGAACTGGAAGACGAATTGACTGCCCCTCATCAGGATTTCTGGAAATGAAATCTGCTCGGGTCCTCTATTTTTTTTCAGAAAGAATAAGTAGTGATCCATTAATCAATTATTCGCCAGATAAGGATCCCAAGAAATGAGGGATAAAAATTGAAGATTTGATTAAGCAGGAACGGGAATATTCACGCCATTTCTTATGAAAGGCATTCGAATAGAGGTTTCTTTATCATATTCTTCAGGAGTGAGAAGAATAAGATCGACAGGAACTTGATACAGTTTAGGTATTTTTGTGATGGCACGGCATAGCATGATCCAGTCCGGCACACTTTTAGACCATGCCAATTTCCCGATCACAGAGTCTCTTACCAAGATGAACTCAAACAACTTGAGATTCTAACGACTGATAAATCAGAGAGTATATTAAAGACAATTCCATCATTGATATCTGATTAGTATTTCCGGTATATGGTTTTTCGGGGACCGACTTCTACCACATACACGATGAGTTTATTGTTTTGAATAGAGAGAATAGCCCGATAACCACCAACATGAAGAGAATGAAATGGGGACTTATCAGAACCTTCTATCTTCTGCACATGTGACCAGGGATTACTCTTCAGTTCGTGGATAGTTCTGATTATCTCCTGAGCTATTGACAATGGTATTTTTTTGAGATTTCTTTTTGCTTTATTCGAGTAAATAACCTGAAATTCAGTCATTCAACCCCGAATTCTTTCATGATCTCTTCCTCGGTATGTACCCTTCCTGCCTTGATATCTTCCAGGGCTTCTTCAATACCTGCTATCTCTTCAGTTGTCAAAGGATCAGGATCTATGGCACATGATAAAAGACGCTCGATCACCGCACTGTAGGATTCTCGTGGATGAGTCTTCAGATTTGACAGTTGTTCTTTCAAGTCTGATCGAATATAAATAGTGGAAGCCTCTTGCATAATTTACCTATAGGTGTTGATAGGTATTGATAGTTGTGTCTGCTAATTATTTTGATCAGAACGGCACAGCATGATCCATGCTGGCACACTTATCGTAAGAATTTCAAACAAATCTAACCTCACAGTATTCCCAGAAATAATGATTCATTACATCACAGAGGAACGGGAATTCTAACGCCATTCCTGATGAAAGATATTCGAATAGAGGATTCTTTCTCATATTCTTCCGGGGTGAGAAGAATCAGATCTATAGGGACATGGTACCGCCCACTAATTCGATGCAAGGCAGGTTTGATTTGTTTTCTTCGGTGTAGTGAATTGAGATTATGAAACGAGGCTGATATGAGAGCGATATCCACATCACTCCCATCCGTTGCAGTTCCATCTGAATGAGAACCAAAAAGCACAAGAGCGGATACCTCGATTCCAAGTTCTCGAATTTCTATAAGGATATCATCAATCAGGGCCCTGATTTGTGTATCCATATGAGAGACCTCCTGTGTTCAGATAATTAGTATTTATGAATTATCTGTTTGCTTATACGAGTACGACATAATCCAGTCCGGGTCGGCACACTTCTTTGTCCGAGTCTCCTCACTCGTTATATAACCACCTCCAGAAGATCACAAAGAAACGACTTGTGGCATATATCGAACCGGAAATCTATGAATTGATTGAGAATGATTCCATATCCCATAACTGTTCTATCTCAAAGAGCATGGAAAAATGCTTCTTCACTCACTAAAGGAAAAATCCTCTATTGAGTCCCAATATCCCATAGAATTATAGAATATTGAATTAACGGTATTGAGAATCTTATCGAATCTGCCCTTGGAAATAATTGAGATATTATCAGAATAAATAGCCCCTTCCCCTTTTTTTTGGGGGAGAGGGATTTTATGTCAATGCTGTTCCAGCAAAGACCGACACAGAATCAAATTTTTTCCATTCTCAGGTTAATCCTTTCATAACAGTGCCAGAATTACCAGTATCATCTCATTCTATGATTGGTTCAATGCATCAGGATCCTATCTCAGCACAGTCAGGCACCGATCAGCTCAGCAAACAAACGTGTCCAGAATGCCATGATCATAAGGAAGAACTTTTCTATCTCCATGTCCCCCGGAAATTCCAGTATCCTTTTCTGATATGCTTTCCCACCTGATTGCATGGACACCCTCATCTTCCAAAGATCCTATCTGATTATCCTGCTCGTTCTGCTCTGTTCACTCCCATCATCAGGAGAATTTGTACCTCCTGATGGATCCGGGTTTGGAGATGTGGTTTTTTGTGAAGATGTATCATCTGCAGGAGAACCTCTGTATGTCAGCGACTCTTTCCCACTTTCTGTGGCTCAGGTACTCCTGTATATCCCTTATAGCGGTATGCAGGACGGGGAATCGTGGGGAATGTACTGGTCGGTGAACGGGGAAGAATATGCAGACGAAAGGGACCAGATTTGGGAAAGGGGACCCGAAGGATGGATCAGTTATGACGTAACCAATGATGGCGTCCTGAGGGAAGGAACCTGGAAGATGGACCTGTACCGGGGAGACGAAATCGTCTGGTCAGGCTCATTCACCGTTGGTGATGAAGGTGCTGATGTCCCTGACCAGATATCTCAGAAAAACAATGCGGATAATGCTGGTTTTGGAAGGATTCGGTTTGCCGAATCGGTAACTCCTGAACAGGTTCCGATCGGAGAGGGGAATTCCTTCCCGTATGGAATAAAAGAGATTCATGCCGTGTTTTCCTATTTTGGTATGGGAGATACGATTCCATGGACACGGGAATGGCTTTTGAACGGAGAAGAGTTTATCCGGACTGAAGATACCTGGGAGGAAGGAGAGGAAGGAATCACATCCCGAAGCATGGGGTATGAGGAAGATCAACCCCTTGATTCGGGAACGTACACTCTGAACCTGTATATTGACGGGCAACTTGCCAGAAGTGCTGATTTCACCGTTTCTGCCGAGCAAACTCCTGAGCCTGTTGAAACTATTGAGAGAACCCCGGATGACCTCATTGATGAAGATCTGCTCCCTGCCTGGCAGATGCTTGCCGATTCACCGACTGAGACAGTCAGGGACATTGCAAAGCAGGCAGTTGATAATGGGGTTCAGATCCGCCTTACTGACGATGCGTCAGCCATTGCCTTGTACCGATACACGAAAGGATCAACAGATCCCGGCACAGTCTATGTAAAACGCTCGAAATTTGATCAATACTCATGGGTGGAAGTTGCAGGCACTGTTGCTCACGAACTCACCCATGCCATGCAACATGCAGATACCGGTGTTGATATGCATTGCTCGGTGGAGAATGAGTACTGGGCCTACATCGTGGAACTGTATGTATATCTTGATAATGGGAGGAAAGACCTGATCTATGATAATTGGTCAGGACTATTTGACGACAACTGGAAGTTTGATGCAAATAAACTCTGGGTTGCGGTGAAAAAAGCATATAATACCTGCCCTGATTATTAATTTTCAATGTTATTAATCCGTCATCACAAAGCCAAACAGAATCAGAAGGGACATCAGGTCATTGAAACCTAATCATATCGTTTTCTGGCATTCAAGGATATTATGAGCGGTCTAAACGCCTTAATTTTTTTTCATTCTTCCTGAGAGTTGAGAGGTAACATTTGATCCAAACTCTTGTTTTCTTACCCTCTCCAAATCAAACCTCATGGCTGCTTTGGATAGGATTCTGTATCAGAAAAAAAGAGAGCAGTTATTGAACCGAACTGGTAATTGGTATTCCTTCAACCCCATAAAACACCAGTTTGGCTTTTTGATCCTCTGCAACACAGAGGGATCCACTTCCCACTTTCAGTTCAAAGGTGCCCGGAGGTGCTGTCACCCTTAAGTAATCCTCCATCGGAGTGCATGTAGAGCATGTCTCTTTGGTTTCTTCATCAGAGTCCGGGTGAAGTTTTCCACTATACCAGGGTTTTCCGTTCCAGGAGAGGGTATATGGAATCGATTCTCCTGCTGCCATGGAAACGGTGGTAGTCAGTTTGTATAACTGACTGTAATCCGGTGATGAGAGGGTTGCTCTTGCACTATCGTCTATTTCACAACACTCTTTTTCAGGATTATCTCCGGCAATTTGGTTCACGGTATATGTTGGTTCAGACTCCTGAATCGTGATAACTCCTCCCGACTCCGGGACGGTGACAATATGGTCTTCATAGCCATTCTCGTGCTCAAAGGTGACTATATGCTCACCAGGCGATAATCCGGTGATGATGAGGGGCGTTTCTCCCTGGTGCTTGTTATTCAGATAGACTTCAATCCCTTCCGGTTGGTTGTTCAGATTAAGGGTTCCTGAATTTTCTGATTTTTCACCTGAATTCGTATTCTGTTCTCTCTCTGAAATTTTGCTGATGAGACCTTCTCCGGGATCAGGGGTAATGATGGGCTGTACGGGTATCTCAGTTTCAGGGGTACCCGGTTGAGGTTCTATCGGAAGTATGGTGACAGTTGGTTCTGGAGTTGCTGTTTCGGTTACCTCCGGAACTTCTGTGGAGGTAGGTTCAGGGGTAACCGTTTCAGTTACTGTCGGAACATCCGTAGAAGTCGGTTCAGGAGTAACAGTTTCAGTTACTGTCGGAACATCCGTAGAAGTCGGTTCAGGAGTAACCGTTTCAG
>CAZUXC010000033.1:0-13892 GCA_964624045.1 uncultured Methanospirillum sp. | reverse complement strand
ATTCTGTCTCATTATCAGCACAAAATGCGATCTCTTCAGGTAAAGTAGAGAAGAATGAATTCATCTCCATCTCCTGATAATCTACGTTTTTTCCTGTCTCCATCTTTTTCTTTTCTTTTTGGCAGTGTCAATAATTTTCGCTCCTTTTTTTTTGATATCGCTTACTCATTGAATGATAATTCCGCATTCCATGTACTTACCAATCTTTGCAAATAGTCAAAACCCACCGTATGATCACCAAATAGCCGATGCTCATAAAATAGTGTCTGCAGGAGAGGAACCATATTGAAGGAGATACCAGTTCTCCTTGCAGATCCGGGAAATCAGGTTTTATCGCGTGTAAGAAGGAAAGACTCTGCGGGGTAAATGAAAAGTTACCTGACCCTGTTGCAATGGCTAAACAGGAGATGTCCGAATCAGTTCAAGAATGGAAGTTTTTCGAAAATCGGTGAAATAATTCAAAATAAGCCATACTCCATCTCTCTTATCATTCTTCCCTATTCGATATACACTTGGAAAAAATGAGGAGGAACGAAGTATTTCTCAGACAACAATCAGAAGATCATTTTTCGAAATTATTTAGAATCGAAAATATGTACGAAAGAATAATAATACAAGATTCAGTACTTTTATCATACGAAGAGGGGAGTATACAGATGAAACAAAACCATATCAGAGAAAAACTCATCTATGGTAGATATCTTATCAGACTCATTTTTTATTGTGGACTCATTCTGTCAGGAGTGGGAGTTTTGAGTATGGCCGAACCCCCAAGCTCCACAGAAATAATCTTGTCATCACCGACTGCCCTGGTTCCAGGACATACCGGAGCAGATTATAATTTTACCGGAAATTACGCAAATGGATCGATTTGTATTAATCAGACAGGAGGATATTATCTCACCAGCGATCTGAACACCTCTTTTTCTGATTATGCAATTCAAATTAATGCATCAGGAGTATCTTTGGATGGAAACGGGAGAAAGATAATCGGAAGTTCAAAGAGGGGAATAAGGGTCACATCTTCGGGAGTTCAAAGTATAATTACGAACTTCACGAATATCACCGGTTTTGAAGCAGGGATTTATTCTCTCGCTGATTATGTGCAAGTATCGAACACAACCGTTTCAGGCAACCGAAGATACGGAGTTTTTTCACTTGGAAATAACTCATTAATCTCTCACAATACCATATTTAACAACTATGAGGGTGTAGTATGTTCAATTCTTAATTTTATCTATCCCTTTGGTGGAGAATACGCAACAATTACGGATAATGTCATTTATGGCAACCGTCTTGGTATGAGGACGAGTGGAAATCATGCACTGATTGAACGAAATATTGTTACTCAAAACGATCGGGGAGGAATTGAAACGTCAGGGCTATTCAATGGAGGGGAGGATTCTGGTACCGAGGGAACCGGATATAATACTGATATTAAAGACAATATTATCTATGAGAACGGAGGTGCAGGGATTTATGTTCTTTCTCCAAGTATCATCGTTCAAAATAATATCATTTATCAGAATGATCAGATCGGAATACTCGTATTTTACAGTAAAAATTGTTCTGTAATGAATAACACGATTCGAGACAATCGGATCGGTATCATTAGTTATCTTTGGGACTCAGGATCATTGGCTCAGGAAAGGACATTCACAAATAATACGATCCTGAACAATTCTGAAACTGGCATCCGTTTCCCCAATATGGGTGAATGGAATGTGAATTTTGGGAATTTCTCGATATATGATAATTTCTTTGCAAATCAAGTAAATGTTGATACAGATATAAACATCACCAATATTTCCTGGACCCATCCGAATGGACCAGTACTAAGGCCAAATATTATGAACGGATCGTACATTGCCGGCAATTACTGGAGTAGCCCGTCCGGATATGGATGGTCGGATCTTCAGGATCCAACAAAATCCGGATATTCAACCATACCCTATGAGGTGGTAAATGGAGCAAATTCCTGGGATACTGCCCCTCTGGTGAGAAGTGCTCAATATATTAACGCTTCTCATGATCCCTGGACAACGATGATACCGACAGGAAATTTCACTGTCGAAAAGGGTTCAGATAAGGCATTTCTTGCTCAGGCAAAACCCGGGGCTGAACTCATCGATATGATTATCGATGATCAGTCTATCGGACCAGCAGAAAACTATACCTTTACGAGGATCACTTCAGATCATTCTATTGTATCTACCGGAATTCCAATTCCCGGACAGGTACATGTCTTCTTTGCTCCTAACATTTCCTATGGCGAAGCACCTTTGACGGTGTCCTTTACCAACCAGTCCCTGGGAAATCCGACATCATTCTGGTGGAACTTTGGGGATGGAGAGAGTTCAGCAGAGCAGAATCCGGTTCATACCTATGATACTCCCGGAGTGTATTCAGTCTCTCTGAAGGCAATGAATGACCATACCGGAGGAGTTGCAACGCTTACCAACGCCATCACCGTAACAAACGGGCCTGTACCTTCTCCGACACCGACTCCGGTTCCAGGAGAGATTTCTGCTGATTTTACTGCAAGCCTGACCACAGGTCCGGCTCCAATCTCGATTCAGTTTACCGATAATTCAACAGGAAATCCGACCGGCTGGTTCTGGGATCTGGGTGATGGTTCATCGTCAACACAACAAAATGTTACCCACACCTACCTGACAAAAGGGAAATATTCGGTCTCACTATCAGCACAAAATGCTATATCGTCAGGGAAAGTTGAGAAGAACGAATTCATTATCGTCTCCTGATAATCAGAGTGAACATCCTGCGGTGTGCGTTCTGTTAGCCAAAAAAAAAATGGATGGATATTGAATGACATATATCCTCTATTTGGGATTTCTATTGAGGTTGGCTGGATTCAATAGCATCTACCGTATCAGTTTTCCTGCTTTTTTTGTCCCCTCCAGAATTACTTGTTCTTCTCGTGGCAGGAGCAGGTACAGGATCCGGTAGAATCGTTATTCGAATCATTACAACCAGAATGATTACAGAGTGCCGCACTATCAGTAATTACTCCGGCAGAAAAATCCTTCGCTACCTGATCAATTTGTCCCTGAACACCGAGAATCGAAATAATTCCCTGTTCCTGCAGCATGTCCCGTGCACGCTGACCCATACCTCCGGAAAGGATATGCGTAATATCCTGTGATGCAAGAAGGGAAACGGCACTACTATGTCCCTGCAATCCTATGAGATCTCCTTCATATCTGACTGCCCCGTTTTCGGCAGAGTATACTGCAAATCTCTCACAATGTCCGAAGTGACCTGATACGGCTGAACCGTCTTTTGCAATTGCGATCTTCATGTTCATAATACCTGATGCATACGGCATGCATCAATATTACTCATATGCGTAGAATATATACATTATGTTCTCTCTTCGTAATTCTCAATTGTGCATCCTCTCGGGCACTGTTCTTTCTGTTTTGGACAATATGATGTATCCCGGCGTGGGCATTCTCCGATATTTTTCCGGTGACAACCAGTAAACTCGATCATTTTTCCGTGGACAAGTGCATCGGTAACTTTTTTTCTGGCTTGATGAAGATCTTTCCAGAGTGTTTTCCGGGAAATTCCTAACGTTTGAGCAGCTTCTTCCTGTTCCATATCTTCGAGATCTACTAAACGCAATATTTCGATCTCATCTGGACGAAGAACCACCCGCTGCGAGTCATCCCAGATCTCACACTGAGGTGCATAACATCTGAGCGGACCACACCCAATCGGACCTCTTCGTATCCGTGGTCTCCCTCGCCGTGGGGTATTTAGCTCATCATCAGCTGGATCAACCACCATGATCAGTTATTCTCTCTCCCAGTTGTTTTTTGTTCCTATCATATTCTTCTAATTCCAACATCTTTGGGTAACTTTCATGAGATTCTCCATCGGTACCGGTGAATTGATATTATTCATGGAATATTGGCCTTTATATTCCGATTGATGTCTCACTACAGTTGAAATTATTTTCCGGGAAAAAGCCACATGCGAATGGGGAACCTCCGAATCAACTCAATCTCCAGTTCCTCTATTGTGTGGACGGCCTCTACCATTCATTGAATATACGCGTCTATTGTGCATTAAACGGGAGTTTTTCAGGTCTATATAATCAATCCCTTCTTTGGTATTGCGTATTTATCTCCACACACCTCGTCGTTTACGATAAGATGCCACATAACCGTGATGACTGTCCGAGCGAGACCCACTTGAGTAAAAAATACATCTGAGTAATCCAGAACCTCGTTTCGTGATTAATGATGTTGATTCAAGGTCTATTTCTCAATCAAGAATCTTTTCGCTCTATCGGCTGAATTGGACGGGTACGTGTATCAAATGGAGAAGATGTGAGCAGATATTTTCTCTTTGGAAGATATTTTTCACCTGATATCAGGCTGATTGCTCCCTTTATGACCGATGTACAAAAATCTGTCTGGTGAAAGGAGCACTCGTTCCCGGTGGTCGGGAAAGGCATAGGTATGAATACCGTCCATATGCTAACAGAAGGAAAGTTCCGTTGAGGTGACAAATGAAAATAACCAGGGTATCAGAAGTTCCCATCCAGCACAATCCGCATCATGTGGATGCAAGAGGAATATATTCAACTCCAAATGCGATGGTAGTCGTAATAACCCTTCAACCAGGAGAGGCATTGAAAAAGCACATCACTCCGGTTGATGTCTTCTTCTATGTGCTCGAAGGAACGGGAATCATCGAGATTGGAGACGAAAAAGAAACGGTGACTCAGGATATGCTTGTGGAGAGTCCTGCCAGAATACCTCACCGGTGGACAAATGAAAGTGATCAGATCTTCCGGGTGCTGGTGGTAAAAGTGCCAAGACCTACTGAAGAGACCAAACTTCTCTGATAGTGATGATGCTCCGAGTGAAAAGGATCTCATTATCTGACAGAAAAATAGATTCCAGAGATCCTTTTTTCCTGATACCATTGAATTACGCAGGTAATTTTCCTACGAAAGGTATTTTTCAGGTTCTTCATCAAATGTCTTTTTGCAACCGGGAGCACAGAAATAATATTTCTTTCCTTTGTAATCACTCGTAAATTTTGCAGTCTTCTCGTCCACGGTCATTTTGCAGATAGGATCAATTGCCATGACAGTTCCTCCAGTATCTTCCTCACCCTGCACCAAGTTAATAGTATCTCATGGAGGTTTGTATGACTCGGTTCAGTTCTTTTCAACCGGGAAAATGGTATTTTTATCCATTTTGAACTCATAAAATATCAACTGATAGAAAGAGAGAATAGCCCCATAATCGTGTCTGGGCAGGTATTGAAAATCCACACATCCCGGGTTATTTCTGCTCTCTCATGAAAGTAATTCATAAGATTGAAAACGCTATGAACTGATACTTCCTTATATTGGTATTATTCGCATTCAAATGACGACGTCCTATCACAATCAAATTATCAGCGAACCCCATCCTCTTTCTGATTCTCAGCGGGAAGCCGTACTTGCAGAAGCACGATACACCCGGCTTATTGCCGGAGCTGGAGCCGGAAAAACCGAAACCCTGACCCGGAGAATTCTCTATCTGCTCTTTGTCAAACAGGTCCCTCCCTCATCCATTGTCGCATTCACGTTTACCGAAAAAGCAGCGGCATCCATGAAGAACCGGATATTTAAACGGGTTCTGGGTCTTGGAGCGGTTGGAATTTACAACCGGCTCGGAGATATGTACATCGGGACCATTCACGGGTACTGTAACCGGATCCTGGAGGAACATTTCGGATATGGTTCCTGGGAAGTGCTGGATGAAAATCAGGAGATGGCTTTCCTGATTCATATATCAGATACCATCGGCCTTACCCAGGGACGAAATCCTTCTGACCGTTCCTCCCTATTCAGACAAAGCCTCTCGGTCATGTATAATGATCTCCTTTCCCGGGAAGATGTGGAGCATCATGCACCGGAGTTTTTTGCATCGGTTGAAACATATGAGGGATATCTGCAAAAGTTTCATCTTCTCACGTTTGACCGGATGATCGTTCTTGCTCTTCAGCATCTTTACCAGAATCCAAAACCGGTGTGCCGAATTTCTCACCTTATTGTCGATGAGTACCAGGATATCAACCCTGCACAGGAAGCTCTGATTCAGCGGGTGGGTGCATATGGTTCTCTCTTTGTTGTCGGTGATCCCCGTCAGACGATCTTTCAGTGGCGGGGCTCAGATGAAGGATGTTTTCAACGGTTTGCGAAATACTACCCGGAAGTTATGGATATCTCCCTTCCGGAAAACCGGAGAAGTGGAGAAACGATTGTCCGGTTAGCAAATACTCTTGCGGCAAATTTCCGGACCGGGCCTTATCCGCCAATGACTGCAATCCGTGAAACTTCCGGGGCAGCGTATGTTATCGATTATCCGACTTTTGGTGATGAAGCAGAAGGGATTGCGGATCAGATTCTCGCTCTGGTGAAGTCGGGAACATGCAGATTTCAGGACATTGGCATTCTTCTCCGTAGCGTGAATAACAGCGGGACTCCTTTTATCGAAACGCTCCGGCGATATCATATCCCTTTTACCCTGAGCGGCCAGGTTGGGCTTTTCAAACGGCAGGAGATTCTGGCACTAGGTAAACTGTTTTCCTGGCTTTCTCCCCGGGGATTTTTCCCTGATACGGTGAAAGATCGAAAAAATACCATATCCGGAGATCTCCTTCTCCAGTCTGCATTGAATGACTGGTTTGCTGTCATTTCATCTCCCTATTCCAAAGAGATGACCCAGAAAAATCTGGGGTACTGGAAAACTCTGGTTCTAGGCGGAGTAAAATATCCGGGAATAACTGCAGCATACTATAATCTTCTTGCGATTCTGGGTTTTCATGCTCTTTCTCCGGATAATGCCGAAGATGCGGTGATGATGAATAATATTGCCAGTTTTGGCCGGGTTCTTGCAGATTTTGAAGCATCACATCATTATGGGGGCCGAACCAGCGATACGATGAGTTTCTTTAAGGATCTCCATTGGTACCTGTTTTTGTATGCCTACTGGAGATATGAAGAATCAGCAGGAGAGCGGAATGGTACGATTGATGCGGTTCGCCTGTCTACGATTCATCAGGCAAAAGGGCTTGAATGGCCGGTGGTGTTTGTTCCTGCTTTGATCGATGGGAAGTTTCCCTCTTCCCGGACCGGGGAAGTGAAAAACTGGCTCATTCCCCGGGAATTATTTCCGGCTCTCCGGTATGAGGGTAATACGGACGGTGAACGGCAGTTATTTTATGTTGCTATTACCCGGGCACGGGATTTATTGTGTCTGAGCTGGTATGAGGAAGAAGGGGAGTCCGGGATGCAACCGTCTCAGTTTCTCGAAAAGGAGATCGGACGGGACAATATTATCCAGCAACCCTATACCCGGTTGATTCAGTCATCCTCCTGTCTGGCTCCGGAACCTGAGGCCGAACTACTCTCATTTCCTACAAAAGATCTGATCCTTTTTGAGCAATGCCCATATCGGTACCGGCTCAATAAAGAATGGGGATTTCTTCCGGGTTTATCTCCGGATCTTGGGTATGGAAACGCTCTTCACTTCTGTCTCGGTGAGATCTCCACCCTGCTCAAACAAGGAGTTTCGGTAGAACAGGCGGTAGAACAGGCACTTGCAACCGGATTCTTTCTGCCCTTTGCTGACCGGAACCGGTTTCTTGGAATGAAACGAATCGCCCGGGAGCGACTGACTCACTTTGCATCCCGGAGAAGAGAAGATCTGCTCCGGGTTCATGCGACTGAATACCGGATTGAGTTTCCAGTCCGGAACGGAACGATCATCGGGAAGATCGATGTCATGCTGGATAATCCGGATGGTCCGGAGATCCGGGATTACAAAACATCGGATGAGGTGATCAGTCAGGAGTCCGCACAGATGCAGCTTCAGATCTATGCATATGGATTGCAGGTTCTGGGAAATCCGGTCTCTTCCGGAGCGATTGCGTTTATTGAAGATGCCCGGGTGGAAAACATTCCGGTAGGAGTTGGAGATATCCGGGATGTCAGGGTCCGGGTGGAGGGTCTGATTGATCAGATCCTGGAGAAGCGGTTTGAGGCAAAACCGGGGAGCCAGTGTGAGGAGTGTGATTATTTCCAGATATGCAGGTATCGATCCGGGAGGTGAGTTTTTAGGAATAGACTTGTGATCGGTGATCAATCAGATTCAGATATCCCACCATTTTGGATTCAACCAGGGGAAAAATGATCCGCTATTTTCTGGATATCCGGGTAGGTTTCTTCCCTTTCAACGAACCCGATAACTATCCACCGGATCAACCGCAGACTCCAAAATGCTCTAAACCCGGATGAATCGGTACACACCTTCACCGGAAACGCTATCCCAACTATAGAACCCCGGATCAACGATCATTCCCTCCCATAAATTACCGAATAAGATCATAACTGGCATCACCTTACCAGGAATCTATGATAACACTGATTATCAGAGGAAATATTACCCGGTAAAATCAATTAAATTCATGACAACGTAAAAAAAATCTCTATTCTCACTTATAAAAAATCACCCAATATCCCCGGACTGGTATTTCGCATGTTTTGGACATGAATCCTTTTACCCTGACTGAATGGTCATTACAACAAAAACTGATCGTTATAGTGGTGACCATCCTTCTCGCCTCCGTTTTTTTTATCACATTGAGTTCGTTTTATGGAGCCGATTCATACCATATCCATGAATTTAATCAGCGAATGGACAGTTCTGAAGAACTTTTACAAAGTTCCACCATCTACATTTATCGCGGAATTAAACTATGGGATTCCACGTATGATTACCCGATAGAGCGTATTGCATATCTGGTGTATCATGAGTATCAGGAATTGAAGCATGAAATGTCCGCGGTTAATCTCAGAGAGATTGCTTTATCAGTCTCTCCCGAGTACCGGGGAAGAGTCCGGATAGACATAATCAATGAAAGCGGGATTATTGCATACACCTATAACGGCACTCTCGGGGTTGATTTTTCCAAATGGAAAGTATTTTATCAGGATCTTACCCGGATTAGAACCAGTGATCAGTTTGTTCCTGACAGAGTAGTAAACGGATTTGACAATTCCGCCCCTTTGATGAAATATGGATATCTGCCTACCGATGATCATCGATATGTCATAGAGCCCTCGCTCGATGTGGGAATGGATCAGGTCAGAGAACGAAATGAAACCTCCTATCTCTCTCTCATTACCCGGGTAAAAAATCAAAACCAGGATCTGCAGAGTATTCAGATCTATAACAGTCTGGGCAATCTCATCTTCTCTACCAATGGAACCTCTCCTCCTTCTTTTTCCTGGACCTCTGACATGGTACATGCCGTCAATGCAGATCATCAACCAAAAGAAATGAAGGATGCCCGGAACCAGACACAGGTTCGATACCAGTTCTTAGATGTCAGTGAAGATGATTCCCCATCAGCAAAATATATGGATCTCGTTGCTGAACTGGAATATTCGACAAAACGATTGAATGACCGGCAACATTCCAATTTCGTGATTCATGTTGTTCTCGGGATTTTAGCGGCAGTATCACTTCTGATATTTGGATATTTACTATTGTCCCGATTGACTCATCCCATCCAGCAGATGGTCAGGGATATCGATAAAATCTCCTCTGGTGACCTCGCTCATCCGATATCACCGGTATTTCACCTTGAATTAAACCAGATTGCCCATGCCGTAAACCGGATGGTCTCGGAAATCCGGGATCATCTCCATACGATACAAAATTCGAAATCCCAGTATGTAAGTTTGTTCCAGTCATCAGCCGATTCCCTCCTCATTATTGAGGGTGATAAGGTAATCATGATGAATCAGGCTGCAAGCAGACTTTTTCATGTGACCGAAGGAGAAATCTTTGGAATATCGATTAATAATCTCTTTGGAGACATTGGTCAGGTAATTGCGGAAATGATCCGTGATCTCTCTAAATCAGAATCAGATACCTATGTAGAACGAATTATTGAACAGGTTATCAACAATGAGGTGATGGACATAAGTATCCGTCTGAACCGGGTGCCGGTGGATGATCGATCACTTGTGCTGGTTCAGATTCGTGATATTACCGATCAACAACGAATTTTTATCGCTCATGCTGAGAAAGAAATACTTCAGAGTGAAATTCAGCAACTGAAGATAATTATGCAGGTTTTTCCCGATCCCACCTTTGTCATAGATGCTCAGGGGAAGGTGATCGTATGGAACGCAGCTATGGAAAAAATGTCCGGAGTGTTGGCACACGATATTCTTGGAAAAGAACGTTCCTCATATAATCGGGTTTCTTATCTGTCAGATCACCAGTATTTAATTGATATGGCCCTGGATCAACAGAAGAATATCACCTGTTTCAACCCGGATATAACGAAAAAAGGAGACATTCTACGTCTCAACACATGGATAGACAATCCCAAACTTGGAAAACTTTACATTTCCGCAGCTGCATCCCGGTTTTATGATCGACATGGGAACGTTGCCGGAGCCCTGGAATCTATCAGAGATCTGACTCCATTAAAAAAAGCGGAGGAAGACCTTCTTCTTGCTCATAATAAACTCTCTATCCTCTTCAGCATTACCCGGCATGATATTCTGAATAAAGTGATGATAGCGAAATCGTATCTATTCCTTATCGGGATGGACCGCTTTGATGATAAGGTTCCGGGAATGTTTGATGCTATCGATCAGGCTCTTTCTGCGATTCAACAGTTTACGAATTTTACCCAGATGTATCAGGAACTCGGATCCAAATCTCCGGAATGGCAGGATGTGAGAGAAGTTTTTACCCGGGTTATCTCCAGTCTTGAAGCTCCCGGAGTAAATATCCGGGTAGAAGTACAGGGACTGTGTATCTATGCTGATTTGCTCTTTGAGAAAGTATGTTATAATCTTATAGAAAACGCAATTCGTCATGGAGAACATACCACAGAGATTCTCATATCCACTCAGAAGATCCCCGCAGGTGTGAGGGTATCAGTGAAAGATAACGGATCAGGAATACCTGAAGAGGAGAAACAGATAATTTTTGAAAAAGGATATGGGAAAAATACCGGGTTTGGGCTATTTCTGACAAAGGAAATTCTATCTTTATCAAATATTCGTATCAGTGAAACTGGTATACCCGGATCTTACGCCCGGTTTGACATGGACTTTCCTGAAGACCATGTCAGATTCTTCTCCCCGGATCAGAACGCCGATCCGTAAGGATAATCATTCCGGAACGATTTTTTGCATTTGCTCCATTCTTGGAGCTGACATGAATTTCCAGATCAACTCTTGTGAACCGATTTGATGGCCTCTCAAACACCCCCCCATAGGAGAGGTAACTCAATGATGCGAGATCATAGGGAACATAATTCATCCCTGTCAATTCATATCCCTCCCGGGTCCGGGCGGGAACAATCCTGATTGAGCGGGAGCATCCCGCTCTGTTTAATCACCCAGTTTTCGAAATAGAGTGCAAATCATATCCCATTCAGGATCCGGGCGGGAGAGCGGGAAACTGAGTGACACGATGACGTTTACCTGGGGTTAGTGCGAAGACACTATGATCGTATTCTCCCGCCCAATAAGAAAAAAAGGTACATAATATAAGATATTATTAGGTATTTTGTAAAAATACGCATTTAAACGAAAGCGGGGACTCCCGCTCAAACCCCAATCCTCCCGCCTTTTTCCCGCTCTCCCGCCCGGACGATACCATGGAGCAGGAGGATACCGGATCAGGAAACCGATCATCATTCGATACGGGGATGATCATTCCTGAACGGTTTTCCATGTTACTTCATTCTTCAAACTGACACGGAATTTCCCAGACCAGATCTTGTGAACTGATTCATAAGCATCTACCCAACCCCGATTTCTATGAAACCCGTGAGATGAGAGATCATAGAGGACAGAGTACTCACGATCTAATCACACCCCTCCCGGGCCCGGGCGGGAACAATCCAGATTGGGCGGGAGCATCCCGCTCTGTTTAATCACCCAGTTTTTGATATGGTATGCAAATCATACTCCATTCAGGATCCGGGCGGGAGAGCGGGAAACAGAATGACCCGATACCATTTACTCTGAGTTAGTGTCAGGGATGCTCTGATCAAATACTCCCGCCCAATAAGAAAAAAAGGTACATAATAGAAGATATTCTTAGGTATTTTTAAAAAATACTCAATTTAACGAAAGCGGGGGCTCCCGCCCAAACCCCAATCCTCCCGCCTTTTTCCCGCTCTCCCGCCCGGACATTACCAGAATCAGTAGGTTTTCGGATCAAGAACATATACAAGATGAACAAAGATTTCATCGTAGATATTCCATGAGATTGAAGATCCGGTGAAAACCAGGATGAGAGATAGGGATACTTCCGAACAAATTCTTGATCAGGACCTTGATACTCCAGAATGGTAAAAGACCTGGACATCAGAAATGTCAATGATCTCCACCATATTCCTCCCTATTCATCCAATCTCCTGAATTACCCCTTTGACCATACCTTTCATTAACCGAATGGATATGCTCTCTTGTATTCAGAGAATACATTCAGGACTGGAATCTGGAGATGGCTTTCCAGCAACATAAAAAGATCCTCATCAGTGGTTATTTCAATTGGTCAGGACAAAGGACATCTAATTAATTCTGTATTCTCCCAATCGAACACTTTCTCAATTAGTAGTTTGCGTATTTCAACTGTTGCTACAGAAAAATATTTGTTATTCTGGTATTTTCCCGGTCATGTGAGTCTTAATCAGTTGAGTCAATGAGTTGTTTTTTGATATTAATGGGGCACATAAATGGTAGTTCATAAAAATCGTTAGAATATAGCCTCTTTTCAACCACATTTCAGTATGTATAATTCAGGAAAGTGGTGCTCACGATAAGATGAACTGTAAAAGCATAACTTCCAGAATACTCATGAATAGATCTGGCAAATCGACAAAGAACTTACCCGGGACCGTGGAAGAGGTGTCCCATGAAGATTGTTACCAGAAATTATTCAACCCGGTTATTGGTATGCCAAAGAGGAAGATGCGTATCTCGGAGAGTAGAATGGTCCCCTGATCAAGGTCCTGCATATGACAATGGGTATTTATCCATGGCCACTCATGATCGTATGAGTTGAAGGTTTATGGAGCCACGAAAGATCCCAAAAATGGCAAAGGAAGAGTATGATTCCCTGATTAGACGCCAATATGTTTCCAGAATTGCGTTTAAGGGGTCAGAACATCCGTATATTGCTCCATTTATGTATGTTTTTGACAGTAAATACCTCTATTTCCTATCTTCTAACTATGGCCGGAAGATGGAATATTTTAAAAATGATCCGAAGGTATCGGTCGAGATTGAAGATTATACTCCGGATTTATCTGCCTTTACGTTCGTAAGCCTGCAGGGATTTCTGGAAGAGGTACAGGATCCCTCTGATAAAATGCGGGTTCGGGAACAGTTTGTTGATATGATTAAGACTCATAATCTTTCTTCCAAGGTGCTTACCGCATTCGGCCATTCCTCCCAGGATGAACCAGAAGTACTTATTCGTGAGGAACGTTCATCAGTCTGGAAACTCGTAGGTGTGAAAGATATTGTTGCACTGAAGAACGGGTAATTCTTCTTAGATCTCTCTTTTCCTAATTTCTGTAAGCAGTCATTCCATACGTAGGTTTTAGGAAAGGTCAGTAATTTCCCATCACCGGATCTCTTCAGTTCCCTTATGGCTGCTTTTTCATGTATCTGAATAGAGTATGATTCATTTTGGAAAACTGTTGAATGGTATTAAAGCATCAGGTATCCATCTATTTATCCGGGAAACTATGACGGTCAGCAAACGAGTATTCAATACACCGGTTGTGTTGATCAGCCGGTGTATCGAGTTTGATGCGGT
>CAZUXC010000032.1:0-15377 GCA_964624045.1 uncultured Methanospirillum sp. | reverse complement strand
AGCCAAGGTCCGGATTTGAACCGGAGTATAGCTGATCTGCAGTCAGCCGCGTGGCCACTCCGCCACCTTGGCATGGCATCAGGGGGTGCCTGTGCTGATACCAAGGTCTACTGCTTAAGATAAAAGGGCTGATAATGCGGCAAAAATGGTTCAGAAATTTGGAGTGATATACTGGAGGATCAAATCCGAATTTCACGTTCCTGTATCTGTGCGGGTAAGTTCTGCCGCAATTCGAAGTGATATAATCTGTAAGGTTGACATATGTGTGTTCACCTCGTGAACATGAGGGAAAATAATGTATCCTCAAATACCAGTCAGTAATCGATCAATCAGACCTGGATTTTCTGTATGGATATCCGGGAATTTCAGGAGTTCTCTTCAGATGAAGTATCCCATGGAGCTTCGGAGAGGGAATTACTGTCTGTAAGAGGAATTCTACTGCACTCATACATGTTCCACGGCCTTATCATAATAAGCAAAATCACTCATCTCAATCATCACTCTCAAGGGTGTTAATACACCCTAAATTTCATCAACCACTATCGTTTTTTAAAAAAAGTCAACTTTTCTCAGACCCTACATTGCGCAAAGATGAATTCTTTAAACACCTGATATCATTCTTGATGCTCTTTTTACCATGAAATTATCTGATCTAATCCAGCGATATCAGAAGATTAACGGTAATTTCTCCTTTCAGTGAAAAAATCGGCGATAATTGAGAGAAATTCATATTTTTCGGTCATATCCCTCCATGTTTTCATTTTGTCTGATTGGCCAAATCTTGCCTCAACTCACCAGGAGGGAATTTCTGCCGCTATTCGAGGTGTTATACTCTGGAAGGTTGACATATATGTGTTCACCTCGTGAACATGAGGGAAAAAATGAATCCTCAAACAAATGTCAGAATTCAAACCAACGCGACGGTAATCCGGGAAGGATTATCGGCTTATATCTGGGTTTTTCTTCATATGAAGTATCCATTAGAACTTCGGAGAGGGAATTACTGTCAGTGAGGAATAGCTGTCCACTCACGCATGTTCCCACCCATCTACCGTTGCAATCACGATATCTCTGTCATCTTGGGGTAATATCTCAATAATATCTACTCCCTTTTCCCCAATAATCACCAAAAAAATTCATTAATAAAATCGATTTAATCAGAGTTTCAGGACTGGAGTGCTGGACAGAAGTTACACAGAGAATGAGGCACCTCTTTTTCTTTATCCCTGATCAGACAGTAAAACACCCCGTTTTTGTTCTCTACTTTCGCCCCGCCCGGAAAAGGCATTCCAACCGGATGTCCGGGTTCTTCAAGGATAAATATGGTAAATGCCGCGATGAGATAGTAGAATATCCGGTGTCTGATAGTATATGAGATCGGCAGCCTGCTGATCGTATCATCCCATTGCGTGCATCCGATGGGAATCATATTGCAGAAGGCAAGATAGTTATCGATATCAGGTATGGGTTCAGCCATCGGGCTGAACCTACCTGTCCGATGCCAGATCATAAACCGGTGATATCCTCCCAGTATCTGATCCTTCAGATACGGGCTAACCTGTTCACGATACGATTTTGGAAGACGAATGAGCTCTGTATGAAGTCTTCCACCGATCACCTGCAGATCATGGAGCGTATATATCGCGATCTCTCTGCCCAGTATCTCTCCCAGTTCCCCTTTTGTTCGTGCAACTGCAAGAGCAAGTGAGACATTTCTGGCAAAGATTTCATCGTCAGTCTCAATTGTCATGTGCTGATGACCTCCCTTATCAAACTTTGAGATATCGTTGTAATGGTTTCAAACAGGAGTTATCTCCACATTCTGATAGAGTGAGGGATAGAGTTCTTTGAGCGTTCGCGGAATTTTATCCTCAAAGACTTCGTTGGCATACCATTTCGCGCCGAATTCAAGAATCTGAAGTAAAATAGGGATAGTATCTCTCCCTTTTTCAGTTAATCTCCATTCAACTACCCGGGGTTTATCGATGATGATGTCAGGGTAGATAATACCGGACTCTTCGAGCTCCTGGAGTCGGAGGATAAGGACTCTGGAGGTAATACCTGGAAGAGATCGCTTGATCTGGTTAAACCGGTTGGTACTTCTGAGCGCAATCTCCCGGAGCACCAGAAAGGTCCATTTTTTTCCAAGAGTATTAATCGTTGCGTGAATCGGGCATATCAAATACGGTACTGAAGGCTCCACAATGTTCTCCTCCTGGGGATGGGAACCGTACTTACGCATAGTATAGTTATGGTATCCGCCTGCATAAAGTGGTATCATAAGTATACCAATTAGGGGGAAGAGATGACATTTACCAATACGAATAGTGTAATCATGACTGACATTCTCCAGCGAATACCCACCTGGTAAGTCAGGTTCACTCTCCATGAGTCAAATATCCCTTGGAACTTCAGAGAGGGAACTATTGTCTGGGAAGAGGATTCTCCATATCTCATGATATGGGAGGTGGAAAATGTGAATATGAAATCTCCCCCCTGATTCCTTTGAATGGTATAAAAAGAATTGATATCAGGGGGTTATTTTTCCTTTAATGGAGGGTCAGTGATGGGTATTCCAGCTGCCACCATCCTGTCCCGTATCAGATCTGCGAGGCCGAATTCTTTCTTTGCCCGGAGTTCTCCTCTGATCTCCTGTAAAATCTCAACCGGAACACTGTTCTCACGAAGGAAATTAATCCCCAGAATCTCTCCAAACTCTTTGAGTGCTTCAATATCTCCTGTTGAAGCGAGGGTTTGAATCGCTGCAAGAGCCATTGGCGTGTTGAGGTCTGCTTCCATGGCAGTGGTAAACGCTTTTCTTCCCTCTTCGTTCACTCCCTGATCCTTTGTTGCAATTGCCCTGATATGATCCAGAGCATGAGCAGCATTGGTGATCCCTTCATCGGTGGCCTGAAGAGGGGAACGGTAATGAGAGAGGAGAATAAAGTACCGCAGAATATCTTTATTCCATGTCTTGAGCGCTTCTCTGATAGTCAGGAAGTTACCCAGGGACTTAGACATTTTCTCCCCTTTTACGGTCAAAAAACCGGTATGTAACCAGTATCTGACCATCGGGTGTTTCCCTTCTAATGATTCCATCTGGGCTATCTCAGCCTCGTGATGAGGGAAGATCAGGTCAAGACCTCCCCCGTGGATGTCATATTGCTGACCAAAGTATTTCTCAGATATTGCCGTATCTTCGATATGCCATCCGGGTCTTCCTCTTCCCCAGGGTGAGTCCCAGGTGTACTCCCCATATTCTCCAAATTTCCAGAGTGCAAAATCCTCCGGGCTTTGTTTGGTAAAATCGGTAATTCTACTTACCCGTTTTTTCTTGCTCTGGCCGGACAGTTCACCGTTGCGTTCAAAACTGTCCACGTGAAAGTACACCCCCGTGCCGGTGACATATGCTACCTTTCGTGCCAGCAATCTCTCTATCTGATCAACAATCTCCAGAATGTGGGTTGTAGCACGGGCATAGTAACTTACTGCATTGATCCCGAGGGACAGCATATCTTTGAGGTATTCTCCCTCAAATTTTCGTGCAAGATATTGTTGGGAGACCCCTTCCTGATTTGCCCGGTTGATGATTTTATCATCCACATCGGTGATATTCTGAAGGTAGAATACTTCTCTTCCTGTCGATCTCAAATATTTTGCCAGAACATCAAAGACCACATAGGTCCGGGCATGGCCAAGATGAGAATAGTCATATACTGTTGGACCGCAGACAAACATCGAGACCCTTCCTGGATACCGGGTTTCGAGCGGTTCAACATTCTTTGACAATGTGCTATATAATTGCAAACTCTATTATCCCCTTTATTGTACGCCGGAAGAGGGAATTGAACCCCCAAACATTCGCTTTGCAGGCGAAGGCATTAACCTCTCTGCCATTCCGGCATGATAAACCCCAGAGCTTCAGTTTCAGTCAGATCAGAATGTGTATTCTTTCATTGACTCTTGATAGGCTTTCATAAGTCGCCTACATATCTTCAACGATGATGCACAAATACTGATATATTGAGGCAAAATATTCCTTCAGAATATCAGAGGTAGGAAAAATACACCCTGTGATGATTATAGCCAAATTACTCGATTTCCTTTGAAAATGAGACGAAGGGGTTGCAACCCGTCTGGTTAAAAGATTGAAGGATTCAGCATTCCAAAAATCATCGCTATGTGAGCAACCACCAGAAATCCGATGAGTAAAAGGACATGATAGAATTGTCGATTCTCATTCGTTGCATCTTTCGCAATAAATCCGAGTTCAAGAAGCGCAATCCCACCAAGGAAAACAACCCCACTTAGGTAAGCATTCACTGCAATGAAATCCCCGACACTTCTCCACTGGATACTTGGGTATACGTTGGTTGCAAGGTAGACAAATATCCCGGTAAAGTAGATCCCAAGTACAACTCCGATGATTCTATTGAATGGTCGCAGTTTGTCGTGATACTCTTTTTTAAATAAGACGAGAAATTCTGTCGCCGTAAGTGCTTCGGCCAGGATCACCGGAATGGCCATAAATATGATCAGATTCCAGGGCTGGTTGGTTGCGAGAAGTTCCATGTAATGAGTCATCTGCATACCAACTGGCCCGGTTGCTACAGCAGCTACTGTGGTTACCATATCCTGCATGTGATATTCTCCTGATGATTTTTCGGTCTCACCGGATGGAGTTCCTGTGTGTTGACCTGGGTAGATGTTATGCTCCGATTATTAAGTGAATTCTCGCAGGAGAAGCTACATCTAATAAAGGCTTGTCAGAGGATTTTGTCAGGTTTTTGCATAAGGAAAAAGACATCTCCATATGTTCCCCGATGTCGTTTGAATAGATCGTTTTCCTTTTCAATATCTGATAATACCTGTTCCACTGCAGGATCTGTCTTCTTCTGTCTCCATTCCCTGATCAATTCGCTCTGATAAGCATCAAAAATGTCCCATGCTTCATGAGGTAACAGAAATGAACCGATCCATCGGTACCCGAGTTTTTTGATCCGGGCAATATTTTTCTCCACTGTCTGCATATCAGGGATTTCAGGAGCTGGGTGCTCCCGAAGCTCTTTGGGTGGTTCATCAACCAACCAGCATATTTCTGATACGACGATATATCCCCCTGGTTTGAGCAATGGAAACCACGTTTTTAAACCATTTTCAAACCCGATTTGATATACTGCCCCTTCCGACCAGATGATATCAAATAGTCCGTTTTGTTGAGGCAATTTGTCCATTGAGCATTTTAATGTAGATATTCGATCATCGAGTCCCAGTTTCTTTGCATTTGCTGCCAGAATTGATAAGAATGGCTGGTGCAGATCAATCCCGGTAACAATTCCTCCCTCCTGCGCCAGAATGAGAGTCTGTGCTCCTGTTCCACATCCCATATCCGCTATTTTCGGGTTATCAGGGCGATTAGGTAAGAGATTGAAGAGAAGTTTCGTAAACCGGTCATCACCCGGGCCCTGACGGGGAAGAGATTCAAAGAACTGGTAAAATATCTGAACGTATAATTGTTGGTTCATAATTATCCATCTTTTTGGGAATGTATCTGTTTTTTGTATTTTTCTTCTCCCTGGTCCGGGTTCTCCATATGCGGGATGTTTCAATGACCCGCTCTCCCAGGAATATAAGACGGATCATCTCTCCAAGTAATGGTGAGGATGATAAGGAGACGGGAAAACTCGTTCATGCGATAGATATCATTGGGTAATAATGGTATGGTTATGGCAACACGTACCTTTACCTAGAGATTTACTATATCTGGTGCACAACCTATTTCCTATTGGATTCTCTGGAGGACCCTACAATATGGTGCATCAGGTGCATAACCCTGTGTGTACCTCCATACTGATTAACCTGATATAATGTCTTCAAAAGTAGATATCTCTCAACAACTATCCACGAATAATGATGGAGAGCAGGAGCGATACACAAGGCAACTTCTGATATTTGATACCTCTGGGCAGATGCTCCTCAAACGATCTCACGTATTTATTGCCGGGTGTGGAGGACTTGGTTCTCCTATTGCCATGTACCTTGCTGCTGCCGGTGTGGGTACTCTGACGATAGTTGATGGGGACGTGGTAAGCCTCTCTAATCTGAATCGGCAATTACTTCACTGGACTGGTGATATTGGGAGAGATAAGGCCCAGTCTGCTCAGGAGAAACTCACTGCCATCAACCCGGAGATAACTATCAACTGTATCAACGCCCATATCACCTCAGCGTTTATTGATGAACTTGCCAAAGATGCTGATATTCTCATTGATGCGGTTGATAATCTGGACTCCCGTCATATCCTCAATGCCTATGCGGTCAGGACAAAAAAACCATTTATTCACGGGGCAGTGAATGGGTTTTTTGGGCAGATGATGGTGATCCTTCCGGGAACAACTGCGTGCTTTCGATGTATGGTCAGGGATCCTCCAAAACCGGGCATCATCCCCGTACTGGGGGTCACTGCAGGAATAATCGGCCTCATGCAGGCAAATGAAACCATAAAACTGATCACCGGAGTAGGAAATCTCCAGAAGGGATTTATGGTGATATGGGATGGGGAATCAGGAAAAACTGATCGGTTTGCAACCCGGAAAAATCCAACCTGTCCAGTGTGTGGAACCATCGAAGATTCTTGATTGTTCCTCTCTGATACAGCGATGAACCTAATATAGAGGGAACATCAGAGGATAACTGGAATTTGTGTACAAACCATCCTGGAGGATCATGTTTCACATACAGGAAGAACCAATAGACCTTTCCCAGGTATTTACCGGCGTCGGACCTGAGACTGGTGCAGTTCTGGTTTTTGCCGGAACTGTCCGTGATGATGGAATGGATGTTCTGCGTCTGGAGACCGATCTGGAAGAAGCAGAAAAAGAGATTGTCCGGATCATCAAAGAAGCTGAAGAAAAGTGGGAACTAACCCGTGTTCAGGTGATCCACCGGTATGGTCCTTTGAAAGTGGGTGATGTGATCGTGCTCATTACGGTCACTTCCGGTCATCGTGATGTTGCTTATGCTGCATCCCGGTATCTGATTGATGAATTGAAACTCAGGGTACCTATCTGGAAAGCCGAACTCTTTGGAGATACCGTCAAGTGGGTTCCGGGTGCAGGAGAATAACGACCCGTGCGTCAGACAAAGACCCGTGAGGATCTCATCTACCTGAATAATGCAGCAAGTACCTGGCCTAAGCCCAAAGAGGTGCTTTCCTATGTTCAGGATACCATCGCATCTCCATATCTTGAGCCAGGGCGGACTACATTAGAAGGAGAGATCTCGTATCCTGATGAAGGTCGTGAAGAACTTGCATCTTTTTTTGGGACCCGGGATCCGGATCAGTATGTTTTCTCCCGGAATGCAACCGATTCACTGAATATTCTGATTCATGGGTTTGCAGCGAGTCAGCCAAGACCCTTCCATGTGATCACCTCTGAGCTTGAGCATAACTCGGTCATCCGGCCACTCAAATACCTTGAACAGAAAGGAAAGATCTCTCTTTCGGTCATCTCAGCAGATGAGACCGGACATATTCTCCCGGGTGCAGTTGAAGATGTAATCCAGGCAGAAACCCGCTTAGCAGTCCTCAATCACGGGAGTAATGTCATCGGGTCAGTTCAGGATATCAAAGGAATCAGTGCTCTTCTGCATGATGAAAATATTTTTTCGGTATTTGATGGCGCCCAGACTGCAGGACAGGTCCCGATTAATCTTTCATCGACTCAAGCTGACGCCTTTGTCTTTACCGGGCATAAATATCTCTTTGGCATTCCTGGTATCGGAGGGTTTTTTCTACAAAATCCTGATGCGATAACTCCTCTTCAGCAAGGGGGGACTGGATTTGATTCAGCCTCACCCACTCATCCGGAGGATATGCCGGCACGGTTTGAATCCGGAACACCGAATTTTCCTGGAATCGCATCTATCACCGCCGGAATCAGATACCTCAAAAAGGAAGGAATGGACAGAATTACTGCCCATGCAGATCATCTCTCCGGATATATCTGTGATCGCCTTTCTGGAATGAATTCTGTTATTTTGTATACACCAAAACCTGATACTCCGGTTATCTCCTTTACTATCTCCGGACTTGACCCGGAAGATGTTGGCCTTATACTGGGACGAGCTCATACGATTGTGAGCAGAACTGGTCTTCATTGTGCCCCGTGGATTCATGAACGACTCACTGGTGGAGAAGGGTCTGTCAGACTGAGCTTGTCCTATCTCAACACCATGGACCAGTGTAGAATTGTCTGTGATGTAATCGAGGAGATTGCGAAGCATGCGGATAAGTAAGGTAAAACTCTCATCAAAGTGCAAAGATGGATCTCTGGTCAAAGAATATACCCTGACTCGTGGAGTAGATGATCAGGATCTTGCTGCTCTCTCTTTAGAGCCGGGAAATTTGGGAGAGCGGACCATTGGCGGGAACCGCTTGTTCACGTATACTTCAGATCTCCTCACGATGAAAGGGATGTATGGCGATATCGTTGTCTATGTTACTCATCGGAAAGAGGATACCGATGCCGTAGATCAGAAGATACATACGATTTTTGCGTAACCTGAAAAATTCCGGTTCACCCAGGGAGCATAAAAACAGATATTATCCGAACCTTATGAGAGGTTCCCTGAATATTTCAGATGAAAAAAGAAAAAAGTATACTGGATCCAGGTATTATTCTTCAATTCTGGAATAGTTTTGGCAGACATCTGATTCCCAGGGATCATGGGTAACATTCACCTTTACCTCTTTTATCCAGGATATCAGTTTTAACCGGTTTTCAACCTGGTTTACCAGATACTCGAGCAGAGGGCATGATTTGGTATTCAAAGCCATTTCAACAACTACTGACTCATTTTCAATCTCTACTGAACGAATGAGTCCGACATCAACAACGTTGTGGCCGATCTCCGGGTCAATGACCTGTTTTAAGGCTCCCCAAATTTCTGAGTTTCGGTCTGATAAAGCAGTCTCTGGTGGTCGCTGCCTGATACACACCAGATCATTTTCGAGTTTTGCTATCTGTTCCTCCAGAATACTCTGACGTTCAAGAACCCGACTGATTACCCGGAGGGTAGGATCTGGCATCGCATTGTCCCTAATATCATCCTGGGATGTGCGTTTTTCTAGGCCAGCAATTCTTCCCGGAACACCAACCACCGTTGCTCCGGGTGGAACGTCCCTGACAACCACGGATCCTGCGCCAATCTTTGCATATTTTCCGATGGTGATGGGTCCAAGAATCGAGGCTCCGGATCCAACAACCACTCCATCTCCAAGAGTTGGATGTCGTTTCCCCTTCGTAAGAGCCGTTCCACCCAGAACTACTCCCATATAGAGAAGCACATCATTTCCGACTTCAGCTGTCTCACCGATGACAACTCCCATCCCATGATCAATAACCACTCGCTCACCGATCACTGCACCGGGATGAATCTCAACACCGGTGAGAAATCTGGCGATATGGGAGAGGAATCTTGCCAAAAAATGATAATTTTTCGTCCAGAGCCGGTGAGCAACCCGGTGTAATACGAGGGCATGCAGACCCGGATAGCACAGTATAACCTCAATTCTGCTCCTTGCTGCGGGATCTTTCAAGAATATTGCTGCAATGTCTCCCCGGATCTGTTTCCCAATCATATTAGTCTGATGCCTCGAAGAGGTCTGTTGAGAGATATCGCTCCCCGCTATCGGGAAGGATGGTCACAATGAGTTTACCTGCATTCTCAGGACGTGCCGCGATTTTCAACGCTGCCGCAACTGCTGCGCCTGAAGATGGTCCTGCGAGAATCCCTTCTTCTGTTGCCAATCTGCGGGTGGTTTCAAAGGCTTCTTCATCGGTAATCTGCACAATCTCATCCAGTAAACTCGTTTGAAGCACATCAGGAATAAATCCCGGGCTGATCCCCTGAATCTTATGAGGTCCTTTCTGTCCTCCGGATAATACTGGAGATCCTGCTGCTTCAACCGCGATTGCCTTGAAGGAAGACTTACGGGATTTGATTACTGATGCAATACCGGTGATCGTTCCCCCGGTTCCTGCTCCAGCTACGATAATGTCAATCTGTCCATCCGTATCATTCCAAATCTCCTCAGCCGTCGTTCGACGGTGTACATCCGGATTAGCTGGATTTTTAAACTGTTGTGGTATTAGGTAACTTTCCGGGTGTTCCCGGTGAATCTGTTCTGCAAGGTTAATTGCACCCGTCATCCCTTCAGCAGCGGAAGAAAGGATTAATTCCGCTCCAAGTGCCTTAAAGAGTTTTCTTCGCTCAATGCTGAACGACTCAGGCATCACCAGAATTAATCGATACCCCTTTGCAGCGCAGACATAGGCTAAAGCGACACCAGTATTCCCACTCGTAGGCTCGATAATGGTTGTTCCCGGACTGATTTTTCCATCGCGCTCAGCTGCTTCAATCAGTGCAACTCCGATCCGGTCTTTCACACTTCCGAGCGGGTTACGTGACTCCTGTTTTACCAGGATGGTTGGAGGGAATGCCTGAGTCTGAAGCACCTTGGTAATGCGATTTAGTTTTATGAGAGGAGTATTGCCAATCGTTTTTGTGATGTCACTGTATATTCGTGCCATGATTAACCTCCGTATCGTTTTCCCGGGTTCAGATTCTCATTGAGAATAGCCTGTGACACGATATATCAACTCGCATCACAATCGTGAACCTGTTAGTTATCGTTACGTAGATTTAGACATAAAGGTTCCTGAATAGGAAAAATCAGCCAATATGTGGATCTTCCAAGAACAATGAAATGAGGATCTCGTGAAGAAGATAAGAATGGAACGATAATTGCAAAAAAAGAAGACTGGTTTATACCAGCTTGTTGATTGGGTGGTTCTGCTCTTTGATATCGCCACCGAGCTCACGAAGAGTTTCGGCAAGGACGATGTCAGAGAATGCTGCAGAGGTTGCAATTGCTTCACAGTTCTCGATTGGACCGAACATGAGCAGATCTGCACCGAGGGTTGCTGCCATGATGTTGCATCCAATATCTGGTGCAGACCAGCATGCCTGGCGTATACCCTCGACACCGCCAAAGTGGTGGTGGCTCATCTGTTCTGCAAGGACGCCGGCATCTTTGTACCGGTCGAGAATGCCGCCCTTTCTCCAGCGCTTGAGCCAGGTCCAGGAAACGGTCATGTTGTGGTATGCACCACCAGTTGGCAGACCGTGAATTGCCTTGCATGCAAGGATCTCACGGAATGACCCACCGGAACCAAGACCGAGCGGAGTTGCTGCAGTGTCAAGGATTGGACGCTTGATACCTGCTTCCTCTGCGATTGCCATCATGGATTTCTCCTGACCAGCAACGCCACCGTCGGTCAGAACCTTCTCACGGCCACGGACACTTGAGTCACCGGGGTTGAATGCGAGAACGATTGCTGCATCGACATCGGACTTCTTGATTGCCTCGATGTTCTCTGGTCCGATAGAACCATTGATGGAGTTGTAGACTGCACGGTCTGCAATACCGATCTCAGTTACGTACTTGCAGGCGTGTGCAAGTGCGGCTGGAGCGGAAGAGTCCATCAGGAATGGGAATTCATCATCGATCTCTGTGAACCAGTTAAAGTAGCTCTCAAATGCCTCGCCGAATTCGGCGATGATCTGACAGAAGTACCAGTTACCGGTTGCGTCATAGAGTTCAACGCAACGGTTCCAGAGTGCTTCGGCTTTGGCCTTGTCAATCTTACCCGTGTGTTCGTCGAGCACAGTCTCGTGCTTATTATAGAATATTGACGCACCAAGCACACGTGGGTATTCTCCAGGCTGTCCTCCGATCTTGTGACCGTTGAAGTCAAGGACCGTCTGTTCCTTCTCAAACATGAACATCTAACATCACCTCTTATTTTGCAAGTATTTCAAGCAATTTTGGCAGTAATTCTGTCACGATGACGTATGTCATCAGACCTGCAACGATACCGTACAGAATACCGATATCACGTCCGACCTTACGGCCGGTACGCTGGGATACTTCTCCATTAACGAACTCAAGTTTGGTCTCGATAGCATCGAGTTTTGCTTCAATCTCAAGGAACTGTGGATTTGCGGTTGCAGATACTGCAGCGCCTCCGCCACCTTCCTCTTTGATCTCGACAACCATTGGCCCGCCTGGAAATACCCCGGGGTCCTTTGCCTTGAGTTCGTTGATCTTTGCAGATATGGCTCCGATATCCTCGGATTCCATGATATCAACGATCTCGACCTGTTCCTGGAATCGCTTGATATTCTCTGCAGAGAGGTTCTCAATGAACGGAATTGCACCTTTTGAACCGATGATCTTTCCGCCATCAACACCACTCTGATGCAGAGCAATAAGACTCTGTCCGGAGAGGTGACCCTTGACTTCTGTACCACAGGTCAGGACAAACCTGATGTTCGGGTTTGAGATGACATTTGCAATGATCTTCTCAAGTCCGAGGTTCTCAGTCTTACAGGATCCAGCCATTGCTGCTCCTGCATTACAGATTGCCTGCTCGTCAAGGTGTGAACCCATGGTTACGACGGCAACCGGGCTTTTCACATCTCCAGTGTGAAAGTCACCCTGAGCGATTGGCCAGCCTGCTGCTGCGTCTCCCTTGTCAGCCATCTACACCACCCCGAGAAGGACTGGTACTACCATGAGCAGTGCCACTGCAAGACCAATAGCAAACCCGATGATACCGGAGTCCATAACACCGGATTCGAGTTTGTTGGTTCGTGCAAGGATCTGCCCTTTGTACTTAATGTTGGAAACCATGCCTTCGATTGCGGCCATTCTGACCGGGCCTGATTTCTTATCTTCGTCTGCCACTTAAGCCACCCCGTGTCCCATGAGGAGGAGTCCGATGATTACAAACGAGACGACAAGACCGATCATCAGTCCTTCGACTTTACCACCATAGACACCAGCTGCAAACCGGTCCTGGTATCCGATATCGGTAACCAGCATCTGGATGGTTTTCATCCGGGCGTGAATGAGTGCAACCTCAGCTGACATTGGACGGACTTCTGCTCCTTCCACATCGCCGCTTCCACCGCTCTCATCCTTGATCTCGACGATCATTGCCTCGGCGTCGAATGCGCCTGGATCCTTGGCCTTGAGCTCATTAATCTTTGCAGATATGGCTCCGACATCCTCGGATTCCATGATGTCGACGATCTCGACCTGCTCCTGGAATCGCTTGATGTTCTCGGCGGAGAGGTTCTCGATAAATGGAATTGCCCCTTTGGATCCGTTGATCTTTCCGCCGGTAATACCACTCTGGTGCAGAGCAATAAGACTCTGACCGGAGAGGTGACCCTTAACTTCCGTACCACAGGTCAGTACATATCTGATGTTTGGGTTTGAGATCACATTTGCAATGATCTTCTCAAGCCCAAGGTTCTCAGTCTTACAGGATCCAGCCATTGCTGCTCCTGCATTACAGATTGCCTGTTCATCAAGGTGTGAACCCATGGTCACGACGGCGACCGGGCTCTGAGGATCTCCCGTGTGGAAGTCACCCTGAACAATTGGCCAGCCGCTGGCCGGTGATTTCTTGTTTGCCATCTATATCACTTCATTAAGGCCAGTACGATGACACCTGCCAGCATGAGACCAACGGCAAGCCCGTACCACATTGCAGTGATCGCACCGGCATACACGAGGGATTTCTCACGGTTCGGGAATGACTCAAGGAAGTTACCTTCTCCGGAGAGCATTCCGATGATATCATCAGCAGTCTTGTCCAGTTTGTCAACCTGTGCAATGATGGGAGCCAGAGACTCGCCCTGCTGGGTGACAAATCCTGCAAATACATCACATCCGAGACCAAACTCGGGAAGTACCGGAACCCAGGTCATTACTGGTCACCTCCGACTTCCATGATTGGCTTAGAGTCAAGCCATGCATAGGCATCGCGTTTGGACAGGTCGATGTATGTCTTGTAGCAGTATAACCATGCAACCAATGAGATGATGAGGTTCACAGTTCCTGCAAGGAATCCGACGAACACGAATGAGATGACTGCAACTGCAATCATGGAGAGGAATCCACATGAAAGAGCGAGCATCAGAGTCCGGTCCTGTGATTCATTTGGCCCGAGACAAGCGTTGAAGGGGTGCTGTAGTGCGAGTGCACCGAGGAAGAAGATCACCGCAAGAGCGGATCCACCAATAAGGGAATTTCCATACTGGGGAACAGCGGTTACGAGGAACTGTTGTGCTCCACCTGCTGCAACGCCGGCACTCTCAACAGAAAGGGACATGCTTCCGATGACCATTTCGCTGAAGTTGAAAGATCCAGTCGCCATAGCTGCAAATCCGAGCATAGTCATTGCGCCAACGATTGCAAGTTCCATCAGGGACACAATCATCACGGGGATGTTCATGTTAATGATGTTGTTTGCAGTGTATCCGATGACTGCTCCAAGAATTGCTGCCAGAATGACGGTTGCAATTGGTGATGCCATTCCGAATTTGGTTCCGACGATCATTGCAATAGCGCCGGATCCAAAAGCGATCATACCTGCAGATGGAACTCCGGTACCAAGACCGTAGCTACAGAGGTGCTTGATCGTGTCAGATCCCCACCAGAGTGCGGCTACTGCGGCAATTCCTCCAAAGAAGGAGAAGACTGCCATACCAGTGACCACATTGAGGTATGTGAGGTAGGTACCCACGACAGCGATGACCAGTCCATAGATCAAGAGCGTGTTGTGAGGTAATTTGCCTGCAGAGGCTTCCATTTTTGCTGTCATGTTATCCTCTTACATCCCGATGTTTGAGACCAGCAAGAACGAGATCAGACCGCAGAATGCAGATGCAACGGCACAGCCGATGATTGCACGGGGAACGCGTTTGAACTTGGGGTCGTGTGGTCCTTCAATGGTACCGGTGATGTTGTATGCAGCGAGCACTGCGTTGACCAGGAAGAATCCGATAGCGAATATCCCGGCGAGTGAGACTGCGAGTGGCTGAATTGCGGTTTCCTGAGCCTGTAATAATGTGGTAAGGCCGGTAACGTATGCATTCAGAAGCTCGACATAGATCAGGGTTCCACCAAGACCGGCGATGGTTCCACCAATGACACCTCCGACAAAGGAGATGAACGGCAGGCCATGACCTTCAGTTCCCTGTGATTTGTACTCAGGGAATGTGTCACCCGTGATTGGGTCCTTTGCAATCTTACCAGAAGCTGCTGGGATACCCATTGCGAAGACATATGTTGCATTCACCATGAGACAGGTGATTGCCATCATCAGGCCTCCACCGACTGCACCTCCGACAATGGAGATTAGCAGGTCGCCGGTTGCTTCATATGCCCAGGCGCCACCGAACAGACCGGCAAGACCTGCACCGGCAGCGAGCATAGCCACACCGGTTGCAATACCGGG
>CAZUXC010000031.1:0-16375 GCA_964624045.1 uncultured Methanospirillum sp. | reverse complement strand
CCCCAGGACTTTGGTGCTACAACTCTCTTCAGGTGCTGTCCCATACTTATTCACCACCCAGTTTCTGTTCTCGCCGCTTGTCCTCAAGGTTCAGTTCAGTCACCATCACATTGGATGGATCAATCGGGCGTGGCACTTCAGTGCCGTCTGCCTTCTTCACTGATACTCCGTCAACGACGATCTGTGCCTTTTTAGGGAGCACAAAGTCGACAGGTCCGGTTGTTCCTGCATGGTCACCACGGACTACCTTAACGGTGTCACCCTTGATTACCCGGATGCTCCGCTTGTGATACTTTTCACGCAGCTCTTTGGAGAGCGGAGCGTGAAGAAGTGAACCGCGCTCGTGGTGCGCGGCATTATACCGGGCCTTGCGCTGCTTTCTTGGCTGTTTACTTGCAATCCTTACCATTCGCACCACTCACACGATGATCGTGGCCATCGACCCGATACGGGGGTACCGGATAGCGACTTCACGAGCGACCGGACCCTTGATCTCAGTTCCTCGTGGTTCATTCTTTTCATCGACGACCACTACGGCGTTATCATCAAAACTAAGCCGAAGCCCGCTTGGACGCCTGATTTCTTTCTTCTGGCGGATAACAACGGCACGCACAAGCTTTCTGCGCATGTCCGGAGTTCCTTTCTTCACAGTGACGGTTGCAATGTCAGCAAGCCCGAGTTTGGGTTGCCTGCGCCGGACACCATGATATCCAAAGACCGATATGACCTGAACAACCCGTGCTCCGGTGTTGTCTGCACAGGTCAGGCGGGTCCCGGTGCTTACTGAGCGGGGGACTTTTATCCCAAGGCCCTTCATGACCGGTTCACCTCAATGACCACAAAGGTCTTCGTCTTGGAGAGTGGCCGGCACTCAGCAATGCTCACGGTATCGCCAACCCTTGCGTGCAGGCACGGGGGGTTGTGTGCATGAATCTTGGAACTCCGCTTTTCGTACCGCTGGTACTTCTTGACAAAGTGCAGGTAGTCCCTCCTGATCACTACCGACCCTGTCATCTTGTCGCTCACGACTTTGCCGGTGATCACCTGGCCGCGCACCGGCAAGGTGCCATGGAACGGGCAGTTTACGTCCCCACACTCTTTCTCAGGGGCAGGTACGTTAAATCCGATATTTTTTGCCATTATGAACCTCTATCTTCTGATTCGCATGGTTATACGTCTCTCTGGAGCCATCAGGAGTACTGAGCCATCCAGATCAACAACCTTTCCTTCAGGGAGCCGAATTCGAAGGGTGATTCCCTTCTTTCCCACCATTTTCAGACCGGAGACAGTCTTTATCGTGAACATACTCCGGGTTTCATCAATGATGAGACCGGTTATCCCAACAAGGGATGGGTTTGAGGCATGTACCACAGCCACATCCTGTCCGATGAACTCATGGAACAGAATGTTCTGCGGTGTGATCATACCCGGGTTCTGCGGTTCTGTTCGGTCTTCATCCGGGCGATGGTCCGGCGAATCTCGCGGATCTGGCCCGGGTTTTCAGGAGCGCCACCGGCACTGACCTTACCGCGGTACACAATCAATTCCATCCGAAGTTTATCGACCTGTTCGCCAATTTCAACATCGGAGAGCTGACCAACATCACGTGCTCGGAAGATTGCCATTAGACATCCTCCTCAACATCTGGCTCTGCAATCATCTCTTCGAGAGGGACATCATCCTCATCAAAAGCATCTGACGAAATTTTTGTCAGATGTGGTGCGAGGCTTGCCTTCTTCTTCTCGATAACTGCTGTCACCTTAAAGTGGTCAGGGAGTTGCGCACCTGGTGGAATAATCCGGACCTGAACACCAATAACACCGAGTTTCTTGATTGCTACTGCAAATCCCTTCTCAACGATGGTGTTTACCGGATCACCAGAATGCTTGATGTATCCTTCAGTAAACTTCTGGACACGTCCGCGGGCTCCGGTGAGTTTTCCTGAAATGACAACCTCACAACCAAGAGCACCGGATTCCATGATCCTGCGGATCGTAGAAGAACCAGCCTTTCGGAAGTACCAGCCGCGTTCAAGAGCACTGGCAAGTCGCTCGGCCATGATCTGAGCATTCAGATTTGGATTGTCAACCTGCTGAACTTCGATCTGTGGAGATTCGACTCCAAAGGTTGTTGCCAGATCCTGAGTCAGACTACGGACGACTTTTCCACCCTTACCAATGACGATACCTGGCTTCTCTGCAAAGATCGTCACCTGGGTGCCGAGAGGAGTACGGATGAGATCCATCCCACCGTATCCGGCACGCTTGAGCTCTCGGGAGAGATGTTTCTCTACCCGGACCTTCCGAACGCCATCTGCTACAAACTTACGCTCAATTGCCATACGTTCAGGCCTCCTGCTCGGAGACGATCATCTCAATGTTGACCGTCTGACGATCTTTTGGTGTTGCCCGACCCATTGCACGGGGCATAAAGCTCCGGCGGCGAACTCCACGATTTGCAGATACATGAATGATCCGCAGCTTGTCAGTGTCAAGTCCACTGTATTCGGCATTCTTCCGCACACTGTTAAAGAGACGGAGATATACCTGACTTGCTTTCTTTGGATACCGACCGGCATCCCAGCCGACGAGACCCCGCTTGTGGGCTACGTTTCTGTTGAAACGCTTGAAGGGAATGGCCTTTTTCAGGTCCACGACATCATTGAGGTATGCTTCTGCTTCATTCAGGGTCTTCCCCTTGACGAAACTTGCAATCTCTATTGCATGCTTTGGTGAGATTGGTGCCTCATTTACCTTGCCGCGGGCCAGGTTATCCCCTTCCACCTTATTTGAATAATCGATCCTTGCCATCTCTCATCACTTCAGCGGAACGAACTTACTCGACCGTGTTGCTCCTATACCGGCAGAACCGTGGGAAACTCTCCTTCTCGTAAGAGCAAACTCGCCGAGGTAATGGAAGACTGCTTCAGGCTGGATCTCAACCTTGACAAATTCCTTGCCGTTATATATCTCAATCTCTCGTCCGATCATCTCTGGGAGGATGATCATGTCACGGACATGGGTTTTAACCCGGGATTCACCTTTTCGCAGGTCAGCAAGGAGTTTATCCTCGCTGATGGTCCACCCACGCAGCACCTTCCGGCGTGCCCGGGAGGGCATAACCGGAAGCAGCTCCTCAATAGTCATTGCCTTGAGAGCTTCGGCGTTGAATCCGTGGTAGGTGAATTCCTCCTTTCGCCGTGGTAACTTCTTAACTATCTTCTTTGCCATGCGGACTACCTCCTCCTACCTGTACGCCGTGCTGCGATGTGTCCGACCTTTCTGCCCGGTGGAGTGCCGCGGCTTACAGTCTTTGGTCTGCCAGCGTGCTGATGTCCTCCACCACCGAATGGGTGGTCAATGACATTCATTGCCTGACCGCGTACCCGTGGCCAGTTGCTTGCAGTGTTCTTCATCTTGTGGTATTTCTTACCAGCCTTGACGAACGGCTTTTCACTGCGTCCACCACCAGCGACAATACCGACAGTTGCACGGCACTGGCCGTTAAACCATTTGGTCTTGCCACTTGGCATCCGGACTGCTACTCTGCCTTCCATCTTATCGGTGATCATGGCCTGTACACCGCTTGCGCGAACGAACTTGCCACCATCATTTGGCCGGGCTTCAATATTGCAGATGTATGCTCCGGTCGGGATTGCAGACATCGGAAGGGTGTTTCCGTTCTTGTATGAGGCATCGGCGCCCCATGTCATAACGTCCCCTACCCCGAGTCCTTCAGTAACCAGGACAAATTTGTCCTCACTGTTCTCAATCTCAACCTTTGCAATCGGAGTGTGCCGTGCCGGGTCATGCTCGATGTCGATGATAACCCCGGTCACCGTCTGGTCGTTGCGCCCGAGGTGTCGGAGCGCAGCTTTGTACCGGTGTGACGGTGCACGGTAGGTTGATCCTCCGGCTCCACGGCTCTGTGTTGTGATACGATGTCCCATCTTACACCACCTTACATTATGCCGAGACGGCTGAGGATCTCCTCTGCGGATTTCTCATTCGCGAACGCGATGATTGCCTTCTTTTCTCCCTTGGCATTCATCATAGTCCGGACTGAGGTGACCTGCTGGCCGAACATCTTCTCGACCGCCTTCTTAATCTCCGGCTTCGTCGCATTCCGATCGACGATAAACTGGAGCTTACTCTCGTTCTCTACCCCGTAAGTTGCCTTTTCGGTTGCATGCGGGTACTTCAGAACCATTATTGTTCACCACCGAGTCTGGTGATTGCATCTTCAGTCCAGACAGTCAGTCGTGCAGACTGAGTACCTGGGGCGAGAAGTTCAACATTCAGACTGTCAACCGGGCAGACATCTACACCGGCGAGATTGCGTGCTGCGCGGAGTGGTTCACTACCAGTGACAATGAGCAGACTCTTCCGCTGTTTGTACCGACGACCACGCATCTTACCGCGACCTGCACGAACTTTTCGTGAGCCTTCTGCTCTGAGAACATCATCATACACGCCGATTGCACGGAGCGCTGCGATGACTTCGCGGGTCTTGCCAAGTGACTCAAAGTCATTGGTCAGGACAAACGGGAGGCTGCCTGCAAAGAGGTGACCACGAGACTTGACCAGATCTTCGCTGATAGTTGCAGCGATAGCTGACCCGAGAGCTTTACGTCTCTCTTTCCGGTTGATATCACGAGTCAGAATCTTCTGGACTTTAGGTGGATGTGCTTCACGACCACCTTTTGCCTGAGGAACCTTTGCTGCACGGGAACTGTTCTTCAGACGTGGGACATGTGATGCACCACGACCGCTACCCCAACCAACTGCAGATGCAGTAATTCCTGCATAGACATAGGCCCCATGAGGCTGGTACCGGTGACTCTGAATCGAAATGACCGCCTTCTTGATGAGATCCGGGCGGTAATCAGATGCAAAGACAGCCGGGAGTTCAATCTCGTGATCGACTGAACCAGACAGTGATAAAACTTGTGCTTTCATCTATCTCACCCCTGCTTGCTCTGCTGACTTACGAATTCGATTACCGGTTCGCGAATCTTGTGCTCACCCTGACGGATGGCATGTCTGATACGGATAAGCCGCTTGGACGGGCCGGGAAGTGAACCCTTAATCAGGACATATCTGCCACGAACTTCTCCATAGTGCAGGAACCCACCATCAGGAGTTACGTCTGAGCCTGCTTCCCCAATGCGAAGAAGCCGCTTATTGTATTCGGTTCTCTGGTGGTATCCCATCTGACCCATCATCGGAACCTGCCACCGGACATGGTGCGGAGTCCAGGGTCCAAGAGTTCCAACATGGCGCTCTTTGCCGCCACGGGAGTGTTTGCGCTTGCGCAGGTGAACACCCCAGCGTTTTACCGGACCCTGAGTTCCCTTTCCTTTCGTGATAGCGGTAATGTCAGTATACTGGCCAACCTGGAACATGCCACGGATGTCAACATCCTTTCCAAGCATGCTGAGGCCGTATTCAAAGCGCTCGGCAATGCTTCCGCCACCAATACGAGTCTCCATCAGGTCAGGGACCTTCTTTGGAACACCAGTGAGAAGAGCAGGCCGGGTGTAGGTAATTGCTACCACATCGACGATTTTCCCTGCCTCAATAGCTTCCCGTGCTTTCTTCTCTGCATCGGCAGGCTTGTAGTTCTTTGGCAGGTTAATCCGACGGCCGAGATCTGATTCCAGACTCTCTGCCCAGATTTCAGTCATCGGGTGGTGTCCGTAGGTATCCTGGCGGTAAACACGAATTGCTGCAACCTTCATATCAGGCACTTCAACAACCGTTACCGGGACCATGATATCCTTACCCTCATTCGGGCTCTTGGTATGGTCATCGACCATAATGACATGGGTCATTCCGACCTTATATCCGGCAAAACCCTGGAGCGCAGGCTCCCCCTCATATGCGGGCCATGCATGATACTTCGGCACCTGGCTTTTCGCCCGTTTCCTCGGGCTGTATGCCAGGGAACCCATGCGGGGTCTGTGTACATTTGGCATTTTTCAATCAGTCCTTCTGGTCTGTATCAGGATCATTTCCAGAACTGGGATATCCGGAAATGACATTCGATGCAGGATCAGAGACACGAAGTATAACTACAGCAGAGGCTGTTCTCGTCAGATTATCTGCTGAACTGCATCCTGATCTGCCTCTCCCTACATCACAAAAGGTACCACATGGTCAAGTGCTTCCCAATCAGAGAAGCCAGAACAAATCCTTTCGTATGTAGTCAGGCAGTCAGCGATATTGCGTTCAGATACCGGTCTCTCGTAAGATGCGTGATAGTCAGGCTTATCCAATGCGTATGCAGAGGAACCGGGCCGTATCGTCCACCCTCAGCCGAAATCACATCCCACTATATCAGCCCATTGCGACAAGCGCAACCCTGGTCACTCCGCAGATCCTTTGATTTTTTACGGATTGACCGTTAAATCTACGCGAACTAGAAAGAACATGCAGATTCAGGCTTCATACATATGAGATAAAAATAGTAATAAAGGTATTGATGAGAAGAGTTACTCAAAATAGAGGTCGCCATCATCTTTGATGTAGACCTCAATTGGATTTCTCACATACCGGGATCGGTTCTTCTCCGGAATCTCATCACGGATACGATTCATCAACTGAATCGTGTCATATTTGACCTTAATCCCTATCTTTTCTGCTTCAACAAAGATCTGCTGAACAGATTCAAGAAGATCCTGCCCTTTACCTATCGTACATAGATGCCGGGAGTCAAGACTATGGAAAAATTCGAGAGTTTCCCTTGCCCTCTTGATATTTTCCATTGCCGACTTTTCAATAGTGCAGACATTCGCTTTGGAAGTATCAATTATATCGGCTATTTGCTGTTGCGTAAGCCCTGACCTACGGTATCTAAGTACCTCTTTCTGCCGGTCGGTCAAGAGACCTTCTTTCATACTTATCCATAAGAGGGGATTAATTTAAACACTTTTCGTTAACTCCGCGAGAGACCCAAAAACCGGGAAGAGGAGAGATAACTTGTCCACGAAAGACTGATGAGTATAATGATCGAGTATTTATACGTTTAAATAGCGAAAAAACGATTTCACAACATTTATTATGATATTTATCATAGTATCGATGAACACTCACAGAGGTGTGCAATGGTAGTAAAAGTAGGAATTGCAAAACTAGGAAATATTGCAAGTGGTGTCATGGCAGAACTTCTCCTCGACGAACGGGCAGACCGTGAGGACATGATCACCTTCATGGCCACCTCGGGGACTAAGCTCCAGCCAGAGGATATCGACCGCGTAGTCTCCAACATGAAAGCATGGGGCCCAGACTTCTGTGTCGTAGTCTCCCCGAACGGTGTCCTTCCAGGCCCAAAGGGTGCACGTGAAGCACTTGCAGCAGCAGGCATTCCCTGCGTTGTCATCACCGACGACATCACCAGCAAGAAAGAGGAGTGGGAAGCACTCAAGGCAAGCGAATTCGGCTACATCATCATGAAGGGAGACTCCATGATCGGTGCACGCCGCGAATTCCTTGACCCCATGGAGATGGCAGACTTTAACGGAAACCTGGTCAAAGTACTCGCACTCACCGGTGCATTCAACAAACTCCAGGTTGCTCTCGATGAAGTTATTGATCAGGTCAAGGCAGGAAAGAAGGGCAAGGACATTGCACTGCCAAAGATCGTCATGACCTCAGACAAGGCTGTCGAAGGAGAGTTTAGCAACCCCTACGCATATGCAAAGGCACGGGCAGCATACGAGATCTCCAGCGCAGTTGCAGGAGTGAACGTTAAGGGCTGTTTCATGACCAAGGGCTTTGAGAACTACGTTCCAATCGTCTGCTCTGCACACGAAATGATGCGCCAGGCAGCAGTTCTCTGTGATGAGGCACGTGAGATGGAGAAGGCAACCGATTCCGTCATCCGCAAACCACACAAGAACGACGGAACCCGCGTTTCCAAGAAGACCCTTATCAGCAAGCCAGAATAAATCAATCTTTTCTTTTTTTTCTCTGATTTCAGGTAATAATATCCCGTATTTCCAGAGATTACAGATTACTCCTGTTGATATTCCCGCCAGGTGTCTGCCAACTCCTCCGGAAGAGTGAGGATAACCGGTTCAAGGTGAAGACGTTCCATAAATGCCGTATCCGATATGGAGAGTGGATTTGGATTTATTCGAGAAATAACTGAGCAAAAAGCGGAGAAGGACTCCCGATCATTTTCATGACCAAAAAAAATGGACATATTGAATGCACTGGTCCCCAGATCTCGGTATAATCCCAGAATATTGACAAGATCCGAAGCGAAATCCTCAATCACCAGCGGAAATTCAGATACCGTTGTGATGGGAAGGATGCACCGAATTTCCCGCTCTCCAATTGGTATTGGATGAGCATACCAGAAGAGATGAGTACCAGAGAGATGCCTATTGTTTTCAGTCTCATACCATAGAAGATCCGCATCATACCTCCGGCCATACATGTTGAGATAATCTTTGCATCCACCCAGATATCGGGAAGGAAGTGTGTCAGCTTGAGGATCAGAGAGACCCTGCATGTGAGGATGAGGGAGGGATGCCCCTGCAGAAGGGAGATAATTCCAATTGATTGAGACATAGCCTGCCTGACGGGACATAACTTCAGTCTGGCCATATAATGCATCAGCAATCTGACGGGGAGAAAATATTTGGGGAGAATGAGTCCTGGTTATTGCAGTCACCACATGATAAGCAGCAAATGGATAGAGATTAGGAAAGGTTATACTCTCACCCGAATGGATCCGATTTCCATCAGGAAAGCAGGGAGTAACAGTTTCAATATGATCCGGACAAAACGGACAATTCTCTGCGAAATATACCGGCACATCAGGAGTACCAATACCACGATGAAGTCGTTGCGGGCAGATTCGGGTCTTTAAGCCGGTTAAATTTTCCCTGCGATATTCAATATACCCTTCAGCCTGGGATATCCTGTTCGAAGTAAACATCTTATATCCTCTCTCCGTATAAGACGCTCCGCTATTAATATGAACCGAAAAAAGAGGTATTTGAATATCTTCTTACACGACGTATTTGCCGAGCAGACGGATAGAGTTGACAACATCCGGACCAATGGGTGATCCGAAGATGATCTGAGTAACACCGGCCTTGGTGAGGTCTTCACACTTCTGTTTGACGGTGTCTGGATTCCCGGCGATGGTGAATGCATCAATCATTGCATCATCAACGGTCTCGTTAACAGTCTTAAAGTCGAACTTGCCGAGTGCACCCTTGATGACTGCAACCTTTGCAAGGTCAAGGCCATGACGCTGGAGAAGTGCTTCTGGAGATCCTGCTGCTATGAATGCTGCAACGATCTTTGCTGCATTGCGTGCTTTCTTCTCGTTCATGTCAATAGACATGGCAGTGTATGCACCAATGTCAAAGTTCTTCTTACCAACCTTGTCGCATGCTGCCTTTATGATTGGAATTGCAACATCGAAGTCCTTCGGGTTAGATGCATTGATCAATGCACCATCTCCGATGGTTCCTGCAAGTTCGAGAACTTTTGGACCCTGTGCTCCGATGTACATCGGGATGCCCTTCTTTCCTGGGAGTGAGACACCAGTCAGCTTTGCACCATCATAGTCAAAGAAGTTCAGGCCTGACTTATCGACCTGTTCTCCGGCGATGAGCTTCTTCATCTGGAGAACTGCTTCCTCGAGGCGACCAACCGGTTTGTCAGGGCTGATTGCAAGTTTTGGAAGAGTTGAAAGGTCACCTGGTCCGATACCCATGACTGCACGGCCGTCAGAGATCTCATTCAGAGTGCATGCGAATGAGGCCATTGCGGCAGGGGTGTCGGTAAAGGCGTTCATGATACCCGGACCCATCTTGAGGGTTGTGGTTTCCATTGCAATTGCTGCAAGGGTCGGGTAGCAGTGGCGGTTGTTGTAGTGGTTAGTAATCCATGCAAAGTCGATATCCTTTGACTCTGCGAGTTTACAGTAATTGACCACCTGTTTAACGTTAATGTTTCCGGGAACGAATTCTATGCCATAGCTCAAGGTCTGTCACCTCAAAAGAGTAGTAAAACCCTTACCGGTAAAAACATTATTATTTGAATCCCGGTTTTTCCGCGATAAATTCAGCAAAGTGACATGATTATTATGTTTTTTATATAGACCCGATAATTTTCCCAAAAAAATCGTCACAGACGCATGGAGATATGGAAGATACCGGCAAATACGGGCAGATTCTGGTGATGCCCCCCAGATACTCTATATGATATCAGGGGAGTACATATATACAATTCAGAGACTGGTGAGGATATTTTGCTACGGGTGAAGAGATGAGACTATTAGTATTGGGACTTGGCACAGCAGGAAGCAAAATTGCAAATGAGATAGCAAAGCCTGCAAGCAGACAAACCCGTGGCACAACAGTCCATGCCATTGCAGTGGATAACAATCCTGATGTTTTGGAAAAACTCGCTTACATTGAACGAAGTGCGAAAATATACTTTCCGAAAGATTCTATCTCCTCACCTGAACTCCTGACAACGAGTTTTACTATTGATGAAGTGAAAGCAACCCTTCGTAAATACGATACCAAGGGTCATGATGCAATCCTTCTCTGTGCGGGCCTGGGAGGAGCGTTAATTGATCTCATCCCCCATTTAGTAAGTATAATTAGGGAAACCATGTTTGAGCCGGTTTTTGGACTAGTTACTCTTCCTTCATCTGAAGAGGGGATTGAACGGCTCAAACGTGCAGCCACCAATATGCGCCAGATTCGAAAGATACTGGATGGGGTAATCGTTTTTGACAATCAACTCTGGCTCGATAAAACCCGTGAACAGATAGAAGCAGCAACACAACAGAGAGCACAAACATCGTCAGAACGATTTTGGATCCCAGGAACTTCTGAAAAGGTCACCATAGACCCGTATGACCTTGTAAATCAGCAGATATCACGGCGAATTCATCTTCTTATCCAGGCAGGAGAAGTTCAGGATACACCACCCCAGATGGTTCTTGATACCAGGGAAATTCTTAACACAATCACCGGTATGGATCTGATTACTCTTGGTCTTGCAGATGAACCTTTGGAAGAACAGGCGCACCTCGGATTTTTTAAACAACGGGAGGAGTCCCTGGTCCACAAGCAGGAGCGGGCGGGGAGAATTGTAAAGCTCGCAGAGCGGGCAGTATACCGCGACATATCTGCATATTGTGAACTTGGATCAGCAAGAAAGGCACTTATCCTCCTTATTGGACCGGAAGAAGAACTATCCATGAAGGGATTTATGGCAGTGAGAAAATGGATTGATGACAGTATCGACGGATATGAACTCCGGTCCGGAGACAGCCCGATTTCAGCCCGCCAGGGAACTCATGTTGCGGTTCTCATCGTTCTTTCAGGCCTTAACGTGGTTAACAGAGTGAATGAACTGGATCAATTAATAAAAACAGAAAAAGGGGCAGAGTCATAGACTCACCTGGTAAACCGTGAGAAGGGAATAGTCCCGGCTCCTATTTCCGTAACTAATTTCATTCCTTCTTCTGCTGCATACCCGATAGAATTCATACCTGAATATGACACCAGGGAAATTCTTCCTGGATCTGTTGCAAGATTAAAAATCTCGCCTCTTCCCATCATTAATGGAAACCGGAATCCACACCCTTGCATCCGGGTGATCAGATCAGATGCACGATCCCAGGATGAACCGGGAATTTGTCTGATATTTGCGAGTAAAACTCCACTCCCTCCCGAAATGTAGGAGCCTATTGCAGTAAGACCGGAATTAATGAAGAGTTGAAGGGGATCTACTGTAGACCCCTGATATCCAATCAAATCAACAAACTCAACGGGTTTTCCATTCTCCACACGTATGGTTCCCCCATATGCCATCTTCACCGGTATCCCATTGTGCTGGAAAACTCCATCCATAGTAATACTACAAACTGTCAATATGCCAGTATGACCTGCGGGAACCCGGGGATCCCGCTCGACTAATGCATAGGATCTGAAGAAACTACATCCCGCATCTCTTACCCGGTTAAACACATCAATAACCTTTTCAAGTTCTTCATTGGGAACTATGGTAAGATTGTATGCCACATCGCCTGTAGATGTGTCAGGATCAAAGTTGCTTCTGAATGCTAAACGTTCAAGTTTAGAGATAACAAAACCAATTCGATCCTCTACTAATGCACGGTCCGTCTCTGATATACCAGTTTTCGTTAAAATCCTACCCTGGTTTCCTACCTTTTCAGTAAATCCCCGGGTATCCAGATAACGGAGATAATACTGGACTGCCCGATCAGTCATCACATATCCTCTTTCAGCGAGAAGCTCAGAAAGCCGTTTCGCCCCCATGGGCTCCTGATGATCCTTCAGAATACGCAAAATTTCAATATATTTATGCTCTGTTTTGATCATCTTGCTGTAACCACCCCATAACTATCCTGATATCTCCCGTTATACATCTCATCACCTGATGTGACTTCCGAAAAGATCATCTGAACAATACGATCCCCGGTTGAAATGTGGACCGGTTCTACTCCCATATTTAAAAGACAGAGAGTCAGATGGCCCCGGAACCCTGGATCCACAAAACCCCCACTGAGAAGAAGCCCACGTCTTGCATATGATGAACGACACCGAAGAGTCGCAGCAATATCGTTGGGAAGTTCAACCCATTCCATACTTGCTATCAGGGTCATCACACCCCTATCCATAATATAGTCCTGCGCAGACCGCAGATCATATGACGCCGGCTGCTGACACTCACTCCCATATGGTTCAAGGATAATCCTCCCTTCACCGGCTGAATTCTCAAGTCGTTGCCGGATCGAGCGTGATGACAGAATCATACCATAAAGGTGGGATAAAAATCATTAATACCTTATGGATTGAAAATAGGAGGGGATCCATGGGGTAGCGGATATCCTACCGGGCTTCGGACCCGGGGACGTGGGTTCGATTCCCACTGGATCCGTAAAACGTTAGAGAGATCTTTTTCTCAAACCGTTTCTCTTTTTTCGCGAATGAGAAGATTTGTTCCTCCCTTTTCCACGAATAAATAGAATTATAATGATTCCCAACCCGCATAAGATTACACCAACCCCAAGAGGCATCCAGGGAATAGAAATCTCCTCTTTTTTATTCATCACCGGATTGAGAGAAAGTAATATTGGATCTCGGACAGGAAGGGAAACGGATGTATTGTTTGACAAATATGCATCTTTCCGAGCTTCTATGGTGTACACTCCCTGATAAAGCTCAAATGTAGAAGATCCATTAATATTTGTCAGGGACTCAGAAGAGTTGTTGATAATAACCGAGGCATTTGGAAGAGGTTTGCCAAAAGAGTCCTGTACAAAAACCTCTAGCAAATTTGTCGAAGGACGAATTTCAAAGATAACATCTGTTGTATCAGGTGTAATATTCTGTACCCGGTTACTGGTCTCAAATCCCTCTTTGGATACCATGAATTCATATGGAATAAGTTCCAGATTAGGGAATGAAACTCTGCCATATTCATTTGTAATTCCTGTTATGTTTCCATTAAGAGAAACCTGCACTCCTTCAACGGGACGTTTATCCTCACCATACACTGATACAAAAACATGAGATTTGAGACGAATGAGTGAGAGATCAAGAATGAGATCTTTGTCACTGGGATTTATTGCAAGGACTGTCTTCTCATACCCACCAGCGTCTGCCTCTATGGTATGATCCACACCCCGGGAGAGATTAGTAATAAGAATACCATTCTCACTTGTCTTCCCAAGATCAACTCCGTCAGCCCGGAGAAGAGCACCTGCAACCGGCTTGTTATCAAGAGAATCCTTCACATATAGAGACAAACGGTCATTTTTTATCATGGAGTACTGTTTCTCTCCATTTTCAAAACCCGTAACGAGTTTGTCTCTGATGGTCTGATAATTTCTGGAACTAATTACCAGATCATACACCTGTTCCGAACGCAGGGAGAGAACAACACTCCCATTTTCCTCACTAATACTCCGGCCAACATCACCATCTTCTGTTCCTGCACGAACCAAAGCCCCCTGAATTGGAAGCAGTGTGTCTGCATCAAACACCTGAATCAGATAGGAACAATTCCGTGCTTGAAGAGGAGCGAGAAGTAAGGTGTCATTCAGAGGAGGTACCCCGGTCCAATCTCGATACCCTGCTTTGGCTATCCGCAAAGAGGGAGGATCTCCTTCATATGTCAGATTATACGTCCCATTCGAACCTGTTGTAGCAATATATTCCCCATTTACATAAATGAGAGCTTCAGGGATAGGTGCCGTCTTGTCTGTCTGCTCGAAAACCATTACATTCAAAGCAGATGCCGGGACTCCTGAAACTCCAAGACAGATGAGGAGTAGCATTACACGGGATATTGCCAGTTGTACCCTGTATTCCATCCAACTTCTCCTAAAAACGTGAGAAAAGTCCCACATATATTATTATTCTACCCCATTGTTTCGTTGCCTGGTAAATTGCCAATCCCGGGGGTTTGGTACTCGATCGATAAGCATTCCTTCAACCATCACCGGACGTAATGTTCGGGCCATTTCCAATGCCTTCTCTAGCCTCCATTTTCTTTCAGCATAGAGAGTAAAGATCGGATCTCCACGAATCAACCGGGTTCCAGGTTTCGCATGGATATAAAGCCCGGCTCCGTGATCGTTTGGTGCTCCAGCTGCCCTGGCTATAGAGATGAGAGAGCGGTTGTTCAGATCCACAACGTATCCATCATGGTCTGCTTTGACAATATGAGTAAACTCACCTGCTTTCACCATTTCAGAGGTTACATTCGCATCTCCTCCCTGAATCGCGATTATCTCTTTCATCTTTTTGAGAGCTTTACCGGATTTCAGGATCTCCATGGCTAGTTGAACACCTTCTCCGCGATTTGCCTTCCCTGCAAGTTCAAAGGCGATACCGGCAATCACTGCACTCTTCTCAATGAGTGAATTTGGTGACTCAGCTCCTTCAAGGATGGCAAGTGCTTCCTTTACCTCAAGAGCAGGTCCGACTGCCCGTCCCACAGGTGCATCACCATATGTCAAAGCACATTCAACCCTCATTCCCAGACGTTCACCAATTTCAATAAATTGTTGTGCCAGCTTGCGCCCTTCCGGAATGGAATGTACCTTACAATGTTTTCCAACAGGAATATCAATAGCCACCACATTGGCACCGACGGCAAATTTCTTTGCCATGACACTTGCAATCATCTGACCTATCTGATCTATTTTGAAAGGATACTCCTGAATGATAATTTTGTCGTCAGCTGGCGCAATATTGGTCGCTCCACCCCAGACAATCACTCCACCAACTTTCTGGGTCATCTGTTGAACTTCAGTAGCAGAAAACTCAACTGGAGCCAGAACCTCCATGAGATCAGCAGTACCTCCGGCACCGGTTATGGCTCGTGAACTGGTTTTCGGGATCAGTAAACCACCAGCTGCAATAATCGGAACCACCAAAAATGTGATCTTATTCCCGGGAACTCCACCAATGGAGTGTTTATCAACGATTGGACCGGTGTGGAACTCAAGTTTATCCCCGGTTTCAACCATCGAACGGGTCAGATATTCTATCTCATCGATATCCAGTTGATTAATATATGAACTTATGACAAAGGCGGTGATTTCACTAGGAGAGAGGTTATCATGAACAATATCATTTACGATGAGACTGATCTCTTCTCGGGAAAGACGTTCACCCTCCATTTTTTTTCTTATGTAGTCTAATGAAACCGGTCGGTCAGACACTCTGACTTCAACCGCATCACCATCTGTTACCTGAAGTTGCTCATTACTCTGGTGATAAAGGCCCAACCTTCCCTGTTCAATAAGAGAAGAAGTTGTTTCGACATAATCAGCAATTGAGAGACCGGAAGATGTATTGATTATCTCAACCCGGTCCCCGGGAAAAACTCCGAGAGATTTTGCATCCTGCTGATGCAGGAGTACACCTCGTGCAGCAATATCAACAGGGCGTACAGCAAGTTTCATGCCATACAGGTAACGCTGGATCCTATTTAGTGCATTGGAAGAGACAGGAAAACTCTCAAAAACACTTCAGAAAATACTCAAACAAAAAGAAGAAAAAGTTGGGTTTTACCCCTTAGTTCCGGCGGCTAACCAGGAAAGCTACTGCTCCAAGGCCAGCGAGTGCAACGAGTGCTCCAAATCCTGGGGACTTCTTGGTCGGCTCAGGGGTTGGTGGCACGGTGGTTGGTGCCTCGGTTGGCTTCTCGGTTGGTGCTGCAGTTGCCTCAACGGTTGGTGCTGCTGTTGGAGTTGCGTTGACTACTGGTGCCTCAGTTACTGCTGCAACCGGGGTTGCTGCTGCTACTGGAGCGCCGCCTGCTTCAACAACGTTGAACAGTGCAGTCTCGACTACGTCGGT
>CAZUXC010000030.1:13251-17283 GCA_964624045.1 uncultured Methanospirillum sp. | reverse complement strand
GGAATTGACTCAAACTCAGGAGCAGTGGTGTTTGGAGCAACGGATACCCCAACTGGCGGAATTGACTCAAACTCAGGAGCGGTGGTGTTTGGAATGACACTGACATCAACAGGAGGGATTGATTCAAAAGTTGCTGCAACCGGTCCGGTTGGACTTGCTACTGTGGCGTTTGTTTCTGCAAGAGCAAGCGGTGCAATGACAAAACAAACCATCATTAAGACAATTATCTTTACGAAGCGATCCATAAACTAACATTGTAATATCTGGAATATAACCATGCCGGTATTGCGAACTTGTAGAATGTTTCAAATATTGAAGATTTAATGGAGGATTATTCCAATGAATCAAGATACTGCGATTTTTCACTTCCGACATTTATATTAATTTTATAATAAATTTACAGAACATATATAAGGATCCTTAGTACCCGCATCTTTTGAAATAAATGGTAAAAAAAGAATGAGATTTATTGACCCTTGCCCGTACATCCGGTGCGTTGAAGATTTTCTCGTTCTTTGCTCCTAATATCAAGAATAGAGAGGATATTACTTACTCAAATCAGATCGTCGCATATTTGGAGGATACTTTGGAAAAAACCGGATGAGCGAATCATGGTATTTTCTTATAGCATTTTTTTCATTTGTGATGTCCTTATTGAATCCATCTTGTGATGAGGGATCCCTCTTCGACCAACAGATACATTTATCTATTTTGATTTTAACCTACATCCATGCCACAACAGGAAAGACTTCACGGGAATACATTTTCACCAGATATATTTCTCCATTATCTGGCTGTCTTTACCATGGTACTATTCATTGGCATTGTACTCACCGTTGGGTACAGCGGATACATCGGAGGAGAGAATCAGGAATCTTCTCAGGGTATCCAAACACAGGATAATACAGGGGTCGATATCAGTGACACTGCTATACCTTTGATCACCATGGGAAAAGATTTTACCAAACCCGATTACACGTTTGTGATGGGAGTATCAGGGAGCCGGAAACTCTGAATCCATCTTTACATCCAGATTACTGCGAATCTATATAGATAGATAATGAGATTCTTTTTTTCTCTCGGAAAAACGGTCCGTGAGACACCTGTTAGAAGGCATTTTCTGAATTTGAAGATGTGAAATATCAGAGACAGGGATTATGAAGATCTTCAAAGAAGATGATTACTTCTTTCCCGAATTTACTAACGAGTCCAAAAAAGGTAAGGAGAATTCCGCAATTACCATACGGTAATTGCCTGCGAGATCGTCACAGAACCACTGTAATCTCTATTTTCTGCAAGCAGCATCACCGAATACGTCCCTCTATTTAAGTAATGATGGACAGGGTTTTGTTCTCTTGAAGTGGATCCGTCTCCAAAATCCCAATACCAGGAAGTGGGATTTCCTGAGCTCGTATCTGTGAACATAACAGACAGTGGTGCTGTTCCATTTGAAGGGGAATACTGCAACATGGAGGTTATTCGTTCCGGAGCCGGGGTAGGAGTCGGTTCAGGAATCGCTCCATCAGTTACCGTGATGTAACGATTCCATGTCCCACCACCCCGGGTCATTTCATTTGCAGCCTGGAGACTGACAGAAAAAACCCCGGAACTGTTATACCGGTGAGTGGGGTTTGGACTGGTTTCCGTTGCTCCGTCACCAAATTGCCAGTAATAGTAAGTAGGATCGCCAAAACTCCAGGATTGGAATGTCACATCCAGAGGAACCGCTCCCCACCGGGGTGTTGCATTAAAGAATACCTGGATCTGTCCAGGTATCGGAGTTCCGGTAGAATACAGCGAGTGATCTTCACTCAGGTTAGTAAAAGTCCAATTCCGGATTGGGCCTTTTTCTGTTGAATCAACGGAGACATTTGTCAGGGTCGAACCAGGTTTTGCCTGCATAATGAATGACTGGTTCGAATTTTCCGGATACAATTTGTTCCCAGAGGGAACAGTTGACGTCCACTCATTTGAAGACGAGTTAATTGCATATTCTCCCGGAATCCGGATAAAAAGTGCAGATATCTGGTGATTTGTGGTTACATTTGAGAATGTGTATGCACTGAGAGCACCTGCACTTACCCCATCTATCAGAACATCTGCTATCTCTTTTCCCACATCAGGAGTGATATGATAACTCTGACTGCCACCTGAGTCTATCACGACCCGGCCTGATGGACTGATACTCCCCCCAGATCCTGCGGTTGCATCTATGGAATAATAATCCGGATATAATCCAAAGGAGGCGAGGATTCGATGATTTTCGGTAATGTTTCTAAATTGATAGGTACGAACCAGTCCTACGCTCATGCCATCGACATAGACATCAGAAATATAATACCCGGTAGCATTTCCAATCATAAACTCCTGACTCTCACCAGATAAGAGAGATACCAGTCCGGAAGGAGTAATATTTCCACCTATACCTGCAGATGCATTGATCGTATAAGTGACGGGTGCCGGTGTTTCCATTACATGAATCTGATTCGTAACAAACCCGTGATTACCACAGGTATTTTCTGTACTCAAGGTTACGGAAAAGTTCCCAGTTGTATTGAATGTATGAGTGGTACTTTGAGTCGTGGCATTTGGAGACCCATCGCCAAAGTTCCATAACCGGGAGTTGATCACTCCTCCACGAGATGTGTCAGTAAAGAGAACTGCCAGTGGAGTAGTTCCATTACTCACATTTGAAGTAAAGGAAGCCTGTATATCCGGACAGGGTGCAGGGTTTATGGTAAAACCGTTCGGTAAGTAACCCGTCTGCCCATCCGGATTCCTGACCATAACCGACCAGACCCCTGATGATGCACCGATGAGAGGGAACGTGCAACGAATCTGATCAGGGCTAAGGATAGTGACATTTGTTCCAGAGATATTTCCACTACCTTCCCGGGTGAGATTGACGATAGCACCGGTGACAAAATTGGTTCCGGTAAGATTTGTGATGTTGATGAAACTGTCATTTACACCAAATGCCGGAGATATTCCCGTAATTGTTGGAGCAGATAACGGCCGTTCACTTACAGTGATTGTGCGATTCACCACAGAATGATTATGGCACGAATTCCAGGCCGTAAGATTTACCACATATGTTCCTGCATTGCTGAACGTTTTCGTAGCATTTTGAGTGCTGACCGAACTATCATCACCAAACTCCCACGTCCAGTTAGTGATTGTACCACCAAGGGACGTGTCATTAAACACAACCGTTAATGGGGCAACTCCGGAACTAACATCAGAACTGAAATTTGCTACCACATCAGGACAAACCGGAGAACCCACCAAAATCGTACGATTAAAAACCGAATAATTATTGCAGGAATTCCAGGCAGTGAGGTTTACTTTATATGTACCGGCGTTGTCGAATGTCTTCGTTGCATTTTGGGTAATGACAGTACTACCGTCACCAAACTCCCAAGTCCAGTTAGTGATTGTGCCACCAAGGGACGTGTCATTAAACACAACCGTTAACGGAGCAACTCCGGAATCAACATCAGAACTAAAATTGGCTACCACATCAGGACATAATTCACTCACTAATATGGTACGGTTCACATTCGAATAATTACCGCATGAGTTACCGGAAGTGAGATTCACTCCATACACTCCGGCTATAGAAAAGGTCTTCGTAGAATTTCGCGTGGTTGCAAAACTGCCATCTCCAAAGTCCCAGTACCAATTATTGATAAATCCACCAGTAGACGTGTCATTAAACACAACCGTTAATGGATCCGTTCCAAAGCTCACATCAGAACTATAATTTGCGACCACTGCAGCACAAGGTTCATCTATGACTGATATGGTGTGACTTACCACAGAGAAGTTACCGCAAGAGTTCCAAACGGTGAAATTAACCACATAGTCACCGGAACCTGTGTAGGTGTGGATGGAATCCGGTGTTGTGACATTCGTACTGTTATCACCAAAATCCCACACCCAATGATTCAGGATTCCTCCGGTAGAGGAATTCGTAAAGGACACCGTTAACGGAGCAATACCCGAACTTACATTGGAACTGAAATTTGCTAC
>CAZUXC010000030.1:0-13151 GCA_964624045.1 uncultured Methanospirillum sp. | reverse complement strand
AGGACACCGTTAACGGAGCAATACCCGAACTTACATTGGAACTGAAATTTGCTACAACATCAGGACAAGGTTCATCCGTCACAGAAATAGAGTCACTGACCGTGGAGAAATTACCACAGGAATTCCAAACGGTAAAGTTTACCTGATATGTACCGGAACTCGTGTACGTATGCACAGAATCCGAAGTTGTGACATTCGTACTGTTATCACCAAAATCCCACACCCAATGATTCAGGATTCCTCCGGTAGAGGAATTCGTAAAGGACACCGTTAACGGAGCAATACCCGAACTTACATTGGAACTGAAATTTGCTACCACATCAGGACAAGCCGGATCAGTTACTGAAATAGAGTGACTAACCGTGGAGAAATTACCGCAGGAGTTCCAAACGGTAAAGTTTACATGATACGTACCGGAACTTGTGTACGTATGCACAGAATTCGGAGTTGTGACATTCGTGCTGTTGTCACCAAACTCCCATTCATGCCGATTCAGTGTACCTCCAGTAGATGAGTTCGTAAAGGACACCGTTAACGGAGCAATACCGCTGATTACATCAGAACTGAAATTTGCTACCACATCAGGACAAGCCGGATCAGTTACTGAAATAGAGTGACTAACCGTGGAGAAATTACCGCAGGAGTTCCAAACGGTAAAGTTTACATGATACGTACCGGAACTTGTGTACGTATGCACAGAATTCGGAGTTGTGACATTCGTGCTGTTGTCACCAAACTCCCATTCATGCCGATTCAGTGTACCTCCAGTAGATGAGTTCGTAAAGGACACCGTTAACGGAGCAATACCGCTGATTACATCAGAACTGAAATTTGCTACCACATCAGGACAAGCCGGATCAGTTACAGTAAAACCTACTGGCTCCACACTTTCCGTAAGGTCCGGATTTTGTACCCGGACCGTATAGTTATCTGATATCAGCTGAGTCAGATCAAAAGTTGCGGTGATAGAAGAAGCATTGGTAAAAACCGTCTCACTCGTATTTTTCAGATAGTAGGTACCATTACTCAAATTCACTAATGCACCCTGAATAAAACCTGAACCAAAGATCTGAATCTCCTGGTTACTCTCTCCCCGGTTTCCTTCAGATGGAGATATACTCAAAACTGATGGATTGGTTTTATTGGTAAAAAGTCCATACAACCAATTTCCTTCTCGAACATCATCTGACTCATTAAAAGAAACTGACTGGAGACTGGTATTTATGGTAGATGATACCGGATACCAGGTTGATCCATTTGTCGCAAAAATCCGTATATTTGATTCGGGATACCCGACAGGAATATCAGAAGAACGATAATTCAACGACAAGGAACTAAAAGTACCGGAAGGATCCCGGGTGATGTTTACATAATTCTCCAAACTGGCATACGATGTTGGAGATCCAGGATGGATTGAGGATGTATTGAAAGTGAAAGATCCGTCGAGATTTGTTGCTGAGAGGTTGGTACCATCTAACCCCCCAACCCAAATATCATGGAGAGATATATTATGTGAATCAGTATTTGAATAGTAGTCAGAACCACCATCCTGATTCCGGAGAGTCGCAGAAGATATTTCTACATATGAGGTGTTGTTCAGGATAATCCCACCACCGGAGTTTCCTGAAACATTCAGACAGGTGATCGATCCGAGAAATGAATCCTTTAATAGTATCCCCGGACGGTTCGTACTAGAAACCGTGTTATTCTCTGAACGTATTGAGGATAACGAAAAATCAGAGACATTGACGAAAGAAATACCTCCCCCTTTATTGGCAATAACACTCGTATTGTTAATGGTTAGAGAATTAATCCACTGTAACACGATACCAGCATAGTCATTATTCAGGCAGGATACATCCTGAATTGATACATTATAATGTGAAGTACCAGTGGGAGAATATATTGCATTATTTTTTAGATCATGAATCGAAATATTTGATAAAAGAATATGGGATCCTCCAGGATAGAGAACGACACCATATCTTGTTAGATTACCACCGGACTGGCTTTTAATCTCAAAGTTATTCAAAACAGTCAAATTCTGTAAGGTAAAAGCATCTGTTCCATCTAAAGATACAATGAATGGAGTCCCATTATCTCCAACTAATACTGTTTTATTGATAATGGTAAACGGACCAGAGTAGGCAGTCGATGAAGAACCATTCACCAGAATACGCTCACCAGTCGGGAGCGTCTGATTCAGAGCATCAGGAAAACTCCATGGATTTTCATAACTACCATCCCCTACTTCAGAAACAGCATTGACATCAACGTATTTATCAGCGAAAACCGGAGAAACACAAAGCAAGAAAATTACAAAACCAGAGATCAGAAGTATTCGATTATTTTTTAACCCACCCATTATCCATGGTAAGATCATAGATGGCTTAAATGATTCGATTTACGTTTCTAAATCAAATACAAATTGAATCCAGTTTAGCCATTGAATCATTTTCCAAAGAAATTGTAAAAGGCATATAATACTTAGGAAAAAGTCCTTACTATTTACCTCATATGATACTCGGCATTAATATCTCAAAATACCTTGCATTTATCCCAAAATATCCAAATTCGTCATATAAGCAACCTAAATGAATGAGAAATGAATCATAGATCTTTTCCCTATTGAATAATACATAACGAATCCCAGGTGGTTTTCCCATGTAAAAACCCATTTCCGAATTACGGAGTTCTGGATGTAGATCAAACAATGAATGAATAGATATCCACTGGAATACATCAATGTAATAATTAATCCATCTCTAAAGCAACAAGAGATCAGGGCTTTTTACGCGTGCTACAAACATGAACTGCTCCTATTTCTCCAAATCAGGTCAGAAGGATCTGAATGAAGTCATATTTTTAAGCCGGGTTAATTCCTGATGAGCACCAATAATAGGAAAGACTGGAGTCACGATGAAAAAATCCATTATTACTGTTGTCGGGAAAGACACCGTGGGCATCATCGCAAAGGTATGCACGTACCTTGCGAATAACCAGGTCAATGTAGAGGACATTTCCCAGACAATCGTTCAAGGCTACTTCAATATGATGATGATCGTTGACACAGAGCGATCCTCTCAGTCTTTTTCCGATTTGGTTACTGACCTCGAAAAACTGGGTGATGAGATCGGTGTCAAGATCAGATGTCAGCGTGAAGACATTTTTACCAAAATGCATCGGATCTAACAGGTTTTTGCATGGTCAATATACTTGAGGTCCACGAGACAAATATGATGATCGAGCAGGAGAAGCTTGATGTCCGAACTATCACTCTCGGTATCAGCCTTCTTGACTGCGGTGATTCCAATCTCGATACCTTAAACCAAAACATATACTCCAAGATCACCCGGCTTGCGAAGAACCTCGTCTCTACCGGAAAAGAGATCGAACGAGAATATGGCATTCCCATTGTGAATACGAGAATATCAGTAACTCCTATTGCACTCGTAGCCGGAAATGCATGCAAAAATCCTGAAGATTTTGTATCGGTGGCAAAAACTCTGGATAGAGCTGCCCGGGATATGGGAGTCAATTTTCTCGGAGGATACTCTGCTATCGTCTCAAAAGGGATGACTCCTACCGATGAAAACCTCATCCGATCTATTCCAAAGGCTCTCGCCTCAACGGAAAACGTATGCAGTTCGGTAAATATTGGTTCTACGAAGACCGGAATCAACATGGACGCAGTGAAACTCATGGGGACCATCGTGAAGGAGACTGCAGAGGCAACAAAGGAGAATAATTCTCTGGGTTGTGCTAAACTGGTTATCTTTTGCAACGCTCCTGATGATAACCCTTTTATGGCCGGGGCCTTCCATGGGATTTCCGAGGCTGATGCAGTCATCAATGTAGGCGTCAGCGGTCCCGGAGTAATCAAGCATGCACTGGAAGGAGTGAGAGGTGAGAACTTTGAGGTCCTTTGTGAAACGGTGAAGAAGACTGCATTCAAGGTCACCAGAGCTGGACAACTTGTTGCACAGGTGGCATCAGAACGGCTTGGCATACCCTTTGGTATTGTCGATCTCTCACTCGCTCCCACTCCATCAGTTGGGGATAGTGTTGCAGAGATCCTGGAAGAGATGGGCCTGGAATCTGTCGGAGCACCCGGAACCACAGCTGCACTGGCCCTCTTAAACGACCAGGTAAAGAAAGGAGGGGTAATGGCCAGTTCCTTTGTAGGCGGTCTCAGTGGAGCATTTATCCCGGTAAGTGAAGACCAGGGCATGATCGATGCAGTAAACCGGGGTGCTCTTACCCTTGAGAAACTCGAAGCGATGACCAGCGTCTGTTCAGTTGGTCTTGACATGATAGCCATTCCTGGCGATACCCAGGCATCAACAATATCAGGAATTATTGCTGATGAGGCTGCTATTGGGATGATTAATCAGAAGACCACTGCAGTCCGCCTTATCCCGGTGATAGGAAAGAATGTTGGTGACATGGTTGAGTTTGGAGGACTCTTAGGGTATGCACCGGTTCAGAAGGTAAACAAATTTGGTTGTGCTGATTTTATTAACCGCGGGGGGAGAATTCCAGCCCCGATTCACAGTTTTAGAAACTAAAAAATAGTCGAATATTTTAATCAACTGAAGAAATTCCGAAGCGTAAGAACTAATTAATACATGATTCAACAAATGCAGATATCAGAGCCACCTAAAGTGCCATGACATCAGTATCATTCCTCCCAAAAAGTATTTTTCTTTTTTTTCTCTGCGTTGTCATTCCGTTTTCTTTTCCTTGTGTCTGCTCTGAAAGTACACCGATTTCTATTGGTGTTCTCCTTCCCCTCAGCGGGCCGGAGGGGCAACAACTGTATCATGGATTGCAACTCGCACAGGAACAGATTAATGCCGGGGGAGGAATCGGGGGAAGACCAATTGAGTTGATCCTACGGGACACGAATACCGGGGATCTTATGATCTATGCAAAGGATCTGGCTCAGGACCCACGGATTCGGGTGGTAATCGGTCCATATACTTCAGATGATCTCTTCCAGGTAGCAGAACTCTTCATTCAAAACCAAAAAGTACTCATATCACCGACAGCCTCATCAGATGAAATTTATCGTGCATTCGCCGGAACCGGGGCAGTCTGGAGAACAACTGCGAATGATGGGGATATCACCTCGGTGGTTTTGCAACAGATCAAACAGAATCAGGGAGAGAAGGTTGCTCTTCTCACCATCAATAGTTCATATGGAAATACCTTTTACGACTGGATTCCCTACTGGGCAATAGAAAGTGATGTCAATATCACCGGAAATGAAGTATATTCTATTCCGGAGGATATTCCGGATGCAATTGAGCGATTATGCACACAAAACCCGGATTATCTGATATTTGTTCATTCGGGATCCGCCATCGAAATCAGGTCAGCCATAGACACCCTGGAAGAACTGAATACATCCACCCATCTGTTCTTCATTTATCCGGACGTTGATAACGAGGGTCAGATCTGGGAGAGGCCGGATGCAGAAACGCTGCAGGTTCTCCTGGACTCAGGGCTTTGGAAACTGAACAATATCAGTTCTATTCCAACTACTCTACCGGATAAAACGTTGATGCTGATGTCTAAAACCTGGGATTCTGAATTTAGCCAGGAGTTTAAGACGGTATCCTCAAAAGACAGAGCAGATTATGTTCCAGAGGTGTATGATGCTCTCCTGATCGCATCAGCAGTAATGGCTCGATTTACCGCATATCCCGATAAATCTCCAAAAAATGCCGCCAAAACTATTCTCAGTAATAATACCGGAGAAATCCTCCCCCGAACAGTGGAAGGATTTCAATCAGCATTTACAAAGATACAGGAGGGAAAAAGTCCTGTCCTGACCGGAGTCACCGGACCGCTCACTTTCAAAACCCAGGGAACTGACAGACTGGTTCCCTGGTATGAGACATACCGGATGGAAGATGGAAAGGTAATCCCTGATCCGGTTTCCTATCAGAATATTACCAAATCTACTGAAAAATCCGGACTCATGGAAAATAATTCATATATCTCTGCTCCGAAAAACCAAACCCTTGCTACCGGAGAGTTCTGGGCAGTTGTTGGAGCATTTTCCCGGGATTGGAAAAACTACCGGCATCAGGCAGATGCCCTGACCATGTATCAGTACCTGAAAGAGCAGGGGGTACCAGATGATCATATCATTCTGCTGGTTTTTGATGATATTCCCACCGATAAACAAAATAAAAAACCCGGCGAGGTCTATCACACCCCGAGAGAAGAAGAGGTACGAAGACAGGCTAACCCGGATTTCATCGGTGAAATGGTCAACAAACAAATGCTAATTGATCTGCTGCTCGGGAATCCGATGCAAAATGAACAGTCCCTCCTTCCGTCAGATTCGAATGCAAAGGTTCTTATCTATCTCTCCTCTCATGGAGCTCAGGGAGGAGATCTCATCTTCGGAGATGGGAGTGAACAGGTATCACCAGAAGAATTTACGTTATTGATTGATACTATGGGAAAAAAACAGCGGTTTTCACGAATGTTAGTAATTCTGGAGTCCTGTTTCAGCGGGGTTATTGCCAGGAGCGTGAAAACCCCCGGAGTCGTTGTTATGTCTGCTGCTGGGGAAGAAGAGACATCAAAGGCTGCGGTATATGATTCAGAACTTTCCAACTGGCTATCTGATGAATTCACCACAGAGCTTATATCGCTTCTTCGGAGTTCAGACTCTTCTCTTACTCTTCGCCATCTGTATCAACAGGTATACTACCATGTCCGGTCATCTCATCCAGAAATCTCCAGCGGAAATACTACAATTGACATTCCTGCCCATCTCTTCTTTGGAGGGGCAATATGATACTGAATATAATCTGGAGAAATGAACATTTGAAGCCTAAGATGATAGATCAGATCAGGTCAACTACCGGTACCCAAAAACTGGATACCCGTCCGGTATATCAGCGGTATATGTTACTTCTTGCAATCATTTGGATATGCTGTATCTCCCAGACTTTGGGTGTTGCAGAAAATACTCCGGTTACCTGCGGTGTTATCCTTCCTCTAAGTGGAGATTTGTCGGCAACCGGAACCGATATTCTACAGGGAATTGAACTCGCTACAAATGAGGTAAATGAAAAATGGGCATCAAGTGGGCGCAAAATCGATCTTCGTATCGCTGATGACCAGGGGGACCCACAGATCGCTCTTTCCCGGTTTACTGAGATGCAGAATGATGGGGTTCCGGTAGTTATCGGTTCGTACACAACTTCCCTCACCCTGGCAATGGCGAAGGAGACAAAAAATAATCCCGGTACTGTGCTCATATCTCCCCAGGCGAACGGCGATGACCTGTATGGAATTTCTCCCTGGTTTTTTCAGGTAAATCCCCCGATCTTTTCTCTTGCACAGTTTATAGAAGAATGGTTGGCATACACCTCAGATCGGGCTGCAATAATTTACAGCGATGATGAATACGGGCGCTCTGTTCTGTCTCATATCCAAACGGGTCTTGTAAACCAAACCATTCCGGTTACTGATATGGAACCGGTTACCAGCGAAAGAACCGATTATTCTACCCTTTCTCAGGAAATCCTCAATGGTGCTCCAGATGCCATCGTTATCATCGTATATGATTCCCGGCAGATTCCCATCATCAGAAATCTGTCTGAAGCTGGATTCCGTGGTCAGGTGATATTGACAGAATCCGGGTTGATTGATACGCTGGAGAAAGAAGAATCAGATCTGTTCTCGCAATTTTCGCTCTTTACGATATCATCATATGCAAATCTTGTTCCAGGAAATCATACTGAGCATTTTATTTCTGCATATCTGGAGAAGTATGGCCGGGACCCGACAAAGAATCTTGCCGGATATGGATATGACTCTTTGATGGTGGTTGCACAAGCGATTCCCTCCGGGTGTGAGAAAGGGAATGTTACCGCTGAATTGATCCGGAAGGGACTGGATGATTCCCGGTATTATGGAGTATCCGGTCCAAAGGTTTTTGATTCTCATCATGCAGTATGTTCTGCTCAGGACCGATGGGTGTTCAGGGATGGAAAATTCGTCCTGATGACGACATCTCTTGTGTAAACAGGAGAGATACCCATTTTATTTCCCCGATACTTCAGTATGCATATTCATCATTGAGTCAGACCGAGGTAATCCCGGTCTGGATCTGCACCGATGAGCAAACCCCCATTGCAGAATCAATATCCTGATATGTGAGTATTGATCAAAAAAGAGGACGTATGATGAGAATCGGTAATTTCTTGCAGACTGACTCACAATAGTCGTACGTTCTCCCAAACTTTTCAGCTAAACATCTTTCGATACAGTTGAGCGGATTGGGATACGTATTTTCCGGAATCGGCCCTGATATCTCCAGATAAATGCCGACACCCTCATAATTGGTTTCCCCCTCTATGGTTCCCTGACTTTCCTGGTTTTTTGAGGTAGCGAAGGATTTGAGTTCATTTCCTTCGTAAAAATCAAGAGGTTTTACCTGAAGTGTTAGCGTCTGGAATTCATCAGAAAGTGACAAGTTGGAAACCTCAACAATTTCTCCCCTTTCGGCATCACCACTGGAAAAGAGCAATGCTGCATTCACTGGATATGTTTCATTGGTAAGGCGGTCAATTGGCAACAAGAGCCGTTTCTCATCATTTGCAAGAGAGAGATACGGAATTATATCCTTCACCGTGAGTTCCATCATCCCATCAGATCCATTCGTGATAGTAGTATCTCCACCCTGAACATAGACCACATAACCGGGAGATTCGGCAGCGATACAAAATCCAGTCATCGATATCAGCAGGAATATACCGATGAATCCATAGGATAGGTGATGGTTCATATACCTACTAGAAAAGACACCGATATACTTCTTTTGGTTCGGTATTCACGGTACATAAAATCAGGACTATTCAGAATTGTGTCAATTTCTTTAGTGTCTCTGATCTTCACCTTCTGCTGGTCATATTCGTATCCGGATATCTTCAAAAGCTCAAAAAACATCGGGAAAAGATCCATTGCACAAAAATGGATAATACGAGCTGTTCATACCCGCAAAAAAGATGAGTGAGATTATTCTTCTTTGATAAATTGAATCAGTGCTGTCGAGCTGTCATCCAGATCCAGACCAATGAATTCTATCTCGGTTGGTGATATGATATGACCGATATCCATCCCGGTTCCTTTCTCTGCAAAGTAAATGGTGGTCATATCATGATCGATAATGCCAGAAAACGTGTAGTTCGCAGTAAAATGTTCACCGGTTGCATTCAGATATCCCTTAAACACCCGTCCCTGCTGCTCAGGAATTGTCATTGTGTACGGCAAACCCTGGCTTTCATTGAAAATCGCATCATTTTTCTCATAATAACCGGACGATACACCGGCCCAGCTCCCGACCAGATCCGGATATTCGGTAGATTCGGCGCAGGCAAAAGATAATCCGAGGCAGCCACACAGCAGAAAACATGCAATGAGTAAACCAAGTCGCATTATGAAGAATTATTCCTGCATGGCAATAAATCTAAGGAAATGATTCAGGATAACGGAAGGTAACTCCTCATCGCTGGAAAACTCACATATTCCTCCTTATGGGTAATCCAAATCCCAGTCTGAATGAAACAGCCGGTTCAATATCGCGTTGATTTCCTTGCGAATAATCCGTTACCTCACCATTGCAAAAGAAAAGTAAAAGATTTATCTTTGATAACTTGATACCGGTTGCAGCCAGGGAAATACCACATGACCTATCGAATCATGTACTTTCAATTGATCATTTGCATGGATCGGTTGGAAGGTATGCATTTTGATCCTACATGGATCCTCTTCATACCGATGCAGTCATGTTGGCAGAGGGGGAGAATGCTCGTTTTGATGGCATGTTCCCGTATTGAGGTGACAAATACGTTGGGAGAAATCTGCCTATACCCTCATCCCGGATACATACCCGAACGTCTTCTGCAGGTTCTGGATTCCTCCGGACACCCGGGTACTATCTTTCCAGGAGGTCTCTCCAGCGGTCTTGTTCCAGGCGTCGGTAGTACTCATGTTCACATCCCTGGATTCCATGATACTTCCAGCAAATGATGTCCAGACCGTTCCTTCTGCGAACCCGGATGTTCCATCCGGAGTAACCGCGATCTGGTAGGTCATCGCTGCCGGAGTGCTGAACAAGCCGATGGATCGGATCCGCCCCTTTGTCGAGATTTTTGTATGGTTGATGTTGATGAGTTCACTCTTTCCCTGTACAACGTTACAGAACGCCGGAACATGATACTCATTCAAAGCGCCAAACCGCATCTGACGGTGCTATTTGCTTCCGAATAATTCCCGGCATTATTCATTGACAGCGATTGCCCACCGGAGAGGAACGAACCGTTTAGAGTCAGATAGGTGAGAATCTTCTCCTGATCGAGGGTAGCAGTATTCTGTATCAAGGGCTTCCATGATACTTCCTGCAAACTCGATTCTGACAAACTCCAGGGAGCAAAAATTTACGGATTCATTACATATGCTCCCTGTATCTGGGCTCAAACTTATAAAAAGAATGAGCCTTTCACGGTTCACACCCAAAATCTGCAAAAATTAAGGGGACGATAGAGGTTTATTTATCGATTTGTCATTATTTTAATAGAAAAATAGTGGAATAACTGCGTAAGTAACATATATTGCTAAAAAAGGTAAACTACAGAGTCCAGAATCAATAGGATTGTATGTAAGTTCTGATTATCACATATCGATAGAATGTTCATCAGATAGGATATCAATAATAACCGATTTTAATGCTGGTATCTCTGATACAACAACATTCCATACAGCTTCCAGATCTACACCCATATTTCTATGAATTAATATGTCTCTAAATCCTGCAATATTGCGCCATGGAATCTCAGGATGCTCTGCACCTGGTTGGACACTTGTTTAACTGCTTCGCCTATGGTCTCAAAGTTTCGTATAACCGCATCCTGTATCATTGGAGATGCCATAAATTCATCCCGACCACCCTGAGTATACGATTCAATTTTTCCGATGAAGTCAAGCATTTGGAGGAGATACACCCGGTTATCTTTCACAAGGGAATAGCCTCCTGAATAATCTGTTCTCTGATATAGGTATTCAGACCATTTTCCGTTACTACGTCTACGTTACGTCCGAGAAGATCCTGTAGATCCTGAATGAGGGCAATATGATCAATCAGGCTTCTGCCGGGTTCAAATTCTACAAGGAGATCTAGATCACTTTCAGGTGTATCCTCACCTCTGATGACGGATCCAAAAATTCGTACTTTTCGCGCCCCATGTATTGCCGCGACCTTTTGGATCGTTTCTTTTTTCCTCACCACATCTTCATACATGCTCATACAAATCTCTTACCTGAAGTAGATGTTCTAGTAATTTTTTATAATACCATAATGGAAAGAGGCTATAATGGTGACACTTTCCCTACATAGGGTTCCAAACCAGATTAAACAATCACGGGAAACGTGATTGAGTGTTCATTCTCTCCATTACCTTGAATGGCAGAATATGAGAGTCTTTCCTTTGTAAGAACGATGCAGTCAGTCATGAGTGGGAATGAAATTCCTACTCACACCCTCCGGATACATATTCGAACCGTTTCTGCAGATTCCTGATATCACCGGTTGCAATGGTCCTATCCTTCCATGAGTTCGTGGCAGCGGTCCTGTTCCAGGTATCCCTGGACAGGTTGGTATCCCGGGCTTCCATGATACTTCCTGCAAACTCTGTTCTTACCGTTCCTGATGCAGGCACATTCTTGTCAGTTGTGACTGCTATTCGGTATTTCAGTGCTACCGGAGTGCTGAATCCCCCTGCTGATCTCTCCTTAGTCTGGGATCTTTGCCTGGATGATATGTGGACGCAGGTCACCAGGGATATCTGCAAGCCCTTTACTGATTATCCCTAAATATCATCATATGAATCGATACATGCCCGTATCGTTTTCAGTAATATTGGGAGATCATGTTCACAAACACCCCATATAATTTCTGAGGAAAGAGAGTCATATCCATGAATCAATCGGTTTCGAAGAGAGATTATGTGAGGGGCATCAATAATTATCTCCTTTAGTGTTGGTTCAAGACGTACTGCATGCCCAATGGCTTCACCGATTATTCCTAATTTTCGCTCAACTGCTGCCTGAAGCATCCGATTTGCTTTATAGTCCACAAATTCAGTGTTTTCAATAAATCCCTGTATATCTTCTCCTGCGAGAAGGATATCCCAGAATAATTTTTGGATTTCACGTCACGAAACATATACTTCAACACTGCTTTCGGAGACAATCTCCCGAAAAACAGGATTTCGAATTGCCTGTTCTTCTACCAAATCAATGGGGAGACCAAATATCTTCTCCAGTTCAGATTCGAGACCAAAATACTCGTGGACATATTGAACAGGATCCATCTCGTGAAAGGTTACAAGGATATCGATATCACCAGGGGTTTCTTTTTCTGTTAGTATTGAGCCGAATATTGAGAGTTTTTCAACTCGATGACGAATACATACTTCCTGAACTCTTGCAAGATATGGTGCCACCTTTTCACTATACCGAGTCTGGTTTTTTGGTTTCATATGACATCAGGATTGTCAGTATAGCCAATTGTTATGTATTGTCTTTGGGGATTAAGTTCTCTCTTACTCGCACAGACAAAAGAAATCGGCCAGATCTCTTACATACAACTGGTGATGGTTCATTTTCACCAACATGATACGGGGTTCTTGTAAGAAGGATCTACCTGTCAGCGGGAATGGGGTTTCTTACACCCTCATTCCAGAGACATAACCGAACCTCTTCTGGAGGTTTTTGTTCTCCACGGTCGCCCCTGTTATATTCTTCCATGAGTTTGTTGCAACGGGCCTGTTCCAGGTATCCCCGGAAAGGTTGGTATCCCGGGCTTCCATGATAATTCCTCAAAACTCGGTTCTTACCGTTCCTGATGCAGGTATGTTCTTATCGGCTGTGACCGCTATCCGGTAGTTCAGAGATGTCGGAGTGCTGAATCCCCCTGCTGATCTGATCTCTCCTTGTTCTGGGATCTTTGCCCGCTTTGATGTTGCATCATATTATGACTCGATAGATCATGCAATCCTCCTCAGCCAGCTCGAAGACACGGCACCGCCGCTCCCATCCATTGCAGTCGTCTGCCACCATCTGAC
>CAZUXC010000029.1:0-17375 GCA_964624045.1 uncultured Methanospirillum sp. | reverse complement strand
TACCTCAATCCTGGTCTTCAGGTTTCGGAATGTCCTGTTCTCAAGGGATCCCTCAGACATCTGGATGGACCTGCTCCGGTAGTTGCCCGATCAATCCTTCAACCCATCCGACCCCGGGGGAAACCTGCCGGAGAGCATATGGGTTGTCACTTTACTGGAGAGACTCCGGTGCCTGCACTCATTCTTTTGGTAGTGGTTCATGGCGGGCAAATGCCTACTATCACCATGATGTGAATCTGGTGTATTATGGGTGTTCAAAACATTGCTACCAGGAATCTGAGCAATATGGCACAACTGTAAAGCGCCGGGAGTATTGTAGATATTACGGGACGGAAACCGTAGTTGGGATCTATATGCAGGGAGGAGGGCAGACCGGCACACAATGGCCTGCCGGTTGCTTCAATCATGCTGCCCGAAAGTATCTCCGAACGGTTCCGAAGGCAGTTGATGAAAATGGGCAAATGGTGGATCCTTTTTACTCATATGCTTGCAATGGTCCGAGAACGGTTTGTTCTCTTTATCGCGGGGGCGCAGGAACTCCCTTCGCGGTTTGTGGTATCAAAGGATCTGGGGATAAGGGGCCTTCGTTTTCTCCAGGACAGAAACCTCCCGGATGCAAGAACCAAGGATATCTCAACTTTGATGGGTGGTCTGTTCCTGGAGGAGAGCAGAACGCGAATACCAATTGTGTCCTCGGGAAGGCGACTGAGGGAGCCCGGTCTCAGTCAGATGATACTATCCGGTGTAAGTTCATGAGTCCCGTTGGGACAGTAGGAGAAATATCCGGGGCTGGTGATGTGGTGAACCCTATCTCTCCCTCCAATACCAATGCATTCGGAAAGGCCGGATCTCAACTTTCAGTAAACGCGAATATCAGTATTGGTGGAAGGGTCGATATGGACTATACCCGGATACCGACACGGCAGTCACGAAGTGGGAATGCTTGTGTGTTCACCATCGGGAGGTACTGATGAAGGACTGCTCGGAGTGTCCGGGAGTATGGCTCTCTCTTCCGGATGAAGTGCATAAGTGCTCTCATGAAGGGGATACCATGGACCTTCTGGACTTCCCCATCATTCCTGAAGAATGCCCGCTCAAAAAGTGATGCTATAGCGCGTCGCTATCGGGCGATCTTTTTTTAGATGAGGGTTATCATCACCTAATAGAAAATAGTGTTTTTCGGTCTACATTCGTGAGTTTAGTATCATCATTGGCGCCGTATATCATTCCAACAACGCGCAGACATTTCATAATATCATTCAGAAGGCTTACCTTCCGGTAGCAATCACTATACAGAGAAGTAGGGAATAAAGATGGTAAAGTCTTATGGTTCTGATTTCACGAACTCGGGAGTTCTTCTCGCATGAGGTCTGAAGCAGTATGCCGGGTATGAGCAGATCATCCGTTCTCCTTCCGATTCTGGCATTGATCGTGCTCGTGGTCATGTCAGGAGAGGCAATGCTCACCGCAGCTCTCCCTACCATCGGTCATGAGTTTGAAGTTCCCGGGGTTTTTGAATCCTGGATTTTACCCATGGTTCTCCTGGTAGGAGCAGCCGCAGCTCCATTCATCGGAACTGCTGGTGACTGTTATGGAAGACGCAGACTCCTTCTGATCTGCCTTATCATCTACCTGGCAGGTCTTTGTATCGGATGGGGTGCCCAGAATATCATCATCCTGCTCCTTTCACGAGCACTGCAAGGGATCGGTATTGCTTCATTTCCTCTTGCATATGCCCTGATCCGGGATCAACTTCCTCATGATAAGGCTGATGTCGGGATTGGGATCATCAGTGCCATGTATGGTGCAGGAATGTTTCTTGGGGTGATCCTGGGTTCATTTCTCACAGAAGCATTCTCCTGGAGAACGACCTATCTTGCTCTCATTCCGGTGACTGGTATCCTGATCCTTCTCACCGTGTTTGGGATCCGGGAAACTCTCCCCGAAGGCAGAGAGCAGTCAAAACCGGACTGGTTCGGATTTGTAACCCTGCTTGCAGCATTATTTCTGGGGATGATCACTCTGTCACTGGACGGGAACGGGGACCAGAGTTTGATCCTCCGGGCTGGAACCGGACTTTTGGCGATTGGTGCCGGCCTGCTCTTCATCCGGGAAGAACTGACCTCATCGCGACCGCTCGTGGATCTCCATCTTGCAAAGAGAAGGCCTGTTCTTCTGCTTATTGCCATTGGGACCATGACAATCCTGGTGTTTCTCATGCTGCTTCAGGAGATGCCATTTCTCATCCAGTCAGGGACTGGTTTTGGGCTGACTGCAGCATATGTCGGGCTTGTCCTCATGCCCGGAACCCTCTGCGATATGGTTGCTGGTCCGGTTACGGGAAGACTGGTAGTGAATCACGGAATCAGAATTCCCTGTATTATCGGCTCGGCATTCCTTATTGTGGGAACGGGTATACTTCTGGCTGGTATTCATTCCATTCTCCTGCTTACCGTGGCCTGGATGATCTTCTCTGCCGGGATGTCCATGACTTCTACCACCTGCATGATTGCTATCATCGATTATGTACCTCAAGCCCGAACCGCAGAAGCAACCGGTTTCATGCAGAGTGTCCAGACAATCGGGGGGATGATTGGACCGGTTATCACGGGTCTCATCCTAGCAGGAGCATCTATTTCATCCATCAGGGACGGAGTAACCTGGATAGAACCCGAAGCATCTACCTTCGGCCAGGTTCACTTATTGACCCTTCTGATCTGCATTGTTGTGATGATCTGTTCTCTGTTTATCAAATCCGGACTACATTCCGATACTGTTACTGAAACCCAATTATAGGATATGCATTATGGAAAGAAACGAAGAAGGAAGTAATTCTCCAGGACATAAACTCTGTCCTTTTGATAAAGCACCCTGCATCGGTGCAACCTGTGCGGTCTGGATGGCCGAAGAGGCGATCTGCACCTTTGCCCTGATCCCTCCCGGTTATCGTCGACCCCCGGTGCAAAAACCAAAACCCCCAAAGACAACTTCCGGTATCTCCGGAAAGTTCCACGATCCGCTCTTTGGATGAGAGAGAAGGGTTTAGGGAACTGGCAGGACTTTAATCATATTGGTAGTCTTGGTTCCCCCAATCACATCCCCGGAAATAATGACTAGTGAATCTTTTGAGGAGGTTAGTCCCATATCACTGGCCAGGGCGAGTGACGCTGCAAAAAGTTCGTCGGCAGAGGAGATCGGAGGATGAATACTGGGGATCACTCCCCATCTGAGAAGCAGGCGTCTTGCCACCTGTTCATCAGAGGTTATGGCGAGAATGGGGGCTTTTGGCCGGCACCGGGAGACCCGTTCGGCAGTGACACCGGATTTGGTGTATGCCACAATAGCCCGCGATGACAAGGTGTTTGCCAGGTAACAGGCACTGAAACTGATTACCTCTGACGGGCGGTTCTGATGCCATGCCCCGTGTTCCAGGAGAATCTTCTGATAAGGGAGATATAATTCCGTATCACAGGCGATCTGTGCCATCATGGTAACTGACTGGACTGGATATTTTCCGAGAGAAGTTTCTGCTGACAGCATGGTGGCATCTGTTCCGTCCACTATTGCATTTGCCACATCAGTAACCTCAGCCCTGGTCGGTCTGGAATGCTCAACCATCGACTCTAGCATCTCGGTAGCAGTGATGACCGGTTTTCCGGCGATATTGGATTTGGTAATGATCTCTTTTTGGACATGGGGAACACAGGAGATCGGGAGCTCAACCCCGAGATCTCCCCGTGCCACCATGATTCCATCAGATGCCTTGAGGATCTCATCGAATTTTTCTACGGCCTGTGCAGTTTCTATCTTTGCGATGAGTGGTATGGCAGATCCTTCCTCTGCGAGAATCTCCCTGACTGCGTGGATGTGATCGGCACCACCAACAAAGGAGAGGGCGATGATATCTGTCCGGATGTCAAGGGCAAAACGCAGATTTTTCTTTAACTCTTCAGAAGCATATGGCACTTCAGGTCTGCGTCCGGGGATGACTACTCCGGCCCCCATCCGGATGGAACCTCCGGCTCTGACTTCAGCACGAATCTGGCAGGTTCCCCCTTCAATAACCATACAGGTCAGTGCCCCATCCGCTATCAGGATAATGTCACCGGTCTCTGATAGGGGGATAAAGGATGCCGGTCCGATTCCTATCTCATCAGGTCCGGGGTCGGCTGAAAGGATAATCTCTTCTCCTTGCTTCAGAAAGAAATTACATGTCGGGAGTGAGTGGACACGGAGTTTTGGGCCGGGAATATCAGTGAGAATTGCGACAGGTCTTTGTGAATTCGCCGCTGCTTTGCGAATAATTTCCACGGTCTTTCGATGGTCATCATGAGATCCATGCGAAAGGTTAAGCCGGGCAATGTCCATTCCGGCGCGGATCATCTCATGAATTACTTCGATTTTGTTCGAAGCCGGGCCGATTGTGGCAATTATCCGGGTAAGTCGTATCCCCGGAGCTATTGATATATCCTGCTTTGCAAACATCCCGCTCTCCATACCATAACATATGCGTCCCATCATATAGCCCGAATGCTTCCCCGGGGTAAGGGCCCTTCACGGTCACCCGAACTGATTAAAAAGGCGAGAGGTTAACCATAACATTATGGAAGCAGCAGAGCGGGAAGACCTACTCCTCGCCATTAACCGTCTAAAGGCCAGGAGCGGATTTTCTCCAACTGCTGAAGCAATAGCAGGGATGGTGCAACGTTCCCTTCCCTGTGTGCAGTCAGATCTGCAACAGTTGATTATCTCTCAGGAAGTAGGGGAAGCTCCGGACAGAACGTTCTATCTGACCGCCATCGGAGAAGCAGCAGCAACTGCAGTCATGAAGAAGCATAAGGTGCTTGAAGCGTTTTTTGAAGAGATGCTTGGGATGGACCGGGAAGCTGCCCATCAGGAAGCGTGTACTCTTGAGCACCATGCATCAGAAGAGACAATATCCCGGATGAGTCGTTTTATCCTGACCAATCCGGTCTGTTTATCGGATCCTTCTGATATTTATCCGGATTGTGAATGTGATGTCCTTGCGGATTGTCCGGAAGGAAGCAGGGCATGTGTCACAATGATAAAAGTCTGCGAGCGATCGGCAAGACTTGCTGACTTCGGGCTTTTTCCTGGGGAAGAGGTCATCATCCGCAGACGAATGGGAAAAACCCTGCTTGTTCAGGTAAAGGGAAGTAATATCGCCATCAGTGCAGAAATTGCGAAGCGAATTATGGTTGAGCCCTGCAAATGAAGATCGGTCTTATCGGCAATCCGAATGTTGGCAAGTCACTGATTTTTACCCAGCTAACCGGAATAGGAGTTGAAATCAGTAATTACCCGGGAACCACAGTTGATCTCTGCACAGGAACGGTCTGTCATGAACGGCGGCCGGTTGAGATTATCGATCTTCCGGGTATCTATTCTCTGGATGGTTCAGGTTCTGAAGAGCTGCTGGTTCGCGAATCAATACAGAATCGCCTTTTTGATGTCTATGCAGTCATCCTCGATGCAACATTGCTGGAGCGCAATCTCTATCTTCTGCTGCAATTGCTCGAATGGAAGGTTCCGGTCATTGTTATCCTGAATATTATTGATGAAGCGACAAAATCCGGGATACAGATTGACGTTTCACGTCTCTCCGAAATGATTGGTGCCCCGGTGATCACAACCGCGGCATCCCTGGGCCGCAATATTGATCAGATTATTCCGCTTGCGCTTGATGAAGCACGGGTAGGAACATATCCGGTGCTTTATGACCGCCATATTGAAGGAGCAGTCCGGAGCCTGGAACGGCTGGCTGGTGCCAGCAGGGCAGAAGCACTTCTCGCATTACAGGGGATTGGTTCGGATCCGGCACTGATGGAAGCGGCTAATACGCTGATTCCGGAGATCATTGATGAGCACCGGATGTCTGCTCATCAGTTGATTGCAGCGAACCGGCATCACGCTGCTTCACGGATCGCTGAAGAAGTGATCCGGGTGGAAAAAGTACGCCCGAAGAAGGATCCGGATCGGTATCTCACCAGGGGATTTCCCGGAGTTCCGATCATGGTTCTGATCCTCACTTCCATGCTGTCCCTGGTCTTCTTTATTGGTTCTCTTCTTGAGGAGATAGTGGTTGAGGCATTTGAGTTTGGGTTGATTCACCCGATCCAGGCTGCGGGATTTGATCCTCTCCTCTACCAGATATTATTCTCTCTGGCGATTGCGATCCAGGCGGGTATTGGGATAGCCTTTCCCTTTGTTTTCACTTTCTACCTCCTGATCTCTATGGTAGAAGACTCCGGGTATATGACTCGGATTGCATTTCTCGCCGATCGAATGATGCATCGTTTCGGCCTGCACGGGCAGGCGATCATCCCGATGGTACTTGGACTTGGATGTAATGTACCGGCTATCATGGGTATCAGACAACTGGGAACCCGGCGGGAGCGTATCATTGCTGCATTTCTCATCACCATGGTTCCCTGCTCGGCACGGACTGTTATCATCGCCGGAATTGTGGCTGCATTTGTCGGCATTCTTGCCGCACTCTCCCTGTATCTCATCGTGTTCATTCTCATCATCATCACCGGGGTCATTCTTGCCCGTGTCACTCCTGGGAATCAGATGGGGATGGTTCTCGAGCTGCCTCCCTTGCGTATCCCGAAAGTTCATAATGTAATCTCCCGGTCATGGCTCCATATCAGGGAATTTCTGGTCATTGCGATGCCGCTTCTGATGATAAGCAGCGTCATTCTTGGCCTTCTGGGTTTTTACGGAATTACGGATCTGTTTCAGAACGCAGTAGATCCCTTTATGGAGCAGGTGCTCGGACTTCCGGGTTTTGCTTCAACCGCCCTGTTATTTGGCATTCTTCGAAAAGAGATGGCTTTTGAGACATTGATCGTCCTTGCCGGTACTGCCGATCTTGGCTCGGTGATGACTTCACTGCAGCTCTATTCTTTTGCCCTCGTAAGTACGCTTTTTGTTCCCTGTATCTCAACGATTGCCGTTCTCTCCCGTGAAATGGGATGGAGAACGGCCCTTCTGATATCCGGGTATACGTTAATTGTGGGTATTGGTGCCGGAGCGGTTCTTCAGCTGATATTTGGATAACTTCCCGGACATGGGGAATTATTATTCTTCTCTTCCCACTCTGAGCATGGATTCCTGGCAGTGTATTATCGGTGGATCATTTCGAGAGACCGGAGAATCGTATGAGATTCACAGCCCGTACTCTGGTGACACCGTTGCCCGCGTTTTTCGGGCAGGGCTTCCTGAAGCAGATGAAGCCCTGTCTCTGGCAGAGATTGGGGCAAATGCTGCAGCCCTCCTTCCCGGGTGGAAACGCGCGGCGGTTCTTCATCGCCTTGTCAGTCTGATGGAGCAGAATAAAGAGGAGTTTATTCGTCTCCTGATTGCAGAAGGAGGAAAGCCCCGGAGAAATGCTGAAGGAGAGACGATCCGGGCTATTGAAACAATCCGTATCTCTGCTGAAGAGTCCGTGCGAATTGAAGGTGAAGTGCTTCATCTGGATCGAACTCAGGCAGGAGAGGGACGGATAGGAATAGTGCAGCGGTTTCCGGTAGGAATTGTTCTGGGTATCACTCCGTTTAATTTTCCGTTAAATCTGGCATGTCACAAACTCGGGCCTGCGGTTGCGAGTGGGAATGCGATTATCCTTAAACCCGCATCTGCAACCCCACTCTCTTCCCTCCTTCTTGGACGGCTGTTGGTGGAAGCCGGCTATCCTCCGCAGGCTGTGAGTGTTCTCCCTTGCACCCCGGTAGTAGCAGAACGCATTGTAGCAGATTCCCGTATTGGTTGTCTCTCGTTCACCGGCTCTCCAGAAGTTGGCTGGCATCTTCGTTCCATTTCCCGCTGTGGAAAAGTTACTCTGGAACATGGAGGCAATGGAGCAGTCATTATGCATGAAGACGGGGATCTCGCTCTTGCGGCTTCCCGGATTGTAGAAGGTGGTTTTTCCCAGGCCGGGCAGGTCTGCATCTCTGTTCAGCGGGTGTTTGTCCATCAACCGGTATATGAGGATCTACTGCAGCGGATTGGTACTCTGGTGGACAAGTTAGTGGTTGGCGATCCAGCGGATCCGGCAACCGATGTCGGGCCAATGATCACCGAAGAAGCTGCCCGGATTGCCGCAGACCGGATTGAAAGTGCCTGCAAAGGAGGAGCTACACTCTTTAAGGGAGGGCAGCGGAAGGGTTCCATCCTGATGCCTACAGTTCTTACCGGAACGGCTCCTGGAATGGAGGTGAACTGCCGGGAAGTGTTTGCACCGATCCTCTCGATAATTCCCTATGAGACATTTGATCAGGCGGTAGCTCTGGTGAATGATTCTGTATATGGCCTTCAGGCCGGAGTATTTACCCGGGATATTGTTCGTGCCCGGTATGCATTTCTCCATATCAAAACCGGGGCGGTTCTCATTGGCGACATTCCTACCTTCCGGGTGGATCAGATGCCGTATGGCGGGGTAAAACAGTCAGGAACCGGCAGAGAAGGTCCACGGTATGCGATTGAAGAGATGACAGAAACCCGGATGATGATTCTGAAAGATCCCATATCCGGACTATTGTAGTACTTTCATCGTGCCTTTCCATGAAATGTCAGACATCGATCAGAGAACATAAATGCCGGGATTGCACAACCTAGTATCAGCAGGCGTCTGTTTAGATGAAGCGGCAGATTGGAACCGATGATCTGCTGCTTGTCATCTTTCGATCAGGCCCGATAACCATACTCGGAGTACCATGAAACTGGAAAGAAATAGCATTGTTGCGATCGCAGTCGGCGTAACGTTTGCGATCCTGTTGCTGTTCAACCTTTTCAATTCCGGATTTATTATCGAGATTAAAGGAATCCTTGTTTCTGTATATTTTGCCATTTGGGTTGGCGCTCTTGGGTATGTTATCCTCACGTTTATTATTCCCTTTGTGCAGGAGCGAAAAAAGGCAGGTCGCGGATCCAAACCCGGAGCCGGGACCGGCCCGGGTGCAACTCCGGCACCTTTCAAATCTCCCCGCTCCGGAATGCCGGTTCGGGAACGGATTGCTGCGTATGTCACCGAGCGAAGACGGGAGGATGGTCTTCCTTCTCCTGAACCTTTACGTCCTTCCCGGACCGGATCTTCTGCTCCGGCATCAGCAGGCAGATCTGCTCCATCGGTATCTTCTGTGCGAGCTGCAGAGCCTTCGATAGCAGCTCCTCCGGTGATGGCAGCGTCCGGTAGTGACATGGGAGATCTCCCACTGCCCGACGACTTTGGATCCGTAGACGAACCATCAGACGATATGGGCGCTCTCCCTGGTCTGGATGATGATTTCGGCGGTATGGATGAGTTTGGAGGAAGTGATGATATGCCTCCGGACTTTGGGGATGATAACTCCGGTCTCCTCGGCGCCGATGATATCGGATCTCCCGTATCTTCTGACTCCTCTCTCCCGGCTGATGATTTACCGGATGGAGGTCTTCCCGGGTTTGACGGGGATCTGGACTCTGATATCGGAGAGTCTGACATCATGGGTGACGATGACTCTATGATGGATCTCTCTGGTGACGATGTTCTGACAATGGATGATGAAGGTCCGTCTTCCATGTCAGACGGTGGTCTCTCTGAAGCCGGTCTTCCGGACCTTGATGATACTCTTGAGCCGGATATGATGGATACGGATCTCGGGAGCGATGAGGACTTTGGGGATATTGAATTTGTCGACCTTGAGCCTGATGAACCAAAGCCTCCCAAGAAGTAACCTCTGTAGACAGAAACCATCTAAAGTTCTGATAGCAACGCTTAGATGATGAATATTCGTTACCTGATCTCACTCCTCATATTTCTTCTATTAATCATTCCGTTCACTTCATCTGCGGTTATTTCTCCCTGGTCTGATCTTACGGTATCGGAGATCACCGCACCGCTGGTTGCGTATCCCGGATATCCCTATGCTCTGAATGTGAGCGTAGAGAATCATGGGAATGCAACTTCCGGTCTCATATCGGTGGGATTCTATCTTTCTGCAGATGATCATCTCTCAAAAAATGATACCTTCATCCAGGTCACTACCGGAGATCAGCTGCCTCCGGGAACAGGAACCCGGCTTTCATCCATCGATACCCTCCCGGTAGATATCCCTCCGGGTGAATACCGGCTGTTTGCCTATGTAGAGGATCATGCTGCAGACGAGAAGCACCTGCTTGACAATAGTGCTCTTCTCTCTGCACCGGTGCAGGTTAAGGAAAAAACTCTCCCGTCATCCCGCTCTCTTGCACAGCAGGCGTCCCGGATCATATTTGATCAGACCAATGAGGCCCGTTCTCAGGAGGGAATTGCTCCCCTCTCCTGGGATGATGCTCTGACTCAGATAGCGGTTTCTTTCTCTGACCGGATGGTTAAGCAGAAATTTTTCAGTCATACCGATCCGGACGGGCATGATCAGTCATTCCGAGCAGAAGCTGCCGGATATCAGACGGTAAAAGAGATTGAAGGAGGACAGCGAATCGGGGTCTCAGAGAATATTGCGTATGTGGGAACTGGAAATGTTGCCGGATACGGGTATGTGGATCCGACAAATCCGACTGCCATCGCCACTGCCATCATGACCGGATGGCTCAAGAGTCCGGGGCACCGGAGTAATATTTTAGATCCCCTCTCGGATCGTATCGGTGTCGGACTGAATTATAATGGGGAGTACTGGTATGCTACCCAGGAATTCTTCTGATACTCCTTCTCCTTGTGACAGGTCCTAATCTGTCAGGGTATCTGCCAGACCGGTAAGATCTATCAGATCTGAGAACTGATCAAGGACTAAATCCGGTATGACATCCGGAATATCGATGCCGATCCAGTCTCCGTACCGGGCAAAGACGGTGGTCATCCCAATTTCCCGCCCCGGTGCTACTTCTCTTCTGAGTGAGTCTCCCACCACCCATGTTTCCTGGGCAGTCGTATGGAGTTGCTTCATAGCGAGGAGAAATGATGCATGCTCGGGTTTTCTCTTTCCGGAAATGTCCGGAGTGATGAGCACCGGGAAATCATCCAATATCCCTAGTTTTTGCATCCTGAGCCGGGCATTGGTACTATGTGCGTCAGTAACCACGGCAATTTTTATTCCTGCGTCCTTCAGCCGATCAAGGGTGGTACGGACTCCGGGATAGAGAGTTATTGTGTCCAGTTTTGTCTGATCATATATCTTCCCTGCGTCAATCTCCATGGTCCCGTTCCAGACTCCAAGATCGGTAAAATATTCGATGATATGGATATGATCTTCGAAGTTATGGACCGGACGCAAAAAATAGGAGAGGAGATCTTCTCCGTTCCCAGCTCCGACTGCCTGCACTACGGCATTACATGCGGTGATTTTCGCGTCTACAAATGTGCAGAGCGTATTGTCAAGATCAAAGAGTATTGCTTGTGGAACCGGGTAAGATCCTTCAGGCATTGCTATACCTGTTGGGTTTGATGATGCATATGGATATGGCTGAAGGGATAGATAGGTGGGGTCGTTCCTGAGTTTTTTGATCATTCTGACCTCTCAATTGATGTGTTTGCAGAGAGATATTCAGTACACGTTTATCCCGATGGTGCCAATATGCAGGATGCTCCGGTAATATTACGCGAAGATGTCACTGTTTCACTCGATACAGATCTGATTCATGTACTGCTTGGGATTGCAGAGAATCGTGAAATAACCCTCTCGGTACTGGTCCGTGATGTTCTGGGTTCTTTTTGCCGTGCTTTTCAATCCGGGACTGACTGGACCCGGGATACTTCAGCCACGCAGACCGGAGTATCGGTACCGGTTACTCCGGGAAGTGAGGATCAGATCTCCCATCTTCTTACAAAGGTCGCCACCCATGATCAACTGATTGCTGCTCTTGAGCAACGGTTATCCCAGATAGAGTCTGTCTCTCTGGCTGCCACCACTACCGGATTCCTGGTTCCGGCAGTTTCTGCTCCCCTCTCTCCAGTCCACCAGCCTGTAGCAGGAGATACCGGGTCGGTGATTGATTGTGATATTCCGCTTCAGAGTTCTGTCTCTGATGATGCTCTCGTGAAGGTTCGCCTTCCAGTGTCCCCGGTGATGACATCAGTTGATATCAACTCGGTCGGCCGGATTAATCCGCAACAGATGTATTCGCAGACTGAAGCTGCTGCTCTTCTCAGTGTATCCACGACAACTCTTCGGAAATATATCAAAGAAGGGAGAATAACCTCGCAAAAGGTGGGCCGTTCAGCGGTTTTCACGGGCAGGGATCTGATGGTCTTTCTTGAAGGTTCCCGGTGAATACCAGAGAACTTTTGTTCTGGAAAGGATCATATAGTAAGTACCGGGGCATGTTCGGGGTGGCCGGTGGGGTCAGCCCCGCACCATGCCTGGGATGCGTGCGGGAGGATTGCATGCGTTCCACACAACGAAATTCCATTCTGGTGCTGTGCTTTTTTCTTCTTGCATTGATTCCCTGTAGTACGCTTGGCGATACTGCTAAGAGTCCGGCAGCGTCACAGATCATTCCCACAAAATACCGGCTTCTTCAGATTCTCATGGAAGAAGAGACCCGGGTGACCGCTGAACAAGTGGTAACTGATTCTTCGACTGTTCCCGAGAGAGAAGGGTCTCATAGTGCTGTCCGGATGAGTCAGGACTCTTCGGGAAGTAGTGACTCTATCGCGGATTTGCAACCTGACTTATCATATCAGGGGATGGGGAAGGGATTTGTGCAGACGAATTTTGATGTGAGCCTGGTGGATCAGGGGAAGCGGGTGGAGAATCGGGAGAGACTGACGGCACGTGGCCTGTTTGATGTGCACGTGGTACATGAGTTTAACTAAAAGAGATATATCGATGGGTACATATCTCTGAATATTTTCCTTGAGGGCAAGGCCTATGGTCTGGTGGTTATGACCCCGCCTTTATTCAGCTCACTAAAGCAGAGTTCTCAATATGTTTACTCCTTTTGAATAATCCCTAATTTTAGGGATTATACTTTACAAGTCAATTATCAAATCGAACTATTTTTTGATTTACCCAATAATTTGATAATATATTCCCTATTTCATACTGGTTTAGGTCATACCAGTTCGATGATACCCTCTGCGACCTCTCTCTCATTTGTATATTTGACTCGGAAACAATTGCTTCAGGTCATTGTGATATTTTCGAAATAATCCAACATAATATATCTGAGGAGCACTCCTCGAACCTCTGGCAGTGTAATAGAAGGGCTTTGACTGCCAAACTGAGGCTATTTTGTGTCCTTGTTTCATGGGATGGAATTGCGTAATTTCTTTTATCGTCGGTGAATAATGGGGTGAATATCAATTATTTCTCTCTTCATTGACGGATCTGAACGAGAAAGTTTCGTCAAAACCGATCCACTGTGACGAAAGAACCATCAGGTATATCTCATGTTCCACCTTTTTTTACTATAGAGGCAGGTATCTCCCTTGAACAATGCAGTCTTATGATTCAGTTTTATCAGGGGAGCCTGACTCATGGGGAGTGCTATGAAATACTTTGGCTTAATGCTGGTAATGCTGTTCCTTCTGGTCTGTATACCGGTTCTTGCAGAACAAAACCAGATCGTGATTGGTGCCTTCATCTCCAAGAGTGGGGATAGTGCATCATATGGACCTGGAGTGGAAGCAGCTATCGATCTTGCGATATCAGATCTCAATGATAGCTATGCAAAATCTGGAATGAACATAACCGCGGTTGTCAAAAAAACATATGTTGATGGCACTGCGGAGGGAGCTATTAAGGGAGCTCAGGATCTGTATAGTCAAGGGGCTCAGATCTTTGTTGAACCTTCATCATCAGAGGAAGTGGCTGCGATTCTTCCTTTTCTGACTGAAAAAGGAATTATTTCAGTGAGTGGAACTTCTTCTGTTGCCCTGTCTCTGCCTGATGATCCCGTTGTCCGACTTTGTCCTGATGACAGGAACCTTATTCGAGCTCTATTTGCATTCAATTATCCTCTCATCAGGGACTCCCCGGGAAAGGGAGTTATTCTGGTTCGGGATGATTTGTATGGGAAAACCTTTTCAGAAGAGGTCAAGAAACGACCGAACATTTCTGAAGTGATTACCTATCCACAGAATACAAAAGATTTCACCGTGAGTTTGGAAAAACTTGATATGGCAGTTGCATCGCTCATACAGGAATATGGGGAGAAAAAGATTGCGATATTTGTCATATCATTTGATGAAATTGCTGATATAATGGCACAGGCATCTGCCTATCCTAACTTACAAAAGGTTTCTTGGCAGGGGATGGACTCGGTTGCCCTGAATCCTGCTCTCATTACCAATGAAACGGCCGCAGCATTTGCTGGAGAGGTAGGATTGATCGGAGTATCATATAATATTGCCCAGCCTGCGTCATCCGACTATTGGCGGGTATACGATGCAGTGAAAGCAGTAAAAGGGGATCACCAGCCAAGTATCTATGAGATTCTCCCCTATGATGAGACTCTCATGGCAGCCTGGATTCTTCAGAATAATCCAAAATCTGTCAAAGATGGGCTATACATTGCTGATAATTACGGAAAGTATTCATACGGAGCAACCGGTTGGCTGAAACTCAATGAGAATAGCGATCGAGAATTTGGTGATTACTTCTTCTATCAGGTCCAAAAGAATGCACAAGGTACGTACTCGTGGATGCCGACTAATATGTATGAATCTGATACAAATTCGGTGATATCATTGACGGGATTGAATAATTCCTATATGAATCATTTCTCCGGATAATTCGGGATGAAAGTTTTTTTCTGGTCTCGTGGGGAAAAACGGGATAATGCAAATGTATCGAAGATGATCTTCCGGGGTGCTAGGAAGATCATTGGCAGGACGTCTTTACCTTAAGCAGGGAAGGGGAAGAGATTGATACGATCCAATCCTTCTTTTGCGATATATTACCTATCCCTTTCCTGATCCGTGGAGATACGGAAACAAAAAAAAGTCGATTTTTTCAGAATCAGTAGTTCTTGAACCCTATTTTTTTGGTACCAAATGCAATTCGGTACCTTCATTTGGGTATGAGTTGGTCTAGTGTTGCAAATCGGTTTTCATTTTATCCTGCGATAAATTGCCCTTCAATTAGTGAAAAGAAGTGCTTCAGAAGAGTCGTTTCTCCGCTTGACAATACTCTTGAAATTTCGGTTCGAAGAAAACTGAATCAGAGAAAAGTAATTGAAACTGTTGTTGGAATGGCTTCATACAATGAACTCACCCGCTACCCCCGTGTGAATATTTCTATATGGAGAGAATATTATGGAATTTATTGGTATTATCAACGCTAAAATGAGTGAATCCAAGCTTCGTATGAATATACTTACATTCGGCTTCCGGCTCCAATGATGAAAAATATATTAAAAGGAAAAGTTTTCGCAATATGGAAAATATCCGAATCATACGTTTTTGTGGATGTTAAGATTGAATCTAATACTGGTTTTCTCCCTGCGTTATTGTCTAATAATATTGTTTCTGACCCTCAATTTGTAATGTCTGACTAGAAATCTGTAGAAAACTCTGAATAGGTATATATGGATGAAAAAATAACTAGTAGAGGCAGGGCCTATGGTCTAGTTGGTTATGACACCGCCTTTACACGGCGGAGGTCGCCGGTTCGAATCCGGCTGGGCCCATACATTCCGAATCTTTTGATATGACTGTTGATTCAGGAAATCACAAGCATATACTGTTTTTTGAAAAAGATGAGTTGGATCGATATTTAGAAATTTTATATATATATTGTGTAATTAATGTGTGTATATTTACCCATATCGGATTGATATATTTTCTTTGACTATTGGATTCAATAACGGTCTAATTATTGATAATAATTCATTCGTTTGAATAAATATGAATAATTATTACAGTTAGATGTAAAAACATCTCTGGATTATCTTTTTGTCTGAATAAATATTCAATATATGCAGAATCTACCTCATTGAGTTTTTTGACATATTGTTCATGATTCATTATTTCGTCCCTTATCTGAGTGAATACCGATGAAAGATTTTTATTTTTACAAAAAATTATTAAAGCATTTTTTGTATCCCTCCACCCGATATAACCAATCAATTGATCAATTGCCTTTAAAAAACTCTCCTTACCTCTCCAGATTTTACATTCAGCTATAAAAATTTCGTTTTTAGAATTCCTAATTCGAATATCAGTTTTTCCAGTTTTATTGAATGTTTCACCTGTAGCTTCTCCAGGATAGTGGCTATTTAACACAGCAAGAATATTATCTCTTATACCTTCTTCCTCAACTTTCTGTAATCCTTTTGGATTTCTTTCATATGATTTTCCTGCTTCGTTGATAATATTTAAATATTTATGATAATCTGCTTCAGAAAGTGAATATTGATATTGATTTACAGGATTTCTTGAAATCATGCGAGGGGCAAATAGAATATCATGAACAACAAACCCGGTATCCACAGGAATTATCAAATTGCTTGCTTTTTTTATTTCTTCAATATCTCCCTTGGTTATGGATTCCATTTCATCCATAGGTATTGTGAAGGTCATGTGTAGTTTTATGAAATCATTCCCTGCAAACCATTGAGTATTAATTAATGAAAGGGTTGAATTAGATATCTTTTTTGCCAAATCAGGATTCTTTTTCTCAAAATATGTTATTATTGTTAATAATAGATCATTTCCATTTGGGACTTCATAAGACCAATTACCCACTATAAACTTTTCTTATAAATAAGTATATAAAAATATGTTTTCTACAATCTTCCTAAGATTTTCTTGTTTTTTTATGTAATATGATGGAAAAAAGAGAGTCTATATGATAATTCAGATTCATCCTTACGGAAAATCTATTAAAATATTAACCCCATTTCTCCATATTTTTTATAATGCAGCGAATATGAGGTAATCAGTTTATATCCCAAGTTTGCCACTTTGACTTTAGACTCACAATGAGATCATCCAATCTCGCGATCTAATTTTTTCGGAATTTCATCGGAAAATGGTATTTGACAGTTGACCATTTTTCCGTCAAAACTTCATGTAATCACCCAATTATGGTCCAAAATCATCGTGTTGATGGCATCAAAATTAGAGTGAATGAACTTTTTAGTCTTCCTCATCCACGAATCAACCGTAACTGTCAAATTCGATAGCGCCGTTTTGATAAATTTCGTTGACGTATGCTTCAGTTTCGGGATCTCAAATCGGATCAGCGAGACAAATACCTGTGCGATAAATCCAATGATTAACGCCCCGTAAATACTGTTATCAGTCTAGACGCGTAAGGGTTTTATCTCAATCTCGTTTTTAAGAGAGTTGAATATCTTCATTCGAGTCCTTTTTCCGATAGGTCAGAAGGGCTTCAGTAAGTGTCAAATTCTTACTCGATTTCAGGCAGAAG
>CAZUXC010000028.1:0-25853 GCA_964624045.1 uncultured Methanospirillum sp. | reverse complement strand
GAGTATTCAATACACCGGTTGTGTTGATCAGCCGGTGTATCGAGTTTGATGCGGTAAGATATAACGGGGATATGATCTCAAGTCATGAAGTATCCGTGATGAAACCATATGTTTCATTCATCCCGGTGTGTCCTGAGGTTGAGATTGGTCTTGGTATTCCACGAGATACGATTCGTATTGTCAGAAAAGATGGATCAGATCACCTGATTCAACCCTCAACCAGTGTTGATTTGACCGACCGGATGAACGAATTCTGTTCTTCATACCTCCGGAACCTCCCGACAGTTGATGGATTTATTCTCAAGAACCGATCACCGACTTCAGGAATCTCGGGAGTGAATATTTATTCAACCATCGAAAAATCTGCTGCAATAGGAAAAGGGGCTGGATTTTTTGGCAGAATGATTCTTGACCAGTTTGCCGGATATCCTATCGAAGATGAGGGTAGAATACGAAACAGCCGGGTCAGGGATCATTTTCTCACAAGGATTTTTATGCTTGCGGATCTGGATGCAATATTGAATAATCCTTCTCTCAAGGCCCTGACCCGGTTTCATGCCCAGAATAAACTTACCCTGATGGCGTATAGTCAGAAAACCCTGAAAACATTAGGAAATATCGCTGCAAACCGTGAAAATATTCCGATAGCCGAAATAGTTGCATTATACCGGAGTAGTCTGATTGAAGGAATAACACATCCGGCAGGATTTACCGCCCATATTAATGTCCTTCATCATGCAATGGGATTTTTTTCAAAGGAACTCACATCCGAAGAGAAATCATTCTTCCAGGATAGTATAGAGGATTATCGGAATGGGAATCTCCCAATATCAGCTCTTAAAAAAATGTTACAGATCTGGATAATCAAATATCATTCTCCTAATCTCAGTAATCAGACATACTTTGCTCCGTACCCGGATACGCTGATGGAGTATGAGAGTTCTCTTATCGAGCGTGGTCGTGATATGTACTCTGAACCAGAATAATTCTCTCCTATTCTGGATTCATGATACCTGATAAGCCGCTCCACAATCCAGCAACCAGTTTTTTGTCCATATGATTTCGGGTAATCCCTCCTCTTCAAATCCCTTCCTTTCAGGAATCGGGCGGGAGAGCAGCAATAACAGTGACTCGATAACATTTACGTTGAGTCAGGGTAATGCCACTCTGATCTATTTCTCCCGCCTTTTCCCCGCTCTCCTGCCCGGACGTTACCATGAAACAGGAGGATACCGGATAAACAGCATACACACGATGAACAAAGATTTCACCATCGAAACTCCATGAAAAAAAATATGAGAAAACCAGAATTAGAGATTGGGATCTTTCCGGAAAAACTCCTGATCAGGATCCTGAAAACTCCGATCCTACAAAACCCTGTACATCAGAAATCCCAATGGTCTCCATCATATTCTTTACATACTTATACTCCCGGATCTAGTGTATGCACAAGTTCAGATGGAGTGTGGGATTCCTTCTAGCCCTCATTTTTATCTCTATTCATCCAATCTCCGGAATAGCAACTCTGGACTATACCTTCAATCAACCGAATGGATATGCTCTCTGGCACACCGATAATGCCAGTCAGGACCGGAATCTGGAGATGGTTCTGCAGCAGGATGGAAAGATCCTCATCAGTGGGTATACCAATGTCTCCGGACAAAAGGACATCCAGTTACTCAGGTATCTCCCCAATGGAACACCAGACCCGACATTCGGCCAGGGTGGACAGATACTCTATTCCGGGGGAGCAGGAAAAGATGACTATGCTTTTGGCCTTGCTCTTGATGCCAATGAAAATATTCTGGTATCCGGAAGAGAACATAACGGACATGATGCAGATCTCCTGCTCTTCCGATGTAAACCTGATGGATCGCCGGATACGACCTTTGGAAATAATAGCACCGTCAGATATTCAGGTTCCAATTCCGGCACCGATTCAGGCAGAGGAGTTCTGGTCCAGCCGGATGGAAAAATCGTAGTCTGTGGAGAAGTAAACACCAGTTCAAATAAGCAACTGGCGGTTCATCGGTACACACCAAATGGATCCCCGGACACGGAATTTGGAACAGAGGGGATATTCTTGATCGGCAACACCGGTGGAAAAGAAAGCTATGGATATGCAACTACCCTTGACTCCATGAACCGGATCCTGGTAACCGGGAGTGTTTCCGTGAACGGAACCGACCAGATCGCCCTTGTGCGGTTACTTGCAAACGGAACTCTTGACTCTTCCTTTGGGACATCGGGGATGGTTCTGTGGAGTGGGGCCGGGATAGGACCGGGTTATGGAAACTGGGTGAATATCACTCCATCGGACCAGATAGTACTCACCGGAGTAGATACAGACAAGTCAGGATCCTACGACATCGTGGTGCTCCGGTATCATCAGGATGGCACCCTGGACCCGTCATTTGGAGACAAAGGAGTCACCCGTCTTGGTAAATCCGGATATGATTATGCCTGGGGCCAGACAGTTCTTACCAATGGGAGCATCATCGTCGCCGGAACCACCGGAGTCAATGGCCTTGGATCTCCCGCCCTCTTCAAACTGACTCAGGAAGGAAAACCTGATATCACCTTTGACGGAGATGGAGTACTTACGTTTGAGACCATCGGAATAGGGCCCCTTTATTCAGTACTCACTGATAATTCCAATATTACTGCATCCGGGTATATCACGGAAGATGGAACTGACCTTGGATTGCTGCTTAAAATTCTTCAGGAATAATACCGGTTGACATAGATACTCACGCAATTCAACCTGCAATCGTGGCCTGAGAGAGGGATTCCCTTTTTTTTTATACCCAATCTACCAAGATATTTACCTCCGTTTATTCATTCATCTTTGGATTTGCCCCAATTTTTTATTCGATAATTCTAGATCATGTCATTGGGTTTTCGATATTTCGAGATTTCACTTGACGTATATGTTCACATAATCGTAATCAGATGTTTTGAACAGAGATAATTGCATGGAAATACTGTCAAGGTTCATTTCCTCATTTCAAACACATCCTCAACATAAATAGAATTCATGAAGTCAATGACTCTGAATAAAAAAAATACGGGAAGTGAGAAATACCTCACATAAGGGCAAACTAAACCCTTTTCTATCGTGATGCTATGCCAGGATAATCCATTCGGTGACCATTTATATCGTACGAAAAAACCATCCAATAGCGTTGGAATATTGAATTGTAATTCATGTCATATGAAGAAAACCAGAGTAGAATTGAGCGTATTTTTTAGTGAAAAAGGAGGTCTTTTTCACATGAGACAAATATCTGTTATTTTACCTAAATTAACGATAATATTGACTTTTACTACCATGATTCAATACGTCTTTATTTATATACCCAAAAGGGAGAACCAAATCTCTATTCAGTTCAAATACCTCATATAACGATATGAAATTCTTTCTTTCGAATGACATTCAAGAAATGAATCTCTTGATAATTTCTTATCGAATTATCAGTAATGGGTAAGAGAAAATTTTCATAATTTTTTACTCCATTATGGAAAAAACCACTGGATGCAAATTGCCAGAATGCACGTGATACATCCGAAAAAAAACTGTGGGAGAGTATAATACGTAATCACGGTCTTTACATCATCTCCAGTCTCCCGATGAATCAGCCAAAAATATGGATCAGTAACGAAACATACAACGCCAGTTCCAGCAATAATGAGCAGAAATAACGCTATCGGATTGAGAACTGTTGATATTTGTTCCCGTGCGATTAGTAAAGATGTGAGGGAAGCTGTGACAATTCTCGATCCCTGTGCAGTCTGAATAAGGGCAGCTAGGAGAAATGGAACTAAAATTACTGGTACTGTTTTATAGATCAGAACGAGTGCATCATCAGCGAATGAACTTTGCTGAATGACATATCCCAAAGCCCCGGCACCACAAACATCAAAGATAATTAACCCGGCATGTTTCGCACCTAGAACGAACCCGTTCCACCGGTTTTCAGGTTTTGTGACTAATACTGCAGTAATCATCCCTGCAAGCATGAAAAACTGGATGAGACTTAAATGATCAAGATTGAAGAGAAAAATTCCAATAAAAATACTACCGATTAGAGCCAAAAATGGCGCCCATGCCCTGGGATGAAATCTCTCAGTATACTGAGGAAACAATACTTCTTCCTCGCAAGTAGTAGTTATTAGAATAGTTTTCTGAATGAACAAAACCAATATCGCAAGGAAAGATAAAGAAAGAGGAATGGCAATCAGATTGAAGTTTATCCGGGAAAGATTGGTAGAAAAATTCTCGAACAATGAGAAGGTTACCGGGGTTGGATAAACATATGCCGCCCCAAGAACACTTCCCATTGCAACCATGTATAATAAGGCAGATTGCTTCCTTCTGTCAGCGGTAAAATGCTCCATCATCGGTGACAGAACCAAAAATGAGGTAATCGGGCAGGTCGATGGAATTGCTAGAAGAAAACCGGATAATGCGGATATTATTGTAGGTTTTTGTATAATGTTTTTGATATCCGATTTTATTTCCTGAATATGTCCTTGTTCGACAAGATACTTTGCCATAACCGAGCCTGCAAGGATTGGGATTCCAAAACTATTGAAAATAATCGCAGAACCTTTAGAGACCTGTTCAAGGACAGAATTCAGATCTGTTCCCATGGCGATTCCAAATGCAAGAGCACCTCCAACTAAAGTAAAAAAAGGAGGCATTTTATTTTTGATCCCAATAATCGCGATAAGAATAATAATTACGAAAAAAATAATTAATGAAAACATAAAATAGTATTCATTATGTGAAAATTTAATTAGTTTCCTAAACAAATTTCTTCCAAAAAAAATCCAAAAACAATGTTCTTTAGTTTTTCAGAAAACCTATCACGTGGACATTACTGCCTATGGTCATCGGGACCCACATACAAATTTTACTACATATAAAGTACTTGATGGTGCAGAACAGCACATATACGTCTTCTGTTTTACCATTAATCACTGCGAATAAGAGGAAATAATTATTATTCGAGCATGATTGTGTTCTGAAATTTGATGGAAATATTCTACGGATATTTCCATAACATTTTCTGAAGGCATATATGATAGAAATAGCAATGGTATAAGATCTATGCCAGGGTTTACTATCGAACGAGTCACTGAGAAAACTATCCCTGACTTATTCTATCTGCTCGAACAGCTTGCTGCATACGAACACCTTGATCCTCCGGATGAAGAGGCAAAGGCCCGGTTAATAGGGGATCTCCTCCAGGAGCACCCGAAGCTGGAGGCTTACATCGGCAGATTTGAAGGGAAACCAATCGGATGTATTACATTCTTTTTCACGTATTCGACATTTATCGCTAAATCAACCTTGTTCCTTGAAGACCTCTTTGTTCTCAAAGAAAACCGGGGACAGGGATTTGGAAAAAAACTCTTTGAGTTCTCTCGTAGCGAAGCAAAAATCCGGGGATGTGGCAGAATGGACTGGATGGTACTCACCTGGAATGAACCATCAATCCGGTTTTATGAACAGATAGGAGGAACCCGGCTCGGATGGTATACCTATCGGTTAGAGGATTCCCAGCTCTGATAGATAATGCAAATACGGAGATCCAGGAGTTGATATTCAGTTACCCATTTTTACACGTGCTGACGATTCTCCTTCACATTCTCTGCCACTCATCCGGGCAGCAGAGGAGATCTTTTGACATTAGGAAGAAGTAATACCAAAATCTGTTACTCATGGAAAAAAATCGCAGGAATTATGATAGATAAAAAACCGTTACTCTTTGGATTTGTACTCGTATTCTGTATATCTTGTCCGGTAAATGCCATATGCACTTCTGAATTCTCTGATACTCTCATGGAAGATGAACAAAACCTCTCACTATCCGTAGCATTGTATCCGTTTATCACCGATGTAAACAAAGACAAAAATACCTATCTCCTTTCCCTCATGAAACAAAAGTTTCAGCAGGAAAACCCCTCAATTAACCTGACGCTCTCCATGAGTGAGAAATACGACTGTTACAATCTTTCGAATCTTCCTGAAATCTTTTCCGAAAATGGGCCACAACTGGTCGAAGTGGATCTCAGTCTCCTGGGCTACCTGGCAGATAATGGATATCTCACCCCTTATCGTGATCCATCACTGAAAGAAAATATCCTGCCTCAGGCTTTGTCAGCGGGTACATATCTCAATGAAACCTATTCCATCCCGACATACATCTGTTCACAATTCCTGTTCTCCCGGGATAAAACAATCATGAATATTCATAATGTAACTGAATTATCACAGATAATGCAGAATCATTCGTCAGAATATGGCAGAATGATCGCTGGTGATTTTCAGGGAGGGGGAATGTGGATGCTGCCCATGCTCTATGTCTTTGCATATACAGATAATTCGGATTATCGAAAAAAACTCGAAGCGATATATGGCCCGGTAAACAAGACTTCTATTCTCACCATGGCACAGACCATGAACTGGTGCTCAGCCAACGGCACCAATGACTGTCTGAATGGGTATTTCTACAGTCATTCTCCTACCAAAGTATTCGTGACAAATACCTCCTATACCTATAATGGATTCTCGGAAAACCTGTATCATATGCAGAAAACAGATCCAGATATCTCTCCGTATATCATCTCTACTCCTTATGGATCCGGGCAGAATCCCTTGATCTGGGTAGATGGTCTGGTGATAAACCAAAATGCCTGTGATGATCAATGCATGGAAAACGCAGGGAAATTTATAAAATACTATAACAGCCTTGAAACAAAAAACCTGATTGCATTTAGTGAGGATGCGTACATTCCTTCCCCGCCCCGCTACATTCTTCCGGCAACACAGGATTTTTATGAGACGAAACGGGTACTGACCGATTCGAATTATATGAAATTTTATACGGCAATCAAATCTGCCGAATCTTTCCCCAGCTCAGGTATTGCAGAACACATTTCTCAAAGATATCAGGACATCTGCGGGAAAATCCGGGAGAAAATTTCTGATACCCTCTGTTACTGTGAAAATGAAATATTACCAGAGAAAGTGGAGTAACCTGAAGATCTTAAGCCCGGGAGAGGCCATACTTCAGATTCCTTTTTATCAGGATCAGACATCCCTGGCATGGGAAGACGCTGCACCAAACCGATAGGTTCCCGGAGGAATTAGTATCTCAAATCTTGCCCCCTGACCCGGAATTCCGGTTTCTTTCATTTGAATTCCGGTTATGCCAAGGATTTCCCGTGCAAGAAACAATCCCATCCCTTTTTGTGAACCATAGCCTCGTTCAAATATCCGTTCTTTATTTTCCGTTGGAATCCCGACACCATTATCCTCGATAAAGAGGGTTAATCCATCATCATGCTTCTGATAATACATCTTCCATTCGGTTGCATGCTGACTATGTACCAGAAGATTCCTGGCAAGAATAAAAAATACTTTTTCCAGGAGGGGATCTGCAAAAATTTCTAAATTTTCAATGGAAATATCCCGGTGATAGGAGGAAATATCAGTATGAGAAATGCCAAACAAAAAAGATTGCATCACATTCTGCCATGCAGGAGGTTTCATACCCAATCCCTGGAAGTCTTTTGCAAATTCAAGAGAATGGTTGATTAACCCAAGAATCATCTCTTCTTTGGAAATAAGATCCAGATCCTCCGGATTGGTTATCATCATTTTATGAAGTTCCAGATAACCGGACAAAGAAAATGCATGATTCTGGATATCATTAAAGGTCACTGAATTCAGGAGGTTTAATTTCTTTAATGCCTGTTGTAAGGCAATATGAGTCATTTTCTCTCCGGTGATATCTCGCAGAATCCCTTCAGTGCCCATCACTTCATTCTGTTCATTATAATAGAGGTGACTACTTGTCTGAATATAGATAGGGGTTCCATCTTTCGCTTTCAGAGTTATCTCGAAATTTGTTACTGAACCGTTAGATTCAATTGCCTCATTGATCTGCTTTCGATCTTCCGGATGCAGATAGAAGGACTCCCCGACATTTTTTCCGGCAATTTCATCAAATGACTGATATCCAAGAAGCCTGATTCCGGACGGACTCATCATGATAAGATTGCTTTCCTTATCTACCCGATAATAGACATCCTGAATGGATTCAAAAATGGTACGATAATTTTTCTCACTTTCCCGTAGAGCCGACTCAACGACTCGTCGCTTTTGTTCTTCAAGGAGGACACTTTTTGCCTGAATAAAAAAATATGCAAAAATCAGTATGGTGAGGATGAATATGAGAGAGATGATGAATAAATCCCGACTAAATGTCTGGAGTGTTTTGAATATTTCGGTTTCAGGGGTAACGATAAAAATTGACCATTTCTGGTCCCCTATGTCAATTGCTTTGAACACAGAATGGTATTTTTTTGCATTATCACTCTGTGAACCAGATAAATTACCGAATACGACCCCTATCCCCTCATCCTTTGGTAACGTCACTTCAAAAAACTCTAACATTTTCGGGGATGACTGGAATATTTCATGAATATTTCGTCCAATCTGCTCTGAATCCGGGGAGTAGAGAACAACTCCCTTTTTGCTGATTGCAAAGGCATATCCGGTGTCCAGAACACGGATCTTTTCCAGGCTTTTTTTTGCCAGTTCATGAAAGGGGATTAATAGGGCGACACTTCCCTTGTATTCAGATCCGGAAAATACCGGAGCATGAAATGCGACTGTCTGAAAACCCTGAACAGAAATAAAAACATCACTAATTACCTTTTCATGGGTTTTGATTACTTGTTTTACATGTTCCTGATTGGAGATATTTATGCCAGAACTAGATTCATTCGGATAGGAATAGAGGATCACTCCCTTCTCATTTACCCGGGTGATGGAGGCGATATCATGGTCATGAGTGCGATAATAATCCTGCATAATTCTGATTCCTTCCGGATCAAAATCTATCATATGGGGATCTTTTGCCAGGAAAAATAATGAGTTGTTATAATTTTCAAAGAATGTATTAAGAGTGTTTTCTGCCTGTCTGACATGAACCATCTGTTCAGAATTGATCTGATCGATAGACTGGTTTTCAATATCTGAATTGACCTGGGTTAGGAGAAACCCACAAATGATGATGAGACATATAAACAGAATATATTGTTTATGGTCTAAGTGCATGAACCTCTCCCTGAAAGCCCGTACAATCCCGTAGAAGTAATGTTCTAATATGACTCAAATAGGTATCGGTGTTTTCATAATCCTGCCCGGATATCAGAATCCAGACATCCCTTCCGGTATCATGAATGGTACTTGATCTCATCCTTCCTTATATGAGATACACATACTCCTGACTATCAACGGATCCAGCTTGCCTGAATCCGTTTACCCCGAGACAAAAGGGTATGATGAACCAGACCGGATGAGCTGGCAAGAAAAAGATCGGGATTCAAATCACGACCCTGCCTTATCTATCCGGGATAGTGGGTGACGGGAGGTCAATAACCCGACAATACCTGGATCTGATGATAAATCTTGAAATTCTTTACGGATCCTTTTCTTTTTTATTCTTCAGAAGCTTTCCCAGGATCCGATCAGCTTCCATTATTTGCCGGGGGTCCGGTTTTTTGTTTCCCAGGATTTCAATATCCTCTTCTTCAGCGATAAACCGGGAGGTAGTTCGTTTCTGCTGTTCTTCCATTTATTTCCTCTCAATTGGAGTAATATAAATCAATCTGACATCAGGAAATGTGTCACTCATCGTTGTGCGGTTATATAGGGGAAAATCTGCTTCAATCGTGAGGTTGTCAATCTCCACAGATTTGATTACCTGCCAGTCAGATCCACGAGGAAGAAGATACTCACGCTGATTTTCATTAATAAACAAAGCATGCTCTCCCGCTTTTCTCTCCATGACGAGAAGACTGTGATATCCCTGATCATCTGCAGGTCCAAAGACATCAAGGCTCACTACCGGATCATAGGTGGTGGAAGCAAAAGCACCCTCCCGGTATTCAGAGTTATTCATAATCATCCCCACAACATACGGAGATATTCCCCGGTAGAGGATCAGATCGGTTCTAAGCACCGATTCATTCTCTGCACTATCCAGGGAATCCTGAATATAGGTAAAAAATATCTGTTTCTCTTCAGGATAAGAGGCTCTTTTCTCCTCGGACGCTCTTTGATAACTCCTGAATTCTGAAGTATTATTCATAAAATCCGGAGCCATCCACCAGGCAATTGCTGCTTCAACCGAGGAAGAAAACATTCTTTGAGTATAAGGTATCCGATCACTTTCCGGAGGGCGAGTCAGAACCAGCGTCGCAGATTCCAGTTTTTCTGGCGATACCGGACCAGATCCTACTGTAGTTTCGGACTCCGTCTGATGGAATATCTGTACCGGATCAGGAGTGGTAACACCAGTTTCAGAGATCGAATCCGCTCCCGTGCAGATGCATATACAAAGGCAGGTTAAACAGGATATCAAAAGAATACCTGATGCATACCGGATAAGGGTACGATTCCTATCGGATCGGGTTCCTGGAAATTGGGATTGTTTCATCAAGAATATACAAAGAATGAATGAGATAAATATTCTTGGCACCCTTTTATCAAAAGACCTGATGATATGATTGCCTTATCTGTTCGGAAATATGACATTTCAGAAGAATAATCGCATTTCTCATCTCACACCATCAGTCCATCGACAAAAGTCCCCATTTCATGAAACCGGATCCAGGATCAGACTGAGTCATCCAAGTGTTGGTTTCGGGATATTGGTTCAAAGGGAACCATGATCATGACAACTGCGTCTCATGATCGGATGATCAGAGAAAAGGCATCCTGACGAACTCTGGCAGTTCTTTTTCCGATGCGAAACACTCCCCCGTATATACCAGCATTTAAAAAAGTGAGGTCTTACAACAGAATTATTCAGAAAATATAAATATATAGAAATAAAACAATTTCCAGATAAATCATGGCAGACTTACCAATTGCAGCGATAATCAGGATTGCCAAGGCCAATGGAGCCGAGCGGGTAGGAAAAGATGCAGCAGAACTCTTAGGCAAAAAGGCAGAAGAATACATTGGGGAACTCGCACAAGAGGCAAACCGACTGGCAGTCCATGCCGGAAGAAAAACCATCAAGGCAGAAGATATCGAGATGGCAGCGGAAAACCAATAATCTTTTTTTCATTCAGGGTCAAAGAAGACCGTATACCCGTAATACATTCGTTCGCTATTTAAGTATTGTTGCATGTATGCACGCAATAATCAGGCCTGGATAGTGCTTCGATAAATCTCAATCCTGGTTCCTCCTATTACGCCAGAATTACCCGTGTCGGTAATGCGTCAGGGCTTTCATTTTTTGCCAGGAATCTGTGCAACAACACTATCGATATTCCTGAAGCAAAAAAATGAATCCGGATTTTTCTCATGATTTCACCACTGACTATATGATAGTGATTTCAGGGATACACATTTATATCCGCTAAAATAGTCTAAAAAACTCATATGGCGAAAATTAGAAGAGAACATTCGATTGATTTTTGCAGGTGACCTATTCCTCTTTCGGTTAGAGAATTTCGGTTCATGACCTTTGGTAAATGAAAAAAAGAGGGCATACATCAGATTAATTCAGAAAAGTGTAAATACTTATAAATAGATTCATTTTCAGGTAAAATCATGGCAGACTTACCAATTGCAGCAATAGTAAGGATCGCAAAGGCAAACGGAGCCGAGCGTGTTGGAAGCGACGCAGCAGAAATCCTGGTAAAAAAAGCAGAAGCCTACATCGGCGAACTTGCAAAAGAAGCAAACCGTCTGGCATCTCATGCTGGAAGAAAGACCATCAAGGCAGAAGATGTCGAGATGGCTGCTGAAAACCAGTAACTTTTTTTTCAGATTTTCTTATTCACCCGTAAAAGCCTCGGAGTGAAAAACCCGAGCTCAGGTTGCACAATTACTCGTTCTGCTCATTCTCTTGAAACATTACCGGAGTGATTTAGCGGGCAGTTTTTCCCCATAGAGATGGGAAGTCTGATAATCTGGGGGCAGATACCCGGGGTATCTTATTCTGTTTCATCAAAGGAAAAATGATAATGCCGGGTAAGAAACCCTCTGACCGTATCTGATTCAAGAAAACCGATATCAACCTGATTAATCAGGTCATCAATCTTCATCACCTGATCGTGAATAATCCCGGGAGTTTCTTCGTTCATCTCTCCTGATATCAGTTCGATGATCATGAGGGGATTTCGGATCTGATCATTGAGTGTTGCCAGGGTTTCCAGATTTTTCGTTAGCTGGGAGATGGCTACATTGAGTTTTTTCTCCGAAGCCTTTCTCTCCCGGATATCCCGGCTTACTCCGATAACCTCCACGACTGCACCATCTTTTCCGGGAACAAGGGTGGTAACAACCTCGGTGGGAATAATACTCCCATCTTTGTGTGGCTGGGTGATTTCATCAACATGCACACGTGAAGACTCATCTCCGGCAAGAAATTGTGCAATCCGACCCGGTAAAGCTTGGGATACTTGTGAATAGGAATCCGGAGTGAGCATATCACATAAATCCTGGGTTAATACTTCTTCCGGAGTATACCCCCTGAGTTTGAAAACTGATGGACTGACATACCGGATTTTCCTCGTATTCAGATCAAAGATCCAGATAACATCTGCTGCATGTTCGGATATAAACCGATACTGTGCCTCACTTCTTTTCAGTTCCTCTTCAGCCCTTTTTTTATCAGTGATGTCATCATAGACGATTACCATCTCTCCAGATAAAAGCCGGTAAATATAGTGCTCACGCCATCCGGATATCCGGTCGTCCTGATATAACGAAGCAGGAAGGTCCAGAGGTTTGCCAATCTGATAGACGGTTCTGATGGCATCGAACATCCCAGATTCCCGAAATCCGGGAAATACTTCGGTGAGGCGTTTTCCAATCACCTGCTTTTTTTGCAGGTTATCAATTTGTTCAGAGGCACGGTTCAGATCCTTGATAATGAAATCAGAACCATCATCCAGAGGTTCATAGACAATAACCCCGCTGGAAATATGATCAAAAAGTTCAAAATACCGGGATTCGCTTCGTGTCAATGCATCTCTTTGTTGGCGTAACTCATCGTTTTGAGAACAGAGTTCCTCTTCCCTTGCAGCAATATCATCATAATTGCGGAGTAACTCAGTCTCCTGGTTTTCGAGTTTATGATATACCTGAGTCAGTTTGGAATGTGCCTGTCTGAGTTCCCGGTCAGAACGATCACGCTCGGATTCTGCCCGATCTATTTCTCCGCCAATCTGGCGGGAGAGCACGGTAGTGATCAGGACAATTACTCCGACAGAGATGACTGCACTAAGCCCTGACCATAAGACGGGGTTGTATTCTGCCCGGTGGTAGACAAACAGAGAGAAGATCCAAGTATTGAGCAGAGCAAACAGAATCATCGCCGGAAGGAATGAACGAAGAAGGAGGGCTTTTACACTTGGTCCAAACAGGGCATCTCCAAGCCGGGTATCATCTTTCCTGGAGCTCAGGAGAGCCAGACCAAGGAAGAAAAATACCCAGCCGGTGGTAAAAGCAACGGGCACGAGAGAACCCCCATAGAGGACAGGGGTATCGAACAGGTAGCCTTCTACGACAATCATACCGGTTGCAACGATTACCAGAGCAATGACAGGGGATATGTCCCGGTATCGTTGCTTTGCTGAGAATCCGAGAACATAAGAGAGGCAGGTGAAGAGAAAGAGCAGAGCGGTGAGCGGAGACATCACCCCAACCGGAATCCCGGATACCTGCTCGGGGGCCTGAATTAAATATTCTTCAAATCCCGGAACTTCGGGTATTATGGTATTGAGTGAATCCAGCCCGATAATTATCGCAATGATACAGGTGATACCAATGGAAAGGTTGACGAAAATTAGATTTTTCTGCATTCTCGTCTGGAGCAGTGTGAAGACCGAGATCAAAATAAAGAATGATGCAGTGAGCGGAGCCATCGGTACATACCCGGAACCCAAGGTGAGGAGTTGCCATCCCCCGATCCGGTATGTGATCAGAGTGATCGCAGAAAGTACAATGATAAGCAGAAGGGATAGCCGGATCAGGTCATGTAATCCTGGGAAGTGTTTATTCATGTTCACATATCAGGGTGGTCGGGGGGGATCCTGAAGAACAGGAAGGATGTTATTTGAACGACAATAGCCTATAGGATCTCATTTCCTTATGGATGTTTGGGTAGGATTCTACGCATTTTTCTTGAGAAAAATACAGGTCAATCAGAAGAGTGATGAATCCGGGGATGATGTCCCCAAATCCTGTTTCTTTTCCGCAGGTTTTTATTCCCGGTAATTGGATCGCAGGTCAATTTCGAAGTTTTTCAACTCTCCATTATATATTATCCTCTCCTCCTTTCTTTTCATCAGTAATGTCATGAGAGACTGAGTAGTACCGGAATCCTTTCCGGGTTTTTATCGGATATATGATCTGTCTGATTCGCACCCGACTCCCATCCGGTCTGATGGTTTCAAAAATTCGGGGACCCTCAAATATCGGGATACCTGTCTTCAGCATGGAACGGAATTTTTCCTCCAGAGAATTCCGATCTATTTGCAACTGCCGCTCAGGGATCATCATCTGATAGGTCACATCCCACACATATATCCCAAGTACATCCTTTTTGGATAAACCCGAGATCTGTTCTGCACCCGGGTTCCACTCGATAACAATTCCCTCCTCATCTATGATGACAAATGAATCCCGGGTGGTTTCAATAAAGGATCGAAGCTGCTCTTCACTCTCTGCAAGTTCTTTTTCAGATTGTTTTTGCCGGGTGATATCCCGCCCGACTACCTGGTACTCAATCGGTTTATCGCTACTATCATAAAATGCCCGAATTACCCACATCTGCCAGTGTTGCATCCCAACGGGATCGATAAACTCCTGTTCCATCTCGATAATTGGGGAAGAAGGAGTAATGGGGAGAATTAACGTATCCAAAGAAAAATCGGTGGCATACATCGTCAAATTCGCGATATTCATCCCTTCGATCTCATCATTCTCAAGCATGGGAAGGAAGAACTGTCTGAATGCCCGGTTGGTGAAAGATATCGTTCCCTCCGGAGTAAACCTCATGATCATCTCGGTCTGATCATTCACAATGGAGCGGTATCGCTCTTCACTATGCCGAAGTTCCTGTTCGATTCTTTTGCTTTCACTGATATCACGGATAGATTCAATTCCTCCGACAACTTCCCCTTCCTGGTTATAAAGAGGGGACACTTTGACCAATGCCGATATCTGGTGGCCCCGGGGGTGGGCGAGATCGGTTTCAGCAGTAATCGTATTCCCGGATCGGGAGATATGAGTGTAATGTGGTGCAATCTTTTCATCAGATTCCTGAATCAGATTAACCAGGGCCGGGCGGTATTCTCCATAGAAAGGGAATGCATACGCATAGTTTCCTTTCCCGAGCATATCGCTGGCTGGAACACCAGTCATCTCTTCAATGGCCCGGTTCCAGGCGATGACAGTGCCCGTCTGATCTATGGCAAATGTGGGATCCGGAAGAAAATCGAAAATATCAGATAACTGTTTCTTTGACTCTTCAAGAGATCGTTCTGCCTGTTTTCGTCTGACTACCTGTCTGATCTTATGAATCAGTTCCGCAAACTGAACAGTAGGATCTCCTCCTTTCTGAAGGTAAAAATCTGCCCCGTTATTGATTGCATCAATGGCTACTTCTTCTCTTCCCCGTCCGGTAAACAGAATAAAGGGAATATCATTATGTTCTTCCCTGACTTTTTTGAGAAATTCGATGCCATTCATGCCAGGCATCTGGTAATCTGATACGATGGCATCCGATAAGGGTAAGAGGGGAGAAGAAAGAGCTTCCCTGGCTGAACTCATGGTCACGACCTGAAACTCTCCGGTTTTTTCCAGAAAGACCCGGGCTATGGTAAGAAGATCACTCTCGTCATCTACATAGAGAATAGAAATCATATTGAGAACCAGCAGATTGTATATGATACAAAAGACCGAGATTCCATTTATGACTTTCGATAATTCCAAATCAACTCTGATCTCTCCATGAAAGGAAAGATGTGAAGAATTTTACAAAGAAATGAGAAGGAATGAGCTATCATATCCTGTCAGACAAGAATAGGCAGGGGGTGCAACGAATCGCCTACACCCTGACCAGGAGGGTTTTAAGAAGAGGAAAAAGACCCTTCCTTCTGCGAATGGCTGGATATCACCGATCCAGAGCCCATAAACGCATCGGGAATGGGTCTGTTCCGTCATTATTGAGTTGGATCAATCTCCCGTATCAGAGAAACCGGGAGCCATTTTTGTTAGCAGGTTTTCGCTGCGTCAAGTGCCTTATTCAATGTCTCCTCGGCAATACCCAGTGTCCTGGCTGCGTCTGCAAAGCGGGAACCTTCTTTGTCCGGGGTTCCCATTGCCGATTTCAGTGCTTCCTCGGTTACACCCAGCGTCTTTGCTGCTGTTGCAAAGTCAGGTCCATTTTGACCTTTCGTATCCATCGCTGATTTGAATGCTTCTTCAGTCACTCCCAGTGTTTTTGCTGCTGCGGCAAAGTCCGGACTTTTTTGCTCTTTCATTCCCAGAGCAGATTTTAGTGCTTCTTCAGTCACTCCTAATGTTTTTGCTGCTGCAGCTAAATCCGCGGGTTTCCCCTCAGCGGGTGTGCCCATTGCTGCCTTTATGGCATCTGCAGTAACCCCTAAGGTTTTGGCTGCTTCAGTATAATCCCGGCCCGGATGAATCGCATTCTTCAGGACATCTTCAGTAATACCGAGAGTCTTTGCAGCTGCTGCATAGTCAGTGCAGTCCTTGGGCGGAGCGGCTGGGGCAGCAGTCTGAGTTTCGGCACAAACTCCATAACAGACCAGTGCAGAAAGACAGAATATGCCCAGAATTGTGAAGAGTTTTTTAATCATAATTTCTTTTCCCTCATTTTGTATGAGTGATCAAAGAGCGTGTTACCTTCTGATGAGGGATTATTAGGGATAGTTACATGAGAGGAGTTGTAAGGGACAACCAAATAGTGTACCATTCGTATAGGGTATCAAAAATGATCGTCTGCAATTACCGGATCATACCGGTAATTTCCTATTGAACACGGGAGGTGATGTATATCCGTTCAACGTGGTTTTGATTCACGGTCGCTAAACCTGAAAATGGAATGAACAGAGATATTTACAGCCTTAACAAAACCTCTCCGAAGGTAGGGAGAGTATCACGATTTCCCTTATACTTTTTATTAATTGAATAGGGGGTGAAATTTTACTCAGGTAAAATAGATTCGAATCTGATGACACACAGTCAGGCTCAGCATTTGCACTCAAGATGAGAATCGGGAGATCAAGATTCTTAGATCGAATTTTTGCAATAAACCGGATCCCTGGCATAACGGGCATGTCAAGGTCGGTGATGATAAAGTCATAAGGCTTGGTCTGTATCAGATCTATTGCCAGATTCGGATTACTCACAGTGTCAATTTCCATATTTCCAAATCGTTCGAAAAGTATCTTGTACACCTCAAGATAATCGGGATCATCATCAAGATGGAGAACACGGTAACTTCCCTTACCTTCCTCTTCCTCCTGATGGGGAGATGATAGATTTTCGTAGGGGCTGCCCTCTATACAAGGATTTATATCAGGATTCATAAGAAAAAAACTCTGATTTACCATAGATCCGGGAAACGAATGAGATACTTGAAAATGGTCTAAGGAGGGATCATCTCTTTGGTAAGAGAGGAAATTTTCCGTATCAGGGAACTGATTTGTCTCTCTCATAGTATAGAACTCAGTCCCCCTGACAGGTTAGAAAGATTCTGTACCTTCTCAATCTGTCTACCAAACCAGATAGTTGAAAGAGAAAACGATAAGGTTGTGGATTCTCCCTATTCATTCTCTGGTATTTTCAGTTTTACCCATTAATCCGGGTTGAAATCTGATGAGTGCTGGTTATGGGACCTTCTCCTTCTCCCTCCCGGGTTATCATATATCTTTAAGGATATTTACTCATCAATTCGCAAAACCCGATTGAACCAATAATCATGCAATTATTTCATCATACGAATCAGATCTTTTTTTCATCCATATCTTTAAGTATTCTCCGCATCAGATCCACCATCCATAGGGGTTGCATGTTCAGATTCGAAGAGAACAAATGTTACCAAATGCCTGTGCATTTTGGAGGGGAAGACTATCCCGGACCAAGTGCAACGGTGTCTCATCGTGATGTGACATGTTTGTCCTTTTCTTATCAGACTGACAGATCCAGACTGGCAGATTTTCTTCCTGAAGGTTTTGATCTTCTGGAACCGGAATTGATCATCTCATATGTTACCTATCCCGGAGAAGAATGGCTCCCCGGAGGGTACCATAATGTGATCTCTATCCATATTCCGGTCCGGTTTGATGGGAAACGGGATTTTCTGGAAGGCGAATATGTTCTTGCAATCTGGGAAAACCTGACAGAAGCAATTCCCGGAGGAAGAGAAGTATTCGGTATGCCGAAAATATTTGCAGATATTAGCAATATGCACTGTTCCCATCTGAAATATCATGTGTCTGCCCGTATCAGAGAACAGGAGTTTCTTCGTCTCCATCTCTCTGATACTGCCCGGGTTTCAGGAAAACCTCTCGAAGAGATGAAAGGCTTTCAGAAAAAGATGAAGACAATCGGCTGGCGATACATTCCAAAAGTCCATGGCAGAGGTGCTGAGTTGAGCCAGTATATCCTGTATCCGGTAGGGTTTACTCTCGCTGATGCCTGGGCGGGAAATGGAACAGTAACCTGGAATGTTCCTACCAAAGATGTGAGTCCTTACCATGCCAGCATCTTACAGATTTTTGCAGATCTTCCGGTCATCTCGATGAAATCTGCGTTTCTGTCAAAAGGTGTGCTGGAACACAATCCGGGAAAGGGTCGGGTTATTGAATGAGACAGAGGGGGTTTCTGGATTTCGCAGCGGATTCAGTCAGAAGGTGACAAAAATGAGAAATTTGGTCGTTTCTTCCTGCAAAAATTACGATGAGCAGGGGCAGCAGACTGCAGGTTTCGTGTCATAAAGAAGACCATCCCGGATGGTGATCACCCGGTCTGCCCGCTCAGCTAGTTCAGTATTGTGGGTAACAACGATGAGGGTGATATTGCGTTTGTTCAGTTCCCGGAAGAGATCATAGATCTTCTCTGCAGAGACAGAGTCCAGGTTTCCGGTTGGCTCATCTGCAAGAATAATTTTGGGATTATTCATCAGGGCCCGTCCTATTGCTACCCGCTGCATCTCTCCTCCTGAGAGCTGGTGGGGAAGATGATCCCCACGGTGGGAAAGACCGAGAAGGGTGAGAATTTCTTCGGTTTTTTCCGGATCCGGTTTTTTACGGCTAAAGAGGAGTGGCAGTTCCAGATTCTCTTTTGCCGTCATTGTTGGGATGAGAAAAAACTGCTGGAATACAAATCCGATCATATCACGCCGGATTTTTACCCGTTCCCGCTCTTTCATGGATGTTACTTCAATTTCGTTGATGTAGAGGGAGCCTCCTGACGGGGTATCCAGACAGCCGAGCAGGTTCATCAGACCGGATTTCCCTGACCCCGAGGGTCCGACAATAGCGATAAACTCACCCGGTTCTACAATGAGGCTAACCCCCCGGAGGGCATGAATTTCTTCACTCCCTCTCCGGTAGATCTTGGTGAGCTCCCGGGCCTGAATGAGACTCATTCGAATTCACTCCTGATCGCTTCCATCGGACTCAGCCGTGAAGACCGGATAGCCGGGTATAATCCACAAATGAGACCCAGTAACACGGAAAACAGGAGGCATTGACCGATAAGCACGGGATCAATGGTTATCAGACTTCCTGACGGGGCGTAGGGTATACTGGTCCTGACAAACTTCTCGATCATTCCGGACCCGACAAATGATGCATATATACCGAGCATTCCGCCCAGTGTGGTGACGATTACGGTTTCTATGAGTACCATGATACCGATATCAAGACCTGATGCCCCTATCGCTTTCATCATACCGAACTCACGGGTACGCTCGTGCACTGACATTAGCAGGGTGTTCATAATTCCAAAGGCGCTGATCACGATAGCAACCGCCATGAGAGAGTAGAGCAGAGTTCGGGCGGATCCAACCAGATTCATGATGGTTCCGGATATCTGGGACATAGTCACTACCTGGGTGTCCGGGATCTTCTCAATTTCATCGGATATCGCGGAAACTTCCTTTGGATCCGTCACCAGTACCGCAATCGTGTTTATCTTCCCTTCTTTCTTGAATATCCGCTGGGCTTCACTTATGGGAAGATAGTGGAACTCGTCGTCCTGTCCACCAGTCTGATCCAAAATCCCAATAATGATAAACGGTTCTTTCTTCGGACCAACAGGCATGGTATCACCAATTTTTGCCCTCATCTTCTCAGCCAGCCCGTAACCAATCACCATGACATTCTTCTCATTCTCATCAAAGAAACGCCCTTGCACGTTCCACCAGGGTTTGATCTGGATCATATCCTGGCTTTCAATACCATAGACAACATGAGTTGAACCGTTCAGGGTGAACTGTTGCAGGAGGATGGGGGTTGCAATCTTTACTCCTTCTGTCTGTTGTATCGTGAGAAGGTTTGATTCGTTCAGATATTTCGGGATAACCCCGCCATGCATGACTAAACTTGCCGCTTCGTACGGACATCCTTTGGGCACCGCAAGCAGACTGATGCCAAAACTACTCATTTCACCTGATAATTGCCGTTCATACCCGATATTAAACGAAAGCAATGAATAGAGCACGGCGATAGCGATGGCAACCCCGATAAGAGTGAGAAGAGTTCGTGTTCTTCGTCGGCTGAGGTTCTTTCCTGCCAGGGTAAAAAAGTTCATGGATATATTTTACCATCAACGGCAACACTGCTTCCAATAAATGCGACATCACCGCTCGATTCCAGAATTGTCCCGTTCACCACAACTTCCTTTCCCATAGACGGGGGGATGACGAAATTGTTTGGTTTCAGGTTCACGTACAGATCACCGGTATCATCAGACAGAATGAACCAGCATCCGGATCCGCACTGAGAAGTGATCGTTCCCTGCACGGAGAGATTCGTTGCTGCATACTTTTCTGGGGTTGTGAGCAGATCCACAACCGTTACCGGCATGGGTGCCGGTGTTTGTTCTCCGGTGCTCGATGCCGCAAATCCTGCAGCAATGCATATCACCACAATCATCAGCAATCCTATTACGCTTGTTTTTCGATGCATGATACTTCTCCACAGACTTCGGTCGTATCCGGGTAGAAACGTCCGTGCCGTTGCTTTGAATAGAAATCATTCGCGTATAATAAATGAATTCTCACAAGCGAAGCTACATGATGCATGATAGTGGATCCTCAGAATAATCCAGTAATTACCCATTCTCTGTTGCTTTTTTGTTATCATTGAATATTGTCCATTACGGATCAGATGAATGAAGGATAATCCGGGCTCTTTCGTTTCGATACCTTTTTCTTTTTGTATTTCGATTACCCTCAATGGATATGATGCGAACAAGTTGGATTTTTTGTTTCCTGGTGTGTCTCGTTGCCGGATGCTCCCTGGTATCTGCAGTTGATCAGGAGATTCCAGACCTGGTGGGGAACTGGTCCGGAACCTCTGTGGGCCATGACCGTGCTCATGGATATGACGGGCCATCAAACTGGACCTATGTATTATCAGTTACGGATCAGAAAGACCGGGCATTCAATGGCACTGTCTATTATACCAGTGTTGATGCCAACGGCACATCCGGGTCGACTGGATATTCCGGAGTGATAGGCTCTGATATGAAGAGTTTCTATATGGCTGAATATGCGGAAGGATATTGTTTCGGTCAGATTATTGACTCAGACCATCTGGAGCTCATCTATCTGGAGAGCGGGGATGATGCTTCTGCTTCGATTGACTGGTTTACCCGGGATAGCACATAACCCCATTTTTTCTTTAGACTTCATCGGCGAATCTTTGTGCAAATCACAGATGAAAAGAATTCTATCATCGGTTGGATCCTGATTAGGACATGTTTTGGCTGCAAATCACTAGTGCTCTTGTTGAAAAGGCGCTTCTGGCAGGCGTTTGGATGAGAAAGGTGTCTCCCTTGATCTCTACTATTTTGGATTTTCAAGTCAAATATTCGCGAATTTCGCAATGAGAGAAGTGCGGCACGATGAGGATGAATCGTAAGAGTGGTCGCGTATAAGATGTCAAGACGCTTTGCTGGGGTTCATTGCAATCATAAAAGAAGAGAGCCTTTGGCGAGATTTGAACTCGCGACCTCGTCCTTACCAAGGACGCGCTCTGCCGGCTGAGCCACAAAGGCTTGTGCCTTTACATATACTCACGATGAGCTTATAAATTTAACGCAGGTCGGGATGCCCTGCGAATGGTCATTTAAATATTGGGCGGGGAGGATTTGAGATGGATGTCCATCTGCGGATAGGGGATCACTACTCCTGCAGATCGGAATGAGGCTGATACCCCGGTGTTCAGATAATCTTTGACCCGGGGGATCTCATCGTACATGTTCGTGTAGGCAAGTAGTTGAAATGTAAGTGTGGAAGGACCAAATTCTAAGAAATAGATCTCTGGTTTCGGGGAAGCAAGCACATATCCGGCTTGGATTCCCTTATCCGCTACCTCGGTCAGCAAAGATTTGACCAGGGAAACATCTGAATCATATCCAACCCCGACATTAACTTTGACCTTCTGGGTAATATCCGGGAGAGCAAAGTTGGTCAGCATATTCTCAGTGAGGATTTTGTTGGGGATAGTGACTAACTGGCGATCCAGGGTTTTTATCCGGGTACTTCTTGGGCCAACAGAAACCACATCTCCGATAACTCCCTGAATCTCGATCCTGTCCCCTTCCCGGAATGGTTGATCCGCAGCGATCATGGCACCGGAAAAGAAATTTCCAAAGGTATCCTGGGCAGCGAGCCCGACGATGATACCGACGACTCCTCCGGTAGCAAGGAGCGGAGTGATATCTATCTTCAGGACAGAAAGAATGACAAATACCGCACTGATCCCGATGACATATCCATATATTCTCTGCAGAAAGTGGATAAGTTTGTCATCAAAATCCGAGGTTGTTCTGGCTGCTATTGTCTTCGCAAAGAGATCGAGGATATTTTTGACGAACAGGGAGAGGATGAAGGCACCTATGATGACATATATCACCTGCAGATAGGTACTTTCCATGATCTGATGGACAATGTCGGGGATATCCGGATCATACCTTATTGCAGCAAATATTGTTATTGCAAGAATGGCAAGAACTGCAGGAATGCCCATTACGGAAATGATTATCCGGGAGATGTCGCTCTCATCGCCGGTCTGTCTCCTGCGAAGATAATTCCCTGCAGCATAAATTGCCACGGCAAGGATGCATCCGATACCGATTATCAGCACTGCGAGGATATTTCCAAAGACCATAGAATGAGGTTTATGCTTCGATGACTTATATGTGAAGGATTATGGCCCCTGAAAACCCGATTGCCAGGAAACTTACAGAACTTACGGATCGCCCGATGACCTTTATGCATGTCTGCGGAACGCACGAAGCAGCTATTGCAAAAAATGGTATTCGGAGTATGCTTCCGGCAAATCTGAAGATCGTGATGGGGCCGGGTTGTCCGGTATGCATTACCCCGCAGGGTGAGATCGATGCAGCCCTTGAACTTGCTGAAATGGGATGTATTGTCGCAACCTATGGGGATCTGTTACGAGTGCCCGGGTCGAAGGGAACTCTTGAAAGCTGTGACGGCGATATCCGGGTTGTGCAGGGAGTTCATAAAGCGGTAGAGATTGCCCAGAAGACCGACAAAGAAGTTGTGTTTATCTCGGTGGGCTTTGAGACTACGGCTCCGACAGTTGCCGCAGTCCTTCTGACCAATCCCCCGGAAAATTTTTCCGTTCTTTCCTGTCACCGGGTAGTTCCCCCGGCAATGGAGTGGCTTCTCTCCCAGGGAGAGGCTCGTCTGGACGGGTTTATGCTACCGGGTCATGTGCTCACGGTTGCCGGGCTTGATGAGTACCGCAAGTTTCCGGTACCGCAGGTGGTTGCAGGATTTGAGGCTGATGATATTCTCCTGGGTCTGTGTATGCTTGCCGAGCAGGTCCGGGAAGGAACAGCACGGGTGGAAAATGCGTATCCCCGGGCTGTGAAAGAAGAAGGAAATCCAAAGGCCAAGGCAATAATGGATCTCGTCTTTGAACCCTGTGACATCGAATGGCGAGGATTTCCGGTCATTCCAGGCTCAGGTTTAAAAATTAAAGATGAATATGCGCGATATGATGCACAGAAGAAATTCGGGATAACGTACAAGAAAGTTACGAAGAACTCTGCGTGTATTTGTGATAAGGTTCTCCGGGGCATTGCGGACCCATCTGATTGTAATCTCTATGGAAAAGTCTGTACGCCCCGGACTCCGGTTGGGCCGTGCATGGTTTCCCATGAAGGTGCCTGTAAGATTTGGCATACCTATTCATCACACCGTGCAAAAGCATTGTTGAAACAGGACTAAAACCCCAGTCGTGTACTTTTTTTCTTAATGATTTGTTGACGTTACCAAAATGACTTGAGCATTATAGAGCAACGCTATAGGCGCGATAGAATAGAGGATGAATTACAAGACCATAAAAGAGATAGTTCAATAGCGTCCTATTATAAGGACGTTTTTCTTGGGCAATTCTCCGGAATAGTGGGAAAGTTCAGAAGGTCCATGGTATCCCCTTCATGAGAGCACTTATGCACCTGGTCCGGAAGAGAGATCCATACTCCAGGACACTCAGAGCAGTCCTTCATCAGTACCTCCCGATGGTGAACACACAGGCATTCCCACTTTTGGACTGCCGTGTCGGTATCCGGGTGTAGTCCATATCGACTCTCCCCCCTATACTGATATTCGCGTTTACCGAAAGTTGAGATCCGGCTTTGCCAAATGCGTTCGTGTTGCTGGGTGAGATGGGGTTTACCACATCACCAGCACCGGATATTTCTCCTACTGTCCCAATGGGGCTCATGAACTTACACCGGATTGCATCATCTGACTGAGACCGGGTTCCTTCAGTGGCTTTGCCTAGGACACAATTAGTATTCGCGTTCTGCTCTCCTCCAGGAACAGACCACCCGTCAAAGTTTAGGTATCCTTGGTTCTTGCACCCAGAAGGCTTCTGACCTGGTGAGAAGGAAGGCCCCTTATCCCCTGATCCTTTGATGCCACAAACCGCGAAGGGAGTCCCGGCCCCTGATCTGAAATATCTACATGTATCCACAGGTTTTTTCCCAGTACATCCATAAGAATAATATGCATCTACCATGGAACCGTCATCAGTTACTGCGACTTTCCACAATCTAACCCATCCCCGGGCAGCGTGGTTGAAGCATCCATCAGGCCATTTAGTGCCTATGACACTCCCATTCGATACATAGGTGGCTACTGCTGTCTCCGTTCCATAATATCTACAATACTCCCGGCGCTTTACAGTAGTGCCATATTGCTCATATTCCTGGTAGCAATGTTTTGTACAGTTGTAATAATTGATATTTGCATCATGATGGTAGATCGCGTTTGCTCTCCATGTAGCCCCACCAATTGCGTGAGTACAAAGGTTTCGAATCGCTTCACGTTGCCACAATGGAAGGTACATATATGCATGTGCCCGAACAACCCCCCCATATGCCAATTGACATCTTTCCCCCGGGGTCGGATGAGTTGAAGGATTGATCGGACAACTTCCGGAGCAGGTCCATCCAGAGGTTTGAGGGATCCCTTGAGAACAGGACATTCCGAAACCTGAAGACCAGGATTGAGGTA
>CAZUXC010000027.1:0-25979 GCA_964624045.1 uncultured Methanospirillum sp. | reverse complement strand
GACCGGCAAGACCTGCACCGGCAGCGAGCATAGCCACACCGGTTGCAATACCGGGTGCCTGACCCATTGCTGCTGGAGCTCCACCGACTGGAACAAAGTGAACACCGAACGCAATCAGAGCGCCTCCAAGGATGATCCCGACCAGGGGGATGATCAGGGATGCATTAAGAAATGCGGTTGCTCCCAGAGAGATGAGGATGATTACAATACCCACAGCTGCTCCTGTCGGGTTAATGCTGTCTCCACCTGCTGCCTTTCCTCCAAGTGCACTCATGATGATGCCTCCTCAGGCTCAGTGTATGGGCCGTAGTTCTTGCGTCCCCAGACTTCGATCCACCGGTCAATGAAGGTGAATACGAGAATGAGTACGATACCGGCGATGATTGCTCCCCATCCAGCGAGCATCTTCTCAAAGAGGATGGTACGCCAGAGTTCAAGGAACACAATCAGACCAAAACAGATACCTGATGCCGGGCCGGCGAACTTGGTGGTAAACCAGCCGTTGTCAAGTGAGGAACGCTGTCCTGCTTCTGCATACCGGATGATGTTACCGGATGCAGAGATTGGAACACCGGCACCGAACTTCTGGTTCTGGTACTGACGTTCCTTTCCATAGAACGGGTTTCCTGATGCTGAACCTGCTGCACCAAGCGCAATACCCCAGATAAGTCCGAGGAGCGGAAGTGCGAACGGGTGGTGCAGCGCTGCCGCCATCAGGTAACACATTGCTGTGGTACAAAATATCGCGACAAACGCATGAGCCATCGTCACTGAAGTCAGTGATTTGATGATGTCAATATAGACCGGCTGCTTAAACTTGGCCAGACTTGCGGTACGTCCAAGGTATCCTGAAGTACAGTAAATACCCTGAATAAACACTGCAACAATTGATCCAAGGATAATTGCAAGAGCCGGGTTGTAGTTTAACTGCAAGAAAGCCCAGGCAACTCCAGCCCCGATGGCACACCAAAGCCCATATGCTGGTGGCTCACCGGAAACTGCCTTGTTGAAGATGCGGTGGATATATCCCATCTGCGGAGCGAGTTGAACCTGAGAGTTCGGGTCACCCTGTGATCCGATATCAGATTCGGTATCTTCCGCAGCACCGGCAACTGTGGCAAGAGCTCCCGCCAATGCAGTAATACCAATGCCTAATACAATCTCTTCCATGTAAACCTATCTCCTGCGTAACTCTGATCAGACACAAGAGTACTCACTATGCAATACCACACACATAGAGCGTTACAATACCGTTGTGGTAAATGATTAGTTGGTCAGTATTTAGTTAAAGGTTTCGAAATTATGTCCCGTTATAAAGAAAAACGGTCACAAAATGGGAAAATGTCTTTAATTTGGGCGATTTAAAAAAAGGGTATTTGTATTAATTAAAAATTATTTGTTTTATGGGCAATATTTCTTGTTCTCTGAAACTTACTCTTTTTTTTCATACTCGATATACGGAAAAGGGACTAGAATAGTTATTTATAACAGGACGAATTTACGGAAAAATTTTCTCTGAATTGGAAAAATATCAGTTCCTGGCATTCAGGGAGGCGTCGGCAATTGCGCGCTAAAATGTCGTCGATTAACGAATGCTGATCATTAGGGTGAAGAATATTCTTATTCCTAAAAATACCGGGTAACGAAAAAAAGATAGATATTATACCCGGTTTTAACGGGCTGGCATGAGCAGAGATCTCTCTCCGGCTGGGACGAACTCGCGGATTGCTCCCTTTGCGAATTCCTTCCGTGGCTCGGAGAAGTCGAAGACCAGTGATGGGTCTGCGAACGTGATCTTGATCAGTGGGGAGAGACAGAATCCATCGCCACGGCTGTTGTGTGCACCGGCGACAATTGCTGCGTATTCTCCCTGGTGACCGACGTTCATTGCGTAGTTTGGATAGTTTGGTCCACGGAACTCGCCGATACAGCCTTCGTCTGGCCGGACGGAGAGTGAGTTGGTGGAACCGCACTGGTCCTGCAGGTCGTATCCGAAGAATCCGAGACGTGACCAGCCTTCCTTGTGCATGAGCATGGAAAGGTACCATCCATTCAGACCGGCGTTGGAGTTACCGGTTGCAACGGAGGTTGAGATACCAGATGCTGCTGCAATGACGGATGCACGCTGGGATCCACCGAAGTGGTCTTCAAGTGCAGTTGGGAACTGTTCGTACTGTTCCATTGCATTGAGGGTAACTTCGGTTGCAATGTCGTTGACGATATCCTGGGTTGGAGTGACCTTGTCGCTTGGACTTGGGTTCTTCCAGTCGACTTTGTACTTGTCCTTGATATAGTCCATACCGTAGTAGACATATTCGTCGAGGATGTTGTCGGTGTATGCTGCGGTTGCATACTGAGTGAATCCGACACCACCAGACATGTACGAACCGAGCCAGATCTGGTCAAAGAGCATTGCTCCTGCACCGACGACTTCGAGGGTTGCCTTTGCCGGGTCGTTTGGATACTTCCGGTTTGCCTGGATCATGTCACCGAAGTGACCGAAGAGGATACCCCCGGGCTCATTTGGACCACGTGCACGGCGTGCTGGCAGGTGGCTACCCATCTGGATAACACCGGCGTGCTTTGCGGCGTAGGAGAGGTCAGCGACTGCTGCTTCACCGGCGCACATGCGGTATGCGGTGATGAATGACATACCGATCTGCATTGCAGACCAGCGGCTGGTGGTTCCACCATCACAAGTACGGGATACGATGGTTGGGATGTGGATTGCCTGCCAGAGTGACTTGCCAACAGCTGCATTGAGCTGCTCTGCCTGCTTTGCTGGGAAGAGCTTGTTGACGTCGACGACGAACTGCTTCTCGAGCTGGTCAGCGAGTTCAGCATCTCCGGTAAAGACCTTACAGTAACAGTCGTCGACTACGCTTGGGTGAGTCTCGACCATGTGTTCCTGAACCACTGCTGCACCGGGCATTGCATGGTTGAGGATGTGAAGGTACTCGTTTATGGTCTCAGGGGTGATTTCCTTGCCGGGACGCTTCTGCAGAGTGTTGTGGGCGAGATCCATTGAGACGATGATCGTCCGGCGGATATCATCCCACATCTGCTGCATGGCTGGGTTGTTGACGAAGTGCAGGTCGTCACCCTCTACGAAGGTTCCGGTTCCGGAGATTTCGTAGGTCATGAGCTGACGCTGACCCATTGGCAGACCACCAAGGTGGCAGCGGTTGGGGTCGTACATCGAGATTCCACGGCGGAGCTCTACCTTCTTGGAGGCTGCCATGAACTCACGCTTACGTGGGGACTGGTTAACGCCATCGAAGTTGTAGAACTGGGTCTTGGTGTCCTGAATATCGCCCTCAAACTTCTCTTTCAGAGCCTTGAGGAAAAGTTTCTGTGCTCTCTCAATTTTTGCCATGTATAGTGCCTCCTTACTCTACCGGCATAAAGCCGTACTTGGTCCTCAGGGAGTGAATGCGCTGGACGTACTCGACGTATTCAGTGTCTTCACGGAATGCGGTTCCAACAAGGGAGTGGAACATGGTGGTGTTTGCCTTGAGCCATGCCTCGTCCATTGGCTTGCCGACTGCGACTTTCTTGTCGAGTGGTACACCAATCTGGTCCTTGACGTATTTTACTACGCCGCCATCGAGAACACACCGCTGAAGCATGTCGAACATCATACCGTCTTCTGCGAGACGGAGTGAGTGTCCATGCACCGTTGCACCACGAATACCGACACGTGCCGGGTCGAAGAGGTTGGTGTTGACAAGGTCGCTAGCGATCTTTTCAAGGTCACGCTCACGTGCCTCAACGATCTGACGTCCGGACAGAGTACCTGGGTCAATACCGCGGTAGCGGTACATCTCGACGTAGGTTCTCTGGTATGGCTGGGATGGTGCGTTGTACATGGAGTCAGCGAACTGAATGTACCGAACACGGTCTCCTGCCTTTGCACCCTCGGTTGGGGTGACAATCTTGCGGATTGGGCAGTCTGGTTCGCCTGCTTCTGCAAGTGGTGGGTGTGCTGCTGGGTATGCCTGACCTGGTGCACGGTGTCCCATGATCAACACAATTTCTTCGTCCGTGACATCACGGATCTTTTCAAGCTTTACGGCAGGGTTCATCTGCTTGCGCCGGTTCTCAGCGACAATAGAATTTCCTGGACCATACTGTGGTGTATATGCCATTGTTTATCTCTCCAAATCAGATGATTTCATCAATCTCATAACTGCATGAATGACATCTGCAATACGCTCTCGTGACGGGGTCTGACCCCGGGTAATGCCGCTGACAATCGCCATAACCGTCCCTTTGGTCTGGATATGGTGTTCCTGTGGCATTACATACGCTGTTTTCACACCTTCTCGTGCGAAATCCTCATAATCGATGGGAACCTGGCAGACCACCACGGCCGGAATGTCGCAGTCTTTGAGTATTGATCTGACTTTTGCGACTACGTGGGATCTGACATTACCATGATGCAGAACGGCTACTTTGTGCCGACTGATCTGGGCTATTTCCTTCTCGTTCAGACCAAAATATGCCCCGAGTACATGACCGGCACTCTTGGGTGCATCAGGGGGAATGCCGCTGCCGGCATTGAGGATCATGGTGCTGATGCTATATTCAACCCCCTGTGAGCGGAGTGCTGAGGTTATGTCGCAGACCGGTTTCGTGACGTGTCGCCTGCCAGGAGACATCCCGACGATGATCACATCGGGATACCGGCACTCTGATATCGTTCCCCTCTGGGCAAGTGCTCCTCCTTTGCCCATGCCGGCACTCTCCCGGCAATCCACGATCTGGGTGACACGTCCTATCGGCATTATTTTGTTCCCTGAATCAGGGTGGGTCCGGTTTTATTTTTCGGATCTACGATCCCGATCATCATCTCGTCTGCCCGGGGACCGTATTTTGCATAATCGGTCTGAGTAGGCGTGGATCTCATGAACTTTCCCTCTTTGACGGCAAAGGTAAAGCTCGTGAAGACCTCCCTGCACGCTTCTTCGATCCGGGGGACGACGTCCCGGGTTTCGAGTTCGAGAAGGATGGTTCCGACCTGCACACGCAGGTCAACATCGGTTTCCCCCACTCTGATCTGTGCCCTGCCAGAGTGAGGGTTTTGCATGCCCCTTGCGGGGCCATAGGGGACGAGCTGGGGAATGCTGGGACCATTTATTACTATCCGGCGGATTCCCTCGATTACCACCAGCTTGTTGAGGATTTTCTCCACGGTTTCAGGTTTTAAAAAGCGTTCGGTGACGATCCGACACTGGGGGTATTCTGCTTCAGCCATCATGCAATCCTATCTGCAGTTACACTCCGTTTGCAATGTGCTGAATCGGGGTGTTGAACTCTGGGATCTTACCGAAGGTGTCTCCGTAGATCTTTGAGGTGTGCTCTGGTGAGAACATCTGGGTTCCTGCATCAAGAGCACATGCTGCTACGATACACGGCATACCGACACCGGCTGCGTGTCTGGTAACGACGTGGTTCCCGTTGAAGGTACCTGGACCGCCGCCACCATAGATGGAGTGGCTGAAGAATGAGAATCCGACTGCTACACCCATTGTGCGACCGTAGTCACAACCTGGGAGACCGGTCTCGTGCTCGAGAAGGTCGTTGAAGTACAGAAGGGTGGAAGATACTGCCTGTGCGAAACGTCCTGCACCACAGTTTACCATGGTTGCTGCAAGAGTTCCTGCTGCGGTGTATGCGTTCCAGAGCATTGGGTCCTTGGTCTCGTAGAACGTGTATCCGGATGGTCCCTTCTTGCCTGGGACAATGACCTTGTCCTCGAGTGCCTTCTCGACCAGGGACTGAACAACAGTTCCGACGGTTCCGGAGGTTCCGTTCTTCTTTACGAGGTCATATACCAGGTTGTTTGCATTGAGACCCTGGTATGCGAGGAGAAGGAGCTGAGCACGCTCGAATGGACCGACTGCGGCTCCCATCTCGAACTCTCCGGCCTGCTCGAATACTGCGGAGAGGGCTGCTCCCTGCATTGCATTCTTGCTGGTCATCATAACGGCGTGGTTTGCCGGGATGTTCCGGAGTGCGTATCCGAGACCTTCGTTGTTCTGGGGAATGGAAAGGATAGATGCACAGTTGCTGCCGACCATGTCCATGGTCTGTGGGTAGGTACCCCAGAAAGCTGCCTTGACCATTGAACCGTCGAACATGTTCACGTTGAACTGGTCGATGGTTGCATAGGTTGCTGCTGCTGCTACTGAAGTGATTGCTGCATCATAGGTTGCTGCTGCCTCGATCCGGGCGCTCGGAACAGTGACGAGCAGAAGCTTGCCGCCGCCGAACTCCTTGATCTCGGTGTCGTCACCCTCAGCAACCTGGATCATCTTGAAGATTTTTTCCTTGATTGCACCGGCGTTGCCGACCAGGTCAAGGTTCATCTCGCGGCCCTTGATGAAGTTACCCTTACCGATTGCTCCGGTCTTGAGTGCTTCCTGAGCTCCGCCGAGGTTGACTGCGACCGTTCTCTTGGTCAGGTCGATCATCTTCTTGATGCCCGGGTTCACAAGTGGGCTGATCTTGTCGAGGGTAACACCGCTCTTCAGCAGTTTGCCCTGATCGTCATAGAGATCAATTGTGTCGGAAAATTTTGCCATATGGTTCCTCCGATGTTCCTTTCAAACCTTGTACGATTTGCTCACTGTATACTGCAAGGCGAAATAACTGTGTGGCTGAAATCACTCGTACATGTCCCCAAAGGGACTGATGTAATGTGTGAATCTGGTAATATAATTGTTATGATTTGTATTTTGAAGAAAGTATATATGCAAACGTCAGTTTTTACGGTTTATTTCAGGTATTTTTTTATACTAATCTGGAGGTGAAGGTGATCAATGTTATTTTAAATCCGGGGTATTCGATTTGGTATTACGATTATCTGATTTGGTGCGAGGGGTTCTTGCGCTAGAATTCTATTCATGGCGGGGGAATAATTGTCCGTAGATATCTCATTATTTGGTTTACGTGGTTTTAGATAAAAGATTCTAAATATAATGTTGGTGAGTTATTCTCAACCAAGGATTATGGATAAATATCTGGAGAAACGATGATTCGTTACGGGAATAATAGAATTGGCATAAATTCGCAAATTTTCGATCCGGTCATTCTTGGATTTCCCCCGCGGTATTACATGGGACAAGAATTATATGATGGGTGTGTTATCGGGGAAAATGCAATTATCAGGCCTGGGACGACAATTTATGCTGATGTGGAAATTGGTGATTCATTTTCATCAGGACATAACGTATTTATCAGAGAAAAAACCCGGATTGGATCGCATGTGTCTCTTGGCACGAATGTAATAATCGAAGGATATTCTACGATTGGGGATTTTTCAAATCTGCAGAGCCTTGTTTATATTCCTACTAATACTACCATTGGTTCTCATGTTTTTATTGGCCCCAATACGGTTCTAACCAATGATCGCTATCCTCCACAGGGAGGTTCGAATCTGGAGGGTCCCGTTATTGAGGATTATGCCGCTGTAGGAGCAAATGTTACTATTTTGCCCGGAATTCATGTAGGAAAAGGGTCCCTTATTGCTGCAGGTTCGGTTGTGACCAAAGATGTTCCTCCCAAAAAGCTCGCAATCGGGTCACCGGCCAAAATGAAAGAATTACCTGATGGGGCCCGTGATATATGATCCCAATTGGCCGGCCATCTGTCGGTGAGGAGGAAGCCCGGGCTGCATATGATGTTGTCATGTCGGGGCATCTTGCCAGTGGAGAGGAGGTAAAAAAATTTGAGCAGGAATTTTCTGATTATAATGGTGTTCCTTATGGCATCGCTACGAGTAACGGAACTACCGCACTCCAAACTTCCCTTCAGGCTTTGGATATCGGCCAAGGTGATGAGGTCATCGTTCCCTCGTTTACCTTTATTGCAACGGCCAGTTCAGTCTCCCTTTGTCGGGCATCACCTGTTGTTGCCGATATTGAACCAGTAACGTATTGTATTGATCCGGATTCGATAATTGAACAAATCACTCCTCATACAAAAGCGATTATTGCAGTTCACCTTTTTGGTCATCCTTGCGATATTGGAGCGATTTCAGATATTTGTGAAGATCACAAGTTGTTTTTTATTGAAGATTGTGCCCAAGCACATGGTGGTACCTACCATGGGAAGAAAGTCGGCTCCTTTGGATCTGTCGGGTGTTTTTCATTTTATCCGACAAAAAATATGACAACTGGTGAAGGTGGATTTATTACGACCTCTGACCCGGAAGTGGATAGAAAAGCCAGGTTACTAATAAACCATGGTCAAAAAGAAAAATATCACCATGTTCAGATAGGAAGTAATTTCAGACTCACTGATATCAGCGCAGCCATTGGGCGTGTTCAACTAAGAAAACTTGAATCGATGAATAAAAATCGACAAAATAATGCATGTTTTCTTTCCAATGGCATAAAAAAGAAGGGAATCGTTACTCCTTTGATTCGTAAACATTGTACTCATGTTTTTCATCAATATGCCATTCGAGTGATCGAGGAAAGTGGGTTTGATAGGGATACGTTCATGCAACTTCTCAATAAACAGGGAGTTGGCACAGCAGTTCATTATCCGATATCTATTCATGAGCAACCTGTCTACTCTGGTAAGATAAAGGGATCTTCATGCTCCGTGTCACAACAAATTTCACGGGAGATTTTGAGTCTTCCGGTGTACCCTGATATAGGAAATTCTGATCTCCAAAAAATCGTTGATGTGATTCATTCGGTGTAATATGATAGATGTAGGGGTGATTGGTGTTGGACAGATGGGGCGAAATCATGTCCGAGTGTATTCAGAGTTAAAAAATGTTAGGGAAGTTTTTGTATTTGATCCTGATTTACAGGCTAGTGAGACTATTGCTCTTCAACATGGTGCGAAAGTATCAAGCACTCTAGAGGAGTTTCTACAAAATGTTGAAGCAGTGAGCGTCTGTGTCCCTACTCAATTCCACCTGCAGGTAACAGAACAAGTTCTTGCAAAAGGCATTCATACATTAATTGAAAAACCCATCTGTCAGACTGTGAATCAGGCTACTCAACTCATTTCTCATATTCCAGAGGAAATTACTGTTGGTGTAGGGCATATTGAACGATTTAACCCGATAATTAGTGAAATTCAGAAGATTATTGTGGACCCCTTATATATTGAATTTAAACGCCATAACCCGACATCTTCACGAATTACACAGGGTTCTGTGGTTGAAGATCTGATGATTCATGATATTGACATCGTTACAAATTGTTTGTTTTCATCATACCCGGATATCTGTACCAGGGGTAATGCTGATGTTGCCGCAGTAATTGCACAGTATAATAATACTCCTGTCTATCTGTCTGCGAGTCGGAAATCGTCAAAAAAAATTCGTATGCTTCATATTGAGCAGGAAGATTTGACCATAGAAGGGGATTTCATGACACAGGAAATCTTTATTCATCGAAAACCTGATCGGTATATCGTAGAAAATGATCGGTATGTTCAGGAAAATATAGTGGAAAAGGTTCAGGTAGCTAAAAAGGAGCCTTTAAGGACAGAACTTCAAACTTTCCTGAATTGTGTTGAAAAAAGTCATCCATTTCCGGTTACGGCTGAACAAGGTTTGAAAAATCTGACGATCTGTGCGGACATTCAAAGAAAGATGGGGGTAGTTGTCTGATGACCAAAACTATGGAATTACAACCACCTCAAACAATTGGTGTGGTGGGGATGGGATATGTTGGAATACCGTCAGCGGTTTTGTTCGCTCACTCAAACCGGTTTTCTCATGTATATGGTTTTCAACGTGAGTCTCTTACTTCAGGATATAAAATTGAGTTATTGAATAGAGGGATCCTACCTTTAAAGGGTGAGGAACCTGAACTTGCAGATTTATTGAAGGACGTGATTACATCCGGAAAATTCTCCTGCGTCAGTGACTTTTCCAAAATTCATCAGTGTGATGCAGTAACTATCGCCATCCAGACGCCATTTTCAAACCCGGCCGATTTAGTGCCTGATTTTTCTGCATTAGAGGACGGTATCCGACAGGTGGGTAAAAATCTTTCTTCAGGCACTCTTGTTGTCCTTGAATCCACGGTAACTCCGGGCACAACGCAGGGTTTTGTCCGCCAGATTCTTGAAACTGAATCCGATCTGCTTGCAGGAAAAGATTTCTTTCTTGCTCATGCTCCGGAAAGAGTTATGGTTGGAAGACTGGTACAAAATATCCGGGAACATGATCGTATTGTTGGTGGAATAGATGAACCAAGTACTCATATCGCGACCCGGTTGTATGAATCGGTTTTGACGAAAGGAAAGGTTATTCCTATGTCAGCAACCGCAGCGGAAGTGACGAAAACTGCGGAAAATACTTTCCGGGATTTACAGATTGCAGCTGCCAATCAACTTGCGTTGTATTGTGAAGCGATGGGGATCAATTTTTATGATGTTCGGGAAGGAATATCTTCTCTGAAAGGTGAAGGAATCACCCGCTCAATATTATGGCCTGGTGCAGGGGTTGGTGGGCATTGTCTTACGAAAGATACCTATCATCTCGAACGAGGGGTTACAACTGCTGGAATTGAACTCCTCGATTACCCGAAAGGAAAGGACTCTCTGTATGTTCTTGCTCGAACCATTAATGATTTTATGCCATCCCATGTAGTTACTCTATTAATCAAAGGTCTTTCCAGGGCAGGGAAATCTCTGAATGGGGCAAAAATTGCTCTTCTTGGATGGTCTTTTTTAGCAAATACTGATGATTCCCGAAATACTCCGGCAGAACTGGTTTGGAATTCATGCATCCGGGGTGGGGCGGAAGTCAGGGTGCATGACCCATGGGTTCAGGAATATCCGGGTGTTCATATTATTTCGGATTTGTTGGAAGCGATCAAGGGAGTAGATGCAATTATCATCTGCACAGGTCATCGGGAGTATTATTCTTTAATTCCGAGTGAAATACTATCCTATGTATCTACATCTCCGGTAATTGTTGATGGGAGGAATATCATAGACCCCGATATGTTTATCAAGAAAGGGTATATTTATCTCGGCATTGGAAGGGGCGATAAAAACAATCATGGTATAATTTCTTGAACCCTTAGAGGAAATTAATTTATGATAAAATTTTAGGGTGAACGAGTGATAAAAAAATATCTGGTGACGGGAGGAGCCGGTTTTATCGGTTCTCATCTTTCCCGTGCTTTAATAGAAAGGGGAGACAAAGTAGTCATTCTTGATTCGTTAGAGTCAGGGAAAGTAAGTAATATCGCAGATCTGTTAGAGAATGAAAATTTAGAATTTATTGAAGATTCGATTTTACATGAATCCCGATTGTTATCGATCTGTTCAGGATTAGATGGAATTTTTCATCTTGCAGCTCTTGTTTCTGTCCAGCGATCCATTGATGATCCTGAATTAAATCATCGAATTAATGTAGATGGGTTTTTTTCTGTTCTTGAAGCTGCTCGAAAATCCGGAATAAATAAGATGGTTCTTGCCTCATCTGCTGCATTATACGGAAACTCTTATTCACCTCCTCATTATGAATCTCTTCAGGCTGTTCCCTTATCCCCTTATGCTGTTGGAAAATATACTTCAGAGGTTTACTCGTCTGTCTATTCAGTATTGTATGGGGTAAATGTTGTATGTCTCCGGTTTTTTAATGTATATGGACCTAATCAGGATCCTTCTTCCCCGTATTCCGGGGTGATATCAAAATTTATGGAGGCAGTTTCAACTGATAAAGATATTACCATATTTGGGGATGGAGAACAAACACGGGATTTTGTTTATGTACTTGATGTTGTTCAGGCCCTCCTTCTCTCCATGAATTCGAATTTATTTGGGGTATTTAATGTCGGTACTGGTATCCCTACAACTATCAATCACCTCTCACATCAGATCATAAAAACGAGTGGTTCAAAGGTCAAGGTTATTCATAGAGAACAAAGGGAAGGAGAAGTACGTTATTCATTTGCAGATATTTCAAAAGCACGGACTGAATTAGGTTTTAATCCGGAATATACACTTGAGAATGGGTTATTTAATACGTATTCCTGGTGGAATAGAAGTTAATTATGGGTACATCGGTAAAATTTAAGTTGATCTTCAATGATATCTTTGTGAGAAAAGATTGGCTTATACCCTAGTTTTGATATTTTTGACGTGTCCGCGATAAGAATTGGAATATCTGCAGGTCTGAATTTATTGGGATCAAATTCAATAACATATTTATCTTTTCCAGCAAAGGCAACGAAACCGATATCTGATGGTGAAAAAGAAACCTCTTTCTGAATGAGACTCTTGTCAAGTCTACTCATCTTTAATGGAGAACCAAAAATGGATGTGGTCTCTTCATTCAAGGGATCATGTAGGATATTTTCATTTTTTCCGATGGTGATTTTCTCAATCGGATTACCAATTGCTTCAAGGCAGGTAAGTAAATACGTCGCAATTGAAACCCCTCTCATAGAACCGAGATTATATACATTTCCTCTATGACCTGACTCTGCGAGTAATTGATATCCATTCACAATGTCATCAACATGGGAGAAATCACGAATTGGATTAATATTACCAATGGAAATATTATTATTCGGTTTATGATCCAATTCGGAAACTTGCTTGGAGATGACTGAAGTAACAAATTGATCTCCTCTTCCTGCTCCTTCCACATTGAAAGATCGACATACAATAGTCTTCATCCCTTGAGTTCTATGATAATTTCTCATCATGAGATCACCATATACTTTGCTTATTGCATAGGGAGATAACGGTCTGAGAGGATTTGTTTCTGATATGGGGATCTCAGGGATTTTACTCGGAAGGTTGTCAGGCTCTCCATTCTCCTGTTTATATGATTCGTACTGCTCTGGAGTACTAAATACCAGTCCATATTCATCAGAAGATCCTGCAAAGATAATAACCGGGTCAATTTTAGATTTACAAACCGCTTCAAGGAGATTACTTGTTCCGAGGCAATTTGTCTGACAGGTTTGCGAGGGGTGCTGAAAAGATGCCGCGACTGATGATTGTGCAGCAAGATGAAAAATCACATCCGGTTCCGAGGTAGAGATTCCCTCTGATATTGATGTTTCATTAGCAATATCTCCTGATATAAAACGATGGAAGTTATTTTCCTGATCTTGAACTTCTGTTGCATGGTTTTTTCTTCCAAACCCAAAAACTAATGTCCCTTTTTCGCTAAGGCTTTTCTCTAAATTTCTCCCTAAAAACCCCTTTATCCCGGTTATTAAAACCCTCTTGTCTTGCCAAAACACGGTTCACCGTTCATTTTTGGGATTAAAAAAAAACTGATATGATGATGTCAATCTTTCTTCCACCATCGGTTGTGAAACTCTTTTTCAAGAATTGCATATCCTTCTCCAACCGGTTTAAGACCTGCCGCATTCATATCAGCGTCTACCATGATCTTAACGAGTTCTGAGAATTTTATTCGAGCTTTCCATCCAAGTTTCTTCTCAGCTCGTGATGGATCAGCAAGAAGGGCTTCAACTTCGGTAGGTCTGAAGTATTTTGGATCAATCTTGACATGCTTTTCTATGTCAAGCCCTGCATAAGAGAATGCTGCATCAACAAATTCCTGAACTGTATGGGTTTCCCCGGTCCCGATGACATAATCATCAGGTTTATCCTGTTGAAGTATACTCCACATACACTCGACATATTCGGGAGTAAATCCCCAGTCTCTTTTGGCATCTAGATTCCCGAGATAGAGATATTTTTCTTTTCCCGCCAGAATTGCGGCGATACCTCGGGTTATTTTCCTCGTGACAAAAATCTCTCCTCTCCGAGGAGATTCATGGTTGAAGAGGATACCGTTGGTGGCGAACATGTTGTATCCATCTCTGTAGTTTCTCGTCATCCAGTAGGAATAGAGTTTTGCACAAGCATAGGGGCTTCGAGGCCAGAAACAGGATTCTTCGTTTTGAGGAGGATCAGTATGACCAAACATCTCACTTGATGATGCTTGGTAAAATTTCACATTCGGGTTACTCCTTCGGATCGCTTCAAGAATTCTGGTAGTCCCCAAGGCAGTTACGTCTCCGGTATATTCAGGTGTATCAAAGCTCACTCTGACGTGACTCTGGGCACCTAAATGATAGACTTCATCAGGTTTGATATTATAAAGAACGTGGGATATCATTTCCGAGTCGGAAAGATCTCCATAATGGAAAAAAATCTTTGCATTAGGATCGTGGGCATCGACGTATATGTGATCGATCCGGTGAGTATTAAATGTGGAAGCACGGCGAACAAGCCCGTGCACCTCATATCCCTTTGAGAGGAGTAATTCCGCAAGATATGACCCATCCTGACCGGTGATTCCGGTGATGAAAGCGATTTTATTGGACATTTGATTTATAGATTGTTTGTAATCTTATAATTTTCTTGGGTTTGAATTTTTTTTCAATCATTTATTGCTTTTTCATAAGATTCCAGAGTTTTTTTGATACAAATATCCCAAGAAAAATAAGAAGATTGAGATAGGCTGTATTTACTTTGCTTATTTTTAAAATCTTTGTCACTCAAAATTTGGAGTATTAGTTTGGATAATCCTTCTTCATCATCAGGATCGACCATAAGGCCCGTTGGACCTACAATTTCGGGCAAAGAAGATTTATTAGACACAATTACTGGAGTTCCACATCTCATTGCTTCTAGTGGTGGAAGCCCGAATCCTTCATATTTTGATGGAAATACAAATACTTCAGCTGAACTATATAATGCCGGAAGGTCTGAATATGGTATGAAATCCAAATATCTAATTTTATTTTCCAATTTAAGTTCAAAAATAAGGTTAAAAATATTCTGGTATTTCCATGATTTTTTACCTGCTATTACAAGAATTAGATTAGGTTGTTGTTGGGTACATCGATAAAAGGATCTAATTAAGAGCGTAATATTTTTTTTTGGCTCAATAGCACCGATAAATAGAATATATGGGCTATAAAGATTATACCGTTTTCTTAGAGATTCTATTTCTGTATCTGTCGCATGATGAAAATGATCTGATACTCCTAATGGTGTCACATCAATGATATTATGGGGAATATTAAATCTCTTTATGATGTCTATTTTTGTGTGGTTAGAAATAGTAAGGATTCGGGTTGCTTTTTTTAATATCCTTGGGAGTAAAAATCGTGACTGGAAAGCATACACTGGTGTAACATATTGAGGGTAAAGTATTGGTATAAGATCATACACTGTAATGATATATTTTTTTGAAATATCTGGGGATATTGGATATTGGATAATATTGTGGATCAAGTCGTATTTCTTAAACTGTTTTGAATTGTATGGTAATGATAGGCTCCATGATAGATACCAGAATGGTCCGGGAATTGTTCTTGGTATTACTGAATAACATCCAGAAACCATGTCTCCATCACCATGTCTAATAATGTCAATTGCAGCCTTATTTTTCACTCCGTCAATTATTTGAAAAGCATAAGTACTCATCCCGGTGGTATGTCTTTTTAAATCTCCCGTGATTATTCCAATTTTTGTCATTTTAATATTTTTTCTATAGTTACCGTTTTTATGGTATAAGTTTATTGACTAATTCTAAGTATCTTTCTCTAAATATCTCTATCGAAAAATGATGCTTTGCATAATTAAATACATTAAACCTAATTTCTACCAATTCATTACGGTTAAGTGATAAATACTCAATTCTTTTAATAAAATCAATTACGATTTGTTCTTCTGATGAATTATTAACACAATACCCGGTAATAGCGTTAATAATATGGTCTTTTACTCCTCCTACATCTGTTGATATTGGAATAACTCCATGAGCCATTCCTTCCATAATTACCATTGGAAACCCTTCAAATGATGATGTGATCAACAAAATATCGGCATTATGGTAAATATTCATTAATTCTTTTTTATCAGTTATCTCTCCCAAAATATTGCAATATTGGAGGTCATCTGAATGAATGGCTCTTGAAGTGACTCCAATTAATTGAAATCGTGCAGATAAATTTAATTCTTTACATCCCTTAGCGATACTTCCAATAAGATGTGTTCTTTTTTCTGGACTTTCTCTTCCAACATAAATAATGTTTAGGTCGGTGTTAAACGGCTTATCATTTATTGTATCAGGAATATCTACGCCATTTAGTATTATTGAAACTCGATTTAAATACTCTTGGTAGTTATTGTCAATATATTGATTTTCTAATTGAGGATATAATGTTGGAGTAATTAAGACCCTTTGGGTTATTTTTGGTACAAGTTTGATGCTTTTTTTTTCGATTCCAATAAAAGCATGGATTACATCAACTATTCTACATGGTTGTTTCAAATTATTAATTATTTCATAAAATAAACAACAATTAGAGCCTAATACTATGATTTCTTTCTCATTTAATGCAGTTGCGTTATCAATCATTCCAGAAATATATCCGGCAAAGAAGTATTGCTGAAAAATGTGAAGATATTTTATATACCGTTTGGTGAAATTAATTGTTCTAATATCTTTTTGAAAAGTACCTCTCAATTTTCGTTTATCTATTCGATCAGTGAAAATCACAACTGGATTATGCGAATGTAAAGCATTCACGATCTCATAATTAACTTTATCAGCTCCTCCTGTAATATTCCATGGGAAAAACAAGAAGATTTTAGATTCTATTGACATTCCAAAATAATTATAATAGTATCTCCCAACATTTACAAGGATTTTCTTTACCCAGTTGTGCACTATATATATGGAATATGGATATTTTATAAGAATTTTAAAAATTTTTGGATAGAGCCACCCTTCATTAAAAGGATACTTATTTACATCATCAGGGGTAACTATTGGTTCAAAAAAAAAATTGTAATCTGGCATAATTTCATCCTCTTCAAAATTAATATTACTATAAAATAACAGAAAGTGTAAATTCTAGAATTTATTAGTTTCTCATTTATTTCTTACTTTTAATTAAATAATAAATTTTACTTGCTCATTATAAATCGCTATTGTTTTGATTAAAGAAGTAATCTTGAATTACTGATTATAAAAGGATTTTACAACCATTTATAGGACTTTTTTTACACAAACGGTTATAAAAAATCTCATTGTGTCATAAATGTGTGCAATAATCACTTTTATTGGGAGTGTTGAAAAGTTTGGTGAATCTTTTATATTGATTAAAAACGAATACCTTGCATTTAATAATTTTTTATACGAAGCTCTATATTCACTTGAGGAAATGGATATTGATTGATCATGTATACGATAATCAAGAAGGATTTGAGGCAATTTATGGATTATTACTCCATAGTATCTTAATCGAAGCCATAACTCATAATCTTCAGCTCCAATAGTTTTCTCATCATATGGGTGAGTAGCAAGTATTTCTTGTCGGATCATTATGGTTGGATGGGCAATGCAATTTTCCCAGGGTAGAATAGAATCAATAACCCTAGAATTTATTCCAACCTTATCAATATCCCATGTTCCACTGGGGTTTCCATTTTCATCTATATGCCTGATTAAACTCGAAATAACCTGGCAATCTTTATTTTTTTCTAAATATGTTATTTGTTCTTCAAATCTCAATGGGTAACTAATATCGTCTGCATCCATCCTTGCAATATATATTCCTTTTGCTAACCTTACCCCCAAGTTTAAGGATTTTGACAATCCTAATCTACAAGGAGTTTTAATTAATTTTATCCTTGAATCATGGAAACTTTCAATAATTTGAATTGAATTATCTGTTGAACCATCATCAATGATAAGAAGTTCGAAATTCGAATATGTCTGATTTAAAATACTCTCAATAGCTTGACTAAGGAATTTCTCACCATTAAATACTGGCATCAAAACAGTAACAAGAGGTAAAAAATCAGGTTTCATAGAAAAATAATGACGAAAATACAAGAAAATTTATATTGGTTAGACATAATTTTCGTAGTACCAATCTATAGTATTATTAATTCCTTCTCTGAAAGATGTTTGTGACTTAAAACCGAAATATTTCTCTGCTTTTGAAGTATCTAGACATCGCCTCGGTTGACCGTCTGGTTTACTACTATCCCATGTTACAGTTCCTGGATAATCAGTAGTTTCTTTAATAATATCAACCAATTCTTTTATTGTTATTTCCTTTCCAGCCCCTAAATTTATAGGTTCTGGGCAATTGTAATGTTCTGTGGCTAATACGATTGCTTCTGCAGCATCATATACATACAGAAATTCTCTTGATGCAGAACCTGTTCCCCATACAATCACTTCTGAATTATTTGCCTTTTTTGCATCAACAAATTTCTTTATTAATGCCGGAATTACATGAGAACTGGATGGATCAAAATTATCTCCTGGTCCATAGAGATTAACAGGAAGAAGATAAACTGCATTAAAACCATACTGAGCGCGGTATGATTGAGCTTGGACGAGAAGCATTTTTTTTGCCAATCCATATGGAGCATTTGTTTCTTCTGGATATCCATCCCATATGGTATTTTCATTAAATGGAACCTGGGTAAACTTTGGATAAGCACATACCGTTCCAACAGCAACAAACTTATTCACTCCGGCAAGTCTGGCAGCTTCCATCAGTTGAATTCCCATAATCGCGTTGTCATAAAAGAGTTCGGCGGGATGTTCCTGATTATATCCAATTCCCCCCACTTTTGCTGCTAGATGAATTACAATATCAATATTTTCTACAGCTTTCTTACAATTATCTAGAATCCGGAGATCGCAATTTTTACTTCTCGGAACTCTAATGTTCTTTTTTTCAACTCCCTTTCTCTGAAGCAATTCACTTACCTTGGATCCTAAAAATCCGCCTCCTCCGGTTACAAGTATTTTTTTATTTTCCCAAAATGACATAATTAACCTTATTTATAATAAATTATCATTTATTTCCTAATTATTTTTTGCAATGCGTATCCAATTATTACCATAGATGTCTTGCATATAGTTTTTTTTTGTATCAAGCCATGGTTCTGGGGCAATAACAATCTTATTTTCGTTATTTCCCAACCAAGCTCCCCACCAACTGAATGAACTATTTGCAATTATATGATGTTTACATGATGACATTAATCTTAAATCTTCTTGTGGGGAGTTGACGTTCCAATCAATAATTACTTTTGGTTTATTTGTAATAATATTAATTCGAGCCCATTCTGGATCATCAGTAAAAATAAAATATTCAGGTTCTTTTACTGACTTCTCAATTATCTTCATTGCATTGTGATAATAGTCTAATGAACAGACTCCATGATATGAGTTTGCAATGGGATTTGTGAGATAATCTCCACGTCTTATGTGTAAAGATACTGCCTCTTTCTTAGTAATACTCCTTAGTGTCTCATCATTCTTGGGGGATATTATCGTAGAAAATGAAAAATCTGATTTAATTACTCCGGAAATGGTTGAAAAGTATTTCTCAGTCTGCCAATAACCCTGCATCATGGAATTTTTTTTAGTTTTTAAAATATTTGGATCAAAGGCTAAACTTTTTTCTTTAATAATAACGATAGATTCCTGCTTAAGAATTTTTAATAAAAGGCGTTTTGTAATGTACTTAATTCCTAACCTATCTGGAATAATCCGTGTGATATCCTCACCTTTAAAAATTCTTGCATGAATTGGAAAATATTGTAATTGATATGAGCGAAGTGGGGTACCTTCAAATGAAGATAAATCGAGGACGAGATCTGTTTGTAATTTAATTGATAATGCCCTTCCAAGAGCATACTGAAACATTTGATTTCCAAGTCCCCCCAGTAATGAGATGATTATCATAGTAATAATATCTAGAATATGGATATGGTTTGATAATTGATTAACTAATCTCTCGAATTTTCTGTGCTTGATTATTCATGCTGTGTACATAGGTTTTTGTATATTTCCTCATATCTCTCTGATATTTTTTCCCAAGTAAAATTCTCTTTCCATGCGTGGTATCCTGATTTTGAAAGTTTTAGCCGTTCTTTAGCATTATTATATATTTCCTCGAGTATTCTTGCACTCTCTGCAATTTTTGCATACGAATATCCATCTAAACCAATCTCTGTTGGTAGTAGTAATCCTCCACCAGACCAATCAATAATCTCCTTAGCATTTCCTACATCAGTGATCATAAACGGGGTTGAGGATGCCATGGCTTCAAACAATACTATAGGGGAGCATTCAATATTTGATGGGAAGAGAAAGAGATCTGATTGTTTCAACAATTCAACAGTTTCGGTTCGAGAAATTGTAGGTAAAAGAATTTTTTTGTGAAATAAAATATTCATTGGATGAATATTCGAAAAAAATTGTTGGATAATACATCTTTTATAACATCCTCCTTTGACGTAATTTCCAACGATTGCAAAATAGGCATTATTGATCCGAGCTTTATTGAATATTTTGATGGATTCATAATGTCCTTTTACCCCTGTATGAGATCCTAGGGTAAGGATTAAAAATGTATTTTTGGGAATGTTTAGTTTCTGGCGAATATCAATATAGGAAGGTTTTTCAAATTCTTCTTCTCCTGCTCCATTAGGAATAACAGAAATATTTTTTAATCCGATTTCTTTTGCTAAGTTTATATCTCGATAATTATTTGAAAGATAAATTGTACAGTCATATTGAGGAAGCCATTCTTTTAACTTTTCAAAATATTCAGAATAGTCATCATTATATAACCCTGAATAACCACAAGGAACAAGAATTTTTTTCCCTTTTATTTTGTGTAAATATGGAAGAATAGCATCAGTTGTCCACTGTTGTGCAGCATAATTCAGAATGATATCATATTCGGAGTCAATAACAAAATTAATATAGGATTGAACATCTCCAGAATAACCCTTTACAAAATTTCCTGATATTTCGAATTCACGAATTTTTACTCCATTAATGATATTATTCTCTCGATTAAGTTTAGATGTAACTACCGTTACATCATGACCTTTTTTTACAAGGTGCTCCGATATTTGTTTTACAACCTCCTGAGCTCCCCCAGTGCTGGGTGAATAAAACTCAACAGTATGTAATATTTTCATTTTATCATCTAGGTAATTTTCGTAACTTGGTTTTATTCTTATCCTATAATACTCACACAGAGGATCAAATAATTCATGCTCGACTTTTCCGATATGCGTTTACCATCGAACATGAGATCTATAACCAATCAACTCTATAATATGCCTTACTCTATGGAACCTGAATAATAATCGGATTTATTATTTTTGAATTATTCACACTTATTTTCAAAGATTTGTTTCTTTTCATAAATAATCAACTTAATGAAGAAAATACCAAGGAGGATAGAACTCCTAACATCAGTAATTAGCTAACTTTCCCTCTCTATTTTCTGCATTTGAGATATAATCGAGTATAAATTATTAAACAGGTACACTAAATAGAACAATTGAGTATATACACTTTGTCCCCTTGGGGTAATAAGTCTAAAAATCACCAAAAATTGAGGAATTATAGTTGAGGTTGTCCAATGAAGGGTGACTCCATATAAACTTAATTAAATTTTCATTTTTCGTGGCTTTCGATTTAAATCGACAATTGTCTTCCTTCCCAGCAAATCGGTACCTTTTTAAGGTTCAAAACCGGGAGATATGGTCTCGGTTGAAGAAATCTATAACGGGCAGGATTCTTTCCAAACAGTTGACACATTTATCCCCGTTAGTGAATTGCTGTCCCGAATGAATTTTTCATAAATAGAATCAAAATTGCATCAACATCTCGGTTATGCGGATGGCAGAAGTTGGGAGTACTCCCCCCTGGTTCTATTCAAACTTCTGATCGTGAAATTATTCCGAAAGCACTCTTATCGCCGCCTGGCAAATTCTTTAACAAAGGAGGACTGCCTCTACCTTGGATTAAAAGAGATATAATCAGGTAGATTTCTCATTCTTGCCGCAAGCACCGTTCAATATTTTGCCTACAACCGCCTTGGCCTAGAAGGTTTGAAGCAAATTATGCATTTAAACGGAACCATCGCAAGTAAAAATATTCGCAGTGCGAATGGTATGATTGATTCAACTCCCATTGAAGCGTCAAGATACGATAAATATGCCCGATTCAATCCACATTATGAGTGTAGGATGTATAAAATGCATATATTCCACCTTGAAGATTTTCCCTTATATGGTTTTTTTTCAGATGGAAATGAATTTGATGGCGGATACGCAATTCCTCTCTCTGAAAAAGTTGCATTGATGCATCCCGATTTGAAGGCGGAAAAATTAGATGCGGGATACGATTCCTACCAAAATCATGCTGCAATATGGAAAATTTTGAAGGTTCACCCTCTTATCGATCATAGTGCAGATGCAGTGATTCAATACGAAGGGACAGAGAGGAAAATTGACCCCTGGGTTAACAAACTGTGGAAAAAAGGAGGTGATATTCAAGCGGGGATGACTACCAAACTACACTTTCTCTATGATAATGGCCGGGAGATTCAAGTGGGCAAATACTTGAGAAATATGAATTTATTGAACCCTTATTTCAAATCAGCATATAAATCACGAAGTGATTGTGAGAGGACACACTCACATATGAAGCGGATGTTTACTTTCAATGTGAAATGGATTCAGCAGAGATCCAGATATTTCTACATGTGTGCCAATTTTGTTGCATATCAGATCTTATTGATTGCCAATCTTATGAGGAATGAGCCGGATATTCAAGAAATGGGGATTTAATTCTAAATAATTTATTAACGGAATGATAAGGTAACTTTAGCTATCGATTTTTTCGAGATTTCTGAGATAAATTGCAAATATTTCACCTCCTTCATTGCAATTTACTGATGAGAAGCATAAGGGGTGAGGGTCTTTTGTTGGATTTCGGCAGATATCGAGTATTTTATTCCACTATCATGTCCAGTGTGAATCATCTCACTGGACAACCTCCCTAATCGGGGTTAGTAGAAATATGAAAATAATAGGAGATAGAAATCATAATTAATAGATAGATTTGTGCTATGAAAAAAATGTTCATACACTGCTAACACTAGGCATCAGGGACCTTGATATATGATTAATTGTTATATTAATTGTATATCATTTTTAGATAGGCGAAATATTTTTTGAGATTTGAAATTATTATGAGTTCAATTATTCCACAAATCATCTGGGATAGTAGTTACAAAGATCTAACGTTAAAGTATAATGAGAGTGCCATTCAATTTAAGCCATTATTTGATCAATTTCTGTCTACTAATGGAACTTGCTTTGAAGTTGGATGTTATCCTGGAAATTACTCCATTTATCTGGGAAAAAAATTTAATTACACAATTAATGGTATAGACAAAACCCCTTATATTGTTGATAAACTTCCAGAATTATTGAAAATTGAAAAGGTCAAAGTAGGCAAATTTGTTTGGGGTGATTTTCTCGAATTTCGATCTGAAGAACAATTTGATGTTGTATGCTCTTTTGGATTTATTGAGCATTTCTCAGACTTGAATTCAATCCTTAAAAAACATGTTGATTTAGTGAAACCATCCGGAATATTAATTATCACATCTCCAAATTTTACCGGTGGACAATTACTTCTTCATAAGTTATTTGATAATGAAAACCTTAAGTACCATATAACAAGTACAATGGATTTGAATAAATGGAAACATATTTTAAAGCAATATGGTATGAATATTCTATCAGATGGATATTATAGAACTGCTGATTTCTGGGTAAATGATATTCCAAAAAGTGTAATAGAGCAAAAAATAATTCAGGCAATCCAAAAAACATTTAGTTATTTCGACAGTAAAATAGATTTTCCAAATCAATGGTTTTCTCCGTATTTATATTGTATTTCTCAAAAAAAGGAATGATTACGAAAAAACCTTCTAAACGTTGATCAATATGAACTAAACTTGAGGGTTAGTAAGAAATTTAATTTTTGTTAAGAATATTGGATACACAACTGAGGTTGTCCAGTGTGAATCATCTCACTGGACTACCTCTGACTGATGTTCAACCAAAATAAGTATTCTATTATATCATGCATTTCATAAATATCTTATGAAAAATTGGATTGTCTCTGATATTCGATGGGCTAATTTACGTGATTTAACTCTTCCTTTATGGGAAAAGTGGAATAAAGATAATATTTTACCCGCTGGATTTTGGCAAAGAATATGGGAGTATCCATATTTGATTAGTAAAATTCCGTCTCAAGAATCAGTATTAGATATTGGTGGAACTTATCCTGATATTTTGTTTAAACAGTATCCAAAAGCTGTTTCTGTTGATAATCGAGATTTAAACACTCTTAATCATCCTCTTCACAATGGTAAATGGAAAAAGGATACCTTAATAATTGCAGATGCAGCTGATATTCCGGTTGATAATGACTCATATGATTATGTTTTTAGTATATCGGCAATAGAGGAGATGCCTCACACATTTGAAGTTTTAAGGGAAATGATCCGAATTGCAAAATATCGAGTGTTAGTAACATTGGATGTTAGTGATGTTTTGGGATTACCATTGCATAAATTGAGAGAATTAGAATTATTCTTAAATATTCAAATACCTCAATTACCTTTAGATGCCCTTCACTCAAACCAAAAAGAGTTAAAAAAGTGGAATCAAAAACCGACCCTTGAATATGATCATATTCGTGTATTGGGAATTACGATTGATTCTCGTGATACTCCTAAATCTGTGGGCATTATTATTCCTCATTGGAATAGCTGGAATTTTTTGAAAGGATGTTTAACAAATATTCAAAAATGTCGAAATTCTGATTTGATAGAAACAGTATATGTTATTGACGATAGCAGCGATGATGGAAGTTTTGAAAAAGCTCGAGATTTTTTTAAAAATGATCAATCAATACAATTTCACCAAGTTATAAGATCATCAAAAAAAGAAATTCCTGATGTAGGATATCTTCTTGACTATGGGCTAGGTCTCGTTAAGGAACAGTATGTCGCAATGATTGATGCTGATATCATTCCATTATCAAAAGATTGGCTTTCTTTCCCTATTTGGTTACAAGAAAAATATAATTGTAGTTCAGTGGGCCTTGATACAGGCCTTTCATGTAGTTATAGGAATCGAATTTCTAATCAAAATTGGTGGCAACCCATAAACGGATACTTTAACTATGGTGGATTATATGATAATCAGTGGTTTACATGTACAAATAATCTCTATCGAATTATGAATAGTGCCACTGCTAAAGTTGTTTCAAATTTAATTGGATTTACTCGGTCCTGTGATCGTAAAAAGACGATTATTAATAGATTTCATCAAATAGCAACTAATTCCTTGAAATTTAAGATTTTTAACAAGAGATATCCATATTTTCCTGGTTGTGAAGACAACGGAGTTGCAGCGAGTCATTTTATTGATCTAAATTTATTAGGTCCTAAATTTAACATACCTTTAACAAGTTATATTGGATTAACGCCCAAAGATGGGACATTTGGTCAAAACATTGCTGGATTAATCTTTCATTTTGCACTAAGTACTAGGGCTTTATCAAGTGAACGTAGAGAAGTGGATGATGCAGGTAAGGATTTTTACTATTGGATAAGCCGTATTGAGGATGGAATTGATGATACCTTACTTGAGGAACTAGTGAATTCAAGTAAAAAATTCCGTGATTCCTGGTATTCTTCTAAAATAAATGCGGAATGGTTTGAAAAAGAATATCTCTATATTAACACTCTTCTTTCAGTATACTATCAAGAAAAGGATAATCGGCTCTGTTGAAATCCTCATAAAAAATTGAATACCCTCTATTTTTTTGTGAACCTATGAGTCAGGTAGCAAATACACGTTAACTTAACCTCCCTACTTTGCTTTCGCGCTTTTCTTGATGACACTTTGCCAACAATAATTCGTTTCATGACTAAAAATGTAGTTTCAACTAAATTTCTCATCTGATACTTCTTTTTTGGAAAATCAGTATGCATATGTCTTCGATATTTGCCATTGGGTATTTTATCGCCCCCTACATCAACCCGACATTCGGCACCAATTTTTTTATGAGTAGTATTTTTCAATCTTTGGTCCGA
>CAZUXC010000026.1:0-26475 GCA_964624045.1 uncultured Methanospirillum sp. | reverse complement strand
TCGGACCAAAGATTGAAAAATACTACTCATAAAAAAATTGGTGCCGAATGTCGGGAAAACGAAAAAATTTTCATAAAAGTATTGAATGAAGGTAATTGCGACGATCTAAATAAATACTTATCAATAATATTTACCTACAAAATTAGTGATGATCCATATAATGTGGTTACTTCATACCTTAGTGATAATACCTATCCTGGAGAATATTTATTAAAGGCTTTATTACAAGACCATTACTCTGAAATTTTTACGAAATGTGGGAATTTGGGGGGTATTATCGCAATAAATACGATTCGATCATTGATTAGAAAGAATTCTAATTATCTAGAAAATTATTCATATCATTCTATAATTGATCTTAAAAACTCCTTTAATCAAGATGAATTTATTTCTATTCTAATTTTATTTGTTTGTAATCATAGTGAGTTATCTAAATTTGACGAATTACAGTCCCTTCTTAATTATCTTGTCAGGGAAGTAAATGTAATATTTAAGAAAATATTTTTACATCTTATTGCAGAGCGTTTTAATGATTTTAAAGATATGTTTTGGAGTTTGGCTCAAAATCCTTTTATGGAGAAACACTTAAAACCTGAACTTTATCAAATTATTGAATTTAATAAAAAGAATTTTTCTGAAGAGAATATTAACCAGTTAATAAATTGGATCGAAGAAATTAACGTCTCTGGTGTCAATTATGATGATCAGGAACGGGATTCGTATTTAGCTTCAGTAAAGGGCATGTGGCTACATTCATTGATCAGTACAGAAAATGATAAAATTAGTGAATTATTTTCTCATTACTCTAAAATTTCCACTCCGTTAGATCCTCCGGAACTTGAATTATCTGAGTGTAACGTTTCTTTTCAAGATTTACTATTTGATGACAGTCAGATATGTATGTTACAATCAATTCCTAATGGTGAAATCAATCAATTTTTATTAAGTCAAAAGAAAAAACTGGACATTTTTTCTGGAAATAAACTTCTCTATGAATCGAATTTAATAACTGCTGTAAAAAGAAATCCAGAAAAATTTCTTAAAGAAATCGAATATTTGGAGGATTTAGATCATTTATATATTTTTTCAATAGTTGATGGTATATATGAAGCCTTAATTGAAGGGAGAATCACTAAATATAACAAGATAATTCAAGTCTTTGAATTCCTTATAAATCAAGAAGGATTTTGGAATGATTATTCTTCATCAGCTGATTGCTATTTTCATGATATCTGCAAATTAATTATAAGAATTATAGATACAGGGTTTAGCAAAAATTTAATTTTTGAAGACCAATTTTTAAAAATAAAAGATATTTTGTTACAAATAGATTCTCATATTGTATCTAATTTAGATTCAGTTGACAATATTCATAGAACGATAATAAATACCGAAAAAGGCTCATCTTTGTTAGCTATTTTTCATTTGATTCAATATTGTTCTTCGTTTACTGAAGAAAATGATTGGGATATCGAAATTTGGGATTATATAAAATCCCAAATTGTTCAAAGACCTTCAATTGAACTATCATATATTTTGGGATTTCATTTTTCTTTATTATATAATTTTGATAAAAATTGGATTCAGAGCAATATTGTTGAAGTATTCTCTACCAAAAATGACCTATATTGGGAAGCGATAATAGGAGGCATCGCTCACAAATCATCTTTAAGAAAAGAGATATATCAATTTTTAAAAGAAACATCTCAATATAAAAAAGCTATAGAATATAATTTTACTAATTCCAAAGACATGGAAAAAATTATTCAACATATATGTATTGGTTATATGGAAAAGTTAGAATTGTTAGAGGATAATCACTCCTTAATATTATCATTGTTAAAAAATACAAATACTCAGCAATATTGTGCGTTAATCTCGTTTGTTTGGAGAAATCGAGAAGAATATATAGAGAAGAGGGATTTAGTCAAAGATTTATGGTCAATGATAATGTATAATCTCGAAACAAATAATTCAAAATTAAATATTGATGAAATTAATTGCTTACTCTTCAAATGGTTTGAGGTTTTCGCAGATTTAGACGAACAAATTTTCACTTGGTTAAAGATATATTTAAGGACTCCTTGTGCATATATTCAATTTCATTTTATTGACTTATTTTCTCCACATGTTTCGAAATATCCGAACGAAATAGGTGAACTATTTCTCATTTTTATAAAAAATCAACGATTTTTACAGCATCAAGAGGAGAAAATGTTAAAACTAATTCATATGATTTTTGAAAATGAAGGTTTTGGAATTGGATGCAATATTTGTCAATATCTATCGCATATAGGATTTAAATCACACATAAATATTTATCGGAAATATTGTTTCTAATATATTTCATTAGTCTTAAAAAAACACATAAGAGGCACCGCCTCATATGTGTTTTTTTAATCGATAAAATTCTGGATGTATCAGAAACTTGCAGCAAAAATCTCCTGAAGGAAGAGCCTCAGGAAAAAGAGTTTGTAAGCGGAGAAGGGTTCACGTACCTCTGGAAGACCTACAAGATGATCCTGGTCGATGCAGGAGAACCCCTCCGTCTCTACCGGGGTCACTTTAAACTGAACCGGAAGTATGCACAAAAAGGAAGAGAGACCTTCATTGCATGGTACCGGTCTCATGCTGAGAAGATAATCAAAGAGCGAATATCGCGGTATCAAAGTCGCTACAATGAACAGGTAACCGGAATCCGGGTCATGGATCTCAAATACCGGTGGGGATCCTGTACTGCTGCTCACCGGTTAAATTTCCATTGGAAGATGATCCTCACTCCGATGAGGATTGTTGATTATATCATTGTCCACGAAATGACTCATAAGATAGAAAAGAATCATACTCCGGAATTCTGGCGTATTATCGGATTGATTCTCCCAGATTATGAAACCCGGAAAGACTGGCTTGATAAGAACGGAAAAGATCTCGATATTTGAGATTTTTCTGATAGTATTCCCTCTTTTTCGATCATGAGTATTCGCCGTCAATTCTAATGATCAATTTGATGAGCGGGAGAGCGGGACATCGGCGGGAAATCCGGGCTTAGAGCGGGAGCTCCCGCTTCGAGAATTCAATCAAATAATCCGTTGAATCCGGTTTACCCTAAGAATTCTTAGCTGTATTAGGAGAGAGCGGGAAGATCCGGGTATAGAGAAACGAAAACCCTCTCTCTCCTCCTCTCCGGATGTCTCTGTGATCTCATCTTTCCCGCCCGGATACCAAACCCCGGATGTTACGGGGATATTTAGCGAAAACAACCCGTTTCATTCGGAGGGATGCTCCCGCTCTGAGATTCTCCTTCCCGCTCTCCCGCTCTCTTCCGGACCGACAAAATCCTCACCGGAAAAAATGACAATTTCAAGAGCGAAGGCTAGGAGAAGAACATACGCCCTTACAAAAAAGAACCCCGGAGGGGTTATCTCGCTCTACTTATCGGGCCTTTCCGGTTCTTTCCCTCAATCACCGCCCGGACCCGGGCCACCGGAGTCACATATCGGAAATCTCCGATATCCAGGTATAACCCCCTGCCACTATCAGATACCCTGCATCTTCCCGGGATAGGGCCGGATACTTCTCCATCACCAAGACCGAGAAGCGTACTCACAACAACCCGGACCGGAATCGTAAACTGACCTACATCATCAACATAGACCACCAGATCTTCGCGGTCACGCAGCATCCGTCCACAGAGTTCATATCCGGAATCATTTCGTATCGTTTCCACAAACTGGCTCATCGTTTCATCCTTCCAAGTGGCCTGGTCTCACCCTCCTTGGGGCATCCGTTCATAACCCCGGGAGTCTTTCCCGTGAGTTTGCAAATTCTTCGCCTTCTCCATCGATGAGGCTCGGTTTTCGTCTGATACCATTCCCATTCTAACTGGTCACAGTTTTTATCCTGACACCGTTCGGTAAAATATCGCATATGTTTACTCCAGTACCCGGCCATTCTCCCTCCACCACCCGAATTGATCATCGGGGAGGGTCATCAGGTAAGGATCCGATATGCCGACCGGTACGCTGTGATTCCCGATCATAGCAGGCATCACAGAGATTGACCCGGTTATCAGGATCTGACCATACGGCCGGCCGCAGATTGCAGACGTGACACAAACCAATCGAATGATCCCGCCGGATCATCACATTGGTATCGATCAGACCGGGAAGAGGAATAATCGCTGCAGCAGCACGAGAGACTGCCATTTGATAACAGGAGACACAGAGCATCCGGTTCATCCGTGGCGCCTCCTTCAATCTCCGGGTCGTCATCCGCTCCTGATACTGAGTCGGCTTCTTCCCGCAGACATTGCACCGTCTCCGGTCAGGAAGACCATCCAGAAGAAGATAATCCCGGGGATCCACGGAAGAGAGAGCAATACCAAAAGAGTCAGAATCATCAGACACAGAGAAACTCTTTGATGGAATCGTCTCTCCATGATGGTCCGCTACATGAATCGATGCTAATCCTGATTCCCTATGTTCATGAGTTTCAGTATCCTTCGGACTATCATCACATTCAGATGAATCAGAAACCGCAGATGAACCAGGATACATATGTTTCCCTTCTCCCCTGGCAGCATCATCAGAACTGGAATCTTCTCTGCATCCGGATGGATCCGATGCAGTATCCTGCCCTTCGTTCGTATCAGGGCCCGGAGAAGGTCCCTCTCCTAAATCCGGTTTTGCATCATCATCGATAAGCCAGACACAACCGCCCTTTAGCCAGGATGCATACAACACCGGATCCCAACTGTATATCCGGGTTCTCCGGGAAGTCGTATACCCACCATCTCCTTTCATCACCGTCCGATCCAGATGGGAGATAGCCGGACATTTCTCCAGAAGTCCGGAGTAGGATTTCCCATACGAACGATGCCCATGAATCAGCTTCCCAATCGTTCCACATGCCCAGCCAGTAATCTGCTGCAGATCTACCGTCGTTACCTCCGGAATATTGAGTGATGCGATCTTTTCAATCAGAGCCGATTCCCGTTTCGTCAGCTTATTTCCCTGTCCTCCCGTCTCTCCATTCAATGCTACAAAAAGCCGGGCAGCCTGCTCAAAATCCTCTTTCGTCGCAATAATGGAAGTTATCGATCCGACGATTTTTTTCTCACGCTGCTGTTGATTGAGTGCAGCATTTGTCCGGATGAGATCCAGAAGCATATCCGGATTTCTCCGGTTCTCTGATGACTGAAACCGGATCTTCCGGGCATAGGGAATCACCACAAACACCGGAGAGAGTCCTTCCCAGATCTGTCTGCAGACCCGGATGTCCTGATCATCCATGAATTCGGATCCTGGCATTTGTTCAGCATTGGACAGCGTTCGTTCCAGAACACGGAGATCCTGTTCTTCTGAATCATCGATCCAGCAGGTGAGCATCCGGTTAAAAACCTGGTCATCTCCCGCACCCTCAACTTTTGCAATCCACCAGATACACCGCTCCGGGATAATGCAGACCTGAGCTTTGCGATCCTTGTTCACCGTCCGGTAGGGAAACGGTTTTTGAAATGAGGTCGTAACTCCTTTCAGAATCTCCTGCATCTGATCGGAAAGGCCCACATCATCCAGGGTGATTACCGTTCCTGGTATGAGGTCTTCCATGTAAAAGAGGGCTTTATCACTGAGACGTCCATCCAGCCGGAACCGCTTGGGGATGAGGGTTCGCATCGTATCCATGGCATGAGACTTTCCTTTCCCCGACTCTCCGGTTATCGAGACATGCAGCCCTTTACTGTTGATAACCGTTCGGGATACCAGGGAATGAATCAGACATTCGGCTACCGTTTGATCTCCTTCATGGGATTTCGCAAAAGTAGCCAGGAGATACGCAAGAGGATCTCCGCAGGAGAGAATCTCATCAGCCTGTATGCGGATATTCTCGTCATCTTCCAAATCATCAAAAGATCGTCTGGTCTTCGGATCTGATACATCCATCAAAGGTTCGTCTGCATCTCCAGATTCTGATGCATACTTTTTCCTGATTCGATCCCGGCGAAGTTCAGTCAGACGGGTACCGACATCAGGTTTCTCAGGTTCATACTGGGCCCGAAGTTCAGCCCATCGTTGGGTTCCATTTCCACACGAATTATGGTGGCATCCGGCAAATATCGCTCCACTCTGAAACTGAATTGCATATGCCCCATCTGCATGATCCGAAGAGAACGGGCAGGAATCAAGAACAAAAAGCGTACCTCCATGATAGGGTTTGGCAGTCGCCCCAATCTGATGATCAGAAAGCCAGGTTCCCAGATTAATCTGAGAAGATTGAGCATTGGGAAAACTTTGGGAATGATGAGCAGTCTGTTGGTATGGTGAGGATGGTGAAGACTGAACAAATTGCTTTGATTGTTTCGATTTGACAGACTGGGTAACAACATCCACTTCTCCAGTCTTCCAGGCCGCTTTCCCGGGTTTCCCATCCAAAGATACCGGAAAGAGCGAGATGAGTTTTTCCATCTTCTCCACCGGTAGTACCCCGGATGGAGCAGGGACAGAAAGTATCCGGGATCTTCGATGGGGCCTGTCCGGGATTTCATCTCCTTTCCGTGAGACGGTCCCATATACCTTCCATATCCTGCCTGCGTTCCCGTTTGCGGTATCCACTTTGCATCGGGAGTTGGAAAACCTGATATGCAGCGTCTCCAGCACCCGGTGAATAAGATCCTTGCTCTCTTCATCATTTGGCAGATCGATGGGGTAGAGCAGATGTGCTCCATTGCCAGAGTCACCGATAAGGGGAGAAGGCCAGCCAAGATCGAAGAGAAATTGTGATATGGTGTCAGCAAGTGCCAGAGCATCAGCTCGTTCTGATGCAGATGAAGAGATACCGGATGGCCGCACCGGATCGATATCAATCGGGAGCCAGCGTCGTCTGATAATATCTGCATCAGCAGTCAGAGGATCCTTCCTCTCCACTCTGAATTTCATCCGGTTTGCTCGTCTTGCAAGCAGTTCGGGTCTTACTTCCTGTAACGTGACATAAATCCCATGAACCCGGGGATCATTGTCCCGGATGAGGAGGTCATTTGCTGCGGCTTTATGGTCTATATAATATCCGGAAGATACTCCATCATCGCCCAGTGCCCTGATCTCGATTACCTGATCGGCTCGAAACAGGAGGGAAAGAGTCCGGATGACCTCCTGGTACCGGTCATCGGATGGCATTGTCTGCCTCCGTAATCTGCACCCATCCTCCGGCCAGAACCCGGTACCGTGTCCAGGACTCCCGTTCGCGAATCCAGTACTGCAGTTCTCCCGGATAATATCCGTACCGGACAAGAGCACTCAGGTGAAGCAGTTCGTCCTGCACAAAAAACCTGCCTTTCCTGCCTGCCATCCGGTCAATTTTGATACAGAGAAGATGATCCGGATCTCTCCAGGCGATAAGATGAAACGGAACGGGAAATGCATCGCGACGGTGAGCTATCCTGACAACCCGGAACCCCTGTTCATTGAGGTGAGCCATTGCTGAATAGGTTGAGGTCCGGGTTGCCTGATGAATCGCTGTCACCGACATGGGAACCATCCACCCATGCCCGGATTTCCTCTTCCGCGTAATGTCCGATCCACCACAAACCTTTCATTGTCGGATCGCAAGCCTCGCAAATTGACGGAAATGATTAAGCAATCGGCAGATAATATCTGATTACTCCCCGCCTTGATGAGCCTGGCAGCAAATTCATGGGTTGGGGGGTATTCTTTTGTCATGAAATCTCTCCAAATACCACGCTAGGGTCTCCTGTATGGGTGTATTCACTCGGTATTGACTGGGTGGGCCATTTCAGGCGCCGGACTCATGATAGAATCCGATGTCCCCTAAAGCTTTTGTTGTGATTCCCGGGCAAAATCAGAAGGATTATACGAATTCAATCTTCATACTGCTTCCTGTCAGTATTCTGATTGGCCGGTGCGCAGTTTCCTGCAAAAAATTGAACCGATATGCGTGAAAATTGTTGAGCGGGGGAGAATGTATGGCCTGGATTTGAGAAACTCAGCATATATTGGCCATGGATTGCCGGCGTCGAAAAAAAGTTATATCTCCCTCGATCCTAGTCCATAACGTCGCATGACAAGCGACAATGGGGGAAAAATGGGAGATTTTACGCAAAAGACCGTGGTGAAATCCGCGGTAAGAAAACTTGTCGCACCAATTGCTGACTTTACCACATTTCAGACTCTGATTCAGGACATCCTCGACAATAATCCGTGGGGTTGTACGACCTATGTATCCGGAGGGGTGACAAAACCTGCCGTGGAAAAGTCAAAGGAAGCATATGCAGCTACCATCATCTATGAAAATGCGGAAGCAAAGACGGTTGGAAGTATTCCCATCCGGGGGCCGACGATGGCAGCAGTCAATACGGCAATCACTCAGATCACCGGAAATGCCGGGATCACTTCCGGCATGGGGGCCGGTGTGACTGCTTCCCGTGATAGTTCTGAAGACTCGTTCAGTTGTTCTCTGAAATGCCATCATGTAAACGGAGAACTCTATTCCGTCACCATCAAACGTGACAGTATCACCGTCTCCAGTTATGAGAGCGATGCCATCCGGACTGGTCTTGAGACCTGGGCAGATGGGATAACCATTCTGGCATGATCTCTCTTCTTTTTCTTTCGGGGGTGGAAGATGAAGGGGGTATGTATCATTGCCGGGGCACTCTGTTTCCTCCTGGCCGGCCTGGTCGGATCTGATTACCTGGCAACATCCATCAGCACTGATGGAACCGCAATGCTTGCCACATCTGGAGAGGATTCGAATGGATCGTTTGCATCCCGGGTCATGACTCTGCATCCGGCACAGTTGAGCAGATCGGTAACTGCGAACGAAGAACTTTTCCAGGAACTGGCAGTACAGGGGAAAGGACCAATGCTCTTTGCAGATTATGGATCTGACCGCACGCAACCGGTTAGAACTGTTGAGCGATGTTCATTTCTTCAGCAGTATGCGGATCAAGGTCTGGGAGAGGCATCCCGGTCTCTCTCCGGAATTCTGGGCAGTGGAACATATGCATCATCTCAGCGGATTGGGGATGGGCTTGACGGGATGGCTGATATGAATGGAACGGGAATGGTAGTATTCGGCTCGGAAATCCTTGGAAACCGGTCATTGAAGAGTCATGGTTTTGTATCGGGAAATTTTTCTGCTCGCGATATTTTCCGGTATGGGGGGAGACGGTGATCGTTCAGTTGATATCTGAAATTTCGATTGGGATGATGATCGTCAATGCCGGAGCTGCATATTTTCTCTATCGGCAGTATATGACTCTGGCAGAGACTACGTTTGAATTTGCGGTAATGGTAGTAGATTCTATTCAGGAACAGGAGGATGGTTCCGTTGTTATCGACCCCGAAAACCTGGCTGGGATCTCTCTGGATCATCTGAGTCAGATGACCGGACTGCTCCGGTGGATACGAAGGTGAGAAGGAGATACATCTCCTTCTTCGGAAGGAGCGGGATGAGAGTTTTCCTAGTGAAACGCCCTTATGGGAAAAGTGTCCGAATGATGAAAAAAGGGAAATGAGATGATATTCAATGGATGATCTGATTCATCATGTTTCAGATGAGCAATCATGAGAAGTACCAGTTCTCATCACCCGGGGAGGATTCAGACCGAGGAATCTTCCGGAATCCTGGGTATTCATCTCTTTTCCAAAAAACCATTCATTGATATGAATGGCCTGAGTATCGAACATGCATGGTAAGATTGTACTGGGAATATTCCGGCATTATTTGGGATTGATTATCTGGTCCGGGAATTAATGTAGCAGAGAAGGTGAGATTTCCTAGTTGATGGGGGGTTAAAAACCATTCTCTGAATCGCTTTGGTTTCTGTGTATTCTCATTTTCATCCGGTTCGCGGTAGGTGTCACTGATTATCCATATCCCATCCGGAGGAGTTATATTCCGTGTTCTCGATTTGTTTCATTCTCCGGGAGGGATACGACAACCCGGTCTGCTGAGGTGATTTCCATATATGAGACCGATTCATTCACGTGATAGATTGTGTCGATAAATACCGCCTCGGTCTGGTTTGGGAGACGATCCGCGAATCCAAATGAGCAGATGAGAATGAGGAGAAGAGCCGGTATGATTATTCGCATAATAGCCTTTAATGGTCCGTTGTTATGTTGATTCATAGTTTTATATCTTCTCCAAACATTCGTTCAAAATACCCGCACATAGATATCTTTATGATATGCTAAACCCTTTTTTCTGAAATTTTTGATTACCTGATGATGTTAATGACAGGAATCTAGGATTGCCCATTACTCATTATCAGAGTTACCTATCACGACCACGCTCAATATGTGAACTCGTAAATTCTATTAACGCATCAGGGTCCGGGGCGAAAAATGTCTGATTTCATTGATTCAAAGAATCTTTTCTGATTACAAAGCATACAATTGTTCTCTCCGGCTGATGTGCGAGATATTGGGATGAAAATTGCCCGGTATGGCCGATCAAAGACCATAATTTCTGAAATTATCATGGTACTGAAAAAAAATGATGATCTTGATCTTCATTTGTCCATTATCGTGGGGACGAACCTGACCTTTCCCGGTGAGATAAGAAAGGAGGAGTGTCTCCCATCGCTCTGAAATCGTGAAGCAGTTTGATCCCTGTCTCTTTCCATCATCGTCTGATATCATGAAATCGAAGGATTTCCCGGTGAAGAGAACGATAGTATCAGTTGTGTATCTCTCCAATGTGAGCAATTTTTCTTCACGTGCTCAAGGATTTGGTAGGTGATATCAGGGAGGAGCTCATCGTAATTCATCGAGAGGGAAGGAATTATTTCTACTACTTCTCACTACCATGCTGGAATCTGAACTTCCCAACCGGAACCAGAATCTCAAACCGTGCTCCTTTCCCTGGTACCCCGGTTTCCTGAATGGTTATCCCGGTTATGTCAAGAATCTCCCGAGAAAGATTGAGCCCAAATCCGGTATGCTTAAAATATTCACGATTAAACATTTTCGATTTGAACTCATATGGAATCCCTACCCCGTTATCCTCACAAATGATTGTATATCCCTGTGTTCCCTCAATCCCGAAGAACCGGATCTCCGTGATTGTTTCGCCATATCTCTTTGCATTATCCACAAGGTTATAAAAAACCTTCTCCATGAGAGGATCAGCAAATACTTCAATCTCGGAAATATCTGCCGAAATCTGAATCGGACTGATATCAAGCGTTTGAAGTGAAGACGTAAGTATCACGGTAAGATCCTGCCAGACAGGAGAATGAACGCCTATCTCTTCGTAATCCTTGGTAAACGATATCTGCCGATGGATATTATGTGCCGCATCATCGGCTTTCTCCACGAAAACCTTCACTTCAGGATCCAATTCTGCTTCTTTCACAAAATCTAGGTACCCAAAAACTAACTGGAGCTGATTTCCGATGTCATGCCGGGTGATACTTGATAAAAGGTTGAGCTTATGATTCGCCATGTGAAGGGCTTCTTCAGCCAGTTTTCGCTCAGATATATCAGCGAACAGAATCAGAGAGGCCGGCTGATTCTGGAAATGGAGCGGAGCACCTTTTGATATGACGGTCAGGGATTTTCCGGCTTTTGTGATGAGGTCGATTTCAAACGAGTCCCCTTTGTCTGAAGTAAACCGTTGGTGAGTAGCATCAGCAATCTCCGCATGCTTGTGTGGACAGACATAGGTTATGAGATCCGTTCCGACCATCTCTTCGGGAGAGTACCCAAGGAATGGAGTGGATGCATCGTTTACATACCGTATTTTCCGGTCATCATCCAAGACGATAACCAGATTTGGTAAATTCTCCACCAGTCCCCGGTTAAACTCCTCGCTCTCCTTCAGTGCATTTACTGCCTGTATTCGAGTAATAGACAGGTAGGTCATAATACCGGCTACCATGATAAATATGAACACCCGGATGAGAGCACCGATGAGAATTTCCGGATCAGGTGAGAAGATACCCATGAGAAGGAAATAACTCCATGCGAGAATTACCGAGAAGATAAAACCCCGTTTTTCATAATAGACACAAGCGAGAATGATAGGGAAATAAAACAGGTTCTGAAAGATAGTGACCCATCCGGAGATAAGTGATAGAACACTGATGATTAGAACACAACCGGTCAGGAAGGCAAGAAGAACAACAGGTACCCATCCCTTCTGAGGAGCTGGGACATTGTCCAGATTCATGGAAGGGTTCTCCTGTTCATGTCATACGTATCATGCGGTATTCTGAACTTCCCACCCGGAACCAGAATCTCAAACCGGGCTCCCTTCCCCGGTTCTCCACACTCCCGGATGGACAGTCCGGTGATCGAAAGGATTTCTCTGGCAATGAAGAGACCGATTCCGGTATGTTTCCCATACCCGTGATCAAAAATATACCCCTTCTGTTCCGATGGAACTCCCACTCCATCGTCTTCGCAGATGATGATCAGGGTATCCACCGGATCTGGACAGAAGATACGGATATTGGTGATATTTTCGCCATGCCTGATAGCATTCTCCATGAGCGTCGAAAAAACTTTCCTGATGATGGGATCGGCATAGATCTCCAGGGTATCCGGGATCTGGTTTTCTATAGAGATGGTACCAGGGGATACCTCCCCTTTCGCTGACTCAATCACCTGAGAAATCCGTTGCCATCCACTGGAAGAAGTGCCAAAACTCTCATATTCCCGGGTAAACCCGATCGTTTTTTCTATCTGATCCCCAGCCTGCCGGGCACGGGAGATATACTCATGGATTTTAGAAAGATTTGATGAATCCGAAGCCAAATCCAGGAGAAGTTGCACTGCAGTTACCTGGTTAAAGATATCATGGCGGGTCAGACTGGTGAGTAGTCTGAGTTTCTGGTTCGATTCACGTAATGCTTCCTCTGCTAATTTTCTCCCGGAAATGTCGCGAAGCATTGCCAAAACCGTATCAGAAGTCGATCTGACCATACGTATCTCAAACCATTTCCTCCCCATGGCAAGGTCCAGATAATACTCAAAGATTTGCAGATCCCCATTCTCCAGAGTCTTGGAGATCGCCGTAATTGATTTATCTGCAATCATTTTCGGCATAATATCCAAAACTGACTTTCCAATAAACTCCTCCGGAGGTGCGAGTAACTGACCTGGTTCTTTGGCATGACAGCGAAGATACACTCCCTGATTATTGAGGATAAAGAGGGTATCGGGCAGTGCAGACACGATAACCCGGTGCTGTTCTTCACTCTCACGTAATGCCTCTTCAGCAAGAGTTCTCTCAAGTTCAGCTGCTGCCCTTACTCCTACCTGATGTAAGATAGATTCTGCAAGATGCGTGTTAGTCAGGGGGTTTCGCCCGATGATAGCAATAAGACCGATTGGGTTTCCATCAAATCCCCATAAGGTGATCCCCACATAACTCTCTGCTTTCATCTCCTGGAGAATGATATCGTTTGGAAACAGATGCCTGACATTGTCAGGATAAATACAGATTCGCTTCCCGACAACTTCACCGCACGGTGTATCATGCAGCGTATAGGTGACATCAAGTTCAAACTTCTCATCAAAATATACCGCTACCGTGCGTGCAGAGAGGAGATCCCCTTCCAGACGATCGATACAGACATAATCCATATGAAGTTTTTCAGCAAGGAATCTGGCCAGGGATCTGAAGAAATCATCCCCGGTATGGAGATAATCAGCCCGGAGTAAAAATGACCGGGTCTCTTCCATCTGGGTACGTTCGGTTACATCGGTGGCAATTCCCACGGCTCCACAAATATTTCCCCCGGGGTCAAAGACTGGTGAAACAACGGCATCAAATATGATCTCTCCAACCGGTACCGTTCCTGACCAGGCAGTACCATGAAGAACGGTGGTGATTCCGGTAATGATATCTGGAACATCCCGATACACATCAAAGACTGATTGTCCTACCAGCTGACCCGGAGCAAGACCGAGTTCTGTGAGAGATCTTCCTTCAGATAAGAGAAATATTCCATTTTTATCAATCGAAAAAACTACTCCATGCAGATTGGAAATTACGGTTTTCAGGAGTTCCTCCCGCTCTCTCAACCACTCCAGAGTTTGTCTGCGTTCAGTAATATCTATCAGGAAGTTGAGCGAGGCAGGACGTCCCTCCCACTCGATGGGAACCGCACTAATATCTACCCATGCCGTGGTCCCATCTTTTTTCAAAAGCCTGAAGGAATACCGGGATGGGGGCTCCTCACCCCGCATTCGTCTCTGATATCGGTCAACTACCATAGCCCGGTCATCAGGATGAATGAACGTAAAAAATGGCATATGCCACAGATCTTCTTGTGGATACCCGGTAAATTCTGCAGTTTTTGGATTAACCAGAACGAGAATACCTCCTTGTAATACCACAATCGCTTCATTCGCATATTCGACCACCTGCCGGTATTTTGTCTCACTCATGCGAAGCGATTCTTCCATCTTTCTGCGTTCAGTAGTATCCTGAACAAAACCCATCAATCGGGTAGGAGAGAGCTGGACTGCATCAACGAACCAGTACCGAAGAGATCCATCTTTATGTCTGAATGGCAACTCGCCACTGGACCTCCCTGTTTCAACGACCCGCTCAAAATGCTTAGCTGCATCTTCGAGTGATTCCGGAGGTATCAGATCAAATGTCCGCATTTGCACCAGTTCTGATTCAGAGTACCCGGTGATCGTACATGCTGCAGGATTTACTTCGATATACCTCCCCTCTTCATCAGCGATGAAAATTCCATTCGGGGCATTATTGAGATATCTTCTCAGTTTTTCTTCACTCCCCTGTACTGAGATAAGCAGGGTATCGCGTTCAGTAACCGTCCTGGCCAGCTTCACATTACTCCAGCTCAGCTGGGTTATCAGGTGAATAAACCGGGAATACAGGTCCATTACGGTGTTGACGGTCTCCCGATCCCACCGGAGGACATTGTCCAGAGCAGCGATGTAAGCTTCCTCATCAAACCCGTAGCGTTTCGCCTGTTCCCGGAAGAGTGAATAGTCCAGTTCTTCGTCATCAAAAAGGAACTGACCGATGAAAAGGTTCCCGAGATGGACCCCTCCGACAACGATGGGCGTTGAAAAATCCCACATATTATTTTTGCACCGGTAGAGTCGGGAAGTCCCGGGATCAATACCCTGGGTTAGTATGGTGTCACTCTCCAGGCAATGGGCACGGGTTTCTGGATTGACCCGGTGAAATTTCGAGCAGATATCCTGCCAGCCGGTTGAAGCCAGGATATTTCCCGCACTATCTACGATAGCAACACCGATCCGGGTGAGTGTATAGAAGTCCTCAATCAGGTCCTGAATTTCTGGTGCATCGATGATATCTGTAAGCGTAAGGCCTTGGATATTTCCTTCCGGAGAGAGAAGTGCACCAAGGGTCTTTCGGATCCGTACCTCGCTCTGCCTGAGTGCCTCTTCAGCCTCCTTGAGTCTGGTGATATCCTGCACGACTCCTACCGAGCGGAGAGGATTTCCATCCTTGTCGTACTCGGTATGGCAGATCTCGTTCACCCATGTAATCCGGCCGTCTTTCATGAGAAGACGGTGTGCTATCTCATAGGGCTTTTTATTTGCAAGCGAATCGGTATATGCCTGATTAACCCGATCCCGGTCATCAGGATGGACGAGTTCCATGAATGCTTCAGCGGTTGCTTTGAACTCAGCCGGATTGACTTCAAAGAGTTCAAATACCCCTTCAGACCATTGAAGATCGCCAGTCTTCAGATCAAGGTTCCATCTTCCCATCCGGGCGATATGGTGATCCTCCAGAAGTGCCGCTTCCTTCTCTCGAAGTTCTTCTTCTCCCTGTTTCAGGTTCGTAATATCAGTTGCAATCTCAAGCCTGACCAGGCGGCCATCAGTCCATCGGATAGCCCGATCACGGCAGTCATACCATCTGCCGGTTTTGGGATTCTGAAATTCCCATTGGTATACTTCAGTCTGTCCGGTCTCATCTGTCAGAAAATGATTGGTGCAGAAAGTACACGGTCCGGACATATTCTGATGAATTACGGTGTAACATTTCTGACCAAGAACATCACCATATGCTGCCCTTCCCTTCCGGTTCATATACAGAAGTTCATGGGTCTTCATATCAGCAACATACACCATGGCATCGATACTGTCTAGAATGGTGTACAACTGGGCCTGAACTTCTTCGATGAGGATCGATCCTTTTCTTCCGGATAATTCAGTCTCTTTGGGGACTCCCGGTTGATTACGCACCTCCTCTTCGGCCAGAGTCTGCTTATCCGGCAAATTATACGATATCAGATAGTGTTTTTGCAGATAGTCAAGGACCTTATCAGATTCAATCCACCTTCGATCCAGTTGGGTGATCATCTCGTCTATCTTCTGTATCTGCCCGAAAATCTGGTCAGTTACCGATTTATCATTGACCTGATTCGCACTGAGGGAGATTACCGTCAAGGGATTTCTAATCCCGTCGTTTAAAATGGCAAGTTGGGCAAGATTTTGTTTTATCTGGGTAACGGCTAACTCTTTCTCCCGTTCAAGTCTTCGCTCCTCAGTGATATCATGTCCCTGGGCGATAGTAGCAACCGCTGTCAGTCCATCCGGGGTGAACAGTGTAGCTGAGTTCCACAGAAGTGTTCGGAGCGAGCCGTTCTGGTGAATAATATCAATCTCGACAGTTTCCCATCTGACTCCCTCCTGACTTGTTCGGAGGAGTCGTATCGACCGTTCTCTGTGCTCCGGAGAAAACAGAAGTTCTAACGGGCTGCCAATAACTTCTTCAGCTGATCTGCCGATCAGGAGTTCAAATGCATGGTTGAGCCGGATGATTTGAAATGATGAGTCCCAGACAATAATCGGGACGTTCGCGATAGTGATAAGGTTTTCCAGATACCCGGTGGTCTGACGAAGAACGGCCTCTGTCCTGGCGATGGTCTCATATTGATGCCTGAGTTCTTCTTCAGTTGCAGAAATCTCTTCATATGCTGCATGTAGCTCTTCATTATTTGCGCTAAGGTCGATAATGAGACGCTCCCGGTCTTCTTCAGCTCGTTTCCGGTCGGTGATATCTTTATGGGTTCCAACCATCCTGACAGGATTTCCTACACCATCCCGTTCGATAACCTTTCCCCGTGATAAAATCCAGATCCAATTTTGGTTCTTTGTTTGCATCCTGAATTCTACTGTGTATCCATCTTCTTTGTTCTGGATGTGATCGGTAATTCTCTGTTCTATCGCCTGCAGATCATCAGGATGGATCAGGGATCGCCAGGTTGCATAGGTAGGGGAAAACTCATTGGGCTCGTATCCGAGCATCGTGTAATAACGGGGATTAAATATGGCAGAACCGGTAGGGATATTCCAGTCCCAGATACCGTCATTGGTTGCTTCCAGTGTCAGACGCAGACGTTCTTCGCTCTGCTTCAGAGCTACTTCTATCTCTTTTCTCTCAGTAATATCCTGAATGATACCGATAACTCTGATCGGGCTGCCTTGTGCATCTTTTTCAAGCCGGGCAACAGAATGGACCATCCGATCAGCAGAACTATCTGCCGGGTGAACAAGGTATTCAAGGTCATATTCACTACCATCCGTGAGAAGATCCACCAGTGCCTGATGAACCCGATCCCGGTCAGGGATGCAGCTCTCTATCTCATCGATAGGGAAATCTCCGGCTATCGGAGGATATCCAAATATCCGGTGTCCTTCTGCAGATCCCCAAATTTTTTTGGTTTCAATATTAAATTCCCAACTACCGGTCTGGCCGATCTTCTCCGACATGAGAAGGCGGTCCTCGTGTATCCGAAGGATATTTTCAATCCTTTTTCGCTCACTGATATTCTGGATTATTGATGAAAAATATTCTATTTCTCCGTCTGAATTTCGTATAACTCCAGTAGATACAATGACATCAATGCGTGAACCATCTTTACAGAAATACTGTTTCTCGATATTTCCAGGGTCATTTCCTGCCAGAACTGATCTGAACAGGATCATCTCCTCTTCCAGGCTTTCAGGTGGGGTAATTTCAGCCCATGTCTTATCTTTTAGTTCCTGCGGCGAATAGCCGAGCATAGTGCAAAGGGTATTGTTAAAAAAAAGCCACTTCCCTTCTGGATCGGTAATTGCAATTCCCACAAGTGATGAGTTAAAAATTCCCCGAAATCTCTCTTCGCTCTCCCGGATTAGTTGTTCCTGTCGGCGAAGTTCGTCATAATTAGCGCGTAATTCCTCTTCAGAAGCAGATATCTTCTCATAGGCTGCTTTCAGCTCTTTGTTCTTTTGTATCAGATCCTTTTCTGCACGCCTGCGGGATACCGAATGGTGGATCTTTTTTGAGAGTTCGGCGAACTGTGCCCTCGGTTCCCCACCTTTCTGAAGATAGAACTCAGCGCCGTTATTGAGCGCTTCGATTATTACTTCTTCCCGTCCTCTTCCGGTAAAGAGGATAAAAGGAGTAGAATCTCCGGCAGATTTCAGATGTTTGAGAAAGGCAATCCCATCCATCCCCGGCATCTGGTAGTCAGAGATGATACTATCAAATGTCTGGTTCCTAAGAAGGTCAATTGCTTCTGTAGCACCTGATACCGTGGTTACAATAAAATCCCCGGAGCGTTCCAGAAAGAGTTTCCCAATGGTGAGAAGATGCTCTTCGTCATCAACATAGAGAACAGATATCATATTGGTTTCTCCAGGTGAATGCGATACTTTCCGGTCGGCACCAGGATCTCAAACCTGGCTCCCTCTCCGAAAACTCCGCATTCACGGATAGAGAGTCCGGTGATGGAGAGGATCTCTCTGGCAAGAAAAAGACCAATCCCCGTATGCTTCCCATACCCGTGATCAAAAATATTCTCCTTTTCTTCAGATGGAACACCCACCCCATCATCTTTACAGGTGATAATCAATGATACATCCTGTATGTCGCAAGAAAAACTAATAACTGAGGGATTTCCTCCATGACGAATGGCATTCTCAATCAGTGTCGTGAATACCTTCCGAATGATGGGATCCGCATATACCTCAAGATCATGGGGAATGAGGTTTTGAATCGTGATACTGTCTGGAGAAATCTCCTCTTTTGATGACTCAACGATCTGATATACCAACTGCCACCCGCTGGATGCGACACCAAAGTTTTCATACTCACGGGTGAATCCTATTGTCTTTTCTATCCGTTCGCCAGCCTCTTTGGCCAGGGTGATATATTCATGGATCTTTTCCAGGTCTGATGTCACAAGAGCGAGATCCTGGAATATTTGAACTGCTGCTAACTGGTTGAAGATATCATGCCGGGTGATGCCGGTAAGCAAACGTAGTTTTTTGTTTGATTCATGGAGAACTTCCTGCGCCTGCTTGCGCTCGGTGATATTTTCATGCATGAAAACAAATTTTTCCGGTTTTCCATTCTTATCGGATAAAGGAAACATAATCGCACGTATCCAAACCGGATTATCAGGGTATTCTGGATAGGTATCATGCACATTGTACCGTATATCTGGCAGATGTACCATTTCTCCGTCTTTAAGGAGAAGGATATATTTTTCGAGTTCTGGTTGTTTATGTATCAGATCGGAAAAGATTGAAAAATCCGAAGGAGGTTTCGAGCCAAATAGCAGGGTATGTGCTCGATTTACGGTAAGGGTGTACCCATCCCAATCGACTATTTGGATGGACAATGGATTATTTTCAATGAAATCCTGTAATATTGCCTCACTTTCCCGCAGAGACTCTTCTGCCAGTTTTCTATCGGTGATATCCTGCAATGTCCCATGAAGCCCGGTGATTGTTCCCATCTTGTCGCGAGTTACTCCTAAAAATGCAATTACCCATCGTATGGTTCCATCCGGACGAATAAGTTCGAGTTCAAGGCTGTATGGTTCACCGGATGTCATGGTCCGGCTAAGTGCATCGTCGAGTCGCTGCCAGCTGGACGGGGTAAAAAAACGGGGCAACTCTGCATATGTAGGTGCCGGAAGTTCGTGATCTGTCCCGGCAATCGTACATAATTCTTCTGACCAGATCACGATATCATCTCCTTTTGTCCATTCCCATGTTCCGATATGAGCTAACCGATGGGTCTCTTTCAACTTCTTCTGAGCAGAAATCAGCGCCTCTTCAACCCGCTTGTGTTCGGTAATATTGGTTGCAATATGAATTACCCGGTCGAGTGTTCCGTCCGGATTAAAAATAGGGGAGCAGGAGACCAGAAATACCTCTCCAAATGCTTCAACCTCCATCTCTGCTGTCTCAAGTTTTCCAGAAACTTTCATCTTTTCAAATGGACAGCATTCAGGTGGCTGTGTTGTAGGTGAACCATGAAAGAGTTCCCAGCACTTCATCGTTCTCAGTTCTTCCAAAGTTTTTCCTGATAATGCCAGAATCACATGGTTCGCATCATATATCTGATTAGAGGGATCAAGGATAAGTATCGGGTTTCCGATCGCCTGAAATATTCCCTCCCACTCGCTTTTCGCACGAACAATCTCCTGAATCTGTTCGGCAAGCTCCTCCTCCCTCTCCTCCAGTTCTTCGGTAAGTGACTGGAGTTCATCGTTCGCCTTCTTCAGGAGCTCCTCTCCCTTTTTGCGCTCTGTAACGTCATTAAACGTAACAATCAGTTTATCAGGCAGGAATGTTGCATAGAGTTCACAGATACGCACTGTACCATCCTTGCAGGTAACCTGGTATTCTCCTGTGTTGACTGGAAGGTTGGTATTTTTTGCCATTTCCAGGAATGGTTTCCACCGGTCAATAACCTCCTGCCTATAGTCGGGATCCGGGTATGCTATCTGATACCACTCCGGAGCAGTAGGTGCAACATGGCCGAACAGAGTAAGAGCACTGCGACTCCAGTAATGGATACAGTTATCCTGGATATCAACGAGGGCGACCGGGAAAGGGGTTGCATCAAGGATAGCACGAAGTTCTCCCTCGCTCTCCCTGATGGCCTTATCGAGTTGTTTCCATTCAGTTATGTCCCGCCAGGTGACATGGAGCATCTCCTCACCTTTGAACGTGATTGGGAGGAGTGAAACTTCAAGGAGGATCGGTGTCTCATCTACCCGTCTGACCATCCACTCAAACCGGAAGTGTCCTTCACGATGAGCCTTGGCAATATATTCGGGTGCAGCTTCTGTAGAAAGACGGCCATCAGGCTGATATTCTGGCGAAATATCCAGTGGATTCGAACCGATAAACAGTTCTTTATCTGATATTCCAAGCATATCAAGTGCTGCCTGGTTACACTCAATAAACCGGTCATCCTGCATCAGGAGAATCGGATCTGATGACTCTTCATAGAGTTTTCTAAAAGTGTATTCATTCTCTCTAAGTTCATCTTCAATAGATTTCCTTTCAGTGATATCGGTTGCTACCTGGAGATGGACGAGTCTTCCGTCACTCCACCTGATAACCCTATCCCGGCAATCATACCATCTGCCATTCCGGGTGTTTTTCTTCTCCCGCTGATGAACTCCGGTCGGGCCGATCTCATCAATCAAAAGATGATTCGTGCAGAATGGGCATGGACCAGACTGATCCTTCTGAATTATCTGGTAACAGGTCTTTCCTGCGATATCGCCGAACAGGCTTCGGCCAAGCCGGTTCAGATACAGGATTTCATATGTCTGAAGGTCAGCAACAAAGACAAACGCATCGATGCTGTCAAGGATGGTGTAAAGTTCAGCCTGAATCTCTTCAGCGAGAAGACGGTGGAGGGTGGATGAGGAGTCATCATCGTTTTCTGATTCATCCATCCCGTGGCCTAATTCTTTGAACCTAGTACTGATCAGATCGGCGGATGACGAGGCATTTATCTGGTAATTTTTCCGGATCATCGTCAGTACTTTTTCAGACTCAATCCATCGCTGATCAAGTTGGATGACCATCTCATCGATTCTTTTGGTCTGTTCTGCGATGATTCCTGTTACCTTTGTATCCCCAACCATATCGGCAGACATGAGAATGACCATGAGGGGATTTCTGATCTCATCGTTGAGGATAGAGAGTTGAGCCAGATTTTTCTGGATTTGCATAAGGGAGATCTCATTCTCCCGCTCGAGCTGTTTCCGGAGGGTAATATCCTGACCTTGTGCTATGGTTGCAACCGGGGTATCTCCATCCGGGCTATAGACCATTGATGTGTTCCAGAGAACGCTCCTTATCGATCCATCCTGATGCTGTATCGCCATCTCTACTGTATCCCACCTGACTCCGGCCCGGGTGGTCTCGATAAGTCGGATTGAGTGTTCTTTCTGTTTCTCGGGGAAGAGTAATTCAAGAGGACTTCCGACTATTTCATCAGCAGTTCTTCCGATCAGACTTTCACATGCATGGTTAATCCGGGTGATGGTATACGAAGGATCCCACACGATGATAGGAACATTTGCATACGTTATCAGGTTTTCCAGGTATTCTGATGTCTCTTTGAGATGTTCCTCTGTCGCTGCCAGAGTATTATACTGATACCGCAGCTCTTCTTCAGATCCAGATAACTCTTCAAATGCTGCACTAAGCTGTTCATTGCTCCGGGCCAGTTCATTGATAAGTCGTTCCCGTTCTTTTTCTGCGAATTTAAGTTCGGTTATCTCGATTCCTATTTCAAGAACCATCTCTTTTTCTTCTGACGGGAATCGGGTATCATAGATCATGAACGTTCGGCCATCAGGGTTGGTCCATTCCCAGACAGCAGGTCTGCTGGTTCTGAGCACATCCAATGTGATGCATTCCTCACATGGGCTGTCACGGTTTTGTATCACCTGATAACACGGTCTGCTTTCTATCTCTCCAAATAGTTCGCGGAATGCACGGTTCGCAAAGGGGATTGAGTAATCACCTGCCTGAAGATAGACAAAGGCAGGAATGGTCTCAAGAACTGCAAAGAGACGTTCCTGTTCACGCTTGAGAGCCTCCTCATACTCACGTTCCACCGTCACATCAATATTAGATGAGAAGAACCCGACCAATTCTCCACTCTGGTCTCTGACTGATATGGCATCACCCCGGTTGATGAAGGTCGAGCCGTCCGGTCGTTTCGCCAGGAATTCTCCTCTCCATAACCCAACCGTTCTCAAAGTCTCCAGGATAGAAAATGTCTCCTCTTCATCAGCGAAAAAATCGGTGATCAGTCTGCCTATCACTACATCCTCGGCTAAAATCCCCCACATCAGGAGAAATGCCGCATTCACATGAGTAATACGGCCGTTCAAATCAGCGTAACAGTTACCTGCTGCTGAGGAGTTGAAGAGAATATCCTTAAGGATGAGTTCCTGTTCATACCGTTTGCGCTCGTTGATTTCCGTGTGCGTCCCTACCATCCGGATAGGATTACCATCTTTATCCGACTCAATGACTTTTCCCCGTGCAAGAATCCAGCACCACCCATCTGCTTTGGTTCGCATCCTGAATTCAATGGTGAAGCCCTCTTTTTTGTTTAGAATCGTTTTCTGAATCCGCTGTTCCGTCTGATTCAGATCATCTGGATGGATGAGCGACCTCCAGGTGTCATAGGTGGGAGCCATCTCTCCGGATTCATAGCCGAGCATGGTATACCAGCGGGGACTAAAGATGGCTGTTCCGGTAGGGATATTCCAGTCCCAGATAGCGTCATTTACGGCATCTATAGAGAGCCGGAGTCGCTCTTCACTTTCGAGGAGCTCATTTTGTATCGCAACCTTCTCCCGGTAGACACGCTCATCCTCTCTCTTTCGGAAGACATACAGGCCTGAACCGGTCACGAAGAGCAAGAAGAGAACAATAATTGTCAGGTCTACTGCTTTTGCCTGAAGAGGCTTTAACACTTCAGAGGTATCGATCCTCGCTACCATGAACCAGGGAGTTTCAGGTATTTTCCTGATGTATGCAAAGACCGGCACTCCCCGGTAATCTAGCCCTTCAACGATTCCTTCCTGCCCGAGAGCTGCCTTCACCGCCGGACGATCTGTCATGTTGAGGGGTAAACGAAGCGATAACGGAGTATCCTGGGTGAACCTGAGATCGTTAAGATAGAGTACAGAATCTCCGTCTCGTCTGAGCAGGAGTGTTTCTGCACTGGAACTAATAGTCGGCCACCGGGAGATGTATGGGTAGAGATACTCATCGGGGTCTATGTGGAGTGCTAGTACACCAAGGGGTCTGGTTCTTATCTCCGGATCAAATATCGGGACAAGAATCGTGAGATAAATCTTCTGATCATATTCATCCCGGTAGAAATCAATAACGGTGATATCTCTCTCTTCGAACACGGTTGGGATTTTTTCAAGAACTGTGGAAGATACTGAATCAGATGTATTCGGGACTGATATCGCCATCTTTCCTTCAGGACTTAAAAGAAAGATGCGATTATAATGGTATTGAGATTGAACATTCGAAAGCCAGTTCAGGAGATTCTGTTTAACCCGGGAATTTTCCGGATTATGCTGAAACTCACTGACCTGGGATGAGAAGAGCGAATTATTTATAAATACCCGGGCGTCGCCGATCCGTTCAGTCCGCCAACTGACCAGTTCATCGACTTTGAGGTCGCCAACACTTTTCAGCTGATTCTCTACCCCTACTCGAAATTCTTGCTCATAATTCTGGTAATAGAGATATCCGGCAATGAGAATCCCTGTTGCAAGGACCAGGAATATCAGGAATTGATAGAACAATGACCGTTGTTCGATTTCAATTTTCATCGTGTTTATCCATATTTATATGACCCGATACTTTCCGACTGGTTCCAGGCTCAAACGTGGCTTTCTTCACCGGGTTTCCAGACTTTCTGATGAAAAATGCCGTTATTTTGAGGATATCTCTGATGAAAAAGATCCAATACCGAAGTGCTTCGAAAAGCCCTGGTTGAATATTCTTTCTCTCTCGTGAAAAAATACTAACCCTGTCATCTTCGCTGGTGAATCAGATCACCTTCTGTTTCATGATCAGAGATGGTGATAGTTGTTATCTCACCGCCATGGTGGATAGCATTTTCCATCAGTGTGACATCGATCTTCCTGATGATAGAATCTTCGGCATTTATCACTCTACGAAATTTTTCAGTTGCATGATACCCGATGCTCCTCAATACTACTATTGCCTGAGGGATATTTTGTCGTCGTACCATGGGATCAAGATCAAGCAATTGGCGAATTGAACGGCGTTCTTAGAATGCATTAAGTATATGAGCTCTTTTAAGCGGTAAAACTAAAATTTTATTGAGTTCACTTATATGTGTTAGATTTCTTCCACTATTTTCAAGATAACAAGATCTGAGTATTTCTAAAAATCAGCCAGTGGGTAAAATTTTTCATAGGTTTACTATGTAGAAGAAGACAGGTTTTACCCGCATTCGGTTAGTGAAGGTAAATACTATGAGGGCAGTGTTCTGGGAGAATTGAATCAGGTCTGAAATACTATGGACTCAATAGTAGAAAAAGTTCATAAAAGGAAGGTTCTGATTCAAGATCTTGAATCTCTGAGGTCAATTTTCACTCTTTACAACCAGACATCCACCATATTGTCGCGTCAATCTTGTAAATTGGTACATGGGAAGAGAAGGTCAGGAAATAGCAAATGATGTAAATTAAAACCTGTATTTCACATAGCAGTAATTTGTGCAATCATCTGTCTTTTTCCTCAATCATCTCTCCCTTCTCTACCCGATACACCCGATCCACCAACCGGAGCAGGCTCTCCCTATGGGTGATAACAATCATGGTTCTCCCTGAACAGACACTGAGAAACTCCCTGACCAGTTGTTCTTCAGTCTCGATATCAAGGTGGGCAGTTGGTTCGTCCAGAATTACGATCTGAGCATTACGCAGAAAGGCACGTGCGATAGCAATCCGCTGTTTCTGCCCACCGGAAAGTTTGCTTCCCCGTTCTCCGACAATTGTATCATACCCGTTTTGAAATTGAATGATCTCATCATGAATGCCTGCTGATTTTGCAGCTAGCATTACTTCATTATCATCCGCCTCAGGTCTGCTATACCTGATATTATTCATCACGGTATCATGGAAGAGCATGAGATCCTGTGAAACCACCGCTATCTGATTTCTGATCCATGCAGGATTCAGGTCTGCATAATCACATCCGTCGATGAGTATCTTTCCCTGATTTGGGCGATAAAACTTAAGAAGGAGATTAATAAATGTCGTCTTTCCTGCCCCGGTCTGGCCGACAATTCCAATACGGTCGCCGTGTCGGATCTCCAGATTGACATCTTTTAACACCAGAGTATCAGAATCATAGGAAAATGAAACATGATCCACGAGTATGTGCCCGTTTGTCCTGATATCAGGATAGATGAGGGTCTTTTTCGGGTCGTCATGCTCATACTCAGTTGTTATATCGAGGAGTTCTTTGACCCTTCCGGCAGCAAGGGCAGTTCCCTGTAGATTTAGGGGCATTTGCAGGAACGTTGAGATTGCTCCGGTAAGTTGGGGGTACATCGCAAGGAATGCAGTATATGATCCGATGGACATCTGGTTTGAGAGGACGAGGCTCCCTCCATAGAGCA
>CAZUXC010000025.1:0-28158 GCA_964624045.1 uncultured Methanospirillum sp. | reverse complement strand
AAATATTTGTACTAAATATTGTATTCGTAACACTCGTTGCTGCCGAGAGTCGGATGTAATTTCTCAATGCCAATTATATCTTAAACAAATCTTTTTTCCACATTCCGCAGGTCTTTATGGAAATAATATTTTTTATATAGAACTGCGTATTATGGGATCAGAGTATCGGTCCATAAATATGGATCACGAATATGAGCATAATCCTTATGGCTTCATAGAAAGTGACCCGGATTCATCCCGAATCAAGTTACGTGGTGAAAAGAACTCATCGGACCAGTCCCCGGAGCAGGACCGATCCGATATTGCAGAAAGCCGGAGTGACCCGGCAATCCGCTCCAGAGACCATGCAAAGCACGGCCTTGTAATATTCATCCCTGGTATTTATAGACATTTGGAAAACCGATAAGACAACATTCTCTATGATCTTCAGATCGGGTTTTCCTTAAATATCCATGAATACACAGGTACATGAGAGATTCTATGACAGAGCGTGATGAGGTTTTATCGGTACTCAAACGTGAGGTCATGATCATGAAAGACCGTTTTGGTGTCAGAAGGATGGGTCTCTTTGGCTCTGTTGTCAGGGATGAGGCCGGCGATCAGAGTGACATTGATATCCTCATAGAACTTGATCCTGCATCGGTCTCATACCGGAAATACCTCGATCTCGAAGAATATCTCCAGTCATTATTTTCAAGGAAGGTGGAGATTGTCACGACAGATGGGGTTTCCAAATATATTCTCCCGTATATATCCCGTGAGGTGATGTGGGTGTGAAAGAGAATCTTCCGTTTCTCTATCATATCCTTGATGAAATTCGATATATCAAAGAGAGGATGTCTTCAATTTCATGTGACGAACTCAACTGAATGAGGATGTAAGCAGGTCAATTCCCCGGTCTCTGGAGATAATTGGTGAGGCAGTCAAGAACCTTTCATGTGAGTTCCGCGATGTTCATCCGGATATCCCTTGGAGCGATATCGCCGGACTTAGGGATAAATTAATCCATGGTTACTTTGGAATCAAGTGGATAATTGTCTGGTCGGTGATTACCCACGAGATTATTGATTTGGAGATGAAGATACTCCGCATCATCGATACAGAAAAAAAGGAGTGATTTCTGATACCCAGGTTAGATCGGGCGGTTACACTTTCCCGGTCAGAGCCGATAACTCGCTCAGATGATCAAGCGAAGAAGCGATCAGCCCCATAGGATCCTCGACCTCACCGGACTCATCCACGGCTGCTAGGTGTCCAACAACTTCACTGACAAAAACCACTGATGCAGACGCCAGATGCACATATCGCCGGAACATAATGATCAACCCGATCCCATTCGCTCCAGTGATGGCGGAAAAAGAGGGTATTTTGGTTATGCCAGAATGCCGATGGTGTCGGCCCAGGTGTAGAGATTGATCCGGATAGTATCAGACTCATAACTGCTGACCGTGATTGAGTCACGTTTCAGCGTCACGGAGTAGAATTCCCCATTCGAATCATAGCATTTCAGAGCAACACTGAACGCATCCTCATAGCTGTCATACGACGGACTGCCCCCCCATGGCCATCTCGAGTGTTGCAGTTGCGAGAATGGTACTGACATTCGTGGTAAATCCGGTTGAGGTTGGAGCCCTTACTGCAATTCTGCCGACAGTTTTGGCCTCAGCACCCTCATAGATGACAGTTCCCGAGTAATTTTTGGTTCCTTTGACAATACCCGCTATGTTGTTCCGGCTGAAGAGTACTGAGTGCATCCCCATGGATTATTGTCCAGGATATCCTGCACAAGCGAGTTGAAGGATGCAAGACTGCGGATAAGGGCCAAAATGGTTTTTCTAGAAATTTCGGGGCTATGGAATATGTGGATTCCGTCAGAAATTCTCCGAAATGGTGATAGAAGATGAAACACTGTTATTCTTCATACTGCCATCTTTGTTGGGCTGCTCATCCATAAGAGTCTGGTTTACTACTCTCCTCATTGGTGGATCCAGCCGTTTACGGATAATCTGAAATCGGTCCTTCGGTTGTTGACTTTACAAAAAATTTCGAGTTATCGTCAGATTAGTAAGAGTAAGACATTACAGAAGGAAATATGAAGGGACTTTGCTCATATCCAAATAATTACTGATGATGAGAACTCAAGAATCGGAAATGATATGGGAATTTATATCATATTTCAATAAGCAGTGAATACTTTTATAATTACAAAATATTGCCCTCTTTTTTCTCATTAAATAATATACTACTGCTAATTCTTTTGCATTAAGGAATGGATGATAATCAATAACTCTGATTTATTCAATTTTTTGGTTGATCACATATAATGTTTTTGTTTAGCTTTGCATTAACGACAGACATGAACATGGATGAAATTTAATGCATACAAATTATAAACAAATAAATAGTAACAAAATAGGGTACCTATATGCCCCCAATAAAGAAGGGTTCTTCCACCACTTCCAAAATTATCAATTACCTCAGAAAATATCCTGAAGGGGCTAATATTATTGAAATTTCTGAAAGCCTTAGTCTTGACAGAAATCTAGCTGCCAAGTGTCTGACAACCCTCAACCAAACCGGTCGTCTTGATCTGCGAAATGTCGGGAAAAATAAGATCTATAAACTTGCACACCGGATTCCATTCCATATTTTTTCAGAATATCCGATGTTTGAAGCAATCGGGTTTAACCGTTCACTCCTGGTTCATGAGGTTTCAGATGTTTCTCTGAAAATTCTCGGATGTTCCGAATCAGATCTGATTGACAAATGGATAGAAGATATTCCTCATCCGATATTTCAGGAATCGAATGTAATTACCCTTGCACGGGGTGTGCTTGAAGAGAAACTTTCTCCTCCTCAAATTTTCATCTATGAAATGGGGAGTTTGTACTTTAAAATCATCATCTCCCCCTGTATTTTTGATGATTCCACAATTGGCATTGCCGTGGTCTTTGTTGATCTCACGAATGTTGAGAACTCTAGTTTAAAAGAACGATTCGCATCAGATCGATTAGATGATCTCATGCAGGAGACCGAGGAATTTATTGTTGACCTTGATCCCGATGACCGAATCATTAGAGTCAACCTCGCACTTGCCCAATATTTTGAAAAAAAATCCACCGATTTTATTGGATTAAAGGGGCTTCCCTCGGTTAATACCGAAGATCTGGCTAATCTGAAACATACAGTAATTGCTGATTCTGATTCCTCACAAACCCCTGCGGTTCCAGTCGAAGTAAGAGTTGTGATGCCAAATGGAAAGATCCGATACCAGGAATGGCGGGCTTATCCAAAAAAGAGAAATGGGTTCCTCTGGTCATTGCATTGTATCGGTTCTGATGTTACTGAAAAAAAAATACAGGAAGCAAGAATTCGACATTATGAATCCGGATTATATGAGATGGTCGAGCAAAAAACTACAGAATACCGTGTAGTAGTAAAAAGCCTAAGAAACGAGATTGACCGACTAAGACGTGCCGAACAAAACAAGTATCTGAACGAAAACCGGTATCAAAGGCTGACTGAGACCATCAGCGAGATCATCTGGGAGACCGGTGAAGAACATGAATTTACCTTTGTCAGTACAAAAGTCCAGGATTATCTTGGATATCCATCTAAATTGTTAATAGGGAAGCATTTTTTTGATATTATCGATGATACCATCGGTCAGTCGCGAGTATTAAATTTCGTTACCCGCCTCATATCAGGAAAACCCATCGATCGGATGATAACACCCATCCGGAGCAGCGATGGTTCGATCCGCTGGTTCGAAATATCAGGAGTCCCACACATCAGACCAGACGGATTTTTTTATGGATACTATGGGATTGCTCATGATATCACTCATCAAGTTTTAGAAGATGAACAAAAATCAGAGCTCATCTCAATTATTGAATCTACGTCTGATATTATTGCAATATCCCATGAAGATGGAACCTTATCATATCTCAATCAGGCTGGTAAGGAATTCTTTGGTCTCAACAATCAAGCTGATATCAGTAATTTCAATTATTTCTCCGCAATTCCTGAGTCTGAAATTCAGGATTATCAGGCCAAGCGGGCTGAAGCGATCGAGGCTGGTTCTTGGCATGGTGACACTGTTATTCTTTCTGGGGATGGGACACTAGTTCCAATGTCCCAGATTATTCAGTATCACCTGCATGAGCCCTCTAAAAAATCATATTTCTCAACTATTATGAGGGATATTTCCGATCGTCTAGCCTTTGAACAGGAACTTGCAACTGCATCCGAATACTCTCGGATGCTTACTGAATTAAACCCGGACCTTATTGCCACTTTTAGTCTGGAAGGAATAATTCTCGATGTCAATGCTGCAGTAGAGCAGATTACTGGATACCCCCGGGAAAAAATTATTGGGAAGGAATGTTTTCAGTTTTTCAGTGAACCTGAACGAATAAAAAAGGTCCATAGCCAGGTGCTTGCTGAAGGATCGGTGAATCATTATGCAACAGAGATCATTCACCAGAACGGATCGAAAACTCAGGTTATTGGAAGTAGTGTATTAATCCGGGACCAAACCGGAAAAGTAAATGGAATATTCGCATCAGCAAGAGTGATACTTCAAAACGATGAGGGAGTTGAAAAAACCCCGGTTCCTGAATTTGAGGAGGAACCCCGGAAACCTCCTCCGGGATAAAAACCAGAGATATCGGTCTTGGTAATTCATCGAAGAGGCCGGATTTCTGCAGTATTATAAGGAGGAGTGTAAGTGAGGTGGGTAAAATGAAAAAAATGGAATTCAAGTCTATAAAGACAAAACTTATTGTATCGATGGTAGCCCTCGTACTGATAAGCTGTATCATTCTCGCAGCGGTTAGTGCCATCAATGCCCGGAGTACTGTTGAAAATGAGATGTTAGGGACCTACAACGCATTAGGACTCAACAGTGCCGGGCAGATGAGTCTTATTTTTCAGGAGGGTTTGGACCTCGTAAATATGATGGCAACCAGACCGGCTACTGCCGATCTCCTCATCACCGAACAAAAATCCGGAATAAATCAGGAGAAACGATCAACAAGTAATAATGGGTTTAAAAATGCAGCTGATAGAACCAGTGATGCATTTAAGAATGCAATGATTGTCAACCTCGCAGGAGAGGTAATTTCATCAAATCTCCCCGAAAGCATCGGGAAGAGTTACAAGGATAGCCAGTTGTTTATTGAGGGTCAGAAAGGTAATTTCGTCTCTACTCCGTATCTGGATGACAACAAAGTCCCTACTATTGGGTACTCCACCAATGTTCTGGACGCAGAAAATAAAACTATTGGTCTTATCATTGCAACAACACCTTTAGAGTCAGTGGAGAAGATAGTCCTTGATCCGTCCGGCCTTGGCTCCACCGCGAAAGGGATGATAGTAGATGTCAATCAGGGTGGCCTCATACTCAGCCATGTAAATGGTGCTGATGATGCATTCCTAAACAAGAAAGCAAAGATCGATATGATCCAGGAAGGGAAACTTAATTATTGGACTAACTTCATGGGTGAGAATGTTGTTGGGAGCAGATTTGCAATTAAAGAGAAACCCGGCTGGTACCTTGTTTACATGGAAGACCAGGGAGATGCCCTGAATGACATTAACGTTATGCTCCAAATGATGATCATCATTACTATCCTGATCATCATTGCCGGAATTGCATTTGCTTATTATCTTGCCCGGAGCATCGCTACTCCGATAATTGCTCTTTCAAAAGCATCAGATGATCTTGCACTCGGAGATGTAAACCAGACGATTTCCTATACCTCAACAGATGAACTCGGAACGCTTGCTGATTCATTCAGACGAATGATCGATAACTTCAAGGGCAAAACCGAAGTTGCAACTGCTCTTTCAGTTGGAAATATGAATGTCATGGTTCCTGTTGCATCTGATAGGGATTCCCTTGGTCTTGCCATGAGCCAGATGAAAGATACGATTGCCGGTATGGTCACCACGGTCAAGCGGATCGCTGTTGCTGCAGAGGCAGGACAACTAAAAGAGCGGGGCGACGCAACCCAATTTAATGGCGAATATAAAAACATTATTACTGGCCTGAATAATACCCTAGACTCAGTAATCAACCCGGTCAATGAAGCGATGCGGCTGTCTGGTTCCTACGCAACAGGAAACTATACCGACCGGATCAGTGAGCAACTCTCGGTGAAAGGAGACTTTATTCCATTCAAAGAGGCGTTGAATCAGATCGGTATTGCAGGAAGTGCCGCTATTGGTGGAGTTAAGAGCGAGATTGAGAGCCTCACAGCCGGAATGGAAGAGACAAACGCCAGTGCAGAAGAAGTCTCAAGCGCTACAAGTACTGTTGCTCAAAGCTCGAACAATGTCAGTATGCTGGCTGAACGGAGCGGCAGCGGTATTAGTCAGACATTGACCGCTATGGAAGACCTTTCTCAAACTGTCAGTGCGGTTGCGACAAAGGCAGAGCAGGCCTCTACATTGGCAAAACAGACGGTAGATCTCTCTGAAAAGGGCGTCAATCTTGCCGGAAAAGCAGAGAAAGGAATGGAAGGAATTATGCAATCAGTCGATGAGACCAGTGGGATCATCACTGATATTACCAGTCAGATGGAGGAGATTGGTAAAATTGTCGATGTGATTACTGGTATTGCCGAACAAACAGGCCTTCTCGCTCTTAATGCTGCTATTGAAGCAGCACGGGCAGGGGATGCCGGTATGGGATTTGCTGTGGTCGCTGATGAGGTGAAATCCCTGGCTCTTGAGTCTCAGAAATCTGCTGAGAACATTGCGACGATCATCGGAAACCTTCAAAAGAAATCCCAACTCGTCTCTGACTCCATGAAAACATCAGCGACGGAGGTAAAGGAAGGAAATGAAGCAGTGAGTGAGACATTAGAGGTCTTTAACCAGATTGTCCAAGCTATCAACATCGTTCACAATAACATGACCGAGGTAGCTGGAGCGACCGAAGAACAGGCTGCAGCAGTAGAAGAGATCACGGCAAGTGTTCATGAAGTCGGCAACCTGGTGCAAAAGACAGCCGAAGAAGCGGTAAGTTCAGCTGCTGCCACCGAGGAGGTCACCGCTTCTATCGATCAGATCACAAGAGCGATCTCAGATGCAGCTGCTTCGGTTCAGAAAATTTCTAATGAGATGGAGAAGTTTACCACCTCTTGAGGCAGGATCATGGGAGCATTTCTCGTAGAAGAAGAAACGGTATTGGAGAGTCCAGTACATGAGCGGAGCGGAAAGGGTTCTAAAACCCATTCATCCCGTTCCCGGACAAGTGGTGCTGAACAGGTTGTTGAATTTGACATCGGTGGCGAACGATTTGCGGTAGACCTCTTTGATACGAGGGAGGTTATCAACACTCCAGAAGTTACACCAATCCCGAATGCTCCGCCGTTTATCACCGGAATGATAGATCTTCGCGGGGTGATTACGACTATCATCGATTTAAGAGAGATGATGCATATCACCCGCGAGTCCACCGGAAAAAAACGCTCCAGGATTATCGTTCTGGATAAGACAGTCAGTGAGAAGATGATTGGTATCCTGGTTGATGATGTCTCCTCAGTGACGACCTATAACAAGGATGATATTGATCAGGATGCCCAATCCTCAAATGAGAGTCACCGGGATATTATTGGAGTAATTCGTAAGCACAAAAAAGAGGGAGGGGGGAAGGATAAGAGTACTCTCGTAATATGGCTTGATATTAAAAAGATGGTAGAGCGAGTGGAGAAAGAACTCTAAAAGATGAGAACCGGTTAAAAAATGGTTGAAAATAGTCTTAATCTAAATAATGAATTTGCACAAAACGATATTGATCATCTCACTACAGAAGAATTGAAAAAATTCATCATCACTCTTCAGGAGGAACGGAAAGAACTGAGTGTTTTTGTCGAAGAGATGGCCCTTATGAGGCAGAACCAGAAAGCAGGCGATATTGAATGGTTCATGCCAATAAACAAATTCACCGGTGTGTACCGGACTATGGCTGAAGGGGTGAATGAGCAGGTAGGGGACCATATCGGGGTGAAAAAACGTATCGTTGAAGTCATCCGTCACTTTGGAGACGGAGATTTTTCTGTGGAGATGGAAGATCTTCCAGGAAAGAAAGCGTTCATCACCCATGATGTGAACCAATTTAGAGACCGTATTCTAGATCTTTTCAAGACGATTCATACACTCACTATAGCTTCTAGCGAAGGGAAACTAACCACCCGGGCTGATGTTTCAAACTTCAAAGGTGACTGGGGAAAACTCATCAGCGGGATAAACAAGATCCTTGATGAGATTCTTATCCCCATTAGTGAAGGAAATCGTATTCTTGCACAAATATCTGACGGGAAGATCGATGAACAGATTGTTCAGACCTATCAGGGCGATCATGAAAAGATGAAAGTCGCTGTCAATAATGTTGCCTTCGTTCTTCAAGATCTCCAAAAAGAGTTGGCACGTTTGACCCAAGCCTCAAATCAGGGTCAATTATCTGAACGGGGTAAACCTGAATTGTTCAAAGGGGCTTATGCAGATATCATCAAAGGCACGAACCAGATCCTTGATGAGATTCTCATCCCTATTGGTGAAGGAAATCGTATTCTTGCACAAATATCTGACGGGAAGATCGATGAACAGATTGTTCAGACCTATCAGGGCGATCATGAAAAGATGAAAGTCGCTGTCAATAATGTTGCCTTCGTTCTTCAAGATCTCCAAAAAGAGTTGGCACGTTTGACTGACGCCTCAAATCAGGGTCAATTATCTGAACGGGGTAAACCTGAACTGTTCAAAGGGGCTTATGCAGATATCATCAAAGGTACGAACCAGATGCTTGATGCTATCCTCCTCCCCATTGGTGAAGGAAACAGAGTGTTAGAACAAATCAGGGGGGGAAACCTTAGAGAGAAGGTTGAGATTACCTGTCACGGCGACCATGAAAAGATGAAAGATGCCATCAACGGAGTCCATACATGGCTTTCGGAACTTATTCAATACGTGACAAAGATTGCAAATGGAGATCTCACTGCTGATATGGGAATAGCGTCTGACAAGGATCAAATTCATGAACATCTCATCAGATTACGCGAGAACATCAAAGCACTTGTCATTGATGTGAATATGCTCGCAAAAGCAGCTGTCGAAGGAAAACTCGCCACCCGGGCAGATGCAACAAAACATCAGGGAGACTTCAACAAGATAGTAACGGGAGTGAACGATACTCTGGATGCCGTGATCAATCCACTCAGTGTGGCAGCAAATTATGTTGACCGTATCAGCAAAGGGGACATTCCGATTAAGATCACCGACTCATATAACGGCGATTTCAACGTTATCAAGAACAATCTCAACACCTGTATTGATGCAGTAAACCTCCTTGTTGCCGACGCGAATATGCTCGCAAAAGCGGCAGTCGAAGGAAAACTCGCCACCCGGGCAGATGCAACAAAACATCAGGGAGACTTCAACAAGATAGTAACGGGAGTGAACGATACTCTGGATGCCGTGATCAATCCACTCAGTGTGGCAGCAAATTATGTTGACCGTATCAGCAAAGGGGACATTCCGATTAAGATCACCGACTCATATAACGGCGATTTCAACGTTATCAAGAACAATCTCAACACCTGTATTGATGCAGTAAACCTCCTTGTTGCCGACGCGAATATGCTCGCAAAAGCGGCAGTCGAAGGAAAACTCGCCACCCGGGCAGATGCAACAAAACATCAGGGAGACTTCAACAAGATAGTAACGGGAGTGAACGATACTCTGGATGCCGGTATCAATCCACTCAGTGTGGCAGCAAATTATGTTGACTATATTAGTAAGGGGAATATTCCTGTAAAGATCACCGACCCTTATAACGGTGACTTCAACGTTATCAAGAACAATCTTAACACCTGTATTGACGCGGTAAACCTCCTTGTTGCTGATGCGAATATGCTTGCAAAAGCAGCGGTAGAAGGAAAACTTGCGACACGAGCAGATGCGACAAAACACCACGGAGACTTCCGGAAGATCGTAAAAGGCGTAAACGATACGTTAGACAGTGTTATCGTACCAGTTAATGAAGCCCTCCGTGTATCTCAGCAGTATGCGAATTATCAGTTCAAAGCCAGAGTAGACCCATCATTGGATGTTAACGGTGACTGGGTTGAGTTCAAGAAAGCTCTTGATAATATCGGTATTCAGATCAGCGGTGCAGTAGGGCTCATCAACAATCAACTTGCAGATCTTTCTTCAAATACAGAAGAAGCTAATGCCAACGTCGAAGAAGTAGCAGGAGGGGCCCAGCTGGTAGCGCAAATTACAAATGGCGTCAGTAAAAATGCCGAGGTAGGTTATGATGGGATATCCCAGGTTCTTAAAGCCATGGAAGATCTCAATACCACTGTCGGGGAGGTTTCCCGACGGGCAGAACAGGTGTCTACAATCGCTGTTCAGGCAAACGAGTTCTCTAAGGGCGGTATTGACCTTGCGAAAAAGTCTGAGCTTTCGATGACGGAGATAACCCGGTCTTCAAGCGAAGTGGACTTGATCGTGAAAGAGATCAATGGACAGATGGAAGAGATTGGAAAAATTGTTAGACTAATATCTGATATCGCGAACCAGACAAACCTGCTCGCCCTTAATGCGGCTATTGAAGCTGCCCGGGCTGGGGATGCTGGCCGGGGATTCGCCGTTGTTGCTGCTGAAGTAAAATCTCTAGCACAGGACTCTCGGAAGTCTGCAGAGAATATCGCTGATATGATAACAACCCTGCAGGACAAGGCGCAAAAAGCTACTCTGGCTATGGCTCATTCCCGTGAGGTAGTTGCAGAAGGAAGTAAATCACTGAATGAGACGCTAGGTGCATTTGATAAGATTGCAACATCGATTGAAGATATCACGAGAAATGCAATGGATGTTGCCTCTGCGTCTGAAGAGCAGGCGGCTTCGGTTGAAGAGGTGACTGCAAGTATTAATGAAGTATCCAGCCTTATCGTTAACACCTCAAAAGAAGCCGGAGAGGCAGCAGCAGCAACTGATGAAGCTGCAAGATCCATCGATCAGATTAGCAACGTTGTAAACAATGTGAGCGGTATCGTTGAATCCATCTCTCGAGAGATGTCCAAATTTGTGGTGTAGTCGATCATGGATAATTCTACACTCACGAAAAGTGAGGATGAAGCCAAAGGTAATGAAGTTCAGGTAGTTGAATTTATTCTCGGAGAGGATAAATTTGCCATCAATCTTTTTGATGTACGTGAGATTGTTGAATCATTTCGAATCACCCCCCTTCCTCATTCAGCTCCTCATGTAAAAGGGATTATTGATCTCCGAGGAGAGATTACGACCGTCATCGATCTGAAAACTGTGCTTCAGGTTAAGAAATCTACCAAAGGCCAAACAGATTCTCGGTTTATTGTCCTCGATGATAGTGTTACCACCACGAAGACAGGAATCCTTGTCGATGATGTGACCTCGGTTATGACAGTTTCATCCTCAGACATCGATCAAACGTCCCATACCCGGGATGATAACTCATATATTCTAGGGATTATCAAAAAGGCCTCAGATAATCGGAATGATACCAGAAAAGAGTTGCTTATTTGGATTGATATCAAGACGTTACTGAAAGGAACAGAGAAAACCAAAGAATAACCATGGAAAATTATTCCGATACCTCATCTATTTTCGGCTCTGTTGAAATCCTAAAAGAGCAAACCGAAAGATCTAAGATATTAGCACTCCTTGTATAGAATATGCCTAAACCCTACAAGGAGCATTATTTCTTCTCTAATCAAAATAGATCTATTTTTGATTACTATTTAAATGCAATTCAAGATGCACAGATCCCAAAATACAGTTCCCCATACTCAAAAAAACGCTATAATCAACATCAGTTGCTTGCACTTCTTCTCCTAAAAGAGTACTTCAAATGTGGATATCGAGAGTTAATTGAAATGATTCAACTTATGGATATCTTACAGGATCAACTCATGCTGAAAGATATTCCTCATTATTCAACATTATGTATCATCAAGAAAGGCGAGAAAACAAAGGAGGGAAGTTAAGTTAAAGTGTATTTGCTACCAGACTCATAGATTCACAAAAATTCAGAGGGTTTTCAATTTTTTATGAGGATTTCAACAGAGCCTAGATTTCTATATATAATATAGAAATGTCCTTTCTACAGTTTTATTTTAATAACTCCTAAAAAAAAAAATTTCAGTCGCGTTGAGATATGCGTATTGACCAGGTCTACTTAGAACCCGCCTATCTCCACTTCCCTGTTGGAACAATCATCTCAAATCTGACTCCCTTTCCGGGCACTCCAGTTTCCTGTATGGTCACTTCACTTATCGCCAGAATCTGCTTTGAGACGAACAGTCCAACACCGGTATGCTTTCCAAATGACCAGTCAAATATCCGGGGTTTATCTGCCTCAACAATTCCAACTCCATTATCCTCATATTCAATTATAAGATCTGAATCACGGATTATTGCCCTAAACGTGATATCAGTTACATGCCCACCATGTCGTGAAGAGTTTTCTACGAGCGTGTAGAACACCTTCTCAAGCATCGGATCAGCCAATATATCTGCAGATTCAAGATCAAGATGCCAGTTGAATGTAATTGTTGGAAGAAGCAGATGAACACGGTTTATTAGTGTTTCCAGATTTTGCCAGACTGGTTCAGTCGTTCCGATATTCTCATAGACACGGGTGAATTCTATCTGTGCCTGAACAGCTCGTGTGAGATTCATGCATGTTTGCAGGTATGAACGGGTATCGCCTTCAGCAGTGTCCTCAAGACTCAAATCTAAATATATCAGGAGCCCGGTAATCTGGTTGAGAATATCATGGCGAGTTATTCCGGTCAGAAGATTGAGCCTGATATTTGCCTGCCTGAATGCTTCCTGAGTTGCATGAAGTTCACGGGTTCTTTCTGATACAATGGTTTCAAGATCTTCATAAAGCCTGGTCAACTTGTCTTCGGCATTTTTTCGAAGAGTGATATCAGTAAAACTTGCCCTGATTACTTTTGGACCAAGATTCGGGAGGCGAACAATGGTTACGTCACAATAGATCTCTCTCTTGTCAAACGGGGTTATTACCCGCTCAAAACTAACAACTTGTCCTGAAAAAATTTGTTCAAGATGCTCTTGAATGATTACCGGCAGATTACTATCAAGCTCTTTTGCTTTGGCATAAAACCCGGAGTAATCCAGCGAACGTAACTGTTCAATTGAACATCCAAGCATACTCAATGCTTTGGGATTGGCTTCAACAAATCGATTTTTTTCCAGGTCATACACGATGATGGCATCAGGGGCGTAATTTATGAGTGTTCTGTATCTTTCTTCACTTTCATGAAGACGTTTTTCTGCTGATACCCGTGACCTCCAGTTTATAATAAGTCCAGCAATGAGCAGGGTTTCAGAAACGATGATTATGAGAATCACAATGATGGGTAATGAGTATTTATCCCAGACAGATTCCTCCCTTCCAATAATGACACTATCTTTTGGAAGGCGGGAGAGATCTATATTAAACCGGGACAATTCGTTCCAATCAAATTTGTATTCTCTGATTTTTTCTTGATCAACTGTTTTGGATGTGAGAAGTGCTCCAGATAATGCCTGAAGAGCAAGATATCCTAGTTCATTTCCATACTTTTCTGGACTGAGCAGGTATCCTCCGACTATGCCCCGCTGAATAAATGTTTCACTGGGTCCAAATATAGGAGCCTTGGCTTTTGAATATATCCTGATGAGAGAGTCTTCAGGATTATAATGGTTACTCTCAATGTCCTGAGCGAAACTGATATAATAGATTGCAGAATCCGGAGTAATATTTGATATTTGGGGCAATAATTCTTCATGTGTTTTATTTACGAGATATGTTACCGGAATTGAGAGGTTCATCACAGATATCTGTTTTTGAAATCCAACAAGTGCCTCTACTTCATCACGTCCGGATCCTGATATGACAAAAATCTGTTTTACATGAGGAAGCAGAGATAGGATAACCCCAATATTTTGCCCTGAATCCTGCCCTTTTTCAGCAACCACGGATGATATTGTCAGGTTTTCTACTGGTCCGGGATCAACATTACTGATAATGGGGATATCTTTGACAAGTTCCTTTGGCATTCTCGATAATAAATTAATCGCGAAAATATCTTTTGTAATGATTACATCAGGCTTAAGGATCTTGATCTTATGCTCGTATACATCGTCAAGCATTGAAAGATTATTTTCATTGCGGTAATCAGGAGCATTCAGATATTCTGTAACAAATCTTAATTGGACCGAGGCATTTTTCTCAAGTTCTTCACTAATGCCTTTGATGAAAAGTATTTCATAAGGACTCTTTCCATCAGTTGAAACTAGTAACAAAACCGTTTTTAAAGGGGTCTCCTGGAAATCCAGGGATGTCAAATTCTCTGATGGATTGATAAATTCAGCTGATACCTGAAGGGAAAAACTACTCAGTAGAATCAACACAAAGATAATCTGCTTTATAACCGGCGTATAGAGAATCATGGATCAATAAAGGGAATTCTATGAACTATGGAATGAATACATCAATTGTTCAACCATTTTTAAAAAGGTTGCTATTGAGGCATTCATGTCAGAATGTTCTAGCACTCCATGATTTTCAAGAAGTAGTAAATGAGTTCATTTGCCCGGATATTTTCTGAATTGATGCCGTTGCGTCCGTAATAGCCTTAGTTATCTGGTCAATTGAAGCAGTGACCTCTTCTGTTGCAGTTGCTGATTCGACTGCTTCTTTTGCAGTCTTCTGAACCTGACTTTCTACTTCATTGACACTTGCGGTTATCTCTTCTACTGTCGCTGCCTGTTCTTCTGTTGCAGCTGCAACTTCTGTCATTACTGCATGAACCTTGGTGACAGACTCTACGATTTCATGAAAAACCTCCAGGGTCTCTTTCACTACCTCATTCCCGGATTGTACCTCTGATGCTGATTTATCCATGGATTCAGTAACGATAGACGTTTTTTTCTGCAGGTTTCCAATGATATGAGCAATATTTTCGGCAGATTTCTGAGAATCGAGTGCCAGGGATTTCACCTCATCAGCAACAACGGCAAATCCTTTTCCAGCATCTCCTGCACGGGCAGCTTCAATGGCAGCATTCAGAGCAAGAAGTCCTGTTTGTTCGGCAATACCAGTAATCACATCGACAATTTTACCAATCTCCTCCATCTGACTGGTAATATCAGTGATGATCCCACTGGTCTCATCTACAGACTGTAATATTGATCCCATCCCTTTCTCTGCTTTCCCGGCAAGATTAACGCCTTTTTCGGAGAGGTCAACCGTCTGTTTTGCAATTAATGAAGCATGTTCGGCTTTTGTTGCAACCGCACTGACGGTTTGAGAGAGATCTTCCATCGCGATCAAACTTTGGCTGATACAATGACCGCTTCGTTCTGCGATAACACTGACAGAATTTGAACTCTGTGCAAGCATAGTGGTGGAATTTGCTACCTCTTCTACACTGGCGTTTGTCTCTTCCATTCCTACAGTAAGGCTCTGGATCTCACTTTTAACTCCACCAATAGCGGCACTCCCTGCAATACCGATCTGATTCAACGCTTCTTTGAACGGGATGAAATCTCCTTTCACCGAGAGTTGTTCACTGATCCGGTCGGTATAATCTCCTTTTGCATAAGAACCTGACAACCGCATCGCTTCATTGACCGGGATGATTACTGAGTCTAGGGTATTATTCAGACCAGAGATGATAGTGCGGTACTCTCCAAAAAATTGGGTTGCATCTCCCCGCTCTTTTAATTGTCCTGCTTCTGCTGCAACAGCGATCCGCTTGACTGTGGTGACCATACCGGTAATCGTGTCTTTCATCTGACTCATAGCTAGACCCAAAGAATCTTTTTCAGATACAATCGGATCTTGGACGTTTAAATCTCCATTCGAGAGTGCTGTGGAGATTTCGGCCTTTATCTTAAAGTTCTGGATCATACTCCTGAATGAGTCAGCAAGTTTACCGATCTCATCTTGTGATGTATACGTAATGTCATGACTGACATCCCCAAGTGCCATCTTTTCAGATATGTTGGTGACTTCTATAATCGGAATCGAAATCGACCGGGCTACATAGAAAAGAATCATCAGACCGATAAGAGACATGATCACCCCGACGATGATCAAGTTCATCACAGTTTGAAAGGCAGTAGCAGTTATTACATTAGTCGGAACTGCTACGATAACTGCCCAATAACTCCCTGTATCTCCAATAGTAAAGGGAACGAGCGATTTAACATATCCTCCAGCTTCACTAGTTATTATTTTTCCTTTATGGTATGCCTGTTCTGCGGCTGAAACTTTTGTACTATCAACAAATGAAATGTTGGCATTTCCCCAATATTTTCCAAGCCACTGATCATATTTTGTCTGAACACCCACGATCTGACCTTTATCAGATATCAGAATTGCTATCCCCTGATCATCATAAAGGTTAATTTTGTCGATCCTATCGTCCAAAGACGCTGTACTGATATCGTTGATTACAATCCCCATAAACGTGTTATTCACGATGATTGGTGCAGTGAAAGAAATAAAAGGATCGTTCCGCCCTATTGCCGGATTTGTCACAGGTTCGGTGATCACCTCTTTCATCCTCTCCTTGGTAAGTGAATAATATTCTCCAGGTTCTGTGCTCTTTAGGGGATCATACATTTTTCGAATAACCGCTCCGGAGTTATCCCTCATGATCATGAGCCTCATTCTCCCGTTTAATTCATATCCATCTTTCCCCGCATACCGTGCATCATCTCCTGCTTCTGTGTATTTATTCGGCTCCCATATCGTTCCGGTGGAAAGATACTCTTTATTCTTTGTGATAATGTTCATCAGCATATTCGCCGTATCTTCACGGGAGATATCTCCTTTTGCGGTCCTAATTCCAGTAAAAGCATCTGCAATGACTCGTGAGTCAGCAAGAGTTGCCTCAAACTCGGTCTTAATCAAAGCTGCTTGTTCAGAGGCATTCTTCTCAACCCCATTTTTGGCATTTTCTACTGCAACGGTATAAGATGAAGTACCCGCATACAGAATAAGTGATATAGATACGATCAATAATGCAATACCACCACCAAACAGAATCTTCTGTTTAATGGAATTCATTCGAGTAAATATTGTTAGATTCATAATTTTATCAACCAATTACAAGCAAATTCAATACTGGAGACCTGAATATCGTTTTATTAATACGAATACTCCCATAAACCTCCCCAATGGGGTATTGAATTTCCTCATTTCTTCCACGTCTTAAATTCTTCTCCTATTCCTTAAATGACCCAATTATCAATTTGAGAGCCAGATAATACTGTCCCGTCTGTCTAACCTGGTGGAGGTTTACGAGAAAAGGACTCGTTCAATATCGATTGATAATCACTTCTTGAGGGCAACTCATAGGGGATCATTAGATTACCTAATATTTGTCAGGAAAAAAGATGGAAATGATTTAATTAATATTCCAAGACCCTTGAGGAATAATGATCTCAAATCGTGCCCCTTTACCAGAAATTCCATTTTCACGAATGGAAATTTTTGTTAAGGACAAAATATCCCTGATAAGAGACAATCCAAAACCGTTATGTTTCCCATATCCATAACAAAATATTTTTTCTTTCTCAGATGGATGAATACCGAGTCCATCATCTTCAAAAATTAAATGCATAATATCTTCATGGATTTCATACCCCAATCTGATAACGGTAACATGCTTTCCATGATGGAGAGAATTCTCAATAAGATTATAGAAAACGTTCCCTAGGAGAGGATCGGCAAATATTTCAACGCCCTCAAAATCATGAATTACTTGAATATGAGATATTGGAACCTTTTTAAGAACCTGATCAACTAACTGCGATACGTTGTGCCATTCGGACTCTTCTTTTTTAAAATTTAGATAATTATACGAGAAATCTATATCATTAAGAATAGCTTTCCGCCTTTCATCAATCATACGAAGATAATCTTTAATTTTGAATAGGTTTTCTTCTTTTTTTGCACATTCTATATATCCCATTAATCCGGTGAGTTTATTTGCAATATCATGATGAGTAATCTTGTGTAATAACTCATTTTTTTCGGTTGTTAGTTTTAATCTATCCCACTCCTCGACTTTCTCAGTTATATCTGTTAATAATGCGATCCACTTATGTGAAGATGAAATATAGAACGATGATAGGATCATATTCCGAATTTCTCCAGAATGGGTGATAAACCTGCATTCAATACAATCTGATTTTAATTCCTGATGGAAAGGCCTTATAAGATCCAAATCAATAATATTGCCATCAATTTCAATCTTTAGGAAATCTGCCAATCTCCTCTTACCTTCCACTTCATTTCTTCGATAACCAGAAATAGATTCAAACTTCGAGTTTACGCATAAAATTGTCGAGTTTTCATCTAGCAATACCATAATTACTCCAGAGTTTTCAAAGATCAGATGGTAAATGATCTCATAAGTCTGGAAAGATTGGAGGGTATGGTAAAATTGGCAGTTGTTTAAGCAGATATCAGCATTAAAAGAATCCTGATGATCACAATTTGCATTAGATATACAACCCGGGGTATTGGTGATGCCAAATCCGGTTAGGAAAGAATCAAAATTGATCTGGGTCTTCTCTTTATCATGAATAATACCAGATCCCGTGTCTTTCTCAGAGATTACTCGAAGAAAGATGAGATTTGCGGCTCTATTTTTAAATTTTATACAAGATACAGATGTCTCAACATATATCGGAGTGTTATCAAGTTTTAAGTATACAATCTCTTTTTTTTCTACCGGTTTTTGTTGTCGTAATACTGATAGCGCTCTATCACGGCAGATATTATGATATCCAGGAGAAATTCTGCTAAAAACAGATTTTCCGATCAAATCATCTGCAGAATCTGCTCCAAGAACTCTGACCATTACAGGATTTACATACAGGAAAACCTCCTCGTCAGCGATATAAATAGCATCAGGCGCAGATTCAATCATCATTTGAAAATTATCTTCATTTTCCCGCAGTTTTCTTTCTACTTGGACAATATCATCGTACTGTTGTTTCAGTTCTTCTTCTGTTACCTTCAATTGTTCATTGGCAATCTGTAACTCTTGTTCTCTCATCGAAATTTCTTCAATATTCTGCCTCAGTTCTTCTTCTGTAGCGGCAATTTGTTCATATGCTACCTGAAGTTCAATATTTTTGAGAATAAGTTGTTCTTCAGCCTGTTTTTTCTCCGTAATGTCCAAAGCTACCGATTGATATTCAAGGGTTTTTCCAAACTCATCAACAATTCTCCGGTCATTACACTGTAACCATCTGATTTTTCCATCTGGTTTTACAATTCTGCGTTCTATTGTGCCAATATTTCCATTTTCGGATAATGATTTGTAATAATTTCGAATGAGGTTTTCATCCACCTCAATAAAATTAGGGGAAAATCGGGTTCCGATAATTTCAGCCCGCTCTTTATTGAAATACCGACAATAGGCATTATTGACAAAAGTATTGGTACCATCAGGGAGGAATCTACAGATTAATTCAATCTGATCCTCAACGACACTGCGGTATTGCTGTTCACTCTCAAACAGAGCCCGTTCCAATTTTTTCTTGTCAGTGACGTCGTGAATTATCGAATGAAGTACAATAGAATCCCTTTTGGCAATGGGTGCACTGAAGACCTCGACATCTCGAATTTCTCCATTTTTCATCCGGTGTTGAAAAGAGAACCTGGTGTCTTGTTTTATTTTTGCTTTTTGCATCTTAGCCCGGATTAATTCAGGATCACCAATATTAATACCGGTCATATTTATACTCGATAATTCCTCGATACTATATCCATAATATGATGATGCAGCAGAGTTTGCATGAAGAATCTCTCCCGTATCCGGGTCGATAATCAACATATTTGCTACGTTGAGTTCAAACAGATCGCGAAACTGTTTTTCACTCTCTCTTAGGGATGCTTCAACTATTTTTAGCTCGGACACATCTCGCCCAATAACTGATATTCCGGTGATTTTTCTGTTTATATCTCGGATTGGGGAGAACAAAAGAGAAATCGAGAGTTCATGATTCTTATCTTTTCTCTGAATTGATTCCAACTGATGAACTATCTCTCCAGTTTGAATTTTTTCGAGAATTAGTGAATAATCGAGAGGATGAGTAGGTGATAACAAAAATGAAAAGTTCCTGCCTATTGCTTCGAATGAATCATAACCATACAGTTTTTCTGCCCCATTGTTCCAACTGGATATTATACCATCCAGAGAAATCATAGTAATTGCATCATCTGAATATTCAACGATTGATGCAAGCATTGCCAGATTAGATTCTGCGACTTTTTTTTCTGTAATGTCGCGAATCATTTCAATAGCCCCTGTTACCGTCCCTTCATTATTAATCAGAGGACTTGCAATTCCCCATATGAAACGTGAACTACTATTCTCTGATGCAATTTCAATTTCTGCCGTCAGTACCTGCCCCTGCTGGTTAAATGCGATATATTTTTCCCTTCCGGGGTTATTGGGAGTAAGTATATTATCTATAAGCATTGGATGCTTTTTTTTATAAAATGGAATAGAATAGGCGAAATCCCCTTTTCCTAAAACTTGAGTAGCTGGACACCCGGTCATCTCTTCCATTGCTTTATTCCATAGAAGAACTTCTCCTTGCAAATTCGTCACGAATGTCGCTTCCGGAAGAAGATCAAGAATATAATTTAATCGTTCCTCAGAACGTTTTAGGGCATTAATATTGTCTTTCCGTTCTACAGCAAGTTGTATCTTATGTCTCACTTCAGCGAAAAGGGCAGTTTGATTTCCACCTTTTTGAATATAATAATCGGCTCCACAATTCAAAGCTTGAATTACTATCTCTTCTCTTCCTTTTCCGGTAAAAATTATAAAAGGGATGTCATTTCCCTGATTTCTTAAATAAATAAGTAAATCAATACCTGTTTTTTTGGGCATTTCATAATCTGATAATATCAAATCATATTGATTTTCCTCGATTATTTCGATTGCTTCATCAACTGATGATGCAATGTCAACTTTTATGTTACCTTCTCTTTCAAGGAAAAGTTTTCCAATCTCCAGAAGATCTTCGAGATCATCAATATATAATATCGAAATCATTTGATTCAAAAAAATATGAACCTGGATTCTGGTTGATGTTATTATTCCAGATTTTTTTAAAGATAGTCATCGTAAAATGGATAGTCATACTTTAATCGCTCAATTAAATTCGTATAATTAGGGTTTTTTTAAATACACCACAAGGCATTCTTATTCACCATTGGTAATAAAAAGAATTTTCATTATGCAGCCCGTTATCCGTAGATTTAAATATCGATTTATCAAGAGAATAGTGTGGAAAGAATTTCAGAGGAAATTTTATCGTTATTATCCAGATCTGGCAAATATCTCACTATAACTGAAATTTCTAAATCCCTTAATCATACACGACAGACTACTGCAAGACATCTGGATATTCTTTTTCTATCCGGAAGAGTTTCACTGCTTCAACATGGATTGAAAAAGAAATACTTTATTCCACTAAAAAAACCGGATTCTAAAATAAAAGTATATTCTAAACACATTCAAATTATTCTCAAAACAGATTTTACGATTATTCAGGCAAATGATCAATTTCTCCAATTGATAAATGCAACCACCGAATCTATTGTGGGAGTTAAATTGAGTTCCCTTTTACTAGGAATTTTGGATTATAAAAGTATTTTAAATCATTATATGTTAATGATTGAGGATCAGTCATGTCAATTTGAAGAAATTGTACATTTTAAGGAGAAAAAATATGTTTTTGAATTTATTATCTCCAAAATCCAGATAAGTAAACAAATTTCCTATATCCTTTTATCTGGAAAAGATATTTCTGATAAAAAGATTCTGGAAGACACCCTTAAACAGAGCGAAAAAAATTATCGGGACCTGTTTGAACTCAACTATGCAAATATGTTGATTATCGACCCGGATACGGGAGAGATTCTTCATGCAAACTCTGCTGCATCATCATATTATGGATATTCTATCGAAGAATTAATGGATATGGATATTACCAGTATTAATATTGCTGATCCTGAAACAGTTCGAAATAATATGCAAAAAGCAAAAGGAAAACAAGATATCAGATTTTCTTTCCAACATCGGATGAAAAGTGGGGAAATTCGGGATGTCGAAGTTTTCAGTGCACCTATTATCAGGGAAGAAAAGATATTACTCCATTCGATAATTCACGACGTCACGGACAAGAAAAAATTGGAACGTGCTCTGCTTGAGAGTGAACAGCAATACCGTAACGTCGTTGAAGACCAAACTGAATTGATTAGTCGGTATACTCCTGATGGTAGACATATTTTTGTCAATAATGCCTTTTGTCGGTATTTTAATAAAGAGCGATCTGAAATTCTTGGAACCAGGTTCAGTGTAAAATTTTATAAGAATGATAAAAAACAGGTAGTAAAATTTCTTGATTCCTTACCTGAAAAAGGAAATATTGGAACGATCGAGTTTCGAATTATTACGTCAGATGGAGAAATTCGATGGCTACAAAGTAATATTAGAAGAATCACCGACGACTTCGGTGAAACTGTTGAATATCAATCGGTAAGCATGGATATTACCAGAAGCAAAAAGGTTGAAGAAGAACTCCGTATTAGTCGAGAAAAATATCAGTTTTTTGTTGAACATATACCTGATGTGTTCTGGATTCTGGATACTGAAACCTGGTATTTTACCTATGTGAGTCCATCAGTTGTTAGACTCCGTGGTTTTACTGTTGAGGAAATTATGTCACGACCTGCAGACTATGCGTTAAATCCAGAGGAGGCTGCATCTATTCGTTCTCTTTACAAGACTCGCATCGATGATTTTTTACAACAAAATGGCGAGTCACCATTCTATCGCCGCGAAGTTGAGGAGCTATGTAAAGATGGTTCAACGATATGGACGGAAATTATCAGTTACCTCTATCTCAATAAAAAATCCGGAAAATTAGAAATTCATGGAGTATCCCGAGATATTTCGGAAAGAAAACGGAGAGAACTATCTAGTATTGTTCAATAAATACGAATTGAAAAGACTCTTTATCGTTTCAAGTGGATAAACTCACTGAAAACTCTCAAGGCGAAGATAAGTCAGCGTGATGAAATTATCTTTATTTTTGACAATCTTTGAGATTAAATTAATACATTAAATCGATAAGTCATTGGTTAAGGTAAGGTGTAAGTGTCGCCATTCTGTCTCCTATCCATGAGGTACGACTATTCAATATTCACCTTTGGTCTATCAAAATTCGGGAAAAATAAGACCGGATGGTCACACCCTCCCGGTCAGAGCCGATAACTCGCTCAGATGATCAAGTGAAGAAGCAATCAGCCCCATCGGATCCTCAACCTCCCCGGACTCATCCACTGCTGCCAGGTGTCCCACAACCTCGCTGGCAAATACCACCGATGCTGATGCGAGCTGCAGATATCGCCGGTACAGAATGATCAACCCAATCCCGTTCGCTCCGGCAACACATGCCGAAATGACCGCGATAATAATCTCAATCATTCCTCCCTCCGGTGAAATCAACATCCTCAGCAAGTGACATATTCCCACTTGCAACGGTTTTTCCAAACTCGCTTATGTTCTCTCCTTCAGATTCGGCTTTGGTCAGAACCAATCCGGTAGTGTTAGCTGACGTATGGGAACGAAGTCCATTCCCGATGGTCTTTTTCGACTGGTATTCTCCTCCCTGGAATAGACCCATAGCCGATACCATTGAGTACCGGCCTGAGGTATTCACCGGGGAAAACACACAGTTCAGAATCGAATCCGGACTGTTCTTTCCGGTCTGGTCTCCAAACTCGTCAATACCAAATGACCCCGAACTTTTCACCAGGACATCTGATAGAATTCCGGTCCTGGTATCAATTGCCCGGATCACTGCTGATCTACCCTCGGTAAAAAGGCTGTTACTATACGTTTTGTCTTCCCCAATCACAGCAGTGTTCAGAAAGGAAACCCCGGTCCCTGCTATGGAGGTGGTGATTCCACTTGCCTGAGATATCTGCCATGATACGGCAAGAAAGATAATTCCTACGATAATCAGTACTAATTTCATATCCATCGCTCCGGTGATGGCGGAAAAAGAGGGTATTTTGGTTATGCCAGAATGCCGATGGTGTCGGCCCAGGTGTCGAGATTGGTCCGAATGGTATCAGACTCATAACTGCTGACCGTGATTGAATCACGTTTCAGAGTCACGGAGTACAGTTCCCCATTTGGATCATGGCATTTCAGAGCAACGCTGAACGCATCCTCAGAGCTGTCATGCGACGGACTGCCCCCCATGGCCGTTCCGAGTGCTGCAGTTGCGAGAATGGTACTGACATTCGTGGTGAATCCGGCTGACGTTGGAGCCCTTACTGCAATTCTGCCGACGGTTTTGGCCTCAGCATCCTCATAGATGACGGTTCCCGAATAACTCTCGGTTCCTTTGACAATACCCGCAATGTTTGCTCCAGCTGAAGCGTATGGAGTACATCCCCACGGGTTATTGTCCAGGATATCCTGCACAAGTGAGGTGAAGGTGGTGAGATTTGCGATCGGTACTGCAAGTTTGCGGACAGCAGACTTTACTGCTGCCTTCTGTACAAAATCTGCCATTGTTCGATATTCCCCTGCCGCTTGGTCGCGGCTACCTATTAGATTGGAGGGGGATTTATATACGGTTTTAAAAGAGGGACGAATGGAAAGCGGAGAGGAGGGGAATTAAAGAACGGAGAAAAAATTTTGTACGTGGGGTGGAGATCAATATCATGATAATTATGAGGATGTAACCTATTGGTATTCTATGAAATTAGAGTTTCCTTGCCACGATTTTGAATAATCTATCATATGTTTCGATTATAAAAATTTTTATACTCTTTTTTCATTTATAATATAATGAGCGAGGCAGAAATTCAAATAATCGACCAAATAATTGAAGAGAATAAAGAAAATTACTACTGCTTATTAAAATCAATGCTTAAAGAATTAAAACGAATTAATAATCTAAATTCTACTTCTGGAGAATATTTGATAATAGAACGCCCTTCATTCAGGATAAAGAGTAATAAAAGTATCTTTGATAAAACAATACGAAAAGATGTTGATGTTTCTAAAATTACTCAGTTTAAAGATATTCTAGGAATTAGGGTTATTTGTCTCGATATTATTGGTTTAGATAAAATATACAGTGCTCTCAAAACGTCAACAATAATTAATGTAATTGAAGAAAAAAGATGGATTGAGTCTGCAGATAATGATGGATACAGAGGTATTCATTTGATCTTTACATTAAAAGATACATCCTCTCTATCTAATTCGGATATTAAAGCAGAAATTCAAATTAGGACAGTAGCACAACATTTTTGGGCAAGTTTTTCACACAGGGATATATATAAAACTGGTAATATCCTTAATCCACATACCTTTGAAAGAGTGCACCAACTTAGTGATATTTTATATCAGAATGAACTTGAAGTTCAGCGTTTAGATTTGGAGATTAAACAAGACCCCCTAACTATAAACATTCCTCGATTAAAATCCCTATTAGATTCTTTGATGATTTCAACCTCAACCCCAGAATTAGAGTCATTTTATGATAAACTAGATCGATATGGTTTTTTGCATACTTGCAATATTCCTAAATTGCAAATTGCGATAACATCGATGAGTAATTCATTCTTGATGAACATGAATGAAGTTGAAATATGGATTCTCTGGTTACATCATTCTTTAGGCATTTTGAATCCAAACGTATTAGACCTCAAATTTTATAGAATCTTTGCTTATTTTAATGGTTTTTTTTGGCCTAAGCGAAAAATTTTTGAATTGTTTTTGCAAGAAAGAAAAAAGGATTGGGAATCAATTTTTGGTAGTAGTGATCCAAAAACACTAGTTATTCTTTTAGAGGCTTCGATAAACATTCAGGTTGAAAAATTTATTTTTACATGGCAAGATATTAAGGGTAGAGGAATGACTTGGGATCCCTTCATAGATAATCGAAACACAACAAAAACCCTACTAAACTTAAAATTAATTGAGGATGTAGTTTTAGATGAATCAATTGAATCTATTGAGGATAACGAAGGAGTTGCGAAAAAACATAGATATATTATCAAGTCCACCCAGCTCGGAAAGAATATTGCAGAAGAAATCACAAAAAAAATATTCAAGAATAATAAGATCTTGAAATCGATCCTTGATGATATTGAAATAGAGGATTATCCCGGGAAAAGAGTAATTATTAAAGCATCCATGAGTATGAGTTCGATTCCAGCAGACGTGGGACCTACAATAATTGAAAATGAATGGTGGTCCAATCAACCAGGGTATTATTAGTAAATCTAGTTAAAATAATAATTAAAAAAATAAGATGCTTCAGAATGGTAACTTGATATTATTTTCACATTGGTGTATAATTGGAATCGATATCTACCTTAATCTCTAGTATTTGGTCTGATATTAGAATCTATTGTTCAATTCATGCCATAATTTCAGGATTTAATTGAAGAGAAAAGAAGAAAATCATCGACTTTTGCACTATTGACTAATATCAGCCCGGATGATGTCTCATCCCGTGATATTCTCCTGCACTATAAAGGCCAGATTAAGGTTGAAAATAATTTCATGCTTCTGAAAAAACCACTTTTGACTGCTACAATATTCCTGGAGAAGCCAGAGAGGATCATGGCACTTATGACCATGCTCTATTTCAATGTCCTGCTTCATGGCATCTTGCGAGTCATTACTCATATTGAACTCAGAAAATTTGAAGCACCACCGAAAATTAACTCAAATAATCGGCCGTTGATTAGACCGAGTTCAGATACCATGATTTGGATATTATCCCTGTTCACTCTGGTATCAGAAGATGATCGATTTTACATCGAGAGTGTCATGCCTGATAGAAATAAGCAAATTCCAATACTATTTCAACTAACACGGTTTGATTTGGAATATATTCAATAATTGGGTAATAGAGGGTAGAGAGATAGGGTAATTTATACTGGGATCAATGATTCGAAATTCAGTGGTAGCTTATGCGAAGTTCAGATTTTAATCCGTGATTGATGTTGCATTCGGATGTTCGGCAAAAATCATCGGGGATTAATAGTGGGTGCGAAATAGGCGTACAATAGCTCTTATCAACAGGGTTTACAATAAAAATCGAATTTATTCAGATGTGGAAGTCCCAATTAATGAAGCGAAACTAGGGAAATCAAGCCCAATTCATATTGATGCAGCAATAACAAAGGCAGGTCTCCAGATAAAAAAAGGTAACTTTCATTATCTTAAAGATGGGCTCGTTATGACTAAGGACCCAAACCAGACTTATAAATCAATAAAAATTCCCAGACGGAAAGGGTTTAAGTTGAAAAGAGCAGTTGGGGATGGATTAACTTAAGTCGCAAAATGTTTAATCTGCGAAAAAGTTAGAGATCGTTTCTTCGAGAACGAATTAAATCCGCTATATCCTTTCTTCCAAGTCTCTCCAAGTGTTCTATATATATTGACCACGGAGGGATATTGCTCATATAATGGTTATTACAAGCTCCTGTATATAAACCTCCTCCAGGTCCGGTAGATAATCCTCCACCAGGACCTGTGGACAACCCTCCTCCAGGTCCGGTAGACAATCCTCCACCAGGACCCGTGGACAACCCTCCTCCAGGTCCAGTAGATAATCCTCCACCAGGACCTGTAGACATACCTCCTCCAGGTCCGGTAGACAATCCTCCACCAGGACCTGTGGATAACCCTCCTCCTGATCCAGTATATTGATCACGAGGCCATTTGTTAATATTCTGCATTTCTGGCTCCAAAAAAACAAAAAATAACTAAATTATTAATAATAAATTATTCTTTCATCAATTCAGATTATTCTAATAATAGAGCTACTAATCATTGAATCTTACTTTGCGATATTTATTAATATCTAAATTATCCAGATTCACAGAACATTAGTTCTCCGCAAAAGGGTTAATTATTATAAAACCATCATTTATTTTCTCAATTCTCTCCTTTGTTTGTGTAATATCAGTACTTAGCTAATTCTCCCTCCTTGTTTCCAAATCCGACATCTTTCCAAGTA
>CAZUXC010000024.1:0-30859 GCA_964624045.1 uncultured Methanospirillum sp. | reverse complement strand
GTTGAGAAATTCGGAGTAGAAGGAACTAAACTCGCAGATGAACTCCTCTATACTCCTACTAAAGCTCTGAAGGACATTCATGATGCAATCACAAATCATCATCTTGTCAAAGTAAAGAGAGGTGACACTCTCGAACTCAATATCAGAATAATCAATCTTCCGGCAGTTATGCGGATAAACATCCGTGATATCAGATCCAGGCACATCGGGCAATTAATATCAGTTGAAGGAATTGTCAGAAAATCTACTGAAGTTCAACCCAGGATCACCATAGCGGTCTATCGATGCCCTTCAGGTCATCGAACCACAAAAGCACAAAACTATGGGTTGTTTGTAGAACCTGATGGTTGTCAGGTCGATGGGTGTAACTGGGGGATCCGGAAGATGGAACTTCTCCCGAAGTTTTCAAAGTTCACCGATTCCCAGAAACTGCAGATCCAGGAATCCCCGGAAGGAATGAAAGGAGGGACTCAACCTCAGTCAATCGTTTGTATCCTGGATGATGACATCACCGGGATGGTCAACCCAGGGGACCGGGTAACTGTCAATGCAATCGTCAGGACTATTGAGAGAAGAGCCCAGGGTGAGAAGTCTACTACTTTTGACAAGTATCTCGAAGTAATTTCCATAGAAATCGCTGAAAAGGAATTTGCAGAGATTCAGATCACAGAGGCAGATATAGAAGCGATTAAAGCTTTAGCGAAATCTCCTGACCTCCTCCAACAACAGATTCGATCTATTGCCCCCACCATCTTCGGAATGGAGGACGTAAAAGAGACTCTCCTGTATGTCCTCTTCGGCGGTCTTGCTAAGATTATGCCGGATGGATCCTACCTCAGGGGAGACATTCACGTTCTTCTCATGGGTGATCCCGGGATAGCAAAGTCCCAGATGATCCGGTACGTGATTCAACTCTCTCCAAGAGGAATATTCACATCAGGCCAGTCCTCTTCATCAGCTGGACTCACCGCAGCAGCAGTAAAAGACAACTTCGGAAATGGAGGATGGACTCTTGAAGCAGGGGCTTTGGTACTGGCTGATATGGGGGTGGCTGGTGTTGATGAGATGGATAAGATGGACAAGGATGACCGGTCGGCTCTTCATGAAGCCATGGAACAACAGTCCGTATCTATTGCGAAAGCCGGGATCATCACTTCCCTCAAAACCCGGTGTGCGTTAATAGGGGCAGCGAACCCGAAGTATGGTCGTTTTGATGATACCACATCTATCAGCGAACAGGTTAATATGCCTCCTTCTCTGTTGTCACGGTTTGATGCAATCTTTATTCTGACCGATAAACCAGAGAAGAACTATGATCACAATCTCTCAAGTCATATCCTGAAAGCCCACCAGATTGGGGAAAAACTTCTGTATAACAAGCATGAAGGGATAGAGGAAGATCTCGATATCTCTCTTGTCACTCCTCCAATCTCCAAAGAATTGTTTATCAAATCTATCGCCTATGCAAAGCGGTATATTTTCCCTGTATTGACTGACGAGGCTTTTCTCATTCTCCAGGAGTTTTATCAGAAAGTCCGCGGACTTTCATCAGGAGATAAACCAGTACCAATCACCGCCCGGTCTCTCGAAGCTCTTGTTAGACTCTCTGAAGCAGTAGCCCGGTCAAGACTCTCAAAAAAGATTGAGGTTGAAGATGCAAAGAAAACCGTTCGGATTGTTGATATAAGCCTTCGTCAGGTTGCATACAATCCGGAAACCGGGGTATATGATATCGATGCTATTGTTACCGGGAAGAAGAAGGAAGACCGGGACATTGCCAGAGCCCTATTAGAAGTCATCACCGCCTACAGCGAGAGCGGATCCTATCCTGATGAAGAGAAGGTTGTCAAGACGATGGAGTCTAGGGGATTCCCGGAAGAAAAGATCCGATCTACCATCAAGCAGCTGAAACGAGAGAACGAATTATCTGAGCCCCGGCATGGACATCTGAAGGTGGTCTGAATGACTCTCTTCGACCTTCTCACTGAAGAGCAACAGGCAGAAAGATACTCCTGCTGCATCCGGAAGAAAAGACACGCTTCAGAGGAAGAAGCCCGGCAGTCAATGTACCGAATCAAGGACCGGGGAGAACTCAAACCTCTGCACATCTACCAATGCCCTTACTGCTGTTTCTGGCACGTTGGAGGATGTCAGGACCATGAAGAGAACAAGATCCGAATCATTGACGGATACCCATTCAAGAAGGTCTCTATTCAGCACGGTCCGGAAGATGCTGCCCGATACAAAGCATACCTACAGCGGAAAGGATACTGGGTCAGAATCAAAAGACGACAGAACACCAAGAAGACCCGGAGAAATTACTACATTTATGCCTATCATCCGGTGTTGAACCAGTCAGCCCAGGCGGTGACGGCATGACTCTTTTTCTTACGTTCGACATTTCCGGACCTGAACCCAGAGAACTCAACCGGGAGCGATTCAGCACTGAAAAGGAGAGATCCAAACTCATCACCCGGGCACAAGCAGATCAGCAGCTTGCCCCTCCAGGAGCTAAACTCTGGATAGTAGAGATGGGCCACACACCAAGATCCTATCCTCTGGAGGATGCATGAGAGACCGAAGAAAACTCGGAGTCAATATCCCTATCAGACACCGGGACGCAATCGAAGTTATCTGGAGAACATGCGGAAGATCTCCCTTTGTCTGGGCGATTATTGCAAAACATCTCTCCCAAGGTCCGGGAGTAGTCAAGAAACTGAATAATGATGGTTACTTGATTGACTGCGGTTATGCCATGAGGTCAGGACGAGGAAATCAGAAGATCTGGAAACTCTCCCATGAAATAGCCCTATCCTGTGAAGAGAAATTCGGACCCATAAACGACAAAAGGGAACAACAGGCAACCAACGCCGTAGAAGAACACCGGAAGAATATCGAGAGCCGATACTGCAGAAAATCAAAAAGAGAGAACCACATGGTAAAATATTGCGAATCTGAACGAGATGAAATCAGACTCATTCAATCAGTCTTTCATGACAGAATCTGGGTAGCTGCAGAAGCCAGAAAAATCGGAATCAACATCTCATCCGGGAAACTCAAACGCTGGAGAGAGGCCGGAGTAATAGAACGAGCAGGCCGGAGAGAAGGAGAGAATCGAAACTCAAACAAGTGGAAACTCACAGCCACTCAACTCTCCTCCATATCCAGTCAGGAGGTAACCGCTTGAGAGCCGTATCTCATCGAACCAGATCCCTCATTGCGTACTTAGTCGCTCATTATCCAAAAGGTCAATTCACCGCTGATAACATCCCTGAAAACCTCCGGGGATGCATCACCTCTCTCGTATCTAAAGGATTCATCACAAGAGTGGGGTCACAGAACAATCGTCCGGTATACATTGTAACAGAGAGAGGATCCGTATACATCAACCGATACGGACAGGACTACCTCAAGGTTGCCCGGGAGATGACCGCATGAGATCCTATCAGCCAACAGTCAAACCCGGACTTGTAGATCCGGGACTCTCATGCCCGGAATGCGGACTCGGACAAGTAGAATATATTTCAGGGGGCTCCTGGAGACTTGCAAACATCCCTCAACCTCATTACCTCTGTTACAATTGTTTGAACCTATTTCACATTCCTCTCCCTAGAAAACCCTCTTTCGCACCGTTATGGAAATTAGCTTAAGGAGAAATCAACATGGATGGAATAATCGCAGAATTCACGGATCACACCGGAATCGTAGAAGCAAAGGCAGGCTATGAGCATATTTCCTCATACAAGGTTGAAGACCTGCAGGAGCTCTTGAGCAAGTTCAAACCTGGCACTGAAGTGAGATTGGCAGCACTTCCTCACCAAAAGGGTGGTAACGTCCTTCTGATGAAACCCAGAGAGACAGATATTCAGCACTGGGTCTTTTGCTGTCCGATGCTCGGAAAAGACAAAAACCGGTATCCGGTTCCGATAGTCAGAGCGGAGACATGTGAATGAAATCATCCTCATGCAAAGCAAAGGGAAGGGTTCTACAGAATTGGGTTTGTGCCATTATCAGAAGACTCTTCCATCTGTCCGAACATGATGTCAAACCAGCGATTATGGGAGAGTCCGGAATTGATATCAAACTATCAGCAGAAGCGAGAAAGAGATTCAATTTCGCAATAGAGTGTAAAAACGTAGAAAAAATTAACATCTGGGAGGCATGGGAACAGGCAAAGATCAATTCTGAAAAGGAGGCATTGATTCCTCTCCTATTCATCAAACGTAATCGAACCACCCCTCTGATGGTACTGGATGCAGAACAAGGGATGTGCCTGTTACACGAACTTGCATATCTGAAAGGACTTATTCGGGATGAATAGTGGGGCTATCAACCTGCCCCGGTTCTTCTTGTAAATTCTATCACATTCAGGAAAATTATGCAAAATACGACGCTGAAAAAGACACCTGGGATAGATTCACTGCTTACTTCTGCAAATGCCCTGAACTTCAGACTGGAAAAAACGGACAACCAAGACAGAACCGACAAGTCCCCGGAGGATCCCCTATCGGCCTTGTCTGTTGGAACTGCAAAGGACAATACTTCAGCCCAAAAAATGACTCAAGAATCTCAAACCCCTGAAAAATACAAGTGCAGCCGGTGTCTCATCATCATAAACCAGGAGGATCTTTTACCCTCCGGTGCTTGCCCCCAATGTGAGAAAGGCGATCTGATTCAGAAAATGTGTTCTCATGACCATTCTGAATGTTCTCATGATCTCACTCAGGGTATTGCTTATTGTCCTGAATGCGGGGCTCCGTGCTGTCCGGTCTGTGGTTGTCATGACGTAGCACAAATCAGCAGAGTGACCGGGTATCTGCAGGATGTAGAGGGATGGAATGCCGGGAAACGGCAGGAACTCAAGGACCGGAAACGGTATGAGGTGAGCACATGAACGAACAGGACTTTCAGGTAACTGCTGTGATTCGAATCGAAGGGAAATTCCCCGCTCGATACAGGGAGACCGCAGAGAATGAAACTGAATCTATAATCCGGGGAAGACTGAAAGACCTTCCATCTTGTTTTCACGTCATAGATGTAGGGGCTACTGCAACCAGGAGAATATTATGAGCTCTGGAGTATGGGGGCGCTCAAGTCGCTCAAAGACCGTCCACTTCTATCCAGGAGGAGGACAATCATCGCTATGCGGACTATCAAAACATCTGGACATGCAGGCCCCTGACGATTGGGATGAGTCAAATCCGCTCACCTGTGAGAATTGTAAGAGACAACTGGCATGGTTCCGGGCAGGATTCAAACCAGTCAAAGCGACAACGTAAGCAACCATTGCAGGCACTACAACCTACGCAAGCCCTGCAAAACCCCGAACACGCTTTTTTAATACCTGCATATATTCAGGTATGTCTGGGTTTGATGCTTCAGTCTTTGATCAGCCTCTCGATGCTGAGATAAGAGCACAGCAACCCCTCAAATATCGGGATGATCGCATCGGGAGAATCATTTACCGGGTGAAATGTCTTTTTCGCTCCGGAGTGTAGAATGAAACTCTTCGCTCTTCTGAGCCTCGTTCTTCTTATTGCATCTGTTTCTGCAGCGGGACCTATCTATACCTCAACACATTCTGTAGAATGCACAGAGGGCTGCACGGTAATCGATAACTCTGACAGATACTGGGCTTCTGGAAGTGATTTAAACAAAATACCCGGTCAGGTATACACTGACGGAGCAGCAGGAAGAACCACCCTTACCGCTCCTGGACCTGCACAGTATCAGACTTCAGAGAACCTTGATGCAACCCACGCGAATGTATACCGATCCTCTTCTTACCTTGACTTTCAGAACGGCGGGATAAACTCTGAATCTCTTTCAATGACTGATATTGCTCCGAACGTTACGGATCTCAGCTGTACCGCTAGCAACATGGGAGTTGCTCAATCCGGAACCGTAGGGGGAAATGTTCCAAACTCACAGTGGGCAAACGGGCAGAAGACCGCTATAGCCCAATCGATGAACCTCCAGACTGCCAAGTTCATCAATGATGCAGAATACGACCTATCCAGTCAGGCAACCTGGACAGGCAAAGGGATGTATATTGAAGATTTCGCAGCAGGAGCACAAGCAGGATCCTCAAAGAACAGTTCAACCGAGAATTACCTGAATGAAGTCCGGAGTCATCATGGAACCATTACAAACAGCACTGCAAACACCAGAGTCAGGTCAGACGATTCCTGGGGGGACTTCTCCTCACCATTCGTCACGAAAGCAGCACTGAACATTACGAACACAACCAACCAAACGGAGCAATAATGGACCTATCCACAATCATCCTAATCCTTACTACTGTAGGGAGTATCGCCTGGGGAGTAATCACCAAACTTCAACTCCTCGATAAGATTGAAATCAGAGACGCCAGACTTCTGGCACTGACAGAGGCAGCCCGAAAAGAAGCCATTGCTTCAGATTATTACATCCGGAGTATGGCAGACGGCAACCTCACTATAGAAGAGGGAGAGCAGTTCAAAACCTACGCCGCTGATGCCATCGTCAGCCACCTCACTCTTACTGAAAAGATTCTCGGAATTCCAATTTACAACAGAACCGAAGTTCCATTGCCTCTTCCGGTAGGTGGAAAAAGGCCGTCTGAATTGCCTGAAGGAGTGGTTTGTGATAACACGCCACTTTCAAACGATGTAAAGATTCCAGAACAACCAGATCAATCTGTTAGCACTCCAGCAGTTGGAATCACATCATGACTATCAAAATCGTAGGGATTGAACTCTCTGAGCAGGAGGCAGCACTCCGGCCAAAACCATCAGTCTCCACCGACATTCAGAGCATTGCATCAACCACCGCAGGAAAGATCTTCGTAGGTCTTGAAGGTGAAGACCAGGAGCAGTTCGCTCTTCAACTCATCTTCGATGGTCAGTCTGTAGAAATAGAGCAGAACGAGAAGGGATACAATTCAACTCTAGATCTTGATGAAGGCCGGAAGGAATCCTATGCTGTCGATCTCCCTATGAGACTCGTAACAGTCCAGGAACTTCCTCATACCCTGCAGTTCATTATCGGGAAGTATGAGAATGAAGTATTCCAGGAGAATTCAAGGTCTGCAATTTTCGAGCTCTTCATCCCATCAGAGACTCCGGTAATCGATCCGAAAGTCAGTCCGGCTGACTCTGATTAATCACCTTCTTTCAAGCAGCGAGATAGGGAAGTTAGGACAATCCCGTCAGGCCCATGACCTGAAGATCGACAGTTCAAATCTGTCTCTCGCTATCCGGTATGCACATCCATTAATCCTCTGTAAACCGTGACAAGAGAATCTTCATGCAGATTGAGCATATTATTTGCATACCGGCACTCTGACAGGACGCTATGCCATAGCACATTACCGGAGTTCGATTCTCCGGCAGGGTGTAATTATTATGAGGAGACAAAACCCGAGTATTAGGAATCCTCACTATCCTTTGGCCTACCGGATTTTTCTCTCTCTTTCTCATCCTTCCTCACCATGGAAAGCCGCAGACCTCCCATTCAAACTTCTGAACCATCAGATAACAAGTCTGCAGGCTCATGGTTTCATTATCAGCAGGGGAAGACAAGATGGAAAAGGGATGACTCCTGCACATCTGTGGGCTTTCAATCCTCCAGTAGTTGAAAACCTCCGATTCCTAGCTGACCGGCAGAACTGTTCTCACATCAAACGGGATGACTCGCTATTTGGAGAAGTATACTGCAAGAAGCTCAAGCATCAGATGTCTATCAACGGGTGCAGAGAATGTATGAAGTATCAGCAACATCCGGAGGAGATGCATAAACAATGCAGACTGCAGATGTGGGGCCTTATCCTGCCCTATATATGACCCAATTTTAAAAGGGAACTTACATGGATGATATAGAGCAGATTACTCGTGTTGTTGAGAATCTGGCAAAGCAAATACAAACCCTCGCTATTCAAATGAGCTCAATGAACACATCTCTAGAACATTCAACCCGGGAAATCCGAAGATGTCTGGATCATCATGATGATAGAATAGCAGACCATGAAGCACGGCTCCGGGATGTGGAGAAAGATTCTCCCTGGATGAAAGAGATTGAAGGACTTCGGAATGAACTCTCCGGGTTGTATGCCTCTATCAATGACCTTGAAGCCTGCAGGGATAAGGGAATTGGGGGAAAGGAATATCTTGCTTATCTTGTAGGGTTAGGCGGGAGTATCGTTGCAATTTATGCGGTGTTTTTCAAATGAGTGGAACAATGAAGATCCTTAAGTGGATACAGAAGAAGGTCATGGCAGAGGTAGAGTTTACATCAGTACAGAAACTCGCTCTCATCGGTCGGTATGATAAGGCCCTCCTCCGGGAAGCATTGGATCAGATAGAAGGTGATCAGGTCTTCTTCACAGTGGCCCGGAACTATGATGGTAGGAACATTCCGGCCCTATGTGTGTATGCTCCGGGAGGAGTTAGTCAGACCGTAGCACTTGTATCAGTTGATGAGAAGACCGGGGAACTGAGGAAATTGCAGGAGTAGGGTTATAAAGATAAAATTAAAACAGATTCTATATGGCTACATCTGGAGAAGTAAGACTTATTAATTCATTGATTACTACTAGATTCGATGTAGGAGATCAATTCAACCATGTTCTAGATGGTGAAAAATGCAGATGTGAAGTCATAACGATTACAGACACTCATCACATGCAGGTAATTGTTTTATAATTTATTTCCCGCCCTTTATTACATTCACTTTTCTTACTCACTGATCACAGGGGCTTCACCCCCTGGAGATAAAATACCCGATACCATACCATAGCCGATACAATACCCGAATAAATTACTGAGCACTACTGAGCATCCTGAGCTATCAAATGGGCACAAATGCAGTCGTAAAATCCGGATTAGAAGAACATGCCCATAAGCTGAAATTGCAGGGTTGCTCAGATAAGAAGATCGCAGATGAGCTAAGTGATCTGTCCGGACAAAAGATTTCCCGGTCGGCAGTATTCCGCTATTTTGAATCACACCAGGAAGTAGCCAAGCAGGTAGTAGAGAAGTCTGAGCTTCTGGCTATCAAAACCATCAGTAGAGGATTAGATGTTGCTGGCACCCTCCTGGAGAACATCAAGAAGACAGATGAGGCTCTGGAAGCAGCAGTCAAAGATCATTCCTGGGGAGCAGTAGCTAAGCTCCTGGCAGAGAGGAGGATGAACGCTGAGGCTGCAGCAAAAATCGCCGGTATGATGCCCGGGGAAGGGACTACGGTTAATGTTCAGAACAATACTGCTCTGGGGGTGACTCTAACCGATGACGAGCTTCTTCGAGCCATCAAACTCGCCGAAAGCGATACTTAAGTCAGTCCTCCCAGACCTAAATAATCAGGCTCGCACTCGATGCAAGGACTCTTTTCAATTCTACTGCAGGTTCGTGACCGGAGAGTTTTGGAAACCCTACAAACATCTTGAGTATCTCTGTGATATCCTTCAGCAGGTAGAGCAGAAGAAGATCCGGAGACTGATTCTCAACATGCCGCCGCAACACGGCAAGAGTTTCACTACCTCTGAGTTATTCCCTACCTGGTATCTTGGCAACCACCCAGACGACCGAGTTATCCTCACCTCTTACGGTGCTGATCTTGCAGCAGGATTCAGCGAGAATGCCCGAAACCTGTTCAGGACAGTAGGCCCGGAAATATGGGGGCATGAGATATCAGACTCTTCCTCTGCGAAGGACTCCTGGAAGATCATGAAACACCGGGGATACATGATGTCTGCCGGTGTCAGTGGACCCATTACCGGGAAGGCTGCTACTCTTGCTATCATCGATGACCCTCATAAGAACCGAAAGGAAGCAGAGTCCGAAGTCACCCGGGCAGATGTCATCAACTGGTATAAGTCAGTGCTCCGGACGAGGATGTCACAGGACGGATGCATCATTCTGATCATGACCCGGTGGCACCCGGAGGACCTCGCCGGTCATCTCATCAAGCAGGGTGATGAAAAGTGGACAGTCATCAACTTGCCTGCACTCGCCCGGGAAGATGATCCTCTCGGTAGGCTCCCTGGGACTCCTCTCTGTCCGGAACTTCATGACCTTGCCGACCTGCAGGATATCAAGGAGGACCTTGGAGAGTATGACTGGTCTGCTCTCTATGATGGGAATCCAATGAGTGAGAAGGGCAACCTCTTCAAACGGGAATACTTCCGGTACTTTGATGTTAAGGATGATCTGTTCGTCCTGCACAAGCCAAACGGGGATGTCATCATACCGGTCCGGTCATGCACCTGCTTCCAGACCTACGACCCAACCGGATCTGAAAGAACTGCTGCAGACTTCGGGGTTCTCGGGACTTGGTATCTCACTCCCTCAGCTGATCTCCTCCTGGTCGATGTTTTGAGTATGCAGAAGACTGTCCCGGAACAGGTGGATGATGTCCGGATGATGTATCACCGGTTTCATCCAGTGGCTATCGGAGTTGAGAAAAACGGTATCGGGCTGGCAACACTGCAGTATCTCCAGGTGGCTGGATTACCGATCTATGACGTTCAGGCTGATGCTGACAAGTATTCCCGGGCTGTTCCTATCGCTATGAGATACAAGGCCGGAATGGTGTTTCACCGGTCCGGTGCTGGTTACCTTGAAACTCTTGAATCAGAATTCCTGAAGTTCCCAAAAGGGAAGAACGATGACCACGTGGACATGGCTGCTTATGCTGCCCGGTTGATGGTTCCGGTGAAGTCACAGCAGACTGCACAAGTGGTGTATGAAGAGGATTATTCGATAAGTCCGGTGTGAAGGAAAAATTAGGGAGATAATCCTAATTTCACTTGAATTAATGCTGTAAGGATCGATGTAACCACATTAATTGGGGCGCTCCCCGCGACTTCTGATAATTTGCTTTTTGCCTGAATCCAGATTGTTTCATCCCTACTGGCATCTAAAAATTCATGACCATTCCATGTGAGATTAAGAACCATATATGGCATTTCAAGCTGCGAACCCATCTCGTCAAGGATATTAGCATCAATATAACCTGCATCTTTCAATTGAATGACATGATAAGTTATTTGCGCCCTTGAATACCCCTCTATTTCGATATTCGAAATAGGATTTCCTGTTTCATCATTTTCGATATATCGCAAAATATCCCTAATCAAATCCATCTCTCTCCTCATTCCTATTCAACTCTAAAAGTGAATATGTCCCAGAAATATTTAATACAGTATAACTTCCCGCCCTTTATCACTCCTATTTTTAACATCTGTTAGTATCTCATGGATATCAGCGAAGCACAGGCCTTGATACAACAGCAGTCCCTGGCTATAGACTTGCTCCAGGAACGACTCAGTACCTTGGAGATAGCCATCCCGGAACTCGGGAACGGGTGGGAACGAATATCCGGGTCTTCAGGAAAGGATTTTGAAAGGTCGAAGTTACAAGATATTGCCGATTGGGCGAAGATATACTGGCTCAAGAATCCGCTCATCCGGAGAGCCGTAGAGATCCAGGTCCTCTATGTCTGGGCTGCAGGATACAATGTTAATGGTGAGGCTGCTGATGTGGATAAAGTCCTCACGAAACTATGGAAAGATCCGAAGAATTCTCCGGTGTTGTCTCACCAGGGCCTTGAGAACCTTGAACGGGAACTCCGGCTAAATGGAAACCTATTCTTCTCATTCTTCACCAATACGACAACCGGACGAGTGATAGTCAGGACCTTTTCGTTTTCTGAAATCCGGGAGATCATCACTAACCCTCAGGATCGGCAGGAGCCATGGTTCTATCTTCGGTCATGGTCTGAGCAATGGGAATCGGGACCGGTCATCAAGAGAGAACTATACCCGGACTGGAGATACACCCCAATTGACAAACCAGAAAGGATCCGGGATATGCCGGTTAATTGGGATATTCCAGTCATGCATGTGAAGACCAACTGTTTGGCCGATATGCTTTGGGGGGTTTCTGAAGTTTATGGGGCTATCGATTGGTCAAGAGGATACAAAGAGTTCCTCGAAGACTGGATGAAGCTCGTGAAAGCATACTCCCGCTTTGCTTGGAATGCTACGGTCAAGGGTGGACAGAACGCCGTTGATGCAGCTAAACTCTCTCTTGAACAGATGATTAATCCGGATCCAAACTCATCAGGTCAAACACCGGGAATTTTCGTAGGGAATCAGAATACTCAACTTCAGCCATACAAGTTCTCCGGGGCGACTACTGCAGTTGATGATGGTAGGAGATGTATGCTCATGGTCGGGTCATATACTGGAACCCCGGAACATCTCCTGGCTGCTGACCCTTCAACCTCTAACCTTGCCACCTCAAAAACTCTTGAACGACCTTCTGAGCTGCAGTATCAGGACCGGCAGAGACTCTGGGCTGAAATCCTTGAAAACATCTGCAAGTATGCAATAAATCAGGCTGCTACCGCGACAAGCGGGATACTCGATGGAGAGGCAACAGAAGATGAATATGGGGAAGAGGTAATCGTTCTCAAAGGAAAGGACGAAACTGGGAATCCTGTTGAACTCTCCCAGAAAATTATCATTACCTTCCCGGACATCGTAGAACACGACACTCTTGAACAGATCCAGGCTGTGATCGATACCGCTACCCTGAAAGGTCAGTCCCTCGCCGGAACCCTGGACCTCAAGACCATCACCCGGCTCCTGCTCCGGATACTGAAGGTGGATGATGCTGATGACCTCCTACAGAAGATCTTCCCGACCGATGACCTGATCATGCAACGGACCGGAGGGAACTCTGGAGATCCATCCGGAACTGATGGGAACCAAGACTCTGGGATCTCTTCAGATCCCGAAGATCCCAAAAAGGATCCGAAGGCTGATCCCAAAGAGGAAAGCCGATGGGAATCACTAGACCGTGAGATCGTAGCGACCTTAACCGAGATCCAGGGATCTCTCAATGAATCTGAATAAGTTCCTTGAAGCCACCGCTGAATATCTTCGATTGAAGGCAGTTCGGGATGGGGAGAGACAAGTTCTCTCCCTGGAAAAGTCCATGCGTAAGGACGTTGCCCGGATTTTCAAACTACAGAAGAAGACTTTCCTTACTTACCTCCCGGATGAATTTGATCTGGGATCTGCCTTAACTGCCTGGAACCGGGCAGAACTTGAAACCTACATGACCTTCCGGGATATGCTCATCAAGCACGGACGGAGGGCCGCTTATGTAGGGATCCGGACGATTGAAAAGGAACTGTCAGTTGGGATGATGCAGGAGGCATCCACTCAGTTATCCCTTGGATCTTTTGTTCCTGACCTTTCCAAGAAAAAGCACGGGAACTTTCTCATATCATTTGATGAATTCGACCAGGACGCCTATCATCAGATTGAACAGAAGGCCGGATCCAAGATCACCAAGATCAATGAGACAACTAGAAAACAGATCCATGATATCATCGCTGATGGATTCAAAGGAGAACTGCAGGATGATGGAACTACCAAATACAGGTCGTATCAGCAGATCGCTAAAGATATCAAGGATCGGTTTGAGGACTTTGCATCTTCAGCAGTTCAGTCTCATATCCGGAACCGTGCGGAACTTGTCGCAATCACCGAGATCCGGGAGGGGTATGAGACCTCAAAGGCGGGCGTTAGAAATAAACTCGAATCCCGAGGATGGGAGATTGAGAAGCGATGGTCTAACGTAGGGGATGAGAGAGTATCTGATGGATGTAAGGCAAACTCTGCTGTCGGATGGATTGACAATAAAGCAGAGTTTCCTTCGGGCCATACTCAATCACCTCGTTTTCCGGGATGTAGGTGCAATTGTCAGAGTCGTATCAAGGGAAGAAAAGAAAAGTCCGGGTTACCAGATGACCGGTGGATTGTGACCCGGATAGGAGATAAGGTTACGGTGAAGAGGAATCCGAAGTACTGATAATCTCCCGCCCTTTATATCTTCCATTTTTAACATGCTCTTGCATGACAGGGCAGAATCCCGCGATGAGGCAAATAGAATTGCTGAGCGATGCCAGCCCTCTCTCCGAATCGGCATTTCGACCAGACGGCACCTTTCCTGTAAGAATTATCGCAGAAGGATGGGGTTCAAGCGGGTTTTACAGCAAACAGAAGCTCATTGAAGCAGCTCACCTGTATGCAAAGAATACCCGTATGTTCATCAACCATCCAACTCGTTCAGAACTCAAAGAGAGACCTGAAAGGGATCTGAATCAACTCGCAGCCTATTTTATCAATGAGAAAGCGGTTTGGAACGATAATGGGATTTTTGGTCCCGGATTATACCAGGAAGCGAAGGCCCTACCTAACTATGTTGATTTCCTTCGGGAAGCAGCACCAGCGATAGGAGTTTCTCATTTCGTCCTTGGTAAAACCCGCAATGGAGAGGCAGCCGGACGGTCAGGTCCGATAGTAGAGTCAATCGATCAGGTCATTTCAGTGGACCTCGTAACAAGCCCAGGAGCCAAAGGTTCCATTGGAGCGATGTATGAGTCCTGGATAGACCGGGAAACTACCATGGCAGAACCAGAGACAAAAACTGTCCTGAAGGAAACCTGGGATGATCTGAGGGAGCGGCAGACGCTCGCAGAATCACAAAACCGGGAACTCCTGAAGGAGAATGGAGACCTGAAGAATCAGGTCGCTGCAAAGGATACGGAGATCGCATCTCTAAAGGAATCTATGGCAAAAGCACAGGAAAAACTCATCCTCTATGAGGCTGGAATCTACGCAAATGAACTAGTAGAGAAGGCTGAACTTCCAGAACTGGCAAAAACCAGAATCAAGGAGTCCCTTATTCGTCAGGCTGCCGCAAAGGATGGATCACTGGACCGGGACGCATTCAGGAACCTGGCAGAAGCAGCCATCAAGAGTGAACAGGAGTATCTCGGAACCATCACCAAGACCGGATCTGTCCGTGGAATGGGTGGAAGTGGTACCCCTGCAGGAATCAATCTTGAAGAGAGTAAGAAGTACCTCTATGAGTCCTATCGCCGGTCTGGAATGAGTGAAGATGCTGCAAAGAAGGCAGTTGGGGGTATGTCATGACCCGAGCATTCAGACCGATTCGGTACGGATTCGGGGCATACGTTCAAAATGTGGTATGCGATTACCCCACGACCCCAAAAGCAGGTGATCTTGTCCGTGTTGGAGATGCGATAGGGTACGCTCTCACTGATGAAGATTCAGCAGGATACACCTCTGTTGATTTCGGCCCACGTGAGATCGAAGGCACTGTAGCAGCAGCAACAGGTAACGCGATCACCGTAGGAGAGAAGATCTATTTCAAAGATCAGTCGGCACCTCTCACGAACGACAGCTCGGGAAATAAGTTCTGTGGATATGCTCTGGGAGCAGTTGATGCAGCAGCATCAAAGTCAATTAAGGTGCTGAAATCCGCACCAGGAGGGGCATAATATCATGGCTGATTTTGATAATCTCGTAGAATCGTTCCGGGGGGTTGCTCCTGGATACCAGAACCGGATGCATAATCCCGGATATCTGAAAAAGCTTGCAGAAGCTAACAATCTGCTTCATGCTGTGGCAACCGGGGATGTTTCCGGAATCTGCCCAGGTCATTCAGTCCGGTACGCTGAAGCCATGCTGTATGAGGCGATGAGCACCAGCGATTTCCCTATCCTGCTGGGAGATACGGTATATTCCCGTCTTCTTGCAGCTTACGATGAGGTTCCCTCTTCGTATCAGATGTGGTGTAACATCGACCGGAATGTGCCAAACTTCCATAACCGGAAGCTCGTATACTGGCAGACCAGTAACCTCCTTGAGAAGATAAAGGAAGGACATTCAGCACCTCAGGCACAGATCCCATCAGAAGGAAAGTACGAGTACGCTGTTGGTAAGTATGAAGAATCGATGAGTATCACCTTCGAAATGCTTCAGAATGACAGCATGGGTGCTATCAATTCATTCCCTGGCACCATGGCGCAGGATGTCAAAGACAGCATTGAGCACTTTGCAACTTCTCTCGTTTGTGATGCAAACGGGCCTGATGCCACCTTCTTCAGTACTAGTAACAAGAACAAGATCACTGCTCAACTTTCTGTTGAAGGGCTCCGGACTGCCATAAAGACAATGCGGGCTCAGAAAGGGCCGAACAACAAGCCCATTATGAACAAACCGGCAATTCTGGCTGTCACTCCAGCTCTTGAAGAGACTGCAAAGGATATTCTCGGGTCTACGAATCTGATGTATGCTAACCTGGCAACGGGTAACAGCAAACAGATAGGGTTCACTATGGAGAATTCCAATCGCTTTGGAGGGCTTCAGCTTGCAGTTCTTGAATGGCTCCCGTATGTAGTGAGTGGTTCAGAGGCTGCCGCAGAGAAGAGCTGGTTCCTATTTGCTGACCCATCCAGAGGTAAAGGAGCAGTAGAAATCGGGTTCCTCAGAGGATACGGAGAACAGCCACTGATGGTCAAGAAATCAGTGAACGCTCAGGTAATCGGGGGAGGAGATGCACCAACCGGGTCATTTGAGTCAGACTCATTCGATTACAAGGTTGTTTCCTTCTTTGGTGGATGCCTGAAGGATCCAAAGTTCGCAGTTGGATCTGACGGGTCAGCATAACCACTATGACCAACACCTACGATCCGGGGACAATAATCGGAAAGATCCGGATGATGTGCCTTGACAAAGGCATCTCTAACACCTGGATTTTCTCCGATGAGGAAATATCTGCCTACTATGACATCACTGAAGATGTTCGGCTCGCTGCAGCACTAGCCCTTGAAGATATCGCATCTGACAAGGCCCTGACTGTCAAAGTCAAACAAGTTGGAGATATTCAGCTCACTTCTGGCTGTGACATTGCAAAAGTCCTCCAGGCACGAGCAGACAGTCTCCGGGCGTCGGTAGAGTCTGGTTCTGCCTTTGCGGTGATCTAACATGACCTCACCCCTTTCCTCGATTACAGGAGATTTTGTAAAACTCTGTACTATCCAGGTTGCAACTATCACACAAGATGCATCCGGAGAACCTATGGAGTCATGGACTGACCTTCCGGGTCATATCAGCCTGTCATGTGCTGTGGGAAGAGGTGATGGAAGTGTGAAGGGTGAGCAGGTTCGGGACAACATGACCCTGACGTTCACCCCTCTGAAGGTTACGCTATTTGATTCCTATCCTGCAGTGACAACACGACACCGGGCTGAGATTGATGGAGTTGCATACAACATCGTCGATGTATACCGCGACTCTCTCGGGTATTCTACTGTCCTGCAGGTGGTCTCGGTATGCTGAGTTTCAAGATTGAAGGGATCGATAATCTTTCCCGGGAACTTGAATCCTTCGGCTCATCCATAGGCGAGGTTCTTGAGGATGCTGCTATGGCAGCCGGGATGATCATCCAGGAACAGGGAGATACCAACGCTCCATTCAAGTCCGGAACCCTGAAGAGTTCCATCGCTGTCTGGGTCGTCTCCCGGGAGAAATACAAAGTGATTGTAGCTGTCGGACCCAGGGGGGTGCCGTATGCTATGATTCAAGAGTATGGAGGAGTTACCGGGAGAGGTTACCGGACAAGGATTCAGGGTAAGTTCTACATGACCAGGGCAGTGGAAATGAGGCAGAAACAAGCTGAAGAAGAGATGGTCAGAGTAATGACAATGGGGTTTAATCAATGATCGAAAATTCCCTCCGGGCCATATTGCTGAAATATCAACCTCTTGCCTCGAAAATAGCAAACCGCATTTATCCTCTCGAATTTCCGGACCAGACAAAGCCGGCTATCATCTATCAGAAAGTCTCTGATCCGGATGAGGGCTCTCATAAAGAACTTCTCATTCAGTATGTTGTCCATTCAGCGACTTACACGCAGGCTGAAGAGGTTATTAAACTCGTATGGAAGGCATTCGAATCATTTGATTCCGGGATTGAAGGGGGCTATAAAATTCACACCATTGAGCAGACCGGGCAGATTGGGCAGTCATCTGATCGAGCCGTATCGCTTTACGAACGCAGTGAAATTTTCCGGGTTCTTTACTCGGAGGAGTGAGAAATGAGCACAGCTTCACATTATTACAACAAGGACGACAAGGCCGCAACAATGATCGGTTCTGGTATTCTCCTGTCAGGGGTCACCAAGACCGCTCTGCGAAATGTCGGTCCATTCTGGGATCTTTCCCGATCCAGGAAACTGACTACCTTTGACCTCGAAGCAGACACCGGGGCCTTTGATGAGGATATCGTTGATGAAGAGAATCACGAGTTCGGATTCAAGATTCTCGCAGGTCACTTCGATATCATTGCGATGATCGCCGGAGGTCTGGATAAGATCACCTATACGCTTGAGGAGACTGCAACCACAGTCACTGATGAACAGGTTACCCTGGAAGGAACCGCATGGACCCGCCTTGCTAACCGGATGGGTGACCGGACTATCTGCACGATCACTTCAGTTGAAAGCACTGATGGGACTCCAGCAACCTATGTCCTGGATACGGACTATGAAAAGCAGGTAGACCCGGCAGGATACACTCGTATCAGAAGGAAAGGCACAGGAATTGCAACTGGTGAAACCGTTCTGGTGACGTATTCGTACAAGGCCTGCAAGCACATCAAACTCTCATCCGGTGGAATGGATACTATTCAGCCGAGATACTACAAGTTCCTTCATGTGGACCGGTATGATGAGGCAACCGGAAAGATTTGGGGATACTCATACGACTTCTTCAAGGGTATTGTCAAGGACTTCGGTGATGAAGCCACTCCGAAGTATAACGACAAGAAGATCCCTTACCGGCAGGCATTTCAGATCAAATGCAATCCGGACCTGAACCGGGAGAAGGGCACTCAGATCATGGACCGGGATCTTATCCTGGGTGAGACTCTCACTGAGCTTGGTATTGACTACCTGGATAAGGATGAGCTTGGTGTGCAGATCCGGGCCATGCTCGTAGCACAGGCAGAGGCATAAAGTCATGACAAAAGCCCCCGCTTCTCTCAAAGACTTTGATGCTCTCTCTCACCGGGAGAACAGACCTGTCCGGGTGAATGGGAGAACTATCATTATTTCTTTTGTTCCTTCCATCGTCCCGATGCTCTATCAGCGGTATCATCTGGGAGAACTTTTGAATGAGGATGGGACTAAAATCTCCATCGTTGAACTGAAACTGCAGTCTGTTGTGGCAACACTGAACGCGAATCTCCCGGACCATCAACAGATCACTGATGAATGGGTGAAGAGGATACCCGGGGATGTATACCAGGAGTTCTGTGATTATGTTCTTGCCCCTTTCCTCGAAGGGCAGGAGAGGATGATAGCCGAACAGCAGATGAAGACAATCGATCTGCTGACTCCTGCGATTCAGAGTATATCCCGGGAAGTAGCAAGGCAGGAAATTCAGGCAAGCCGTCAGAACCAGAACAACCGACCCAGGAACAACTCGAACAAGCGTTATCCGAATACGTCCGGATAATCGGGGAGATGGGAGGATTTTACTCCTGGGCAACTCCTCATTTTTGCATGTACCGGATGCCGTATGATCAACTCATTCTCATGTGGCGTCAGGGATGGATCAACCAGAAGATGCAAGCCGTCCGGCTGGCGGGGCATATCTGGGGTAAGGACATCGATCAGGCCATGATGAATCAGGAAGATGTTCCGGATCCTGAAGAGATGGTGAAAAAACAGTTTGAGTCAGAGTTCGGTTTATCTTACGAAGAGTATCTGGGTAAGCTGCCGAAGGAATGAGACATTCAAATAATAACTTTTTTCAATGAGTCAATACAAAAGTGGAAAGAACCATGAACAAATTATTGGTATTGCTCATTCTGGCACTATTCATTATAACAATGCCCTTATCAGCAGCCGCTGGAAGCCCGACAATGGGCGAGAAGAACGCTGTAAAAAAAGCGATCAACTATATCGAAATTATGCCGTTTTCTCTAAAGGGATTGATAAAGCAACTTGAGTATGAGGGCTTTTCAACGTCTGATGCAGAATATGGGGCAACCCACATCGAAGTTGATTGGAATGAACAAGCGGCATTGAAAGCGCAAAATTATTTGGACCTAATGTCTTTCTCCAAAAGTGGGTTGATTAAGCAACTTGAATATGAAGGCTTTACAAAAGAACAAGCAGAATACGGCGTGAAAGCAGTCGGTTATTGAACTAATCCTTTTTTCTCCCGCCCTTTATATCTCCTATTTTTAATAGCCTGCTATCAACGTGGCAGACATTCAGGGACCGACAGTCAGGATTGGAGCCGATGCTTCAGCGGTCGATACTGTTCTAAAGTCCATACCGGGAAAATTTCAGCAATTACAAACTGAAGTAGCCGGTCTCGGGGGCAAATTTGAGCAGGTCGGCCAGTCCATGTCTCAAGTTGGCATCTATGCCACTGCAGGAATTACTGCCCCAATGGCAGCGGCTGTCGGTGCTGTTGGTCTGATGACGAATCAGGCTGTGGCCTTTTCCGGTCAAATGGGAGAGGTTTACACTCTCCTGCCAAACCTTTCTGCTGATGCCAAAGCCAAGATGTCTGCTGATGTCAAGGCACTTTCTTCAGAGTATGGAATCATGTCAGAGGATGTGGTCCCTGCCCTGTATCAGGCTCTCTCCTCAGGTGTTCCTCCGGAGAATGTCATGTCTTTCCTGGGGACTGCGGCTCAGACATCTATCGGTGGATGTACCGATCTGACTTCTGCAGTCGATGTCCTCTCTTCATCGGTGAATGCCTACGGTAATGATGTCCTTTCTGCTCAGCAAGCCTCTGATATCCTCTTCACCGGGGTGAAGATGGGTAAGACGACTATGGGCGAACTCTCGGCTAATATGAGTAAGGTCGCTCCGGTTGCAGCAGCCCTGAAAATACCTCTCGATCAGGTTGTGGGATCCCTTGATGCCATGACACTCCAGGGTGAGCCAACTGCTGAGGCTGCTACAAAGATCAAATCAATGCTGGCAGAACTCTCACAAGAGGGTTCAAAGTCCGCAGATATCTTTGAGCAACTTGCAGGGAAGTCGTTCACTGAGTTCATCAAGGGAGGGGGAACTCTCCAAGAAGCCCTTCAACTCATGGCTGGTGCCTCCTCTCAATATGGGGGCAGCATCAAGAACGAGTTTGGCAGCATCGAAGCCGGCATGGCGGCTCTTATGCTTACCTCTGAATCCGGGTCTAAAGCCTATGATGCCGCTATGAAGGAGATGGCAAAGAGTACCGGGGCAATGGGTCAGGCATACAAAGAGATGAGTCAGACTGCCCAGCAGCAACTCAATCAATTGAAGTCTGAACTTCATAATCAGATTTTAGAGATTGGAGAAGCATTCCTGCCGATCTTACAGAATGACATTCTCCCCATCATTAAGAACGATCTTGTTCCCCTCATCACCGGGACGGTTGTCCCTGCAATCAAGAACTTTGCAGATTGGTTCAACAAACTTGATGAACCTGCAAGAAGGGCTGCAATAGGGTTAGGGCTTTTCGCCGGTGCAATAGGCCCTCTCCTCATGGTTCTCGGCCCTATCGTATCTGCAGGGGGATCTTTACTTACTGGACTTACCGGGATAGCGACTGCTGCATCCGGGATCACCGGGTTAGGAACTGCAGCATCAGGAGCGACACCTGCACTTGCTGCGCTATTTGGGCCTGCTGGTATCCTCGCAGTAGGTCTTGGTGCCGGAGCATTGGCTGCATATGCAACCAACTTCGGAGACTTCCGGGATAATATCAATGAAGTAATAGGCGATATCGGGCGAGCAGCGAGCAACATCCAGACCGGCAATTATGAGGCTGCAGGCCGTGATATGGCTCAAGCAGTTGCTGATGGATTTGAAACGGTTGGCGATCTCATTACCAAGGGAATCCCTGAAGCCGATAAACTGTTGAAAGGATTTATCTCAGGGCTTGAAGAAGTCGCCCGGGGAGCCGGAGAAGGGTTCAGAGAAGAATTCGATCAAGCTGTAAATTCCGGGGCTGTGGTTCTGGATCAATTCCTAGATAGCATAACACAGGCCGTGTCATCGTTCGATGCGATTGCATTAGGCCAGAAGGTAGGTGCGGACATTGTAAGTGGTATCTCTAATGCTCCTGCTAATATCATGGGATTCGCTTCCTCGATTTATAGTGCTCTCATAAACTGGAATTGGGGTTCTCTTGGTGCGCAAATTGGATCTCTCATCGCAAGTGGAATAAAAATCATCAACCCGATAGTTGGCGGCCCTCTCGTTGCAGGGTTAGATGGATTCCTAAATCCGAAGGGTCAGACTTCGGAGGGAACCCCTTATGTCAATCCGGCAACACAAGGATCATTCTCGTTTGCAGGGAATCAGGGATCATATAACTCAGTAACCGGGAAATGGGAGATCCCAAAAACTTCTGGAAGTTCATCGCAATCTGCTGCTGAACTCCTCGCTAAAGAGAGAGATATCCGCGTCTCTGATGCTCAGAAGATGCTTGATTCATCCGATAAACTTCGAGCAAAATATGAGACTCAAACAAACGCTCAAACAGCAGCCAATAAAGCGACAGAGTCCGGTACTGCAGCGATAAACAACTTTACACAGACTCTAACGAGTGCATCAAAGGCTGTTGCAGCACCTGTTTCAACTCCTACAAACCCTGATGGTTCCGCATTCTCTGGACCTGGTTCATCCCGAGCGATTGATACTTTCACAACGGATCCATCCCGGTATTTCAGCGACAAACTAAATCAAGCTGCAAAAACCGCAGGATTCGATACTGTTTCAGAATTTGAATCTTATCTGGGTGAATACGGGAAGACACTCAAGGACAAAGCCCGCGAATATTTCTCTGAAGAAAAAGCCGCAGGATTTGGGGGTAATTGGGATTTTGATGCATGGTTTAGTGAAGCATCAAAAGGAATCTCACCTGCAAAAAACGGGATTGATTCATTCATTCAGTCACTCTCTTCCTTTGGTATGAATGCAAACCAGGCCGCGGTTATGCAGCAGAAATACAACGACATCGCCCAGGATGGAGTAGCAGCAAACGGTGAAGCAGTAGATTACATCGCCCGGTTTAAGCAGCAGACTGGAGACCTGACTCAATACACTCAACAAAACATAACCGAAACCCAGGGGCTTCTCCAGGCGATGATCCAAGCCGGACAAGCACAGGATCAGTATACGCAGTACATGTCAGATGGTTCTCTATCAGCACAGGAAGCGGCTGATATGAACTCCCGGCTTGCAGACATCAACCGGCTCCTCGGAGATGCCGGAGTCACTGCTACCGGGGGGGTGTCCGGACTTCCTCCGGCACTTCAGTCCTTAGCTTCTTACGCTCAATCGGCTGCAACCACGATTAACAACGCAATAGCGAACGCGAACGCAGCGGTGGCCTCTGCACAGTCTTACGTCAATCAGGCCCGGAGTTATGTCGGTCAATTCCAGGCTGACACATCTGTACCGACCAGCCGACTATCAGAGAAGTCAATTTCGGTCCTTATCAAAGACAACGTATTCGGACAGACGACCACAGCAAATGACGTACTAAGGTCCGCATTTTCACAAATTTCAGCAGGATTATGACATCAATTACCGGTAAATCAGAATCACATGGAGAGATCGCGGTAGTCATCCGGAACAAACGAACCGGAAAGATCCGGTATTGGGAAACAATGGACGTTGTTTTTGTCCGGTATACCTGGAGACAACGACTACTGAACTGGCTTTTCAGGAGGTAACATGGCAACAGGAACATTCAGAATCACAAACATCGGGCTTTTGCAGAAACAAAAACTCTGGGCTGGCCTTGCAACTGCAGCATGTAAGTATGTCGGGCTTGCCGGAGATACATCAGTGGCTGATACAGCAACTTCGCCAAGCCAGGAACTGACCACTTCCGGATGTGGCAGAAGAGAAATGACCTTTACTGACAAATCAGCCGCTCCGGATTTTGTCATTGAGGGAAGGGCTGACTACGAATTCACCGGGCAGAACACGATTCATTCTATCTTTATCACCTGGGCTCTCGCTGCCGGAGCAAACATGTATGGGATGGGGATTCTCTCCATCCCTCAGGCAGTTGACCAGGATGATCAGTTGACTGTGTATTATCGGGATCATCTCGGGAGAAGTGCATGACACAACAGACGATGTATCCGGTTAAAACTATCAAACCGGTTAAAACAACCGCTGAAATCACTCAGACTGATACTCAGCTCCCGGTAGATGATATCCGGGAATTTCCGATTGCTCCGAACATTGTTCGCATCAAACAAGGGACTACGAAATGGGAACGGTGCAAGTATACTGCAGTTGTTCCTACTACCGGCAACGCTGGATATCTTACGATTGTTAGGTCCGGGGCAGAACATGGCTCAAATGAGAACGGCGTAGCTCAGACATGGCCGGTTAGTTCTATCGTCTATATGTCCATTGGGGAGTATGAGATGAACTCAATGAAAGGAAACATTGAGGACCTCGCTTCGAGAATGACAACTGCAGAAGGGGAAATCGATGCATTACAATCAGCATCAGGTCTCGATCCAATTGTAGCAGCAATTATATTTGGGTGAATTAAATGGGTGCAAATTCAATAACATCTCCATCAAGTTTTACGGCAGCAACGGAAACCGATCTCTATAACAACGAGACTGCTCAGAAAACAATCACATTAGGTATCGATATCTATAACCCGGAATCAACCGCACAGGCAGTTGAGATCTGGAAGACAAGTGCCGCAAATGCACACATTGGAACTCCGATTTTCAAAGGTAATATTGCTGCATTAACTCCAATCAGCAATGTTCGGAAATATGTGATTCTTCCAGGGCAAAAAATCCGTTTCAAGTCTGCATCAGCAAATGTCACAATAGAGATGTCGATATTTGAGGGGCTCGCCTGATATGGTGTTTAAAGAGGCTCTATTATCAACACCATGGGAGACCGGATATGTAGGTCTCGATCCTTCTCTTATCATAGGAATCGCTTGGAACTCTGCCTCCTCCTCTCCAACACTCACTCACATAGACAAAGACGGTAACACCATTTCAACCCCTTCAGACATCTGGTTCAATTCACACCCTATCTTTGGGAATATCAAACGGTGTTCCCTCACTGCTGCCGGAGTTCCAACTTTTGGAAGTGATGCCAAAGGCACCGGTCTGACTATCACTGCAGACTACATCATGACCCGGATTCCCCTGCATTACATCAAGTGCGACCTTACCGGAACCGTCAAGAAATGGTGGATAAGTCCGTTCCCCTGGGAAGGATTCGTACCTGTGTATGCGGCCAACCAGCGAGGGCACTCATCATCACCAGTTCAGGCGATCTATGTCGGGGCCTACATGGCCGGGGCAAACGGTGGCACGGTTGTTGCAAACGGATCATATAATACCCAGAAGGCAACCTCGTGGACGGGTCTGAAACTCACCAGCAAGTCCGGGAACCTGGCTCTTACCGGGGTTGATGCTGAAGCGACAGGGACTATTGCACAATTTGAAGCAGCCGCAAACGCCATCGGGACCGGATGGGGAATTACGAACGTTCACACCTGGGCAATGCTCCGGTTGCTCTCCTACATCAGGCTTGGTACGTTCAACACTCAATCCGCAGTAGGGGCAGGAAGGACGAATGCAGCAAATACATCCGCTCTGACAAACGGGGCCGTCGCTGCAAAAGAAGATTCAATGGGCCGCTCATCAGGTACGTCTGACACTGAAGGAGTGACACTCTTCGGGATAGAAAACTTCTGGGGCAACATCTGGCAATTCCTCATCGGGTACAATACCGTCGATGCTGAACATCGGATAGTAAAACGAGACGGTACCGGGACTCTTGCAGGGACTCTCACCGCAGGGAATTATGATGCAGTTACCTCACCAAAGCCCCTAAATGGGACTGACAATGTGTCAGGAACAGATGCAGGAGCCTACTGTCATGGGTATGTATCAGCACTTGGTCACGACACTGCAGGCCTGCTTGATCACCTCATGGTACCCTCTGCTCTGGCAGGGAGTGAGACCACTTATCTGGCTGATTATTACTATTCTCACCAATCAGGAATCAGTCAAACCGGCGTTCTGCTGGCCGGTGGTTCTTGGGATGCTGCCGGGTATGCGGGGGTCGGTTGTCTTTATTCGGTTTGCGCCGTCGCGTCTGCCGGTCCGGCTATCGGGGCGCGGCTCGAGTTCATAGGGTGAAAATGACTGATTATCCCAAATTTTCAGATTTTGCTTCGGATGATGCAAAACTCGATGGTGAAAAGGTAAAGTTAAAGGATATTCTCGGTCAGGAAATCCTGATTCTTGGATACTCGATTCACCGCTCGAAATTCAAGGATGAAAATTACCTGACGTTACAGTTCGAGATAGATCAGACACGACACGTTCTGTTCACCGGTTCATGCGTTCTCACTGACCAGATTGAAAAATATGCTGAAAAAATACCATTCCTGTCGGTTATCAGGGACTTTGGGAAGTATTATGCGTTCACTTAATATTTCGAAAAAGTCAATTTTTATTTGGTTTGGTTGCATTAGCAGCGTTCTGCTAGCCGGTAGTAATTGGAATAATGCCGGGTATGCAGGGGTCAGTTATCTTAATTCGAATAACACCGTCACGAATGCCAATCCGAATATCGGAGCGCAGCTCGAGCTCAAGACTCCATTGAGTAGCCCTGAACAGCAACCAGACCCGAATCAGTTCATTGAACCGGTCAAACAGAAAGCAATCCTTCCGGGAGTGTCAGTACTTTTGGGAACCCTCTCCCGGACTGGTAGGGCTGAATCATGAAGCGATTCGGCAATCTTTTCTCATCAATTGTTGACACTGACAATCTCGTAACTGCTCATCTCAATGCCAGAAAGGGAAAATCCCAGTATGGCGAAGTCCAGATGGTCAATAAGGATCAAAATGCATTTATCCTTGAAATACAGCGGATGCTCATCTCAAAGACGTTTACGACATCACCGTACGAATTGAAAGAGATCTATGAGCCAAAGAAACGTACAATCTATAAACTTCCATATTATCCTGACCGGATTGTTCAACATGCAGTGATGCAGGTCATTCAGCCAATATGGGACAAGATTTTCATTTATGATCTGTACTCAGCGATACCTGGAAAGGGTCTTCATGCCGGATCCTATAGACTTCGAAAGTTTCTCAAAGATGTTCCAAATACTCAATACTGCCTGAAGTTTGATATTTCGAAGTTCTATCCTTCAATGAACCATGATATTTTGCTCTCCTTGATAGAGAAAAAGATCAAGTGCAAAGATACTTTGTGGCTCCTGGAGGATGTGATCCGGTCTACTCCGGGAGTCCCCATTGGGAATTATTTGAGTCAGTATTTCGGGAACATTTACATGAACGAGTTCGATCACTGGCTGAAAGAAGACAAGGGGATGAGGTATTATCTCCGGTACTGTGATGATGGTGTTATCCTCCATGCAGATCAGCAGGTATTGAAAGATCTCCTTGTTGAGATAAGAGAGAAACTTGGAGAACTCCATCTGACTCTGAATCCGAAAACCTCAATATTCCCGGTTGATAGATGCGGGGTTGACTTCCTTGGGTATCGGCACTATCGAGGTCATACTCTACTCCGGAAGTCTGCTGTCCGGAACATGAAACGGAAAGTGGCAGAGATTGAACGACACGGAGTTAAAATGAGGCCGGAATCGGTGGTCTGTTCGGTTATGTCCATTTTTGGGTGGCTCAAACATTGTAATTCATTTCACCTAATTTCCCGGTATCTTACTGGAAACGTGGCACTGTGCAGCATCATGGATATGAAGTCTACTGAAATGGGGATTGTGAATCCTATGAGGGCATTATGAAATCAACAAGCAACACACAACCAAACAACATCACCCCTGATTGGGGGTCTCTTACATCCGGGAAGATGGATCTTCTGATTCATTGGGATATTATTGAGAAGACGGGGACGACTCCCGAAGGTCAGTCATACACTTTCTGGGAGTATCAAGAGGAGAGGATCCGGGTAGATGTTCCAGCAAGTGACCAAACCGGAATTCAAGAGTTCATTACAGAGAATACTGATCGCTTCTTTAGATTGGTTGGGGCTCCGGCTCCGTCTGATCTTCAATGGAGATCTGATGTTGAACTCGCTTTACTTGATTTGGCAGGTGCATGATGACGGCATTTTGGAAAAGAATCATTCAAAACCAGTATAAAGAGGGTAACAAAACCGCTGAAGATGTCCAAGGATATGTCCCCGCAAGAATCACGCAAGCAGAGGCGGATGAGATTCTAAATGCTGCCGGATCTTGAAGTCCCGGATCTCTCATACCCGGATATCATCCTATCTAGTGATTTCTCCGGTCTTGAGATTTATCAGTGCGAGAACTGGACTTATGATAGTCTCCATGGTGGAAACATTGGCACATCACAGATTTACGATGGAGAAAACTCTATCTTTCCCCGGACTTCCAGAATACAAAACGTTGAAGGCTATAAGCAATATCGCAAGACGTTTTGGGTGAATGCAGGGACAGAGACCTGGGAAAACATCGCACCGGTAGTTACCCAGAATGCAACGGCACAATTCCCTCGGGAAACGGTTACGGTAGCCATTGGGACTGCCACTGATTCTATGACGAACAAGCCAAACGATTCGGTTTTCTCCGGGCAACCTGCAGGGGTAACAATTGAACCCGGGCAGAGTATCGCTGTCTGGATTCGTCAGATCATCACTCCTGGAGGCGTGGCAGCTGAGATCTACAGTAACGTGACGTGTACCATTCAGTTGATGGAGGTTTGATGACATACGGAGGGATTTCGTTCTGGCATGATGTTGATGGAAACAGCCGAATACCGGGAGGTCTCTCCTTCTCTCACAGTGTTGCCGGTACCCTCTCATTATCTTTTGATGGATATTCTGAAGTTACTCCGGAATTAAAACGAATTTTAGATATCAGTGCAGATTTTGACGGGTATTCACTCACTCGGGGAGAGAACGAAAGGTTATTCCAATTCATCCGGGAGTTCGATGCCTACTCAGAGTCATATGGGGAGTTTGAGACTGTTCTGAACGCAGGGTATACTTCTGTCATCAAATATGGGTCAATCATCCTTTCAAATGCCAAACCTATCAAAGGTGAATACCTTGATAGAGATTTCTCCTCCTGCGAAACCATCATGCATGACGGAAGTCTCTCAATCCAGACCAACCCGGTTGTTGGATACAATCAGCGATTCATGGCAATATGCGATGATTACAATGAGATAGAGAACTTATTTGCAATGGTTGGTCGTGCGTATACTCTCCGTGTCAGGGGAAGGCCAATTCGGAACTGTTACATCATGCCTCCCATCAAGGAACTGCAGATACGAGATCAGTACGCTCGTTGGGTCTATATCATAACCTTCAAGCAAGCGACAGCAGAGCCGGGGGTGTCTGATTGAGACGTTCGGTCTTTGATTTTACTTTTGAGTATATTGAAGTCTCAAAATCCATGACTGATGCCTGCTGGCAATGGTCGATGGTAATCGACAAGGATTATGAGATTCCTTCCCGGTATGAGCATCTTGATATGGTCTTTGAAGATGATTCCGGACAATATTGTATTTTTGTCGGGTTTGCTACCAATGTGAAAGATATTGTTCGTGATAACCGGAGGTATCGGGAAGTATCCGGGTTCTCGTATGGTAGGTATGTGCAGAACCGTCCTATCCGTCCTGCTGATCGGCTCCTGAAAAGTACTACATCTGGGAATACGATCATCATTGAGGATCCGATAGGGTATGCATCGAGGATCATTCACTCAACAGACAACCCCTGTGGTCTGGTGAAGGCGAATTGGGATACTGCAGTCACCGGTTGGGGAACCTCAATACCCTATGAACAGTTCGAGTCGAATGAACATTCCCGAGTGCAGAATGTCATGGATAACATCTGCGCGAAGGCATCTTTGATTTTTCATGAGCGGTGGAAATTGGTTGATGGGATCTTCCAGCCTTGTACCTACCTTCTGAACGAGGCAAATATCGATACCCATATGGATCTTCCTCCGAAGCTCGTTATTGAAAATACTCCTGATGGATCACATATCCGGCTTCATCGGATGGTTCGGGATGCCACGATGGAGGATGATGCTACTGAACACTATAATAGGATCTGGATGGACGGGATTATCGAGGGGACAACGAAAAGGTTTACCGCGTTTGTCCCTGCAACTTGGAATCCTGCTACCCAGGGGCCGGAGCGACCTTACCCGGATTGTGTTTCTCTACCTCCTACGATGACTGATACTGAGGCAAAGAACGCGGTAGCGGCCCGGGCTCAGATGCTCTACAATCTCCTGACGATGCCGACCCAGACCTATGAGGTTCCGTTCCTCTGGCGGTATGACTTGCAGCTCTATCAGAAGATTCAGTTTATCGGATTCGATTCCATCCCATCCGAAGAGATGAGGATAGTGCAGATCCGGTTCAGGAAAGATTACAAGGGCTTGTTCTGCTATGCCAAATGTGCGGTAGATCGGCAGTGGTCCGCTGCCCGGAAACTGAAACTCATCCTACAACAGGACTGGTCAAAACTCACCAGTGCTCTGATCACAGCAGTACTCCGAACAGTTCCGATGTCTTCCTTCGGAACGGTCGTGAACGACAAAGGCCCCCAGGGAACCGGGATTATTCAGACTCCTTCCGGTGCTCTGGTATATGATTCCCTGTTTAATCAATAATGCCGCGAATTGGTGAGAAAGTACTGAGATTTCCGACTGGTGTTTACACGGTATCGATGGGAGGCCGTAAGCCGAAGGTAGGGGATAAAGTGATCCGGGTCACTACTCCCGAGGGACCCACTGTCTCGGTAAAACAGTTCAATGCGTATGAGGGAGATGAAGGGGTATCCTGCCCTCTTCCCTGTGGGATGAAAGCGTTCCTTGCGTCTGAACCTCCAAACTATTTACCTCAATCCTGGTCTTCAGGTTTCGGAATGTCCTGTTCTCAAGGGATCCCTCA
>CAZUXC010000023.1:0-40762 GCA_964624045.1 uncultured Methanospirillum sp. | reverse complement strand
TGGTTTCTACAACGAAGTTGGCGTAGTTACCGACTGGGATTGCCTTGCCGGTGATGTCCTCACCTGCGGTTGCGTCCCAGATACGAAGACTGAGTGAGGGCTCCTTTACATTGAATGCCGGGGATCCCTTCACTGTGCCATTCCACTGATACCAGATACCCGTCTTGCCGACGAAGATATCAGGTGATGCGTAGAAGGTCTTTGCATCGGTAATAGACTGAATGTCAGCAGGCTGCTCAGTTTCTGAGTTAGTGCCTGGCTGCCACCATGCGATCTGCTTAGCGCCACCGGTGGCTGCGCTCACATCAAGGTTCTTCTCACCAAGGAAGATGTCTCCTCCCTGGCTGACCTTGTTGAGAGCTGCAGATGCCGGGAGTGCAACGAGTGCACAGGCGAAAAGCGCTATCAATACAACTGCTATTCGTGCGTTCATTTAATGTCCTCCGAACAATCCGATTGTTCGAAAAGCACTAATCCAATAAAAACCGCTGATCCAGACGATATTTACCAGGATGTAATGCCACATACTCCGAGAAAATCGAAGTATGATCAGTTATTTGTGAAGCCCTAATTATATCCTTTTTGGTGGAAATCATGGAAAAATAGTCTCAAATTGAACGATAAACGAAATGGAATCCTTTCAGACATAATATTTAGATCATACAATAAGGAAAAACAATCTTGCAGAAGCGAATATACCAGAGAACGTTTTTAAGCCTTATCGCGCAGAGAGAAACAAACCGAAGAAACCTTAGATCTAAAAATACAGAAATATTAAATAGAAGCGATGAGAGAAATATGGAGGCACAAAGCCCGATAGTGTAGAGGTCAATCATACAAGGCTCTGGACCTTGTGACAGCAGTTCGAATCTGCTTCGGGCTATCATTTTTCTGGCTAACTTTTGTATCCAACTAATGCAACGTGGCCACGGTGATATTCCTCCAGCCAGGTTATGGCAACACTATTGACTCCAGAAATCTCTAATTTTCTTACTGCACTATCACAGATAGAAAGGGCGTCTCCATGAGAAGATACACTTCGAATTTTCAGCATCAGGATAACTAGTCCCCCGGACTTCAGGAGTTGAAGATTTTTCACTAATATTTCCACCTGGTTTTTTTGTGCAATATCCTGATATATCATATTAACAGGGCTGACGAGGGGAGCATAAACCTCAGGAGTAGAGCCATCAACAGGGATAGGAATGATGTTCTTCTTTATTCTGCAGACATCCAGCAGTTGAGGAAGAGGTTCTGGCGCCATTTCCACAGCATAAATAATATCCACATAATCTGCGAGAAAAGACACAGTAGTTCCTGCAGCAGCACCCAGATAGAGAACCTGATAGGAAGAGTGAATCATTGGGCAACCTTTTAGGTAACACAAGGCTGCCAGTTTGCTCCTTTCAGGCGGCCATACTCGGAGTTTACCCACCATGCGATCCCCTTTTATCGGGCGACCAGGAGCATAGAGGATACCCGCATTCCATATCATGAGATTCGCCCGGCCCTCTCGATCCGACGGGTTGCTTTTTCAACAAAATCCTCATCGAAAGAACCACGGAAATAGTCTATTCGGGCGGCAATTGCCAGGTTCGAAGACAACGCCCGTGAAACCTTCCCCCTCAGTCTCCGGGGGGCAGCGTGAACGCGTTTATGTTCAAAAATCAATCCATGTTTTGGAGGTGGCGAACCTTTGGAAAGATGTGAAAACAAGGCATTGCGAGCCCCAAGGATCTGAATACCTGAAGCAGGCATCCTCGCAAGATTCTCTCTTCCCCCTGAAGCAGCAAGAATCCGAGCAGCAACCAAAGGTCCCACCAAAATGCTACAGTTAGGGAGCAGAATCTGGCTTTTTGCAGTGATCAATTCTGCCAGATGGGAACGACTCCCCTTCAGACGGGAGATGTCACGAGTAAGCTCCGAGATGCAAGCATATTCACCTGCGAACTCCGGTTTCTGTACGGCGGGGTCAGACAGGGACTTTGAAGCAAAGACACCTGATCCAAACGTGGTCATCTGATTCCAGATGTTTATCTGCTCAGATAATCGGCTGATCATGTGATCCACTTCTCGAAGAACCCGTACGAGTCTGATCAATTGTGCCTCCTCAGAAGAACAGTGCAACTGAAGTACATCCTGAGACCATAGTAGGCAAAGATTCCTCAAGTTATGGAAATAATCATTTTTATTCCCGCAAAATCCACTACTGACCCCATCTTCCCATGAGGGGAAAGAATGCATATTCTGCCCGATTTTTTTTAACCGATTAAGAAGAATTTCAGGACTTGAGGAAGACACAGCCCACCCTGATGGATTCAAATCCCCAAACCAGTACTGAATTTGATCCCCTGATAACTCTGTGTTGTCAGTACGAATTATTTCCAATTAAAAGCCTCCATATCCAATTGAATAAAGAATTACCGGAATAGTTACTGCCCCCATGCAGGTAACCCGAGATAAGTTCAACAAAGAGCAAGTATACCCAATCGATGTTGCACACAAGAGAATTAATAAGCCAAAAGGCCCGGTAAAAACTCCGGACAGTACAATGACAAAACCCCCGATACAGGTATTAAGGTTTCTAGCATTTATTCCGGAAAACACCCTCGCCACCTTAGATAATCTGATAACAAGGAGGTATGCTACTAAGGAAGAGGTTATACAGATAGTAAGTAAGGTTGGAAATGAGGATGGTGATAATGAAGAGATTACTACCATCACCCCGTTTCGTGTTCGATCAATTCCGTAAAACGCGGCTATACCAATTATCGCATTTGCTGTTGTGGCTGCTCCAGCTGCAACCAGATATCGTCTTCGTTCAGTATCATATCGGATCCTGGTGTGGATTACTGCATTTGCCGAGGCGGTAGAAAGGCCGGGTAACCACCCGACAATCAATCCAGACAGTGTCCCGGAGATTGCAGATGATAGGATCTCCTTCGAACTGAGTTTAATCCGATAAAAAGTCTGATGAGGGATAGAACCCCCCTGGGAAGAAGTCAGAATCACTGAAAGTCCAAATAACCCGGTAAGAAGGGGCATCAGAATACTATTTTCACCAACTATTGACCAGGAGAGATAGTCATAGGTAAAAGCGAAAATTCCGAGAACTCCCGAACAAAGAAAAATCAATAAAGCCCAGAGAGGGAACTCCTCATGGATGATGATGAGTCCCATCATTGATACCAACATTGTAGCAGTCATCCAGTCAATGTACCCCTGAAGGGGAGTCAGTGCAAAATATGCAACAACTGATACCGGGATTCCCATACTGATACCATACAGGCAACCCAGGGCCGAAAGACGGACCGCCTCCTCCCCTTTACCCTCAAGAGTTAAGGAATGAGCAGGGAGAACAGAAAGAGATGAGCCAGCATCAGGAATCCCAAAAAAAGCAGAGGGAATATTTTCCACAAATAAATGGGAGATTAATAAAGAGATGAGAACTGCAACCAGGCCTTCTGGACCGAAAACAGGTAAAAGAAACGGAGAGACTCCTGCAATTATGCCTGCTACGGTATTTGAGTGAATGCCAGGAATTAGTCCGCTAATTACCCCACATATTAGCCCGGTGAACATCCCCAATATGAGTGTCAGCATGAAATTCTCATGCATTATAAGTGTAAAGAGAGCTTAAAATAACCGCATATTTATCTGTTAGCTGAAATGAGGGGAGGCTATGAAGATTGCAATAACGAGGCTGAAGGGGAAGGAACAGGATGATCAGGAGAGGTGTTCACGCAGGGGACATGATTGTTACCCGGTGTCTCCCCTCCTCAGTGAAATGGATCAGGATCAGATTGATCTGTTTATTGAACAGGTTCAGGATAAAAGATTTGATTGTATCTTTTTTACCAGTGCCCTTCCGGCTTTCAGAATAGCACCCTTACTGCACAATTGCCCTCTTCCCCGGGTCATAGCCATCGGACCGCAAACCGCAAAAGCACTTAGAGAATACGGAGTCCCTTGCGAAGTACTTCATGAATATTACTCCCGGGCATTTGTTCCCTATCTTGGTGATTGGATTGTGGGGAAAAAAATCGGAATACCCAGATCTGATGCTCCAAATCCATCCCTCATTCAGGCAATCACAGATGCAGGAGCTATTCCGGTTGATTTTACTATCTACCACCTTATCCCGACGTATGAGGAACTTGATCTCCAAAGTGCTGAAGCTATTCTTTTTACCAGCGCTCTTTCATTTAAGACCGCGATATGGCGAAGAAGAGATGACCTGATTCACATCGCAATCGGTGATGTGACCGCTGCAGCGATGGACGAATCCGGGCTCCCCCCAGACGTAACAGGAGATGGCTCCCTGGAAGGGACTCTCGACGAATTGAATATCTACCTTCTTTTGAATCACTAATATGCCCACACATACATCAATACCCGAGGATAATGTACCAAAAATACCGATCGTTTCTTTAAATAATGGAGGAGGTATCCTTCTTATTGATAAACCCCGGGGACCTAGCAGCCATCAGGTTGCTGCCTGGGTTAGGGAAATGACCGGAGTAAGTCAGGTAGGACATACTGGTACTCTTGATCCCCAGGTATCCGGAGTGCTTGTTATACTGCTGGGGAAAGCGGTACGATTAACGTCAATCCTTCACCTGGATGAGAAGGAATATATCTGCCTGATGCGTCTGCAAGGAGATGTTAGCCAGCAAAATCTGGAAAATATCGTAAAAGAGTTCACTGGAAAGATCTACCAGAGGCCACCTCGAAGAAGTGCAGTAAAACGTGCTTTGCGTATCAGAGAGATACTTGAACTGGAAATACTCAGCAGAGAACAGAGGCTTGTTCTTCTTCGGGTGAGGTGTGATTCTGGCACATATATCAGATCTCTGTGTCACCACATAGGGATGGCTCTGGGTGTTGGAGCACATATGCAGGAGTTACGAAGAAGTAGATCTGCGGATTTTTCTGAGGATCAGATATACACCCTTCACGAAGTCAGGGATGCTATTGAGACCATACATGAAGGGGGAAAAGAGATTATTGAAAAAATGATTCTCCCTATGGACACATCAATTCGTCATCTCCCCAAAGTCATCATCAAAGATTCTGCTGCAGGTGCTGTGTGCCATGGAGCACGATTGTCTCCCCGGGGAATTGTATCAGTTGAATCGTTTCAGATGGAAGACATCGTAGCCATTTATACTGAAGGAGAGGAACTCATTGGAGTCGGGGAAGCTTTGATGAGTGCCTCGAGGGTGATTCCAGGAGAAAAAGGCCTGGCAGTTGCACCCAGAATTATCTTCCCAGAAAAGGATACCTATCCGGCAATCTGGAAAGGACATAAACCTGCAACCAGCAACTCTTAAATATCCAAGAGCTAACATTATAAGGCAATTCTTTTGCTGAGGTAGTCTAGTCTGGGAAGGCGCAAGATTGGAAATCTTGTGGGAGTAATCCCTCGGGAGTTCAAATCTCCCCCTTAGCGTTCTAACAATCTTGTTTTTTTGATAACCATTTTTTTTGATCGTGAGAAGAGAAAAAATAGGCCTTTTGCTCAAAAGTAGTAATGAAATACGTTGAAAAACTTCAATTTGAAGTATTTTTATTGTGAATCAAAAAAATTAGGATCTTTTGATCCAGTCAGCGATCCATTCACCAACATCACTTGTAGAAGCAGAACCACCCATATCTCGGGTGACAATTCGGTTCGTTATCGATGCTTCAATTCCCTTCACTATTGCTGCTCCTGCTTCTTCTTCACCCAGGTGATCAAGAAGCATGGATCCTGCCCATATAGTGGCAAGGGGGTTAGCAACATTCATTCCTTTGTATTTTGGTGCAGAACCGTGGATGGGTTCAAACATCGATGTTCCATCTGGATTAATATTGCCTCCCGGAGCTAATCCGAGACCTCCTTGGATCATCGCACCCAGATCAGTAATGATGTCACCAAACATATTCGGGGTAACCACCACATCAAACCATTCCGGATTCTTCACAAACCACATGGTAACGGCATCAACATAGTTGAATTCCGTAGTTACATCTGGATTTTTTGCAGCAACATCTCGGAATACATCGCGCCATAAGCCATACACATCTGAGAGAACATTGGCCTTGTCTACGGAAGTTACCTTTTTATTTCGTTTATGAGCTGCATTGAAAGCATACTCTATAACACGGCGAGAACCTTCCCGAGTAAGAACCCCTATCTGATATGCAATCTCTTCTGCGTCACTCTCCACATCCAGACCAAATTTTGCAGAGTAGAGATTGCGAACGACCTCAAGTTGTTTCTTTTCCTTTCCGGTAAATCTTGAGCCGATTCCAACGTAAAAATCTTCGGTGTTCTCTCTGACAACCAGGAAATCAATATCCTTAGGACCTTTTCCTGCCAGAGGGGTCTCAACCCCTTCCAGCATTTTCACCGGCCTGAGATTCACATATTGATCAAATGCGAACCTGAGGTTAAGTAAAATCCCCTTCTCAAGAATTCCCGGAGTCACCCGGTCATCACCAATCGCTCCGAAGTAAATTGCCGGAAAAGAGGAGAGGGATTCCATTTCATCTTCAGTAACCAACTCTCCGGTCTTTAGATACCGATCAGCCCCTATTTCAAAGTTAGTCCAGTCGATATCAAATCCGAAACGTTCACCTGCAGCATTCAGAACATTCTGCCCAGCGGCTATGATTTCAGGCCCTATCCCATCTCCACCAATTACTGCTACTTCATGCACAAGTCATCACCTTTTATCTGCTTTGCATATTCTACAAGACCACCAGCATCAATAATCCGCTGAAGAAATTCAGGCACCGGTTCAATATCCAATCGTTTTCCTGAAACGTCGATATAACCATCGGAGAGATGGCTGATAATCTGATCCTCTTCAGTAATCTCCCCCGCCCGGGGGCAGATAACTGGCAATAGACCAACATTTACACTGTTTCGATAGAATATCCGGGCAAAAGATTGTGCAATAACATATTGTATCCCGGAACCGGTAAGGGCCATGGGTGCATGTTCACGTGAAGAGCCACAACCAAAGTTGCGACCGGCAACGATCATGTCACCTTCTTTTGCATTTCCAGCAAAGTCGTCACGCGTTCCTTCGAAAGCATGTTCTGCCAATCCCTTAGGGTCATTGATAGTAAGAAATCTGCCAGGGATAATGGCATCTGTATCAATATTATCCCCAAATTTCCAGACTCGCATCATCACACCTCCCGTGGATCAGTGATGACCCCGGTTATTGCGGTTGCCGCTGCTGTCGCTGCAGATCCCAGATACACTTTCCCTTCTGTTGACCCCTGGCGACCTTTGAAATTCCGATTAGAGGTAGAGAATGACACTTCCCCTCCTGCAATCAGCCCAAAGGATCCACCCATACAGGGACCACAGCAGGGTGCTTCGACAAGAGCCCCCGCTTCAACAAACTGTTCAATAATTCCTGCACGCAGAGTTTTTAGATATTCATCCCGGGATGCAGGAATTACCAGAACGCGTATGTCGTCAGAGAATTTCCGACTTCCAAGCACTTCGGCAGCTTCCTGAAGGTCTTCAAATCTGCCATTCGTACATGAACCGATGAATACCTGATCCACAGGTGTGCCCGCAATCTCATTCACATCAACAACCTGATCCACATTATGGGGGACTGCCACTTGAGGTACCAGATCAGATACATCGTATTCACACCATGATGAGTATTCAGCACCATCATCACTGGTCAGATCAAATGGAGAATACGAAACTCTGCCCTTAAGATATTCAGTGGTTATTGCATCAGGGGGAACAATACCTGCTTTTCCCCCCATCTCAATGGCCATATTACAACAGGTCATTCTTCCTGCCATAGCCATTGATGAGAAAGTATCGCCAGTGAACTCCACTGCTTTATATGTTGCACCATCAACCGTGAGATCTTTGATAATCTTCAGGATCAGGTCTTTGGCGCCAACCCGCTGTTCAAACTTTCCAGTTACATTTGCCCTGATACTCTCGGGAACACGGAAATACAGACATCCATATCGAAGGGCGAATCCGAGATCTGTTGAACCCACCCCGGTTGCAAAAGCCCCAACTGCTCCATATGTGCATGTGTGAGAATCGCCCCCAATAACAATATCACCCGGGCAAACTCTGCCTTTTTCCAGAGTAACCTGGTGGCAGACTCCTTCCTTGATATCATAGTTGTGAATCCCCTGCGCTTTTCCAAACTCCCGCATCTTTTTCTGGTTTTCCGCTGCATTCAGCGAATCAGCAGGGGTTTGATGATCGAAGAGCATAATGACTTTTGCAGGGTCAAAGACCTTCTCCCCACCCATCTCAACAAATTTCTCTATCGCCAGCGGGCCGGTGATGTCATGCATCATCGCCCCGTCAACTGGCGCCATCACTACCTCACCAGCAAATGTGTCTTTTTTACAGTGCCTGGAGAAGATTTTTTCAACGATTGTCTGTGCCATTGCGATATACCATATTCAGTGCGTTTGCCATTGCCTCTGCTGATGCCAGTACGATATCATCACCTGATGCTGCAGCATCAAACAGCCGACCCTTTTCATCTTCGACAACCAGCGCAACATGCGCTATTGCATCACTTCCTTCTGATATCGCAGATACATTAAATTCTTTCAGTACAGCAGATCGGGGAACAGTTCCAATCAAAGCTTTGACAGCAGCATCCACCGGACCATTGCCAGTACTGCAGAATACCCGTTCAGTTCCTCCAACCCTGGCACGGACAGTAGCAGTTGGGATCATATGATTACCGGTCATAATGGCAATATCCACCAGATCTATGTACCGTCCGGATGTTCCTGACCCGGTTATTGTTTCTGCGATCTCATAGAGATCGTGTTCAGTGATCTTTTTTCCTTTCGCTGCGATCTGTTTGACCCGGGCAATAATCTCATCCATCTGAGCTTCATCAGGAGAGATATGAACCTGATTCAGCATGTCCCTGACCGCATGACGACCGACATGTTTTCCAAGTTTCAGTCGACGACGGTGCCCTACCATTTCAGGCGTCATAATACCCGGTTCAAATGTACTGGCATGTTCCAGTACTCCCTGGGCATGAATACCGCTTTCATGAGCAAATGCGTATTCTCCCGTAACTGGCCAGTTTGGTGGCACCATCAGACCTGAAAACCGGGATATCATTCGTGATGTTTCTACCAGACGTTCGGTTTGAATGCCAGTATCATACCCCAGAATGGACTCAATAATCATAGTGGTACATGCAAGATCTGCATTGCCAGCCCGTTCACCTATCCCATTAACAGTAACCTGGACTTGATCCGCCCCTGCCTCAACCGCAGATATGGTGTTCGCCGTTGCCATTCCAAAGTCATTATGACAATGAACATCTATGGTGCAGGTAATTCTCTCGCGTAGAGCAGAAATCAGAGCCTTCATTGAGGTTGGAGTTGCAACACCCACGGTATCAGGAACATTGATTGCCGTTGCCCCTGCACCAACTGCTGTCTCAAACACCTCAATTAATTCTGGCAGGTCTGTTCTTGTTGCATCCATTGCGGAGAACAGAACTTTATCCACATGATCCCGAGCATAACGGACGATATCACCTGTAATGGCAACAACTTCAGGATGGGTTTTTCGTATGGTATGTGTTCTCTGAACTTCGGAGGTCGGAATAAACACATGCACCAGATCAACACCGGCATCGATGCACCGATCGATATCACCTTTCACTGATCGGGCGAGACCACAGATTATAGCATCCAGATCTTCAGCAGCGATTGCCTTTACAGTGATAAATTCCTCTTCGGAGGATGCAGGAAAACCAGCTTCAATTACACTTACTCCGATATCTGATAATTGGCGTGCAATTTCAAGTTTATCAGCAGTGGTAAAAGATACACCAGGAGTCTGCTCCCCATCACGGAGAGTTGTGTCGAAAACAGAGATCTTCTTTGCAGTACGATTTTTATCGCTGGAGAAAGCGACCTGCCGAGTGTACAACACCGGCTCTCCCTGCTTCAAAATTGTTTGAAGACATGATCATACCTGTTACACCGCACCCTATATAACAATTTGGGGAATGGTGCAGAAGTCGAGAGAGTGTGCACCAAAAAAGAATTATTTTGCCGGACTTATTACTTGATAGATCTTCGCATCCGGGTTTGTAAATACTTGAGAGAACCTCGCTGGATTTTCAAAGCCATTATTACATGAAAATAGAGCATCTGCATCCATGTATTGACTATCACGCTTCTTTCCATTTAATGACACGATTAAAAAACCCGGATGCATGCTCTGAAGAATTTTTTTTGCATAGATACTATCACCGCTTTTGGGAAGCGGAATTACCAGATGAGACAGATGTAACTGAAGAGCACGCGGATTATTACTAAAGATTTCTGCACCATTTAACCGGTTCTCAAGAATCCACTCATATTCCTCCACCGGATCGTCATACCATGAGGGATCGGTATAATATTTGCCCCCTTTTTCCATGATATAAGGTGTAGAAGCAATAACCTGGGTCCCGATAAAGCAGAGAAAAAAAATGAGACCAAAGGCAAGAGTTCCCCTTTTAAAAAGGGGCATCTGAATATGAGAGATGGAGAAATAAAACCCAGATATAAGAATGATAATGAGAAGGGGATACAATGGAAGGAGATATCTTGTATGAACACCAGCAATATCCCCCATTCCTATCTCAAGGAGAAAGAGGGATGAGACATAAACCAGAATGAACATCAAAGGTATCTGATTTGCCCGAATAAACTGGAGAAATAATACTCTTAGGTTCTTCTTATTTGAAGTATAGAGACTATAAAACACAAATGTTATGAAAGCAAGCACGAGAAGGAGGGATATCATCCGTAGATTATTTCCAGAATCTATAGCACTAACTGATTTAAACGGGTTAAAATCTACATATAACACGCTAATTATGTCATGAATAGTCCCAAAGATATTACCGGTACCAAAACCTCGATTAGCACCACTTAAATGCCCTTTGTAATAAATATTGCGAATAAATACCAAAACTATCGGTAGGGATGCAACCAACCCAAAAAGAATGAGCCGTTTTAAATTGGCTAATTTTAGCCCATTCATATGAATTAGTAGCAATAACACACCCGAGATTATCAGTGAGACCCCCATATATCGGGTGACAGAGGCTAAACCACAGAATATTGCAGATAATACGAGAAGAACCATTTTTTTATTCTCGCAGTATCTCATAAACAGGAGTATTCCAAGAAGAGATAGGAAGATGAAAGGCATTTCAGTCAGTGCCCACCGAGCGTACTCCCATAAATAACTCAAGGATAGGCAGGATATTGCGGCAACGTAACCAATAATTGATGCACCAAGTTCTTTCCCGATGAAAAACACGACAACAACAATACCTGCAAAGGACAGAATAGGGATCCACATTGCAGCACTCACTGAAGAAAAACCAAATTGCATGAATGCTGCAATGAGAATTGGGTAAAGTGGTGGCCACACCGTTAAAGGCCAGTAGGCGTGGATATTATCAGAATCCCATCCACTAATGATCCCTCTGTTATTCGCAATATTCTCTGCCACATTGATGTAATCAGATGCATCCCATTCAACATATGGTGCCTGATAGGTAAAACCAGTCCCTATGATGAAAATTGTACATATCAGGCAAAAAAGCCATGAAATGTACTTTTGATCCATGAGATCCATGATAGATTGGTAATTTATTGGTGCCATTATTCCCCTGTTAATGTAATTATAGATATTATTATTGAAAGAAAGGTTGATTCTGGAGATTCCTCTTCCTTAAGCCATTATCGACCAATATTTGCAGACGACTTGCCAAGATCAAATGCTTTGAGATTTAATTCAATCGTCTTTTTTGGGACAGTCCTGCTGATCGCTTCTCGGAGAGAATTTTCAGATAGAGGAAGGAGGGAAGACGCTGCACCAAGAAGTACTACATTCTGAGTCAGAATACTCCCCGCTTCTTCAGAAAGGGACTTTGAATCAACGACAGTTACCATACGATTCTCAAGAAAAGAGAGAAGCATCTGCTCATCTGGTGCTGGATAATCCTGCATGAACACCGAAGTTGGAACGACAAAGACTCTGCTAGTGAAGATACTCCCCCCTTCCTTCAGATAATGACAGGCTCTGGCTGCTTCCATCAGGTCAAACGAGATAATGAGATCTGCAGTGCCCGGAGCGATCAAAGGCCCGAACTTTTGCCCAATCCGTACCTGACATTCTACGGATCCACCCCTCTGTGCCATCCCATGGGTTTCCGCACCTCTGACAGGAATTCCTTCAATAACACAGGCCTCCCCTAGAATATTTGATGTCAGAATTGTCCCCTGACCCCCAATTCCAACGATGAGCACATCAAAACTCATTCTTTTCCCTCCCTGCATATGGCAGCAACAGGACATATCTGCGCACATGCACCACAACCTGAACATAGATCTGTTATCCGAGCCAAGCCACTGTGAAGTTCAATCGCTGGACAACCAAATTTTACACAGGCTTTGCATCCGATACATTCCTGAATGTTAACAACAAACCGACCTCTGTTCACCTTTGCACGTTTTTCCGTTATGACACAGGGTTGTTTCGCAATTATGACCTTAACACCAGGCAGTGCTTTCGCTTCTTTCAGAACTGCGGTAAACTGGATAAGATCTGTCGGACTCACAGTCTCCACAAAACTCACTCCGCAGGATCGGCAGATCATCTCCAGGGATACCGGAGGAGTAGAAATCCCCTGGGCTGTCAAGCCGGTAGTTGGGTTTGGTTGATGACCAGTCATTGCAGTCACCCGATTATCCAAAATGACGACGGTTATTTGGGCATGATTGTAGACGGCATTTAGCAGACCCTGTATACCCGTGTGTAGGAAAGTTGAGTCCCCAATTGTGCATACGATGTCATGAGCTTCCCCTGCCTGAGCCATGCCAGATGCAACCGTTATTGACGCACCCATACAGATGGTGGTATCAACAACACCCAGTTGAAGACCAAGGGTATAACATCCGATATCACTCGGGAAGATGCCATCTCTGAACACCTTCTTTATCGCATACATTGCAGTACGGTGCATACAGCCAGCGCACAGGATTGGTGGTCTGACGGGGAGTCCTGCCGGAGTTGCTGGAGTCGGATATTGCATACAAGTTACGACATTCAGGCTCTGGAGATATCCAGATATTCGTTCGGGAGATAATTCTCCCTCATAGGGGATATGACCGGTTTTCTTCCCATATACTGGAATATCTCCTGCCACTTGGCGGACAATTTCTTCAATAACCGGAGCTAACTCCTCAATAACAATGACTCGGGCGTGTTTACGAACAAAACCCGAGAGCCATTCTTCATCTATTGGATATGCCCCAATTTGGGCTACAGATACCATGTCCCCAAGAACTTCATGAACATATGACGAGGCCACACCACCAGTAATTACAGCAGTATCCCCCCGTATGACATAATGATTATATCCCAGTTCTATCAACCGTTTTTTCAAAGCTGGCTGCTTTTCATTCAATTCCTTATGAAGAATCCGGGTATGGGCAGGAATGACCACATACTGACGAGGATCTTTTTCAAATGATGCTTTGCGTTCTGAGGGCGCAACAGTACCAAGCCTCACATCACTCTTAGAATGACATATGCGCGTTGTCGGTCGGAAGATGACAGGGAGAGAGAATTCTTCAGAGAGAGAGAATGCATCTCTGACCATATCATGGGCTTCCTGCACAGATGATGGGTCTAAACAGGGAATACGCGCAAATGATGCATAAATGCGGGAGTCTTGTTCATTTTGTGAGGAGTGTGCATACGGATCATCAGCGGTGAGAACAACAAAACCACCTTTTACCCCGGTATACGCCGAAGTCATCAACGGATCAGCAGCAACGTTCAGGCCGACATGTTTCATGGTAACGATTGAGCGCATACCACACCAGGAAGAGGCCAATGCCTGTTCATATGCAACCTTTTCGTTTACAGACCATTCAACATAGGATTGGCGGTCCGGCCATGCCCGAAGAGTATCTATGACCTCAGATGATGGCGTGCCGGGATATCCAAAAGCGGTATCAAGCGATGCTTCGAGGCATCCATGTGCAATGGCCTCATTACCAAGGAGATATTTTACATCCATATCTTTTCAGTTCCGGGGATTTAGATACCAGATTTATTTTCTTCTCCTGATATGAACCATGATCGTATGGATCTGATCCCAACCGAAGACAATCCGAAAGGTTTAATATACTCAAACATCCACCTAATTAGAGCCTCTGGGCCCGTAGCATAGACAGGTGGTGCACCCGGCTGATAACCGGGAGGTCGTGCGTTCGAATCGCACCGGGCCCATTCTTCTCTTTTCAAATATTTTTAAAGATAACGAAGTATGTGAATTCTAATATTCTCTTTACCACAGTAATTGGAATAATTCTCATACTTGGTTCAATTCTGTTAATCGATATCACAGCCGGAGGCATCGTTTTGATCCTGATGGGTACCATCCTGATGGTTCAGATAATATCCGCAGATGCCGCAAAGAATCTGCATCCGGAAATTTTCGCATCCCTCTCTGATGACTCCAGGTATGTCATTATTGAAAATCCCGGTACAGCCCCTGCACAATCAGTTGAAATGAAGGTGATTCCAGATAATCATCACGTAATCATAGGAGATATCCAAGTCGATGAAACCCGTAAAGTCGCCCTCCCCACGATTCTTCATGAAGGAAAAGCGATAATTTCCTGGGTAAAAAAAGAGGGAGAGCGAACTGAAAAGGTATTCAAGTTATCTGGATATGAACAGGAATCGGATCCCTTGCGTCCAGTCTTTCCTCTATTCAGTTGGAAAGGAAAAGAGTGAAAAGTGAGCCTATGCAGATGCATCAAGGAACTGGAGTGTCACACCCAGAGCGGTGAGAAGGTTCTCCTGCCCTTCCAGGTACTGCTTCATTCCTTTATAGAGCATGAAAACAGCATCATATCCATAAATATCGAGAACCTGACGAGGAGTCAGTTCTCCGAGGTATGAATCAACAATGAGCTCATCTGCACTGTACATGACCTCGTAAAATTTTCCATCCTCACTTATCAGACAAAATTGATCGATAACAGGACGGGACATATCGTCAGGTCGATAAGGAGCAATGTCCGCACTTTTACCGAGAACAAACACTCGGGATGGGTAGTGAACTCCATCATATATCTCACCATCTTTGTCTTTTTTTCCTTTTTCCAGGATAGTAATACCTGAATTACTAATTACCGGGGCAGTTATGGCACCCATTTTACCTAAAAGTTCAGCCTCACGTGAACGGAGCTGCTCAGCATGCTGATCTATTCCCGAATCAGTTGTTCGGATCAGATCAATAAGGCGAGAATATCCATTGACTACCACATCATCCATATGTACTCCGTATGTGAGTACCCGTTACCGCGGAGGGGGAAAAATCATTCTCTCTTCATCAGGAATCGCAAGGAGCAATCCTAGTGCCAATGAGATAATGAGTTCGTTCTCCGGTTATTTCCACAAGATATCGCCCACCAATTGGTAGGACTTCCTCGATAACAACCCCGGTATAGTTCTCTGTCCTACCCATGACACTGCCCGGTCTCCCCTCTTCAGTAATAAGGACCTCAAGCGATTTCCCAATCAGACTTTGTTTCTTCTCTTTCAGTATTGCATACCCAATCCGTATTAACTCACGAGATCTATCTTTTCGTATCCGGTCAGGTAACTCCCCAATCCTGCTAACTGTTGAGCCGGGACGGTATGAATACCGAGTAATATTCAGCGCATCCATCCTCAGAGCGGATACTAGTTCTAGGGTTTTTCTGAACTCCTCCTCTGTTTCATCGGCAAATCCTGCAATGAGATCAGTTGCCAGAGACAGAGATGGTACAATTTCCCTGATAATGGACAGCAGATCCCAATACTCCTGAACCTTGTATCCTCTCTTCATCCTGACCAGAACTTCATCAGACCCGGATTGTATCGGGAGGTGCAGGAATGAGAAGAATTTTTCTGATCTCATCGCCTCACCTACTTCCCGTGCAATCGGAAGAAGGGTCGCCGGATTCATCATTCCTAGTCGAACCCTGAATGATCCAGGTATCATACTGATATCGTGCATAAGGGAAGGGAGAGCTGAATAACCCATATCACGCCCATAGGCACTGAGATCCTGACCAGTAAGGCGTATCTCTGTCGCCCCAGCATCAACCGCATTCCGGATTTGAGAGATGATCTCCATCTTAGGGATACTCATGATCCTTCCTCTGGCCAGACGAGTGATACAATAACTACATTCTCCAAGACAACCCGGCCCAACCTGAACAACAGCAATGTGGCCAGAAAGGAGACTAGACAATGTTCTCGAAACGGCATGAATCTCATCAGGGAAGAGAACTCTGGCAGAGGGAAATTCATTGAGGATATCTGGTCGGGCTGATGGGAGACATCCTGTAATCCAAAGGCGATTTTCCCCAATTTCCCGCATAAGACGAAGCATCTTTCGTTCAGTCTTCTCAATAACAATACAGGTATTCAGAATTACGATATCCGCCTCTGCAGGAGAACCAGTAAGGCAACATCCAACATCAGTAAGAATATGACGAAGCCGATCAGAATCACCTTCATTGTATGTGCAGCCAAAGGTCAGGATAGAGACTGTTTGCCCGGAGAGTTCCTGTACCCAATGGGATAATGGTGAGTCCCCAGGGTTTTTTATCATAATGCCATTGTCTATACGTAGTAAACCCTGATAGGAACAGCGATTAACTTTGACCGGATATGGCAAAGCTGTTTAATTATATCAGGCAAATATGTAGGCAATGGTCAGAATTGGTCTCCTGGGTTGTGGTAATGTCGGAAGAATCATCGCAACTCATCAGAAGGGATTTGAAGTGGTGGCTGTATTTGATCAGTTACCAGACCATGCGGTAAATCTTGCATATGAGACCGGATCTGACCCATACTCAGATTTTGACGAGTTTTTATCTGCTGACTTTGATATCTGTGTCGAAGCTGCTTCAATTGCAGCTGTCCGGGCATATGCCCTCAGAGTGATTCGAGGAGGCAAAGACATGGTCATATTAAGTGTAGGAGCTCTTTCAGACAAGGCCTTTCGTGACGATATCATATCAGTAGCCCAAGCGGGCCATCGGAAAATCCATATACCCAGTGGCGCAATCATGGGACTTGACAACCTCAAAGTCGGGCAGATAAGTCACATTGAGAGCATTCTTCTCCGCACTACAAAGAGCCCGGAAAGTCTGGGCATGTCAGTGAAATCACGGACACTTGCCTTTAAAGGGAAAGCGAATGAGTGTGTCAAACAATTTCCTAAAAATATTAATGTGTCTGTAGCGATTGCCCTGGCAGCAGAACATGAGGTTGATGTAGAACTCTGGGCAGATCCTGAGGTGGATAAAAACATTCATGAGATTTTTGTGAAAGGAGAATTCGGAGACGCATATACAAAAATCACCAATCTCCCTTCTCCAGATAATCCGGCAACGAGTTATCTTGCAGCACTATCAGTCCTTTCTCTCCTGAAAAACATTGAGAATCCACTGGTGATCGGGGGATGATTACTGAAGAGATAAACAGGGATATTCTCCGGAAAAAAGAAGAGCTCAACGCAGTTATTCTCGCTCACAATTACCAGTCTCCAGAGATTCACGCAATCGCCGATATCGTAGGGGATAGCCTGGAGCTCGCTCTCGCAGCACGTGATACATATGCTGACAATCTGATCATATGCGGAGTGGTTTTCATGGCAGAAACGGCTAAAATTCTAAATCCAGAGAAGCGGGTTTTTATCCCAATCCCGGAGGCCGGTTGCCCTCTTGCAGATTATCTCACCCCTGACATGATTCATAAGGCGAAAGTGAATCATCCGGATGCAAACGTTGTAGTTTATGTCAACAGTTCTGCTGCCTGTAAATCCGAAGCAGATATCGTATGCACATCAGGTAATGCAGAAAGGGTGGTAAAATCACTCCCAAATAAGGATATTCTCTTTGGTCCCGATGCTAATCTCGCAGATCACGTTCAAATGATGTTACCCGAGAAGCAGATCATCCTAATGCCCAAAGAGGGGCATTGCTATGTTCATCAGTCATTTACTCTTGATGATATCTCACAGGCTCGAAGTATCGGAGGGAGAATAATGGCCCATCCGGAATGCTCACCCATTATCCGGGCAGGTGCAGACATAATTGCCTCTACCGGAAAAATGATTCAGATAATTCAGGACTCTGACGAGAATATCTGGCACATTTTTACTGAAGAAGGGATGGTGAAACGTCTTAACATAATTTTTCCCGATAAAAAATTCTATCACCCCCTACATTCGGTATGCAAAGATATGAAGAAGACAACGCTCAATGATATCAGAAGATGTCTCTATACTCTGCAGGGAGAGATAATCCTTGATACACAGACACTGAAAACGGCGAAAAAATCCCTTGAACGAATGCTGGCTGTACAATAATGATATTGCCAAAAATACCTATCAGTAAGCTTATCGCTTTCATCGAAGAAGATGCGCCATTTGGAGATATCACATCAGAATCCATTCTCCAACCAAATGGGTGTTCTGCGGACATTATCGCAAAAGAAACGCTTATCATTGCTGGACTATCTGAAGTTCAGACTCTTTTTCGCCATTATAATATCAAAACAGAATCCTCATATCATGATGGAGACCATATAGAAGAAAATACAATCATTCTTTCAGTAGAGGGAGATGTGCACACCATTCTATTGATTGAGCGTACTGCTCTCAATCTGATGGGGAGGATGAGCGGTATTGCATCACAAACACGACGTATCCATAACCTCGTCATGAGCGTTAATCCATCCTGTAATATCGCAGCTACCAGAAAAACTGCCCCGGGTCTTCGACTCCTTGATAAGAAAGCATGTATGATCGGAGGAGCTGATCCTCACCGGTACTCACTTTCAGATGCAATTTTGATTAAGGACACTCACCGTGCTTTGGTTCCCCTTCGAGAAGCGATCCATAGAGCAAAACAATCCGGAGTCTACCACATTATCGAGGCTGAAGCAGAATCCATAGAGGATGCAGTTGAAGCAGTAGAAGCAGGCGTTGATATATTATTACTTGACAACATGGTGCCCGAACAAATCCAGAGCACTATACAGGTACTCTCCCAAAAAGGACTTCGAGAGAAGGTAATTATTGAAGTTTCAGGAGGGATCACTCCTGAAACGATCACACAGTATGCAGTACTTGACATTGAGCGAATAAGCCTTGGAATGCTTACTCATTCGGTCAAAAACGCAGATTTTTCCCTTGAGATACGCCAATAACAGTAATATCTTTAGGATCCTCAACTACAATTTCACGCTTTCCTTTCCAGGTTTGCACTTTACCGTACAGGCTGATTACATCCCCTTCATTCACCAGAATCTTGTTTTCCGAGCAGGAGGGGATAAAAACCTGAACCGCATTCATTTCTAAAATACATACATCAGCAGAATCTGGTTTGACGATGTTCTGGATAATCCCTTCGTAGTAAACCAGATGCCCCTCGGGTACGGAACTTGAATAATTTTGAGCAAAGGGTTTTTTACCTAAATCCTGGAGGACAAGTGTAGATAATCCGCATACACAGAGGACGCTGATCAAAATTAGAAGGGCGGTTCGTTCCTGATTCTCCAGCATCACCAGCAGTTGTCAGGATGCACCCATAGCCCTTTCGGTTTTTTCTGCCTCATATCCGGGGAAGTTTATAGTCTATCATCACAGATGCTTGTACATGCATAGAATCCAATATCGGAACATACTGATAACCGTGATATTCATTCTCGCAATCCTCATTAGTGCATGTTCTGGTTCAGAGCAGCCGAAAGAGGTGGATCAGGAGGTCACAAACCCGGATGTTACAGCGGTTGAATCAGGAGATACCGGACTGACATGGACAAAAGTGGCCCTGACTGATGCAATCTCCGGAAAGCAGTTCACCATTGACGAACTCGCAAAACAAGGAAAACCGGTAATCCTTCATACGTTTGCTGTATGGTGCCCGGCATGTCTTATGCAGATACAGGAGAGCGAGCGTATGTACGCAAATTCACCGAATTCTATGACCATAGTCGGGATTGACATTGATCCCAATGAAAACCAGGATATGGTAAAGAGGCATATTGAGAAAAACGGATTTAAGGGTTACTTTGCTGCATCTCCAAAGGAACTCACGCGAGGGCTTGTTGGTTCTTTTGGTACAGGTTTCGCCCTAGAACTTCCCCAGACCGTTATCGTATGCAATAGAACGGTAAATCATATAGGATCCGGATTATTCAGAGAGCAGACCCTGAAAAGCGCGTTATCTCAGGTCTGCTCTTAATCATGGATATCAACCCTGAAACCTGGATCCTTTCATTTCTGGCAGGCCTCTACACACCTTTGGGAGCAATGTGTGTCCTTCCACTCTACCCGGGTTATCTTGCATTCCTTGCCGGGAGAACAGCAGAGGGGAGAAGGGTATCCACCCTTCTCCTTGGAATTGCAGTCACTTCGGGAGTTATTGGAGCGATGCTTGCATTCGGTGCAGTTTTTGTCGCATTTATGCAGGTTTCAACAGGTCTTGTTATCGGGTACCTTGGTCCAATAGTGTACCTGATCCTGGCGATCATGAGCATAGGTATGATACTGGGAGTGGATATCGGACGAATATTTCCTACCGTACATTCACCGGAGGCACGAACTCCCTGGGGAACCGCATTCCTTTTCGGGGCCTTCTTTGGCCTGGTTGCACTCCCCTGCAATCCTGCTTCAATTATTCTTCTGTTTGCTCTATCCACAACAACAGCAGACTTTCTTTCCAACTTTGTGAATTTCGTCATATTTGGGGTGGGGATGGCAACACCACTGTTAGTACTATCAGCCTTTTCTATGGATGCAAACAGAATGGCAGTATCATTCTTCACCCGATATCATGGAATCATCAACCGATGTGCGGGAGTACTGATGCTAATTGTTGCGATGTATTATCTCATCTTTGTGTTCCTCAGTGAATATCTCTAAATCTAATTTTTCATCTTCGATGTCTCCACCAGTAGAGAATAATCAGAAGAATCACAACACCAACTATCGTGGAGATCTTTTTTAGATCAGGGTCATGATTATCTAATGTTGACTGGGTCTTCTCTCCTTTCCAGTCCTGTTCAAATACTGATGCAAAATAATCTGCAGATGTTTGATCAGATATGATCAAACCTGCTTCGCGATTATATAAGGGAGAATTTTCATTCCAGTTAATACTGGAGATAAAAACCGCATCATCAACAATAACTCCTTTCGCATGAAGTTTTAAAAGACCCAGCTTGTCGAGATCTATAAGTTTTGCCTCAAGAGGGATCTGCTCCTCTTTTGCAATCTGATTAATCTGCGAAGCAATCTCATCGTTGTCATTGTCCCCTTCTACATTATAGTAATAAGAATCTAGTAGAATTCTTACGTGAACTCCTTTTCTGGCAATTTGAATTGCAGTTTCGAGATACGGATTTTTCCTCCCGTCAGACCAGTGTTTGATATATGCCTCTTCGATCAGGAGACGTTTTTTGGCACTTTCCATAAACGGAATTATCAGGTTACTGGTATCCGGAGCCAGAACTGGAGTAATCGTTGCATCCCGGAACTGTACTGGTTGAAAAACAGGATTGTAAGAAGGACCCGAATATGGGACAACATCTGAGGGAATTCCGGATATCGGGATGACACCAGGTCCACTTATGTCAAATTCAAATACTCGGGAGAGGTAGGTCGCAAACTCGGGAGAGGTTACCATAACTCCCCATCCCCGGTTACCCGAAAGACCTGCTACAGGAAGGGAGTGAGGAGTAAAGTTTTCTGTAGTCAGAAGAACCTGTGAATCATCGATCACCAGATATTTTGCATGATTAAATCGATAGGGAGCATGATCTTCACCATCACCCTCCATTGCCTGAATCGAAATCCCTTCTTTCTGTAATATAGAGATTACTGCCTTTTCATCTGCTGTCATCCCTCCAACCGGACCACCTTCAATGAGCACTTGTACCCTGACACCACGGTTTGCTGCCTGGCAGAGCAAATTCGCTAATTCAGGATCAGTGAATTCATATATGTTAACCAGGATACTCCGAACTGCTGAAGAGATAGCATGCTCAAAAACTGCACGGCTGCAATCAGGTGAGACAAAGACCATTCCAGAAGCATTTGGAAAAGCCGACGGGGTAAACCTGCTCCCACCACTCATGAGGATCCGTTCATCCCAGAAACCGGTGGAATTCAGATAATGTACCTGACCTTTTCTGGGTTTGAATGAACCAGGCCAGGAAATATTCTGAATCTTCGTTCCATCCATTAACAGCGCAAGATCATCTTTCTGATTTCCTAGTTGAAACCGTCCAGTATGTATCAGATCCGGAACGGTAGGATTCTTCCCTATTATTTCATAGTCCGGAAACCGACTATTCACCGTGGAAAATGCCTCACTATCACGGGCAATGGTAACAGTACCGGATGATACTGAACCCGGAGGGAAAGAGAGAGAACCCTCACCATCATTCACAGAAAGGATGTCAAGTGACCCCTGGCCACTGATTACCAGATACTCATCAGCATCACCATTCAGGTAGGTATCAGGATAAACCTCGGTTATCTGAAAACCATGCACCCCGGTGATAAAAAGGAGAGGAATGAGTAGTAGGAAGGATATTCGCATAAAAGAACATTACAGACATCAATAAATGAATCTGCTGAAATATATGTGCCAATGGAGCAACCTCTTATTATAAAAATCGGGGGGAGCCTCCTTCCCCATGCAAAAGAAATCATGCAGACAATAACTGCCAGCAAGTGTAATGCATTGATTCTGCCTGGAGGAGGCATGTTTGCGGATGCAGTCAGGTCAACGGGTACTACAGGTACTCCGGCTCACTGGATGGCAATCCTTGGAATGGAACAATATGGATGGTATTTATCGCAATACCAGATTCAGATCACCCAGGAACCTTCTTTTTCCGGATACCCCAGAGTACTCCTCCCATACCAGTATCTTCGGACATGGGATCCCCTCCCCCACTCCTGGGATATTACATCAGATACCATTAGTGCCTGGTTTGCTCACCATCTTGGAGCATCTCTACTAATTCTGAAATCAATCGATAATATCCGCGCAGATAACGAACCCCTCGATCAAATTACCAACATTATTCATACAGAAGACCTCGATCCCGCATTCATACCTTTCATTCTTACCCACCGACTTCAAGGGGTCATAATTAATGGAAAGATTCCTGAACAGATCCGTATAGCGATAGAGGGAGGAACAGTATCAGGCACCCACTTTGGCATCATGATTTAAGAGGATCAAGAAAGAATAAGATAAGCACCTTTGGAGACATCCGAATATGAGTCAAGACAATTGCACCTCATGCAACGGCCCAATGGCAGAGCAGGGATCCACCGAATTCGGTTGCCCTGCCTGTGGAGCCCAGATTTGCCGCTGCTATCGCTGCCGGGAACAGAGCGTTGAATACTCCTGCCCGACATGTGGATTCCGGGGGCCATAAACCATGGGAGACGTGGCACTGATCATTAAAGCCATGCCTGAGTCCCCCGAAGTTGACAGGGAAGAGATTAAGAAAGAGATTCGTGCCAAGCTACCTCGTGTTCAAGACATTCAGGAAGAGCCAATCGGCTTCGGGCTTGTTGCTCTGAAGGTCGTCATTGTCGTTCCTGATGCAGAAGGGCAGACCGATGCAGCAGAAGCCACGATAAATAGTATTCCCGGAATTGAACGGGCAGAGATCATTGGATCTACTCTCGTTTGATCGAGTCTGAATAATTACTCTTTTTTTACCGAGAGCGAATCCTCATTGCCGGGTTCGATATTGGAAAGAATTTGTTTGGTGAGGCCACGAATTCGTTCCACAGATGCCTGAAATGCATGAACCTCAAGTGGATCGAGCCTGATGGATACCGGAAAGATGCCACTACGGTTGATCATTGCCGGAACACCGATACAGACATCCCCGATATTGTGAACCTCACTTTTGACATATGCTGAGAGAGTGAGGATTCGATTTTCATTTCCAAGGAAAGTCTTGACAATAGTGGCAATTGCATCTCCCGGCCCCCACACTGTTGCCCCCTTACTGGCGATAATCTGTTGACCCGAATTTCTCACCGTATTCATGATATCATCAATCGGGAGATTGCCAAAAGAGGGAAGATTTGAGATCTGAATCCCTCCGATTGTAGTTGCTGACCAGAGAGGAACCATGCTCTCACCATGCTCACCTATAATGCGCGTATGTACTTCACTTACATGCACCTGAAAAAAAGAGGCTATCAAAGATTTCAAGCGCATAGAGTCGAGGTGAGTACCAAGTCCAAAGACCTGATGCGGTTTTTTTCCGGAATACCGGAGTGCGACTGAAGTCATGATATCTACCGGATTGGTAACCATCATGATCATCGCATCTGGAGCGAATTTTTGGACCTTCGCTGAAAGGTCTGCTACGATTCTGGCATTTTCCTGTGCGAGATCAAGGCGATCCTGATCAGGCCGACGGGCAACTCCTGCCGTAATTATCACAATATCAGAGTTACGCATATCTGCGAGGTCACAACTCCATCGAACTGTTGAGCCGGTTCCAGTAGCAGCAAATGAGTCCACAAGATCACGTGATATTCCATCCAGAAGCGATTGAGACCCTTCCCTTCCGTATAACTGGATCTCCCGTACATAGGGAATCCGTGAAATTGAGAGGGCTGCATACTGACCTACCCGTCCGGTAGCGCCAATGACCGTGACTTTTGCCATGAGAATCAGAATAATAAAATAGGGACACGTTCTCGGTCGACAGACCGTTGCAACCTTTGTCTCAAGCCCCCTCCTCCGCCCCGTAACCCCATGGGCGCCGAACGTTCACGGTAAGTCTGCTCCCTTCCGGGCCTGGACCGATCCCCGCGATAACAGGTCTTTCCTTCCTCCGAAGGTAGGATCTCTGGCCATCGACCTCACAGGACAGGGTTTCTTCGTTGAGAGCATGGAGATTTCAGGCAGTACGTGTAAGCCTTCCTCGAACTTCGCCCCCTGCATACCGGCGGTTTCAGGTCACAGGTGACGCCGATCCACCCAGGCTAGTCCCCATTATTATGCGAAGACCTATGGAATAAAAACTTCCCCCCCGACAGTCTGGCGCCAAGAGGATAAAAAGAAGTCATTTTCACGAAACATCTTTTTGTCAAAGGGATCAAAAACGGTCAAAACTGAGGGATCGGTAATCCGAGTCGCCAACGAATCCATTCTCCCCTGAAAAACCTGAACTGCATGGTCGCACCCAAACCCTTCTGCAACAACCTCTGATTCTCCCCGTATCCGATCCTGAGAAAATCGGGAATAATTTCCGCAACACACACACTCTTCAAGACCCAGAATATTTTTATTGATACTAAGATTAAATCCAGTAAAATATGCTGCTGCATACCAGGGATCATTAAGAAGAACATCATGCACGCCTAGTTTCAGACCTGCAATTCCCAAGGTACCTGCGCCACAACATGCATCCACAAGTAGGTGAGGATGTACCCTTCTGATGGCACGTTCTATTGATCGAATTTTTAGATCGATCCCATGAGGCACCTCAATATGAGTAGACGCTTGTTTTTTGTATATTACTACAGGCCCTTGAGTTGTCGGAAAAATATCAGCCCGGACATCACACCCACAGAGCAGTTGATGCTCTGAACTTACAGGATTTGAAGAACTAGTGATATCGCCAATACCAGGGAGAAAGTGACCATCCAGGAGGATTCCTGATAGTTGAGATATGCGATCAAATGCCTTCACGGCAGATTGCTGATCAAATGCAGAGGAGAGGAGAAGAAGAGAACGGGGAGGAAGAAAAGGGGGGGCGCGAAGAAAAATCCCAGGATCAATAAGAGGAATACCCACAGCCGAGAGAGGTTCGTCCCCATTGAAAAGCCCTTCATCCACCAGGATATGATACAATGCCACATACACATCATCGATGAAAGCCCTACCACAGTGGCAAAAATAAGGAGGAGGGCCATCAGGAGGGGATGATTTATTGCGAATTTCTCCAGCACACTTTGGGCATGGGGAAAACAATGCATCTTTTCCCGACAATAAAGCATCTGCAGAACGAATATGATCTTTTCTACAGACAGGACATAGCATTAAAACAGGATTTATGATATACGTCCATAAATCACTATCCAAAAGAATGGGCCTGATGCGATTCGAACGCATGACCGCCCGGTTATGAGCCGGGCGCTCTAACCACTAAGCTACAGGCCCGCAAAATAAGGACGCCGCCAACAGGACTCGAACCTGTGACATACTGGTTAACAGCCAGTCACTCTACCAACTGAGTTATGGCGGCTCAGAGGTGCTCTATAATGTAGAGCGTTTAGGCATATAAAGATTGTTGAAAGAATTCCATCATTCCTGGTTCATCAAAGATTTCATTTTTTGAAGTAAATCGATGATTTCATCAATATCTCCATCAAGGTTCAAAAATAACTCCTGAGCCTTATCAGTGGCAAACGCCCCGGTTGGAGAGGCGCGGATATAGCCAAGCCCCTCCATCACCCTGAGAGAATAACGGATTCGGTGTTGAGGGACATCTAAGATTTCTGAAAGTTTTATAATCCCAATTGGCTGATCCTCAACAACTTTTGAGAGAACTTCCAGATGTCTTCCCATTAGTTCAATATCATCCTTGATCTTTTTGAGCATCTGTGTCCTGCCTTATGCGTTTTGATTTAACCATTCTTTCGTCTTCAGATACTGTCTTCTAAACAGCAGGGCCAAAGCCAATGCAACAAGGAGGCAAACTATCGATCCTGGAATTCGAAATGACTGAGGAAAGAGAAATATCGCCAGAACTCCAAGGGCAAAGAAGAGAATTACCCCATTCAGAAGAACTGCATTATACCAGAATTTCCATTTAAACTGCTCTTTGGCAGACTCATTCATCTTTCATACATCAATCGTATCATAAAAGTACTTGTGGTCTCATTGGCAATGTGTAGAGGATGGACTACCTTGATGACCTCATTGCCCGGTCTGGAGCCTCGGCATACTGCCTGTATGCTTCTTCAGACGAGCCTGATATGCGGTACCTGACCAGGTTTGTCACCCATGATCCTATCCCGGTGATCAAAAAACCAGGGGAGAAACCTATCATGATCATCCCGGTTATGGAGGCAGGACGGGCAGAACAGGAGTCAACCGCGCAATACCTTACTCGCCAGCAGGCGGGTTATCAGGAGATCATCACCAGGGAGACAGAACCATATCAGGTCACGGCTGAGATGATACACCGGTGTGCTCAGGGACCCGTCATTGTCCCGCCGCAGTTCCCTCTCGGGCTTAGTAGAGCACTAGAGAAGAAAAGCCAGGTCATTCTGGATACCAATGCTACAGTTGCGCGGATGCGATCCACAAAGACAGCGTGGGAAATTGAACAGATATCCCAAGTACAGCGTTCCGTGGAAGCAGCCATGGAGCAGGCAATTTCCCTTATACGAGCATCAAAAATAAAAAATGGAGTGCTCTGGCATGATGATACCCCCCTGACATCAGAGCGGGTAAAATATGCTATCCACCTTACCCTCCTTACCCATGGATGCATTGCACAGGATACTATCGTCTCATGTGGTGAAGATACGGCAATGCCCCACTGCACAGGTTCCGGGCCTCTTTTGAGTCATCAGCCTATCGTGATAGACATCTTCCCCAAAAGTGAAACCAGCGGATATCATGCTGACATGACGAGGACAGTGTCAAAGGGAGTTCCTTCAGACAAAGTTTGTGAACTCTATGATGCAGTTGTCGGGGCCCAAGCTCTTGGTGAGAGTAAGGTTATGTCCGGGGTGACAGGTGCCACATGTTATCAGGCAGTACGAGATTTTTTTGACGAGGCAGGATTTCAAACAGATACAGAAGGATTTACCCACAGCCTGGGGCATGGAATTGGTCTTGAAGTCCATGAGCAGCCAAGTCTCTCCCTGCTTGGTGAAGAACTCAAAGACGGGCATGTCGTAACAGTAGAACCCGGCCTGTACTATCGGGGAATAGGAGGAGTGAGAATTGAAAATATGGGGATTGTTTTACAGACAGGTTTTAACCGCCTCACGAATTTTAGCCAGGAGATGGTTCAATGAATGAAGAAATATTTGAGGCATATATTCAGGCCGGGAAAGGAGCATCATCAATTCTGCGGAAAGGGGCCGCCCTCATCAGAGCGGGTGCATCACTTGCTGATGTCACCAGCAGAATAGAGGAGATGGTAGTGAGTGATGGTCTTTCCATAGCCTTTCCAGTCAATATCTCCCTCAATGAAGCTGCAGCCCATGATACCCCCTCCCTGAATGATGAAAGGGTATTTGCAACAGGAGATCTGGTTAAACTAGATCTCGGAGTTCATTTAGACGGTTATATTGCCGACACCGCGATGACAATTGATCTGGGAGATCATGGATCTTTGGTGGAGGCATCAGTTGCTGCGCGTGATGCAGCAATTGCACATGTAAAACCGGGTATCACGATTGGAGAACTTGGGACAATTGTCGCAGGAGAGATTGGTTCCCGGGGTTTTCGACCGGTAGCAAATCTCACCGGTCATGGGCTTGATAAGTTTCGACTCCACATGGGGCCAAATGTTCCAAATGTTGCAGGTTCAGGTGGCGCAGTACTCGAGGAAGGGATGGCAATTGCCATAGAACCGTTTGCTACATCGGGGACAGGCTATGTCAATGATCAAAAACGGGTTGAAATCTTCTCCCAACGTCTTTGGCGTCCGGTCCGGATGCCAGCATCCCGGAAAATATTAAGTGAGATAGAGCCAAGGAACGGGCTTCCTTTCGCTCGAAGGCATCTAAAGACACCTAAACCAGATCTTGCCCTTTCCCGTCTAGTCAGGGAGGGAATACTCCATGCATACCCAGTACTTGCCGACATCCCCGGATCGTATGTCTCCCAGTCCGAACACACCCTGATTGTGACTAATGACGGGTGTGTAATTACTACCGCATAATGAATTGAGAAATAGCACGTTCATCTGTAATCAGCACTAACGATATGAGTTATTGACATGGCCCGTGACGAGGAGATCCTAGATCTGATCGAACTGCTTCTGGCGGCCGATATCTTCAACCAGAATACCAATCTGGACATCAATGATCTCACCCCGACAGCTCGTGAGGTTTTTGGCGTTCAAAGCATGGATGGAGAACGGGGACCAGTAGTGGTATCAGAGAGCGCACTTCAGCGTACACTCGGCATCCCAGATGCCCATTTGCGACTGGAGAAACACCCCCTTACAATATATGAAGAATTTGGACACCGGCTGAGAATATCCACTCTTGCAGCGGGATTTACCTGGTTTATCAAACATGGGGGGGAGGAACGGGTACGAAAAAACCCGGTGCTAGCATGGTACGCTGAAAAGAAAGAACTTTTGAGTGAAATATCCCATACAACCGTTCGAGAAAACAATCCCCGGTTTGAAGACAGCAGAGTCTCTCTTGATCGCCGGATCTCCCGAATGCTGGCTGATGATGATAAGATACGAGCAGGACTTGATCTTATCCTCATTAGTGCACCTGAGGAAGTGGAACAGACCCTTGATGACATCATCTGTACAGGGGATCAGATTCAGAGAATTCTCAAACTGAAGGTAGCTCTGGAACATCTGGAGTTTCTCCGAAACCATCGGGTATTTGACATAGGTAAACTTCTCTTTGTCGGACCACCAGGAACAGGGAAAACATCCCTTGCATTCGCCCTCTCCCGGGTTTTTCATATGCCAATCCTCGAAGTCAGATTGCCTATGATAACGTCCCAATACTTAGGAGAAACCTCAAAAAATATCGACAGGATATTTGAAGTGGCCCGCGCACTCTCACCCTGTATCCTATTTATTGATGAGTTTGACTTTCTGGCAAAGAGCAGAGTCGGGGATGATCATGGTGCAATGAAACGTGCCGTGAATGCCCTTCTCAAAAATATTGATCGAATCAGTCTCATTCGGAATAATGTCCTTCTCATTGGAGCAACAAACCATCCTCAACTCCTCGATGGAGCGGCATGGAGGCGGTTTGATGAAGTAATTCCCTTTGATCTTCCAGACACCGCTGCAAGGGAACTGATATTAAAACGATTATTGGAGGGATTTTCATCAGGTTGTGATGCTGAGGCCATTGCACGGGAAACTGACGGGTATTCGGGAGCAGATCTGAAGATGGTTGTTCGTGAGGCGATCCTAAACGCACTTATCGATGGTCGAAAAGAATTGACCAATGAAGATCTAAATACGGGTGAACGGCTAATCAAGACTCGCGATTCGAGCAGGACAAAAACCTTTCATTAAGATCCAAAATGGAGTTAACACTACTCGGTACCGGTGATGCAGTGGGCACTCCGCATGTAGGATGTAACTGCCGGCAATGTACCCATGCAAAAGAACACCATATAGAACGACTCCGGACATCCATTCTGATATCTCATGATAATCATTCAATACTCATTGATACTTCACCCGATCTGAGAAAGCAACTCCTCAATGCAGATTCACCCACCATCGATGCCGTGATATGGACTCATGGACACTATGATCATTTCATGGGATTTGGAGAGTTTTACCGGGTACAGAAGATCCCCCCCGTATATGCCGCTCATGAAGTGATGGCATATTGCAGCAGCATTTTTCATTTTCTTATAAGAGAAAAACATGAAATGCCCATCAATATACCTTTTAAGATCTTTGGAATTGAATTTACGCTTGTAGAAGTGACCCATCCGGACATCTATACATGCGGCGTTATCATTTCTGATGGAAAAACCAAAGTAGGGTACACCTCAGATACAAACGAACATATCCCGGAAAAAACGAGAGAACTGCTTACAGGCCTTGATCTTCTTCTCATTGACGGGTTATTTCCTTCATCGTTCAAAAAGGTAGCCAAACATCTCAATTATGAAGAAGCAGTGGAAATGGCTGTTGATCTAAAAGCAAAAGACTTTCGCGTTGTTCATATGAGTCATTACCTTCCCTTCAATCTTCCCCATCAGGGATATGATGGAGAACACTTTTTTTTCCCCTAAGTTGACTGTACTTTTATGAGTCTAGAAAACAGACAGATCTGGAATGAATATAACCGTTCTTGAACTGAATGAAGACAAGGTTAAGATAGCCCTTATCGGACAGGGACATACGTTCATGAACGCCCTCATCAGTGAAATTCAAAAGGATCCAACTGTTGATGTCGCCAACTATATCATTGAATTTCAGTTCTCAGATCCGATCCTCACGGTAACCACCCATGAAAAGAAAGACCCGGTAGCTCCAATTCTTGCAGCATGTACCCGTTTATCAACATCATGTTCTGATCTGATGAACGAGGTTGCCAAAGTAAAGAAATAAAGAAAATATTTTTTTTGGGATTTTCAGGGTTGCTCGGTGAATATGATCGAGCCGGATATTTTTGCGATACGCACTTTTACCCGCTGACCCGGTCTTCCGCCTTTTACATAGACGATGTATTTGCCTACCTTGGCCACACCATCTCCGCGCCTGGAGGTTGATTCAATATTAACCTCAATAACACTCCCTGCTTCGAGACTGCTTGATGATCCTTCTGCTTTGGATTTTCGCTTTCTGACCGGACGGTGGCTTCCACAAGCTTCGCATTTGATCATCAGAACCCGATCATCCTTGTATAATTTTGTGTCAGGTTTTCCACATTCTGAACAGATGACATAATCATCTACATAACTCTTAACAAGAGGACCAAACATGGATTCTTCGAATTTTCCATTGAAGATAACCCGGTTACCGTCTATCTTCCCGGCAGTACCGAGTTCACCAAGGAGGAATTTCGTAAGATGATCCGGGTCCCGTCGAAGAGCACTGACTATATCGCTAAAATTTTCAAGGATGGTCGTTTTGCCCTCGATTGTAATTCGGGGATCGGGATATGACCAGCGTTCTCCATCCTCTGAAGGCTCGGTCACCTCCTCGTATGCCTTATGTAACAGGGCCTCGTATGAATCGACCATGATACTTATTATTTCTCTCTGGTCCCGGATAAACATAAGCTCAGAGGCCTTCCTAATGTTCACCCGATAAAAGATTCAATACTCATCGATTTTCTCTGTTGTGCATAAGCAACCTATTAGTATCTCTAATTACCAGTTGTAGGAATCAGCTCAATTATAACAATACTAAAGGAGCGATGATCATAACGAAAATTGCAGAACGAGCTTTTATCAGGGAACTTCCTGATGTACAATCCACTACCCCGGATGTCAGAATAAATCTTACCCGCGTTGGGGTTAAGAATGTGAAAAAACTTGTCGAAGTTTCCCGCCCGGGAAAGCGTCCAGTCATATTTATATCAAATTTTGATATCTTTGTTGACCTTCCAGGGAGCCTAAAGGGGGCTAATCTCTCAAGGAACTTTGAAGTCATTGATGAAGTGCTTCAGCAGGCCATAGAGGGCGAGGTAAAAGAGATTGAACAACTCTGTAGCATGGTAGCGAGAAAACTGCTTGACAAACATGAGTATGCCGACCGAACGGAGGTGCTCATGCGCAGTGAATTCATGGTTGCTGGGGAAACACCAGTCACCCAGACGCTCTGCCAAGAAGTTGTCAAAGTATTTGCAAGTGCTATCGCACAACGAACTTTCAAGGATCCCATCGTTCGAAAGAGTATTGGTGCAGAAGTAACCGGGATGACTGCTTGCCCATGTGCTCAGAACATTATGAAAGAGCGAGCACGTGAAGTCATGGAAAACCTGGGTATTGAGAAAGATAACATCGAGAAGTTTTTCCAGGAAGTTCCAATGGCCACTCACAACCAGAGGGGTCGAGGATTTCTCTCAATTGAAACCGATGATGAGAGCCATGTTCAGTTGGAAAAGATCATCAAGATCCTCAAACATTCAATGAGTACACCAATCTTTGAACTGCTTAAAAGAGGTGATGAGGGCCATGTGGTTCTTGCAGCGCACAAAAATCCACGCTTTGTGGAAGATTGTGTGAGAGAGATGGCACGAAGAGTCCATACTGAATTTGGTGACCTCCCAGGAGATTCAGTAGTAACCATAGCACAGGATAATGAAGAAAGCATCCATCAACATGATGCTTTTGCAGAACGTCAGGCTACAATAGCTGAATTATCTGATGAAATCAACGGAGACTTCTCCTGAAAGAGTCAGGAGAAGAAAAATATCAAGGTTATAACCAATATCAGTAGAATGATTCCTGCCAACAGGATCATCTGCCTTTTCGTAATCAGATTAACCCGACCCAGTTCCTCACACATATTCTGAACAAATTGTTCATACCGAGGAAGGGATTCTATTATACCCTGAATATCCTCTTTCGTAACTTCATGGAAGTGGTGTGAACACTGATTTCGAAAATCCACAAGGTGAATCATATCCTGACGTATTGCCAGACTTATTACCCCATAATCCGCCAAACGCTTAAAAATAACTTTATTTTTTACCTCTTCTTCCGGACCTGCATACCCCCGTGAGTATACTGTTTCTCTGCCTAGATCAATAAGACGGTTAGACAATGCAAATAAAACCATCGAGCGGGCATAAAAATTCCGCTGATCCTTATCCATCCTTGAAGGGGTTTTGGATATACTCTTCACATCTTCCAGATATTTTCTGATATCAGTAAGGATTCGATTCTGTTCCGGAGTGAAATCGTTTCCCATGTCAGTTTATAGGTTGGGCGGGTGTCGTCATAAGTAGATCTTTACTAGTCAATCCGACAATTATGCCGACAAATCGGGAGTTAAATACTAAATCAGAGATTATAACGCATCATTTTCAAGCGCAAGTCCCTTAAATCAGATATTTTTTAAAATAAAGTGCATATTCAACCCATATTCCACAATCACCCACTAATGAAAGGAACACTCATAGATAGTGGATATGATTCTCGTGAAAGTATTACCCAAGTGCACCAGTGAAGTAATAAAATCGGGAAATAATGCCCTTTCTATTGAAAGGTGAGACATTTATTCTATTTGCGCAGATAGTAAGACGAAGTAAATACTGTTCAGGTACAAATTTTACAAAAAATGTGGGGGCATCGTAGCCATAATTCACACTTTTTTTAGATGAGTAACATTGACGCGCGGATTAATAGTCAATTTCTAGGCAATATTGGGGTTCAAATAACAAAATAGATATATCGAAGTCTCAAATCACCAATTGTCGTACACTGGTACGGTCGTACCCTCAGATCTCCTGAGGGCTCTCTCGCGATGAGTGGTATAGCACTGCGAACAAACCAATAATGAAAGGCGATTCTCTTGTCCAAAGTAGTAGAAATTTCCCCAACCACAAGACATGAGGGGCACTCAAAGCTCGTTCTCAAAGTCAATGATGAGGGAATTATTGAGCGTGGAGACTGGCTCAGTATCACCCCGGTAAGAGGTATTGAGAAACTGTGCGTCGGTAAGACGATGCACCAGGCACCCAAGATTGCGTCCCGTGTCTGTGGTATCTGTCCGCTAGCACACACGCTGGCAGGTATCGGAGCCATGGAAGCATCTATCGGCTGCGAAATACCCCAGGATGCATATCTGCTTCGGCTGATTATGCAGTGTGCCAACAAACTCCACAGCATAGCCCTGCACAACATCCTTGTTCTGCCCGACATGTATATTCCGGGCACCGATGTTAAGATCAACCCATTCACCCCAGAAGAGCCCGTTCGAACCGTTGCAAAGCGGATTCAGCGGCTCCGTGAAATCGGACAATCAATTGCCGAAATCGCTGGTGGCGAAGCTGTTCACCCATCCAATGCCCGCATTGGTGGTATGTATTATAACATCGCACCACAGGCAAAGGCAAAGATCTTCGACCTTGCAAAGGAAGGTCTTCCACTGGCAATAGCACAGATGGAATTCATGATCTCCGTATTCCGCAACTTTGAGAAGAGAGGAACAGTAACAGTCGGTAAGACTACTGTCGACCTTCCAGAGAAGTTCGGATACCACGACCAGGGATACATGGCTGTAGACCCAATCTTCCAGTCATCAAGTCTTGACTTTGACCCCAAGTGGGATCCAAACCGCTGGACTGATGTCTCTCCCTGGAACTGGTACATGGGTGAAGTCGAAGTATCCCTCGAAGACCCAGACTATCCTGTCGGTGGAACAACCAAGGTAGGTACCAAGGCATGGCCACAGATGCAGGCATGCACCTCCATTCCGCTCTACGACGGACAACCCGTCGAAGTCGGTCCACGTGCCCGTCTGACCACCTTCAAGAACTTTGATCACAAGGGTGCCATGGGCCTGAACATCGCCCGTGAAATGGAATATCCAGACACTCTGTACACTATCCTTGACGCTGTTGATGCACTCGACTGCAATGGATCCGTCCTTGCTGATGAGATCCCACAGGGAGACGGCAGCCTTGGATGGAATGCAAATGAAGCTCCACGTGGCTGCGACGTCCACCTGGCACGTGTCAAGGACGGCAGAGTTCTTGAATACAACCTGCTTGTTCCAACAACGTGGAACTTCCCAACCTGCAGCAGAGCTTTCGAGGGAGCACCCTGGCAGCTCGCAGAAGTCATTATGCGTGCATATGACCCCTGCGTCTCCTGTGCAACCCACATGCTGGTCGTAGACGAGAACAAGAGGATACTCGCACAGAAGCTCGTCCAGTGAGAGAGTCTCACGCATGCTGTTCCAGGAGATCGTGATATGCGGGTGCGGTAACCCGCTGTTTGCCGATGACGGGTTCGGACCAGAAGTGGTCGAGGAGCTCAGGAAGATACCGCTGCCTGAGACAGTGAAGGTGATTGATGCAGGCCTTGGAGGCCCCCATTTCATCTTCACTCTAATGGACCAGTCAGAAGAACCGGTGAAGAAGATATTTATTATCGATATTGCTGATTTCGGAGGAAATCCAGGGGAGATAACACTGTTATCCCCAAATGATCTTCCTCCGGGAAAATACCGTGATGCTCACTCGTGGGATCTCGCAGAGCCACTTCACCGCCTGAAAGAAAAGATCGATATCACGATCATTGGATGTCAGCCAAAGCGTGTATCTGCTCCCGATTACGAAATCGGACTCTCGGACGAGGTTGCTAACGCGATTCCACGAACAGTACAATTAGTACTGAAACTGCTGGGGGAGCATTATGGGACTACTATCGCTGATATTCGGGAAGAAGGAGAAGAAACCGGCAGAGGTAAAACCACCACAGCCGGCAGCAGCTGCTCCTAAACCCGTGGCGACTGTGAAACAAGAATCACATAAGGAGGAAAGACCTGTGTCTAACAAAATTACTCTCGGACATGTGCACATGAGTGGGTGTACAGGATGCTGTGTCTCTATTGCGGACACATTCCAGGGCCTGTTCACTCTTCTTGACAATTATGCAGATCTGGTATACAGCCTTACCCTGGTGGACACCAGACACATCCCAAAGATGGATGTAGCCCTCGTAGAGGGGTCTGTATGCCTGCAGGACGAGCTTTCAATAGAAGAGATTAGAGAAACCCGTGAGAGGGCATCTGTTGTCGTAGCACTTGGTGGCTGCGCAGCATACGGTAACATCACCCGGTTCTGCCGTGGTGGACAGTGGAACCAGCCCCAGCACGAGTCCTTTGTACCAATTGCAAAGATCATTGACGTGGATGTCTACATCCCCGGCTGTGCACCAAACCCGGAAGTTATCAGGAATGTTGCAGTTATGGCATACCTGCTGCTCAAGGGTAACGACGCACAGAAGAAACTGGCAACTGCATACCTGTCACCCCTGATGGCACTCGCAAAGGATGGCTCTGCCATTACTTCAGACAGTGAGGCTTGTGGCTGTGATATCATGCAGAAGGTCATCAACCAGGGCCTTTGTATGGGCTGTGGTACCTGTGCCGCTTCCTGTCCGGTATTCGCAATCTCAATGCAGTACGGTAAACCAAATATCGACCGTGAAATGTGTATCAAGTGCGGTTCATGTTACAGCTCTTGTCCGCGCAGTTTCTTCAGCTTCGATGTCTGTGGAGACTACGAGAACATCCTCGGTGCAATTACTGCAGCTATGAACCCAGGGGGCAACTAACATGGATATGCTCGGAAAGTACAAATCCTGTGTTGCAGCACGCAGCACATCCAGTGAGATCCTCAAGTGCTCCCAGGATGGCGGAATTGTTACCCAGATGTTTGTGTACGCTCTTGAAGAGGGTATCATCGACGGTGCAATTGTCGCAGGACCTGGCGACGAGCCTTGGAAACCGGAACCAATGGTTGCAACAACTCCTGAAGAGATCCTTGCAGCACGAGGAACCCGGTACAGCATCTCACCAAACATGGCAGTCATTAAGGATGCTGTCCGCAAGTACGGACTTGACAAAGTCGGTATTGTCGGCACTCCCTGCCAGATTCAGGCACTCCGCAAAGCCCAGCTTTATCCAGTCGGGCTCCGGTATGTCACTGACAAGATTGCTCTCGCCATGGGTATCTTCTGTATGGAGAACTTCCCGTACCAGAGCATGAAGCAGATCGTTGAAGACCACTGCAATGTTGACCTGCACTCACTCAAGAAGACCGATATCGGGAAGGGTAAGTACTGGGCATACACTCACCGCGGTGCAGTCTCTCAGATTCCACTGAAGGTTACTCACAAGTACGAACAGCCAGGCTGCCATGTCTGTCTGGACTACGTCGCCAACATGGCCGATATCTCAACCGGCTCAGTAGGTACCCCGGACGGATGGAGCACTGTCTTTGTCCGGAGCACTGCTGGTGACAGCATCTGGAAGAAAGCAGTTGAAGCAGGCGTCTTTGAGACCAAACCAATGGATGGTATCAAGCCAGGTCTGGAACTCGTGACCAAACTCGCAACCGAGAAGATCACCAAGAACCAGAAAGAACTCGAACACCGTTCTACCATTGGTATCGGCAAAGGTCTGCGCAACCCATATATTTAATCGAACCGATAAGGTTCATCTTTTTTTTAAGGGTATTCTCTTAAAGTCGTCGAATCACCGTTTTTCAGCTTATTAATTATCATAGTGAAACACTAATTTGAAATTGCGAATGAATTTCATCACTTTCTTTTTTTTATTTCCTTCATTTTTGCATCTTGAAATAATCTCAATGAGAAATTTGATTTTCCATTTTGGTTTCGCTAATTCTCTGATCCCATATAGATCGGTAAATAACGTATCGAACCAGAGGAGGGGAAGAAATATCAAATCCCACCAATTAGTGATATGAACCTCATCATGATATATGCAAGATTGGGGATACAATTAAATAATATTTCATAGAGGGTAAGGTGCGATTAAAAAAGGTTTAAGGAAAAACAATGTACCGATAAAGCCCAATCCAATCAGGAAAAACGCATATAAATGGAACTATTCAACCATATTATGCAGTAAATTTTTTGTGAGCAATAATTTTTTTACGAGCAAAAAATATATTCAAATCAATTTCCCAATTGGAAATTGAGCGCTAAAAAAATAAGTCCTTTGTGAGAACTTTCTAAATTTACGATGACTACCAACAATGATCTCCATTTTCGAAGTTAGTAATGATGCCAGAGTCTTAATTTTTAAACAGAATGAACCTTTGAGTTCTGAATTCTTCATCTATTCCTAGTCACCGATTGTCGGTTGAATAAAAACGATTCTAATTCTCAAACAACACTCAAGGATAGGCCTACCGTAAAGACCCATTTGAGTCAAAAAAGATAATCCCACATCATCAATGTCGTGGAGGGAGAACCTCACTAAAACCATTAAAACTTAATTTACACAAAGGGTAAATAGAACAATCCTATGAAACGGGAATACAAACAATCAAAGAGAAATTCAAGTCAGTTCTGTTAAAGTGAATCTATTGGAAAAAAAGAGATCGAGATTCTTTAAGGTTATTGACCGGATTTGCTTATCAGAGTTTGAGCAGGTAACATGCTCTTGACTTCGCTGGTGTTGATTACACTGCTTGGGTTAGGAAGCATGCTCTTAACTTCACTCTTATTTACAGCGCTGCTTGGGTTAGGAAGCATACTCTTGACTTCGCTGGTGTTGACTACACTGCTCGGGTTAGGAAGCATGCTCTTGACTTCACTCTTGTTTACAGCGCTGCTTGGGTTGGGAAGCATGCTCTTGACTTCACTCTTGTTTACAGCGCTGCTTGGGTTGGGAAGCATGCTCTTAACTTCGCTGGTGTTGATCACACTGCTTGGGTTAGGAAGCATACTCTTGACTTCACTCTTGTTTACAGCGCTGCTTGGATTTTTAAACATGCTTGCAGGATACAATACATCATCTGCAGCCATTGCTACACCAACAATACTTACTATAAGAGCAAGTACAACACCTGAAACCATCGCCATAGTGGTTCGCTTCATATCAGGATTCCTCAGATAAAGTTGATGGATACGGTATTTAATCTTACCATTGATCCATGAATTCGGGCACAATTAAGACTGAATGTACTACGAAAAAACATCTTCACTTGAGTATCTTTCTGAAAAGGGCATCTTAATAGAGAAAAAAGGAAGGTTCAGGTCATACCCTGAACCCAGACTGGTATGAGAAAGCTTTCTGGAAGTTTTTAATTCCTCCAGTCACTTCGGTTGAATCCTTCCAACTGTTCTCAGCGGATGTTTTGTTCCAATTTGATGACTGAGTCCCATCCAGATTCGTTCCTTCACGTGCTTCAAGTATGCTGCCTGCAAAGAGAGTTTTCACAGTGCCTTCAGCAAACCCACTCCCGGAGTTAGAATCCGGAGTAACCGCAATCTGATAATTCAATGCGGCGGGAACGTCACTTGATGATGACACACTACGGATCTGACCTTTTGAAGAGATCTGCGCACTGTTCACATTGATAAGACTACTTTTTGCCGTTACAATATTACAGAAGGCAGGTAATGAACCAGATCCGGCATTGGAAAAGACGCACCTGATATTACCATCAGCATTTGCCCAGTTTCCTGCGACAGAGAGAGTGTACTCTTCCTCACCGACGAGATGTGAACCTTCAGTGCTTGCGTATGTCAGAACCTTTTGGGATTCGATGTTATACAGACCTGCACCCTGATTTTTAGAACTGAAATCAACATTCTTATTCAGACTGAGTCTTCCTCCATTCGTCATAATTGAATCATGAAAACTGATTTCAGCAATTGCTTGAGAGGAGCCTAAGATGCCTGTTGGAATCGCCCCTGGAGAGGCGATAACCCAGGACAGACGAGTGCTGTCAGATACCATACCGGTGACATCAATAACGGTGTCAATAGAAAAGATCTGATTTTCTGGAGTCTGATTCGGCAGCCGATCAGCTACCCCCCACACAGGCATCACCGATAATATGATGAGCCCCATCAGTAAAACCGAAACTGTTCGCATAGTATATCAACCCCACATCAATATCAGGATCACCTGATAATGTTGTCAATAGGGTAGATGATGTTAAGTAGTTTCCCAGAGGCTTTCTCAAAACCAATTTCGCGACAATTCACTTCTTGTCAAAAATGCAATTCAATTAAATATAAACCGAAATTGCAAAGAAATCACGTGATGTAATTAGCCGCACATACAAACAAGAAAAAAAGAAAAATTATCCCCGAGGGGATATTCAGCTTACTTGGAATCTACCTTACAGGAAGAAACCGGACTGGTATGCAAAGGCCTTCTGCAGGTTCTTGATTCCACCGGTGACTTCAGTAGTGTCTTTCCAGG
>CAZUXC010000022.1:0-59446 GCA_964624045.1 uncultured Methanospirillum sp. | reverse complement strand
TGCCCCAGCCCGGATTTGAACCGGGGACAACCAGATCTTCAGTCTGGCGCTCTCCCAGTCTGAGCTACTGAGGCGCGACTATACATGTAGGGTGATTGGATATTTAAAATTATTGGTTTTTTGCCAGAAATTGGAAGATCGTATCGCTCGTATTATCTGGTTCAGATGTCAGATAATCTCTTAATGTTCTTCAGAAAGCGGAAGAAGGGGCCTGATATCGCATCCATATCAGCAGATATTGCCCTTCGAACCGCACATATCATCCATCTCACGCACAACGATTTCGATGCTGTCGGGGCTGATGCAGTGCATCGCATCCGGTATCGGAAGGAAGGGGTGCACACACTCTGGAGTTCGGTTGGGAAATTCCCAATGTACCTCGAGATCATCTCCCAGATTGCAGGGAATGGAGATACTTTGAGTATTAGTGACCTTTCTTATAAACGGGGTGTTGAGCAGCATCTGCGGAAAATTAAGCAAAGGGGGTGGCGCATTGAATGGCGGGATCATCACCGGTGGAATGAGGATGAGATTGCGCTCATCCGAAAAATTGTTGATCACCTGCATATCGATACCGGCAGATGTGCCTGTGGGATTTGTACAGCTGATCTGGCTCCGGATGATGTGATTTCTGAAGAGATCGCCCTGGTTGTCTGCGATTATGACCTCTGGAAGCATAAGGATCCCCGGTCAGCGGTTCTCGGTCTGGTTCTCCAACGTGACAGGAACCGGGAGCATGTTCGGGACATGCTTATGATGGGGGTGTTTGATGACGGGAAGATTCGCAGTGAATACCAGGACATCATGCGGGAGATGCAACGGGTTATGGAGCGGACCAAGAAAGCATCCAGCATTCGGGGAACCAAATATCGCATGGTCATCAGCCCGATGTATGGGTATCCCAGTGAAACTGCAGCATTTTTGCGTAAAGAACTCGGCTCCGAGATCGAAGTTCTTGTTTCAGACTCTGGAAAATTCTCAATCCGGTCCGTTCCCCCGATAAGTCATCTTATAGCCCGGGAGTTTGGGGGAGGCGGTCACCCCCATGCAGCTGGAGGGTTCTTCCGGTTCACGTTCTGGGATAAGGTTCTTCTAAAGATACTTCGCAGAAATCGGTATTTTGATGAGATAGCATCAGTTGCTGATACTCTCAAATAATTCGTTTCTTTTTTTAGTCTTGGTTTACCGATGCTTCTGCGATGGAAGATATCATTCTCCAGTATACCTGTTCATTTCCATTTCCATAACCCCCGGCTGATATCTGATCCCGATCCATTGTCTCGAGTGCAAGGTGGAACCCGTCTTTATCCGGTTCGATGATGATGAGAGAACGTATTTCATACTGATCGATCAGTTCGGCAATGAGGGAAACCTGCTTGTTCGATATGATCAACTCCTTTTGGTGTTCAAGGAGTTCCTCCTGAATTGTCAGATCCCCTTCCGGGATGACAAAACGGGTCTTCTTTGAGGTCAGGAGTTCAAGTTCTATCAGTTGAATTTCTTTGGCATGGAGGATGTGGCCGCGAATATGGACATCCCGCATATCCCGAAGGAGAGAAGCATATTGATCACAGTAATCAGCAAATATCTCGTCGTCTGCCGTGCCACTGGGACCTACCACCTGATGGGGAGCGGGAAGGGCAGCATAGATGGATCCTGCAAGTTGCGTTATCATCGTTGCATCAGCAATCAGATTTGAAGCATCCGGGTTTAGTTTCTCCGAAGGGAAGGGGAATGCCTCCTGAATACGGGGAAGGCAGAACAGTCCTCCCGTACATGGTGATGTGATACTGGCATCCTGCTGAGCTTTAAGGGATCTCAAATGTTTGAAGGTGATCAGATCCCCTTCATAGGATTTGTGAGATCTGATAAACTCCGTCAGTTCCTCTATATCCGGTTGATCGGGCTCTGATCCGAGAGATATCGTAGGAAAGCGGATTTTTTTCTTCATGCCTGTTGATCTTATTTATAATAGCAATCCCAAAAATGTAGTGATGAACGATCGGCCTCTGCTAGTCACTTGTGGACTACCCTACACCAACGGCCCCTGCCATCTGGGGCATCTCCGGACATATGTTCCTGCAGATTTCTACGTCCGGTTTATGCGGCGAAAAGGGGAGCAGGCGGTATTTGTCTGTGGTTCTGATAATCACGGAACGCCGATTGTGGTAAGTGCAGAGGCTCAGGGGGTAACGCCCAGACAAATCTCTGAACGGTATCATGCGCATTTTGATGAGACGTTCAAGAGGATGAACATCCAGTTTGATCACTTTGGGATGACTGATGATCCGACAACTCAAAACCGGACTCATCACATAGTATCCCGCTTGATCGATGGCGGGCATGTCTATCCAAAAGTCATTCAACAGGCATACTGCCCGAAATGTAAAAAATTCCTTCCTGATCGGTACCTTGAGGGCATTTGTCCTCACTGTAGTAAACCAGCCCGAGGAGATGAATGTGACCAGGGATGTGGGAAACACCTGGAGCCAGGTGAGATCCTTCAGCCAACCTGTAAAATATGTGGAACTGCTGCCGAATTCAGGGAACAGGAGCACTACTTCTTCCGGCTATCCTCATTTCAGGACTACCTGAAAGGATTTCTCAAAGAACTCAAAGGGACTGATAACGCGATTAATTACGCCCTTGGATGGGTGAATGAAGAACTTCGTGACTGGTGTATTACCCGGACTCTTGAATGGGGAACAAAGTTCCCTGGTCATGATGACCTCGTGGTCTATGTCTGGGTTGATGCCCCCATCGGGTATATCGGATTTACTGAAGAATGGGCAGCAAAAACGGGTGCGAACTGGAAGGATTACTGGTGCGGTGACAATGCCCGGATAACTCATTTCATTGGTCAGGATATCACCTATCATCACTGTGTCTTCTGGCCAGCCATGCTGAAAGGTGCAGGATATGGGACTCCCTATTCAGTGGTTGCATCCGGAATGGTTAAGATAGATGATCATAAGTTCTCCAAATCCCGGGGTTACGTGGTCTGGACGAATGATGATTATCTTGACCAGGGTCTTCCCAGCGATTACCTTCGCTACTATATTCTCACATATACCAGCCATACCAAAGAGATGAACTTCTCCTGGAAACTGTATCTGGAGCGGGTGAACTCTGAAGTGGTCAACACATTTGGAAATTTTGTTTATCGATCCCTTCATCTCTCTCATAAGCAGTTTGGCGGGATTCCGGATGCTCCGATTGAACCTGAAGTACAGGAGAAGATCCGTGAAGCGATCACCGGAGTTACTGCACTTGTAGAATCATATGATTTCAAGGGTGCGATTGACTCAATTTTAACCCTTGCAGCATATGGGAATAACTACATCCAGACTCGTGAGCCCTGGAAACTGGCAAAGACTGATCTGGTATCCATGGCACAGGTTATGCGTAACTGCCTGCAGATAGCAAAATCCCTGGCTCTCCTGATTGAGCCGGTCATGCCTGACCGGTCACGAAAACTCTGGGAGCAACTTGGTATGACTACTGACATTATGGATGCAGGGTTTGAGGAAGGTCTGGTTGACCTTACTCCGGGTCCTCTTCCCACTCCATCTATCATCTTTGAGAAGCTGGATGAGAAGAAGATTCAGCAACTGGATGTAGCTCTGCGTGAGCGGGTTGATGCCCTGACAGCAGCAGCAGCTCCGGATACGAGTATTACCATTGATGAATTCAGCAAAGTTGAGCTGAAGACGGGAAGAGTACTATCTGCTGAAGCAGTGCCCAAGTCTTCAAAACTTCTGAAGCTGCAGGTAGGATTTGGATCTGAAACCCGCCAGATCGTCAGTGGCATTGCCCAGTTTTATCAGCCTGAAGAACTGGTAGGAAAAGATGTAATCGTGGTCATGAACCTGAAACCCGCCAAAATATTTGGCATTGAAAGTAATGGCATGATCCTTGCAGCCGGTGATGAAGCATCTCTTCTTGTTCCCTTAAAACCGGTATCTCCGGGAACAAAAATCAGATAATTCTTTTTTTGAAAAGAGTTCAGAATGAATTCAGGCTCTTTTTCATTCTTTCTTTGATAGCAAGGTCCTGTTCATTTGGCAAGGCTGCTTCTATCCCTGCTTTACCTGTGATATCTCCGATTGCTGCAAGACCTTCAGCAGCAATACCCCGGGTATATGGATGTTCATCATTGAGGAGAGAGATAAGGATTGAATTTGCCTCCGGAGCCCGCATTAATCCTAGAGATTTTGCAGCCATATACCGTACATGGTCTTTTTGATCAGAACAGGTGTTTATGAGGCTTGGAACTGCCTCTGGGGCATGTATCTGCCCCAATGCTTCTGCTGCCCGATATCGGATAACCCAATCGGAATCCTGCAATAATGGCAATATCCTGGGCACTGCATCTTTTCCATACTTTACAATTCTTGCAGTACATTGAGCACGGAACTCCTTATTTGAATTACGTAATCCGCAGATGAGTGATTCAAATTCGTCCGAGTAAATTGATTGCATAAAAAAGTTCAGAAGGTTGAGGTATACCCAACGGTCTGAGCCAGATCGAATAATCCCCGTGCCTGAGTATTCTGGTGATCTTCAATCTTGGTTGTCATATTAGAGTCTGCGGTCTTTTTGTCGAATGCTTCGAAGTGGGTGTCCTGGTAGACTGATGCAGATCCTGTTGCCAGTTTGTCCGTTGTATCGGTGTCAAGACCCTGTGCATCAAATGCGTACCGAAGGTTAACCGGGGTCTTTGAGTCCGCTGCAATCATTCTCCCTCCCATCTGGGTAACTGCTGCAACTTCTTCGACATCCATCAGACTGCCTGCACTTACATATCCACCAAACCCTGCAGCTCCTGAGTCTCCTCCCGAGGCAAAGACACATTTTGGTGTTGAGGTCGTGTTTGTCGTTCCTCTTCCATACTGGGATATCGTTCCCTGTTCATCCCAGAGCATCTTCCCATTCTGACTTGAGTCTGCCTGATAGTTCACGGTGTGCCTGACTCCCAGATTGTCACTTCCTGCGGAAGCGTTGGAACCGTCCATACTGAAATCTTTGGTATATTTTGTTGAACCTGATACTGCCAGCGTGTCTTCACGATAGGTTGTATCTGTTCTAACTTCATCACCCTTCAATGTCGCAGAGTTTAGGTTTCCTTCCGGTGTGTTCGTTTGCTCCCATTCCATATCATGATCTATAGACAGAGTACCGATGCAGGTTGCATCAATGGTTGTGTCAAGCCCTGTCTTATCATAGAGTGCAGATGTTGGCCGAATTGCTGCCACGTATCCTGGCAGAAGAAGAAGGCCAATCATGAGCAGAACACTTATCCTGCTCAATTCCCTTTTGTTCATTCTGATCTACCCCATCAGACGTATCGTCATCCAAACCCCAGATTATAACTGGTCAAATTGAATTTGTCAGTGATGGATATATATCTTCCTAAATTTTTGGAAATAACGCACTCAAATTTGGAATAATTTGAAAAAAAAGTGCATAGGAAGTTTAAATTTTGGTGCCTAATATTTTTAATTTTTTCTTGCAATGAAAATCCAATGGGTTTTTTTTGGAAAACTGTTTCTGATATTCTGGATGATAAGAAAATAAGGGGGCAGATTTTAGGCGCTTAGGCAAAAACTGCGCTCAGGTTCTGTGAAATCTCAATACAAATCCTGACAAAAAAAGAGACAAAATGTCGGAAAAAATTGTGTTCTTCACCCATCTCTCTATCCGGGATTGGCTCTTCCCGGTATATCGTTTGTGAACGAAAATGGACGAATCGAGGCTTTTTCATCAATAGGTGGATAAATGTTCTGAGATCTGTTTTCCCATTTTATCCTCTGGTGTTTGAAATATCTTCAGATGATTGTCTTGAGAAAAATGCCTAATTAACCCTAACTTGTGACTCTGCAACATCCAGCCCTTATTATCAAAGGGGCAGAGCCAAAAAATTCTGGTACAACAAACTGTTCGAACGGATGCCAAAAAAAAGAGTGATGTTCTTTGGTTCAGGTTACGCGAGGTAATCAGATGCCTTTGGAAGTTCTTCTTTCAGACCCTTCCGTTTCCGGATCTCAAGAACAACTTCTTTGACCATTCCCTGTGGAATGAGTTCGAATCCAGCAAACTCAGAGTTCCACATGGCACGACCTTCAGTTGCGGATCTGACATCTCCGGCAAATCCGAAGAGTTCTGCAACCGGGGCCTTTCCAATGACGGTAATGGTGTCTCCTTCACTGGTCATGTCAAAGACCTGACCACGCCGGCTCTGGATCTGTGCGGTTGCACCACCCATGTAGTCCTGCGGGACAGTGATGTGAAGTTTCTGTATTGGCTCAAGAAGAGAATCTCCACCAAGGAGAAGTCCTGCCTTGATAGCACTGCGGACAGCCGGAATAACCTGGGCCGGGCCACGGTGGATTGCATCTTCGTGCAGTTTCACATCAACGAGTTTCATGAGGAGGTTCTGAACCGGTTCGTCAGCGAGTGGACCGCCGTCAAGTGCTTCATGGATACCTTCGATGATGAGTTCCATCGTCTCGTTGAGGTACTGGATACCCTTGGTCATATCAAGGAGCATACATGTCCCGTAGATATCCTTGACGCTCTTCGCCTCGTCTTTCTCGAACCCGGCTTTGACCATTGCATCACGACGCTCCAGTTGCTCCTGATTCATGGAGATTTCGTGATTCTTGATGAGCTCGACCACGTGATCGGGCATTGGTTCGAGGATAAAGTAGAACCGGTTGTGACGGTTTGGTGATTTTCCTTCGACCGGAGACTCAAGTTTCTCAACGATGGTTTCGCGGTACACCACGATTGGTTCTGAAGTGATGATCTCCACGTTCTTATCACGCTTGATACGTCCGGTGACGATCTCAAGGTGAAGTTCTCCCATACCAGAGATCAGGTGTTCACCAGTCTCTTCGTTGATGTTAACGCGGAGGGTAGGATCTTCCTTAGCGACCTGCCTGAGCACATCGACGAGTTTTGGGAGATCCTTCATATTCTTTGCCTCAACCGCAACAGTGACAACCGGCTCACTGTAGTGTTCGAGTGACTCGAATGGTGCCATATCCATCAGGCTGGATACGGTAGAACCAACAACAGCATCCTTCAATCCGGTAACTGCGGCGATGTTTCCTGCGAAGAGCTCGGGAACCTCGACTCGGGTTGGGCCCATAAAGATACCAACCTGCTGAAGCCGGTTGACCTTTTTGGCTGTTCCCATGACATAAACCTCATCTCCACGCTTGAGTTTCCCACCGAACAGACGTCCGGTTGCAACCTCTCCTGCATGAGGATCAAATGAGATGTCAGTAACCATCAGGCAGCTGGGTGCGTTCGGGTCACAGGTGAGCATACCCTTCCCTTCTGCGCTGTTGACATCTCCGTGCCAGATAACGCCGACACGCCGTTTCTGAGCCTCGAGAGGGTTAGGCAGGAAAGATACAACCATATCGAGAATAACATCACAAAGAGGGCTCTTCTTGGCGAGTTCTTTCATCTCACCCTTTTTACAGTGATCGTACACCTCTTTGAACGATATTCCGCTCTTTTTCATATACGGAGCAGAGACTGCCCAGTTGTAGAGTGCAGATCCGAATGCAACGGTTCCCTGTGCAGCGTCGAGTTTCCACCCGGCGTTGTACATATCTTCGTTCATTCCCTTGATCAGCTTGTTGACCTTGTCGATCACTTTGCCGAGCCGGATCTGCATCTCCATCTCGTCGACCTGAAGCTCATTGATGAGCCGGTCCACTTTGTTGATGAAAAGAACTGGCTTAACCCGCTCTTTCAGAGCCTGTCGCAGCACTGTCTCGGTCTGTGGCATGGTTCCTTCAACCGCATCCACAAGAACGACAGCACCGTCAACCGCACGCATTGCACGGGTGACATCCCCACCAAAGTCCACGTGACCCGGGGTATCGATCATGTTGATCAGGTACTCTTTCCCGCCGTACTCGTGGACCATAGAGACGTTCGATGCATCGATGGTGATACCACGTGCCTGTTCCTCTGCATCAGAGTCCATCCAACAGGCTTTCCCTGCCAGATCTTCACTGATAATACCTGCACCTGCGAGGAGGTTATCAGACATGGTCGTCTTCCCGTGATCAATGTGGGCGACGATACCGATGTTTCTGATATGCTCCGGCTGGTTCATGAGCTGCGTTACGCGCTCGACCGTTTTCTTCCCTCGGCTCATATTACACCTGGAATTGCATGAAAAAAGTATTGAGAAATATCTCTCTACCGTGCTGACTTAGCAACACGTTCGCGTTCTTCGCGCTTGCCGACTGAGTAGCATTTGGGATCACCATTTGCTGCTGCGATCAGTTCTTCGGCAAGGGCAACGGCTACGGGTTTCTTCTTTTTATGGGATGCAGAGTATACTCCTGCACCGATAAGCCCTACTGCAGTGTTTACACGGCGCATTGGCGCAGTGTCAACTGACTTGGGGACATTGATTCCACCGTACTTCAGTCTTACAGACTCTTCACGGGGACCGGAGTTTGCAACTGCATCTACGAGAACTTCAACCGGGTTCTTCTTGGTCTTCTTGTGAATGAGCTCAAATGCATCCTTCACAATCCGAATTGCCAGAGTCTTCTTCCCGGTGTTTACTTCAGTCCGCATCAGCTGGTTGATCAGCCGCTCGACAATGAGCATATTTGCCTTGTTGAACTCCTGCCTGGTGAGTCTGCCACAGGAGTGCGGCACCATCATCGAGGTAAGGTTCACATACCGTGCGATACCCGGGTCCTTAATATTGACCTCAGTCACGTCCCATTTGTTGAAAAGGAGTCGTGCCGGGGCCGGCGCTGTTTCTTCACTCATCACGTTCACCTGCGCGGCTTCTCCTTCCGTCCTATTACGAGCTCATGAAGACAGACATTGTTCACCTTGGTGACAACGTATCTGACTCCGGGGATATCTCCCATAGAACGACCGAGACGGCCTCCGATACCTTCAATCTCGACTTCGTCGTGCTCGTCGATGAAGTTGATTGCACCGTCGCCAACTGCAAACGCAGAGACCTGACGACCGTTTTTGATCAACTGCACACGGACACACTTCCGGATTGCAGAGTTCGGCTGCTTGGCTTCAACACCAATCTTCTCAAGAACAATACCGCGTCCCTGTGGCGCGCCCTCAAGCGGATCTGATTTTAACTTCAGTCCACCGGCAGTGCGAGCGAAATGTGGGTCGCTCCAGCGAAACCTGTGCCAGTCCCGCTTTAATTTTCGTGCTGCGAATTTTCCCTGTCCCATTACATCACTCTGTAAAACTTTGATGGAAATTACCTGGGTATCGGTGAGGTTTTGTCCAAATGCACGACAGATGCGTATTACCGTGCTAAGTTTGAAACCTGTCTGTATACGTTACCCCTTATGCAATATAATAGTTGTATTCCCGTCTAACATAATCATATGCAGATCAGGCTCTACAAAGAAGTCTCATTCGATGCCAGTCATCGGCTCCTTCATTACCGGGGCAAGTGCCATAACCTGCACGGGCACCGGTGGAAAGTTGAGATCTGGCTTAGAGGTAAGACTGATGAACAGACAAACATTCTGATTGATTATAATGAGATCAAGCAGGTCATTCACCGGTATGATCATCAGATTATCCTTAATGAACAGGATCCGATGGTTCCACGCATAGAAGAATTTCATCCGGTAATTAAAACTCCTGGCGATCCCACCAGTGAGTTACTTGCACAATTAATCCGTGACTCCATGGAGGCTGAATATGCAAAATCCGGGCGTGGGATCTTTGTAGATGTTATCCGTGTCTGGGAGTCTCCAAACTGTTATGCAGAGCTGAGTCATGAAGATCGCTGAAATATTCACAAGTATCCAGGGCGAGGGTTTGTATTCGGGGTATCCAACAATCTTTCTCAGACTGGCAGGATGCAATCTGCAGTGTACTTATTGTGACACTCCGGACGCGCAGAAACCCGACGGAAAAGAGATGGAAGCAACTGATATTGCAGATAGGGTGAATCGATCCCGGCTGCTTCACGTATGTGTGACCGGGGGAGAACCACTGCTTCAGGGAGAAGAACTTCTTTCTCTCCTTCAACTGCTCCATGACTCTGGTCTTGAGGTAAGCATTGAAACCAATGGGACAATTGATTTCGAGCCCTATCAGAGATTCTCTTCGATATGTATGGATGTGAAATGTCCGTCTTCAGGGGAGCAGAGCAACCTTGCTCTTCTATCCCGGATTGGGGAGAATGACTCAGTAAAATTTGTTATTGGATCAGAGGATGACATCCGATATGCACATGAATCCATGAAGCGTTATCCGATAAAAGGGACAATATTCTGGTCACCGGTGTATGGGACAGATCCTCAGGTTGTGGCAGCATATATTCTGGATAATAAACTCCCTGTCCGGTTTCAACTTCAACTTCACAAGGTTATCGGGGTACAATAATTGAAAGCAGTATGTCTTCTCTCAGGCGGTATGGACTCTTCCACTCTGGCGTATCTGGCAAAATCTGAAGGGTATGAAATTTATGCTCTTCACTTTACCTATGGGCAGCGTACTGAGGATAAAGAGCGTGAGTGTGCCATGCGGATTGCACGACATCTGAATGCCGCAGAATTTCTGGATGTGAATCTTGCCTATTTGAGCAAGGTAGGTGGATCAAGCCTGACCGATCCCTCAATTCCGGTTACCTCACATCAGGAGGCTGGAGATGGGATCCCCAAAACGTATGTTCCCTTTCGAAATGCGAATCTCCTCTCGGTAGCTACCAGTTTCGCAGAAGCGAGAGGGGCTGAAGCGATTTATATCGGTGTCCAGGCTTCTGACTACTCCGGATATCCTGATTGTCGCCCTGAGTTCATTGAAGCATTTCAGGAAGTTATCAACCTGGGGACTCGTCCGGATACGAAAATAACTTTGAAAACGCCGTTCGTCAGTCTTAACAAAGCAGAAATTCTGAAGATCGGGAAGAATCTCAAAGTACCCTATGAAGATACCTGGTCATGTTATCAGGATGGGGATCATGCCTGTGGGGTGTGTGGGTCATGCCATTTTCGCAAGGAAGCATTTGACGCACTGGGGATCGAAGACCCAATCCGATACCGGTGAGGGGAAATGGATCTCTACCGCGGCAAACGACTGATTGTCGAGAAAAGTGTTTTCTCTCTTCCTAATGGTCATGAACGCGAGGCCGTGGTGGTCCGTCCCAGAGGTGCAGTTGTTATCCTGCCGATTGATGGAGATTACTGCTACCTCATCCGGCAGTGGCGTTTTGCAATAGATCAGTTTATCATTGAAGCTCCCGCGGGAACAATGGAAGAGGGCGAAGATCCTGTTGTGACTGCAAAGCGGGAACTGATTGAAGAAGCAGGCCTTTCGGCTGCAACTTTGATTCCCCGAGGATATATCTATACGACTCCCGGGTTTACTGATGAGCGGATATTTCTTTATGAAGCGAGGGATTTGACTCCTTCATGGGAATTTGCTCCAGATGCTGACGAAATCATTGAGCCTCTACGACTCACTCTCTCTGAAGTTCACCGGATGATTCATAGTGGAGAGATTGTAGATGCCAAAACGATTGCTGCGGTATTTCGATGCACCTGGAGGATCTAATTATGTTCCCTCAATCTTTTCTTGCTCTTCTGCTCTTCGCATTTTTCCTCAGCACTGGGTGTGTGGGTCTGTCGAATCAGGATTTTACCCCTTCTTATGAGGTTTCTGATGAAGGACTTCTATCCTTGTCGCTATCTGATGCACCTGTTTCCTCCACCCTTCTGGAATCGAGAGGAAATGTATCAGTGGAGGAACTGACCTTTACAACATTTGCAGGGAATGTATCCGCAGTTCTAATCACTCCTGCACAACCTGTTGCCAGTCTGGTCTGGGCTCCCGGAGCAGGGGTCCCTGCAGCCGTGCATATTGATCACCTGATACCCTATGCTGAGAACGGGTTTGCTGTTCTCGTTGTTGATATCAGAGGAAATGGGGGGAAAACTCCGGGATATCCTCTGAACATTGAACAGGATTATGTAACATATTCTTCCCGGGAATGGCCTCAGGTTTATCTTATCATAGCAGATTTGATCGAAGCAGAGCGGTACCTCCATCATCGATATGGATCACCTGTTCCGGTCTGGATGGTTGGTGAGTCTAATGGGGGGCGATATGCTGCGATTTCTTCAGTAATTGATCCGGATGTAACTGGTTTTGTGGGCATCTCGACATCTGGCTATGGTTTGGCAGGAAACCAGTATCAGGGGGATGCAAGAAAATTTCTTCTAAGCATTGATCCCGATTTTGCTGGCCCGTCGCTCAATCCGCGTCCGGCCCTGATCTTTCATGCACCACAGGATCCAATTATTCCTGAAGAATCTGGAAAAGAGCTTGCGAAAACCATTGGTCCAGCTGCGCAGTTCTTCGAATTCAACGGAACCCACGGGGTGAATGATGAAGTTGATGCGACTCTCCTTATACTACTGAAAAATAGACATCCTGCTTAAGGTCGCATTACAGATAATCCGAAAAAAAAGTTCAGACCGGGAAGATTTTCTTCCCGTATACTTCATTGATCGTCTGACCAAGGCCGATATAGAGGGCAAGAAGTCCGGCGATTATTCCGGTAAGGCCTGCAAGAGGTTTCAGAATGGCGATTCCGGTAAGGTCACTTGCGATGAGAAGTGCTACCAGAACTACCACGAAGAAGAGGGTGACATTCAGGATCCGGTGCATCTTAAACGAACAGACAAACAGGCCCACGGCAAAGATTCCCCATACGACCAGAAATGCTGCCATATCGGTGGCTCCTGGAGCTTTTGCAAGGCCCAAGGTTGGTAACATGAGGATTGCAGCGAATGAAATCCAGAAAAATCCAAAGCTTCCGAAAGTAAGCATTCCGAAGGTATTATTTTTCTTCCACTCCAGGATTCCGGCGATGACCTGGGCGATCCCTCCGTAAAATAAGGCCATGGCAATGATAGGGCTGGCGAGGGGGGTAAATCCTGCATTGTGCAGACTCAGGAGAATCGTTGTCATTCCAAACGCACATAATCCGAGTGGTGCAGGGTTTGCTGTGTCATCTACGAGAAATATGTTGTTTCTACTCTTCTCTTCAATAGGTTCCATGATTACACCAGAATATGAGTATCAGGTCTGGTGCACTTTTATAATAATCTTCGCACCACTGCCTGCTCAATTATGTGCGCTCTGCACCTGGTGGGTGGGTTTACGATCCCTTTTGTGGTGCACTCATTTGTGATTGTTCTTTTTTTTGCACTTTATGGTCTTGATTTCACTTTTGTCTCAATAATTGTCAGATGTTCATCATGGATTCTTTCTGCTATCCAGGCTTCACCGGATATCTTAAGTCCCTCACCACGCAATATATACCAGCTTAAAATACAGGTTTGGTTTCATGAGCGAAGCGGTTGAACATGATGACGCACGGCGGCGTTATGAATTTAAAAAGATGCTTGAGCGGCTGCAGGCGAAAGAAGGCAGCGGGACTGAGCTGATATCACTCTATATTCCTCCCGACAAGCAGATCTATGATGTAACCGCCCAGCTGCGGGATGAATTTGGCCAGTGTGCCAATATTAAGTCAAAACAGACCCGGACAAATGTCCAGAGTGCGATTTCAAGCATTCTTGCGCGATTAAAATATTACAATAAACCCCCAGAGGGGGGGATGGCAATCTTCTGTGGCAGTGTCAACAAACACGGAGATCGACAGGATCTTGAATGTGATGTAGTACTCCCTCCACAACCCCTTAACCTCTTCATGTACCGGTGCAGTTCAAAGTTTGAACTTGAACCGCTCAAAGAGATGCTTGAAGAGAAATCTATCTATGGCCTTCTGGTTCTGGATCGCCGGGAGTCATATTGGGGTTTTCTCCGAGGTAACCGGATTGAACCTATTGGAGGTACAACATCGACGGTACCAGGTAAGCAGCGGAAAGGAGGTCAGTCAAGTATCCGGTTTGAGCGACTTCGCCTTATCGCCATCAATGACTTTTATAAAAAGGTTGGTGAGCGTTCTAGCGAGATATTCCTGAGTGAGAAGGATTTCTTCAACCGGTTTAAAGGGCTCTTGATTGGTGGTCCTTCACCGACAAAGGAAGAGTTTGAACAGGGACAATTTCTTCATCACGAAGTTCAGAAGAGAATTTTGGGCCTGTTTGATGTGGCATATACCAATGAGAGTGGTCTCCCTGAACTGGTGGATGCTGCTGAAGATGTGCTGAAAGGTCAGACAGTCATCGAAGAGAAGCATATCATGGAACGTTTCTTCAAGGAACTGGTAAAGGACAATGGACTTGCTGCATACGGTGAGCAGAGTGTCCGGGCCAACCTTGAACTGGGTTCTGTGGACATTCTTCTCCTCTCAGATAAGCTTCGGAAATCACGCCTGCTGATAAAGTGTGATGCCTGTGGGTATACGGAACAGAAGACTGTTCAGATGGAACCGGGGAAAGATGCAGTAGATCTCGAATTTGGGACCTGTCCGAAATGTACCTCTCCATTGATTCTCGGGGAGGAGCATGACATCATTGATGAACTCACGCTGCTTGCAGATCAGAGTAATAGCAGTGTCTCTATTATATCGGATGATTTTGAGGAAGGGTCTCAGCTCTATAGTGCATTTGGTGGAATCGCAGCCATTCTCAGATATAGGACCGGGTTCTGATGTATATCACGATATGCGAAAAAATTGCCGGAATTCTTAAGGATTATTCCGGCAGGGAGGATGTTCTTCTTGTTGATGGCGGAGATCATGCAGATCTCGCATCAACGATTGCATTTGCCCTCGCAAAAGAGAAGAAAAAAGCTCCGGTGCAGATTGCAAAAGAGATTGTGGATGAAATTTCTGCACGACTTCAGAATGAGTTGCAGGTCCGGGCTGAAGCAACAGGGCCTTATATTAATTTCCATTTCGAAGGCTCTTATTGCTCCGGTGTTCTTGCTGATGCGGTAAAACCCGGGTATGGTGCACTTCCGGCAAAGACTCAACGCGTGGTTCTTGAGCACACTAGTGCAAATCCCAATGGCCCTCTCCATGTTGGTCATATCAGAAATACAATTATTGGTGACACTCTTGCCCGCTGTTTCCGGAAAGCAGGCTATCCTCTTGAGGTTGAGTATTATGTCAATGATATGGGCCGTCAGATAGCCATTGTTGCCTGGGGTATTGAATGTCAGAATGCTGATATCCAGGCGCCTCGGAAAGGGGATCACCTCATTGCAGATGTGTATATCGAAGCGAATAAGCACCTTTCCGCAGATCCCTCCCTGACTGTTGAGATTGACGCTCTGATGCAGAAGGTTGAAGCAGGAGATGAGGATGTCATCAGACGGTTTAAGGTACCGGTCAAGCGATGTCTTGATGGATTCAAAACTACGCTCGCTGATCTTCATGCCCACCATGATCGCTTTGTGTACGAGAGTGACTTCATCAGAAATGGTGACACCAGCAAGATTCTCGCCCGTATTGGGCATATGCCTGAGTCTGTTCATGAGGAGACGCTGGCACTGGATCTCTCGGCTTTTGGATTTGAAAAGAAATACATCCTTCGCCGTTCGGATGGGACGAGTGTATATGCAGCCCGCGATATCGCATTCCATATCTGGAAAGGGCACAACTTTGATCGGATCATTGATATTCTCGGGGCAGATCACAAACTGATCGGAAAGCAGCTTCAGGCAACGATGGAACTACTTGGTGAATTGGTTCCCGAAATTGTGTTCTTTGAATTTGTTTCACTTCCAGAAGGCTCCATGAGCACCCGGCGGGGAACATTTGTATCCGCAGATGAACTGATTGAGGAAGCACGTCGTCGGGCTATGGAAGAAGTCACTGCCCGAAGGCCTGAACTGGATGAAGAGACCCGGCTTTCGATTGCGAAAGGAGTTGCTGCTGCAGCAATCAGGTATGATATTGTAAAGACGATTCCTGAGAAGAGCACGGTATTTGACTGGAAAGAAGCTCTGGACTTTGAAAAGCAGAGCGGGCCCTATATTCAGTATGCTCATGCACGTGCCTGCAGCATTCTCGATAAGGCAGGGACGTTCCCGTATTGTTATGATATTGAGAGTCCGGGAGAGATTGCTCTTGCAAAACATATCGCCCGGTTCCCAAAGGTTATCGATCAGGTTGTTACCGAGCTGAAACCTCACCTGCTTGCGATTTATGCGAGGGAACTTGCGGATCTCTTTGGTTCTTTCTACCACGCTGAACCTGTACTAAAAGCTCAGGGTTCTGTCCGCGATCGCCGGCTGACCCTGGTTGATGCAACCCGTAATACTCTGAAAGAAGCACTTGAAACACTGGGGATAGATGCGCTCCGGGCGATGTAAGCCTGGGGATGCTGATAACCCGGCAATATCACTCCGGAGGATGGGATACCTCTTTTTTGATCCCTCATCTTCTGCTGCTCTTAAGCCCTGTCTCTGGTGCAAACGTGCCTTGACTGGTGGGGAGATGTGCTATAAGCACCAGTTTTATGGAATAGATAGCCATCGCTGTGTCCAGCTGACTCCCACTTTGCGTTGTAACCACCGTTGTCTCTTCTGCTGGCGATCATTTGAACATGAACATCCGGGTGGTACGGATCTCCCTCCCGGGGATATTGTTAATCGCATCCCATTTCTTCAGAAAAAAGGTCTTGCGGGTTATAAAATCTCTCCAAAAGTAACGCCTGAACGATGGGATGAAGCGGTACATCCAAATCAGGTAGCGATCTCTCTGTCAGGTGAGCCAACTCTGTATCCGTACCTTCCGGAACTGATAGAGATGCTTAATCAGAAAGGGTGCACAACCTTCCTCGTATCGAATGGAACAAACCCGGATCAACTCACCCGGTGTCATCCCTTTCAGAAGTATGTCTCGCTCACGGCAACTGATCGGGAAACCTACATGAAGGTGGCTCAGCCACTGGAGGATTACTGGGAACGGCTCTTGGAAAGTCTTCAGAGCTTGGGAAAAGAGGCGGATCGGGGCGAAAGAACTGCTATCCGAATCACCCTGGTGAAAGGGATCAATGATCAGGATCCCAGGGGGTTTGCACGAATGATTCAGGAGAGCGGAGCCTCGTTCGTCGAGGTGAAGTCATATATGCATGTCGGGTATAGTCAGCGACGTTTGACAATTTCTCAAATGCCTTATCATGAAGAAGTTGCATCGTTCGTTTCTGCGATGCTTCCTGATTGTGACTATACAATCCGGGGGGAGAATCCCCTTTCCCGGGTTATCTGTCTGGAAAAAAACGGAATTACATGAGGACGTTATGAAATTTGATACAGAAGAATTCAAAAAGCGGGCGAAAGAGGACTTTGAAGCAGCATGGCATGCTGGACCCTCGGTTCTTACTCCTCCGGCTGTAGACAGAACATATCCCCGGCTTCAATACCGGCGGGCTGAACCTCATCCGGTTTTCTTGACCATTCAGAAACTCCGGGAAGCCTACCTTGCAATGGGTTTTGATGAAGCAGAAAATCCCATCATTGTCGAGGAGCAGGAAGTGTACCGTCAGTTTGGTCCTGAAGCGATGGCAGTGCTTGACCGGGTTTTTTATCTTGGCGGCCTTCCCCGTCCTAATGTTGGGATTGGAAAGGCACAGATTGATCAGATCAATCAGATCATTAACCGTTCTCTGACTGAGTCAGATGAAGAGTCACTTCGAAAGACTCTTCACGCGTATAAAAAATCAGAGATTGACGGGGATGAACTGACGTATGAACTTGCCCGGGTCCTGAATACGGATGATGCCCTGATTGTCGAAATTCTTGACAAGGTATTTCCTGAGTTCCGGGATCTAAAACCTGAATCGGGTCGTCAGACTCTTCGTTCTCATATGACCAGTGGCTGGTTTCAGACACTTGGATCTATCTGGGACAAGGTGCCTCATCCGATCACGCTTTTTTCAATCGACCGGTGTTTCCGCAGGGAACAAGCAGAGGATTCTCATCGTCTGATGAGTTATCATTCAGCATCCTGTATCGTGGCAGGAGCAGATGTTACGATTGAGGATGGAAAAGCAGTAGCTCGTGCTCTTCTTTCTGCATTTGGCTATACAGACTTTGAGTTCAGACCTGATGAGAAACGTTCCAAATATTATATGCCTGATACCCAGACGGAAGTGTATGCTCTTCATCCGAAACACGGGTGGGTGGAGGTTGCGACATTTGGGATCTACTCCCCGTCCTCACTTGCGAATTATGGGGTTGGCATTCCCGTCATGAATCTTGGTCTTGGAGTGGAACGTCTGGCAATGATTACCACGGGCTCAAATGATGTCCGGGAGATGTGTTTCCCACAGTTCTCTGTTCAGAATTATTCAGACCTCGAAATTGCCCGTGCAGTCTCTCTGGATCTGGAACCCTCCACTCCTGCAGGAAGGCAGATGATTCCGGCAATTAAGGAGGTTGCCCTTGCAAATGCTGCAGCATCAGGACCCTGTTCTTTTGTAGCATGGGAAGGTGAACTCTTTGGAAATCCCGTCACCGTCTATGTGGATGAGGTGGAAGAAGGTGCCCGGCTTCTGGGTCCTGCATGTATGAACGAAATCTTTGTTCATAATGGATCGGTTTTAGGAGTTCCTGATACTGAGAAATTTGCGACAGTTCGAAAAGAAGGCACTCCAGTTGGTCTTTCTTTCCTGGATGCGACAGTATCCGGGGCTGCTGCAGCAATAGAACTTGCAGCCCGGCTTGGTCAGGGAACGACAGTTCAATATAAAATGGCACGTATGCCCGGGGATATCAATCTGAAGATAGCTCCTCACGCAATGAGATTTATTACTGACAACAACCGGAAAGTGGACGTCCGTGGCCCGATATTTCTGATGATTCGTTCAGAGGTAACTTCGTCATAACCAGTTCAAGATGTTTGTTTCTCCCTGAGATGTATAATGAATCTGAATATACTTCTCCGATGATATTTTTCGAGCACACTTTTTTTATATTTCCACTCGTGATACGGCCCTCCTTCCGGAAGAATTATCTTCAGTCGGAGCAACATTCAAACGATTGGAACTCAGAGGTATCTACTGAAACTTTCCTGATATCGAAGATGGGGATGCAATGATGGATGGGATTCGAATATTAAAACCGGCGGCAATGCTGGTAATTTTACTTTGTACACTGATGGTGAGCGCTGTTGCGGTTCCACCGCTTCCAGCCGAGTTCTATGGAACTGCCTCACTTCAGGGTAATCCTGCTCCGGCGGGGACGGTCATATATGCGAAGATTAACGATCAGATTCGTGGCCAGGTTACGCTGAAAGAGGCAGGAAAATATGGCGGAACCGGGATATTTGACGATAAACTGGTTGTTGCAGCCACAGAAGATGATCTGAAAGGCAGCGCAGCGACAGTTGCGTTCATGGTTGGGGAGACGAAAGCGGATCAATCGGTTCCGTTTGAATCTGGTAAAGTACAAAAGTTGGATCTGACTGCCGGAGGATCTGCATCAGTAGTTGATGCCGAATTTATCGGAGTTCCAACATCCGGGACTGCTCCCCTGACTGTTCAGTTTACCGACAAGTCAACAGGCAGCCCGACAATGTGGGCATGGAATTTTGGTGACAATAGCACCGATATGGTGGCAAGCCCTTCCCATACCTACTCTGCTCCCGGTACCTACACGGTGACTCTGACTGCAAGCAGTCAGACGGGAGGCTCGAGTACCGAAGTGAAGAACGGTTATATCACTGTCTCTACATCTGGGAGTATTTCTGCTGACTTTATTGGGACTCCAACCACAGGGACTGCTCCTCTGACAGTTCAGTTTACTGACACTTCTACAGGTAGTCCGACGATGTGGGCCTGGGATTTTGGTGACAATAGCACCGATATGGTTGCAAACCCCTCCCATGTCTATGTGGCACCCGGGACTTACACGGTAACCCTGACTGCAAGCAGTCAGACTGGTGGCTCGAGTGTAAAACAGAAGTCCGGATATATTGTTGTCTCAGCCACCGGAGGAGTTGTTGCAGATTTCATCGGAACCCCGACTACGGGTACTGCCCCTCTGACAGTTCAGTTCACTGACAAGTCTACGGGTAATCCAACAATGTGGTCCTGGAACTTTGGCGATGGTGGATCTGATATGGTTGCAAACCCGTCTCATACCTACACTGCTCCCGGAACCTACACGGTTAAACTGACTGCAAGCAGCCAGACCGGTGGCTCAAGTGTCAAAGAGATGGCTGGTTATATCACGGTAAGTGGCAGTGGTTCAGGTCCGAAAGCTTCGTTTACGGTTGATAAACGCAGTGGCCAGAAACCCCTGACTGTTCAGTTTACCGATACATCCACTGGTCTTCCCACCATGTGGTTCTGGGACTTTGGCGATGGAACCAATGCAACGGTTGCAAGTCCGTCTCACACCTATCAACTGGCCGGAGTCTATACTGTTACACTGACGGCATCTAACCAGGGTGGATCTGACACCAAGACAGAGAAGGATTACATCGCCGTTACCGGTGATATTCCTCCGCCAGTGGCAATGTTTGAGGCGACTCCGTTATCCGGATCAGCTCCTCTGACGGTCCAGTTTAAAGACCTCTCAATTGGCCCGCCAACCACCTATTACTGGGACTTTGGGGATGCCACAATATCTGATCAGGCTAACCCAACTCATTTGTATTCCAACCCGGGAAGTTACACGGTTACTCTCACGGTCACAAACAGTGGGGGTAGTCATACCATGAAGCGGGAGAACTACATCCTGGTAAGTGGTTCTGGTGGTGTTACTGCTGACTTCACCGGAACTCCTACTACGGGAACTGCTCCTTTGACAGTTCAGTTCACTGACAAGTCAACCGGTAGTCCCACGATGTGGTCCTGGAACTTTGGCGATAACAGTACTGAAATGGTAGCAAATCCTTCCCACACTTACGCTGCACCCGGGACCTACACGGTAACACTAACTGCGAGCAGCCAGACCGGTGGTTCAAGCACGAAGGTTAAGGAAGGATATGTTATTGTCTCTCCATCAGGAGGAGTCGTTGCTGACTTCATTGGAACTCCGATAACCGGAACTGCTCCTTTGACGGTCCAGTTTAGTGACAAGTCAACCGGTAGTCCCACGATGTGGTCCTGGAACTTTGGTGATGGTGGTACTGATATGGTCGCAAACCCATCCCACACCTATGCAGCAGCAGGTACCTATACCGTGACTCTGACTGCAAGCAGCCAGACTGGCGGATCCAGTATCAAGACCCGGGAAGGATATGTAACGGTCTCTCCGTCAGGTGGGATTATTACCGACTTCATCGGAACGCCCACATCCGGAAGTGCTCCGTTAACGGTGCAGTTTAGTGATCGTTCCATTGGTGGACCAACGATGTGGTCCTGGGACTTTGGTGACGGTGGTACTGATATGGTTGCGAACCCCTCACACACCTATCAGAATCCGGGGACATACACAGTCAAGCTCACCTCCAGTAATGCCCAGTCATCTAACAGTGTGACAAAATCGGGATATATTACCGCATCACAGGCAGGTCCGGGAGGATCCATCAAGATCACGTATGCTCCGGATCGGTCCCAGGTATACCTGAATAATCAGCTCCAGGGTGAGACCCGGTTCCTTCAGACTTTCCGCATCTCTAACATCCCTGGCGGTATTAATCAGTTGAAGATAACGAAACCGGGATTCACTGATTATATCAGAGATCTCTCAGTGGGAATTGGGAAAGAAGCAGAAATAATTGCAGATATGCGGATTAAACCAACAACGAACGGTATCCTGAGTGTCTATACATATCCGGCCGGATCCTCAGTATATGTTGATGGAGCACTTGCAGGAACTGGACCCCTCTGGCTTGCAGATGTGGCTCCGGGTGTCCATTCGTTGAAGGTGACTGCTCCTGATTATCTGGATTGGAATCAGCAGGTGAATGTCATGGGTGGTGGAAGTGTCACCTATGTGACTGCTGCTCTCTATCCCTCATGGTGGGCTCCCATGTATGGGTATGTGATGGTCTCATCACTCCCGGCAGATGGGATTGCATATCTTGATGGAGTATCCCAGGGGAAAACTCCCCTAACCCTCTCCCAAGTGAAACCTGGAATCCATACCGTCAAGGTAGAACTTGCCGGATATCAACCATTTGAACAACAGGTGAATGTTATGGAAGGAAGGACTGCTTACGTTATTGCCCAGATGGGTCAGGGCAATGACGGTGGTGTCATACCGATGAGTGCAATGGCCGCAGGCCAATAACGTTACATCTTTTTTTCGACTCTTTGATCTGGTATCCGCGATCAAATATGATTACGAGAAATTGATCTCGGTTAGAAAGAAGAGTAATATTTACTGATTAGCCAAAAAAGCAGTATATTATGGGCCCGCTGAGATTCGAACTCAGGATCTCCGCCGTGTGAAGGCGACGTCATAACCAGCTAGACCACGAGCCCAAAATGGATGCATCGATCGGGAATTGAACCCGAGCTATTGGCTTGGAAGGCCAAAGTCATGCCTCTAGACCATCGATGCAGATGCTCTACAACGTATGATTCGTGTATATTTATACTTTTGCGTTTCTCATAAGAAGTGACCTGAATGATCCTCAAGAAATATCCCGGTATCCTATACCACATATGGAGATTCGCTCTGTTCTCTTTGACATTGATGGAACCCTATTCACCGGAACAACCCCGATTCCCGGTGCAGCTGATGCCATTCAGTATCTCATCGACAGAAAAATTCCCTATCGATACATCTCAAATGGCACTCGTCGCGCAAGAGCAGCGGTTCTCGAAAAACTCGAGCACCTTCATCTTCCCATTATGGAAGAAGAGATTATCACTCCGGCAATTGCTGCAATCCAGTTTTTGAAAAAGAACGGTAAGTATGAATGCACCCTCCTTTCCTGTGGGGATGTTGCTTCGGATTTTACTACTTCGGGAATTACCCTGACAGATGATGCGGATGTGGTGGTAATTGCTGATGCCGGAGAAAATTTTTCCCATGCATCGATAAACCGGATCTTTCGGCAGATAATGGGTGGAGCACATCTCATCGCACTTGAGAAAGATCGGTTCTGGATGGACACTGATGGGTATACATTAGGAGCAGGGCCTTTCGTTGTTGGCTTGGAATACGCTACCGGAGCTACTGCCACGCTTATAGGAAAACCTTCCCGGGAGTTTTTCCAGATGGCTCTCAACAGGATGGATGCAGAACCAGTTTCTACTCTGATGATTGGGGACGACATCAATACTGATATTGGGGGTGGGGGTGCTGCCGGATTGATGACCGCTCTGGTCATGACCGGAAAGTTCAGGCAGGACCAGCTTGACCATGCGATAAGGAGACCAGATATTCTCCTTCCTTCAATTGCAGACCTTCCTGGTTTTATTTCCCCAAGTTGATCATCCTGGGATCTGGTATGTATTTACCCGATGCGTCACAGATGGAAATGATAACTAATCCGTTTCTTTTGCCTGATCCAATATCAGGTGATTGAGGGGGATTTCAATACTCAAAGGAGGATTATGCCTGAAAAGATTCAGATGACCGATCTCTCATCAGATGACCAACGCCGTCTTGCCCTGACTGGTCTTGAAGTTGACATGAAAAATCGATCTGGAAGTTTTTTCCAGAAAGATCAGGATGTATGTCATGTAACCTCTGATTGTGAGGGCATAGAATTTCTGACACTCAACAAGGCACTTGAGCAATATCCCTGGGTGAAAGATTACGTCTGGAAGGCAGTATCCAAGGATAAAGATAAGTACACCCGGTATGTTGCTGCACAGGAGGATGCACGGGGTTTTGTCATCATCGCGAAAAAAGGTACCCGGAGCGTATATCCACTGCAGGCCTGTCTGTTAATGTCTGACTCTCCGGTGCAACATGTTCATAATATTGTAATTGCCGAAGAAGGATCTGAGTTGCATATCATCTCCGGCTGTACTTCGGCAACGGCCCGGAGTAGTGGTGTCCATCTGGGAGTTACGGAGATTTATGTGGGGAAAGGGGCAAAAGTCACCTCGACAATGATCCATAACTGGGGTGAGAACATTGCTGTTTTTCCTCGAAGTGCGGCAATCGTCCAGGAAGATGGGATTTTCCTCTCTAATTATGTTTGTATGGAACCTGTTCGGAAGATCCAGATGGCTCCTGTTTGTCATCTTGTTGGAGAAAATGCGATAGGAAGGTTCTCCAGTGTTGTGGTTGCTCCTCCGGGATCCCACCTGGATCTTGGTTCGACGGTTATTCTTGGAGCTCAGGGCACGAGTGCTGAACTTCTTACCCGGGCAATTACTACCGGCGGACTTATTCTCTCCCGGGGTATGGTTCATGGGAAAGTGAAAGGAACTCGTGGACATATTGAGTGTAAGGGATTGATTTTAAAGGATGGCATCATTCACGCAATCCCTGAGATTCGCGGAGATGTAGTTGATACAGAACTCTCTCATGAAGCAGCGGTAGGAAAGATAGCAAAAGATGAGATTGAGTATCTGATGGCAAGGGGTCTTGACGAAGAGACTGCAACAGCAACTATCATCAGAGGTTTTTTGGATGTCCGGGTAGAAGGTTTGCCAGATGTTCTCCAGGAACAGATCGATGCTGCAATAGATGCAGCGGAAAAATCCGGGTTTTAACATGGAGTGGGAGCGGAAAAGTGAACGGATCGAAATGGTGCAGGCACAGATCCGCTCCCGGGGAATTGTACACAAATCCATTACCCATGCTATGGAGATTGTACCCAGACATTTTTTCGTCCCATCGGATTGGTCCCGGGAAGCATATGGGGACTTTCCCATTCCTATTGGATATTCCCAGACTATTTCGCAACCCTATATCGTAGCACGGATGACTGAACTTCTTGATCTGCATCAGGGGGATACTGTTCTGGAAGTAGGCACTGGATCCGGATATCAGGCAGCCATTCTCGTGACAATGGGGGCCCGGGTGTTCTCATTGGAGCGGATTCCTGAAGTAGCTGAGATTGCACGTAACAATCTACATCGTGCAGGAATTACCGGAGTTCGGGTCTATCTTTGTGATGGAACAGAAGGGTGGCCTGAGGATGCTCCATATGATAGAATTCTCATTACTGCTGCATCTCCATCAGTACCTGCTCCTCTTCTTCAGCAACTGGGATCGGATGGCATACTGGTCGCTCCAGTTGGCACCGTTCATCATCAGGTGTTAGTGAAAATGTCCCGTCAGGGAGATGAGTTCACCGAAGAGAAATTTGAAGATGTCCGGTTCGTCCCACTTATCGGTAGATATGGATGGGGAGAGATGTCCCCATCATGAGATTTATGTGAATGGTTGAACTATCCGGCAGCAACATATAACGTTCAAAGATATCAGGTGTACCTATGCATATCATCAACAAAGCAGTAAATCAGATTGAACAGATGATTAACGACTGTGGAATATCCGATAACCCGGTTATCCTGGAACAGGAGAATGAGGTTGTCAGGTGTTTCTACGAACGCGGTGCACTTCTCCGTGTATCATTTGGAGGAAGAACTGCCGGGATTGCAACTGATGATCCGATTCGGACAACAACAAAACCCTCATTTATGTTTGGATCTGCTCTTACCAAACCTTCCCTCAAAGCTGCTGCAGCCGGTATTATCAACGTACTGACCGGATTTTTATGCACTTCACGTAAACTCCATGCATGCACTCCTGAACACCATACACAATGTATGCAGGAATTGGCAGCGAAGATAACGGGGAAGAGAATCTGGTGTTGTGGGGGGATGGATGCAATTCGGGATCAATTTTCCCGGCAGATAGTGAGTACTCCAGAGGAGGCCGAGCTCCTTCTTGTTACAATTGATGGAATGATCAACGATATTTCTGGTATCATACCAGAAGAGCCCGGTGACTCAATACTCTTTATCGGGCCTTCTACTGCCGGGGTGTCATCTGTCACGCACGGATGCCATTTTTGCCCCTATGGAAGGACGAATCTCTAATGCTAGAAGAGCGTACTATTTAGTACTATGCTCTTTGGCTCTTCAGGGATTCGTCGCCGTTATGACCCTGAGCTCATCAGGCTTGCATTGCAGGTAGGGCTTGTTATTGGAACCCAGGCTGATGTTGTTCTGGTTGGTAGAGATTGCCGGACAACAGGACCGGTACTTTCTAGTGCATTTTCTGCCGGGCTTTGTAGTGCAGGCGCTGATGTTCTCTCCGGGGGAATCGCTCCAACTCCTTCAATTGCATTCGGATGCAGGTCTGCAAAAGCCGCATGTATGGTGACTGCTTCACATAACCCTGAACCCTATAACGGTCTGAAACTCTTCAATCCTGATGGTTCCTCATTTTCCACAATCCAGCAGGAAGAAATTGAAGAGACCCTTTTCTCATTGAAATTATCTGACTGGTGCCATCAGGGGAAACAGGTAGTATTTGATCCTCTCACTCCCCACCGGGACGCAATTTTGGATCAGGTCTCTCTCCCATCTGATCTTCGGGTTGTGCTCGATTGTGGTAACGGAGCTGGATGTGCGATGAGTCCACGTCTCCTCAGTGATGCGGGTGCATCCGTATATGCCATAAATGCAAATCCTTCCGGAATATTTGCCCGTCCTTCAGAGCCACTTGAGGAGCATCTTTCGTATATTCCTTCCTTCATTAAAAAAACCGGGGCGAAATGTGCAGTCATTCATGACGGTGATGCAGATCGGATGATGGCATTTGACAATTCTGGTCATTATATTCCGGGAGATATGTTACTCATCCTCTTAGCACAATATCTTGGAGCAAAGCAGGTGGTTACGACGTATGATGCTTCAATGGCTGTAGAAGAGGTTGCAGAAGTCAGAAGAACCCCAGTAGGGGATGCGTATGTGTCAGAGCAGTTGGTTCGATGGGGGGACTTTGGAGGGGAGCCTTCCGGTGCATGGATCTTTCCCCGTATGTCGTATTGTCCTGATGGTCCTTATGCTGCTGCCCTCTTCTGTGAGATGGCTAGTGAGTGGAATATTGCTGAGGAACTTGCTTCCATTCCCCGGTATCCGATCCTTCGTCAATCGATAGAACTGGATAATTCCTTTGATATTCTCTATGCTCTCGGAGCTGCTAATCCCACTGACGGACTCAGGCTCGAAGAAGATGATGGCTGGTGTCTCATCAGAGCAAGTGGAACTGAACCAAAGATACGGTTTACTGCGGAAGGACGAACCAGTTCAGATGCTGAAAGGTTTATGGAAAAGGGACAAGAACTTGTACGTCTTGTCCGAAGTGGTGGTGCCTGATGGTACAGTGTGTTATTCTTGCTGCTGGTGAAGGGAAACGGATGCGGCCATTAACCGGATCCCGCCCAAAGGTTATGCTCCCTGTTGCGAATTGTCCGATGCTAGAACATCTCATCTGTTCAGTAAGAGATGCAGGAATATCTGATTTTATTCTGGTTGTCGGGTATGAAGAAGCCGCTGTCCGTCATTACTTCGGAGATGGCACCCGGCATGGGATTACCATTCACTATGTAACTCAAAAACGGCAACGGGGAACCGGTGATGCGGTAATGAGTGCCCGTCCTCATCTTAACGGTTTGTTTCTGCTATTAAATGGGGATATGATTCTTTCCGGTGATGATATCAGGAGTATTCTGTCATGCCCTGCCCCTGCTCTTGGAGTCTGTCCTTCAGATCACCCTCAGGATTTTGGAGTGGTAACCGTGGAGGGTACCAGGGTCTCCGGGCTTGAAGAGAAAAGTGAGCATCCCAAAAGTGAACTCATCAATGCCGGTATTTATCTGTTTCATATTGATGTGTTCACCCATCTTGAAATGATTGTTCCATCCCCAAGAGGTGAACTGGAGTTAACTGATGCTCTGCTCCCCTATATTCGTGAGGGACTTCTCTCTGCAGTGCATCTCTCTTCATGGTCTGATCTGGGTTCTCCCTGGGATCTCCTGAATGCAAATGAATTATTGCTTTCTATTCTTGCATATCAGTGTGAAGGGGAGATTGAAGAAGGGGTGATGATCAAGGGTTCAGTTCAGATCGGAAGAGGCACGGTAATAAAATCCGGTACTTACATTGAAGGACCATGTATAATCGGTGAGGATTGCCGTATCGGCCCGCATGCATATATCAGGGGTTCCACATCTATCGGAAATAATTGCCATATTGGGCATAGTACCGAAATTAAAAATACCATCGTGATGGACAATACCAATATTCCTCATTTTAATTATGTTGGGGACTCGGTGATCGCCAGTGGCTGCAATTTTGGGGCGGGAACAAAGGTTGCGAACCTGCGTCATGACAAACAATGCATTCATATTGCGGGGATTAATACCCGGAGAAAGAAACTTGGAGCAATCATTGGTGATGATGTGCTCTTCGGGATAAATTGTTCGGTAAATGTGGGAGCAGTAATTGGAAACCGGTGTAAAATTGCCCCTCACAGTTATGTTGATGGTATTCTCCATGACGACTCGGTGGTGAAACGATGACTCCTGTCCAGGCAGTTATTCTCGCTGCTGGTGAAGGAACCCGGCTCCGTCCACTTACTCAGAATCGCCCTAAAGCTCTGCTCCCGGTTTCAAACCGATCTATCCTTGAGCACCTTGTGGAATCCCTTCTGAAATGTGGGATTCGGGATATCATTGTCGTTGCAGGATACAGAAAAGAGCAGGTAATGCGTCATCTGATTGGCCTCCCTATTCCCGTCAGGGTAGTAGAACAGCACAGTCAGATTGGAACTGCTCATGCCCTTTTGTGTGCAAAAGACCTCATCACCTCTGACGTTCTGGTTCTTCCTGGAGATAACTATGTGGATCCGGTGTCATTGAAAGAGATGCTGAAAACCTCCAACTCTCTCCTCATTACTACTCACAAACACCCCTCAAATTTCGGGGTTGTAACCGTAGAGGATGGATTGGTCACAAACATCATGGAAAAACCTGCACGTGCAAACCGTATGACGGTGAGCTGCGGTGTATATTACCTGAAGAAAGAGTTATTGTCTGATATTGCCGATCAGAATCTTTCCGATGCAATGAACTCGCTGATTTCAAATGGTGAACATATCCACGCTGTATCTGCGAATGAGTGGCAGGATGCCATCTATCCATGGGATCTCCTTTGGATGAATGAGAGGCTGATCCGGGGAATCGTTCCGTTCCGGATGGGTCAGATAAGCAGCACCGTGATAATTGAAGGGGTCGTGCAGATTGGGAAAGGCTCGGTTATAAGCCCGTATTGCACTATTCGCGGTCCTGTAATTATCGGAGAAGACTGTGTTATAGGGTCCCATGTTGTTATCCAGCCAGGGACCAGTATCGGGTCCCGGGTCACCATTGAGCCATTCACGGTAATTGGAAATTCCCTAGTGATGGATGACTGTGTCATAGCCTCGCATTCGTCAGTTACATCTGCAGTATTGGGTGAGGCATGCACTCTGGGAGAAAACACCATAATTACCGCTGGAAAAGGCCTTCTGGAAATTGGAAACGATGTGGTCTCCTCCTCGTTTGGTGCAGTTATGGGAAATGGTGTCTTTTCATCACCCCGGGTTACGTATGAAAATAGTGTTATTGGAAATGATTGTCATATTGATGCTCGGAATGGACAACATATCCGCTCAAAAATAATCCCGGATAAAACACGGGTGATGTAGTATGTGCGGAATAGTGGGATACATCGGGTTCAGACCTGCTGCACCGGTTCTCATAGAGGGATTAAAACAATTAGAATACCGGGGGTATGACAGTTTTGGTATTGCTACCCTGAGTGATGGTATATCCGTTTTTAAAAAGGCAGGCAAAGTTTCCGACCTTCCTGAATCATCATCACTTCTCGATGGTGTCTGTGGTATTGGGCACACCCGATGGGCTACTCATGGTATTCCCTCTGATGTGAATGCTCACCCGCACTTGGATTGTCACAATCGTTTAGCTGTAGTGCATAATGGGATTATTGAAAATTATTCCCACCTGAAACGCGATCTCCTTGGTCGTGGACATACGTTTCGTTCTGAAACAGACACGGAAGTGATTGTCCATCTGCTGGAGGAACATTACTCCGGGGATCTTCTCCATGCAATGAAACAGATCCTGCCTATACTTGAAGGGTCATTTGCTGTCCTTGCAGTTTCTTCAGGTGAAGGCAGGTTGATTGCTGCGAGAAATCAGAGTCCTCTGGTTCTTGGAATAGGAGATGAAGAATTATTTGCAGCTTCTGATATAACTCCGCTTCTTGAGTATACGAACCGTGTCATCTATCTTGAGGATGGAGATATTGCTGACATCACCGCGGGTGGGTATCGGATTAGTTGTAATGGTACCGAAGCGAAACGACTGATTCATGAGATTGACTGGGCACCGGAAACAGTTCAGAAGGGTGGATTTGCTCATTTCATGGTAAAAGAGATCTATGAGCAGCCTGAGGTGATTAGCCGGGCAATCCACTCACTAACCAGGGAATCGATACCTGATTTTCTTCGTGATGCTCGCTCCCTGACAATCGTGGCATGTGGGAGTTCATATCATGCAGGCCTTATATTCCGTTATCTGATTGAATCCGCCTGTCATATTCCGGTCAGGGTGGAACTTGGTTCTGAGTATAAATATAATCCTGTCCCTTTCACCGATGCAATTATTGGTATTTCCCAGTCTGGAGAGACCGCAGATACTCTTTCAGCAATAAAGAAAGGGAATTGTAATAATATCCCTACACTGGCCATCACCAATGTTCTGAACAGTACGATAACCCGGTATGCAGATGCGACAATCCTTATGCAGGCAGGTCCTGAAATCAGTGTCGCCGCCACTAAGTCATTCATCGCTCAATTGGGTGTCATGCTTCAACTGGTAAATCAGTTATCTGGGAGTACCTGCAATGATATCCTTGCGCATGCAGGGTTTGTGATAGAAAAAACACTTCTTCTTGAGTTTTCTGATGCTGTTGAACTCTGTAGCAGGGCCGAGCATATCTTTTACGTTGGCCGTGGTCCATTTTACCCGGTCATGATGGAAGGGGCCTTGAAAATGAAAGAAATCTCGTATATTCACGCAGAATCATATGCTGCTGGTGAGATCAAACATGGACCCTTCTCCCTCCTTTCAAAAGACACCCCTGTTATTGCGATATGTCTTCCCGGACTTGCATATGCCGTAATGCTGGGAAATCTGAAAGAGATGAAAGCCCGGGGAACCCCAATAATTGCACTGGGAGCTGGAGATGATAGAGAACTTGCTGAACTTGCTGACGTAGTTATTCCGGTTGAACCCGGACACCAATACATGCAGATTCTTTCTTGTACGGTCATTCTCCAGTTACTCTCATATCATACCGCAGTACGTCTTGGACGGGAAATTGATAAACCGCGGAACCTTGCGAAAAGTGTAACGGTGGAGTAAATTGGTACATTCTGGATCCAGTTCAGATAAAATCCGGGTGGTCATTGTCGGCCCTTCACCCCGTTTTCTCTCAGGGATTAGTTATTACACCCTCCGTCTCTCAAATGCACTCTCTCTGCAGAATCAGGTTACTTCCCTGTTATTCCGGGATATGTTACCAAAGCGGCTCTTCCCAGGATGGCGTAGGATTGGGACTGACCTTTCATCACAAAAGTTTGATCCGCAAGTCCGGGTTCTTGAATTACTTGACTGGTACAATCCGGCGACCTGGGTCATTGCTTCACGAATAATTCGTGATGCAGAAGTTCTCATTCTGGAGTGGTGGACCTCCAGTGTTGCGCATATGTTCCTTGCTCTATTGGTATTGAACAGAGGGAGAACTCCGGTCCTGATGGAGTTTCATGAGGTTGTTGATCCATTTGAATTTTCAGTGGGTCCCATCCGGGTGTATGCCCGGGTGATGGGAAGGTTGATACGGGGTATGGCTCATCGGTATGTAGTCCACTCAGAACATGATCGCAAATTGATAGCCTCCCATTATCATATCTCCGAGGAGCGGATTACCGTGATCCCTCACGGGCTTTATGATCATTATCCGGTTCTGAGCAAGGAGAAGATGAAAGCCGGTTTAGGTGTTCAAAATTCATTTGTATTTCTCTTTTTCGGATTAATCCGGCCCTACAAAGGAGTTAAAACGTTGATCAGAGCATTTGAAAAACTTCCTTCAGACATCAAACTCCAATCAAAGCTGTATATTGTCGGAGAGGCCTGGGAGGATTCAGATTCCATAGTTGGGGCTGCCACCTCCCCCGATGCAGAACGGATCAACCTGATAAACCGGTATGTATCTGATGAAGAGATTCCCACCTTTTTTTCGGCAGCAGATGCCTTGGTGCTCCCATACATTCGTGCATCACAGAGTGGTGTTGCTCATATTGGTATATCGTATGGAATGCCGATTATTGCATCTCAAGTTGGAGGCCTTGTGGAAAGTCTCTCAGAGTATGAGGGTGCAACACTTGTGGAACCATCTGATGAAGAGAAACTCTGTAAAGCCATGAAGCAGGTATTTACGAATGGTTATGTTCAATATCCAGTTCCTGCAAATCTCAGATGGAGTTCTGTTGCCAGAAAGTTCTCCTCGGAAATTTGTATGGCAAAGGATGGATCGATATGAGTATTGCTATTCTTTGCTGTCTTGAATTCTCCATCCCGGGTGGTGCAGAGCGTTTTTTTATTGATATGGCGATTGCTTTAGATGCGACGATTGTATGTCTGAAATATGATCCAAGACTTGAGAATATATACCCACGTGCCAGAAACGTTAGATTTCATTCATTGAATCTGACTCTTCCTCCGGAGCCTTTGAAACAGATTGCTGGTATGCATCTCTTCCGTCATCTCCACCTGGAATATGATTTTTTTATTGTGACAGATGATATGGCTCTGCGTTACCTTGTTCAGGGCGTGCCTCACTGTTATTTTATGCTGACTCCGAGGCGGGCATTATTTGATATGTATTATCAGACACTGGCTGATCTCCATCCCATAAAGCGGTGGGCATTTATTCCCATCCTGAATATATTCCGCTTCCTGGATCGCCGGTTTGTTCAAAAACATGTAAAAAATACCGCAGGAATATCTCATAACGTTCGAAATCGTATCTGGAAAGCATATCAAAAACACGCTATGGTGATATACCCTCCAATTCATGCTGAAGATTATCCAAACAATGGTTATGCAGACTTCTGGCTTTCTGTATCCCGGGTAGATAAATGGAAGAGGATTGAACTCCAGGTAGAAGCTTTCCGTTTGATGCCAGATAAAAAACTCAAGATAGCGGGAAAGATATATCCCGGGTACGAATCCCTTGTTCTCTCTGCACCATCCAATGTTGAGTTTCTTGGTATGGTGAGTGATGAAGAACTGATCACTTTGTATAGCACCTGCCGGGGATTTTTGACAACTGCCATAGATGAGGATTACGGTCTTACTCCTCTTGAAGCGATGGCATGTGGGAAGCCGGTTGTCGCAACGAAAGAAGGTGGATACCTTGAAACGGTCATTGATGGTTATACCGGCCTTTTGGTAGCTCCTGTTTCTGAAGATATTTGTGCAGCAATTGTTCGGATAGATCAGGATCCATCTCGCTATGCAAAAGCGTCGTGTGAACAGGCATCCCGCTTTGATTACAAGTTATTTAAAGAACAACTATCCACGTATGTGCAGATACTTGAGGGAGAATGATACTCATCACATTTAGTTTTTTTTTCAATAATCAAGAATGGGAGCTGATTCACTAATGGAATGGAAAGAAAAAAATGTTCTGATAACAGGGGTAAGTGGTTTTGTCGGATCGTATCTTGCCAGGGATCTGGTTGACAAAGGTGCGAACGTTTTTGGTCTTATTCGCCGGCGTGCTGATGGGACGATTCCGAAAAATGTTTCGCATAAAAAGATCGAGCGTGCCATAACTTTTGTTGAGGCAGGCCTTGAGGATCTCTCCGGTCTTGCACACACGATAGATCAGGCAGAACCTGACTACATTTTTCACTTAGCAGCCCAGTCTTTTGTTCCCCGTTCCTTTTCAAATCCTCTTGAAACTGCTCAAATAAACAGTATTGGTACAAATAACCTTCTGGAAGCCGTCAGACAGAAGGAAGCAGATCCGGTGATGGTCTTTGCCGGGACGAGTGAAGAGTATGGCCTGGTAATCTCCTCAGAGCAACAGTATGAAGAGCTCAAACAGAAGTATGGAGGGATTTTTCCTGAACCAAACAGAATACCTGAGGTTCCAATTAATGAGAACAACCCCCTCAGACCGATGTCCCCTTATGCGACCAGCAAAGTATATGGGGAATTTCTCTTTAGAAATTACTTTTTTACTTATGGCATTAAGGGCATGGTTTCCCGTGCGTTCAATCATGAAGGGGCCGGTCGTGGAGTCCAGTTCGTCACCTCAGTAATCACCAATCAGGCAACCCGGCTCAATTGTGGGGAAATCGATCAGATCTCAATAGGAAATGTGAACGCATTCAGGGATTGGTCCCATATTGATGATGTTGTTGAGGGATACCAACTCATTGCAAGGAACGGTAAATATGGGGATGTCTACAATCAGGGTTCAAATCGAACGACATCTGTTCTGAGTTACATCCTCTATAGTATTGAGGCATGTGGACATGAGATCCGGGAGATTTCGACTACAAAATCCCAAAAATGTGTAAAAAATCCTCTTGAATCTGATATGTCTACGGTTTTTGACGTTTCATTCGAAAAGACCAAAATTGATCGGATGATCCTGACAAATGAAATCTCCTTTGGTATTGAGGATGGGGGAATTGTGGTGAAGACTGAAGGACCTGAAATTAATGTAGTATTTGATCCGGAACGGTTCCGTCCGTCTGAAGTTCCGATTCTCTTTGCTGATATCACCAAGATTCAAGGACTTGGCTTTAAGGTGAATCATCATGTCCGGGATATTGTCCGGGATCAGATGAATTTCTTTATGGATTGCAACAACCGGTGTACACTCTCCTGATACAGGGGGGTTTGAACATTTCGAGGTAAACACTGTATGAATACAAATCTCTTCAAACAACCTCAGGCTCTCCTGATTGGAGCAGTTCTGCTTCTCATAACTCTCTTCTCATTGATTATCAGGATTATTCCGGTTTTCTCAGGAAATTCGGATATTCTGACTAATGTGGGAATGGATGATCCGACATACCAGCTCAGGCGTGTTGAATTAAGTATCGCTCATTTTCCCAACTTTGAATGGTTTGACCCGATGACTTATTTCCCTGAAGGTCAGCCGATGCACTGGGGTCCTCTCTTTCCCCTTCTCAGTAGTGCAATTTGCATCCTGTTTGGAGCTCATTCCCGGCCTGAAATCATCGGTGTCTGCCTCTTAATTCCCTGTGTAATGGCAGCGGTTCTGGTTCCGATTGTATTTCTTCTTGTCAAAAAAGTTGCTGACTGGAAGGCCGGTCTTATCGCCGGGTTTATAATAGCGATATGTCCTGGTCAGTTCTTCTTCCGATCGTATTATGGGTACTTTGATCACCATATCGGAGAAGTTCTCTTTAGCACCCTCTTTTGTCTGGCATATGTTTCAACGCTTGTGTATTGCCGGAAACATCCGGTTGATATTACGAATAAAGAGACATGGAAAATACCTGCACTTCTTGGCCTGATATGTGGGGTGCTCTATGTTCTCGGTTTCGCCCTGATGCCAACCATGATTCTTTTTGCATTACTGGTCGGAATTTTTACTCCAATCTGGTTCATCATTCAGCGATATATGGGTCATTTGGGTGCTTCGGCACTCATCGTGAATACGATAACATTTCTCGTTGCAATTCTCGGTTTTTTTATAATCGGCGTTCACGGGGAAGGAGGGCTTAATTATTATACCACTGGTCATCCGGTTGCCTATGGTCTCATCATTCTGGGAACCTGGATACTGTTTGCTTTTTCATGGAAACTACGGGATCGTCCGGTTACTCACTATGTTCTGGCACTTATCAGCGTTACCGTTCTGGGCGTTGTGATTTTTGCGGTTTCTCTGCCTGATCTCTTTAACTACCTGATGGCAAATGCAAATCAGTTTTTCGGTCAGGAAATCCATTGGAAAACGATTCAGGAAGCACGACCCTGGACCTTTGATGATGCATGGAGGACGTTCCAATACAGCCTTATCTTATTTGTCGTAGGAATTGGCGTTTTGCTTCATAGACTCAGGAAAGAACTCTGTCCTTCTCATGCATTCATCCTCATCTGGTCTGTTGTTATCATGTATGCCACGATGCAGCATATCAGATATGAATACTATCTGGCAATTCCTGTAGCGATACTTGGTGGCATTTCGATAGCTTTTGGTATTGATTGTGTACTCCGCTCTCGTGGAACCGTGAAAAAAACCGATGAAACGATCACCGTTTCGAAGGGAGGAAAGCAGAAAGATTCACGCAGTCATGAAAAGGGCTCTTCTTCCTCTCATGCAAAAGTGCTCAGTGGGTGTATGGTCTTTTTGATTGTTGTTGTTCTTCTGGGTGCATTGTTTACTGTTAATTCGCTTGGCCGGGATCTCGCAATCGGGTCATTTAATTTGAATCCGGACTGGAGGGAAGCAACCGGGTGGCTTGGAGAAAATACTCCTGATCCGGGTGTTGATTACCTGAAGATATATCAAAAGGATGAATGGAAACCTCCGGCAGAATCTTATGGGATCATGTCCTGGTGGGACTATGGGCACATCATCACCTATCTGGCTAAACGTATGCCGAATGCAAACCCGTTCCAATATGGGGTGGCAGGAGATTATGGTGCTGCACGGTTCTTTATCACCACTAACGAGTCTGTATCTACCGGTATCCTGGACAAATTAAAGACCAGATATGTTATTACGGATTACGAGATGGATACCGGGAAATTCTGGGCTATGGCAACATGGAATGATCCGGATGTGGGGGTAGCTCCGTACCAGAGAAATTTCATCCTTCCAAACCCGGACAATCCAAATACCGGCCAGAATTTCCCATTCTTCATGGAGCCCTATTACAAGACGATGGTATCCCGACTCCACAACTTCGATGGCTCTATGACTGAACCTGGAAAGGTACATTATATCCAGTACATGAATCCTCAATATGCAAAAACAAGTGATCCGGTTATTGTGAAAGGTTCAGAAGTTCCCTATTCAGAAGGACTTGCTTCCCTGAAGAATTTCACAGCAACTGATAATCCGGGGTACGGGGCCGCGCTGGTGAATTATGTATACACATCTCCTGTCTCAAAAGTCCCTGCCCTCTCTCATTACCGGTTGGTTCACGAGTCACCCACCCGGGCATCACCTGCGGCTCTCCCTGATATACGTTATGTTAAGATCTTTGAGTATGTTCCCGGTGCCGTCATTCCCGGAGAAGGGACCATTGAGATACCTGTGGTGACGAACACCGGACGTACCTTTGTGTACCGCCAGGATAGTGTAAATGGCACATTCACCGTTCCCTATCCGACAAATGCCAAAGTGGGGGATGTTACAACAAAAGGTCCGTACAAGATATCAGGAACTGCAAAAGAATTCCTGGTAACAGAGGATCAGATTATGAAAGGAGCTACAGTTGCATAATCAGTACGAATGTTTAAGCACTGATAAGATAAGGAGAGACCCATGGATGCTATGATCATGGTAGGTTCACCGGTCCGCTACACGAGGACCGGAACTACAGGGAAGATCATCAGGATAGAGGAGCGGGGAGGTTTCACATTTGCTGAACTTGACTCAACCCATATGCTTTACCGGATTGATCTGCTGGTTCCGGCTTCAGTAAGTGCAAAGACACGAGGGGATGAGGATAGGGATGAGGTGTTGAGACAGGCTCTGAAAGATCAGGAATTCAGCCGTGATGTAACTTTTGAAGAGATGCCATCAATGGATAGCGCCTGTAACGGAGCGGGATGATTCCATCTCTTCCTCCCTTCTGGGGTCTCGTATAGGTAATTTTGTGGCTGATTTTTTTATACTCACGTATAAGTAGCAATATGTTCAAAAAGATAAGGAGGTTTGATTACTGGTGCCAGAAGAAATAATACCGAGCACAAATATTGGCGTTGTCGGCCATGTGGATCATGGTAAGACTACGCTTGTCAATGCTCTCACCGGAGTCTGGACCGATCGGCATAGTGAGGAGATGAAACGGGGAATCTCCATCCGACTCGGTTATGCAGACGCAGTATTCTATAAATGTAAAAAATGTCGTGGTCCTGAAGGTTTTACGACCCACCCGCAGTGTCCCCGTTGTGGTGGGGAAGCAGAACCGGTCAGGGCGGTCTCATTCGTTGATGCCCCTGGTCATGAAACATTAATGGCCACGATGCTCTCGGGTTCTGCCCTTATGGACGGGGCAATGCTCGTAATCTCTGCATCTGAACACTGTCCGCAGCCCCAGACAAAAGAACATCTGATGGCACTGGAACTTGTCGGGATTAAACGGATAGTGATCGTCCAGAATAAGATTGATGTCGTATCTCAAAAGGACGCAGTTAAGAATTACGAGGAGATTAAAGCCTTTGTAAAAGGGACAATTGCAGAAAACGCACCAATCATTCCAGTATCCGCTCAAAAAGATATTAATGTATGGGCTCTGCTTCAGGCACTTGATGAGACTATCCCGGAACCTTCACGCAGACCCGAGGCAGATCCCATAATGCTGATTGCCCGGTCTTTTGATGTGAATAAGCCCGGTTGCAGTTGGAAGGATGTAAAGGGTGGCGTTGTCGGAGGCTCTCTGATCCACGGTATCATCAACGATGGCGATGAGATTGAGATCCGTCCCGGGATTCAGAGTCAGGTTGAGAATAAGATCCGGTGGGATCCTATCATCACCAAGGTCACGGAAATTCATAAAGGGCAGAAAAAGGTCCATGCCGCTACTCCCGGTGGACTCCTAGCCATAGGAACTAAACTGGATCCAGCAATTAGCAAGAGTGATATGCTCTCCGGGCAGGTTCTCGGTCATGTAGGTAAACTGCCCCCGGTCTGGGATAAGATGTGGTTCTCGGTCAAGCTTATGGAACGGGTTGTCGGTGCAAACAGTGAGCTAGATATTGAGCCCCTCAAAGCCCGGGAACCACTGATGCTTTCAGTTGGAACTGCTGTGACCGTCGGGCTGGTAACCAGCACTAAGAAAGATGCTGCAGAAGTCACTCTCAAACGCCCGGTCTGCGCAGAGATCGGCGCGCCGATTGCAATTAGCAGGCAGGTCGGGGGGAGATGGCGTCTGATTGGAATGGGCACACTGATCGAGTGACCGTTCTGATTGATACGAACGCATTTCTGATGACGTCCCAGTTTCGGATTGATCTCATAGAAGAACTCAAATGGATGTTGGGGGTCATGCAGCCAGGAGTACCGGATGTTGTGCTTCGTGAATTGGAAGGTCTTGCCAGAGGAAGAGGGAATAATGCCTCTGCTGCACGGCTTGGCCTTCGATTTGCCCAGTTCTGCACTGTGGTTCCTATGGATGGCAAAGAAGGAGAGACGGTTGACGATCAGATCTACTCCTTTGCATGCAGGGAACGGTGCAGAGTAGTGACAAATGATCGGGAACTTCGAAATCGTTTGTTGAATGAAGGACTGGAAGTAATTTCGTTGAAAGGGAAGCAAAAGCTCGAGATCATCAGGAGATAAGAGATGTATTATAGGCTGAAGATGGTTGATAAGGTCAGGGTTCCGCCAAACCGCCTTGGTGAGGATCTGGAGACCGTTATTCTGGATGTACTTCAGGAACAACTTGAGGGAAGCATCGACAAAGATATTGGGATATTTATTGCTGTGACCCGGGTCACCCGAATCGGAGAGGGGGAAATGATTCCTGGGGACGGGGCAGTATTCTATGATGTGGATTTTGAAGGGCTCGCTCTGAGGCTTACTCTTCAGGAGATCATCGAAGGGATTGTGGTTGAGACGACCAGTTTTGGTGCGTTTATCAGTCTTGGTCCGATAGATGCAATGCTTCACGTGAGCCAGATCTCTGATGAATATATCAGTTATGACGAGAAGAATTCTCAACTGATCTGTCAGGATTCAGGTCGTCATATCGGGGTTGGGGATGTTGTCCGTGCACGGGTAGTGACATTATCCCTGAGTGAACGTGAGCCAAGGGAGAGTAAGATTGGACTCACGATGAGACAGGCCGGTCTTGGCAATCTGGTATGGCTTGATGAAGACATGAAGGCAGAACAGAAAGAGAAGGAGAAAGGGGTGGCCTGATGGCTGCAACAAAGAAAAAACAGCATTCTGTCTGTCGTGATTGTCACCGGGTTGTTGATGGGGCATCCTGCTCAATATGTGGAACCAATAATCTTACTGTTGACTGGGCCGGATATCTGGTAATTATCGATCCTGAACATAGCGAAGTTGCAAAGCGAATGAATATCTCTCTCCCCGGGAGATATGCGCTTAAGGTTCGTTAATGCTTGTACTTCCTGAAGATCAGCGACATTTATTCAGACGTCCCTTTGGGACTCTTTATTCTTCCCTTGATCCGATACTCCCTCTTATAGAGGGGAAATTGTTTTTTAGTGTCGGGGATGTGGTGACTGATAATCTTCTCAGTGCAGGATGTCCTCCTGCTATTGCTATCATTGACGGCCAGACTATGCGGCGGCCACATGATGGAGTTGAAATACCTCATTACCGGACTATTTATGTCAAAAATCCGGCAGGGGGTATCTCTGAAGAACTCATACAGGCTACAACAGATGCAGTATTGTCCCTTTCAACAGTTATCCAGGTTGATGGTGAAGAAGATCTCGCTGTTCTTCCACTTGCGCTTGTTGCACCTCATGGTTCTCTGATTCTCTATGGTCAGCCAGGGGAAGGAGTAGTTCTTCTGGTAATTTCTGGCTCTGTTCAAGAGCAGGCGCAGGCTTTTTTAGATCGATTTGAGTATGTGGTAACATCAGCCTGACCGCGCAGATATATATCTTTTTAGTGCTAACTATTAGAGGATCTCTATGGAGATTTCTATCACTTCCGATAAACAGAATGAGCTCCTCTCCCGCAGGGAACTGGAATTCACTCTTACTTACAATGGTGCTACACCATCGCGTAAGCTGGTTCACGCCAAGCTTGCAGCAATGGTTAATGCAGGAAAAGATCAGGTTGTTCTCGATTCAATGAAATGCCGGTTTGGCATTTCGATTCTGAAAGGATCCGCACGGGTGTATCAGAAGAGAGAAGATCTTGAGAAAATTGAGCGGGCTTATCTCATGACTCGTGGCGGAATAGCTGACGAGGTCTTTGGTGCTCAGGATGCACCGTCTGACGACGCTGCGGAGGCATCGTAAGGAGGTTGAGGTACTATGGCAGCAAAAGGTAAGAAAGTAAAGACATCTGTCAAACGCTCTGCGTACTTCACCGTAAGTGGAAAGACTGCAACCCCATCACGCCGGTATTGCCCACGTTGTGGACCCGGTGTCTTTATGGGCGAGCACAAGGACCGTGCAAGCTGCGGCAAGTGCGGATATACTGAATTTAAGAAGTAATCCCTGATGTCAGTATCAGGGCCAGTACTGGGGATTGAAGGGACTGCCTGGAACCTCAGTGCTGCTATTTTTGATGAAGACCTGATTGTTCTGAAATCGCATCCCTATATACCTGTACTCGGAGGTATTCATCCCCGGGAAGCCGCCCAGCATCATGCTGCAGAGATTGGTAACCTGATTCAGGATGTACTGCGAGAAAGCCCAAGACCTGTGGCAGTTGCCTTTTCTCAGGGTCCAGGTCTTGGCCCTTGTCTTCGGATTGTTGGCACCGCTGCCCGGGCTTTGGCTCTTTCCCTGAAGGTTCCTCTTATTGGGGTCAATCATTGTGTAGCCCATGTTGAAATTGGCAGGTATGCTTCCGGCTTTGACGATCCGATTGTTCTCTATGCAAGTGGTGCAAATACACAGGTTCTTGGGTATCTGAATCACCGGTACAGAATCTTTGGTGAAACTCTTGATATCGGCATAGGAAATGCGATAGATAAATTTGCCAGAAGCAAAGGACTTCCTCATCCTGGGGGTCCTCAGGTCGAAACATTTGCTCAGGATGGATCTTACATCTCACTCCCATATACCGTGAAGGGAATGGATTTGGCTTTCTCCGGGTTAATCAGTGCAGCAAAGGATTCATCAGCTCCTCTTCCTGATGTATGTTATAGCCTCCAGGAGACTGCATTTGCGATGTGTGTGGAGGTTACTGAACGTGCTCTGGCACAAACTGGAAAGGATGAGGTGATTCTGGTCGGCGGAGTCGGGGCGAACCAACGACTACAGGCGATGCTTCGTATGATGTGCGAAGACCGGGGTGCATCTTTCTCAGTGCCGGAAATGCGGTATATTGGAGATAATGGGGCTATGATTGCCTATACCGGGCGCCTGATGCTTGAGAAGGGGGACATTATCGAGGTGAGGAATTCACGAGTGAATCCCTCATATCGGGCCGATCAGGTTCCGGTTTCCTGGCGAAATGAGCCCGCATGTTCTTCAGTTTCATGCGGTGTGGAGTCGGGAACTTGTGCCCGTGGAGCTGAAGCAGTAGTCATGATAGAGCCAGCCCGGGTGGTGAAGAGACGCATGAGTAAGAGATATCGACATCCTTCTCTAGACATCCGGTTAATTCACGAAAGAACGCGTGCCGAAGCTAGGCTTATCGCAGAATCCCGTCGATATGGCATTCCCACTCCGGTAATTCAGGATATCACCTCTGATATGATTGTAATGGAGCGGATAGAAGGGATGAAACTTCGAGACTCACTGTCTCCCCAATATCTGCAAAAGGCCGGAAGAATCATTGGTCTCCTTCATGGAGCCGGACTGATTCATGGGGATCTGACTACCTGCAATATGATTGTCAGAGGGGGACAATGTTACCTCATTGACTTTGGATTGGGTTTTACCTCTTCTGAAATTGAAGCAAGGGGAGTTGATATCCATGTTCTTTTCCAAGTCCTGGAGAGTACTGCTCCAGATGACCCTGCTCTGAAAGAAGCATTTATTGAAGGATATCGGGAAACATTCGAGGGCGCAGACGATGTTCTTGTTCGTGAACACGAGATCGATCTCCGAGGCCGATATTTGTGAAAATAACCTTTGTGACGAGTAATAAGCATAAGGCTAGCGAAGCTGCCGGAATTTTACGTGGTCTTGCAGAAGTGGAACACATTTCGCTTGAATGTCCGGAAATTAGGGATGAATCAGTTGCTTCAGTTGCCAGAGGAAAGGCCGCTTTTGCATATGCCACTCTGGGTCGTCCGGTGATCACGGATGATACCGGATTTTTTGTTCATGCTCTGAATGGATTTCCCGGATCCTGTGCGGCGTATGTTCAGAAAACCATTGGAAATGCAGGAATTCTTACACTTTTGGCTGATTCAGATGATCGTTCTGCATGGTTTGAGACCGGAATAGCGTATGCGGACTCCCATGGTGTTCAGGTATTTGTGGGTAGAATTGATGGTATTGTTGTAGAACCAAGAGGGGTTGGAGGATTTGGCTATGATCCGATCTTTGAAATAGAGGGAAAAACTCTTGCAGAGATGGATCCGGATGAGAAGAATCTGGTTTCTCATCGTAGTCGTGGACTACTCGCTCTCCGCGAGTGGTTACTTCATCAGAAATATGAAGGACACTGAGAACGGCATGCTCCATAATGCTTATGTGAAGTAAGCACCTTCTTTATAGGACAGATAGTTCGCGAGGAGTAATATATCATGGCACGTTTTCCTGAGGCAGAAGCACGTCTTCTTAATGTAAAGGTCTGTATGCACTGCAATGCCAGAAATCCGGTCCGGGCATCAGCCTGCAGAAAGTGTGGGTATAAAAACCTGAGACCGAAGAACAAAGAGCGTAAAGCCTGATAATTCAGGCGACATAATACGTAACTCTTTTTCCTTTCGACGCATATTCCCCGTTAAAAGTTTCGATGTTTCTTTTATAACCAATCCGATCGACCAGACCGATTGAGCGAAGTTTTTCGCGCACCTGCATAACGTCATCTTCATTCTCCCAGTCTGCAGTGAACACATAGATGACTTTCCGATAATCGCGCGAGTCTGGATTTTTCTTTGCGGTAGATACTTTTGCGGATATTCCAAGTTCATTGTTCCAGGTCATATCACGAATTTTTTTCCAAAATTCATCAATTATATCAGGTGGAAGGAAGATTAGCCATTTTCCTGCCCGTTCATCCTCGGTAGCATGAGGATCTGTTCCCGGTCTATCCTGTACAATCCAGTAGCTTTGCGTGGTCTTTGTCGGGACGATTCCTTCTCCTTCGACAATAAGGCGATACATCTCCTCGGGAGATGAAAACCGTTCGTGTAACTGTCGGGCAAGGTCGGGGTAGAGCTCCTGGAACTGAGTAAAGAGTGAATAAAATTCTTCCTGAAAAGACACGCCATTCTCGACCAATTGGTATAATGCGGCGTTTCTGGCATGTAACTGGCTTGAGAGGTAGTGTTCAAAGAATCCATAGGCGATATCAGCAAGTGCTTCTATCTCGCTCTTGTCCATGTACAAGGATTGTGGAGGTTACGCAAAAAAGATAGTTATTTGGTGGGGGTGTTATTGCTCTCCCTCTCTTCGGATGTCTCAACCTGGAGAATGGGGTAGAGGTTAATGAAGTTACTCCAGGCTGATTGTTGCATTGGGGTATCTTGAAGTGATATTTCTGAGAACAAGGGTTGCCTCTGACGCATCTGTTCTTGCCTGCTCATAGATGTTATCTTTAAAGGGCATGCCGATGTGTTTTGTCCCTGTCTGCTCCCGGTAATCCCGCATTTCCTCAGATGCCTTCATCGTATAGAAGATAAATTTGGTGATATTTTTTGCTTCAGGATATAATTCTGGGCTGATATTCTTTTTAATAATCTCATAATATATTGACTGCAGTTCAAAGAGATCATTTTCTGTGGGAAGGGGATTGGTAAAATTAGTTACTGCGACATCTGCGCGTTCTAAAAATGTCTTGTCTTCATAGGGGATTGAACTATTGGGGGTTTTAAGGACTTGAGACATCGATGATGGTTCAAGAGCTGTACCAATACCGGTAATCGCCACTAAAAGTGTTAGTAATACACATCCAATAATCTGGTTTCGCATAGTAGAGTATCTGCTCATCTCGACATCAAGTTGCCCCTGGAATCCTATTTGGTATCGTTACTATCTGGGCTAGAGCGAATTATCCGTTACATCTACCCATTATTTTAAATTGATAATTTGTAATACTCCTAAAGCGCAGAACTTGAGAAAGAGAGACAAAAAGATTCAGGTATTGAAAGAAGTTCTCGGGATAATAATTAGTAATCATTTCTATTCTTGGTTATGGGAAAAACCCTTGGTGTTTAAATGAGATTTTCCGGCTTTCTGACCGACCTTGACAACACTCTTTATGATTTTTCGTATGCCATGGAAGAAGCATGTAAAGCAGTAATCAGAGAGTGTGAAACTGGGGATTATCAGGAATTAATTCGTGCTTTTCTTTTTTCTTCTCATGGGGTGGAAAGCCATCAGGTGATTGTTGACTATCTTGGTAATCTGAATTTGACAGATCCTTCTCTGATTGATTCATCTTGTCTGGTCTTTGAAGAGACAAAAAAAAAGTCAATCTTTCCATATCCTGGGGTTATAGAGAGTATCTCACGAATTCATCATGCAGGCATCATGATAGGGGGCGTTACCAATGCACTGTCGGTTCATGCATGGGATCGGATCGATATCCTTGGCTTGAGGGAGTTTTTTGATGTCCTTATGACTCCTGATATGATTGGAATTCGAAAACCTAACCCTCAAATTTATCTGGTAGCTGCGGATACAATCCGTTGCCCATGTTCCAAAGTCTGTGTTCTTGGAGATAATCTGGTAAATGATATTGGCCCAGCTCAAACTCTGGGGATGTATGGTGTCCATGCAAGGTATGGAAATCGATTACCTCCAGAGTTTTCAGAGGGTATAATCCCTGACGAGGTGATAGACTCCTTTCCGGAGATTGAGGGTATTTTGGGAATTGTATAGCCTGTTACCTTCTCCAGAAAAAAACTGGCTCCTTCAACCTCTGGACAACCAGGTAACAATACCGATTCCAGACAATGCAATGATTGTTGAATATTCAACTCCTTGCAAATCCATGGCCATCCAGAGAACAAATGAAAGTGGCAGGATCCAGAGTCGAAGATGAAGATTTGTCCGGGTATTCCGAAGATTGTTTTGGAAAAAATTCCCCGTTATGCCGTTTATCAGAGAGTTGACTCGGTTTTTCTTTTCTCCCTTCTCTTCATTCAGGTTTTCATGGTAAGATGGTATCTGGAGTTCTGGTTTTCCTGTTAGGTATCGCTCCTGAATGAGTAACATTAATCCCAGGAAAATGATATTCATACCATAAATTATGGAAATATGAGCTTCTCCGGTGAACACCGAAAGCAGACCACTTGAAACTGGAATAAAAACGACCAAAAATAATTCTGCAAGAACCAGATAGACAAAAGGAAGATCGACTGCCTGCATCTGTCTAAGGATTTCAAAAGATAACATCCAGATTATTGCGAGAATGATAAAGACCATCACAAATTCAATAGCATCAAAAAAAACCCTGATAACAAAGGTGATTAAAACTTGGAAATCCTGTGCATCGCTAGCATGGGGGAGGGGAATGTTTTTCACAATGAGGGTCATGGAAAAAGCGAATACGCCGTTTATGAGGATTTCAAGCATATCCATTCCGACAGGGCCCTGGAATTTTCTTCCTCTTGTTACCACTGACGGTGATTCTGGGATCGCTGAGTATACGTGAAAATTTTCGTGTATGGTATTATCAGGATTACCTGGCGTATCAATGGATTTTTTTGGACAACTTTCTTTTCTATTTGCAACTATCTCCTCAATGCCAAAAAAGAACAGCAGTAGCATGTAAAGAAATCTTGTTCCCTCTATGTCTCTGAGGCATAAAAGGCCTCCAAAAAAAGCAATTCCTATGAGAATCCCTATTCGTTTGGATGTATTCGAAACATCCTCCTTAGTGATAGAATCCTGTATCAGATCAGATCTTCCTGATAAGTAATTCCACTCAACATAGAGAGAAACTGCTAGCAGAAGGACATTTAAGTGAAGAAATAGAGAAAAAAGGGGTTCTTTGGGAAAGTTATCCGCAAGCATACTGGTAACTGGTAAAAAAACCAGCATCATCAACATTCCAAAATGAATATAGAGGAAAGTGTGACTGATTTTTTTCACCTGGTGAATGATATGGAAGGTGAGAATCCATATGATTGCAATGATGAGATAGGCATTAACAAAATTCCATATTTCCGGGCTGGTGTTTGTCACCCATATCGAAAGAGTTTGATTTGAGCCCATCTCGATAAAATTCGGTACCTGGATATTTTTGAAGAGGTATAGAAGAGTAAAAACAAAGATGCAATTGGTGAGACGACCAACGTTTACTTTGGTTATCACTCCTTCTTCTATTGATTGAAGATTTTTTTGCAGCATATGAGTTTCCTTTTACCATATTTGATTTCTGTACTGATTAGATGGCTCTTTCGTGACGTCAGGGTATAAATTCTGTTTAGGCATTTTGCTGAAGAAAAAAATAGGGGTGATTATTTGTAATAGATGAAGGAATAATTCGCATTATAACTGGTTATTCGTAAAAAATCTGCCCCGGGGAGGTTCATGGTATCATTTTGGAATAAATTGATGAGGTTCTTTTTATTTGGCTAATTGTGTCCCTTTCTTGAAGATTTTAGATTTCTATGGAACATATTTTCATTCTCCCTAAATGAAGCAATATCGCTATTATTTTTACGATTGTAGTATTTTGGTCTGATTTTTTCAGCATTATGCCTGTACTCAATACGCGCGACGATGGGTTTATGAACCCCTTTATTTCAACTGGACTTTCTGAATAACATCCGGTTTTTCATGAGCGTCCGGATTTGTGGTTATTTAATTTGATCCAAAAAAATCTGCATTCTATCATCCCTGAATATCCCTTTTTTTGGGTAATGATGGCATGGTAAATTCTGTTTATGGGCAACAATCTATTACTGAGTATCACATTAGTTCAAAATATTTGTACCTTAGCTGATTTTATCTCTGAAATGTTATCAGATATCATTTCATGCGATATTTTTTGAACGTCTATGGAAATTCGTTCGACGCTGAAGAGCGGGAAGGACTTTCCAAATTGGAATAAAGGAAAAAAGAGTTATGTAGCGGTGATATATCTGCTCTTACTGATGGTACTCATCTTCCCACCACCACTAATTGTCAATCGAACGGAATAAACTCCTCTTGTCTGATAAAGATGGATTGGATTTCTCTGGAATGAATACCCCCCGTCACCAAAGTTCCATGTCCATGAGGATGGACTTCCGGAAGAGGAATCAAGGAACTGGACCTTTAATGGGACTGAACCTTTCACCGGAGATGCAAAGAATGCAGCTTTCAAAGTTCCAGGAGAAATCGTCGGAGTCGGAGTGACGGTCGGTGTAGGAGTTGGAGATGTTCCCAGTGCTGCTGCGGCATTTAATCTCCCCCCTGATGCAACCTTTCCACTGAGTGCACTAACCCGATTCACTGATCCCAAAATGCGATCTTTGATTTGACTCTTACTCATACTTGGGTAAGCAGTTTTTACCAGAGCAGCTACTCCAGAAACATATGGAGTTGCCATCGAGGTTCCTGATAGGTACTGATATTGCCCTCCTTTGTAAGTACTTCGTATGGTTACTCCAGGTGCAGCAAGGTCAACAGAAGAGACCCCATAATTCGAGAATCCTGCGAGGTTATCTTTGTAATCCGTTGCAGCAACTGATATGATGTTGCTACTGGTATATGCAGATGGATATTGAGGGGTATTATCAGTGTTTACCCCACTATTACCCGCTGCACAAACTACCACTGCAGGGGAGGCGTCGATAGCGTCCTTGAGTGCTTGTGTATATTGCTTCCCTCCCCAGGAGTTTGAAATTACCGGGACTCCCATCCTATTTGCATACAGTATTGCCGAAATGGCGTCAGAGACATACCCATTCCCTGATGCAGTAAGGAATTTGAGTGGCATGATCTTTGCATTCCAACAAACCCCGGTTACTCCGATTCCGTTGTTTCCAACAGCAGCTATGGTTCCTGCACAATGGGTTCCATGTCCATTATCATCATACGGGTTATTATTTTTTGAGGCAAAATTCCAGCCATTTACATCGTCAACATACCCATTGCGGTCATCATCTATCCCGTTGTTTGGTATTTCTCCTGGATTCTTCCATATATTTGCGGCTAGATCCGGATGAGTATAATCCACCCCGGTGTCCACAATAGCAATGACTATTCCGGATGATCCTGTGGTAACAGCCCATGCTGCCGGAGCATTAATATCGACCCCTGTTGTTCCGTAAAATGGTGCCTGGCCAGTGTTTTTCAATCCCCACAGGAGGGGAAAATCAGGGTCATTTGGTGTTCTTGTCGATGCAATTTCAAGTACATCTCCGACAGCAGCTGCTTTTCCCGGCTGCTCCGGAGGTAGTGATATAAGATAATCGGGCTCTGCGTACAGGACATTCGGATTTGATTTGTATTCCTGAACTGCTTCTGATACAGGAATTCCTTTCACCTGGACTACCTGCATGCCGGTTAGACCGGATGCAGAGTAATCTTCCATGACTGTTGCTCCAACTTCAGCGTTTGCAGTTGACATAACTGAAGGTAATGCTGAGTTTACACTCATCAGATCGGTTTTATACTTAACAATTACCCGATCTGATGCATATTCTGAAGAGACCTGAACCGTTTCAGATGTCCTGCCTTGGTTTATGGGCTGCCCTTGTGAAATTGGTATCAGAGAAGGAACTCCCGAAACTCCGAAACTTCTCACAGAATTTTGCAGAGATTCTCCTGCATTATCCTGTGTCATCTCTGTCTGACTTTCATTTGTTCCCAATATTAGGTTGCTTTTCTCTGGTACCAGCACAGGGGATGGTTCTGAAGCGAGACTCACCTGAACGATCAATCCTATCAAAAGAAGGATCCCACAAAATGTTGAAAAAGATCTGAAATTCATACCCATCATCTGAATTTTTACAATTCTGATTCAAGTATAGCATTTCTCATCGCAATAAGCTTCTCTTGGGTATCTGTGGTTTTATCTGTTTATTCGTAACTCTGTTTCAAAGTGAAAAAATATTCGAACCTGTTGACTGAATTTTAAAGAGTTTGGTTAATTTCTGTTCATATCTCCTTTTGGATAAAATTAGGAGTTTTTTAGGTATTGCCGATATTGAAATACCGGTAGAACAACAACAATAGTAGCAGATCCGGACCGCGGGTTTAGGGAGCTATCCATCTATGGGAGAAATACTCTGCCCAAATTGTAATTCTAAAGATACAGAATTTGATGATCTTGTAACAACAGATAGTGGTAGTATGATTGCAAAGTGTAGTTGCAACGCCTGTAAACATAAGTGGGATGCACCTTTCGGATTATAATTTTTTTATTGAAATGAGCCGGTAATTGAGTGATTTTCTAACCATTATTTCGACTATGAATATTTCGAATATCTGTGAATATTATGACGAATCGGTATCTATGTAAAATGAGTTCAGTGAGTGTCGGGAGTTTCCTTCTTGCGCTTTTCATTCTGGCATGGGGTATTGTCTGGCTTGGTAATGATTTGGGATGGTGGAGAATCCACTTTCCATTTTGGCCGGTTATTGTAATCATTATTGGGTTGGCTATTCTGCTTCATGAATTGAAGAAAACTCTTCGATAAAAACCCTAATTTACCAATTTTTGGGTATTCGATCTCTGTTGAGCATTTCTTGTAATAACTCCCATAAACAGACAATCTTCTGCAGGAATCTGTTCAATCCCCTCGTATTCTCCAACTGGAATCTTTAAACCTCGAACGAGGACTGCCGGGATACCCTCGTCTGCTTCTCCCATGACCAATTCAGATGCTGATGCGATGCTGTCTGCCACCGCTCGTCTGGTTACCTTGAGTTCTCTACCAAAAAGGTCTTTCTTTCCTCTTTCATCTAATATTGCCGGAATCCCGGAACATCCAATTGCAACTCCGCTACATCCATATCTCATGGGATGTGTTCTGCTATCAATAATCAAAACACCGACCTCCGCTCCCGTCTCCTGAAATATTTGAGATCGGATGATCCGGGCGCTATGATCCGGGTTTGCTGGAAGCAGGGTAACCTGTCCATCCGGGGCATTTGAACCATCCACTCCTGCATTAGGGAGGAGATGTCCTTGTGAGGTACAGAGAAGAAACCCGGGAATACCTCCAACAATTTCGTCAGACTCATTGAGAATGATTTCTGCAAGACAGGGATCCAATTGGTACTGTTCTGCAAGTTTCTTCGCTTCTTCTGAAGGAGTTTGATCAGCGAGAGATGCAAGTCTCCCTTCAGATGTTGCTAAAGCTGACTCCGCGATGACAAGTATATCGTGATTGATAAATTTCAGTTGCTGATTCTGCATTCCTTTCAGAATATGGGGAAGTATTGGATCTCCCGATCGAATAAGGGCGGTTTGTATTCCAAAAAGGGTGAATGGTGGGGGCATCATAATACTTGTTGTAAGGCTGAGTTTACAATGATGATATCTCTTGTTTCTGCTACATCATGGGTTCGGATCATCGATGCACCTGATAAGATCAGATGTGTAGTGACTCCTAGTGTTGCAGCAAGACGACCTTCAGCCTCTTTTCCTACTGCTGAACCGATGAAAGATTTCCGGGATACTGCAGCAAGGAGGGGGCAGTTAAATTCATGTAACTCTCTAAATCGGCGACAGAGTTCAAAATCTGCCTGGGGAGTTCTCTCTGGAATCCACTTTCCCACAGCGGGGTCAAGGATCACCTGTTCTACTCCTGCCTCTTCTGCCCGGTTGAGAACTTTGTTCAGTGCGATTTTTGTCTGATCAAAAGTTACACAGTCTCCAGGGGCCTGATTGGCTGCCATCAGAACAGTCGGAATACCATGGTCTGCAATAATCCTACCCATATCTGGGTGTATTAGTCCGGATATATCATTTGCAAGGTGAATCTCGAATTTGAGGGCGGCCGTCAAAACTTCAGGATACATCGTATCCACACTGATGGGCATATCCAGACCGTCTAGTTCCTTTAGAGCATGGGTAAGACGGGTTTTTTCCTCTTCAACTGATATCGGAGGACTTCCTGGTGCAGTGCTCCGAGCTCCGATATCAATGATATCGGCTCCATCAATGTGCATTCTTTCAGCTGCCTGGAAAATATGTCCTTCTTGAACATAAGAACCGGAAAAAAAAGATTCAGGACTGATATTGACGACACCCATCAGAACCGGCTTTAATCCGCCGATACGAAGGCCGTTTATTGAGCAGGACCGCATCGATGAATTGCAGCGTCCAAGGTATTTTCCATCAGGGTTGCTATGGTCATAGGTCCTACACCGCCAGGGACCGGTGTTATTGCACCTGCAATCAAACTGACCTTATCAAATTCAACATCACCGCAGAGTTTCCCATTGACGTGATTTGTTCCGACATCGATTACTGTTGCACCGGGCTTCACCATGTCAGCTGTCACTATGTTTGCTCTCCCTGCTGCACTAATCAGAATATCTGCCTGCTTGGTTATTGATGAAAGATCCTTTGTCTTGCTGTGGCATAATGTAACTGTTGCATCTGCGAGCAGGAGGAGAAGACCCATCGGTCTTCCAACATCCACGCTTCTTCCAATAACTACCGCATGGGCACCAGATGTGATAATCTGATATTCTTTAAGGATGGTCATGATCCCCTGTGGGGTACAGGATCTGGGTCCTGGTAATCCACAGACCAGTTTTCCCATATTTATCGGATGATAACCATCTACATCTTTTTCGGGAGAGACTGAAGAGATTACCTGATGAGTATCAATTTGATCAGGTAATGGAAGTTGAACCAGAATCCCATCAATATCTGGATTTTCATTCAATTCTCTTAAACGATCCAGAACATCGCCGGTTGAAGATTCTGCAGAGAGTTGAACATTCACTGACCGAATTCCCACCTGTTCACAGGCTCGATGCTTCATCTTAACATAGAGTGCTGATGCCGGGTCATCACCGACAAGAACTGTTGCAAGAGTGGGGGTAATCCCTCTCTCCTGAATGTTCAGTTTCAGGGTATCAAGCCTGCGTTGTGCGAGTCCTTTCCCGTCGATTATCATACTAGATCTGGATATAAGGGGTACTGGCTGGCCATGGCTTTTACTTCGCCACAAATCTTTGTCTGGAGAGTTTCATTTTTGATGTCTTTGATAACTGCAGCTATCCAGTCACCGATCATCTGCATCTCCGCTTCCTTCATCCCCCGGCTGGTCACTGCCGGAGTTCCTACTCTTAGCCCACTGGTAACGAAGGGACTCTTTGTCTCGTTGGGGATGGTATTTTTATTTACGGTTATTCCTGCTCGTCCAAGTGCCTGTTCTGCCTCAAGACCGGTAAGTCCGAAGTTTGTCAGATCCAGAAGACAGAGGTGGTTATCAGTTCCATTAGATACTAGTCTGATACCATGCCCTTTGAGATTCTCAGCGAGGGTTTTTGCGTTCTGGACGACCTGTTCAGCATATTTTTTGAACTCCTTCGTAGAGGCTTCCTTAAAACAGACTGCTTTTGCCGCGATGATGTGCATCAGGGGGCCTCCCTGCATGCCTGGAAAAACCGATTTATCTAAAGGTTGAGCCCATTCTTTGTCACAAAGGACGAATCCTCCACGTGGTCCACGCAGAGTCTTATGGGTTGTTGAGGTGGTGAATGTTGCTAATCCTACTGGGCTAGGGTGAATACCCGTTGCACAAAGACCTGCTATATGTGCAATATCTGCGACACAATATGCATCAACATCATTGGCTATTTCAGCAAAAGCCTTAAAATCGATCTCCCTTGGATATGCACTCGCTCCACAGACAATCATTTTCGGCTTGATTTTTTTTGCCATTTCGGCAATCTGGCCGTAATCCATCTGTTCTGTTTTCAGGTCTACTCCATATTGATGTGCCTCATAGATAAGACCTGAAAAATTTACCGGAGATCCATGGGAGAGATGGCCACCCTGGGAGAGGTTCATTGAGAGTATTTTGTCCCCTGGTTTGATGGTACTAAAATACGCTGCCATATTTGCCTGGGAACCTGAATGGGGCTGAACGTTTGCATGTTCTGCACCAAAGAGAGAACAAGCGCGATCTCTTGCCAGGTTTTCTGCCAGATCATGAAATTCACAACCTCCATAGTACCGTTTTCCCGGGTACCCTTCGGCGTATTTATTTGTCAGGATTGATCCCATTGCTTCAAGAACTGCCTGGCTGACGAGGTTCTCTGATGCAATAAGTTCTAGTCCATCAATCTGTCGATTTCTTTCTTTTTCGATGATCTCTGCGATTTCTGGATCGATCTTTTCCAGATAGGCCATGTGCATACACATACTCTCTGAAAAGGTAATATGGTTTCGAGCGTTCAGAGAAAAGGCGATAAAAAATACGATATTTTTTGAGAATTCTTCCTTGGAAGTATCAATCAGGATAATCCCATCTTGATGATATGGATATGTTCTCTAAGAATTCAAGTAAATTAGGCTTTGTTATGCATGATCATATATATTAATTACGCAAATAATGGTACAGAATCAGGGTATATTTGATACAAATGGAGGGAATGGGGAATGAGTGATGAGGGTTATAGTGGTTTTTCTTCTGAAGAGCGGGTTGAACGGCTCGAACGAAGAGTGGGTGAACTGGAAGCATTAGTCAAGGGTCTGACTGATGAGATGCTTGATATGAAAGCAGTGGTGATGAAGTTAAAGAAAGATCAGCGTCCTGCACCCGTAATCCAGGCAGTAGCTCCCCCTGCACCATCACGTAAAAATATTCGACCGGATGATGAGCTTGCTCAGCCATCGATACCGGTACAACCTCCTCGTGAAAAGGTAACTCTAAAGATGCAGCCTGACGGAACCCTTGCTCCGGTTCGTGATACCGGAGACGATATCATCGTTGCATCTGCCCGTGATATCCGTAACCGTGGTAAAGATGCCAATGGGGACCGGAACCGGAGTGATCTAATTATTGCAGAGGATGTCGAGCAGTCTGAACAGAAATAATTCCACTCTTTGAATGGTGCCCAGGCTTGCATATCACTCATCTAGAGACTGATAATTTCAAATCCTTTGGTCGAAAGACTAAAATTCCCTTCTTTCCTGGGTTCACGGTAATATCCGGACCGAATGGTTCGGGTAAGAGTAATATTATTGACAGTATTCTTTTTGTTCTTGCTTTGTCTACTTCACGTTCTCTTCGTGCTGAACGTCTTACGGATCTGATCAATCTCAATTCAGGAAGGAACACTGCTGAAGTAGAATTGACCTTTTCAGATGGCACTGTAATAAAACGTCGTATAAAACGGACTGATAGTACCTACTATAATTATCTATATCTGAATGGTCGTCCCTGCAGGCAGGGGGATCTCCTGGAATTTCTTGCTCAACGCGGGATTGTCCCCCATGGGTATAACGTTGTTATGCAGGGGGATATTAACCGGATTATCGAAATGAGCGATCTTGAGAGACGCAGAATTATCGATGAAATTGCCGGTGTCGCTGAGTTTGATCAAAAAAAGTCTCTTGCAAACGATGAGTTAGAGCGAGTCAGAGTCAAAATACAAGAGCAAAATGCTCATCTTGAAGAATTAAATGTCCGGTTAGGACAACTGGAAAAACAGAGGGTCCAGGCTCTTCGATATCGTTCCTTGCAGGATCGGTTGAAATACCTTACAAGTTGTCGTTCTGCTGCCCGTCTTGTAATAAAAAAGAAAGAGTTTGAAACGCTTCAGGATGGTGTCCGTGAGGAGGAGAAGGCCCGGGATCAGGCTGATGCAGATCTCTCATGGACTACTCATGAAAGGGATTTTCTCAAAGCAGACATTGCACGGATTGATCAGGAGATCAGTGCAAAGACCGGTAGCGAGTACATGACTTTGATTTCCCGTATTGCAGAAGCAAAAGCTGCAATAGAAGGTTTCAGGCGTGATATTGAACGTCAGCAACGGGAGAAGGATGAGAATGAGAAACGTCTGGGCTCAATATATGGGGAGATGAAAAGACAGGACGAACGCCTGACGCAGAAAAACTCTGAGATCCGGGATCTGACCATCGATCGCACCAACCTCTCCATGACTTCTTCCTCGGCAAAAAATGAGTATACCAAGATCCAGAAGGAAATTGAAAAAATAACTGCTGAGTACGAACAGGATGAGAATGATCTCAGATCTCTTCGAAGTAATCTCTCGGCTAAGAAAGATATTCGTGGTGATCTTCTTCGTGAACAGGATATTATGATTGAACGTTCACGGATGCGCAGTGCTGAGGAAGATCGTCTGCGATCCCGGGTTGCTCTTCTGCATCGTGACTTATCATCAGGGAAACAGGCTGAAGATTCAGCAACTCATCAACTTGCGTCAGTTGAAGGAGAGAAACGTGAGTATGATCGCCGGGTTGGGTTGCTTGATACGGATCTTTATTCAAAACGTGACCTTCAGGAGCATCTCCGCAAAGATATCCGGGATCTCAAGATTGAAATCAATCGAAAAGAGGCCCAGCAACAAGCCCAGGGAAGATATGGAAAGGCCATAGAAGCGGTTCTTGGGATGGATGGGGTATATGGAACAATTGCAAGCCTTGCTAAATGCCGCCCGGAATATGCTACAGCCCTGAATGTTGCAGCTGGGGGGAGACTTCATTTTGTCGTTGTTGAAAATGATCAGATTGCATCTGATGCTATCCAATTTCTTAAAGATCAGAATCTGGGTAGGGTAACATTTCTCCCTCTCAATAAACTTCGTCCAAAACCTTTACCTGAACCGCCTCATGGATCTGATATCGTTGGGTTTGCAACAGATCTCCTTGATTATGATCTTCGGTTTGATCCCGCATTTCGTGTTGTTCTTGCAGGCACTGTCGTTGTTGACTCGCTTGAACATGCCCGTAGGAGAATCGGAACCCTCCGTATGGTTACTCTCGACGGTGCTCTTCTTGAAAAGAGTGGGAGTATGACCGGAGGAAGCGTTCGAAAAGAGGCCGGGGGTTTTGGGAGTTCATTTGAGGATGAACTACGCAGGTTATACACGGACTTGTCCCGATTAACGGAAGAAGAGTCCCGTTTGTCCGATCATCTAACAACTGCCTCTGCAGAACGGGATGAAATCCAGAAATTGCGTATGGATCTGGAGACTCAGGTTGTCAGACTTCGTGCGGGTGTTGATGCGGCAATCCGTTCTCGTACAGCGATGGAGGATGAGATCCGGGATCTTGAGAGACAAATTGCCGCAGCTATTGCAGCAGCTCCGGGTGGTCCTGAAGAACTTGCAGCTTTGGAGGAACTAATCCACCAGGTGGGTGTGGAAATATCCTCGATTCAGAATGCCATCGATCAGATTACTGAACGGCTGGAAGGTACCGGGGTTCCAGCTCTGTTTGATCAATTGGATCAGGCTAAATTACAGGCTGATGAAGTTGAGCGTCGTCTGCGCAATAAAGACAATGACATATCTGAAGCCCAGCGTGAGCGTGGTTATATTGAGCGGACTATCGCTGAACAAAAACAGCAGATGGATCATATTAGAGAACAGAGTCAGCGATATGATTCAGGTATTGCCGGTTCTCATGCATCAATAGCGGGAAAGGAGGTTGAGATCAAAGAAGCAGAAGCAACTCTCTCTCATTATTCCCGGGATATTGAGGATCTACAGGTCAAGAGGAATGAATTGAATCTGCAGGTTGATGAGTTTGAAGGGAAGATTCGTGATCTTTTAGGGCGACGTGAACGGATCCTGGTAAAAATTGAGAGCCTTCTTCAGAAAGGAACTGATCTGACAGAAGAGATTTCAATGCTAAATCAGGAAGCAGGGGATGTTACCACTGACCTGTCGTTAGATGCAATAGAAGAAGAGATGGGAACATCAGCGTTAGAACTTGATCGTATCGGTGATGTAAATATGCGGGCAATTGAGGAATATGAACAGGTCAGTGCAATTGCTTTTGAGCGGAAAGAGCGTCTCGATGTTCTTGGAAAAGAGTTAGAGGAGATAAATGAACGAATTGAGTTTTTCTCTCTGAAGAAACTTGAAGCATTTAATGTGGCATTTTCAGAAATTGGACGAAATTTTAAAGAAATTTTTGCCAGACTTACTGTTGGAACTGGTGAATTAAAACTGGAGAATGATGAAGACCCATTTACTGGTGGTCTTTCTTTTGCGGTACAGCCACGGGATAAAAAAGTGCATCATCTTGCTGCATTATCGGGGGGTGAAAAATCCCTAACTACCCTGGCTTTCATATTCGCTATCCAGAAGTACATTCCTGCTCCGTTTTACGCTTTTGACGAGGTTGATATGAATCTGGATGGTGCGAATGTTGAACGTATCGCTGATTTGATACGAGAACAGTCCAAAACCTCCCAATTCATCAATATTTCCCTTCGAAAACCCATGATTGATTCAGCAGATCGCATCATCGGTGTTACTATCAGACCTGACAAGTCTACTTTGGTAACCGGAGTATCTGTGAATGATTGAAGATCCTGTTGAAATTCTGGTGCAGATGGCTGAACGGGGGGAGATAGATCCCTGGCATGTGAATATTATTGAAGTCACGGACCGTTTTTTTGCTGAAATGGAACGGCAAAGGACTCTTGATCTCCGTGTATCTGGTCGGACTCTCTTTTATGCTGCTACATTACTCCGGATAAAATCCGATTTTCTCGCAGTGGACATTGAAGATGAACCTTCATTTGATGATTCCGAAATAGATGAAGGCGATGGAGATCTTTCAGGTGCAGGTGGTGGATATAAAAATCCTATAATCTCTCTTGAACATGAGATTTCTCGTCGACTAGATAGAAAGAGTATGCGTAAACAACCGATTACTTTGTATGATCTTATCGCGCTTCTTCGAAATGCTGAGAAAGAAGATCGTCGGCGCCAGAGGGATTCATGGGTCCGCGATGAGGGTTGGTTTACTGAAGATATCGTATCGATCGCACATGAAGAAGGATATCATGAAAGCAGTGATGAAGTTCTTTCACATTGTGTGGATAGTATTCTTGGCGGTGAAGTTGTTACCTTGCGTGATATTGCCGGAAAATTAGGCTGGCCGATTTCCCAAGTATATATTCCGCTTCTGTTTCTTATGCATGAAGGGAAGATTGGGCTGCGTCAGGAGTGCTTTTTTGGTGATCTGTTTATTGAGAACTCTGCCAGTGATTATGCGGTGAGTTCTGAAAGATCTCTCCTGGAGTAATGGTTTATTCCGCGCTCAGTAGTCTCTGTGTATTGCGTAATGCTTCCATTAGGGCTATGATTAGTTCTTATAACTAAATTTAACTTATTTTATTGATGTTTTTCAATTGATGAAATCAATTCTCCTCATGTTACTCACGCTGTATTTTTTTGAGATATTGGGTGCGCATGAGGTAGTCTTATATGCGCTAACGTAGATGTTGTAAATCCCACGCTCACCACGAGCGTGATAACGGCTCTGAAGTTGAGTTCAGAGGGTAG
>CAZUXC010000021.1:0-60482 GCA_964624045.1 uncultured Methanospirillum sp. | reverse complement strand
AATTTGTCATCCGCGATCAACGTCGCACTTTAGCCTGCGAGAGCAATTTAACGGTCAGTTTTTTCTCAAGATATTATCCAATAAAGCCCTCTGGCATTAACAGTTTTTCATGGGTTGAGCCTGTTGCTCACATAATCCCATTTTTTATAAATATGAGAATAAAACAGAAAAAGGGTGAGTCAGTGAATTTTTTTATTAAACATACTTACAAAAATTGACACGTTTTTTACTTTATGATGAATTTGGACAGTGATTCAAGGTCCTATAATATGTAAACTTTTTAAATGGCATTTTATTTATTATCTTTTCAATATTCTTTATCTCATTATCAAAATCATTTTTAATATTTTCCAGAACTTCTTTCTCCACTTTTACATAGGTTCCATCAATTGAAAGAATCGCAATTACATATTTGGAATCGTTTGTTCTTTTCAATGGAAAAGAGATAATCCAAGATAAATTTTTGTCAAGTAATCCCGCATGAATTAATTCCTGATTTAATGATTCGCTTAATGTGATTCTAGGTTGTCCGCTTAAAAAACACATACCACTATTACCTTGGCCCACCCATAATCTCATTTCATTCTCATTTGGATTGTTCATGTTTATTTTAAAAAGATCAGGCATAAAAAGCTTAAAAAATGCGCCATGAGTTACTTCAATTTTATTATCTGGTATCCAAATATTAGCTCTAATCTGATCCAATTTGGGGGAGATATCTTTTGGAAAATGCGTTTTTATTTCTAAATCTAGTTTTCGATGGAAATTTTTTCTAACCTTTTGAAGTTCTTCACTGACAAGACCATATTTTTCTTGGTTTTGATTATCCAAATATTCGAGAGAAAACATATATGAATTCTTATTTACTATTATAGATCTTATTAAATAAAAATTTAATAAAAACCATAACAATAAAGGGATTGTGAATAATATATAATTGACATTATTTTCACAACTGATTAAAATTTTAGGAATTATAAAAAAGGAATATAATAGGGCCCCAGTTATGCAAATTGCACCTGCTTTAAGTTCAGGATGACTTTGCGCATCCTCCCCACAAAACCATGTAATTATATCACTAATCTCTGACATTTTTTCACCTATTATTTTTGGTTAAACTTAAAGGCACTTGGAAGTAAATCCTTTATTGTACATTCAATCCGTTCATAGGAGTCACAGATAGAAATAATTTGAGCATCTTCAGAAAACTCGCTTAAAACCTGTCGACATGCACCACATGGAAATATAGGTTTATCTGATGGAGAATAAAGGACTAAAACTAAAATTTTTTTTATTCCATCGGTGATACCTCTAAAAATTGCATTTCTTTCTGCACACATAGTCAATCCAAATGATGCATTTTCTACATTGGTTCCAATAAAGATTCTACCATCATCACCAAGGATTGATGCTCCTAATGGAAATTGGCTATAGGGAGCATATGCATTTTTAGAAGCGTGTTTAGCACATTCACATAATTGATCAATTAACATATTATCAATAATCACAGAACATCATCACCTATAATACTAATTTGTGTTTTGTTGAAACCATTAGAAAAGGCATCAAATCAATACCATTTATTGATATTTGAAAATGAGGCTTACTTTGATCAGAAGCTTTCAATAAATCTATTTAACTTAAAATTCCTACGATGTTTTTTATTTTTTCCTATTAATAAGGATATTTATTTATTAATCATAACAAATTGAGGCTCTAATGAAATCCTCATAAAAAACAATTCAAAAATAGGGAGTTTAATCGCTATCCTCACTAATGAATTTAATACATGCATACATCAACTAACAAAAATTCGATTCCAATTAGATTTTCGGATGAAGAAAAAATATTTTTAGTCATTAAACATATGTACAACAAATATTGATACTGAAAGGTTTGAATAGTTTTATTCTATATATACGAGATATCTCTTCTCATTAGAACAAATCAGGGTTTGATTTATATATAAGATAAAACTGACTATATGGAAGGAAAATATTATTCACTTTTTCAATTAGATTCATCGACAAAGAATAATTAATTCAATTATAGGATTATTAATTATTACAATTAATGCCGAGATTCTAGCACCATCGGCTTTAACTAGTAGATATCCTGCAGTTCAATATAATAAAGAAGGAAGGAGATTTCTAATAGTATATGCGGAATGATATGATCCCGGGCGTGAAAATAGGAACTATCTATGGGTCTCATGTAGTGATTCATATGGACTATAAGACTATTTAGGCAGATCGACTCCGGTTAATACAGCGATATAGGAACCAATTCAGAGTGCTTTCCAACCAAGTAAGCCAAATATTTCTTAACCCCCTAAAGGAGCACAATGCAACAGAGTGGCAGAGCAGAAAGCGCAGTTAAGATTGAATCAATGTCTAAGTACATCTTTACTGCACCTGGATGGCCAAAGTCAATCGTAATTTTGATCATCCTGGGACTTCTCATGGAAGCACTCTCCTGGCGCCTCTCTCCTCATTTCAGATATTTTGGGATTTTATGTTTTATCATTCCCGGCCTGGTTGCATTGATCACAACCCGTCCGTTGATCACTATCATCGGAAAACAGATGACTTGGAACCGGAGTGCACTTCTAGCGGTTTCCTGCACCCTCTTCTCTTCCCTTATCACTCTTATCGGCCTGATTGCGCTCAGGGATTTTTTGTCCCTTATCTTTGCAATCGCTTTAGGCTTCATATTTGGACTCAGGCTTCTCATTCTGGTATCCATTGCTGATTACCGGATGACCCGGGTGCTGGTTCCAGCACTCATGCAAAGCCTGGCAGGATACATCGGCGGTCTGATGATCTTTTCAGATCCCTTTAAAACCCTCGCACCAATTCTGTTTCTGTTATTTGGAACCGGATTTGCCGGACTGATCTGGCTTATTGATCGGCCTTTATACCGGGCATTCCGAATACGCGGTCTTGAATTTCTCAACGCATTCATCGCTCACCTGACAGATGGATCGCGAAGCATGGAGGAATTTTTCCGGGGAATAGGAGAGGAAGCCTTTGTCCCACAGGTGAGTATCTTCTTCAAACGTCCCGGGAAAAAAGATCTCATCTTCACTATTCCCAATATTCACCCCGGTCCAATGGGAGAGATTGGCGGGGGGAATCTTCCGGCAATTTTACGCGACAAGTTTTCTGAAGAGGTCATGGTAGCACACGGATGCGCCACTCATGATTTTAACCTGGTATCAGAATCAGAGATTGAAAAACTGGTAGTTGCAGTGAATAATACCAGAAACGATCTGCATTACTCTGAACAGGCTGGAAAATCATTCAGAATAACTGAGGGATCTGTTTCCATGCTCTATCAGCGGATTGGAGATGCACTTCTTATGGTGAGTACCCGATCCCCGGATAAAACTGAAGACCTGGATTTTTGTATAGGACATGCTATCATCTGTGAAGGTCACCGGGTAACCCCGCATATAGGATTTGTTGATGCCCACAATTGCATAGGTGATGAGATAGCCTCAATCAGACCTGGAACCCGGACTGCACATGAGTATTTTTCAGCAGCCTGTTATGCGTTTGAACAATGGTCAACAACAAACACCTCTGAATTATCCATTGGATATGCCCACATCCCACTCCCCTATGATAGAGAAGAAGGGATTGGAGATATCGGAATGCAGGTCCTTATCACCCGGGTTGATGATCAAAAAACGGCTTATGTTCTCATTGATGGAAATAACATGGCATCAGGGGCCAGAGAGAAGATCCGCGATATGGTGCTCAAACGGGTGGATGAGGCTGAGATCATGACAACTGATACGCATGTGGTAAATACCATATCTGGTAAAAACCCGGTAGGGATGAGAGTCCCCCCTTCACAGTTGATCCCCTATATTGATGAGGGAATTTCCCAGGCACTTGATGATATGGCACCGGCAACTGCGGCAGGAAGTACCGCTTCATGCGAAGGGGTGGTGATCTTTGGATCTGATTCCATTGCCCAACTCGCAAGTATTGTCAACACAATACTCGTGTATATTATTCCCATCAGTGCAGGAATGTTGCTACTTGCAGTAGTCCTATCAGTAATCGCATATATGGCTCTTTCATAAACCAAAAAGGGAGGAAGCGATATGATAACCAATAGCCAACTGATGAACATGAGTGACCGGATCAGGAGAGGATGATGGGGTATCATCCACCAATTGAAATTCTCCCCCAGGGTGTTGCTTTAGGTCAGTATAAAGCAAGCCTTCCGGCATGGAACCTCCTTTTGCGGGGATCAATGTCAGGTGCTTACATCGCTATGGGCACCGCTCTGATGATTATGGTAACTACTGGAATCGACCTGACACTTGGAGCAGGGTTTGCCCGGTTCATCGGAGGAGCAGTTTTTCCTCTCGGAGTAATCCTTTCCGTTCTTACGGGTGCTGAACTTTTCACCGGTGATGCCATGCTTGCTCCGATGGCAGCATTTAGAGGAAAAATATCCTGGATGATGGTAAGCCGCCTCTGGGCCCTGGTCTGGATAGGTAATTGTATCGGTGCTCTCTTGTATGCCCTCCTGATGGTTCAGGTCGGATTAACCACAACCAGCCCGGATGGAGTAGTCAGTGTGACTGCAGCCGGAGTTACTACCGTGAGTATTGCATCAGTTAAATGCAATTTTATCGGATCTGCAGGCATTATTTCGCTGATGGGTAGTGCTCTTGCTGCAGGATGGATGCTCAACCTCGGAGTTCTTCTTGCAATATGTGCGGATGATGCCTTTGGGAAGATCCTGGGAATCTGGTTCCCTGTTATGGCGATGACTGCATCCGGAACAGAACATGCAATTACAAATATGTACCTGATTCCCGCAGGTCTTCTGACTGCAGTTCACCTCACCCCACTTCAGGTCGCAGAAGTCGGACCCAGTGTTGCAAACCTCGGATGGATATCGATGTGGTCAGCAAATATTATTGGAGCGTCCATCGGCAACCTTATTGGTGGTCTCTTTTTTGCCGGTTTTCTCTACTGGTTCACATTTCGAAAAGAGATTGGGGAATAAACCCTTTCACCCAATATAATCCTCAAACCGGTGAACATGGCAACTCACTGGGAAAGGAATTCCTATGGTTGAGATAATCGCATCCCCCCGATCCAGCGTTTGGATCTCCATATCCAGAACCGAGAGATCGTGTTTTGCTGAAGAGGTAATTATTTCCCGATCCTGACGATCAGCAAGGCCCATAACCACAAAGGTATTCATCTGTGCCAGCACCCGGGGATCAATGTTTTTTGGTTGCTGGGTGATGGCACAAAGCCCTACTCCGAATTTTCTTCCTTCCATGGCAATCTGTCTGAATATTCCAGTCTTTTCAGACTCATGAGAGAGAACTCTTTGCGCTTCTTCAATAGTCAGAAGAACCTGATGGGGCTCATCTTCTCCCGCTCTTCCTGACTGTACAATCCCTTTGTACTGGAGAAGAACTGCCCGGGATATAACCGAGAGGAGGAAGAGTTCAGCGACTTCGCTCATACGGGGGATATCAATAAGAACCACTTTGTTATCGAGAAGGTCTCTGATGATCGATGGTACTGATGATTCTGACTGATGAAGAAAAATTGAGGAAATATCAACCAAAGTCTGAATCTGACGCTGGACAACCCGGAGGGCATCAGGCTGGGCACTCCGGATTCGTTGTGCGATATCCTGATGGTCTCCAATATATGCAGTTGTTTTCACATGGGATGGAAGTGACTCGACGTCCTCATTAATAAAAAAGTCAATGATATCGCTTCCCAAAAATGGAGTTAAGAGATTTATCACTTCACGTTCTGTTGGGAGGAGATCAAACAGCAGATTCAGATCCGTAATAGCGAGGTCGTCATGACTGATGAGAAGCTGTTTCATCTCTAGTTCTTCCCTGATGTATGCATCCTGAATAGAATAGACAGAAAGACCAACGTCCGCATCAGGGTGATGGAGGAGGCCACGGCTTTCATAATCAGAGCTCAAACCCGCTGCATACTCTCCATGGGGATCAATAATCAGAAGTCCGAATTTTCGTGCGGAGATTGCCGACGCACAGAAAACCTTCATAAAATTACTTTTTCCCATACCCGTGGTAGCAAAGACCCCCATATGCTGGGAGAGAACCCGGGATGGAATTCGAACCGGAAGTTCGGGGATGGGCTTATACCCGCTGACCACCAGGCCAACCTCAATCTCACCCATAAACTGGTTTAAATACGCAATGTCTTCAGGAGCAGGAGTGCGAACCTGAGAATACCGTGCTGGCATTACCCGGGGTCTTCGAAAGATTTGGTCCGGACCAATACACCCAATAGGAAATGCTGTCACTATTTGTGATGTACTGGTTTCGATTCCTGGATCAGGAATATCTATATTATGACCGATATCAGTCACCCGGATAAAAAACCGGGTACTGCTCTGATGATCATTCACCACCATCAGATCTCCGATGCTCAATGGGGAATCACCAGGAGTGGAGAAGAGGTAGTGAAGAACACTCGTGCCAAGGAGCTGATTATCAGGTGCTTTTCTACCGGTCATCCTATTGTTCTTGATCGCCTCCTGATATGAGCATGTGGGAACCATTGGATGACCCAGTCATTTCAAGAAGGCAATTAGATATTTCAAACCGCCCCATGATCTACCAGCGAAGAAAGGTTACCCGATACATATGTCACGAAGATCAGCAGAAGCGGTGTTTCAGGGATTATTTCTCCTGACCGATATCAGAGGAACTCTCCGGGAAACCGCTCCACACCACCAGTTAACAGATGAACAGAAAGTGAAAACGGCAAAGACTCTGGAGAAGCTGGAGAAACAGATCAGTATTATCAGAGAGGAATTGATCGTATGAATTGCGGAGACGGGATAGAGACACGCCTTGTCGAAGAACTATATATCAATCTGGATCCCATTCAGGCAGGAGGACGTCTTCCCGTGGATGCCATGAAAGCCGTCCTTGCATATGGGGACGGGTACTCGGTTTGTGACAACTGTGAGAAACCATTTCGTCTTGATTGTATCAAAAAACCTCCTCTTGCACAATTTCATGATGACCTTGCCGCATTCGTCAACATGGACGTTGCCAGACTGGTACCGGGAGCCAGAAGAGGATTTCAGGCTGTTGCCGACACAGTTGTAGCTAAAGGAGATCCAGTGCTCCTCACCGCATACTCACATTATACGGAATTTCTCTCTGTTGAGCAGGCAGGAGGAGTACCTCATGAAGTACTCCCAGATGCAAATCAGATAATCACTCCTGATGCTGTTGCTAACCGGATTGAAGAGATAACCCGAGAATCAGGAAAGACACCATCTCTCCTCTATGTAGAAGAAGTCGATTATCAATATGGAAATTTGCATCCCATCAAGGAGATCGCCCAGGTAGCACATCAGTATGATGTCCCTGTCCTCTGTAACGGTGCTTATACAATAGGAATTATGCCGGTTGACGGGGCTGACCTTGGAGTGGACTTTCTCGTAGGATCCGGTCATAAAAGTATGGCAGCCCCAGCTCCATCCGGTGTTCTGGCTACTACTTCCGAATGGGCAGAAAAACTCTTCAGAACTACTAAAACAAAAGGTGACCTTACCGGGAGAACTTTCGGGGTAAAAGAAGTAGAGATGATGGGGTGCACCCTGATGGGTGTTACTTCAGTCGGCATGATGGCAGCATTCCCTCATGTCAAAGAACGGGTTAATAATTATCAGGAACATCTGGCCCGGTGCAACATGATTGTAGATGCACTCTGCACCATTCAGGGAACCCGGGTGATGAGTGAATACCCGCGTAAACATCCGCTCACCCGTATGAACACCGCAGAATCGTTTGATATGGTTGCAAAAACCCATAAAAAAAAGGGATTCTTCCTGCTGAGTGCACTTCGGGAACGAGGGATCACCGGGGTGATTGCTGGATCCACCAAGGTCTGGAAATTTAATCCATACGGACTGACCGAGGCACAGGCACGATATGTTGGAGAGATGTTCATCGATATCGCAGAAAAAGAGGGATTACCGATCAATAAGGTCTGAAACCCGATTACTTTTTCCAGAAAATTTCTCCATATAAGGAGTAATTATTCTAGCATTCACTTGGGTGAGACAGGGAGAAACCGTGTTTGGGAAGAATCTCCCCATTCAATGCGCTCACCTGATCCCGGTTGTGGATGATTGAGGTGATAATATCACGGGTCTTGATCTCTTCTTCTATCCTCTCAATAATCTGGATATCTGCAGCGGTGGCAGGACGCGGTGGTACTACGCCACAGGACGTATCCCCGGGATCTGGAGAAAATGAGCCAATCCTGCGAGCAAGACCGATGATCTCTTCTTTGTCATACCCGATAAGCGGTCTGAGTATTGGCAGAGAGGTGCTCCCGGATATCGTAACGATATTTTGTAATGTCTGAGTTGCCACCTGACCGAGATTATCACCGGTTACAATTCCAGGCAATTTCATTTCTTTAGCACAAGCTTCTGCAATAGTGAGCATCCCCCTTTTACAGAGAACACAACGGAATCGTGGTTCACAGGCCGACATCAGGAGATCAAAAAATGGCTGGGCATGGATTATCGTGAGAGGCAGTCGAATTCCTGGGGACCAGAGGGAAAGAGCAGCAAGATTTCGAAGAACATTCGAATAACAGTCACCACCGGCATACTCGCCTGTATCGATATATAAGAAACCAACTTTTACTCCACGTTTCATCATCAACCATGATGCAACCGGAGAGTCGATGCCTGCAGAGAGAAGGGAGAGTAAGGCCCCCTGGGTTCCATACGGGAGACCGCCGGGTCCCGGAATCCGGGTATCATACGCAATCCCTCCTTCTTTGCGTGCTTCGAGAAAGATCTCATAATCCGGATCGGTCAGGTTAACCCGGATTCCGGATATGGCATCCAGAACTGCTCCTCCAGCTTCTGCTCCTAGTTCCTGACTACTAAATCCAGGCACTTGATCTCTCCGGGCTCTGATGGCAAAACTCATTCCTGATTTGAGGTGATCACGGGAAAGACTGACAGCAACACTACTTAATGCAGGAATTGTGGCATCTGTTAAAAGAGCCGGGGCAATATCAACGACCCCGAATATCCGGCTCAGGACTGAAAGTGCTGATGCGGGATCACCAGTCCGGATAACAATTCTACTCCGGTTATCTTCTATTGTTGCATCGATATGATTACTGGAAAGTGCCCCTTTGATATTTCCTATAAGAACTTTCATAAACTGCCGTCGCACGGGTTCGCTCTTTAGAAAGAGTTCCCCGAATCTGACCATTACCGCCCCAGGCCTGCCGCTCTCCATGAATACTCAGAGATCGACGGCAGGTGTGATAGGTGCTTCGGGTAAGCGGTTATTTGGAGTGGTTCGCAAATCGCTAGTTATCGCTGTTTTTTGATCGGTATAAGAACAAAGACTATACGATCAGAAATGCACGTGTACGTAATGGCTCCAAAAAAGAAGAAGGACGCAACCCCTGCACAAGAGGAAGCACCACTCAAATTATTCTATATCTTCTACAGTCAGGAGCGCTGGGATAACTGGATCAACGCGCTAAGTGAGGCTAATTTTGAAGGAAGCGCCGATGACGAGGAGATGCCTGAAGGATATCAGTTGCTGTCAAGTTTTAATCAGGATATCTGTATCGAAGTTCTGAAGATAGTCAGGCTCTATCAGAATAACCGGTTCTCAAAAGATGAAGCGCTCCAGCGAATTGCTGATGTAGAGGAGATCGTTCTGAACCAGATTGTTGAAGGTGACCTCGCTGATATGATTGCATCCCTGCAGTTTTCCATGCTGGTGCTCTTTGCGGCTTCGAAAAAATTCCTGGAAGGAGAATTTGACGAGGACATCAAGGCTCTGGTGAAAAAAGGGAAAGGGATAGACGAGGAACAGATGGAAGAGATCCTCGAGGTCGCTGCCACCATTGGTGCGAATGTTATCAACGGAAAGTCCTGTTGTGGGCGATATATCAAAGAGAGCGATGATCCAGGGATGTTTGATGAATGGCTCATCGAAGTTGAGACGATAAACGAGGCAATGGGAACCCTGAAGAACTTTGATGAGGAAGCGGGCGAAGCTTCGTGATTGCTGCCAGGGCGCGCCTTCGGTACCATCGGCAACTGGGAAAACTTGTGGGGTATCGGCTTCCTGAAGGAGCCTTTCACGGTGCGGTGATCGAAGCTTTATATTCTATCCCCTTTGATGCATTTGACCGATCTACCCGGGATCAGATCTATGCATTTTTGAAGGCATTCGTAGATTGTAAATGTCAGGATCAGCCACTCTGCGGATGTCCGGAAAGAAAATTTGCTATCGAAGTGGTTGAACTTCGCGAATCCGGTCTTGACCACCGGCAGATCAGTGAATATCTGCTCGATGAATATGGGATTGAAATATATCCGGCAGATCTATTGAGTTTCCTTGAAGAGTCCGTACATTTGCTCGAAGCGATACGGGATGTCGCTGAACAGACCGGGAACCACAAGGTACAGATTCGCACAGAAGACCATATTACGGCTATTGAGAAAGGAATTCCAATAGAATAATTATCCTATTTTTAGACCGATGACATATTAAGAATCAATAAATAGACCAGGTTCGTGACATTTGCTCAAAGATAATGGTGGAAGAGTTTACTGTCCGTGAAATCTGCGTTTTACTTTATCTGATTTTGAACAAGTACTTCAATAAACTTTTCTAAATAACTCCTTTCATGAACCAGAACCTGCCAAATCTCTTCTAGATCCAAGTTTGAATACTGATGAACAATAACATTCCAAAGTGACGCAAGATCGGCAAGAGAGGATCCCAATTCAGGATCGATAACTCCAGAATCAGCAAGAATATCAAAGGTTTCCCGATATGATGCCGGTTTTCTTGAAATTTTTTGGGATGCAATAAGCCAGGCACCTGCATCTATGGATGTTTGAGTTGCCAGAAACATTGCGTGTAACACCATATTCTGGGTATCCCTATTGATCAGAAACTGATCTTTGGATATAGATTCTATCGTTCCCAGTCTGCAAGGGCAGTAGCAAGTTCACGAACCTGATTTGCCAGAATCATCCTGCAAATTTCTCCAAATACTGACGATCCAGTGATTCAAACCACGGTTGCATATCCAGGTACCGGATGAGGAGTGTCCCGGTTGAGATAACTTCGTAGGTGAAGGATACCGGAGCATTATTCAGAATTCTGACATCTACATGGGTTCGGGGGTGGATCCCCTGTTCAACTTTCTGACCAATCCGATTTCCGAGTTTGAATTTATCATATGGATCGGGATCTTGCTTCAAATATACCCCCAGATCAATATCGTGATAGGTATCAGACTGAAGAAAGGATCCATATAAATACGCTGCGCTAATTGAAGCAAAACTCGTTAAGATATCGCGTATGGTTTTGATTATTTCATCACGATGAGGGGATGAAGGCGTATCCGGTTGAACCATCAAATTCAGATCCTTATTATTACCCATGTATTGGATACAGAAATTATCGTAACTACTATCGTCTCCCGATTCATTGCAATAATGAAAACAGAACCTGAATGTGATCTAATATTCTTACGCCTAGAACTCAGGTCTGATTGTGTTTTTTCCAGAACTCTCCTGCAACATTTCATTTCACTGGTTGAGAGATGATCCGTCTCCCATCCAGAGAGTCGGTCTTCGTAACAGAACCACGGAGCAACATTATAGAAAAGGAGGGGAGGAGATTATCGCTTCTTCTTGTCCATCGCCTGCTGTTTGACAAGATTTCGAATCCTTTCTGCTGTGCTGCCCTTGAAATCTGCCAGGTCTTTTTCCTGAACTACTGCAACATCAGATCCGGTGACTGCAATCGCATCAGCAAGCACATGATCTAGTTTCTTGGCTCGTTCCCAGCATTCGTATGCTTCTTCATTTCTTCCAAGGCCACCGGAGAGGGTAATAGCTTTGAAGGCCCAGAGGTCAGGGTTAGATGGATATATCGCCAGAGCCTGATCATAGCGCTCAACTGCTTCCTCATATTTTCCCTGGTAGGAGAGCTGATCCGCTTCGAGAGCCAGTGCATCAGCCTTGTTGAGGAGCATATCGCGCTTGCTCAGTAATTTCTTGGTTGTATTTTCGGTCATCGATTCACCGGCGTATCGTATATGATAGTCAGCTTGAGAGTATTTGAGAATATGGGGTTGAGATTCTCTCCGGAGCAGGGGGGATAATTCGTAGAGGGGTGATTTCAATCCCCAAATGAATGAGTAAAATATGAAGAATCTGAGCATTCTGAATATATTGTATAATAATCCATCCAGAGGATCTTCATGAAGGGTTTTGAAATAGGTTATAACCCTAGATAATGAAACTGCCAATCCGACTGAATATATGTATTCCCTTGAGCACGATATAACTGGTCAATAAGAAACCTTGAGGGTTATGATGTCCAGGTTATTGCAGTGGGGCCTTGATCTGACCTAGCAAAGTTTAAAGAAGTAATTAATGTTTAGGAGCATCCAATCCAGGTTGAGAGTGTGGAGATATCTAAGGAACCATGCACTGGAGAATTCTCTTACTTTGAAATAGTCAGGAGTAGTCCTGAAAGAATTTGTTGAAGGGTTTGATTCGGCAATAGCCATACTCCCACGGATGAAGAGAAAACAGGACATAACTCTTGACTACGGAAATGAAACAACGCTTCAAAAGGAACCCTTGGAGAACTCAAAAGGCTTCTTCAGGATATAGATAAAATCCTGAATCAGGAGATAAATTAGATAAAAAGATGAATTACGGGAGATACGGTCTGGTCTTGTTCAGGCAGGGATCGTAAGCTATGTAAAACTAAAATCAGATTCATCTTTTTTTTCGCTATGCAAAATGATATTCATATATAATATCATCATCAAGATCACTTTGAGCTCATGGAAAATAAATACGAGATATCTTCTTCCTTACAGTCTCTCCTCGATCATACCGAAGAGCTACTTGACACCCGGATTTATCTTCAGAGAAAACAGGATGCTCCAAAAAAAGGACTTTTATTGGATCAGTATTCTTATCAGTCCGGGCGCAATGTTATCGTCTTCTCTAATCAGCAGATAGGGATGCTAAAGGATTTTGTCATAGCACAAAATGCTATTAAACTTCTTTTGAAAGGGATAGCTGCAAAAAATTCCGGATATCGTGTTCTTTCATTTGATAGTAAATCCGCAACTCTGGGGATGGAGCAGATCTATCTTGATGTCCTGAAAGATGAGAAAACCCGACATCTCGATTTCTGGGTAAAGAAAAAACTCATGTTTTACCTGTATATGCTCTTTCATGAAACCCTGACGGAGCTTCCCTTCACTCTGATGGCCAATATTGTCGTATCAAAACTTTGTCCGGTAATGCGAAATGCCCAGGTGTATTTCCTCATGAAGGAGAGTATGCGCGATATGCATGATCTTGTTTCATTCAAAGATTATATTCCCCGGAGATACTTTGTCATGCATAATGGAATGTTCTTTGCCCGTGATCTCCTTCTCGGAGAGATCATGAGTGAGATGAAACTCAACCCGATGATCAATATTCCGGAGATGAAAAAGTTTAAGAATCTCAATCTCATGGAGATGCTCACTCACCGGTGGCAGAAAAATCCATGGTACCAGACCAAACTGGTTGGTGATGCCATGGTCAATATCACAAAGGAACTGAAAGTGGCTCAGAACTGTGACAATCCCCGGGCAGATACTTATCCGGGAATTTATATGCTCATTGAAGAGATCACGAACAGATGGGTGAAATTAATGCAGATCGATAAATATTATTTCTGGGAAACTCCGGAGCATCAGCAAAATGCACTAAAGATGCAGGAAGAGTACGAGAAGGAAGCCCGGATGAGTATTTTTGGGGAAGTATAATTATCATTTGAGCGATTCCAGACAATTTACCATGAAATGGTTCCCACCCTTAACAGGTGGGCAAGGATAGCATCTTTTTTCATTCTTTTTACATTTTTTAGAGGGTTTCTATACAATTTCACGAAAGCCTAAAAGGTCAATCTAACCCAATTAGTTATCCCCTCAATGGAGATTAATCCATTAGAAACCCAAAATTCTAAATCAGCGAACAAATGCACAGAATTTAAGACAGGTAGGCAATTATCCCTAAATTGGATAATTAGAGGATTTCCCTTTCACTAATACCCTTCTTTATTGATGCCAGATCAAGATCTATGTGGATTCCCCCGAATAATGGCAGATTTAGAGGTATTTTTTAGACCGAAAAAGAGCGCATTTAAGATATAAAGTATTTGAACCTATTTTTACCTTTGCTCGATAATAATCGATGTTTCATCGTAACACTATATGGTTGATTTTTTTAGAAGGTGGTAACCTATTACCTCTCGATGGATCAAGGCTTTTTACCCCTATGGTAAAACGCAGATTCGACTTCTTTTTGAAAGAAAAATCTGAACATTGAGCGGTAGATTTTTCTTTCTTTTTGTAGCCGAATGCAAGCCAAAGAGGAGGAATTTCATATTATCAAAACATAGGTACAGCTATATTTATGTGGATACGTGATACGGACAACCTGATAATCCAATTTATCAGAGGGAATCGTCGGGTTATAGAAGTTGGAAAACTCATCTCCATTGCCCTATTTGCACTTCTTTCCCTGTTTGTTTCAATATATTTTTTATATTATAGCCCATATGCGGGATTTCGTTTTGTCTATGTCTTCATCCCGCATTTATATTTAATTCCGATAATCCTCCTCGCTCTTTGGTATCCTAAATCAGGAGTGAAACTAGTCATATTAATTTTATTCTCCCTTTTTTTATTCTGGATTTTTGCGAATTTTATAGGGTATACATTTCCACCCCTTTTTGCAATTTTATATACGGGTATCGATCTTGCAGCTTTTGTGGTTTTTCTCCTCTACATTAAAGATCGCCGTTTGGTAGAGGCAATCATTTTAGATCTAATCGAACGGCGTAAATCATCATCAAAAGATGAAACCGGTTTTTTTGATCGATTTGGTGGTGATTTTGATACGATCATTGCTGCTCTTGGATCTTTAGATGAAGGCTCCAGAGAAGAGGCTGTCATGGCCCTTTCAGGGCTTGGTGATGAACGATCTCTCTTTCCACTCATTACCGCTCTTCGGGATGAGAGTCCATATGTTCGTAGGAGTGCTGCAGAGGCTCTTGGAAATTCCGGATCTCCAAGAGTCCTAAAACCATTAGTTGAAGCCCTTTCTGACCCAGATCGGTATGTTCGTGAAACAGCAGCGGAATCATTAGGCCACCTTGGGAGGATAGCTCATCCGGAGTTAATTAAGAATCTTACAGATAATAACTGGCGAGTGAAAGTTGGTTCGCTGATTGCACTTCGTATCTCCACGGACTTTGTTGAAACGGATCCAATACTCCGAATGTTACATGACGAATCAATATTTGTCCGCAGGGAGGCGGTAAAGACACTTGGACGAATAGGAGATAAACGGGTTTTCCCGTATCTTGTAGAAGCCACAATGGATACAGATCCGGGAGTTAGGCTTCGGGCAGTTCGGGCTGTTGCCAAGGTTGGAGGTGATAATGAGGCAATTATGGTTCTTACCCGGTGCATGCATGATACAGATGGAGCTGTCCGGTTAAGAGCCAGTGAGGAGAGAGAGGGAATAATTTCTCCAGATAAAATAAAGCATAAGGAATATATGGATTTAAAATAAATTTAGGTTGATAATGGGGGATTATATGAACAATGAGAATGCTTTTAGTGGGCTTGAGGCAGCAATAGTATTAATAGCATTTGTAGTGGTTGCTGCAGTTTTTTCTTACACATTATTGGGAACAGGATTTTTTGCAACATCTAAAGCTCAGGATACCACGGTAACGGGTTATAAGCAGGCATCTGCAGGAGTCTATATTGATGGGGGATTATATGGGACTCTTAATGCTCCTCCGGCAAGTAACTTAGATCAACTGACGTTTTATATTGCGATTCCTGAAACAGGCATGGCAGAAGATCTCTCTGGGATGATCATGGCTTATACAAAAGCTGATACACCAAGTCCCATGACTCTTTCTTTGGGAGCAACGGCAGATGCAACCCACTTTTCAGTTGGAGGAGGGGGTTCTTCAACAGGAGTTCTGATGCCTGGAACAAAAACCCGAATTAACTTTGCACAATTGAACGGACCTACTGCAACAGATTGGTTTTCAATTGAAATTAAACCAAAAACAGGGGCGGGATATCTGCTACAGAGATATTTGCCTGAAGGATACCTAGGCGGATTAATTCGATAAATTTATTTATCTTTTTTTTTAAAATGCTTTCCTTTGATTTATATTACATATTTATTTGGTTATGCCTCATCTTTTTTTTACAAATATCAACCTATCTTCTACTCCTTCATAGATTGGGTTCAATTTCGCTACCGATCTCATTCACTCTCTCAATATTATTATCAGGAATTATTAGTTGGTATTTAGCGTTATTTTCCATTGAAATAAAGTGGGTTTTAATTCCATTCATTTTTTCATTATTAATTAGTCTTGGATATAATTGGAAGAAATGTTCCATAATGAAAGATGGATTGGGATATTATTTCATTTTTATTGCTTTTTTTTGTTCTTTACTTGTGACGAGAATTTGCAATCCAGATATTTTGAGTGGAGAGAAATTCATGGAGTTCCTAATTATCCATTCAATTTATCGATATCCTCAAATTCCTCCAGTAGATCTCTGGTATAGTGGGGCACCCTTTAATGTTTATTATTACTATGGGTACTGGCTATTTGCATCACTAGGAAGTATTTGTAAAATCCCCCCTCAAATCTTATTTAATCTGGTAATGCCGACGATAGCAGGGATTTCTGCAGTAAATATATTTGCTATTGGTAGATTGTATCTCAAAAAATTCTACCTCCTCCCAGTTATTATATTATTATTGCCTAACGTTTTTTTTATCAATTCAATAATCACTGGAAATATATCTTATACAAGTTTTATTCAGAGTATTCGTCTTATTCAAGGGACAAATAATGAGTATATTTTCGCCTCTTTTATTTATGGAGACATTCATCCCCATGTAATTTCCTTTATCCTCCAGACTTTTATAATTCTAATCCTCATGTATCTGGGTATTTCTTGGAGTAAACTCAAAAGAAGTGATGTCGGATTATTCTCTTTTCTATTAGCATTATCTCTTGGTGCCCTGTACCCAGTAAACACCTGGTGTGTTTTAATATACTATCCTATAGTCTTTGTAATTGTTTTAACTATCATTAACAAGGATTTTGTTATCATTAAATATTTAAACGATATTATTTTTTATTTTTTACAAAAAGTTAGGATTCCTGCTCAAAAACTGAAAAATAAACCATATCAAGAACATTGGAAAGAATTACTTCTATTTTGGGTCTTTATTCCGATAATCAGTATTGCCTTATATGCACCATATTATTTTCAATCTGAGGGGCAAACATTACCCCTAAATATTGTTCATTCTCAATCACAAATCATCCCATTTTTTTTATTATGGGGAATTTACTTATTTGCAATAATCTGGCTAGTTCGAGAGCAAATAAAAAAATACCCCTGGATTGGCCTATTAGTAATTCCTGGATATCTATGTGGATATGCGGTATTTTTTATTTTGGGAATATTATTATTTTATTTATTATTAAAGAAATTTGAGGTTACTAATTGTCTTATTATCGTAGGCTTACTTGCAATAATGTTTTGTGAAATCTTTTTTTTCAATGATAATCTCATTTCGACAAACTATCGGTTTAATACCGTCTTTAAATTTTACTCAATCGCTCAATTCTTAATAGGGATTCCTTTATTTATAGAAATCGGATTATATCTTGAACAGAAAGAATTCAGCGATAGTATCTCTCAATTGCTACAATTAATTATAATTATCGGAGTTATTTTCGGCCTTGTAGGGACTCCAATAATTAGTAATATCGTAAATGGAATTTCAACAGAACCAGGGTTACGCGGAGACAAATTTTTTAAAACGGCTTTTCCTCAAGACGCACGTGCCATTGAATTTCTTAGAAATTTATCAGGATCTCATCTGTTAATCGAACCTGTAGATTATTATAATGATGTTTCTTTGCAAGGGAGGATCTCATTATTCTCCGGTATTCCCACCTTATTAGGCCAATATCAACATGAAGTTCTTTGGAGGATGCATAAAGTTGGATTAAATGAAATTAATCAAAGGGTTATGAGCGTACAAATGATTTATGAGCAACCAGATATTGCATTATCACTCATGGATATGTATGGTGCTACGCTTCTGTATATTGGTCCTGAAGAGAAAAAACTGTATCATGTTTTGATTCCCAAAATTGGACTTACAAAAATTTATGAGGCGGATGGGGTTACGATATTTCAGAGAAATTCTGAACCTGCACCACCAATCCCTGATAACTACATCACTAAAGTAAAAATTAATTTTCCAAATTTATCGTTGATGGATAATGAAATTAAGAAATCCTATCAGGGATACGATTTATAATTTCGATCCAATTGACTATCGGCGGGTTTTTTGCATTTATTTTTATTTATTCTTTTTTCTCCATAATATTGGAAGGAATGCTATTGACATCATTACCATAAAATAAAAAAATATTTCAGATAATTTCTCCCTAACTTCATCCCACGAAAAGGTGTCACCAGAATAGGTAGTAAACCGCTTATAGTATAATTGATATTGGTTATTATCAGGTTCGAGTAATAATGCATGTTTAAAAGATTTTCTCGAGTTATTTAAATCGCCCAACTCTTTATAAGCTAGTCCACTGAAAAACCAAGATTTAGAATTATTCGGATCAATTTCATTCACCCGAACAAATGATTCAAGAGATTGGTTGAACAATTGATGATTCCAATAAATCGAACCTTTACTAAACCATGCCCAGGAATTGTTTGGATCTGATGCAATTACTTTATCAAAGGTATTTAATGCATCCCTATACATCCCTCTTCGCTCTTCTAAAACACCGCGATAATACCGAATGTTAAGATCCGTTGGCGATAAATTTTCTCCTTGCAAAATCTGATGATAAGCCGCTTCCAGGGCTCCGTTTAATGCAGTTGTCTTCGACAATTCATACCAAATTTCAGAGTTGCCCGGTTCTAAATAAAGGGAATTATTCATGTTTTTTATCGCTTCTGAAAAGTCTCCTTGTTGTCTTTGCCATATACCTTTCGCCAACCACAAACCAGCATTTTCAGAGTGATTTTGAAGTGCTTTATCAATCAATTGATCTGAGTGAGTGAAATTTCCTGCGCATAATTCTGAAAAAATTAGATTGAGCAACAGATTGATATCACTATTATTTATAACAAAACCTCTTTCCAGTGTTTCTGAGGACTCAATGCATAGACCAAGTCGATATTGAGCGATTCCTTTGTTATTTATAGCGGACAGATTAGTTGGATCATATTGAAGAAATTCATCATAGAGAATGATTGCTTTTTCATATTGATTCCCTTTCATTAACTCTCGGGCTTCAATATAGAGTTTTTGAGACTGTTGTGAGGATATTGGTTCACCACTAACTCCCTGAAAAAAGAATAGCCAAACTAAAGCAAATAGAATAATTATAGAAATACTCTTAATTAGGAAATTTTTTTTCACACACATTTCATTATTTTTTTGACCAAGAGTAAATTTAATATTTATGTAGAGCGTATTAAGATCATCTTGGGAGAACCAAGATAGTGGTATAGATATGAAGAAAGATATGGCATTTTCAGGATTGGAAGCAGCCATCGTTCTTATCGCCTTTGTGGTGGTAGCGGCGGTATTTTCCTATGTAATGCTTGGAGCAGGATTCTTTGCAACATCGAAATCTCAGGAAGTAACCTACTCAGGTATTAAGCAGACTACATCAAACGCAGTTGTTGATGGTAACATGTACGGTCAGATGTCCGGTACAAGCTTAAATGAACTCACTTTCTATGTAAAAGTCCCAGAAGGTGGGGAGACTATCAAGCTTGACCAGATTCAATATCTGTATTCAGCAAACTATGGTGTTCCTTCCACTAAGATCCCCACAACAGGTTCTGGTGGATCATTGGCACCGGGTAGCAGAACACAGATCAAGCTTGCCTCTCTGTCTGGTCCAGGTGCAGGTAGCACATTTAGTGTAGAAGTTAAGCCACGTGTTGGTGCATCTACACTTATCCAGAGAACACTCTCCAGTGGGTACACTGGCGGTGTAATCTACTAACTATTTTTTTTAATATTCTCTTAATCGACTGTACAATTTTACTAGAATCTACTGCGCTGCAGTTCTTTTTTGTAAATAATTACGGGACACCATTATATTATAACAAAAAGTTTAGTTCTCTGATATAAAATTTCACCAGTAAGGAATATCAGGTTTTTTTTAGAACTTGATATTTGTTTAACAGTATTTGATAGATACTAGTTACAATACATGTCAAATATAGAAAATATATTAAGACTATAGAACAATAAGCAGTTGTCTTGAGCGAACCCAAGACAGAGGTATAAAATGAAGAAAGAGTTGGCATTCTCTGGACTTGAAGCTGCTATTGTTCTTATCGCCTTTGTGGTAGTAGCAGCTGTGTTTTCCTATGTGATGCTTGGAGCAGGATTCTTTGCAACGTCGAAATCTCAGGAAGTAACCTACTCAGGCATTAAGCAGACTACTTCTAACGCAGTTGTTGATGGTAACATGTACGGACAAATGTCGGGTTCAAGTTTAGATGAACTTACATTCTATGTCAAGGTACCTGAAGGTGGAGAGACCATAAAACTTGATCAGATACAATATTTATATTCCTCTAACTATGGAGTTCCTTCAACAAAAATCCCAACAACCGGCTCAGGTGGATCTTTAACTCCAGGAGGCAGAACACAAATAAAGTTATCTTCTCTAGCAGGTCCGGGTGCAGGTAGTACCTTTAGTGTAGAAGTAAAACCACGTGTTGGTGCGTCTACCCTTATTCAGAGAACATTATCCAGTGGATATACAGGTGGAGTTATCTACTAACCTTTTTCGCAATTCATTTTAATAAAATCAGCATATACTATATGATGATACAAGCATCATTCAATTTTTTTCGATCTTACTCTATTCCAATCATTATTTTCCTCGCTAGTCTCTTTTGTATAATATCTCTCTCTGTTCCAGGTCTCCAGATCAATGATGAATGGATTACAGCAAATCAGGTCCATCAAATTGCACTCGGACATCAACCATTTACAAATGAAGGGAAATATGGCAAACTTTCTGATGGTACTTCCCCCTATTTTAACTACCGACAGGATATTCTCGGATACTCACTAATCCTTCCATTGCTCTCCATTCCTTCTTTAATATTTCTTCTTGCTCTTGGTGACGAGTTTAGATATGGTATAATCCTGTTGTGGGCCCTTATCCCAGCAATCATTGGAAGCCTGATTCATATATCTTATCCAGAATATTTAAGATATAAAAGCAAATCAATCTTGATTCCGACTTATTTTATTTCTTTGATCATATTCCTAATAAATATTACAATTTATACTCCCTTTTCCAGTTCTCTCTTATCTGCTCCAATTGAAGCAGCCGCAATTGTCTTTACTGATCATATCCTTTTTGCCCTGACTGTTGTTCTCATTTACTATATCGGAGAAAAATTATTTAATGGGAATAAACGATATGCTATCATTGGTGCAATAAGCATCGTATCCTGCTCATCAATGCTCTACTGGGCTAGTGATGCGAAGGACCATATGATTACGATATTTCTGACGTGCTTTATCCTTTTCCTGTTTATATCAAATATCTCAAAGAATAATCAAGCGTATGCAGCTCTGACATTTATCATAACAGGATTGTTGGTTTGGACACGTCCGGAGATAGGTTTTACCTTCTTTATTGCAGTTCTCATTTCATATTTTGTATATCTCATAAAAATTCGAAATGAGAGACAATGGAATAAAAAAGCCATGGTTATCGCAATGATTATTCCCATCATTGTTATTGTGGGATTAACTCCCTTTTTTTTAAATAATTTTTATCTAACCCACAATCCCCTCTATCCCCCAACACTTGATATGGTAGAGCTCAAAGGAGTTTCAGGAGGCCAGGAGATAACGAATGTGGCCATTAAAGAAACGAGTGCCCCACCTAAAGAATCTGAAAAATTAAATAATAACTCACCATTTTTTTTCCTTTTATTTATTGCGCATTACTTTAACCCTGATCCACAAGTATCATTTAAGGATTATATAGGGGCATTTTTTCTCCCACAATTCGGTCATATTATGGGAGTTTTTCCACTCACCCCCCTGTTTTTGATAGGGCTTGTAACCCTTCCAACGATTCTAATATCTCAATGGCAGAGGGTTACAGAAACAGATAAAATAACTCTCATTCTCTGCTCTCTCATGATTGTTGCTGTATTTATGGCATACCTCAATGGTTTTAGGGGACTGACTACGAGTGAAGGGATAGGTCCTGATGTCAGATACTTTTCAACAATGTACATTCCAGGAGGAATAATTGGACTAATTAGTATGAAATATTGGAGGAGTATTCCTCTCAATATCTCCTTCAGGCATTGTGTAGGCATTCTTCTGATAGGACCCGTTCTCATATTATTCCTTCTCTTGTATTTCCAGCCATTTGGAGGGGGAATATCGCAATTCAATGCCATATTATCGGTAATTAGTCTTTCACTCTCATTGCTGATTTGTTTCCTATTTGCTTTGAATGAATTGAAAGGCTCATTCTCACAATGGATTCAACTGAATTTCCAACTGCTGTTAATTATCCCCTTGGCGTGGCAGATCATGCTAATTTTTCTTTTTTCATTAGCAAAATTTGATGCATACACCTACTGGATTCCCATCACCGGGTATTTTTTTACCGGTTTTTTTTCACCGGTTGGATAAATTCCAGTTCAAATATTTTTTATAATTATCGGGAACTATGATTTTCGAACCAGATTTTACCCAGAGAAAATATCTGTCCCTCTGTCATACAATTCAGAATTTTAATTATTCGTTCCTTACAGTGAGAGAATTTCTAAAACTCAGAGACAACTCAAGGCTTCCGAAAAAATGTATCATCATTCGTCATGATGTAGACCGGTGGATTCACAATTCTATCAAGATGGCAGAATCTGAAGCAAAGATGGGAATATCTTCGACCTATTATTTTAGGTATCCTTCGACTTTTAATTCCCAAACATTACTTTACATTCATTCCCTTGGCCACGAAATTGGGTATCACTATGAAAATTTAAGCCTGAATCATGGAGATGAAATCAAGGCAATGAAAGAATTTGAGAAATATCTTTCCCTCTTTCGAGCATTAGTACCAGTAGATACCATCTGTATGCATGGGGACCCACTGTCCCCATATGATAACAGAGATTTGTGGAAAAATGTATCTATTCAAAAATATGGACTCATTGGTGAAGCATATTTGTCAATTCCCAATCTTCCCTATTTCACCGATACCGGAAGGACATGGTCAGGAAAACTGGCAATCTATGATTTTATGACAGAAGTAAAAAATGATCCGAATATAATCAGTACTGATGATCTTACTTCATGGATCGAGAAATATTCTCCAGCCACCCTCTATCTCACAGTACATCCAGAGCGATGGGCTCCTGATCCTTTCCGGTTTATTGCAAGTTGGAGTTTTGATAAGATGACCAATATTATGAAAAGAATCCTTCAATTATACTGTCAATAAATATTGAGGAAATCTTCCATTCTGTTTATTCATGACAGCCCTCATTACTACTGCTGACAGCCTTAAAGCACTGACAATAGTTCGAAGTCTGGGCAGACAGGGTATTACCGTGACAACAGGATCCCATAATCCTTCACCACTTGCATCGTACTCTAGATTTTCTGTAAAAAATGTCTTCTATCCTTCACCAGTCAGAAATCCACAAGAATTTATCCGAACAATCCATCACTTTCTTACCCTTCATCCCCATGACGTGCTTCTACCAGTACACTCTGATGACACCATTGTAATAAACAGCAGTTTATCCAGTTTATCCAAAGTTACCCGGCTTCCGTTTCATCGGGTAGAGGAAATGATTCGAATAAATGATAAGGCTTCTCTTGCACATATTGCAGAAGAACTAGGGATCCCAATTCCACGAACATGGGTGCCTGATGATCTCTCTCAGGTCAGAAAGATCGCAAATGAAATAAATTACCCGGCAGTCATTAAACTTCGTAACCGGACAAGCAGTACCGGTCAGAGTTATGTCAATAATCCCGACGAGTTATTGAATGCATATCTTAAAACGATTGAGGGATTTTTCCTCTCTCCTCAAGAGTACCCAATAATTCAAGAATATATATCCGGAGTAGGATATGGAGTATCACTTCTCTTCAATCATGGAGATCTCCGTGCGAAGTTCACTCATAAAAGAATTCGGGAGTTTCCGGTATCAGGTGGTCCAAGTACTTGCAGGGTGAGTACGAGACATCATGGCATGGAAGAACTTGCCACACGACTCCTCAGACATTTTTCATGGCACGGAATAGCAATGGTTGAATTTAAACTAACCTCTGAGGGGAACCCAATTCTCCTCGAAGTCAATCCCAGATTCTGGGGTTCCATCAATCAGGCAGTGCAAGCGGGTGTAGATTTTCCCTACCTTCTCTATCAGATGGCTATTGATGGGGATGTCCGGTCAGTACTCTCATATCAGGAAGGAGTAGTGACAAGAAATTCCATACTCGATATGTGTTCCTATATTCAGGGAATCAGGAGAAAAACCGCTCAAATAGACCTAAATCCGCATCTCCAGATCCCATTCCATGATGATATTTTTGCTGTTGATGACCCGACCCCATTTTTTGCAGCGATAAGAGCAGGGGTAAGACAATATGATAGATTACTATGACAGTATTTTAGAGTCGGATGATATAATCGCTCAAAATTTGTATAGACATAAAGACAAAGATTACAAGGTGCCTCAAACGGTCCTTATGATAACTTCTGCCTTCCCTCGTGACAAATCAGATAGCCAGGGGATAATCATTGCTCAGCTTGCTGAAACCATGGCATTCCTTCAACAGCGGGTAATAGTCCTTGCCCCACATATACCAAACATTCCATTCCAGTATAATTACGGAGAAATCATTGTATATCGCTACCCCTTTTTTTTCCCCTATTCAGTTGAACTATTAGCTCAAAGTCCCGGAATGTTCTCTAATTTCTCACATTCTATCCTCGCAAAAGTTCAACTACCCCTTCTGATCTGCGCAGAATTAATCAGTTCAATAATAGTATGCAGGAGAGAACATGTGACAATTATTCATAGTCACTGGATCCTTCCCCATGGTATCATTGGAGTGATAACCGGAGCTATGCTTTCCATACCTCATATCTGTTCGATTCATGGAACTGATGTTACTATCACCCGTACATATCCGATCCTTTCGAAATTAATCCGGAGTGTTGCCAGACGATGTAAGGTCATTACCGTCAACAGCAGTTACACTTTGAAAATCCTCACATCATGTGGTAAAAATATCCCCACCCCCACCATCATACCCATGGGCGTTGAGCAGTCCCTTCCTATTGATCATAATGAGAATAGGGATAAAGAGAACTTACAAAGAAAACCGATCATCCTCTTTGTTGGTCGACTAATAAAGTTAAAGGGGGTTCATGTATTAATCAAAGCAATGAAGCGGATTATCATTCGCTATCCAGATACATCACTGGTAATTATCGGAGATGGCGTATATATGAATAGCCTTCACGATTTAGTTAGCCACCTCCATTTAGAGTCTCTGATTACTTTTACTGGAAGAATATCAAATCAGGAAGTGATGACCTGGTATCAGAAAGCTTCCATCTTTGTTTTACCTTCCATATCTGTAGATGGCCAGACCGAGGGGCTTGGTGTTGTGCTCCTCGAAGCGATGGCTTATGGAGTTCCCGTTATTGGGAGTAACATAGGAGGTATCCCCGACATTATTAAGGATGGGGAAAATGGTGTTCTGGTAACACCTGACGATCCAGATGAATTATCTGATAAAATCATCCACCTTCTAGATGATCCACAATTGCAGGAAAGAATATCTTTAGCTGGATTAAATACCGTGAGACAAAAATTCAATTGGGAGACTATTGGGCAAAAATTTGTTCTGAAATATAATCAAATGGGCAAATAGATATTACTAATATATTACATTTCTACGCAGAAATACGATAGCATTAAAAAAATTAAAGCATAATAACTATTTGTCTTACAATAGAAAAATAAAAAATGAGGAGAAAATTACAATTTTCATTTTTATCCAATTTTCATGATCGTAACGGTATCATCAGATTTTTTTTCCATATCAATAACTATCCACCTTGAATTTGAGATAATCACTGTTCCTTGAGTGGAGTAATATTTCACTAGTTCATAGTTTTTCATATTTGTAGTAAAAAGCATATATTGAATGTTTTCTTCTCGAAGGACCTCTGGCCAATCGTTCTTAATTTGAGAAATAATTTCATACTTTTTCCCTAAATTTGCAGCAGTAACCGGATCCTGGCTAGTGTAAAGGCCACCCCGATGTTCATAAAAGCTCCGAAGGGGCACCTGTGGAGCGAGAATCTTAATATCTTCATTGCTTACAAATATTCTGGAATTATCACGGTTAGGAAGAGTTTCGAGTAGTTGAATGACAGGGGCGTCCAATTCCGAGTATACCTGGGTTTCATTATACTGATTAAAGGAGAGAGAATATCCATCTTTCTGAATAATCAAATCGGTTCCATGAAAACTCGTGTATACCAGAATTACTATTGAACAGCAGATAAAGAGAGAACGAATTAACCTTTTATATCGATATTTTTGAGAGAAAATAATAAAGAAACAACACAAAGACAAAAAGATGTAACCCACAAACTGGTTGCGTTCAACGCGGGCACTATCAGTTGGATCCAGGAAAAATGAAAAGAGGATCAATAAATATCCGGATAGCATTAGAAAAATTATTATCGGTTTATTCCTATCAATCGGTGAGTGCAAATACCGTGCATGATAAATGCAATAACAGATGGGCAACAACAGAAATATCAAATTTGTTGGAATGACAATACAATATACGATAAAATCACTTAAAAATGTATTAAATAGATAAAACGCATTAGGAATGAGTTCAAAGGTGTAAGACATTGGCTTACTTCCCCGAGTCATTAATGTACCGAAATTTACCCAAATTGAGTCTAAAAACAAAAGAGTACTTTGAGCTTTTCCTCCAATATAGAGAGGTAGCACATTTCTTATAGTAAGGAGATGCCAAGCGATGAATAATCCAGGTGGGATAAGACCTGTTATTCCAAATAATAAATGATTAACAAACCTTTTTCGGGATTGTGATATCAAAAACATACTCAGTACGATAACAACAGGCACCAGAAAAAAATACCACCATGTTGCTATAGCTAATCCGGAAAAAAAGAAAACCGGTATCAAGTATCTTTTATCATAATTTTTTACATAATAAAGAGAAAACAAGAGGGATGCTAAAACAAATAGAATCCCGAAATTAAAAAAACCAGGGAGAAGAAAAAATCTTCCAGTGGGGTTATACAACACCAGACCGGAGGATAAGGTTATTAGGGCAGCAACCCTTCGATTATCGCTTATCACAAATGCAATACAAAAATATAAGATGAAAAATGCGATAAAACAAAATAACTCAATGCACCAAAGCAATCTGACAATATTAAATTGGAGAAAGGAATTAATTAGACCAAAAAATGCTCCGAAGAAAGATGGTAAGATTGAATATGACCCTGAAAATGGATCACTAAACAATTCATGATGCATCCCCCTGATTATTGTTGAAGAATATAAAGTCACATCAGGTGAGTTAATGCAAAAGGGAGTTTGAATCCCCAACATTATTATACAGAATCCAAAAACCAGAGAGCATAATAATTCAGGAAATCTAGTAAAGAGGTGAATAATTTTTTGTATCATATCAAAAACCAATTTTTTGTGTGAACTTTGAACAGAAACCAGTTTTTCGAAGCAAGCATGATTTTAAACGCAATAAATCTCTCTGTACCTATATATGCATTCTTAATGAAATAATGATAATCACATTCTACCTTATTATCTTGTTGCAGTACAATATTTCAAATACATTCAGGCAATAATAGTCAGGATATTAAAATGAAAGCATTTATCTCGTTTCCGGTGCTCAAGGGTGATTCCGGATCAGATATTTTTACTGAAAATCTATCCAATAACCTTAATAAATTAGGTTTATCATCAAAAATTTCATATTATCATCCAATTCACGGTTTTTTTCCATCATTTGCTGGAATTAAGCACCGTAGCCAAATAGCAGATATTATTCACACAAATGCATGGAATGGTTTCGCATTTAAAACTGACAAACCATTGGTAATTACCGAACATCATGTTGTGCATGATCCCATCCTTAGCCAATACAGATCAAGACCACAAAAAATCTATCATTCCCTGATATTCCAATATGAAAAAAAGTCAATTTCTTCTGCTGATGTCGTAACATGTGTCAGTAAATTTACCCAGAAAATGGTTGAGAAAGTCTTTGGTTATTCTGACACCCGGGTGGTTTATAATGGGATTGATACAGTTTTTTTTAAACCCTCACCAATACCTAAAGAATCGTTCAATATTCCAGAAGACAAAATTGTTTTGCTATTTGTTGGAAACCTTTCTCTGAGAAAAGGCTCCGATTTATTGATACCAATAATGCGAAATCTCAGCGAAGATTTCATTTTACTAACAACAAGCGGTCTAAGAAATCAAGGATATTTCAAAGATGCACATATCATGAATATTGGAAAACTTACAAGAAACCAATTACTCGAGGCTTATAATATTTGTGACATTTTTCTTTTTCCTTCACGATTAGAAGGTTTTGGTCTTTCTGTGGCAGAAGCAATGTCCTGCGGTAAACCAGTAATAACTACGGATTATTCATCACTACCAGAATTAATCATTGATGGAAAAGGAGGAGCCCTTTGCCGACCAGATGACGTCAAGATGTTTGCCAGTGCAGTGCAAACCCTTTCTGAGGATCCCTCATTACGCAGGAAGCAAGGTGAATTTAATCGTAACAGAGCCATCAACCTTTTTTCTTGTGAGCGGATGGCCCATGATTATGCCAGAATATATAAGTCATTATGATTCAAGGACGTTAATCATCAGATTTTTGTTTGTTATGGGCATCGATCATCATATGATAGAACTCAATATGTTCTTGAGCCATTTTTTCAAGGCTGAATTGTTCAACCGCTTTTTTCCGACCCTGAACACCCATAGCCTCTCTTTTCGTCCGGTTTTCAAGGAGATCCAGTATTGCATGAGCCAGTGCCTGAGGATCTTCCGGGGGCACAAGAAGACCGGTCACTCCCTGATCCACAATTTCCGGAATCCCCGAAACATTTGAGGCTATGACCGGCTTGCCACATGCCATTGCCTCTAAAATGGTTGTAGGAAAGTTATCAGAGCGTGCCGGATGTACATAAATATCCGCTGCCTGAAAAAACCTTATCACTGTGTTAAGATCTTTTTGAAAGGGGAAAATTCTCAGTGTCACAGAATCAAACTTTTCTTCAGAGGGCTCTCCGTGAAGAGTGAGACAAAGAACATCCATACCCGGTTTCAATTTTGACAAAATAATCAATGATGTCCGCAATGTAGGAAAATCTTTCATCTGGTTTCCTTGAATGCCCTGAGCAGTAAATAAGATGATAGGTGTTTGGTCAGGTAATCCTAGTGTCCTTCGGATTGAATAATTATCTGAAGGCTTGAATAAATTTTTATCTACACCATTCGGAATAACTCTAGCATCCATAATACCTGGTGCAAGTATAGATTTTTTTGCCATGTCCAACAACCATTTACTAGGACTGATTACACCGACTTTAATTTTAGAGAAGATTTCTAATTTCACCTTTAGATTAATTTCAGGAGAATTTTTAAGATAATGAGGGATTTTAGAAGGGTACCGGCAATATTTGCAGCTCCGTTGCCACTCCTCGCAATCAAAAGGAGGATTACACTGACCAGTTAATGGCCATGGCGCGTGAAGTGTTAAAACTACCGGAATATCCCGAGAGAGAGCAGGGAGGTATCGAAGATCAAAATACCCTCGCAAGGAGTGACAATGGATGATATCCGGTACAAATGGAATGATTTTTAAAATCTCTTTAGACTCTGGATAATCTATAAACTCAACTCCCGAAAGAAATTGAACAATTTTTGTTGGCTTTAAACAAATTAACTTCAAAAAAGACTGAATTCTTTGTTGACGAAGAAGAAAAATATGAGACTCATTAGTCTTTCTTTCCAGAAACTTCCATATTTTTCTTCTAATTAGAGCATTATTATGACATGGGATTTCAATAATTGACGGATCATGACTCCTTTTTGATCCAACAAGAAGTATGGATTCATAACCAAGTTCCAGATATTGCTGATGGAGGGTTAAGGACATTTTTTCTCCTCCCGCAAATATATCAGCGTAATTAATTTGGAGAATTCGCATATTATCTAACCTGATCCATATATTATAGAAATACCAATCTTATTGTTTATAGGGATTTAGATCAATATCAAGAAGGAAAATAAATGCAACTACCCCGAATCAGTATCATTACTCCTTCATATAATCAGGCTGAATTTCTCGAAAAAACAATCAATTCTGTATTGTCGCAACATTATCCTAATCTTGAATATATCATTGTCGATGGTGGAAGTTCAGATGGGTCAGTTAATATTATTCGAAACTATTCATCCTATCTAGCGTGGTGGGTGAGTGAGTCAGATGGAGGTCAGACAAATGCAATAAACAAAGGATTTAAAGGAGCAAATGGTGAGATCATTGGATGGGTTAATTCTGATGATATGCTAACACATAATTCGTTAAGACGGATTGGTGAAGATTTTATTAACCACCCTGAGATAATGGCAATTTATGGTGATGCTCAGTATATTGACAAAGGAGGTAGCATTATTCAAAATTATTTTTCTGGGGATTACTCTTTTGAAAGATTAATCAGGTCTAATTTTATACGCCAACCATCAGTCTTCTTTAGAAGAGAAATCTTTAACATTGTGGGATATCTTGATGAAACATTACACTACGCAATGGATTATGACTTATGGATGCGAATAGCAACTAGATACCCCCTTGATTATAAAAATGAATTTTTATCTCAATTAAGATTTTATCCAGGAACAAAAACATCTCAAGGACGCCTTCAATTTTCCCTTGACATCATACACATATATCAAAAAATTGTTCAGGATAATGAATCAGAACTAGGTATAAAGGAATTAGCACTTACATCTTGTCTCTGGAGGGCTCTAGAAATTACACACTTTGTAGACAATAATCCAAATTTTTTAAAATTTGTTCAAAACGATACTCATATAATTGAAGAATTTACCCAATTTCAAAGTAAAATTTGGAATCTCTACATATTAATAACGAGTAGTGAATGCTCATCCTCTTTCTGTGAAAAATTTGAGACAGAATTAATATCTCTATATCTCTCGATATTATCAGATAGACATTCTTCGATAAATACAATAAGGAGAAATGAGTGGATTCAAAGCCAATATCTATGGATTATCAGGTATCTATTTACAAATGGCCATAAGAAACAGTATTTCTCTATGATTAATATCATTTCTCAAGTTTTTTTAAAAAAAACTCGAAATATTGTAAAATTTTTATATCAATCCGATTATTAGATTTTCCTTTTTCTTTAATATCGCATTTGCTAATCAGCGAATATATATAGATTACCACTATCAAATTTACACAAAATTTTTATGTTTATTGATAATATAATATTTTAATTCCTTTTCTTATATCTAATATTTTTAAAAAACGATGAGTAATGTTCGCTATGTATAATTCTTTACATTGCCAAAATAATGAGATTAATTGTGAATGCAAAAAAAAATTCACCTCAATTATGGGATAAAGTATGGGATAGCCAACCTACAAAAAATGAAGATATTTTTCAATTAAAATTAGAAGAAAACTCTATTCGATGGAGAAAAATTGAAAGAGAAATAATTACGAATTTCGGTTCTTTTTCAAATCTTTCAGTAATTGAAATAGGTGCTGGTTCTGGAACAAATGCCGCATTAATGGCTAAAAGAGGAGCTAATGTAACGATTCTTGATTATTCAGGTAAAGCAATTGAAAGATCAAAAAGATTTTTTGAGAATAATGACCTTTATGCAACTCATATTCATCAAGACGCCCTTCGAATAAAACCAAATCTAATTGGAAAATTTGATATTGCTATGTCTTTTGGATTGACTGAACATTTTATTGGTGATTTAAGGAGAGAAATTACAGATATTCATTTTAAATTAATAAAAAGCGGGGGATTAGTAATTATTTCAGTTCCAAATAAACACTGTATCCCATATAGAATTTATAAGCATTATCTGGAGTTCACTGGTGACTGGAATGTTGGTGAAGAGTATCCATATTCTCGTAAAGAATTGTATGAAATTGCAATTCGAAACAAAACACAGAAATATTCCATATTTGGAGGTTCATTTTATTCTTCATTCAATAAGGTAATACCAAGACCTATTATAAAAAAATACCTTAAAAGGCAAATTACCTTTAATTTTACTAAAAATGATAGGGAGTTTTCCTCTCCTTTTGATGATTATTTTAGTTATTCCTTAATATTATGTGGGAAAAAGTGAAATTATTAGGTGATTTCCCACACCCTAAAGTTGTTTTTTTGTAGAGTGTTAATATCAAAGTTAATTTGAATACCATGCTCCACTTTTCTCTTCTTGCATATCGAAAAGCATAGCAAACAGAATAAACTGAACTCCTAGTGCAAATAGGATAACAGATACTACCGCCGGAACAAAAATTTCATTTTTCAGAGCAAATTTAAAATAGAATGCATATATCCCAAATAATACTCCCAAAAAACTAAAGAATAATCCAAAGAGATAAAAGAACACCAAGGGATGGAAACTTAGTAATACATATTTTGTTTTAAGTCGCCAAAAAAAAGCATTCAACAGTAACCATGACAACCGAACAATATAGGTCGAATATTTTATTTTCGAGCGCTCGAGGCCATAACGAGCCGGATGGGGAACATTGCGTACCCGGAACCCGAAAGTATTCAACCAGACCAGGAGATCATTACAGTATCCGTATCGTGGATAGATGGCATCAAGCGAGATTGTCTCAAGAGCACGCCGGGAGATTGCAGTATATCCATTCTGGGGATCCATTAATTGCCAGTACCCTGATGCAATTTTCGTCAGCAGAGTCAGTACCGAGTTGCCGACAAACCGCCATTTGGACATCCCCTGTCGGAACTTTTCATTGATTAATCGATTTCCTACTGCATAATCCACCGATCCCTCAATTACTGGATCCAGAAGCTCCGGAAGAAAAGCAGGATCCATCTGATTATCGCCGGCCATAACCGCAACGACATCCAATCCATCTTCGAGAGACCTTTTATATCCGGAGACAATTGCACCTCCAACCCCTTTGTTCTTCTCGTGATGAATCGGAATGATCCTGGAGTCTCGTAGAGCAAACTGGTCAATCAAGAATCCTGTTTTATCAGGTGAACAATCATCAACCGCATATACCTGATCAACATAATCGGGAACCGATTGCAGGGTTTCATTTATAAGTAATTCTTCCATATAAGCGGGAATAACTACTGCAATTTTTTTATTTTTATACACCTAATCCCCCCAAAGAAATACAAAACTGGAAGAAGAACTAGTATTGCCCTTTCAATCCCCAGAATTTATCTTTAAATGATATTACAAATATCGTTCTTTATATAAATAGCCACTTGGATTTTCATAGATTAATGAATAATATCCAGTCTGATTGAGAAGATTGCGTAAGTTTTCTTGCTTTTTCCCTACAAGAACATAGGGTATTGTTTGTGTTCTGACCGTTTCCAAAAATGTCTGATTATCAACATAGGGGAAACCGGTCTGTGATTGACGACCGGCGTACATCAATAAATATCCGGGATAACGAAAACCCACCCGATCAGAAGTAGCAGTTGATTCGCGAATAAATTGAAACATTTCCTGAGCATCAGGAGTATCTGGTCCATCAATAAATGTTCCTTCGCTAAATGAACCCATTTGTTTACAATAGAGAGCAGATGAAAGCATTGAACATATTATTAATAATATTGCGCAGATTGTGACAATATCCCAATTATATCGAAGGCAAAAAGGCTGTTTTGAAATACCAGATTGAATCTTAATCAATCCGTGGAGGGTAAAATATAAGTATATTGGGTAATAGGGTAAAGCGTATCTCGCTTCATCAGAAAAACTAAAGAAGACCAAAGCAATGAAATACCACACCACTGCTGATATCATATAGAAATCCCTGTGAAATCTATATTTCAGACCTATCAAAAATAAAGGAATTGTGAAAAGATAGAGGAAAATCCGAATAGGAGCCGGACCGGGAAAAAATTCTTTAATCACAAAAGAAAAATTAAACAGGTTTATCAGTATAGAATGAAGGGTGATAGATGAGGATGTACTAGCATAATACTGGCCCCAATTCGAAAACATATATACATATAATCCATAGAAGCAGAGAAAGAACAAATAAGGGGTTACAAGGACTAACACATTACGAAGATGAGAAATCTCCCATTCTTTCTTATAGTACTTGTATAATTGAACGGTTATCAGAGCAGGAAGTAAAAGATATCCTATGGATCGAATCGTCGAATCAAGACCGATAATTATGCCTAGAAGAGCCGAGAGGAGCAATGGATGCCTGCAATCTTGAAAATAAATTGCCCGGATTAACAGAAGGGAGATTAAAAAAAATAAAAGATATGGGAAATCGGATAATATTGAATTTTTTTGAAACACTATCTGATGTGAAGTTCCAATCACTGCAACTAAAAGGAGAGCATATCGTTCATCCAGTGATGGTCTGAACAGGAGCCAGAGTACCCCTAAACCCGCTAGTAAAAAAATCAATACGGCCATCAACATCGGAAAAGTTCCGGGACCAGTTATCAGAAATACTATTGATAAGAATATCGGGAACCCAAATGGCTGGACATGGAAATCAATGACTCTCCCATAGGCAAGATTTACTGCTTGATCTACATACAAAGCAGCATCCCATCCCCATTGATGCCCTTTCCATGAAAATATCAGATAATAAATTAGCAATGCAATGAGCAAAAATATTATTTTGTTATTTTTATAGATTGCTGATAAAGACATATTTGAAATCAGATCTCGAATCATTCATTATACCTAATGATCATATGTTATTTTCGCGATCACAGCAAACAATAGTTTTACTGAAGAGAAAAATTTATTTTATTATCATTATTTGATCAAGGTTATTTTGCCTTGTACCTCAAATATAACATGAGATGCTTTTTGCAACTACAGGATTTGAACTTCTGTTAACCTGGATTATTGGCATTTCAACAATAAGTGGAATCTGGTTGTCTGGATATCCTTTTCTATGTTTCCTAAAATTAGGAGGGAAGGGACTGTCCAGGCATATACTCGGGTTGATTACCGGGATATGTATATTATCTTTAACAGGAGCTCTTGCAGAATTCGCCGGGATTGGGCCCATATATCTTCAATTAGTAATTCTGGCTACCGGTTTATTCCTGGCCGTTTATATTGGGATCAAGAAGACAGAGAAAAATACGATACCAACATTAATTCTCATTATTCCCATTAGCATTTATTGCCTTTTTCTGTGGTCTTTTTTTTATCTTATCGGCTCCTGGATGGGAGGGGATTCTGTTGCTCACGCATCAATTATCAGGCTTCTTATTGATAATCACCCGATACCGATTAGTCTACCACCATTTGGAACCTATTGGGAATATTATCCAAAAGGATTTCATCTCCTTGCATATCCCTTTGCATCACTATTCGGAATTCTACCAATAATCCAAACATTACCCGTAGTTCTCACTGCCTTAATTCCTTTGACGCTATATGGGATCCTGATAGAGTGCAATCAAAGAGAAGCAGCATGGTATTCTCTTCTTCTTGGACTATTTTGCGTACCCCAGATATATGTGGGATTAATATGGGGAGGTTACCCCAGTATTACCGCGAGCGCCATTATGACAGCCGCGGTCCTGGCTTATATGGTAGATAAGCGACTTATTCCCTTGTTCGGAGCAGGGATCCTCATTATCCATAGCAGAGAATTTGCCCTTTTCCTTGCTGTTTTAGCAGGGTTATATGGAATGCAATGGCTATCAATGAGAAAAAGAAGGTTGCACCAAATAGGTGTTATCACATCAGTAACCCTTGCAGGAATTATCTTCATCATATTATCCATACCAACCCTCATTCAAGTTTTTTTACCAGGGTTAACCAATCCATCAGGTCTCGCTTTGCAAGCCATCAGATGGTATTGGATCATTCCTGCTCTCTGCGGGATTGGAATTAGTGTTATTTTAAAAGAGGAGGGAGGGAGGGAACTCATTGGCTGGATATGTGGTCTGGTTTTTTTCCTGCTGGTAGTTCTGGTATTCGGACAGATGGATCCATTTCCCCCTGAACGAATCCTGACCGATTGTGCAGTACCACTCTGTGCTATGGGAGGTCTGGCTTTTGCGGCGATGGAACGGGGTGCAGAGTCAATAACAGTAAAACATTACTTATCAAGTGTCCTGATTATTACAGGATTAGTTACCATGATTGCCATATTCGGCCTCTATACGATCACCTGGGCACTCCCCCAAGATGATCATAAGGCTCTCACCTGGCTATCAGACCAGAAGATAGACAAAGGACTTGTCATCAACCTTGATGAGACCGGAGCATGGGCATATGCTCTTACCGGGATCACGGTCTCTCATCCCCGAGTGATCCCGAGTATTGAACCAGTGAACGTAGTGTACACACAACCTTGGAGTATTGAACAGGTTTTAGATCAGAGTTTGATCCGAAACATGACTCGGGATTATCATCCTGTTTTTCTTTATAAATCATCGGTTTCAGTAACCCATCCCGGATATGTCCCCCCCTTTGCTGAGTATCCAGTACCCTATCCCGACGGGAGGATTAACCTCACATCCCCATCATATTTACTATTATATGACAAGGGAGCACAGATTTATGAATTTCAGGGATGATCCATGAGACATATCCATCTATGCTAATCTTCTTTATTTTACTGAGTTGCACTGTGGCATTCTCTTCGACGTACCTGGTGATCCCGAAGTGGATAGGTAAAGCAAGACTCTTCGGACTTGTTGGAAAAGATATGAATAAACCAGATCAGCCCAGGGTTGCCGAGATGGGAGGAATCTGTATCATCTGGGGATTCGGGATCGGTCTCCTTCTCTATATCGGCCTTGATACCTTCCTGGTAATGGCATATAAACAGGAGATATATCTCTTTCTTGCTGCCTATTGTACTATTCTCATGATTGCCATCCTTGGTATGCTGGACGACCTGCTTGGGTGGAAGAAAGGGATTACGAACTGGAAGAAACCCCTAATAGTTCTTCCTGCCTGTATTCCAATGGTTGTCATAAATTCAGGGAATTCGACCATGGAACTTCCACTCATTGGCACCCTTGACTGGGGAATTTTTTACCCCCTGTTAGTAATACCAGTAGCAATCACCTGTGCGTCAAATGGTTACAATATCCTTGCCGGGTATAACGGGCTCGAAACGGGATTGGGAATCATTATCCTCATCACTATGGCGATCATCGCCTGGATGAACCAAACGACTGTCGCTCTGGTGTTAGCACTCTGTATGGTAGCAACTCTCCTGGCCTTTCTTCGATATAACTGGTACCCGGCACAGATATTCCCTGGAGATACGATGACTTATGCCGTTGGTTCACTGATCGCTTGTGTTGCAATTTTTGGACATATGCAAAAAGCAGCAGTCATCCTGTTTATTCCGTACATCATTGATGTCATCCTTGTTGCCAGATCCCGATTTAAGGCAGAAGCATTTGCCCGGGTGAATACTACTGGAAAACTGGAGCGGGCTAATTCAAAATATTACAAACTGACTGATATCATCCTTGAACTCTGGACCCGTTCCGGGTTTGGAGCAACAGAAAAACGGGTTGTTGGAACAGTATTACTGATAGAGGGTATCGTTGCATGCATTGCTGTGATATCATCACTTTTGGGATGAAATCATGCGAATTCTTATTGATCTCAACGACCCAGCTGACATTTACCTGTTCAGCCAGGTAATCCGGATTCTCCTAGAGCGAGGTCATGACGTCCGGGTTATTGCACGAGAGAAAGAAATGATGACAGAATTACTTGATTATCATCAGATATCTTTCATCTCTCGTGGGCCGGGTGGGTATACTAAAGCTTCCAAGGCATGCCATCTTATCCGGAATATTGCCCTTATCATCAATGAGATTCGATCTTTTCAACCGGATATTCTTGTCGGGTCACATAATATGTATCTGGCGATTGCAGGACAGATATGCAGAGTACCTTCAATCATCTGCGCTGATACCGAGCATGATCCCTATACCCGGTATCTTACCTATCCTTTTGCATCTATTGTTCTTACACCATCTAGTTATCGAGGCAAAGCAGGACCGCGACAAGTCAGGTATGACGGCTATCATCCACTTGCATATTTGCATCCCAAGTATTATTCTCCGGATCCAGGAACACTTAAAGAGTTTGATCTCACACCGGACGACCGGTTTATTCTCCTCAGGCTGGTTTCATGGAAATCAGCTCACAATATCGGTCATGCCGGTATCGGGAATGTCCGATCCATCGTAAAGAGGTTATCACCTTATGGCCGTGTGCTTATCAGCGCAGAGGAGGGGTTGCCTTCTGACCTTGAAACGCTCCGGGTAAGACCTAAGCGGATGCAAGACCTCCTGTATTATGCAACTCTCGTATATGGAGAAGGGGCAACTATCTCATCAGAAGCAGCAGTTCTGGGAACCCATGCAATCTATCTGGACTTTGCTGGAAGAGGGTACACAGATGAACAGGAACGCAGGTTCAAGTTAGTCTATAATTTTTATCTAGATGAGAGGAGCGTTGAAGAGTCTCTTATATGTGCAGAAAAACTCCTTCAAACTCCAGAGATTAGAGCGAAAGGAAAAGAGAAGGGTAAAGGACTAATTTCTCATATGATCGATGTATCTGCGTTTCTTATCCAGGTCATTGAGCATTGGCCAGAGAGTCGGGATCTTCTGTTAAGTAACCCATATGAGTCAGGGGATATCTATCCGGATTTACCTATGAAGGGGGAAAAACAAGAGTGCTGACTTTTTTTTCAATCCCAAAACCATTTGTGGGTCATACCGGAGTGATCCAGGAGAATGCCATCCGAAGTTGGGTTTCATGTATTCCTGAAGCAGAGATTATTCTTTTTGGGGATGAGATCGGAACAGCAGAGATCACCGAACGATATGGATGTCGGCATATCACTTCGATCCGGTGTAATGAGTCAGGGACTCCGTACCTTTCAGATGCCTTCGAAAAGGTCCAGAAGCTGGCAAAATTTGATACTATATGTTACGTGAACGGAGATATCTTTTTTTTATCCGGTATCTTTCCGGCCTTGTCAATGATCACATATCCCAATTTTCTGATGGTGGGCAGGCGCACCAATCTGGATGTGACGAATCTTATTGATCTCCAGGATCCTCAGGAAGTCAATAGTCTAAGAGAATGTGTATTGAGGGATGGAAAACTGGATAAACCCTGGGCAATGGATTATTTCATATTCCCCCGTGGTCTGATCCGGGACATGCCGAGATTTGTAGTAGGAAGAGCGGGATGGGATAACTGGATGATCTGGTACCATGTCAAGTATCTTCGGATTCCGGTGATTGATGCAACAGAGATGGTTATGGCAATCCATCAGAGACATGATTACCAGCATATCAAGAAGGGATCCGGGGATCAATGGGAAGGAGAAGAGTCTGAAATAAACCGGCGCATTATGGGGGGATGGGAGAAGAGGTATTTTTCGATACTGGATGCGTCACACAGATTTAATAAATCCGGGATGATAATAGAGAAAAAGAGGGGAAATTTTTGGTCAACCACTGATATGAAGAGATTAGTAACGTCAATAATTCCTTATCCAATACTAAATACAGCACGAATTTTTTATCATGAAATTATTAAAAGCAATATAATTAAAAAGGGTTTTGCTCTTTTTACTTTTTTTTATCTAAAAAAATAATATCACGGCATCTCAATTTTTTAGTGTAATAAATTAATGTACCTCCACTCATCCGAAAAAAATTTAAGACTTGACTCACTTTAGAATCACCTTTCAGACCCTGATTTCTTAATAATATTTTTTTTGAAAAGGGTATATTATAAGAGTTTTCAATTTTTTTATAACACTTATCTAAATGAGATAAGTAATCATGATGCATACTTTTCAATATGGAGAAACCATCCACTACATTAATATTTTTTATTTTATAATTACATAGATTCATATCAAATATCTGAATATTATTATATTGAAACAATTTTTTTAATCCATGAAAATGATATATTAACAATGGCTTTTCATCAACATAATATTCTCTAGATGGACCGAGATGAAACTTATAATTTATGACATTCCATGGTGCTACATTAACCCCTTTATGTTTAAGTATTTTAACTTTAGGAAATAATTGAGGCCACTTATCTAAGTATTTTTGGTCTGCAAATCTCTCATCCTCAAGTCGATCAAAGCACCAATCGATGCACTTTTCGCGCCACCATTTAATACATTCAGCACCGTTTTCATCATTTCTGAAAGAAAGAAATCCAACATTATAAATCCCATATTTCTCTCGGTTTTGTAATATTTCTGGAAAACGGTGTTCAATAATTAGAATAGAATTATTTCCCATTTCCTCATATGCTGCTTCAGGTGAACCAAAAAAATAAAGATCTGCATCCAAATAGGTAAGAATATCAATATCCATAAAATTCTTCAAAATATCCAACAATAAAACTGGAGTTAATGTAAAATAATATTCTATTAAACTTCTCGTTTTTTTCGTTTTGAAAAATGCAAGATCACGAGATTCCAATTTATTCAGAGGTATTAAAACTGCCGAGGGTAAATAAAGACCACAGAGAGCAGAATATGTCATGTCATCCAGGCACAATATAAATATGGTGAACGATTGAATATGCCTTTCTAATGACTCATACAAAGCAAGGCCTTTATCAGAATAATTCCAATCAAAATAAGTACAAAAATAGAATTTATTCATCCTACGTAGAACCTTTCTATCAACTTACAGATCATAATAACATCCTCGTCAGACAAAAATGGATGAATCGGAAGGCTAATAATTCTGTGGCAAATACTATCAGTAACATTCAGTGGACCATGAGTCCGAATTGAATTTTTATATGCATCCTGGAGATGAATCGGGATTGGATAATGGATTTGAGTTTCAAAACCATTTTCCATTAGATATTTCTGCAACTTATTTCTGTGCTCCGTTTCAATCACATATTGATGATAAACATGTTCACATCCATCAAATACTTGTGGTCTTTTTATACCCGATATGTTCAATAGATTATCATATATATTTGCTAGAGATTGTCTTTTCTTATTAAATCTCTCCAAATAGGGTAGTTTTGCTCTAAGGATTGCTGCATGAATTTCATCAAGTCTTGAGTTAACACCTGTAATTGTACAATTATTACGCTGGTTTTTCCACCCGTACTGACGAATTGCTCGTGAAGTTTCTGCGATTTCCAAGGAATTAGTGACGATTATTCCCCCATCACCAAAGGTCCCTAGGTTTTTTGTAGGATAAAAACTAAAGGTAGAGATATCTCCAAAGTTTCCCACATTTTTCCCCTTAAATTTTGCTCCGTGTGCTTGAGCACAGTCCTCTATCAATAGAAGATTATTTTCATTTGAGATTTTCTTAATATCTTCGATATTTGCTGGATGTCCATAAAGATGTACAGCAACCACAGCTCGTGTTTTTGATGTAATTGCTTCGGTAATTCTATCTGGATTTAATGTATATCTCGCAGGTTCAATATCAATCAAAACAGGAACTGCCCCTGCAAGTTCTATCGCCGTCACGGTTGCTACAGCAGTATGAGAAACAGTGATAACTTCATCGCCATTTTTTATACCTCCTGCTCTTAATGCGATATTTATTGCATCTGTTCCATTACCAACACCAACAGCATAATTACACCCAATAAAATTTGAAAATTCAGTCTCAAATTTTGAGACTTCTTCACCTAGAATATAATTACCACTATTTAAAACTCTTGAAATTGCATCATCAATTTTTAGTTTCAGTGAAAAATATGATTCAAGAGAATAATTATTCATGAACAATAATCCCATTAAGAAGAAGCATTCCAAAAATTCGGGTTTTTTTGGTACCAATTTATTGTCAATTCAAGGCCTTTTATTAATTCATAAGAAGGTTTCCACCCAATTGCAGTAATTTTATCATTATTGACAGAGTAGCGAAAATCATGACCAGGTCTGTCCTTTACATAATTAATTAAAGAATTAGGTTTATCAAGTAATTCTAGAATTTTATGAACAATATCAATATTTGAACATTCCGTATGTGATCCAATATTATAGATTTCCCCAACTGATCCTTTCATCCTAACTTGATCTATGCCAGCACAATTATCAATAACATACATCCAATCACGGACGTTTAATCCATTTCCATAAACAGGTATCTTTTCGTCCATTAAAGCTTTGGTAATAACCGTTGGAATGAATTTTTCAATGTTTTGATAAGGTCCATAATTATTAGAACTGCGAGTAATAATTACTGGCAGATTATAGGTATTATAATAAGCATATGCAAGCAGATCAGAACCTGCTTTAGAAGCAGAATATGGCGAAGAGGGGAGAAGGGGATCATTTTCTTTGAAAGAGCCTTCAGTAGTAGAACCATATACCTCATCTGTTGAGATTTGAATGAATCTTTCTATATCATATTCTTTTGCCACTTCAAAAAGAATATTAGACCCACATATATTTGTCTGAAGAAATGGATTAACATTCAATATTGAACGATCAACATGCGATTCAGCAGCAAAGTGAATGATTTGATCACAATTTTTCATAGCCTTCTGGACTGATGATAAGTTACATATATCATCCTTGATGAACTCAAAATCACCCAATAATTCTTTAAGATTATCCTCTCTACCAGCATATGTAAGATTATCTAATACCACGATATCGTCGTTAAGGTGGTTATTCAGATGATACTTCACATAATTTGAACCAATGAAACCCATTCCACCAGTAATTAATAATCTCATAAATAAACCTCAGAGTTCTCTCCAATAATTAACCGTGCCCCAGATGGACGTTTTTCAGAGGAGGATAATATCGTTGTATGTCTTCCAATTAGACTATCACAAATTTTCTTATTATCTTCAAGAATAATTTTGGTATCGCCAATAAGTATTACAGATTCAAACTCACCCCCGCGTATTAAACATCGAGACCCAATGGATGAATATGGTCCAATATAAGTTGGTCCAATATCACAGTCAGTATCAATAATAACCGGCCCCCTAATTACAGTTCCAGAACGAATGATAGTTCGCGGACCAATAGAAACAGCACCAATAATACCAACTTCTGGTTCAATGATGCCCTCATTTCGTGAGGTAAGTTTTTCTAAAACTTTATGATTAGCAGAAAGGATTGCATCGGAAGTCCCAGTGTCATCCCACCACCCATGCGTTATAATATAAGATATTTTTAAACTATCTGCATTAAACATTAAATGAATCGCATCACTGATTTCATATTCCCCTCTATTAGAAGGACTAAGATTCTGAATAATCGGAAATATTGAAGGTGAAAAATAGTAAATTCCAATAACTACTAAATTCGAAGGAGGAATATCAGGTTTTTCAATGATGTCAATCATAACGCCAGATTGATCTAGAATTGCCACGCCATACGGACGAGGATCTTCGACAGGCGTTAATAATAGGCCCATGTCAATATTATCAATGATAAAAGGTTGAATTATCTCTGTGAAATTATCTTGTATAATATTATCTCCAAGATATACTATAAATGAATCATCACCAACAAAATTTTTTGCACATGATATTGCATGAGCGATACCCCGAGGAGCATCCTGAATAATGTAGGTAATGGTAATTCCCCATCTTGCACCGTCCCCCACAACGTCAATGACTGATTGAATCCTCTCTGGAGTATACCCAACAATTATTGCTATCTCCTGAACACCAGCCCTGACAAGATCTTCAATACAATATTCAATCACAGGTTTATTAGCGACTGGAATGATCTGCTTCGCACCAGTGTGAGTAAGTGGCCGTAGTCTTGTCCCAACCCCACCACTTAAAATTACTCCTTTTATCATTTTTCCTCACAATAAAATTAATTTAAAGGTAGTGTATAACATGCTCCTGGTAGTATGATAGGGTTTTTTTCAGTCCTTCTCTTAATGGAGTTGACGGAACCCAACCAAGCATACGAGAGATTTTTTGATAGTCTGAATAAAAATCTCCAATATCAATACGTTTGCGCTCATTAGGAAAACTCATTCTAGAGTATACACCACCTGGATTTAACTCTATAAGAATATCTCCAAGATTTTGCAGATTTATTGGCTCTTCACCCCCAAGGTTAAATATTTGCCCATCTGCAATAGGATTTTCAGCAGCTTTAAGAAATGCATCTACAACATCACTAACATAGTTAAAATCACGTATCTGCTGTCCTTCCCAGATCTCAAATGGTTCCCCTTCAATCAATTTTTTTACCCATATGCCTAAAAACGTCTGCCGTGCATCCTTGATCCTCATCCCAGGACCATAAGTGTTTGTTAATCGTAATACACAGGACCGGATATTGTATACATTGTAATAGAGGATATGAAACCATTCCCCAGCCAACTTGTTAATTCCATTAACATCAACCGGCTGAATCGGATGTAACTCATCAACCGGTAAATAGACAGGGCGTCCATATATTTGACGAGTACTGGCATAAACAATTTTAACATCAGGGTTATTGTGCCGACATGCTTCAAGAATTGAGAGTTGCGCACGGGCGTTAATATCAAGATCAACAAAGGGTTTATGCATAGAGTCAAGATGACTGGTCTGCCCAGCGAGGTTAAAAATGTAATCCTGACCCTGTACCAGATGACGCATACTATACTCATCACGAACATCAGAAATATTAATAGTAACGCGATCCTCGATTCCAGAAACATTATAAATATTGCCCCCATATTCAGGAACAAGGTTATCTACCAAAGTAATAAAAGAACCCAGTTCTAATAATTTTCGGGCGATATTTGAGCCAATGAAACCCAGGCCGCCAGTAATAAGAACCTTCTTCTTTTCAAACGTCAGGTTAATAGTTCATCTCCAGATCTGTATAATTTTTTTCGCCTGCAGAAGTATTTCTGAATACATCTCCTGAAACATGATTTTTTTTCTGATTTTTTTACACAGGATATCTTCCAGGGGATTTAATATTGGATCAGAGGTAATTTCATGAAATGCATTTATAATATCAATCGCATATCCAATTTTTCCATCAATTAAAGCAAAAATGCAGAGAAATATATACTCCCTCTCTCCTGCATTATGACTTTTCAGCCATTCAATCGAACGAAAATACCTGGCCTCACAATAATAGGGACTACCAGGTAGTGCATCCATACAATGTTTCCACGCGTTTTTCTTTTCTGATGAAAATATGTTATTGATTGAATGTTGGTGAATTCGAGGACATGAACCGATTTTAATATCAGATAACCAAAAACCCTGAGATATGAGACTTTCATGCGCAGAAGTAAAATAATCTTCACCAATATATGCAGGCATAAGCCCTGGTTCAATATCAACTGCAAGAATTTTATCCCGGATTACCTCTGGGATCGAGAGAAAGAGGCGAAGATCAATCCCCTGTGAATCAGTTTTGAACCAGTCAATTCTATCCAGACCAATATTGCTTATTAATTCAGAAAGGGTTATTGCAGAAATTGCCGTTTTTTCCTGAATTATAAATAAATTATGCCAGGCATAATGCTCCAAGTAATTAAGATCTGGAGATAATGTACTTGAACAATACGGAGACTTAGTCAGAAAAATATCTACCAAACGATCATTTTCAGAAATTACCGCCTTGTCAATGATATCTGATTTCCAGTACCCTAATGAAGAGCAATCAGGGATATCTCTTGGATCTGGATCAAATCCCACATACCGTGAATTATGCTTAATGTCTTCCCAAATCTCCGGGGGGTTCCCAGATGCACCAACATCAATAAGAATTGGATGAGTATTTAATAGTTGAAGCAAGTTATTAATCGCATTTCGAATTTTTCGATCAGTCATTTTTTTATCCTTCCTTCTGAAATAGGAGTCCCATGTAATTGTTTTGTTCGGGTGCCCCGTGGATATGTGGACAATATCCGACCATAAATTCCTGAACGCTATGCAAACCCACCTTAGCAGATGTATCAATAAATTCGTGTTTATTTAAGCACCATCCCAGATATTCAGTCTGGTAACCATATTGATAAGGTCGCTGAATAAAGACAAAAGAAGGGGATCGTTCAATAAAAGGTTGATATGTCACAAGGAGATAGCCATTTCGATTGAGAGCCTTAGCAAGTTGAGTGAGGAGGACTTCCCAATTGTTTTCATAGTGTAATGAACCGCTTGCCAAGATAAAATCATATTTCTTGCTAAAAATCGTATCTTCTGAGTGAGAAAACAAGCCTTCAAGATTTAAACTTTTTGCTCGATTACACATTTCAAAGGTTTCTTTGCAGGCATACTGAATCTCCAAATCTGGCATGAGATGCCGTCCAATCAGGAGATAATGACCAAGTCCTCCCCCCCAATCGAGCATCGTTATCTGATCTCTCTTCGATGACACTCTTGCTAATGAATACCCAAAAATCATTATCAGATTATGATACGCAAGATCAAAACTAGAAGAAAGATTTGATGATTCATGCGAATATCCAAAAATATGGTTTGTCCCGATTAAATCCTTTATCTGATCCAATTGTTTCTCATTAACTAATGCAACCGACTTTTTATCCCATCCACGTGCAGGATAATTCCAACCTGCGGAGACATATTCCCATTCAGGTTTTTTTATAATTGATCTGCAATACTTAAAAAAGTCGATTATTATCGGAGGAAAAGACCGTGCAATAATATTTTTTGTTTTTAACAAATCCATAATATCGTTCCAAAAATTAAAGATAAGATAACTAACGAGTAATTTTAGGAGGGGATAAATACACACATTTTTTTATTGATCTGCATTATCAATGTTAAGGTTCTAATTAATCTATACTATTAGGAGTTATTATTTATATGAATGCATTTGTTTATCCAATTCCTGAAGCAAATAGAAATGGCCCAGTTATTTTAATTTCTAGAAAGATAGAATATGTCTTCCCAATGAGTTATGCTTATCTTGCAGGTTATCTACGAGAGAAAGGAGAGCCTGTTGAGATATTGTTCAGACCAAAAAGAATCGCCGAACACAAAGATTTCATCGAAAGCATTATCAGTAAAAAACCAATTCTTATTGCATTTGGCGGGCTATTTCCGGAACTAGAACAGATTCGTGAATGGATTGAATTGTTTTCAAAAGAAGACAGAAGTTGCCCCATTGTTATCGGCGGTCAGATGGTTTCACCAACTCCAAATTTAGCAATGGAAAAAACAAGGGCAGATTTTGGAATTATTGGTGAGGGGGAAATAATCCTTCATGAACTGGTGGTTGCACTGAGAACATATTCGGATATATCAAAAATAGGAGGACTGGTAATTCGAACAAATGAGGGAGTTCATAAGACGGGTCCTGGAAAAATCATCGAAGACCTTTCTTTTCTCCCTAAAATTCCTTTTAATCTATTCCCTCAACAAGACTGGCTCCCAATAGGAAAGTGGTATGCTTGTAATATCTCACAAGTTCATTGGCATTATTCAGATCGGGTAATTCCTGTGCATGGTGGAAGGGGCTGCCCATACCGATGTAATTTTTGTTATCATCATAGCAAACCCCGTTATAGACCAATACCTGAAATGATAAAAGAATCAAAAGATGCCCTTATTGTATATAATGGAAATTTCCTTTATTTCGGGGACGATCTGGTTATAAGCACCCCAGAACGAGCAAAACAACTCGTTGAAGAGATATCTAAAAACAACCTGAATATTTCTTATTCTATATCCACAAGGTTTGATATATTAGAGAAACTTGATGATGAACTCCTAATCCAGATAAAAAGGAGCGGTTGTAGAATTATGGGTCTTGGGATAGAATCAGGATCAGATAGAATTTTAAAAATAATTGGGAAGAACTGCACCTCCACTGATATTATTATTCAATTAAAACGTCTCAAGGATGTCGGCATTTTGCCAACTGTATCTATGATGGTAGGTCAATATACAGAAACATTAGAAGATGTTGAACGATCAATAAAACTCATGCAAAAAGCAGTACAGGAAAATCCCAATATTAATTTTGCTTTTACTATTACAACCCCATTTCCAGGTTCCCGACTTTATGAGTTAATATTTAAAAAAGGATTACTTCAAAATGAACAAGAATATTATGACCGATACTTTTTTGGGAGGTCAAAGGTGGGTGACTGGAATCAGATTGTAAATATGTCCGCAATGAGTGATGATGAAATAAGATTGATGTATAATTTAATAAGGAAAAAATACCTAGAGGAAAAAAGGGAAGCTTTAGGGTACAAAGTAATATTGTTTGACATAACATATTTAGGAGTGTGTAAATTTCTCACATTCATTATTTCAGTTCTTTCAAAAAACAGGATATTCAGAAGACCTAGCAAGTATATTAAAGAAAGTATTGAGAATATGTTAATAGCCTTAGATAAAAAGAGACTACTGTTACATGGAGTTAATTCAAACTTCTAATCTCTTTATGGAGTATTAGATTTAAAAATCTCATTATTTTTTTACCACCATAATTTAAGAACCGTTTATACCATACCGGTCTAACACCAAAAACGTTCTGGTGGAGGACACAACACAGAGGATCTTCAATTGATGAAGGCCATTGTTTCGGAACCAAGGGGCATTCCACTAATGGATGTATTTTTTTTAAGCAAGATTCAGTTTGAGCATTTGTGGCATCTTTATCAAAACCAATATGCTCTACCATACTCCATGGTGGTCGCATGCACAATCCGTGTTTAAAGATATGCCAGTATAAAAATCGCACTGCCCAGATATTTTTTTTCACTTCTTCCTTTGCCATATCTGGAAGATCGGCCCCATATTGGTAGATATCAATGCCGTTTTTCTCACAGGTTTTCATTAATGATAATGCATCACATTCATTTATCCCAGTCCAAGCTCGTTTCCATGTCCCCCATACCCAACACTCAGCCCTTCCATCAAAATATGGCTGGTTAGTTACATTTTTTGGAGTTATCAGTGGGTGTGTCCATCCAGTAACACTCATGACCCGTATATCATCCATGTAGTATTTAAGGGCAGCACAAAGATACTCATATGTTCCAGGCACGCAGATTAAATCATCCTCAAAAACAATCACCATCTCTTCATGTTTCAGAACATCGGTAACACCAGATAAAATTGATTTACCAAGACCGAAATTTGTATCACGTTCAATAATAATTGCTTCACACCAATCTATTTCGTGGAGAATTGCACGAACTTTCCTAACAGAAGATTCCTTTTCGGGGGTTTTTGGCCCATCACTAAAAATATAGAGACGCGGAATATTGTTCATTTTCAGGCACTCTAATGTGCGGTGGAGGTGATCCGGACGTGCATAGGTGAAGAGAATTACAGGGATTTCAGATGTCATGATTCCCATTGAATTGATACATGTTATTACTTGGTTCTACATTACACTATTATCTTTGAATTATTATGGTGGGAGAGATCATTTGAAACGGCCCATACATAGATTTATATATTATTCCAATGATTGCATCATTCTACTACACCACATCTCTAGAACAAGTGCCTTGAAAGAAAGCGACATAAAATTAGCATGTTGATGCGACTTTTTAACACAATTTAAAGCAGTTTTTCTTTTAAGGACCCCATTTTGAACTAATACTCCATCGGAAAGTTTTGATCCATATGCGTCAAAAATCCCCTGACACCATTCTTTGACTGGAGGTTCAAAACCTCGTTTAGGCCGACCTAAAAAAGAGTGGGGAAGTAAATCTTTTACTGCTTTTTTTAGCCATATTTTTGAAGCAAAATCAGCATGAGGATATGATTTTCGAAGTCCCACAACTAACTCAAAAAGTCGATAATCCACCAGTGGCAATCTAAGTTCAACAGAATTGGCCATACTGAGTCTATCTCCCTGTGCAATTCCATTCTCAAGTAAATAACCTTGAGTCACTAAACGTGTGATATGAAGATCAATGTGCTTCCATGGTTGAGGGAGCGTAAAAAATTTAAATGGGCCGTTATGATCCACGTTATTGTAGAATTCCGAAGTGTATAACCCCTTTACTTTTTCATCAGCCTCTTGGAAATAAGGAGACAAATCCTCATAGACCAACTGATCAGGAGGACTGTTAATATCCCTTTTATAAGCCCTCCAAGAAGGCAATAGGCCAGCTAGAGAATGTACCCAACATAATAATTGACGAGGTTGTATACTTGTTGGAAGCATGGGTCGAAAATATGCAGACCAACAACCTTCAGTAATCAGTGTGTGTTTTCGGATAGATTCTCGAGTCGCCTGAGGTTCCTGTGAGTATCCCCAGAAGAGCTCATCGCCCCCATGACCTTGCAGTAGAACTGGCACCCCCTGTTCATGAGCAAGTTTTGTAACCGCATAATAACCATTCCCCGAAATGTCAGAAATTGGATCATCACGCCAAAAATTCATTTGCGGGAATGATTGAATTACATCTTCAGTTTTTAGTTCGATATCATGATATGGCAGATTTAAGTATTCAGCAAGTGCCTTTGCATGTCTCCTTTCGTCACATTTAGGCCTGTTAGGATAGCCAACAGTAAATGCATGAATTATGTCGGGGCACTCTTTTGCTGCCAGAGCAGCAATCGCTCCTGAATCCAAACCACCGCTAAGAGCCACACCGACGGGAACATCGGAGCGGATGATCAATTTACTAATATTCTCCAGTTCTTTCCGTATCAATGTGCTTGGATCCCCAGTTATTGGAAGTGCATCCTCCATTCTCCAATAACATTCCTCTGAAATGCTCCAACTATTTGCATTAATAATCCAGATATGACCCGCTGGAAGTTTCCTCACACCCCTGATAGGGGTTTTGGGTTCCGGCACATATGCATAATAAAAATAATCGTTGATTGCATTAGGATCAAATATGAATGGAATTTCTCCAGATTTTAGTAAAATTTTAAGTTCTGAAGCAAAAAGAAGAGAATTAGACCCTTCCATTAGATAGAGAGGTTTCTCACCGATGCGATCACGTGCCAATAATAATTGGCATTTCTTTATGTCCCACAGTGCAAATGCGAACATCCCTCGAAGATAATGGACACAAGCGGTACCATAATCTTCATAAAGATGTAATATCACTTCAGAATCGCTCTTCGTTTTGAAAAAATGCCCTCTGGCTTCAAGCTGGTTACGTATCTCAATATAGTTGTAGATCTCCCCATTTACAATTAAAATCAAGGAACCATCTTCATTAGTAAGGGGTTGCTTGCCACCATCAATATCGATGATACTAAGTCGCCGCATAGCAAGGGAAATATGTGAATCGGAATAATTACCTCCCCCATCGGGACCTCGATGAACCATAGCCTTCTGCATCCGAAAAACAGGTCCTTCATCACTAATTGTAGGGGAACTAACTAAACCACAGATTCCACACATATAATTGCTCAATATTTCTTTCTATTTTATCTTAAGAGTTATTTATTCCGAATAATTACTCCCCAACACTTCCCCAATCCTGTAATATATCGAAATGTGTGCTCAAATAAGTAATTTTGAATGTACGGATATCTCAATCGGTCCCGAAATATCGGTCCAATTATAAGATCAAACAATAAGAGTACGATTAATACAAAGCCCAAAAGAAAGGGAGAGATATAGAATCTCTTCAGATATTGATTTGGGTTTAAAAGATGGGCTGTATAGATTCCACCAATAAAACTGCTCTTTACATTCCATGATAATTTCATTTTTTCTGAAGGAACCAGATGATAAACAAGTAATTTAGGTTCATAATATATACGGGCACCAGATTTTTTTTCTCTTATATTTTTAATAAGCGCAGTTTCTTCTCCATATGCCATTTTATTTCCCGACATACCTAAATCTGGATTAAAACCGCCAATTTCCTCCAGGATTTCTTTACGGAAGAATACATTGGCTCCATCTAAGTATTCTCCTTCATCTAAGGATCTAAACTCATTTCCCTGAGTGTGTGAACCATACTCATCTCTAAACCAGAACGGTTTTGCAGAGATATAATAAGCATAATACGGCCCTCCAAATACTGCAGGTCGCACAGATTCAATTACCCTGATTGCAACGAGTAACCAATCAGGTGGGACTTTACAGTCATCATCAATGTATGCAACATATTCACCCTTTGACTCTCTCCATCCACGGTTTCTAGCATGCGAAAGACCTTGATTTATTTCTAGAACGTATTTGATGGCAAGATTTGAAGTATCAGCAATAATTGAAGTGCAAATGTTCTGTGTTTCATCCCTCGAGTTGTTATCTACAATAATTATCTCAAAAAGGTACGGAGATACCGTCTGGCAAATTAGGGTTTTAAGCACCTTGAATAGTAAATCTGAACGATTATAAGTGCAAATTACAACTGAGATCAAAGGGAGGGAGCGTTCGATTACTCTCATATCATTGTTGAAGACACATTGACAAATATTTGTAAAAACAAATATTCCTGATTTTGTTCACAAATAATTGCCACTTTATTTTCATTATCTATGCTAACTGATATTTTTCCCATCAAAATTTCATAATTATGGCAAGAATACCAAATTGTGTCATTATTTAAGTAAATGAAACCAATTTATGTCTAAACCTATTTTAAATCTCTTAACGTAAAATATTAAATATATCATCTTTCATTTTTAGTAAACCACGATTAAATATCACTCGGACTCAATAAATTTTTTGTTAATTTCTTATGAAACATCTAAAGAATAAGAGAGCATCATTTAAGTTAAATCGGCTATTTTTGCTAAAAAACGGAGATTTTCGATATTGTATCCATGTATCGAACCCTTGGATAGTTGCACTTTTACATACACCATACCATCTTCTCCCAAGCTCGCTAAATAACGTTGATTCATTAAAAAAATTCGTTTTAAGGTTGGCATTCCAGATTTTGAGAAACCACTTATTTACATCAATTAAATTTATTTTATCGGATAAATATTCTCCATTACTAATCGAATTGTGCAACATTAATTCATAATCAGATGGGGACAACCCTAAAAAATCACGAAGTTGGCGATATCGAACCTCATCAGCACAGATTTTCTGGTTCTGTGAATATTGTTGCCCCACTGCAGATGGATGAATGCGATGTTTGAGTAGAACCGTACCAATGTTCGCAAGAGAGGAGATAGTAGAGATGCGAACCCAGAATTCATAATCCTGTGACCTTATAAATTTTGGATTATATTGCAGGAGATTTTTTGATACTAATCCTTTTCTTATAATAACAGAAGGATGAGCAATTGAACATTCAAAGAGATGTTTACTTACAATTTCATCATTATTAATGGGGTATTCCCAGATATGGCCATTATTTTGGCCGATTATTGAAATCCAACTTCCACAAGCACCGATATGAGGGTTTTTATCCATAAAATCTACCTGAGTTTTTAGTCTTTGAGGAAGAGAAATATCATCTGCATCCATCCTTACAATATATTCCCCTTTTGCCAAAGTCAAACCGATATTTAATGATTTTGTAAGACCTATATTCTCATCATTTTTGATATTTCTAATTCTTATATCATTATGCCGGGCAATAATTTCAGGAGAACTATCTGTGGAACCATCGTCAATAATGAGGAACTCATAGTCAGTAAATGTCTGATCCAATATGCTTTGTATTGATTCATTAAGATATTCTTCGCAATTATATACAGACATAAGGATTGTAACACGCGGACTTTGTTTTGGTAAATTTATTTTTTCTTCCAACTGCTTCACCTTTTAGACATTGAAATAATAAATGAGGCTATTTATTCGACCAATCTATCTAATTCTATTGGGACAATATAATTACTCATGAACATGAAATGATATATAAATGCCTAATTCTCGAATAGATTCTGAGTCTAGTAAGATATTAGTCACAGGTTGCGCCGGGTTTATCGGAAGTCATCTAACGGAAACACTACTTGCAGCCGGGCATACCGTTATAGGGATTGACTGCTTTCGAGATTATTATGAGCCTGTAATAAAGAAGCAGAATATTTCCAATTTTGTCAATCATCCAAATTTTGGCCTGATTAATGAGGATATATGTTCTATGAAATCATTTCCAGGAGTTGATTATGTTTTTCATCAGGCCGCCCAAGCAGGAGTGAGAACATCTTGGGGAAATCAATTTGAACAATATTTACATGACAATATTGCGGCAACACAGAGACTTTTGGAGTGGTATAAAGGAGAAAAAAGCCTGAAGAAATTCATTTATGCTTCTTCTTCTTCAGTATATGGAAATGCCCAAATAATTCCGGTAAGAGAGAATACTATCCTACAGCCAGTATCTCCATATGGTGTATCCAAACTTGCTGCAGAACATTTATGCAATCTTTACTTTGTAAATTATGGTCTCCCTGCAATCTCATTGCGGTACTTTACCGTATTTGGTCCCAGACAACGACCAGATATGGCAATTCATAAATTTTTTAAAGGGATTCTTTCTGGTTCATCCATAGATCTCTATGGAGATGGCACACAAACAAGGGATTTTACCTATATTCAGGATATTATCAAAGCAAATATTGTTGCAGCACTAGCAGGATCCCCAGGAGAAATATACAATATCGGAGGTGGAAATCGAATAATGATTAAAGATCTGATTGAAAAAATAGAGGATATCACTGGGAGAAATGCTAATATTACATTCGATATATTTCAGAAAGGGGATGTGCAAGATACATGGGCAGATATTAACAAAGCTAAACAAGATCTTAATTGGTCTCCCATAGTGGGTATTGATGAAGGTTTAAAATATATGTACGATTGGTTATCGGGAACGTGGGAAAAATAATTATGAGACCTTTTTTTAAATTATGAGATCTCGTATTATCAAAGGAGATAAATTTTTCAAACCCCACCTTATGGGCTGTGAATAATCAACCTAATCATTAGTTAAAAAAAGAATTTCAATAAGGCTGATCGCGCCATGGTTGTTTAATCGGGGATAGAAATGAGTTATAAAATTAATTTGAAATAGTAAATTATACAGGTCTTTTTTACACAACCCATTAGTCAAAAAATATTTCTGATGATAAGATGTTATCTTTGAAAATTTTACTGGCAGTCTAGAATCCTTAAAGCTAGGAATAATTATGAAATATTTTTAAACATTACATATTATTCGGTAATATCTCAATTTAATAAAGATAGTTTTCATATTACATATTAATGATAGCAAGTATCAAACATCCCAATTTGGAGGGGGAACCATTTTCATAGGAAATGACAATTCACTATTGCTGAGTGATTGGATGTAAAATGAAAAAGCATTCATTATATCAACATCGCAGTAGTTGTTTGATAACTTTGACTTAAATTTGATTCTACAAATAGTGAGGCATTATTGAACATAATCCATGATTTCTACCCAAATGATATGAGATTTTATAAAAGGAAAATTATGAACTTGTCAGATATTTCATTAACACTATTTTTTACGGCTGGGGTTGGACTGGACACTTGGTCATCAGTTGGAAATTTAAACCGTGAATTGGCACTTTATACATCATTATCATCACAATTAAAAAAAATTCAATTTCTTACGTATGATCCGTTAGATCATCAAAAATATCAAGAACAAATTGCGCCTATCCAAATTCTTCCATCAGCGTGGTATCCATATTCACCTATGACTCTGGGCAATATTCTATACCGCTATCATAGTCAATTAAAAAAGACGGACATTCTTAAGACGAATCAAATTCTTGGTTCAGAGATTGCAATTAATTCGAAGAGGATATTTAGGAAACCACTTATCGTAAGATGTGGGTACCTCCATAGTTTTTTCACTCAACAATCAACAAACAATTTACAGATTATAAAAAGAGCAATTCAATTGGAAAAGAATGCCTTTGTTAATGCTGATATTGGTATTGTAACGACCTCTGAACAGAGGGACTTTGTCATACGGACTCATTCAATAAACGAGGACAAAATTATTGTTATCCCAAATTATGTTGTTACGGATATTTTTAGACCACATATTCAAGAGAAAAAATGGGACCTTATATACATTGGAAGGAGTGATATACAAAAAAACCTTGTTGCTTTATTAGATGCGATATCTCAAGTCCAGAGTAAACATTTTTTTTTATCTTTACTCATTATAGGTGGGGCATCTCAGGATTCTGAATTGCAATCAATTGTTCAAAACCTGAAGATTAATGTTACCTTCCTATCTAACGTTGATAATAATTCTCTCCCATTTTTCCTCAACTCTTCTCGAATATTTATTTTACCATCACTATACGAAGGTCATCCTAAGACATTACTTGAAGCCATGAGTTGCGGTCTTCCTTGTATCGGGACACCAGTTAGAGGGATTCAGGAAGAGATAGTCCATGGTAAAACTGGATTTTTATCATCTAATACTTCGTCAAAGGCATTGGCTGATGCAATCACGACAGTCCTGAATGATGAAGAATTAAGGGAAAAAATTGGAAAGAATGCTCGTGAATATATCTGTTCCCGATATAGTCTGGAGAAAATTGTTGACATGGAGTGTCATTGTATCGAGGATGTGATGAACAGATGGTAAGTTTTATAAAATCCATTTTCCGTAATTTTTTTGGCCATTATATTTCAGCCGATATAACTGCGAAAATGATTCAGAAAAGTACGAATCTACTCCCCCCAGAAATAGCACTGCGCTACCTCCTTGAACTTGATAATCATCTTTATTCTCTTTTAGGTCAGGCATCTGTCCGTTATGGATTAGGTGTCCATTCCAAACACAGACATATAAAATATCATGACTTTTTTATTGCGAACATTTTACCAAATGAAATAGTTTTGGATCTAGGCTGTGGCAACGGCTCTTGTGCCTATGATATCATTTCTTCTGTTTCTGGATGCCACGTAATCGGAATTGATAATAATCACTCATCAATTGAATATGCAACCTTGCATTATCCACATGACCGATTGATTTTTCAATTCGGAGATATTATGGGTCCCCTTCCATCAGTTGAAAAACCAGTTGTTGTTCTCTCTAATGTTCTTGAACATCTCCCAAACCGAGTTGACTTTCTGATACATATACAAACAAGCCTTAACCCTATTCGGTTTCTTATTAGAGTTCCCATATATGAAAGGGACTGGAGAGTTCCCTTGAAAGAAGAGTTAAATATTGATTATCGATTGGATCCTACACATTTTATTGAATATCGGAAAAGAGAATTTGAAACGGAGATTAATGATGCCGGATTAATTATTGAAAAAATTGAATATATATGGGGAGAGATATGGTGTGTTGCAAGGAAGCCTACTTTGCCTCCCATTCATAGTGATATAGACGAAGATACCACGAAATTATAATATAACTGAGGATAGCTAAAAACCCCACATTTTTTCTAGCTAACAAATACTAGCTCTAATGATAATGTATTCAAAGCGAAAATATACGATAAATCTCTAAAAAATCGCTTAATAATTCAACTTTCCTTTATGAGCTCTATAGCTATCGCAATTATTGCGTAAATTTTTGGACACTTTTCAACCGATATAGGTTGTATGCAAAGCAAGAAAAGACATTTTTTACATGCACTCATTCGATTGTCGTAACTAACACATGACCACCCTTGAAAACCCTTTTTATAACTGCATAGGGCCATTCAACTAGTGATCGAATTCTCGATATGGCTCTATTTCTCCTAATTTGTTTACAACTTAATGGGTGGTTTCTCGTTGACCGATCCATCGTTTTGTCCATTGAAGCCATTGGTTCAACTCCAAAGTAACCTCGATCTCTATAGACCGTTTGCCCTTGTTCTGAGAGATCTACCTGACTATCATGGAGTGACGCTGTTGATGTTGCAACACTACGAATAAATTGATTTTCCTTATCTACCAAAGTATGCATTTTAAAACCGAAATATGAACTATTCCTTTTTTTGCTCCAGGTACCTTCTTTAGAGCGGCGGGTTTGTGCTTTCTCACCTCTTGGTTTGTCTGCTTTTGCATGACCCGGGTCCGCTGTAATAAAGGTTGCATCTTACATAACACCTCAAATTATTTCATATCCTAAATTATCCAGTTGGCATTGCAATTCAACCCAGATGCGGTCAAGAGAATCCTCAGTCTTCAGCCGTTCTCTAAAAAACCAAATCGTAGAACGATCTGGGACTACTTCAGGATAGTCTAGAAAGTGACGAAAACTTACTCGATCATAGATATGTCGTTCAGTGTCGTAATCCGATAATCCATAGAGTTGTTGGAGAACCACGATTTTCACCATTAAAACCTCATCAAAGTGAGGTCTCCCACCATCTTCTCTATTATTGCTGTAAAGTGTCGAAATAATTCCGCGAAAAGGTTCCCAATCTAGTGAGTTGCTGATATTTGATAGCGTATCGCCAAGTGCTTGAACTTTAGAATATTCTTCTCGAAATATGTATGAGGTGAAATCGTCCACGATTATTATTCGATCCGCTCAGATAAAAAGGGTAGGTTTTTAGCTATTCTCTTGATTGTATTCGCTGATACTTTACCCACACGAAACGTCGATGAGCCAAGAATAGTAAATCTACATCTCTCATAAAGACTAATTATAATTTATGTTTGGCTTTACAAAAAAATCATCATCGTTTCACACACTTAATGGTGATAAAAAAGTAGAACTTTTTGAAAAAAAAGTTTGGAATTTATATAATCTCATTAATAATAATATTCCAACCATTTTTCCATCAAATCAAATACCCCAAAAAAATTTTATATGTGATATAGACAGATATTGGTCAAATACAGAAATAACTTCATCCCCATCAAGAAAAATTTCGGATTTATTTTGGATGAATCTTCCATGGAGTAATATTAAAGAAGAATTAGGTACAATCCATGTTGTTGATATAGGCTGTGGCAAAGGAACGTATGGGAAGAAAATCAAAAAATGGAGCGAAAATCGCATTGATAGTTATACCGGAATTGATATTTCTCCCCAAGAGACGTGGAATAATTATCGAACTGAATTTGGGTTTAATTTCTTTACTGGTAGAGCAGAAAAAATTCCTGATTATATAGAAAAATGTTCAAACTTTTTCATATCACAATCAGCACTTGAACATGTTGAATTAGATTTATTATTTTTTCAAAACCTTGGGACTTTTTTACAAAAAAACCAAACCGAAGCTATTCAAATCCATTTAGTGCCAGCAGAAAGTTGTTTAAAATTATATGAGTATCACGGTGTTAGACAATATTCTATTAGGACACTGCATAATATTTGTAAGATATTCTCAAAATATTCTACCTGTTCAATCTATAAATTGGGTGGAAATTGTTGTTACGAGATACACAACAAATATATTACAGAACCATTGAAAAAGGGGACTGGAGATTTACGGATGTTGCAAACAAGTGAATATGAGAGTAATGTAAAAAGAGCAATTATTGATGATTTTTATTCTGAAAATGCCCATGTAAATTTTTACGCATTAATTATCCATTCATTTCCAAGAAGTGACATTTTGTAATTATCTGTAGCCCCCTCTTAAGAAAAACTAAAAATGCAGATTGAAGTCGAATAGAAAGGAAGGGGTAACCCTTCCTTTCTATTCGACCATCAGTGAAGTGAAAATTCCTACTTCGCACCCCCTACAAATCCCCCCAAACAATTAGCCAAAATAATGAGTTGACCCAACTCATTATTCAGAAAAGAGTAGCTACACGCTATGATTGAATGTGGACTCATCGTCCCCTGAATCGCATCCGAGTTGAACCTACCCAGTACTCAACAATGTTAACGCTCATCGGATCTTGATCAGGGGTTTATAAAGCCGCGCTCATTCGTTTTTGATCACCCATTTATTAAGTAGAACGAATAAATCCCCTCCGTATGTGAGGTGGATATTTGAGGTGAAAACGATGGCAGAGATCCAACAAATCGTTGCATCTTACAATAGATCCGACTCTCGGCAGCAACGAGTGTTACGAATACAATATTTAGTACAAATATT
>CAZUXC010000020.1:0-64743 GCA_964624045.1 uncultured Methanospirillum sp. | reverse complement strand
TGCTTTTTTGTTATGTATTATATGAATACCGTAAGGGCTTTTGTATAGCCAGACGTAATTATTAATCTAACTGTTCAGGAGCATATGACTTTTCAAAATTGGGTCATACCAGTTACAGTTCTTATACTTGGATTTTTTGATAGTTTCTAGGAATGTCCTTTAAATGCAGTTCTATGATAAATCCATGATAGCACTGGATGTTCCTTTTATGATATGTTGAAGAGGGTGTATGGAAATCCTATCTTGTACTTAACATAACAGAATAATATTTCATTATGAATTTGGGACAGCAGGCGGGATCCTGGCCATGTGATATTTTTAGAGTTACTGCTTTTGATTTTGGGAAAGTGCATGATATAGAAAAACTATCCCCATTACCCGGTGGATTTTGATCCGCTGTTTTTTTGATTTCCCCTTTTCCATTCTCTCCAATGGCTTCAATTTTTATCCATCTCCCTGATGGGATATCTGAATATGATAATGAGCCATCAAACGTAACGGTATTCCAACCGATACCTGTAGTATCGAAAAACGTTTTCCATATAGTCGATTCGGTCATACCAGAATTCAAGTTAACATTAGTTCCATATTCTCCGTGATCTTCAATAACCAATGGTCCATACTCCGAATTTAACTCATACTTGGGATGAGTCCAGGAAGATGAATAATTCCAACCCCCCCATCCATCACGTTCCCATATCCAATCCCGGGGTGAGGAAATGCCTAATGGTTCCCAATCATTTGCTACAATTTTACTTTGATTACAAAAATTGCAGTCATATGAATGTGTCGAGAAAAGGAAGAACAAAGTTAATAATGAAATTATGATTCCAACAAAAATGAGACAAACAAGGAGAATATATCGTGTATTATTAACACTAGTTGACGTTCTTATACCACAATATGGGCAGACTTCTGATTCTGTGTATTGGAGTTTACTCCCACATTGTGGACAATAATTTCTCACATGATATTATTACAATCAATTCTATTTCTATTTTCTACGATAAATTAAAAATTTCTCTAATTGATTGAATTTTATACCTCAAATTCATCTTTCAATCTCTGTTAGGTTTAAAACTATAATTACTCCGGAAAAATTATAGTTTCAGGTAATCAGGTAACAGATATTGCAGTATTTGGCTCATAATTTCCATTCATCTCAAAATCGATTACTAAATACAAAAAAGATTAGTTTTATTTAGGAAGTGTGAATTTTCTCCAATAGAATTCCAAAAGAACCTCTGTAATTGGCTATCATCTTCTATGCGCATAGAAGTATTATGAGCTGGAACCTGGTCGTTGGGCCACTCACTATTCCACCATACAAAACCGATAATCTTTGGCCATGTATTGTCAGTAAGATTAGTAACTGCGTCTTTCATCCAGGTTACCGGGTCCATCTCCTGGTTGTGAATATCTGTTCCAATCTCAGCAATAATAACCGGTTTACTTGAATTTATGGCCATCACTTCATTGTAAGATTGATTCATCATGACAAAAAATGGAAGTATTTCTGTTTTATTGGGGCCTAAAGCCCCATATACAGAGATTCCAAACATATCCACATAATCATCCCCGGGATAGTATGCCGCAACTGTATTCCAAGGTTCCTCTGGGTTGTTATGCCAGTTCACGTGATATACCCATATTAGATTAGTAGCATTTTCATTATCCATAAGGCGATGAATATGTCTGTATGCCTCTTGGAATTTCTTTGGACCTTGATCATTTCCTGTCCAGTACCCGTTCCACGAAAACCACTTTCCATTGACTTCTGTGCCATATTCTATAATCACTGGATATCGAAGTTCCCTGACTTTCTGTGCCCAAGATCGGAGAGGATCATCATATGCTCCATTGATAATCCGATTCAAAGTGAAAACCGGTTCAGGGATGTTCTGAATTATTTCTGTTCGGAGCATTAATCGAACCCAGGGTGTTGCACCAGTACTGTGAATATAGGAAAATTGGGATGATGGAAAACTTTTGTTAATTCCCCATTCATGTGAAAAGGTAATAATGGCTGGTGTCTTTCCAATTGTTCTGGTAATTGATTGAATACTGGAAGGAGTTATATCCATTTCGGAGCGGTGGTATGGATCAGGGGGATGAATGCCGAACCAAAACGCTCCAGGAGTAGGCAAGCAGAAATCCTGGGTATCTGTTATGGTTGCATCTGATACCGTCATGATGGAAATTAGGAGAAAACAGATAAAGAATGCTCTCACGATATTGTTCTGGTGAAAAAAAACTGCTTTTCTTAAGATCTGGAAATAATATAAATATGAAGCTTTTACGAATGCTTGCATGGTAATGGGTAATATGACCACCAGCCCTGATAACAATAACTCCTTATCTTCATCTCATCTTCCTTTGGTTTTAGAGGAGCAACTGGCGGTAAGACCTGGCGAAGTGTTGAAGATTCTGCTTATCGATCCTGATCTGTCATTGGCTCAGTTGTCCCGGGCAAGCCTTGAATTTACAAAAAGGATTTCGGGACAGATTGCATTATCCGGTCACGAAGCCCTGGAATTGCTCAATGAGCAGTCATTTGATGCAGTCGTGTCTGATTATGACATGCCTGATATGAATGGTATAGACTTGCATCATGAGATTCAGGATAAAGGGATTAATATTCCCTTTATTTTTTTTACCGTTCCTGATGAGGTAAAGAAGAGTCATCAAACTGGAAATCTAACGAGAAATTATCAACTCCATTCCGTTTCTCCCCCCGATGACGTATATCTCGATCTATCACAGAAAATAATTCAAGCCGTTGAACTATACCGGACACGAAATCGGCTTGAACTCTATTCAAAACATCTGGAGGAACTTGTAGAAGAGAGAACCAGACAACTCAGAGAAGCACAGCGATTCGCGGTAATTGGGGAGCTCTCTACAATGATTGGTCATGATATGCGAAATCCTCTTCAGGTTATAACTAATATGCACTATCTTCTCACCCGTAAGGTTGCGAAGATGGATCCAAATGAAGTAGCCATTCTTCAAAAATATGGTATCCAGGATCTTTTTTCCCGGATTGGAATAGAGACTCAGTATCTCAACAAGATTGTCTCTGACTTACAGAATTATGCACGGGAAGTTAGCCCGAAAAAATCTCTGGTAGATCCTGGTGCTTTTCTAACTGAACTCCTTGGCTCAATACCTCTGGTAGAACAAATTACCATTCAGACGGATTATCTAGATAATTTGCGGGTTTTTGTGGATCCAATACTTTTTCGCCGGGTGATGGAAAATCTGATCATCAATGCAATTCAGGCAATGGAGCAGGGTGGTGTTCTCACTCTGAAAACATCAAGAGAGAATGATCTTATTAGTATAACCGTCTCAGATACAGGGAACGGAATACCCGTCGAAGCGCAGGAACGGATATTTGAACCACTCTTCACAACTAAATCGAAAGGCACCGGCTTTGGTCTGCCGGTATGTAAACGATTGGTAGAAGCACATGGGGGGACAATATCCCTTAAAGAAACTTCTCCGGCAGGTACTTCATTTGAAGTTCTGTTACCTCCTCCAGAAAAATCTGAAATATTATAAGTGATGGTAGAAATGAAGCGGATTTTAGTTGTTGATGATGATCTTGGAATACTTGATAGTACCCGTCAGATTCTTGAGATCGATGGATACGAAGTGGACACAGCCGCTACTGCCGGCGATGGGCTAAAAAAAATAGAGTCTTCATTTTATAACCTGGCATTGTTTGACATAAAACTTCCTGATATGGAGGGAACTGAACTTCTTGATCGTGCTCACAAAATTCGACCAGCGATGAAGAAGATCATGGTTACTGGATATGCAAGTCTGGAGAATTCTGTTCACTCTCTCAACTCAGGCGCAGATGCATATATTTTAAAACCTGTCGATCCTGAAATGCTGCTTGCAAAGGTGAAAGAGAAGCTTGATGAACAGGATCGGGATACAGCGATCTCTGGAGAGAAAGTCGCAGAATTTCTAGAAGAGAAGCTGCTGAATATTCGAAGATAAACCCGTTTGAATAATTGTGATGCGTCGGGAACCTAATGATGAGGTTCCTTTCTAAATTTGGTGGATCCTTCCCGTTTTAAAAAGGAAGAGGTACTTTTAGCACGGTATAGAACGAGAGAAGCATCAGAAGAACCGGGACGAAGAGGAAGATGGCAACCAATGCTTTGATAATTTTATTATCTATTTTATGAAAACAATAGATGGTAATCAGAATTAAAACCCCAATGGATATGATCTTATTCAGATCCATAATGACCAGAAATGCGGGCTGAATAAGTCCAATCAGGTACCTTACCAATGGTGGGAGTGCGAGATTACCACAGATTAATGCGATAACTCCCTTGATTAGATCAAGAAGTACCAGAATTTGATTGGATGCAGTCACGCTCGTACCTTTTTCTCAATCACTGATATAGGTTATGGCATGACTGCAGAGATGAGATGTCTCTTTGGTTATCCCATCACATTGGAAGTGACAGAAGTGAGTTTTGTTTCGATTTCGGGTTTTTCTACTCCTGACATTATCCTATCATAATGTAATTTAGTTGCCGGGAGAGTCATCCGTTCGGTAAATGTTTTCTTGGTTTTCTTTTCAATATCCCCTACGTCGATAGTCCTGCTGGAAAACCGGTATTCTGACTCACTCTTTGGGGTTGAAAGAAGAGCAAGGATCTTCACCTGGTAGGCATTATTATTCCCGGTATTTGCAATATCAATCGCAACATCATAGGTGATGTTTCCCGACTGTGCATCATCAGAAATCCGCGTCAGATTGGAGGTTATCTGAAGTTCAGGATCTGCATATTTGGAGCACCCGGCTATCAATATGAAAACTGTAATAAGGAGACATATAACCAAGGGAATCTGGTTTCGCATCATTATTCCTTTCCGAGTTTGTTAATTTTTATTTCTGCTTGACTCAAACGTTCTTCACACTGTTTAATAAGTATGGTACCTTGTTCGTATAATTGAACCATATCGTCAAGATTCGTCTCACTATCCTCAATTTTCTTTACGATATCTTTCAGTTCACTAATGAGTTCTTCATATTTTTTCATGAGAATTTACCTCTGATATTTTGGCATTTACTGACCCATCACTGAATACAAGTTTGACTCTTTCGCCGGGTGATAGTGATTCAGCTAGGCTGATGACTTTTCCTTCACGGAGAACCACACAGTATCCCTCCTTACATGCTATATAGGGATTTCGAGCCTGCAGAATTTGGGAGAATGTCTGAATTTCTGTAAGGCATCTGGCAAGTTTCATATTTGTTGCATATACCAACCTCTCATGATATTCTTCAAGCATGGTGCGTCGTTGAGGAATTTCTCTTCGAAGTATTTCCCGAGGATTCTTTGCCATGAGTCTTGCAGAATATTCCCTTATTCGCAGGTGGTTTTTCTCTAATTGTGTTAATGAGTTGTTCGTCAATCTGTCTGATATGTCTACCAGATATTGTCTTTTTTGAGATATCACCCGTTCCAATCGCACAAGTGAGAGACGTTCCCTGATATCATTGACTTCTTCGTCTGTCTGCTCAATCTTTGAGAGAATCCTTCGAAATAGTCGTGTTTTTATCTGGAATAACAATTCAGCTTCAGACTTTCGATCTTTCACACTGAGCTCAGCGGCATGAGATGGAGTAGATGCCCGATAATCCGCAGCCATATCTGCCAGGGTTATATCAACCTCATGCCCGATTGCTGCGATCACCGGGACCGGGCAGGTTGCAATCGCTTCAACAACCCGGGGATGATTAAACACAAAGAGATCCTCATAACTTCCTCCACCTCTTCCAACAATGATAAGATCAACCATCCCGGAAACCCTCCTGATAGCTGCTGCGATATCGTCATGGGCAGTTGGTCCCTGAACTGCAGTTGGAGAAAGGATAATCTCAACTGGAAAACGGCAGGAGAGAACATTTGTAATGTCATGAATCACTGCACCAGTCTCAGAGGTGACTACACCGATTCGTTCAGGATATTCTGGGAGAGGGCGTTTTCGTTCAGAGGAAAAATATCCCTTTAGCCCAAGTTCGCGTTTCCAGTTTTCAATAAGAAGCGCCTTCTCTCCTGCTCCGGATTGCCACATCTGGGAGATGATGAACGAGTATTGGCCATTTCGCTCATAATGATTGATAGAACCGAATGCTTCCACTATCATTCCATCTTCGGGAGTCCAGGGGAGATATCTGGCAGCTGTCTTCCATATGGTGCATCGGATAACAAACTCCTTTTCTCCTTGTCTTTCAGAGAGAGAGAAATATAAATGACCGGATCCGTGTTTTTTATAATTGGTGATCTCCCCGGTTACCCTGATATTGGTTACTTCAGGAGTGTCCAGAAGCCTTGTGATAACTGCAGTTACCTCAGAGACCCGCATCACTGAGGGTCGTTCTGTACCATTGAAAGTATCGAGGGTTCGCTGCTCCATATCTCTCTTGATCGGTTATTTCCCCCGGTATAGATAATCAATGGTAATGGAGATCTCATTCTCGACCATGTTCTTTCATGATCATCCTCTTGATTCCATATTTGATGCGGTCCAGATGAGTAGCGCCGATACTCTGGAGTTCTGGCCAGAGACACCGGACTGGTGGTTAAATGGTCTTTCCATTGAAAGATTGGAAAAACTTGTAAAAATACACCATTTATCTGCTCCCCTTTCTGTTCATGCACCAGTCCTGGATCTGAACCCATGCTCTATCAATCCTGATGTGGCTCAGATCTCTATTGACTGGATCGCATATTCCATCGGGCTCGCAGAAACCCTTGGTGCAGGAGTCTGTACTATTCATCCAGGTAGAAGGACCTCGAAAAGACCTCCGAGTGAAGCAGATTTCAGGCGTTTAGATCATATGCTTGACTCTATCGCTCCTGCCGCAGAGGAATCAAATGTCTGTATCTCTATAGAAAATATGGAACCGCAGGTCAATGCCCTGTTAAGTTCTCCATCTGAAGTGGCCCTACTCCTTCGGGATCGGGACTGGCTTTCATTCACCCTTGATGCATGTCACGTGTCGGTACAGGGAGAGGATACCTTAGGACAATTCATATACAAAACAAATGGGAGAATTGCCAATGTTCATCTTTCTGGTGCATCAGGTCACGCGATGCATCTCCCCGCATTTGAAAATCCCTGGGCTGAATGCTCCTTGCAGATTCTGAATGATTTTGGCTATGATGGACTTGTAACTCTGGAGATAAACGACCTGTCTGTTGATAAACCGATGTCATTTGAAGAAAAGATTGCTGTGCTCTCCCGTGATGTGGCATTTGTCCGTGATCTCCTGTCCTGAGAAGCCAAAAAACGCATGTTGTGCCAAGGGATCCAATATGAGAAAAAGATTGATATTTTTGGCACCCGCTCTGATTACACACATTAGAAGATATTATCCATACAACCTTGGTGGTGCAGAGCGAAATTATGAGCATCTTTCTGGGAAAGTCTAGAGATTGGTTGTGTATTTCCCGCGGTATCGAGAATGGGGGAGTCTGATTTTTTGTAAATGATCGAGTATTATCTGTATGGTATTATTTTTCTTCTGACCATCCTACTTTCTGCATTCTTCTCTGGTGCTGAGGTAGCCCTCTTCTCAGTCACCAAAGCAAAAGTGCGGATGCTGATCAATGAAGGAATGCATGGTTCACAGGAGTTATCCTCTCTGAAGGAGAATCCAGACGGTTCACTCCTGACAATCCTCATTGGAAATACCTTTGTTACCGCTCTTGGAGTATCTCTTGCAACAGCAGTGGCAATCCGGATATTTGGCATGAATGGATCTACCGTGCTCATTGCGACATGTGTTGTTTCCTTCCTCATATTATTCTGTAGTGAGATCCTCCCGAAGATGTATGCCAGCCGAAATGGTGTCAATATCGCTCTATTCGCATCACCAGCACTCGCTCTTCTCTCCCATATACTCAGTCCTCTCATCTGGATAATTCACCGGACCGTGGGCAGGATGGCCGGTGGTTCACTGTTCTTACAACACCTGATAACAGAGGAAGAGATTAAGGAATGGATAGATGTCGGTCAGGAAGCAGGAACCATCGAGAAGGATGAACAGGAGATGCTTCACTCTGTATTTGAGTTCGGGGATACGCGCGTTCGGGAAGTTATGACGCCACGGATCGATGTGGTAATGATAGAGGATACGGTAACTGCAGAAGAAGCTCTTGAGATCTGCAAGAGAACAGGATTCTCCCGGATCCCGGTCTATCATGAGAATATTGATGCGATCCGGGGAATTATTAATATCAAGGATATCTTTGCGGCGGTAATGGATCAACGGGTACATCTGCCAATTTTGGGAATTAGTTCAGAACCCCTGTTTGTTCCGGAGACGAAAAAAATTGATGACCTTCTTCGGGAATTAAAAGTCAAGAAGAATCATCTGGCAATAGTACTTGATGAGTATGGGGCATTTGTCGGTATCATCACGGTAGAAGATATCGTTGAAGAAATCGTCGGAGATATTCTTGATGAATTTGATACTGATGAGCCGGAACTGATCCGGATAACGGACGAGGTATTTTCCGTTGATGCCCGAATGTGGGTTTCAGACCTGAATAAGGAACTGAGACTTCATCTGCCTGAATGCGAGACCTATGAAACCATAGCCGGTCTGATCATTGATCAACTCGGGTATATTCCCCGGATAGGTGAGTCGTGTGAACTTGACGATGGGGTCAGGCTCATTGTTATTCAGATGAAAGGCAAACGAATAACCCGGATAAAATTGCTCATTACCCGAAGCGTAGAGGAAGTACCTGTGAGGAAAATCTGATGCAAACGAGAAATGGAACCTTTGTAGTCCTCGCGTCAGGTCGTGGGTCAAATTTTCAGGCTATTATCGATCGGGTAGAAGATTACACTATCCCGGCAACATGCCTTGCCCTGATCACCGATAATCCGAAGGCATATGCACTTGAGCGGGCAAGAGCCGCAGGTATTCCCTCAGAGGTTGTATCCTACCGTTCATTCCCTGATAAGATTTCATATGAAGATGCATTGATCCGGGTTATTGAGGGATATAATCCGGATTTAGTGGTACTTGCAGGGTATATGAGGATTCTTGGAAGTACAATTGTCAGAAGATATGTCGGCAGAATGATCAACATTCATCCGAGTCTGCTCCCTTCCTTCCCCGGTCTACATGCCCAGGATCAGGCTGTGCAATATGGAGTGAAGGTTGCTGGATGTACTGTTCATTTTGTGACTGAAGATATGGATGCAGGCCCGGTGATCATTCAACGGACCGTCCCTGTCCTTCTTGATGATGATGGGGATTCACTTGCTGCCCGTATCCTCATTGAAGAACATCAGGCATTTCCTGAAGCGATTCGGCTTTTTTTTACCAATAAGCTGGTCGTTGAAGGCAGGAAGGTGGTGATCAGGAATGATCCTACGGGTTCTCCTGATGCCAGGTCAGGTGTGTGATGGGCCGGCGGCACCAGAAATCGGATCGTCGTCATATTGCAGGTGAGAGGATTCGCATTCTATTTGGTCAGGCTGCGATATTTTTCCCTGAAAACCCGGTTTGGAGTGATAGATGTATTGCTCTGGCCCGAAAAATAGCAATGAAAGAGAGGGTCCGGATTCCGCGCGACATGAGTTGGAAATTCTGTCGAAACTGCTATCGGTACTTTGTACCTGGTACTACTGTACGAACCCGGATCCACCGCAGCAGAGTGGTCGTAACCTGCAATACCTGTGGTTATCAACGTCGATATCCACTTTATCGGATTAAATCATGAGTCAAGATCGCATACACACCAGAAAGAAAACGACGGGTGCAACACCCGGTGGATTTCATGACCTAAAACCTACTATTTGGGTGGGAAAGCAGGGAATTACTGAAACGCTCATAGAAGAAATTAAAAGTCAGATAAAGACCAGGAAAACCATCAAGGTAAAATGGCTTGAGTCTACCGGGGTCGATCCTGAAGTCGTTGCAAGTGAAAGCGGGACGAAACTCCTGCAGGTTCGTGGAAGGACGATGGTTCTGGGCGAATCCGGGTCTTCATCCGGATCACGCTCACGAAATATATAAGAATCCTTCATACGTATAAGTAGAGACTACTATCTGCATTTGAGAGTGTGGACTATCGATGACTACTGTGTATGATGTTCCTGCTGACAAGCTGATTTCGCGGGTTGCAGCGGAACTGAAGGAAAAACCCGAAATAACTGCTCCAGAATGGGCAGCCTTTGCAAAGACCGGTGCCCACAAAGGGATGCCACCTGAGGATCCCGACTGGTGGTACACCAGAGCAGCCGCTGTACTGAGACGTGTCTATGTGGACGGTCCGGTCGGCGTTGAGCGAATGCGTTCGGTATATGGCGGAAGTAAGAACAGGGGCTCCAAGCCGAATAAAACGGTGAAGGGGAGCGGCTCCGTCCTGAGAAAGGCGGTTCAGCAGCTTGAAGCAGCCGGGTTTGTAACCCAGCAGAAAGCTGGCCGAGTCGTCACTCCGGCAGGTGCATCGTTCCTTGATGGAGTTGCATACCGTATCGTATCAGAGTCCGCGTAAACAATCTGAAAGGGGTTAACTGGATGGGAGATGATGAATTAGCCGAATTACGACGGCGAAGAATGATGGAAATGCAGCAGCAGGCTGCAGTCCAGCAGGACGATGCCGAGCGTCAGCGTCAGTATGAGGCACAGCTCCATTCTGTTCTCATACAGATCCTGGAGCCGGAGGCACGGGAACGGCTCAATACCATCAAACTTACGAAACCGGATTTTGCCCGGTCAGTAGAGCAACAGTTGGTAATGCTTGCACAAAGTGGCAGGATCAAGAACAAGATCAATGACGATCAGCTGAAGGTCATCCTCACCCAGGTAACACCAGCAAAACGTGAGTTTACAATCCGACGTAAAGGATGAAAGCAGGCGTCCTGTTTTCTGGGGGAAAGGACAGTTCTCTCGCAGCAATAATGTTGTCTGAGAACTATGATGTTGAACTCAACACCTTTGTCTTCTTCCCCTCAACTGCGATACCGCAGATTGAACAGGCTGCATTAGCACTCGGATTCCCTCACCAAAAACGGCTTCTCCCCTCCGGTCTTCTTGACACGGTGGTGGAGATGATCCTGAAATATGGGAATCCGGCAGAAGCAATCCAGCGGATCCACCGGGAGGCGGTCCGTGTCCTCTGTGATCACTATGGGGTCATTGGTGATGGAACAAGGTTTGGTGACCGGGTTCCAATACTCACCGATGGCGAAGTCCGGAGTATCTCAGATGGTCGCGGATGTTCCTATGTCCGCCCGCTCATCGGATATCCGAAGCGGGAGGTACAGCGGCTTGCTGCCAGACATCTCGTAATAACATACGGGGGAACAGAGCAGATCCGCAGTGGGGACTACGAACATGAGATCAGGTGGGAAATGGAGCAGCGGGGTCACTCTGTTGCCTCCTTCTTTCCATCTGTGCATGAGCAATCCCTCGTGACCGCACGACGGTCATCTGGAGAAATAATATGAGTAAAGTTTCAAAATGCCGGAAGATCCGGCTTGCGAAGAAAACCCAGCAGAACAGGCGAGTGCCACAGTGGGTTATGGTAAAGACTAAGAGAAAAGTTATGACCCACCCTGCACGGCACAGCTGGCGCCGCAGCACCCTGAAGGTGTAAGAATATGGTAGATAAGCTGAAAGAGCAGATATATATCATTCCACTGGGAACGGTTCGGCGCGTTCCCCGCTGGAGACGCAGTGCCAAGGCAATGAAGGATATTAGGGAATTTCTCGGGCACCACATGAAGAGCGAGGATGTGAAGCTTCATTCCTCAATCAATGAGAAGGTCTGGTCCCGTGGTTCCCAGAAGCCGCCAGCACGTATCCGTGTTCGGGCAATGAAGCTCGAAGACGGCCAGGTGCAGGCTGAGCTGGCTGAGGAGTGAGATGGACCGTACGGTCTCGATAGCAGGCGACCCCCATATCGGCGTATTTACTCGCGTCTTTGAGGATATCGCGGTCATACCGGCTGATGCACCTGAAGAAATTGAGATGCATTACCGTGAGGCCTTTGATCTGGATATTGTGCGGACCACCATTCAGGGGAGCCCAATCATCGGTTCTCTTCTTTCTGGTAACAGCAACGGCTTTGTCGTCTCTGGTCTTGCAACAGATGCAGAACTGAAGAGACTCGGTGAACACCGGGAGCTCTTTCTTCTGGGACGCGGAATGAACGCAGCCGGGAATGTTATTCTGGCATGTGACCGGTTTGCTGCCGTCCATCCGGAGATGGATCACCATCTCCAGAAGGAGATTGGTGAGTTTCTGAAAGTGCCGGTCATCCCATTAACCCTTGGAGATGTGAAGGTTGTCGGGATGGCTGGTGTCGCCACGAACAGTGGTGTTGTGGTCAACCCACGGAGCACCGCTTCTGAGATCGCAGCTCTGGAACGGGTTTGCGATCTCCCGGTCGGGAAAGGTTCGATCAATATGGGGAATGCAATGGTCGGGACCGGTCTCGTAGCAAATACCCGGGGATATCTCGCCGGAAATGAAACCAGCGGGTATGAACTCGGAAGAATAGAAGATATATTTGGATTTGAGGACTGATTACCATGGAGCAGAAGCAGTATGAAGTGAAGGGGAAGTACCAGGAACGGCAGGCATGGAAGCCGTACACCAAGGTTCTTACTGCCCCGAATGAGAAACAGGCGCAGGAGCGCATTTACAACCTTATCGGAAGCAAACACCGCCTTAAGCGGATGTACATTCAGATCGAGACCATCACCGAATTTGCAGGTGAGTGATCCCGATGGCACCCGTTGATCCCCGAGAGGTCCAGTCTCTTCAGGCATACCTGAACCAGTACAACCAGCAGGCTGAGGTGTATTCCCGCCAGCTCGGGATTATGGAAGAGGGGATCCGGGAAGGGAATGCTGCTATAGAAACGCTGAAGTCCCTGCTTGAAGCAGGTGACTCGACTATCCTGATGCCAATTGGAGGCGGAGTAAATGTCCGTGCCCGTGTTGAGCATCCTGATGAAGTCTATGTCAACATTGGTTCTGAGATCATCCTTCAGAAGACGAATGAGGGTGGTGTCGGTTATCTGCAGGATCGGATTGCTGAAATGGAAGCGTCTGGTAAGAATCTTACTGAAGTTCTGCAGAAAATCGATGCCCAGGTCAAGGATATCTCAAAACGGCTTGAACAGCTCTACATGCAGGCACAGGAACAGCAGGGTCAGGGCAGCCCCGCACCCCGGTAATTTCTACCCGGGTACAGGTGGTCTCTGATGTTTAAAGCTCTAAAAGAGAAGCTCTTCTCGGTCAGGCAGCGGCTGGAGACCACTATTGCGGAACAACCGCAACCAGTTCAGGAGGAAGATCATACTTCTTCTGATGGAAAGGTCTCAGAAATCGAACCCGTAGTTGTCCAACCGGCCGTCGATTCTCCGCCCGCAGATCAGGGAGTTAAGGAGAAGAAAGCTCCTGGTTTAACTCAAAAAGTGATCTCTCTCGTCAGAGATCGCGAGTTTATTATCTCTTCTAAAGACATTGAGGATTCTCTTACGGATCTTGAGATAGGTCTGCTTGAAAGTGATGTCGCTTTTTCTGCTACAGATGCCATCCTTTCAAAAGTACGGGATGATCTTACCGGTTCAAAGAGGAAGATTGGCTCTTCTGTCGATGCAATCATCACGAAAGCCCTGACTGATGCACTTTTATCAGTTCTCGGTGACGGAGTGAATATTCTTGAGTTCATTGCGTCTCGCGAAAAGCCAGTAAAGATCCTCTTTACCGGAGTGAACGGGACTGGTAAGACAACTTCGGTAGCCAAAGTTGCGAATTATCTGACCAAAAATGGGTTTTCTGTCGCGATTGGAGCCGGGGATACGTTTCGCGCCGGTGCAATCGAACAGATAGATGTGCATGGGGAACGTCTGGGGATCAAGGTCATTCAGCATCAGGAAGGATCTGATCCGTCAGCGGTTCTGTTTGATACTGTGCAGTATGCCAAGGCTCATAATATCGATGTGGTTCTTGGTGATACCGCCGGAAGATTTCATAACCGGGTGAACCTGATGAACCAGCTCAGCAAGATCCGCAGGGTTATCCAGCCCGATCTTATCGTATATGTTGATGAAGCAGTTGCTGGAAATGACGCAGTCATTCGTGCTGAAGAGTTTTCCAAGTCTGTAGGGATGGATGCAGTGATGCTGACCAAGGTGGATATGGATCCCAAAGGAGGAGCTGCCATTTCTATCGCTTATGCAGTGGGAAAACCACTTCTCTTCATTGGTGTTGGTCAGGGGTATGATGATATCATGGCTTTTGATCCTAAGGCAATCGTCGCTGATCTTCTTGCAGGTGAAGACTGATGCTCGGAAATTTGGGTACTAATCTGAAGGATGCACTCAAGAAACTAGCCGGTAAAACGGTGATCGATCGGGTAGCAGTTGAAGAACTGGTCAAGGATCTTCAGCGTGCTCTCCTGCAGGCTGATGTCAATGTTAAGCAGGTGATGCAGCTCTCTCAGACGATCAAAAAACGTTCTCTTGAGGAAGAACCTCCCAAAGGGGTGACTGCCAGGGAGCACGTTCTTAAGATCGTATACGAAGAGCTGGTGCATCTTGTCGGGGGTAAGGTCGAGGTAGCCCTAGGCAGACAAACCATCCTGATGGCTGGTCTTCAGGGGTCGGGTAAAACCACCACGACAGCCAAGATCGCCCGGTTTTTTAAGAAGAAAGGGCTTCGTGTCGGGGTTATCTGTGCTGATACGTTCCGGCCTGGTGCATATACCCAGATTAAGACTCTTTGTGACAGGGTAAATGTCAACTGTTTTGGAGATCCCAAAGAGACTGACGCTCGCAAGATTGTTGCAGAGGGTCTCAAGCATCTCAAAGACGAGGTGATCATCGTTGATACCCAGGGGCGTCATGCCCTCGAGGATGAACTCATTCAGGAGATTATTGATCTGAATGAACTCACCCGGGCTACACATCGGTGGCTCGTCCTTGATGCTGCACTCGGTCAGCAGGCCCGTGAACAGGCTCGCCGGTTCCATGAGGCTGTCCAGATAGATGGTGTGATCATCACCAAGATGGACGGAACGGCAAAGGGAGGTGGCGCCCTTTCTGCAGTTTCTGAAACCGGTTCCGGGATCGTCTTCATCGGAGCGGGAGAGACCATTGAGGATCTTGAATGGTTTGATCCAGACAGTTTCATCTCCAGGCTGCTTGGCATGGGTGATCTCAAAGCCCTTGCGGAACGTGTACAGGAGAGCATCAAAGAAGAGGACCTTGATGTCAATGCGATGCTTTCCGGTAAGTTCACTCTTCGTGATATGTACAAACAACTCGAAGCGGTGAATAAAATGGGACCTCTGAAACAGGTCCTGAGTATGCTTCCTCTAGGCGGTATGGAAGTCCCTGCAGAAGCGGTTGATGTAACATCGGTTAAGATGGAACGATACCGGGTGATCATGGATTCCATGACTGCTACAGAACTTGACGACCCTACGGTTATGAATGGATCCCGTGTTCACCGGATTGCAATGGGGGCTGGTGCCACCCTTGAAGAGGTGCGTGAACTCATCAAGTACTATAAGATGATGAAACGTACCTTTAAAAGTCTGAAAGGTGGGGAGAAGGGGATGCAGCGGCTGATGAAAAAATTCGGCCGTTTCTCCTGATTTCATGGTTTCTTTTGCAGTGATTGGCCATCAGGCAAAGACCGACAGTTCATTCAGCCTGAATGATCTGCCGGGTAGTGGTGGCCGGATGGACCTCCTCTGCCGGTGTGTTCAGGCATCTCTCTTTCTCTCTCATGGTATCAGGGAGGATGCTTCCTGCCATCTGGTGCTCTCGGGAAGCCCCGGCTCTCCCCGGACAATTCAGTTTGAGGGAAAGACGATCCGAAGCCTGAGTCCAGATGAGCGGAGTAGCGCCTCATTTATCAAAAAAGCTTTGGAAATCCCGGCAGGAAATCTCTATCGTGAGGTTTCTCCCGGACTCCGGGTGAGAAAAGGGGGTATCGAAAGTCTCCTTGCAGAACAGAAATATGGGGTTCTGGATGAGGGAGGTGTTGATATCAGGAGTGTTTCCCTTGGCGATATGCCTGATGGATTTCTCCTCTCAGATCATCAGAATTTTACCGCAGAGGAAGAGGTACTGATCCGGGATCTTCCCCGTTTCTCCCTTGGGCCCCGGGTGCTACATGCGGATCACGCGATCGTGTTGCTCTGGAATGAAATTGATCGGAGACGAGCAGGATGGAACTGACTGAATTATACCAGAAAGTGCGGGAGTACGGAGACATCTGCGACCATTGCCTAGGTCGTCTCGTTGCAAAACGTTCTCATGGACTCTCAAATGACATGCGCGGACAGGCAATCCGGATTGCGTCAGCCCTTGAGGCAAATGAACCTTATCATCCCCCGGCAGAACCCTGTTGGATCTGTAATAATTTCTTTGACCACACGGGGGAATGGGCAGAACGGGTAATATCAGCCCTTGATGGCATTGATTGCCGGACATTTCTGATAGGATCCCGGGTTCCTCCACTGATCACTGAAGCAGAAGAAATGATCTGGAGTGATCTCTCGCTACAGGATCCAGAACCACTTAAATCTGAAATCAACCGTGAGGTAGGAAAAGCAGTATCAGCTATCAATGGGCTGCAGGTTGAATTGAAGAACCCTGATGTGGTAGTCGTCCTGAATCTACATGAAGGAGTAGCTGAGGTACAGATCCGCCCAATCTTTTTCTACGGCCGGTACTTCAAGTACGAACGCGGGATTCCTCAGACTCACTGGCACTGTCGATCCTGTCATGGCGCCGGGTGTGACACATGTAATGGTACCGGGAAACAGTATGCAGACTCAGTTGAAGAACTGATAGGGAGGCCCCTTTGCAGGATTTTCCAGGGAACAGCAGCCACCCTGCATGGTGCCGGCAGAGAAGATATTGATGCGGTGATGATCGGTTCAGGAAGACCTTTCATCATTGAGATCTCAGAGCCCCGGATACGTCAGGCCGACCTCACCCTGCTTGAAGATGAGATCAACCGTGACGCTGGTGGGCGAGTTGCGGTAAAAGACATCAGATGGACTGAGCGGGGTGAGGTGGAAACCCTTAAGACGCACAAAGGGCATAAAAAATACAGGATTCTGGTCGATATAGACGGCTCCATACCCGAAGAAACCCTCTCTGCAGCCGCAGATCAGCTGAAGGGTGCCACGATACATCAGCGCACCCCGGCCCGGGTAGCACACCGGAGGGCAGATAAGGTTCGGGAGAGGGTTGTCCTTGATCTCAGATGTTCAGGTCGCGAAGGTAATCTCTATGCACTGGAGGTAACCGGAGAGGCAGGATTGTACATCAAGGAGTTAATATCAGGCGACCAGGGGCGGACCACGCCCAGTCTATCAGAGATCCTGGGAACACCGGCACGGGTCGTACAACTGGATGTTGTCGACGTGCAGGGAATAGAGTAGGTGAACCACAATGGCACTCCACAATGGACCGAGGAAAAAGACCCGGTATAAATTCAAGAAAGATCTGAGAAAGCGCGGCGTTCTGCCAATTACCACTGTTATCCAGGAGTTTGACATGGGTCAGAAGGTGCACATTGTATGTGAACCCAGCATTCAGAAAGGAATGCCCCACGCCCGGTTCCATGGAAAGACCGGTTCAGTAGTTGGACGCAGAGGTCGTGCATGGCTCGTTCAGATCTATGACGGCAGCAAACTCAAGACTATCATTTCCCGCCCCCAGCACCTTAAGGCGCAGCAGTACTGAAATCAGGACAGGTCGGTTGGCATGAAGATCAAAGGAATTATCCGCGAAGAAGCGATTACCACTCCGGAACTCAAAGAAGAACTCCTCAATGTGGAGGCAGTGCGTCTTGAGAAAGGGAAAGAGATGTCGTATGAGCTACGTCGGAGCATAGAACATGCCAACCAGATCGCCCGGACTTCAGCCGGGAAATCCCGGAGTCTGGCTGAAGCCCTGCTCCAGGTTGAAAAGGTAAAACCGGATGTGGCACTCCGGATTGCAAATACCATGCCCCGAACTCGTGACGAGGTCAGAGCAGTCTTTGGGAGAGATAAGTTCGCTCACACTACAGAGGAACTTGATCAGATCATCGATCTTGTCATGACACATTTCAATTAGGAGTGGTCATGAAGGTCGAGAAGAAAGAGGTCAATGCAATCGTACTGGATATCCTTCCCAAAGGTTACCCTGACGATCCCCGCCCGATATACAAACGGGAACCTATTGTGCATGCAGTGGGTATTGAGCAGTTTAAACTCCTTGAACTCATTCCAAAATCCTTGAATGTGGAGATTGGTGAACTGATCTATATTGGGAGCGGAGAACGCGAAAAGATTGAGCGGGTTAAGCGTCGTATCGGGTACCATGAACTTACCCACGGTGCAGCAACCGAGCTCCCTTTTGTTATCGAAAAGATCGTAAAAGAGCGGGAGAAAGAGTATGTTGATTTCTATAATAAATCCCTCTCTATCACTCCCAAACTCCACACTCTTCACCTTCTTCCCGGCATCGGAAAAAAACTGATGTGGGAGATTATAGAGGAGCGTGAGAAGAAGCCCTTTGAAAGCTTTGCGGATATTTCCTCCCGGATCAAATCCATCCCTCATCCTGAAAAGATGATCATGAATCGTATTCTGGAAGAACTGCAGGATCAGACGGTGAAGTACCATCTCTTCACGTCACGATGAGTGCGTACCGGGATCAGCATTTTCTCGCCGACTTGGAAGCGGTTGAGCGAATTGCTACTGTTCTTGATCTCTCCGGCAGACAGGTTCTTGAGATAGGGCCTGGCCGGGGGGTTTTAACCCGTGCTCTTCTTCGACATGGGGCAAATGTTCAGGCTGTCGAGATAGATACAACTTTGGTCTCTTTTCTTACTGGTGAGTTTGCACGTGAGATCACAAGTGGTTCTCTCACGTTGATATCCGGGGATGCAACCAAAGTGGATCTTCCGGCTTTTGATTTTGTGGTTGCAAACCTTCCGTATTCTGCATCATCAAAGATAACCTTCCGTCTTCTGGAGATGGGGTTTGAAGCAGCGGTACTGATGTACCAGAAAGAATTTGCTGACAGAATGCTTGCAGATATCGGTTCACGTGATTGTGGCAGACTCTCGGTGATGGTTCAGACCTTCTCCCGTGCATCCCGGTGTTTTGATCTCCCTCCTGATTCATTCTCACCGCCACCTGCAGTATATTCAACAGTGGTACGAATTGAGCCCCGACCTCCACTCTTTCCGGTGAATGATCGGGTAACCTATGCGGATGTAGTCAGAATTCTCTTTGCCGGCAGAAGAAAGACCGTGAGGAGTATATTGAAAAATGCTGGTTCAGTATTTGGAAAAGAGCGAATACATTCCCTGATTGATGCTCTGGACCCTGCAATACTTACCTCCAGGCCTGAGGCGTTATATCTTGAGGATTTTGCAACGATCGCCAATTTACTCTCACCCTGATCGGGATCAGGTCTACTCCCCGGCAGAGGATTCTTTTTTACTGTTAAAAGCAGCCGAGCAGGAGATCCGCTCTGAAGATCGGGTTCTGGAAGTGGGTGTGGGAAGTGGGTATGTTGCATCACATCTCCCTTCTTGTCGTCAGATAATAGGTACTGACTGTAATCCTCATGCAGTCCGGATAACTCAGACAACCGGTATTTCAGTGATCCGCACAGATCTCACATCAGGGCTCCGTGGCCCCTTTGATCTGATTCTATTCAACCCTCCCTATCTTCCGACATCAGCAGAAGAACAAATAGATGACTGGCTCGAGTATGCATTAGATGGTGGAATCACTGGTAGGGAAGTAATTGAGCGCTTTTTGAGTGAAGTTCCTCTCCTTCTCTCGCCTGGAGGGAGGGTCCTTTTATTGATCTCATCTCTGAATGGTTTTGAAGAAACAAAAAAGTCGATCCGGTCAACAGGGTGGGATTGTAAGGTAACAAATCGAGAGGTTGTTGAAGGGGGGGAGGTTCTTCTGGTCTGTCATCTTGTACGTTCTCTATCAGATGAAATGAAAAATAATATCAGGTTTTAATCCGGACTGGTTCGATATCTTCCCTAAGCAGGTATGCACCACCGACCAGTACGGCGATCATTACTGCCGAGCCGATAAGCACCTCCGGCTTTGTCTCAGAAATATTCAATATGATGACATGTCGGATCATAGCGGTTAGTCCGGCAATCAGAATTGCTCGTACGGGAACACGTTTTGTTCGCAGATATACAATAACTGTTTCAAAGAGTTCTATGATGATGACGGTGAGAAGGATCCCATACACTACCTGAATAATGCCTTCCCCATAGTTTTGGGTGTTAATCATGTGGTAAATATCAATAAATGTGATACCGAGAGACATGATTGCCACGATCGTGAGAAAAAATGCAACGACGATGTAAATAGCGACAGGGACCACTGTCATAACCCGGATTATGGCAATAATCTGTGCGTCGTAATCAATAGGCATGATAATCTGAATATTGGGCTAGTCTGGTTTAATTGTGTTCTCTCTGTGTCTCACTGCATATTTGAGTACCGATGGATGATCTCATCAATCGGGCAATCTTTGAGTTCTATGAGGGCAGAGACGATAGAATCCGCAAAAATCATTGCTGAAGTTTCAAACAGGGTTCCCAGCGGGGTGGATGGATGCGAGATTGAACGATGTTCTCCTCTGAGCTGGCGAAGATCAAAATGGTCAGATCCCGGATGTGAACTTTCATCGTCTGTTTTGAGGTATACCACGCAGGTTGCAAGTTCAGCCATAGGTGAATCCCGTGTTCCGGTTATGAGGCAGAGGGTTCCTCCCAGATGCCGGGTGGTCTCGCAGGCTTCAAGGACTGACTTTGTTTTCCCTGATCCAGAAAATGCAATTAATGTATCCCGTGCGTGAAAAGCAGGAGTAACCGTTTCCCCAACGACATAGGCATTCATCCCCAGGTGCATAAGACGCATTCCGAATGACTTGGCAACAAACCCTGATCGTCCCGCCCCGACAACAAATATTCGTTCCGCCCGGTTTATTTCAGTAAGGAAACATTCTACCTGGCTCTGGTCTATCGAGCGTGCAACCTCCTCAATGCGGGAGATCATCATCAGCATCAGATCACGTAAAGAGAAGCACGAGTTCATGAATGAATACAAGTACTTTTGTCGTCCTCAAATACATGACGGTGCGCACTCTCCTTAAAAAAGAAATGAGGGACGTTGGGATTTAATGCCGGAAAAATCTGACTCCGGTAAAAACCATTGCGATGTTTCGGCGGTTCGCCTCAGCGATCACTTCTTGATCTCTGATAGATCCTCCTGGCTGAATGAGCGCTGTGGCACCAGCCTCTGCAGCGACTTCCAGGGTATCTGCGAAGGGAAGGAATGCATCCGATGCTACTGCTACTCCCTTTAATGATTCTCTGGCCCTGGAGACTGCGATTCGTGCTGAGTCAACCCGGTTCATCTGCCCGGCACCGACAGCGATAGCCTTGGTGCTGTCAGCAAAGACAATGGCGTTACTCTTAGTATGTTTGCACACTTTCATTGCAAGATGCATGGCTGCTTCTTCAGCAGCAGTTGGATCCCGATCGGTAACAACCTCCCAGTTTTCACGAAATTGTGTCTCACGCTGCATCAGTGCCCCTCCGTCGATCGTTCGGATCTCATTGGATTCTGATGGGTGGGGAAGGGTAAGTACCCGCATATTCTCTTTAGTTGCAAGGATGGGAAGGGCTTGTGGGCTGAAAGAAGGGGCAACCAGGACTTCAATAAATGTTGACGCTATCTCTTTTGCTAACTCCTCAGTCACCTCTCTGTTAACGGCAACAATCCCGCCATATGCGGATACCGGGTCTGCCTCCCGTGCGTTGATGTATGCAGTAAGAACATCATCGGCTGTTGCTACCCCACAGGGGTTATTGTGTTTGACAATTACTGATGTGCACTCACTAAATTCCCGAAGTAAGGATACTGCTGCGTCCAGGTCCAGATAATTATTATAGGACATCGCTTTGCCCTGAACCGGAACAGCCCCGGCAATCCCTGACTCTCCGTATACTGCTGCTTCCTGGTGGGGATTCTCACCATACCTGAGTTTTCTGCCGTTTTTGAACTGGACTGACAGGGTATCGGGGAACCCCCCTTTAAGACTTTGGAGATAGTTGCTGATAGCCCCATCATACGCTGCCATTCGGGCAAACACTTTTTTTGCCAGGGAAAGGCGGTGGTCAATTCCAATATTTTCACCCCTACGAATCGCCTGAATGAGTGCGGGGTAATCTGAAGGATCAGTAACAACTATTACGTCACGATAATTCTTTGCGGCAGCACGAATCATGGCGGGTCCGCCGATATCGATGAATTCGATGAGTTCATCCAGTGGGAGAGCCTGTTTGGCCATCTCTTCAAATGGATAGAGGTTTACGACGAGGAGATCTATTGGGCTGATGTTGTTCTGTTTCATCTCATCGTCATCTTTGCCTCGTCTCCCAAGCAGCCCGCCATGAATTCGTGGATGCAGAGTCTTGACTCTCCCATCCATCATCTCCGGATGTCCCGTATAGGTGGATACCTCGATGAGTGGTATCCCTTCTTTTTCAAGAGTTTTCGCAGTCCCGCCTGAGCTTAATATTTCCACTCCTGCTTCGGTAAGAACCCTGGCGAGATCAATAATCCCCTCTTTATTCCAGACTGAGAGCAGTGCACGCTTCATGGGAATATACTGGGGCTTTTTGAGTAATGAGGCTGATGGAGATCAGAATCTTTGAGATGGGAAAAAAGAAGGACCAGTATCAAAAATTCCTGATTTATTGATATCTTTGCCTAAAGGCAACGAGAAGAATTCCACTGATGATTGCTGTCATGATGATGCCTCCCGAAAGAGGTGTAGGCTTCTTTGTCGGAGAAGCTCCAGGTCCAGGTGGGCGGGGGAATGGTGTTCTTGTTGGATTTGGTGTGATATCAGGGGTGGGTTCTTCAGTTATCTCCGGAGTTGGTTCAGGAGTTGCAATGGTAGTCTGGGTCTCAGTAACCTGCTCTATAGGCTCTATAGTCTCTTCCTGGGTCAGATTATCTTTGCCCCCGGTTTCTTTGGTCTCCTTCTTCGTAGACTCCTCTTCGGGCGTTGGCTCAGCAGTGGTCTCTTCTGTTGCCTCTTTACTGCTCTTATCAAAGGTGAGTTTACTGGTCTTCTTTGCAGCTTCTTCTTTTATCTCTCGTAAGAGTTCAGCTTCAGTCTTCTTCTTTGATGATTTCACTTCTGAAGAAGTCGTGTTAGGTGCATCATCCTTCACACTCTCTATGGATTCACTTTCCTTTTCTTCTGAAGATTTTGTATCTTCGCTTTCATCTTTGAGTTCACTTGCCTTCACCTCAGTCTTTCCAAGCCGGTAGGTTTTCTTTTCGGTGTAGGTTGCTCCGCTCTCCGGATTTATCTCATTTATCCGGTTGACATTCGTGACAGCAGAAAGAGTGTAGTCCCCGTCCGGGAATTTTTTCAAATCGGTAGTATCCCACACCGCCCCTGTGTCATAGGGTGAAGCATACACATACACCTTGTCCAGGTTGAAATCATTTGTTCGTGATGATGTCAGGGTATGATATTCGGTCTCATTCGGCCCGGTGAGATTGATAGTTACCACTGCACCGGATGATCCCGCTCTTTGGCTGAGACCTGCTAGATTTGTAGATATTTTAAATGAAACCAGGTTTCCTCGCTTGATGGAGTCAGGCTCCGTATCAATGCCGTTCTCATTGATGTCAACCTGAAGGAAAGGCTCTTCGACCTTAAAAACCGGTTTCTTTCCAATTAATCCATACCATGTCCCGGTGTGCCCGTTAAATGTCTCTGGATCAACGGTGAAACTGCGGACATCTGTCACACGTCCCCGTGCAGTGGGAGTTCCTTGTGGATTCCCGGACTCCCACCAGGCGATCTCATCTCCATTACGAATTGCACAATCCGAAAGATCGAGGTCTGCTTCTCCGACATATACTGTTCCCTCACGGGGAACTTTGTTGTCTCCAGCAAGAACTCCTGGAACTGCGAACAATCCGGTGAGGATAATAAAAAGAACAATGAAACGATATTTCATACAACTATCCTAGCTAGGTGTACTGTTCCCGGTCATTAGAGTTATGGGATACATCGCTGAATCTGGTCGAGATCATCATATACTCTTCTGATGATATTTCTGCACGCATCTGAGTATTATTATTCTTGGTCTGGTCTTTCTTTTCATAACTGTCAGACAGATAGGCCGGTTTACTTTTCGGATATGGCAGGTAATGCTTGCCGGGGCCATTGCTGTTGTACTTACCGGAGAGATCTCCCTGAATGATGCATTTCATGCGATTAATCCTGAAGTCATGCTCTTCCTTTTTGGTATGTTTGTTGTAGGAGAAGCAGTATGCATGAGTGGAATTTTAACCCGCTTGTCCTATATGATCTGCCGGGTATCGAAAACGTCTGATCAGCTGTTGTTCCTTCTGATTGGTATTATGGCTACTTCTTCAGCAGTTCTGATGAATGATACCATCGCGATTATAGGTACACCTTTTGTTCTATCACTGGCGTCCCGATACCAGATATCCCCGAAAATCCTTCTGTTAACTCTCTGTTTTTCTCTTACGACCGGCAGCGTCTGCAGTCCCATTGGAAATCCTCAGAATCTGCTGCTTGCAACATATTGGAATCTGCCAAACCCGTTTCTAACATTTGGGTATGGTCTTATAATACCTACAGTCATATCCCTGGCTCTGGTTTTTTTCCTAGTGAGATCCTGGGGGTCAGGGATGGAATCCAGTACTCCAATAATGCCTTTCCCGATTGTTTGTCATGACTCCCGCCTGGTTTTTGTTACTCTGCTATCTCTGGTGATTCTGGGGCTTTCAATAATTCTTCGTATTATTTCATCCTATGTAGGAATTGCACCATTTCCTTTAAGTTGGATTGCTGTGGCTGCAGCTGTTCCGATTCTGTGTTTGGGAAAACAGCGGGACATTATTATCAGGGGTGTTGACTGGCGAACTCTCATCTTTTTCTCAGCAATGTTCGTATTAATGCAGAGCGTCTATGAGACAGGCTGGTTTCAGTCAGTAGTCCCATTCTCTCAACTTACTTCGGTTCCTTTTATTTTGGTGGTCAGCGTAATCCTTTCTCAATTTATTTCAAATGTCCCGTTTATTGCATTATTTGAGCCGGTTATAACTCAAACCACCTTACCTGATGCTTCTCTCCTTGCTCTTGCCGCAGGCTCAACGATAGCAGGCAATCTTACGATACTTGGGGCAGCGAGTAATATCATTGTCATTCAAAAGGCAGAACAGATGGGAATCAATCTCACATTTCGGGAGTTTCTGACCATTGGTCTTCCTCTCACCTTAATGCAAGGGAGCGTGTATGCATTATGGCTCCTAATTTTTCATGAATTTCTATAATTTCCTCTTTTGCATGGCATATTTTTATATACTGTATTTGAATAAAAGAATTAGGCTGACTAAATAGGGGGCTTATTGAATGAGTGGTATTTTGATCGTTGATGATAACCATCTGCAACGGGAACAGCTGAAGACTCTTCTTCGTGACGCTGGATACCCGGTTATTGGTTCTGCTGGATCCGGAACAGAAGCTGTCAGGCTTTTGCGTTCAGTTCATCCAACTCTGGTTACCCTGGATCTGGTAATGCCTGATATGAATGGTCTTGATCTTCTTCGTTCAATACGTGCTGCCTATCCTACTATACCTGTGATGGTGTGTTCTTCGTTTGGTCATGAGATCGTTGCGGATCTTGTCAAACGTTCTGGAGCATTAGCCTTCTTTGCCAAACCATATCCCGCAGTTCGTCTTCTTGAAGAAGTTGAGCGTATTATTGGTCCACCTGCAGCTTCCGCTCTTGTTTGATAATTATTGTCTCTCACTTTTTTGCCCCCCTCTTATCTGTGATAAGATCCACATTGGGCCTCCGATTCCATTTGAAACGATATGAATATGTTGTGAGAACAGATTCTCGGGATAAAAAAGAACTAATCACTCGCTAACGGTTATGCCAACTGAGGGTTTCTGTCATAAGACAGATAACCATCGCTTGGGAGGGATATATATTCTGGATCGGTGGTGTCTCCCAAGCATCTCAGCTTTTCAAGGGGTATGGGGTGTATCTGGTTCCATTAATGATTCAATCGCATCATTAGTTAGGATGTGGGGAGTGCTGGATGGGGGGTTTCAACACGACTGAAGGAAGCATGGAATCTGGCATAAATCCCCTTTGATGAATATGGCATACCGGATGGGTTGGTGTAGGTGGAAAACAACTAATTCGGGTATCACCTCCGTAACTTGTTGGCAGGTCTTTGCCTGCGCATGTATAGTAGTATTTACATTGTGTTATATCTACTTTCCTCTCAGACAACTTCTTTTGACGTTTTGACGTTTTTATTAAAAAAAGAGATGCATGTGATAGATATTCCTGTTATCTGATCATTACATCGATTCAGGATTCGTGTTGCCCGTTACTGTTGCATCATAAGTGAATATTTCCTCTATATGGACCCCAAACCTTGCAGAAATTCTGAATGCCAGCTCCAGGGAAGGATCATACTTCCCTTTTTCTATTGCCAGGATTGTCTGCCTGGTTACCCCTACTTCTCTAGCCAGATCTTCCTGAGTGAGATCATTCATTGCGCGAAATACTTTGATCTTATTCTTCATCCTCCCCCCCGGCTCCATATTTTCGTTCATACCAGGAAAGGAAGAGGACATAGACAATTATCATGAAAAAGACAATGAACATCAGGGAAAATGAGTATCGAGCGACCTGGTAGGAAAATGGGCCGAACACCTCACCCCTGATGCTAATGACCACTCCTCCGAGAGCATAGGAAAAGAGCAGAACACCGAGAACCTGCAGTGTTCGAAGGGAAGCCTTCTCGGTAATCAAGTGTGTCCGCTCATCAGCAACCACTTCGTCGACAAGCTGACGAATGATCCATGCTGCGAGAACTCCAATGATTACTGCTCCGGTCATAACCAGTGGTTCGAGGTGTTCAACTGACCAGATAAATATCCCCACTTCTATCAGGGCGATCAAACCAAGGAGAAGAAAATATGTGTGTTGCTTCATAATGCTTCTGTGTAATATACCATTGTACTGATTCGGATAAGAAAAGAATGATCGTTGTATTGCTGAAAAAAATCACCAGCCTCCGGGCACAGTGGCTGCATTGCCTCTGAATATGGGCATACATAGATGGATATAGATCCGAGTGTCCGAGTCCTTTTCATCGATGATGAACCGGCTATGCTTCATGCAATACGTGATTATCTGACTATCATTCACTCTCTTAAGGTTGATATCACCGACAATCCGGAGGATGCCATACAGAGCGGGCGACTCTTTTCTTACGACTGTCTGGTAGTGGATTATGATATGCCTGAAATGGATGGCATCACCCTTCTGAAGGCAATCAGGTGTGTTGACCCGGATATTCCTGTTATTGTATTTACCGGAAAAAGTCGTGAAGAAGTCGTTATTGATGCGATAAACAATGGTGCTGACTATTATCTCCAGAAGGGAGGTAACCCTGAGGAACTCTTTGCCGAACTCGCGCATGACATTGGTCAGGCTGCCCGTCAGTTCCGATCTGAACGGGCATTGTTTGAGAGTGAGCAATTATACCGTGCAGTAGTTGAAGACCAGACCGAATTTATCTGTCAGATGGATCCTCAAGGAACGATTCGGTTTGTTAACACTTCTTTCGCCTCTTTTCTCTCAAAAAAATCGGATCAAATGGCTGGAACTCCATTTTTTGAAATTTTTCAGGAAGAGGGTGAAAAATTACAAGCGTCTTTGGATATCTGTGACCCTGATTATCCGGTTGTTCATGCCGAAGTAAAACTTGAGTCTCCTGAAGGTCTGGTATCCTATTTGCACTGGACGCTCCGACTCCTCTATGATAGTTCATTTGAAATTCGAGAGATACTGGCAGTGGGCAGAGATATCAGCACACAACGAGAGATAGCGCGTCAGGTGTCAATACAACGAGATTTGGCTTTGGAACTTGCGATGGTCTCTTCTGTTAGTCTGGTTCTGGAATTTTCATTGAAAGCTGCAATGGATCTGACCGGAATGAATGCCGGATCAGTGTATCTTAGGGATAGAAATACCGGAGTCGTGAAGTTGACCTATGAATCAGGCCCTCATCGCCGCTCGCTCAGTCAGTTCATGGAGATCTGGCAGGATGATAATGTTGACATCCTTGCACTTCTTGCAGGAGCAGCGCGTTATTACAGCCAGACTGATCTCCTTCGATATGACACCCCATTCCTCTCTCTTGCAATGGTGCCGATCCAGAGGTATGATGAAGTTACCGGATGGTTTGTCCTTGGTTCTGATTCGGTCATAGAAGTGCCCATAGGTTGCAGGGAGTCCCTTGAAACGGTAGTATCCCAGATTGGGAATGTTATTGCGCGTATTCAGGCTGAAGATGCACTCCGCGATGCTCTTATTGAAAGTGAAGAGCGTTATATGCAACTCTCTGAGTCTTCTCCTGATGCCATAGCAATTCTGAATGCAGGTAATCGCCCGGTTTATCTGAATCCAGCCGCACTTCAACTCTTTGAAGTGAGTTCCTTTGATGAATTTATGACACGGCCTTCAGGAGACTATTATGACGCTGCATCATATCCGGTGGTCGTGAGTATGTTATCGCAATGTTTCTCGATTCGCTCGCCTCATTCCTGTGAAGCTCTGATGCATAGCAGGTCAGGTCGGGAAATTTTCGCAGAACTCATTGCGGTTCCCATAACTCAGGGGGGAGACCCGTCTATCCTTCTGATAATTAGAGATAAGACTGAACAACGACTTTCTCAACTCGCTCTAACTGAAAGTGAACGACATTTCCGTGAGCTTGCTGATATGCTCCCTGAACCGGTCTTTGAGACTGATGAAGAAGGTCTGGTGACATTCTGTAATCGGAGTGCTACCGCACTACTATCTGGAATAACCGGATCCGGGCTCATCGGCACGCCATTTATGAATTTCTTCTGTTGTGAAGATCAAGAGCGGCTTGTGCATGTACTTGGAGAGGTAAGAACAGATCCACTGGTCCAGAGTGGGGAATATACGGTACATGCGAGAGAGGGAGATGATCGTTCTGTTCTTCTCTCTCTCTCTCCTATCCTCCGCGATACCCAGTATTGTGGTGTGCGGGGGGTCATTGTAGATATTACCGAGATGAAAAAATATCAGAAAGCACTTCAACAAACTATTGAAGAGAAGGATGTCTTATTCCGGGAGCTTCATCATCGGGTGAAGAATAATATGCAGGTCATCTCAAGTCTTCTTCAGTTGCAGGAAGAGTACATTGATGATGAGCGGGTTATATCCGCAATCCACGATTGCGAGCAGCGAATCGCTTCAATGGCGTTAGTACATGAGACGTTGTATCGGAGTGATTCGCTTTCCGAGATTCCATTTGCCACATATCTTGAGAATCTTGCTGGAGAAGTAACCAGCAGCATTGCCACAGTAAGGGATATCAGGACTGAAATTGAAGTTGGGGATATCAGGTTTAGCCTGGATACTGTGGTAACCCTGGGTCTGATTGTGAATGAACTGATGGTTAATTCGATGAAGTATGCCTTCATTGGTAAGGGTAAGGGATTAATCCGGGTACATATGACACACGAGGATGGATCTAATGTGCTTGTTTATACTGATGATGGGATTGGTCTTCCCGCTGATTTTTCCATAGATGCGTGTAACAGCCTTGGTATGCGTCTTGTCCGGGTATTAACACGGCAACTTATGGGGACAATTTTTATCGGTCAGACAAACGATCCTGGTGTTCAGTTTATCATTCGGTTTCCGGATCACTAAAAACATGGGGGGATGATTGCGACACAAGTGCTGGTAGTGGAGGATGAGGCGATTGTTGCAGAATCAATCGCCTCTAAATTGCGAAGATATGGGTACGATGTAGCTGGTCCGGTATCTACCGGGGAAGATGCTGTTAGGATTTCTGGCGATGTGCGACCTGATGTAATCCTGATGGACATTCATCTTGCCGGTACCATCGATGGTATTGACGCTGCCCGGGAGATCACCGAAAAATATCGAATTCCTGTCATATTCCTTACCGCATATGCCGATGATCAGACTCTTGAACGGGCAAAGGGAGCAAAACCTTTCGGATACCTGATAAAACCGTTTAGGGAGCGGGATCTGCACGCCACTATACGGATGGCTCAGGAACGCTCGATCCTTGAAGCTGAATTGGAAGCTGCGAATCGCGAACTTGATTCATTCAGCTATTCTGTCTCTCATGATCTTCGTGCACCTCTAATTGCCATTGATGGGTTTTCCCGGATCCTGGAAGAATCATACATGGCCTGTCTTCCACCGGACGGGCAGGAGTGTCTTCAGCGGATTCGGCAGGCTGCATCCAGCATGGACCAACTGGTAAATGATTTTCTTCGTCTTTCCCGGGTAACTCGGACTTCGCTGGTAATTGAACCGATAGACGTTACGCAAATGGCAACTGCGGTGTTGGAGAAGTTATCTGGTGAACACCCTGATCGGAACATGATATGGACTGTGGAGTCTAATTTGAAGGTATCTGGTGACAAGGGGCTTATCCTGATTGCCCTGCAGAACCTCCTTGGAAACTCCTGGAAGTATACCGGTAAACGCTCTGAAGGAAGAATTGAAGTGGGGGCGGTTAAACGTGGTGCATTCACTACGTTCTTCATAAGAGATAACGGGGCAGGTTTCCCCCCTGAAAAAGCAAATCTTCTGTTTGTTCCTCTTCAACGACTTCATTCACAGGATGACTTTCCTGGAAATGGTATTGGTCTTGCTACAGTGCAGCGGATTATTTTCAGACACGGAGGGAAGATATGGGCAGAAGGACTTCCTGATGCAGGAGCGACTTTCTGGTTCACCATCCCGGATCCTCTTTGAGTGAAACATTTTAACACTCTGTTTCCGAAGTAAAAGAAAAGTCATTTATGGAAATACTGCGGAAATGGAATTATATATGTCTGTGTTTATCTTCAAAAATGGATGAATCAGGCAGAATAAAGAAAGCTTCCTTTGGTACCATGGAGGGGCTGGAAAAATAGCGATAGGGGGGAAAAGGGATGCCAAGAATCTTGATAGTTGATGACACAGATTTTGACCGGAATCTGCTGAAAAATATTCTGGTTTCCGGAGGATATGATATCGCAGGGGCAGCAAGCGGTGGGGAAGAGGGTATCCGGCTCTATAGAGAATTAATTCCTGATCTGGCAATGCTGGATCTGATCATGCCGGATTTGAACGGGATTGATACGTTACGGCGAATCAGGGAGGAATACCCTGATGCCCGGGTGATACTTTGTACTTCTGTTGGCGAAGCAGGTATGGTAGACCTTGCGAGAAGGCTTGGTGCCAAAGGATATGTGGTAAAGCCTTATCAGGCCAGCCATCTCCTGAAAGCAGTGGAAAAGATTGTTGGTCCGCCTGGTCAGAAATCCGGACTATCCTGGTAAAAAAAGGGAAGACGATTTAGGGTTCTGTGGTGTTTGTGCTATTTCCTGATGGCTGACTAGATGCACTCTCATTCATTGATGAGTTCAAAGCGGTGTCCACACTCTGGTTTTGATCGATATTTCCTGAATTTTCTTCTGTATGAATTATAAGGGCCCCGTCCCCTTCTGCTTTCATATACGCTTCAGATGCATTCACTTTGTCTCCTTTCTTTTCATAAACAGAACCGATTTTTATCCAGAGATCGTTGTCATAAGGGCGTAGTTTGGTTGCAGAAGTGTATGCTTCAGTGGCACTTTCATATTTTCTGAGTGCTGACCAGGTATCCCCAAGTCCCATCCATATGTTTCCATCCTTGGGATTCAGGGTGAGGGCTTTTTCAAACGCTGCAATCGCTTCATAATATCTCCCCTGTCCATAGAGAATACATCCAAGCTGGCCCCATCCTCCTTCGTTATCAAGGGATATCTGAAGAGATTTTCTGGCAGCCGTCAAAGCATCCTCATACCGGTATTGACCAGCATAGGCAGCAGCGAGCTGACTCCAGCCTTCAGAATTTTCCGGGAAGATATTGGTCACATTGAAAAGTGTAGCAACTGCCAAATCATATTTTCCTGCAGCATTCTGTGCCCTTCCTAGGGGAAGTAGGAATTCTGTATTATTTGGTGAGAGATTATGGAGATTACTGTAGATAGAGAGTACCTCTTCGTCGTCTCCAAGTTCAGACAGGGCAGAGGCATATCCAAGCTGGGCCTCCTGGGATTTTTTATTAATCCGGAGTGCTGCAGCAAATGCATCAGATGCAGATTGGTAATTTCCTATTTTCGATGCATTTACTCCTTTTTCATACCATCCGGTGTAGGCTTTCTGCAGAGCTGAGTCATCAGATGTAGCCTGACTCCTTTCAGGTGGATCCGTCTGCTCTGACTGATTTGTTTCGTTCAATGATACGTTTTCAAAAGAAGATACTGTTCCTGTTATCCCTTCAAACAGGCTTTCATTTTTTTCTGACGGCTCTTCAGAGTGAACTGGAATCGGTGGCTGACTGTCAGTTTCGGTTAAATTCAAGGCCACGGTATTGTTTGTAGTGATATTTAACAGACTATCAGTATCCTGAATGCCGATGGTCTCTTCAGCATAACATGTGATGGTACCAAGTGTGAGAACACTTAATAGGATAATTATTTGGAGATCTCTGATAAAATTCATATGATATGTTCTGTCATGTCCCTTTTTAAGGTTCACTGTTGTGATGAGATATTTTTCTTCCCTGCTTATGAAATGGTGATCTTTTTTACTACAGTCCCTGATCCATACTTCCCTGAAACGGTTAATTCGACTGCATAAGTTCCTGGTGATGTCCATGTATGAATTGGATTCTGCTCCCAGGAAGATGCTCCATCATTAAAATCCCAAAACCAAACAGTTGGATCACCGGTCGATCTATCATTCAGTTGGAGTGTTGCCGGAGATCCTCTGACAGGTTCTGAAGAAAAATCTGATTCAAATACGGAGATGTTTTTTTGAGCAGTCACTTCGCCACATGTACTACTTACGGTATGTTTTACCTGATATTCCCCTGGTTTTTCATATCGGGACACGATTGAATCCCCTCTGGCAGAGATTCCGTTACCTAGATCCCATACACTTGTAAGTGGGTTTTCTGAGGTTCCCCCAAAAGAATGATCCACCAGCCTGACATCCAGAGGGGCATACCCTGCTTCAGGTTCTATGGTGAATTTCGATTCCAGGAGAGGAACCTCCCCTGCACCAACAGATGTACCCATCAGGTTCCAGACGATATTAGTCCCATTTGAGGGAAACACTATGGAAAATGCATCCGGGTGAACTCCGGGCATAAAGGACGTTGGCTGCCCTCTGCTTGGATCCCCTGGAGAAAACTGGTTATTCTTCCCTACTGGAAGGGATACCTGGGTGTTATGGCGGTTGGTATAACCGAATGTGACTTGAATTGTTCCATCTCCCCGATTGCATGGCTGAGCACTGGTTGGAATGAGCATTCCTGGTGAGGGGGTGATTTCCGGGGTAAGGGATGTTTTTTCCATGATCTGGGTCGGTTTGGGCCCCTCCGAAGAGGGTGGTGGTGGGGCGATCAGGGTATAACTATTCAGGATACTGGTGATCCTGTCCTGGTCGACAAGATATTTTGTGTCAGTCATTCGCTCAATTGTCCCGTCCCATTCAAGAAACCGGATCATCGCTGCCTTTTTCTGAAGAGTTCCGTTATCGGGGGCAGGAAGATCTGCTTCAGTCCAGGGATGATCATCTGCTCCATTCCCCCGATCATAATCCCGGAAGGTGTATGTTTTTCCGCCATCATCATACCAGAGAACCCGAATCTTTCTGCTTTTTTCTGCTGTCACATTTGGGGATAGGTCCTGGGTCTTATCGTTGATATCAATAACAACTCTCTCCCTGGTGTTTTCAGTTCCTACAGGATTATTATCAGAACTTGAGAAAAATGTGATAACTCCTGCTATGATAAAGCAAAGGACGATAGCATAACCTGCTATCCGATATGATGATGATTGCTGTCCCATATTGTATTGTCCCTGAGAATTACGCTCCGTCAGGTATGAATCTGTGGTAAGAATTTAAAAAAAGTCAGCAAGTGTTTTTTGTGCTTTTATCATGGGAAGAAGGGTACTATGTGCCTCCCACCGATTCATACCTAATACCGCCGATGCTGCCGATGTTACAGAGGATATGTCATCATAATGCCGAGGAGGTTTTTTCATCGCTTCCCGGGTGACTTCCCGTATGACCCACGTTCCTAGGGGGGCCCAGTAATCAGAGGTGATCCATCTCACAACGACAACACGTGCATTACGTCTGATTTGGATCAGATGTTCCAGAACAGCCAGGCGTGCCGAGTAATATGCTCCTGTTATTGGAGAATACCCGGATTTTGTTCTTCCCTCCCGATCCACGACAATGGTTTCCTTTCCTCCTGCCCATAAAGATCCGCCCCCCCAGATTTCGATCATCTCGAACTGCCAGTCTCCCGGAAGGAGAATGACAGCAATGGCGTTTCCAAATCGTTGGGCGAAAAAGAGAGAGATATTCTGGTAGTCAGGAAGTCGAAAAACCTGTTGTTTCAGATTTTTCCCCATGGTGTCATCCACTGCAGTAATTGCCCAGCGGGTGGGAACCAAATGGCGGCTTTTTTCTGTACCAAGAAGTCCTGCTGACATCAGACTGATCACCTGGTAGGTGTCTATTCCTCCGGTACAGAGTTCATGACATGCCTCAGATGCTTTGAGTTCGGTATCTTCAGTTACCCGATCAACGACTCGTTCGACTTTAGCATTATCGAGTAGATCAAAAGACCTGATTGCACCGGTCATCCCCACTGGTGCAACAAACCCGTCAAACTTTACATCAACAGACACCGGGCGCTCAAATCTGGTCTCAACTCCAAGGGGGATACTAGAACGGGCGATCTCCTGAAGATTTTCCTCATACCGGTGAGGTGCTCCGGTTGCCCTGATGGTACTTGCGCGAATCCCCACAATATCTGCTATGTTCAGATTCTGACACATCCAGTCAGGAGGATGATCCCCGTCACTGGTGAGAAGGGGACCTGCAGCAACCTCTGGGTAATGATAACTTCCTATAAAGACAGAGGGTGCCATCCCGACATATTCTGCTTTAGGAAGTGTCTGTATTTGTGCATGAAAACGTGTGATGATTGGGCATTGTTCCCTCCCACAGAGCCTCTTTCCTTTGCAAGAGATACAGAGTGTCATTCTGGCGAATCGAATCCTGAATACCGTGTCGTATCATCCTGTACTGATGAGAGACAGATCAATTTTTCTCATATAATATGGATTATCACGCTCTACAAAGACACGTTTCTCCCATTTGTCATGACCTTCAAGTTTCCATCCGCCGTTGTATGCAGGTGAAATCGTGTCTACTCTATACTGATCATCTGTCTTGTTATAGTCAAGAATGACGCTGGTATGGTCCACTCCTGAAGGCTGCGGACTGATGATGTCGCCGATAGAATACTTGACTGGTGTTCTGGGAGGTGCAGAATCAGCACCAATACCTACATCACTTAAGGTGATTCTCCCTGAACGGACTGAGTACTGGTTTTCCAGAACAGGTCTGATGAACCATTTGGGAATGTTGTTAATCCGATATCCCCATTCTCCTGTATAATACTGGTATATAGTATCAGCCTGATACTGGTCGGTTACAGGATCATACCCCAGTATAACCAACATCTCCTTCTGATCTGATGATCCGGAGTTAACAAGGTCTCCTGGAGGGTATTTGGGATCCGGGTGCAAAGTCGATACTTCTGACACTGGGGGGGGCGTCATAGCTGAAAGTCCAATGGGGGTACCCCCGGATCCCCTCGTTCCAATGGATCTTGTGTTCTGCTCAGCGGTTTTATAACTGATGTTTGTAATTGTGGAACCGAGATTCGTGAATGATCCATCTGGAAGCCTGGCAGCATGTGTTAGTACATAACTTCCGTTTGATGGAGTTGAGTTGATGATCCACCATTCTCCTGTGTGTTCATTAAACAAAACTTCTCCAGCCTGATAATGGGGGACATCTGGAGGGAGGGTTGGTGTTGGTGCTGGGGATACACTTTCTGTAGGAATTGCATCTGGTGATGGTGGGGGGAGAGTCTGATCCAGAACGAGCATCTGATTTCCATCATGATAGGTTGCGACAGCAATCACTCGCAACCCTGCAGAAAGATTTGTAGTGGAGAGTTCTTTAAGTGAGATTTGAGCAGTTGATCCTTTTTCTTTATTGAGGGTATTACCTTGGATGTCATTCACTTTCCAGATGAGTGATGTGATCTTCTCGATATCCTGCCCCCCCTCATTCATAATAGTAACTGAACTCCCTGAGAGGTTAACAGAGAATTGAAGTGGTGGTTCCGACGGATGAGCAGGTGTGTTGAAAAAAGGAACCACGACCAAGAGAATAATACAGAGGATAATTATCCCAATAATTGCTCCTCCAGCAAGGAGATATTGCTTATCCATGTGCAGAGAACTCAGGGGAAGTCTGTCAAGAATGGATGATGAGGTATTATTCGTGATCTGCGGTGGTACTTTCAAATGCTTTGCGTTTGTTCGCTGATTTTTCTGATACACGGGGTTATCTGGAGATATCGTAATTGCATTGCTAAAGCATAGATCTGCATCTTCATATCTTCCAACTTTTGCACACGCAGTCCCAAGTGCATTCCATGCCCGGTCATTGTTCTCATCGAACTCAACAGCCTCTGAAAGTAATTCCACTGCTGCCTGGTAGTCTCCGGATTTGAATGCCCGCAGACCTCTGCTGTATTGCCCCGACTTCTCTTCTCCTGCCATGGTTTCCTTGATGTATATATCTGGGATTGGATCAGTATATCCCCGTTCGGATAAGGTATCTCATCCTTCCAAGTACATTCTTACCTGACTCTTATTTGCCATTCTCCGGTAATTATCATTGAGAGACTAGAATGGAACGTATTGGTTGTATGATTAATCAGATTTTTCTATGATGGTCTGTTGTTTATTAAGATTTCCACCCATCACATCTGGTTGAGATAGTTGCCATGGCCATCTGCCTTCAATTTCAACAATCAAAGCCCAACTCAAAAAGGTTCGAATACCTATCAATAACCCAAGGGTCGCGATACTTTCCAGGGTCTGTTCAAGCGCCACTGTCCGGATGATATCTGCAGCAACAAGGATTTCCAGACTTAATAGAAGGGATCTACCAAGACCGTGTTTGTATGTCAGATATGCGTGTTCATTACACTCATGAAGGATCCAGACAGACCTGACATATCTGAAAGATCCATACAAAATCGCACAAAAAATTATCGCAGCTGCGAGTAATTCAATTCCGGTTGATATAGCCTCAATATAGGTTAAAATCAACTCGATGAGCGAATCAGACACGTTCCTCCAGATTTATTTTTCTCGCTCTTGGATTAAACACTCTACATAACATGGACATGGGAGTTTAGTATTAGTATTGCCCGCAGCCTGAGTAGCTAAAAGTCCGTGGTTGCGGCTCGGTATAATCAGAACTATACACACTTCCGATGCTCTCTTTATATGTCATAGTCTTCTCTGCAGATCCAGTCTGGTTACCTTCAGACTCCTGAGTCAAAGGGGATTCAACCGAAGTGTTCATAAGGTCTTCTTGGTTTATTCCGCTTGAATTTGTTGAGTTGGTGATGTTTGTTAGATTGGTAGTGTTAGTGAGGTTTAGGTCTTCAGCGAAAACAAAGGAAATAACGCAGAAGATACAGACGATTATAAGGAAGGGTATTTTCATGTTCAATTATTAGATGTGTGAAATCATAAATCCGGTGGAGAAGGATCTGATATCAGGAATTCCATTAGATACTTCACTTTCAAAATCAGGATTATAATTTCGACTCTTCTCTTAAACGCTGCTTTTCCAGTACTAATTGTTTCCTGTTTTCGAGATCGAGATCATTTATTTATCTTCTCCTCTCTTTTACCCACTGTGATACTAGATATCACCGGATGATCATTATGGGAATATTTAGCAGATTTCAGATTCCTCACGAGGCAACTCCATGTCCGGAGAGTTCAGAAGATCTTGATGACTCAGTTCCCCCTGGTGAAGAAAAAGATACATGCACTCCAAAGAAAATCAGGATCCCTCTCAATAAGGTAACCACGGATGTCAAGATCTCAAATCGCTCTCTGATATTTCCATGTCCGATATGTGAAGTGCTTAACACAGTAGGTTTTGAAGAACTCCATCCCATTCTTGGTGGGCAACCCATGTGTCAGAACTGCCAGGATATTTTTCATGTTCCTGGAGGATATTGCACCGGATCTGAAATTCCTTCATTGCGTATCTATGCCGGCCTTCCGGTTGCAATACGAAAATTCTATATTTTTTATCAAAATCATCCGGTAATCCATGATCTTGAAGAACGAGAGATCAGCAGAATCATTATTCAATATGGGGTCTGGGGGTTCTGCCAGAAATGTCATCATGAGTTCAGCCCTGGGGTTTTGATGAATCTCCCTCATACTGCAACAGAGATTGTCGATTATCGATCATTATCTACTGATGAAATGGGTGAGATGCAGGCTCTCAGGCAGGGTATGTGCCCATATTGTGGACATCGAATCCTTCTGGTAATAATTTCAGATATTCCCCATTATGTGATATCAGCAAGCGAGAATCTCTCACATCGCTGGGAAGATGATTGATGCCTTCTATTGCTAGATATTGACCCCTTCTGTTAACCACCAGGTTTCATCGTCTTTTGTTTTCAATGATTTTGAGGGCTTTCGATTCATTTCCCTGAATCAGATTTATTTTACCTATTCTATGGCTGACAATATTTGTAAACTCTATGATGCAATATTTAGGTTGAAAAAAACAGTTCTCTGGAAGGAACAATGAAGAGTATCATTGAATAATTCTATGGAAAGAAAAGTATGAATGAACAGGCATGGTTGGTTCTTTTCGCTGCTGGAATTCTTGAGACCAGTTGGGCTGTAGGATTAAAATTTTCAGAAGGATTTACTCGCCCCTGGGCGTCTGGCGCAACGATAATCCTTATGGTGGGGAGCTTTTACCTCCTTTCACGATCTTTAAACACTCTGCCGCTTGGAACTGCATATGCGGTCTGGACCGGTATTGGTGCAGTTGGTGCTACAATAGCGGGCATTGTTCTCTTTGGAGAGTCCGGTACTTTGCATCGGGTATTCAGTATTCTTCTTATCGTGGCAGGAATAATTGGTCTCCATCTGACAACGGTAGATTAATCCTGAACCTTTCTCTTTTTGTTGTAACCTGAGGTGTTCTTCAAAAGGGTTATGAGCGCAGAACACCCATCCTCAAAGAACGAAGGGTTGATGAGTTGTGAACAGGTGTATAATCATTGTTATGCTTGTCCTGGTACCTGTTTTGTGTTCATGCGGTGTCTGGGCAGATGCAGAAAAATCAGAGATTGACCTGGCATCAGTGGGTTATGTGCAGGTTCAGTCTCCAGTTGATGGGGCGCGGGTATATTTTGATCGGGTTTTCATGGGTTTTATTCAGAATGGGATCCTCACTATCCCGGTTGATGTAATTGCCCGTCCTCAGTACTCAGATCTTATTATCGAATATACTGGGTATCCGACATATATCGGCCCTCTTCCGAATCCCATTCCCGGAAAAACCGTAGGTGTGAGGGCAGAGTTGAATACGTCAGGATATGAGCGCCAAGGCATCATCTCACTAGAGAGTGGGGTCCCCGGAGCTGAGTTGTTGTTGAATGGGGTGAGCAAAGGAGTTACTCCGGATTCTGGAGTTCTTCTCATCGAGACAGTTCCCTCAGGTCTGTATGAGTTTACCGTAAAAAGACCTGGCAATCTTTCGATTACGAAGCAACAGTATGTCTCATCAAATGCCGTCACATTTTACCGCGTGGAATTGCAACCGGCTCACTCTGGAGAAGTGAGAATCAACTCTACACCTGAAGGGGCAGGTATCTATCTGAACAATCGATATCTGGGCGTCTCTCCTTTGAACATCCCTGATGTCCCGGTAGGTAATCAGTCCATACGAATTACGTATGATGGATATCAGGATTGGACCGGGCAGGTCATTGTTGTCGGGGCAGGTTCCGATAATGTGGATGCGGTTCTGGTATCTCTTCCTCCCTCTCCAACGCCGGCATGTCCGGAGCCAACCCCAATTTCCTCCCCGGTATCTCCTCTGGAAAATGGCGTTCCTCTCTATGCAGGAGTTATGGTTTTTATCTGCATCATCGGATGCATCATATTAGTCGTTTGGATTATCGAAAAGCAGAAAAAATAATTTTAACTCCTGTTTTTCTTTGCCCGGGTCAGATAGTGATAGTTCAATAACTCACCACCACGGGTTTCTTTGGAAGGTTTTATCCTCTATCTTCTGCAGATATGTTAATTGGCACACATTTCATAGCAATAATTGTGCCAATGGTGTATTTCAGGTATTTTTGTGGGATATTATGAATTGTAACAAAATGATTCTCCTGTCAGTGCTAGCCACGGTTTTATTGAGTTCCCTCTGTGTTTCAGCCGTGGAAAATGCCACTCAGGTACCCCCTTCCCAGAAAGAGTTGACTGCTCAAGAGACCGCTTTGGGAATGGGAACATTTGAGTTCAGATGTAATGTTGAGGGAGCAGATATTTTCCTGGATGGCCAGAATCTGGGGAAAATAAAGGATGGTTCTCTTCAAACACCAATTCCTGTCTTTGAACGGCCACCGAAACGACAACTTAGCATATTAGCCTCCGGGTATTCTCCCTATAATGAAACACTGATTCAGGGTCCGAAAGTAGGCGAGACTATGATTGTGAGGGGCGTTCTTCAGATGCTCCCGATGAATCTTACCGGAACATTATCAATTGCAGTAAGCCCCCCGGGAGGGATGGTTAGTATTGATGAAGTTCCATCCGGTGTTGTAGAGCAGTCTGGGATAATGACTTTGCGTTCAGTAAAAGCAGGTAACCGAACCGTAAAAGTTTCACTCTCTGGGTATCAGGATGCAAAGCAATCGGTTTATGTTGAGGCAAACATGGTGTCGAAAATCAGATTCACTCTGGTCCCGATAACCACCGGCACCCTCGAAATTTCCTCTGTTCCGGCAGGTGCCAATGTAGTCATCAATGGATCTCCTTCCGGTAAAACTCCAATCTCTCTGCCGGATCTCCCTGCAGGAACATATACTATTGGTTTAAAAATGCCTGGATATCTGGACTCTCAAAACCAGATAGTCCTTGTAGCAGGTCAGAAGGTTCCGGTATCTGTATCATTACAGCCTATTCCCACCCAGCCTCCTACTCCAGTGCCGACAACCCCGCAACCAACTCCTACCCCCACTCCAACACAGGCCACATTATCGCCTGTCATTGCAGTTGTGGGAATTCTGGCTGCAGGGGCACTGATCCGAAAATAAATATTATTTTTTATCCACGAACTCCAAGTGCCTTTTCTAGAACTTTGTATGACTCACCATTTTTGAAAAATACTATCACCTGAACGCGGTCTACTCCATCAGTCCCCTGAATCTCTCCGGTTGCTCCTATGTTGCTGGAAATCTGCTTCGTAACCAACTCACCCGTACTTAAAATACTCCGCATTTCAATCCTGCTGATTAAGGATTGTCCATGTCCTCCCCGGAAGGTTCCGGTAATAACCCGATAAATGGGTTCCTTATTTACTTCAACTGATACCGAAAGGCTGTTTGGCGGTTCAACGACGGGTCCAGGGTACAAACCCTCTTCACTTGTTGACATATTTGCCACTGGCCTGGAGATTGGTGCCTGAAGTCCGGCTCTTTCCTGACCTACCGTTGTATCAGAAATCTGGTATGAGTCACCATTCATGAAGGTCACTGCAACCTGAATCCTGTCAGTTCCTTTAGATCCATTAACTACTACGGTGTCTCCTTTTCTCTTCCCAAGATCCTGCTCTAAAACGTCTCCGGTGGATAACGTCGTCCGAACCTGCATTCTCTGAACAAGATCCTGTCCTTTTCCTCCATCAAAAGTCGTCGTAATTGTCGCATATACCGGGTCTTTCTGTACTGATACCGATACACTCAGTTCTGCCGGAGGTTTAGTAACCGGGAGATCAAACACAGTTGTCTTCTGAGTTTCCTTCTGGGTGGGTGTTTCTGTCGGGTGTATAGTAGGTGTCTCTGATATCTGTGTGGTCGTCGGGGGAGGTAGTGATTGTGCACCCTTTTGATCTGTACACCCTGCGAAGGTAAGACAAATTATTAGCATAGTGATCAGGATCGCCAAGAGAACTCTGTTCATACTATAGATGGGAGGAACCGTTCTATTTCTAGATTGTGGAAGACCTCAAATCCCTTCCCATACTTTCAGATATCTGTTCATCCGATATTGGTATGATACTGGTATCTTTCCGAAAAGGAGGATGTATTGATGGGCAAACCTACAGATGGGTATGAAAAAATAATTCAGGAGATACTTGAGCATGGGGCTGCTGAAACCGCCCGATCATGGATGGATGCAATTCTTGCGGATAACGGGAGGATTCCTCTGATTTTCGAACGAATGGCCGAGCGTCCAGAGGTTCTCATTTCTCATCTCCTGTATAAAACAGCAGTACTGAAGACCAGTACTCTGGAACCAAAATATGTTGAACTCATCAGTATTGCAGTCTCTTCGGCTCTACGGTGTAATCATTGTACTGATTACCATGTTCAGGCAGCAGTCCGGAAAGGAGCAACGAAAGATGAGATACTTGAAGCAATCCTCATTGCCGGACTTACGTCCCAGTCTACGGTTCTTGCTGATGCCTATCGCACCTATGCGGAAAGTATTGAAGAATGCACTGCATGCGGCATGAGAGTTCCAGAAACCATTACCGATTCCGGGAAGAACGAGGAGTAATAGTCCCTTTTCTCTCTTTGGTTTTTTGATCCCTGGAGATAGAGGGTCCAGCATGATGATTTCTTCTGGTAATAAGACATTTTGTGCCGTTACCGATGAGATCTTCTCTCCCCTCCTGCTTCAGTCCTGCACAAACCAGATCATACCCTGTAGGATCTTTCCAGGATAATATTGCCCGTTGCATACGCTTCTCCTCCCCCTTTGGAATATGGACTCTTTCCATCGTTTCGGGATCATAACCGGAGTGATACATACAGGTTGAGGCAGTCATTGGAGTTGGGGTAAAATCCTGAACCTGCTCGGTATAGAGATGGTGATCCCTGAGATATTCTGCAAGCTGGATCATATCTCTCACCGTACATCCTGGATGTCCTGACATCAAATATGGAATGATGAACTGCCTGGGGTGCCGCCCTTTTTGGACCGCTTCAAAATTATCTCTGAATGAATCAAAGATCCCTCTCTCTGGTTTGTTCATCCGGTGCACTACTTCTGCAGCGATATGTTCGGGTGCTACTTTCATCTGGCCGGATACATGAGTACAGATCCGTTCCATTGTGCTTTTATCTCCTGGAACAAGATCATACCGCAGGCCAGACCCAATAAATACATGTTTTATTCCGGGGATTTTTTCCGCAGCATCAAGAATATCCAGGTACCTGGAAAAACCGGTTTCTCTGGTCTTACAGGTAATGCAGTCCCTATCTTCGCATACTCCGTCTGCCTCCCACCTTCTGCACCAATCGCCATACATATTCACACTGGGCCCCCCGATGTCAGGAATTGTTCCTTTAAACTCTGGCATTAAGGAGATTCGTTTCACTTCTCTGAATATTGACTCTGAACTTCTGCTCTGGATTATCATACCCTGATGCATGGCCAGGGCACAAAAGGAACAATTTCCAAAACATCCCCTGTGTGAGGTAATTGAGAATCTGATCGGATCCAATGCAGGAATTGGATCCTGATAGGATGGATGAGCCCTTCGCTGATACGGGAGATCATAGATGTGGTCGAGGGCGTCAGTGGTCATCGGACAGGCTGGTTGATTTTGGATGATGTAGGTTTTTGGGTGGCGCTGGAGGATTTTTCTTCCATGAAATGGATCCTGCTCCTTCCGGATGAGGTGATGACTTCTGGCAAATTGAGCGGAATCTTCGCTCACTTCGGAGAAAGAAGGGATTTCCAGGATCTCTTCCCTGGTATTCTCGTAACTCTCTCGCCATTCTTTTGGGGATATTTTCCAGCAAGTTCCTGCAATATTTCGAATTTTTGAGATATGAGTCCCGGTAGCAAGTTCCTTCGCAATGGCCTCCAGCTGTTGTTCCCCCATGCCATATACCAGAAGATTGGCAGGAGCATCTGCCAGGAGTGACTGTCGGATTTTATCAGACCAGTAATCAAAATGAGCAAATCTTCGTAATGATGCCTCCACACCGCCAATAATGATCGGGACATCCGGGTAGAACTGGTGTATTCGATCAGTATATACCAGCGTAGCCCGGTCCGGTCTTTTCTGGATACCTGCTGGAGAATATGCATCACTACTTCTTTTTCTGAGTGCCGGAGTGTAATGGGCCACCATCGAATCCATTGATCCTCCGGACACAGAGTAAAAGAGCTTAGGGGGGTTAAAAGCCTCGAAATCTGATTTCTCTTTGATATCCGGTTGAGGAATTACTCCTACGGTAAATCCTGCACTCCATAAGGATCTCCCAAGCAGGGCAGTTGCTGACATCGGATGATCCAGATATGCATCACCACTAATCAGAATGATGTCACATTGGGCGATACCAAGATTATCCGCTTCTTTTTGAGATATGGGGAGGAATTTTGGCTGGGGGATATGGTTCAAAACAGTATCTCCTATGATGTCTCTGATTCACTCCTCACGTAGACACGTTCTGATCAGGGTAATTGAATCGTACCAACAATTCGGAGTTTTTCTCCTTCCAGGTAATGGAGAACCGCTGATGTCCCGGCCAGATAAGTGAGCTCTTTCTCAAGTGTCAGGGTGATCTTTCCTTTGCGCCATTCCGGAGATGAATGAACCGTTTTCACCCTGCAGGGGAGAAACTGCATCCAGTGACCAATATAGAGTACCATCTGTTCTTTCAAAGGTTCTGGCCAGTATGGAATGATGGACACTTCTCCGGTTATTTCAAGTGAATCTTTCACGTTGGATGATGCGGTAAGAACATATCCCCGGTCAAGATCATCTGCCTCAATGCCTTTGAGTGCAAGACCAACCCTGTCACCGATATAAGCCTCAACAACATCATCATCGTGTTTCTGGATTGATCGAATCTGAATTGTTTTACCGAGAGGGTGCACCGTGACTTGATCATGTTTATGGATTGTTCCCCCTTTGACACATCCCAGAATGACTGTCCCGATCCCTTTGACATTGAAATGATGATCAATGGGAACAATCCCCTGGTTGGTGTTGTGTTCTTCCTTCAAATTTGCGGCATGTTCGAGGAGAGTTTCCCGCAATACGTTCAGATCATCAGGGAGAATTGTATACTGTTCCAAAACAGTTCCCTTGATCAAGGGGGCGATCTGTCCGATGTCAAGATAATTGCGAAGGATCAGATAGCCGGCACTAACATTGGCACAATTAAGTTCAAGAATACATTCTCCCAGCTGGGCAGTTACTTTTTCTATCACTACTACAGCAACATCTGCAAGTGACGCGGCGTAGTACAGGGAGGAGAGTTTTTCAGGATATCGGGTTGGCTCGATAAGGGTCAGAGTTGCATCTCCTTTTTTCAGATTATAAAAGGTAATGTCAGTTGAGGTGCCCTTCTTTCCGATTTCTTTTCCGAAATCGTCAGGGCCGATAATAACGATATTTAAATTTGGCATCAGTATCTAAGGGCTCTGCAGGAATTTGATAGGTTCTGTTCTAAACCTCTGGTGATATCAATACTGTTAATAATTCTGCTGAAAAAATGGATAGTGACATGAAGGTACTCATTGCTATCCCCCCTGAACGGTTCAGGGACGAGGAACTCATTGAACCGGTAGCAGTTTTTCAGGAAGCAGGGGTTAAATTTGAACTTGTTTCCTCTCATTCAGGGGTTGTTATGGGAGCCCTTGGAAAGAAAGCCAAGGTTAACCGTACATTTGAAGATGTTCTTATGAAGGGGATAGATGAGTACTATGCCCTTATGATTGTTGGAGGGCCGGGAACGCTGGTTCACCTGTGGAATAATGTAGAGTTGCAGGAACTTGCGCGGATATTTAATGCGAAAGAAAAAGTCGTAGCAGCAATCGACAATGCTCCTATCGTTCTTGCAAAAGCTGGTCTTCTGAAGAAAAAAGAAGCAACGGTGGTTCCTGGTCAGACTGTCCGCGAAATGATGATCGGTGATGCGATCATAGTAAATAAATCAATAGTATATAAGGATAAAATTATCACCGCAAATGGCCATGAGGTGGCTAAAGAATTTGCACGATTGATTGTCCAATACCGGGATGGAAATCCGGAGTTTGTTGGAACAAAAAGTAAAGCCGGCTTTTCTTTTTAACAATTTTGTATCTTCATCCTTTTGTTCTTTTTTTACACTACGATTTTTTCAAATGGATATGTTCAAGCATCTTGCAACCTAACTTTCGATAATTCATGTCTTCGCAGGCCCCCCAATATCACAAGTATCTACTGCACTTTTCCGTAGTAGTGATTCTCACATTATTTCTCTTGCTGACTCCATGTGGCATGGTATCTGCAGAGAAGATTCCGACATCTCTCTCCATCGAAATCCTACCAAAAGATCCCTCCATTGACCAGTCGTTTCGAATCATTGGCACCCTGAAGACAACCTCCGGGGATATTCTTGGAAATAAACGGGTCATCTTAGAATCTACTGCTGATAATCCCGGAGATGAGTCTGGGTATACTTTTGTTGCCATCAAGGATACAGGCCGCTCTGGTGGATTTGAGTTTTATCGTCCAAAAAATACTCCTCCTGAATATCTCCGGGTCAGATATGGGGGAAATGCGGACTATGAACCTGCAATTAGTCCATTCATAGCCGTCAGGGGTGTGGGAACTCCAAACCCTCAAATTCGAATGAACCGGACTGGAACCCTTACTGTTTCTACCAATCCATCAGGAGCTGATATTTATGTGGATCATCTTTACAAGGGTCTGACCCCCCGGTCTATTGGAGGTCTATATGAAGGCCCTCATAATTTGGACCTTGGTAAACCAGGATTTCAGAATGAGACAATAGAGGTGTACATTTCACCTGACAGGGATACTTCCCTAGGTATCTCCTTAAGCAGGGAGGGTTCCAGTTCAACGGGAAACAGGTATCTCTCAAGTCTCTCGTACATACAGAATATCAGCGAACCACTTGGTGATCCGGATTTCTCTCTGGACCTTTCGGGATTCTCTATCAACATGTATGGGAATAGTACCAGTTCTCGTAAGGGGGTAAAAACCACTACCTTGATCTCAAATGACACAGTTAGTGGTGGGTATGATATTATGGTCCTGATGACTGATCATTAGAATTATTCTTAGAACAAAGGAGGGATCAGAAATCTTCCTTCTGATCCGTTTCGATGGAAACCAGATTCTCACATAAATGTGGAATCTCTGGATAATTTCTCTTAAGGTTACTCATGGGATTCACGCCTGAAATCATCGCGGTTCTCGTTTTTCTCATAACTTACGCCCTGATAATTCACGAACGCATCCATCGCTCGGTGTGTGCTCTGGCTGGTGCTTCGGTACTGGTTCTCTTTGGGATTTTGTCCTGGGATCAGGTGATCACTTCAATAGATTTTGGTACTATTTTCCTTCTTATTGGAATGATGGTAATAGTGAACATATCCCGGAGAAGTGGGATCTTTGAATACATTGCCGTCCTTACTGCGAAGTTCTCTGGAGGGCATCCTCTCAACGTCTTCATTTTATTTACTCTGGTGACGGCTATCCTCAGTGCATTTCTGGATAATGTAACTACCGTCCTTCTGATGACTCCGATGATCCTGACAATCGTCCACCTGATGAAGGTAAATCCCGTCCCTTATGTCTTCGGAGTGATCTTTGCGTCAAATATCGGAGGAACTGCAACACTCATCGGGGATCCCCCGAATATTATGATTGGTTCTGCCGCAGGGCTCACTTTTAATGAATTTATTCGCTATATGGCGCCAATTGCAGTCGTTGATCTCATCATTAGTATTGTCTTTCTGGTGGTCCTTTTTCGTAAGGATATGCGGGTTTCTTCTGAGATCCGGGATTCAATGATAAATGCAATCGAAAAGATGGATGAGCATGCGGTCATCAAAGATCCGGTTCTGTTTCGCAGATCAGCAGTTGTTATCTGTCTGGTTACATTTGCTTTTTTTATTCATAACTCCCTTAATCTTGAACCGGCTGAAGTTGCTCTAATTGGGGCATCTGTATTATTGTTCTGGAGTCGTGAATCACCAGATACGATCTTTGAAAAGATAGAATGGCCTGCCCTTTTCTTTTTTTGTGGTCTCTTTGTTCTTGTTGGTGCCCTAGTTGAGACTGGTGTTATCAGTTCTGCAGCACGCTGGATTGTGGGGATGGTATCTGATACCGGCGGGGCAATGATTGTGATCATCTGGTTTTCTGCGATCTCGTCAGGTATCGTGGACAATATTCCTCTTACTGCTGCAATGATCCCCCTGATCCAGAATATTGGTGGTAACTCTTCCATACAGGTGTATCCACTCTGGTGGGCTCTCTCACTGGGGGCATGTCTTGGCGGGAATATGACGGCCATTGGAGCCTCGGCAAATGTGGTTGTGCTGGGTATTTTAGAACGGGAAGACCGAAGTATCGGATTTATTGAATTCTTCAAAGTGGGAATCTGGATAATGCTTTTGACAGTATTTGCGGGGATGATCATCCTCTTTCTGATGTTTCCTGAGCATGCCCCCTGGTAGAATTGCTCATCATTTTCTCCACTCTCCTTTCATAGATCTTACAGTATTATGCGCATCCCCGTCTCAATAATGAGAGAGGAGATGACTGTGCAGGTATCCATGAAACTTGAATTACGTGACTCTCCCGGTCATCTTGTAGCGGCTCTGCAGCCGATATCAGATATGGGCGGGAATATAAAAACTGTCATCCATGAGCATGAGCACACATCTGGTCGCGGTGTTCTGAGTGTTGAGGTTGTAATTGAGATTCCTCCTGAGTTACTTGATGGTCTGATTACGAAACTTCGGGAGAGAGGAATAAATGTCCTGAAGATCGGAGAGGAACGCATGAGTTACCGGCAGACGGTGATTCTGATCGGGCATCTGGTTCACACGGATCTTGGTGACACCGTTGATCAGATTGATCAGACCGGATATGCTGAAGTGACCCATATGAGTCTGTCTATGCCTGCAATCAATGAACGGACATCCGCACAGTTTGTCATTAAGGCGTTGACCCATGATCATATGCAGCAGGCTCTTCTGATTCTCAGGCAAGTCGCTAAAAATAAGGATTTCCTCTTGATTGAACCACTGGAGTTTTGATTATGGCGATGCGAATTGCAGTCCTAGGTATGGGGGCAGTTGGGCGGGGTATTCTCCAGGCAATTGCAGAGAAGGATCTTGGCCTTATCGTAACTGCGGTTGCTGACTCACGATCCGGATGCATGGATCCCAACGGTCTGGATGTGAGTCAATTGCTCAGGAACAAAACACAGTCTGGAACCTGTGGAGATACTTCCATTACCGCAGATATGATAGCACGGGAAGCTTCCTATGATCTTCTGGTTGAGGTCACTCCAACAGATGCTCAAACTGGTGAGCCTGGAACTTCGCACATCAGGCATGCACTTTCCCAGGGGCGTCATGTCGTTACTTCAAACAAAGGGCCAGTTGCCCTTTACTACCATGAATTGGCTGCTCTTGCCAGACAGAATAATGTCCAGTTCAGGTTTGAAGCCACTGTGGCTGGAGCGATCCCGATAATCCATACCCTCATGAACAGCCTTGGAGGAAATGACATCCTCTCCCTCTATGGAGTTCTGAATGGAACCTGCAACTATATTCTCACCCGAATGGCAGAGGAAGGCCTCACCTATAAGCAGGCTTTGGATGAGGCCAGGACTCTTGGTTATGCCGAAGCAGATCCTACCTATGATGTAAAAGGGATAGATGCTGCAATAAAGCTCGTAATTCTGGCAAACACTGTCTGGAACAAATCAATAACTCTTCAGGATGTAGACATCACTGGTATCGATCTTCTTACTGAAGAAGCCTTACGTCTTGCAGATCAACAGGATGCTACGATCAGGCTCATCGGTGAGATCATTCCTGCTGAAAATGTATACCGCTTATGCCCCAGAATTATTGCAAAGGATCATGCTTTAGTGGTTCATGGGTCATTGAATGCAATCATTATCAGAACGGATCTTGCTGGAGAATTGGTTTTCGTAGGAAAGGGGGCCGGTTCATTAGAGACGGCGAGCGCAGTCATTGGGGACATTCTCTCGATCAGGAATATGTATGAAGGGGGTAATTGAGCGTCGTCGGGCCTATTTGCAGCTGATGACACGGTTAACTCTTGAAAAAGGGTTTTTTACTGTCAACGAAATACAGCAGATCGCCAATATTCCCCGAAGTACCGCACAGGATTGGGTGCTTCGGTTGCATAGTGAAGGATGTGTCATCCTTCTTGAGCATCCACGGGGGAGAGCACCTGCTCAATATGCTGCACTAAGCGGGTTACCGAGAACTGCCTGTAGGCGGATCTTTACGGCAGTCGATGGTGACCATGTTGAAATTGTCCATGAATGTCTGAGTAGTGCCTGTGCAGCATTTTGTGGCTACCATCATGGGCTGGGATGTGGGACGGGGATTTCTGTGTGTCAGGATGGCTCCCTGCTTCGGGAATATATTTATTTAGGAGACCATGACGCCCGGGTTGGTCTATATCCGGATTCCGCGGTTGCAATAACCGGGGTATATCGTGATGGTGATCAGATCATCCAAAAGATCCGTTCAGTTGGAGGGCCGGCATTTTCTCTAACCGGGATGATGGGACGGGCGAAGGGTGTTCTGAGTGTTGAAGTTACCCGGGATGGCTCCTGTACTGAAGGTCTCCTTCGGACGCGTGCTCTCACTCATCTCATCATTGGAATTGACAACACTGATTCTCCTGAAGGTGGAGCTACATTTGCCCTCACAATCGCTCTTCTTGAGCATCTGGGTAGTTTTCCTGATGTATTTCCTATTGGCCACCAGATTGCCATGCTTTTTCCCGGTATAGTGCAAAAAACGGCAGGGAATTCATGTAGCGCTATTGAGCTTGCCGTAGAACCAGGATTGATAGAACAGATCTCTGCGGAAACCCTCCGGTTTGTCAGCGATGAAAGCGTGTCAACAGATTGGGGTGTAGCAATAATGAAGGGATTTCATATATCTGATGATTTGAGACAATTTGGTTTGCGCACCCGGTATGAAGAGGTTTCCATGAGGGAAACCCATGATATTGCCTCCCGATTAGGAATTTTTTTGTTCGGGGGGGGTGGTATGATTGGCGCTCTGGCTGCCATTGCGCTATCCGGACTTCCTCAAAGTGTACTCCTTGATCCACAAAGGACGCTTTAAATACCTTTAGTGGTTCGCTAGGAACTTCTACTTCCCTGAAGATGGCTTCTTCCCAATTATCCTTCAAGGGAATACTTTTGTTCTCAGCCTGCTGAATAGCTGAGTATGGACAGATCTCAGATCATTCCTCACAGGCGCACATATCTCATCGTTGCCTGTGTTGTTCTTATAGCTCTTTCCTTACTGGCTGCCGGGTGCACCAGTACGGATACACCAAAATCTGCATCGACATCAACTTCATCTGCTGCAGCCCCGTCAACCCCTGGGGATGGTGTTCAGAATGGTGATATGGTTGAGATAGAATACACCGGAACCTTAGCAAACGGATCGGTATTTGACAGTTCAAAGGATAGGGGTCCATTCCAGTTTGTTATCGGAACAGGAACGGCGATCACTGGATTTGATAATGAAGTTCGGGGTATGAAAGTCGGAGAGAGCAAGAAGTTTACTCTGGCACCTGAGCAGGCATACGGACAGTATGACCCATCTTTAATCAAGTCAATGCCAATCGACTTCGTTCCTAAAGATGAGAATGTGACCATTGGTGACACTATTACTCTGTTTAACGGTCAGGCATATTTCCCGGCAAAAGTTATTGAGATGAATACGACAAACATTACGTTTGATCTGAATGCCCCACTCGCCGGACAGACACTTACCTTTGATGTAAAACTGGTCAATCTTACTCCTGCCACAGAAGTTGAGAAGATGATGAGCCAGATTCAGGAGAATGCAAGTGTGCAGGTGCCAGTAGACGAGAAACAGAGTCAGGCAGCATCAGAAAAAACAACAGAGAAAAAATCCCTTTAATCTTTTTTACTGAGTTTTTTCGAAGGCTCATTGGTTATTACGAAATAATCTGCGATGGTTTGTGATGCCTCATTCGCAGGTAAAAAGAAGATTATCTAAAGATAATTTTTCTAACAGGTTTTCATCTGAATCCGGTGAGTGACAGCGAGGATGTTATTTTGTTTATTCTTTTCATATATGTCGTTCGCAGGATCTGCAATTGCTCCAACTGTATATGCTTTCACGGCTGTCCCCTGGGGAACCGTGAGCACATTCTGCACTTCCAGTTTTTCTTGTGGGTGGATTATTTCAAACAAATGAGAACCTAGGCTGATGTCAGAAGGGGTAATTCCTGAGTCGTCTGAAAGATAATAATATACAGAGAAATATTTTGCATCTAGATCCCCTTGGTTTTCAATCGTAATATTTACCGGAAATTCCCCTGCAATACAGGCATTTTCCGGGACAGACAGATCGATGATACTGATATCGGCATTACCGCTGTTTGAAAGAGTTATATTTATCTGACTTTCCGGGGGATTGCCTGAACCATTCTGGGAGATAATGGCGACACCCCTGTTCTCTTCTTGTATATTAGGAATACTCACATTTGGCGATTGCTCGGACTCTTCTGGTATCAGTTCATATACTGGATCAGAAGTTATTAGTGTAGATTGAGGCCCTGATACTTGAGATCCTGATACGGTTAAGGGGAAGAAGTCGATATTGTATCCATTGATGGTGTATGGGGCATCAGCGATCCCATCATGATTACCGTCAGGAGTAGAGGTAGAAAACCCACTGCCATTAAGATCAAGCCATACATTGCCTCCTTTCAACTGTCCTCCTACAATATTTCGTGTGTTCTGGATATCAGTACTCCATGTGTTTCTCTGATCATCGTTCGCTGCTGCATTGAATTGATTTTTGAAAAAATTGTTTGTGACAATGTTTCCGGCTGATTGGAATAATCCGATCCCGAGAACGTTGTCGGTGAGAGTGTTATCTGATACCGTATTCAGCCGTGCCTGATCCATCCGAATTCCGATATTTTTAATGTTTTTGAAGGTACAGTTCTGGATTGAACCACTTTCAACCCGATAAAACCAGACTCCAAAATCAACCCCCTCAAAGATACAATTCCTGATGTTGATATCTTTGAGGATGGTTCCTCCATCAACATTTATACCTGAGGTGAAACCTGATGAGGAACCTTTGATTACATGCCCTCCACCATCAATGGTTATCCCGGATGCTGATAATTTCAGGATATTGTTGCGGTCTCCCCCATCAATATCCCGCATAATCAGGTAGGAGCCTGGCGTTTCAATAGTGCTGGGAGAATAAACCGGAATTGCTCCCTGGGCATCGGCGTATGCGCCGATTTTTATAATTTCATTCCCTACAAATTCAATATATTTGGATAACTTCTCTTTATCAGCAGCATCGGCGTCTATTCTAATTAAAACCTTATAGTTACCGGGTTTCAGGCTCTTTGATACCATGTAATTATTTTTTATATTTTTTACTTCCCCAGGCTCTAACTCTGCTCCTCTAAAGTCACTCCCGAGTTGCGAACTGATGGTATCCTCCCTGCCTTCCTTCACCAGGAATGTTTTAATTCGTAATCCTGATACTTTTTCATTACCGGTATTAACGATAGATAATGAGATTGTTATTCGTTCATCCGGAATCTGGCCAACAGGTATCTCACCTATTTGACTTACATCAAGGATGGCGGATGCGTCAATTACTTTAACTCCTGGAGAACTGTCAGTTTTTTGTAATATGGCGTTTTCAGGCTCCCCGACAACCCCCACTCCTTGAGATATTAGGATCAGAAAAAAAACAAAAACAGCCCCTAATAGTAGTTTAGAGGGTGATAATGACATTGCATCCCCTTTTTCCTTCGCTCTTTTCATATATTATTACCCCTCAATCAGATTATCCCCACGATATATCTAGTCTGATATTATATTATCTGGAGATAATAATAATGTCTAGCTATTAATACAGGATCTAAAAAGAGGATGCAAAGATATGTGGGAGGAGGGATTCGAACCCCCGAACGCCTGCGCGATAGGACCCTAAATCCTACTCCTTTGACCTGGCTCGGATACTCCCACGAGATTGGAAAAATTACCGTAACTCTTACCTAAATAGGTAACTTAGGAAGCATCTATTCCGCTTCCACCTTCAAGTGACTGCCGGACCTGAGCCTGAAGTTTTTCAAACTTTTCCTGCAACGTTTTTTCCTGTCGCTCAATGGATTTTATTCTGATTTCAAAATTTTCAGTTTTTTCATTGAGCTTCTCTATGATTTGTTCCCGGGGTTTTTCTACCACAATGGTACCTATCGTCATATATATGGCTGCATCGGTAGGCGCATCGTTAATCTCCTCAAGGGCTCGGCGCGCTTCCTGGGCAGCAAGTTCATACTGATTTTTCTGAGAAACTACAGTTTGTAACTGCTGCTGAAGCTGTTGAAGCATATTGATCTGGTTTTGTACCTTAGGTGGAATGTTATTCATGGTATGATCTCTCTATTACGTTATACTCATTCAGATTTGAGTTCTGTCAATCATCTCAGAAGCAACCTGAATTAGTCGCAACCAAGAGTTCAGAGCCGCTCTGAAAGCAGGAAGGTCTGATGCCCGAATTGACAGTTCAAGGCTGTCTTCATCACGTAGCGTGCAAAAACCTTGCGATCTTCCGAGATGCTCTTCATCTCCTTCTTCGGGAGAAATTGCATCACAGATGATGGCCGCATGCATTATCTGAATCGTAAAGATGGCTGCATGCATGATAATTTATCCTCCGGTGGTCTTCTCCAGCTTTATGTATGTCTGCCGTTTCTGAGGTCCATCAACTCTGATATACTCCTCAGATCCCTCTTCATAGATTACTGGGCAGTTCCGGGATATTTTTTTATAAAATTCTGCATCTGATGTGATTGCCCCTCGGGTAATCAAGCCTTCACGTTGTTTGCATTCAACTTTAAGGATCCGGCGCTCATACTCCAGATCTCCTTCATGGTACGAGCGAAGCAATAATCCCCTCTCCTCCTGAGAAAGAATAAAAAAATGTGAGTCTGTCTCATGGAGCTCCCGAATTCCTCGTTTTCCCCGGGCCAAATATCTGGCACCAAGGGCAAACGCAAGATCCCGTGCAACAGCCCGGCTTTCGTTAGTTGATCGACGTGAGGTAGTTACCAGAGTCATCGAGCTTTCAATTCTTTGATTGCAGCGCCACGTTCTTTGAAAAGGATACGATGTCCACAAAATGGGCATCGTACATTTACATCGATCTCTACCTTCTGTTTACACCGGGCACACTTGTAGGAGCCAGGCATTGAAGGTTTAAACCTCCTTGACTGTTCGTTCGATTGCGCGGAGAGCTACCTTCAGGTTTGGGGTAACTGGAACATATGCTCCGCCAGCATATTTGAATTCACACTTCTTACACTGCCAGATCCCGGTCCCTTTCCGCCTGACTGCGATGTTATCGCAGCGTGGACAGGTGTGAGTTGCTTTTGATATGACCTCGATCTCACGTACGCGTTTACGGATAAACCGTCCATATCGTGGACCAAAGCGCCCGGTTGATCCGGAGACCCTGCCTTTGGCCTTCGTCTTGACACTACCCATACAAGATACCTCTATCGGATGTCCTCTTTAATATGTTCTGTTTCCACTTATAGTTACTTGACAAGTTTGGTCTCTGCTTCGCCCCGGCTAATCTTATTAACCAGCTCATAAAACTCATTTTGAATTCCTGCAGGGATTGTCACAACGCATATCCATGATCCATCTTTCTGCCATTCCTGTTGATCAATTGTGGCAGCAGATTGTATCTCACCAAAAGCCCTCGGTGCATAATCAGCAGGAATTCTCACGGCAACTCTGACCTCATCAAATTTGATCGGGATGAGGGGTCTGAGGAGTTTCATGGTGTCTTTGACCAGTTCCTCAAGGCTCCGGAAGGGATCGATGTTTACTTTTGCCTCTTCCATTGCCATTTCGATACGCTGAGGGGGATGAGGGTGGCCGTTCTGGGGATTAATTGCGTTACGCGCGATGAAAAAAATCACCTGTCTACGCTTCTCTGCAATCATTGCCCTTCTTTGCTCTGCAGTCAGATGGATTTCGCCTTTGAGGATAATCTTCTTTGCAATTTCCTCAAAATCAGTGGTGCCAAATACCTTTTTCAGGGATTCATCTGATGCTTTCTCCGCCTGGGATGCATTCTCAAAAATATACAAGGCTGCTACTGCATCCTCGATATCGAGGGATTCCCCCTGTCGAATCTTTGAAGCCAGATCCGGATCTACCAGAATTTCAAAACGTTCTCCATGACTTTCAATTCTGGCGACTACTGCATCGTCAAGTGGTATCATCCTTCTCTCCCTGTCTTATATTCAGGTTATGCTGCTGGTTGTTCAATGTAGGCTGAAACTTCGTCCCGGGTCATCTTTCTAAAGACCCCTTCCTGACGGGAGATAACTCCGATCTCTACTGTTCCAACATCGAACTTCCCTTCCGTTGCCTCATGAAGTGCTTTCAGTCCGAGCCTGATTGCATCGTCTAAGGAACATTCATAGGTATACTCTTCTTCGAAGAGTTTCATCACCGCCGGACGACCCGTCCCGATTCCCGTTGCTTTGTATTCGAGGAGAGTACCACTTGGATCAGTCTCAAATAATCTGAACTGACCATCGGCTATCCCGGTAATGAGAAGAGCTGTTCCATATGGTCGCGCCCCTCCGAATTGGGTATAGGTCTGCATATGATCACCGAGTTTCTTCGAAAGTGTCTCGACATCGATCGGTTCATCATATGATATCCGATTAATCTGAGCTTCTACTCTTGCCCTGTCAACTAATGCCCGTGCATCACCAACAAGACCAGAAGATGCTACTCCAATGTGTTCATCTACTCGGAAAATTTTCTCAATAGAATTCGCTTCAAGAAGGCGGGAATTAATTCGTTTGTCTACGATCAGGACCACTCCGTCCTGACACTTAATTCCTACGGCAGTAGTCCCCCGCTTAACTGCCTCTCGGGCGTATTCAACCTGGTAAAGGCGCCCGTCAGGACTGAAGACGGTTATCGCGCGGTCATATGCAGCCTGGTTATTATTCATCATAGTTCAGGTCCTTGATATCCTCTTCAGTTATATATTGGGGCACCTGAAGATTAATGCCCTTCTCTTTCAGATCAATCCTTTTTCCGGGGTAAATGTCTGCTTGGTATGTTTCACCCTCGATTTTTACCGTTCCTGATTGGACTTTCTGAATTACGTTTGGTCGTAAAACTTCCCGGAGTGTTTTGATGGTTCCGGAGCGCTTTAGGGGATGAATAGCCACTGATAACCCGGATATTGTACAAACGCAGGTAATTGCAGCCTCTACTCTGGAATCTTCCCCTCTTCGGTATCTAAAGATTACGTACGGTGAGGAGTATTCCATGACAGCTAGCCATGCTCGTGCTCCAGCGATGTCTCCATAAATTGTATTAAAAGAATCTGATGCTGCTACATAGATCTCTCGCGTATCAAACTGGGTAACCGGTGATATCTTTGCAAGCAGGTACCGGAAATTCTCTCTCATTGATGGTCTGAGTCGCATCAGAAAACCATCCTGACTGGATTAGTCCCTTTGATTAAGTTGGGGATGGTCTCCCAAGAACTCTGAATCATGTTCCCATCCATCCCGATCTCTTTCAGAAGTGTCTCTATCGATCTAACGCTCCGAAAATCCCCAATGGTCTCTGCCCCGCTAGATATCATCAGGGGAAAACCGTACCTCTTATGAAGGAGGAAAATCTCCTCATAAAGTCTTATGGTCCGCTGTCTTGCAGTACCTCTTTGATCCCAGAGTGGCCGCAATCTGATATCTAAAGCAATTCCTCTATCAGCAGCATCATGAGCACAAACCCTGTCAAAAGCATTTTTCGGTGATAGATGAATGCCGCTGAGTATGTGTACTCCTGGTGTTGTCAGGATTGAACGATTCATAGTGCTCTCTCCCGCCTTAACCATGCAAAGCCTGCCGCTTTTCGTTGTTTCCTGGATCTCTTTTTGGATCTCTCTGATTCCCGGTCTGGTGATATAATTTGCAAAATACAAGCGAAATTTCTCAGGAATTGTTACTTGCTGTTTTGGTCCAATAATAACAGCACCGGTAAAACCGAGTTCGATTAAATCAGAAATAGCACGGTTTACTGAAAAATTTCCCACCGGATAAGGAAAAACACAGCCTTCAATATGCTGCATCAAAAAAAAAATTATTTGGCCCGGTTAGCATTGGACCTGATGCTTGGCCGGCACTTCTCAGTACCAAATCCGCGCTTGCCCATGCCCCGTCCTTTCATACCTGCACTGGTCTTTCCTCGCTCTGCACGGCCACGGTGACCGGGCTGGGTGATCCAGTTAAGGTTTGCATCATTCTTGACTGATGGGTGGTGTGGGTCGACAAGAATGACTTCGTACCACTTCTGCTTCCCATCCTCTCCGACCCAATAGGAGTTCAATGCTTCCATGTTCGGGTATTTTCTGCTGGCTCGCTCCTCAGCGATCCGCTGAATACTCTTACCCATGGTACGCTTGTTAACTCCCATTCTGGCAGTGCGGCGCGCACGAACATACCGTGATGCACGGCGGCCACCACGCCGGACTTTTACCCGGACAACAACAATACCCTGTTTTGCCTTGTATCCGAGTGATCGTGCCCTGTCAATGCGGGTCGGGTGAGCTACTCTGACTACACTCCCTTCACGCCGCCACACTTGCATACGATCCCAAAGAAGTGCACGGACCCCGGACTTTGCCGGGACTTTCCATGCATCTCTGACGTATGCATACATCGATTTTGCCATGATATACACCTAGGTTCAGCCTGAAATCAGGCTACATTCCTTACGGGACGGATCCCGTATTCTTTATTCATTAAGATATACTGCTATATATTGAGCTTCAACCCTGTTGGAACTCAAGTTTTTTTTTCTCTTCAACTTTGATATCCTGGATTCTGGTCTCTGGGTATTGGCCCTCCAGATCTTTCTCTGCAGATTTTACCATGTCCCAGATTGTAAGGAGTGCAGTACTCACCCCGACGAGGGCTTCCATTTCAACTCCTGTTTTTCCTGATGATACCACCCGGACTCGTGTGGAAATACTGCTCTCTCGTTGTTCGAACCAGACATCAATTCCATGAATTGGGATACTATGGCACATCGGAATTATTCGTGCAGTATCTTTGATAGCAAGTGTTGCGGCAACCCGCGCAGTTGCCAGAACGTTTCCCTTTAATGTCTTTCCTTCTGCAATAGCCAGCAGAGTCTCCTTTCGGAGCATTATCGTTCCAGATGCGATTGCCTCCCGGTGCATCTCTTCTTTCGAAGAGACATCAACCATATGGACCCGATCTTCTACAATATGGGTAAATTCTGTCATGTTTCCTCTGACATTGTTTGTTGGTACAGGATTTGAGGTATGATATGCAAGAGATCCTGAGCTATCAGGCCATATCCCATATTCCCTGCAACCATCTCACCGGCACGACCTGTTGCATAGGCGCTGATACATGCCGCATCAAAAGCTGGTAACACTGCAAATAACGCTCCGCAAACTCCTGCCAGAACATCCCCTGTACCTCCGGTTGTCATTGCGGGTGTTCCGGTTCGGTTAAACTTCGTCTTGACTCCATCTGAAATCACATCAACCGAACCTTTGAGCAATACTGTTCCGGGCATGTTAGCATCTATGATCTGATCTGCCCTGTCGAGGGGATTATTGCTGGGCACGATACCGGTAATTCGTGTAAACTCCCCTGCATGGGGTGTGAATATAGGATCTCCGGAAATAGGGAGGGGTTGCCTGAGCGCATCAGCATCAAACACGGCTTTCTGACAGGATGGAGCAATCGCTGAAACAACCCGATGACTATCTGAACCCAGACCCATCCCGCATACAACAACATCTGCCTGTTCACAGAGGTGTATTAATGAGTCAATATGTTCTTCAGTTATTTTATCTCCCTGAAGAGGTTCATGAATTAGATCTGGGAATGGCATCACCGAGGGCGTAGCGACTCTGACAATATCAGCACCGGCTCGCAGGGCGGCCATACCGGCAAGAAAAGGTGCACCCTGGTATGGCCCTCCGCCGATAATAAGAATGCATCCTCCAGTTCCTTTATGGTCTGATGACTTTCGCTCTGGAATTAATTGAAGATCACCAGGTCCTGTACATATTTCTGCAAGGATAGGAATCCCAATATCGACGACTATGGCATCTTCGGTTTTTTGACGATGAAAAGCACAAATGGAAGTTGGTATTATTCCCGGGGTTGGAACATCTGCGGAAATTATGGGCTTTTTTGATGCATTTGCTAGGTTTACTAAGGATAAATATGGCTCTCGCAGGACTCCAGATGCCCCGATACCCAATAATGCATCGATTATTAAATCAGTATGTGAAAATGCCTGTTCCATGTCCATGGCATCATGAGGGCATCGAATCTCACATAATCGGACAGAACTGTTTACAAGACTTCTAAGTTGATGGACATGTGCTGGAGACGGATGGTTTCCTGAATGATAACAGACGGTAATCTCTCGCTCATCAGCCAGATGTCTGGCTGCGACCATCCCATCGCCTCCATTATTGCCGGATCCACAGAGGAAAAGGATTGACTGTGAGTCATTCTCACGAATGATTTCTGCAAGGGCATGACCTGCTCCTTCCATAAGTTGCAGACTGCTGACTCCAAGACTTAGGGCATTTCGATCCACGACCTGCATGCGCTTAGGCTGGATGATTCCAGTTTCCCGATATCTCCCAATTCTTGATGCCTCTTCCCAGAATCTCATATTATTCTTCTGGTATTTTGCAGTTTATCAGATAATATTTAGCCGTGTTCTGATCAAGCTCAGGTATTTGAATGGCATGAAAAAGAGAAATGATTCTCATGGATGCTTTCCCTTTTCTTTGTTCGTACCCTATTCATTATTCACATGAGTCTTGATCTGGATGTCCGGTCGGCTGCCGAGGTTCTTCTCTCCTGTAAATCGGCGACCGTCATATCTCACATCGATGCTGATGGTATCTCCAGTGAATCTATTCTGTCACAGGCTCTGGTTCGCTCCGGGATACCGGTAAGAAGTATCTTTCTCAGACAACTGGATCCTCTGACCTTTCATGAAATCCCGGATGATGACTCCCTGAAAATCTTTTCTGACTTTGGATCCGGTCAGCAATCTCTGCTCAAGGAGAAAGGATTGAATCCGGATGATGTGGTCATCATTGATCATCATGTTAGCCAGCCTGTTGATGTCGAGTATTTAGAGGTGAACTGTCTTCTTCATGGACATGAGAAACTGAGTGCAGCGGGTGTTGCATATCTTGTTGCCCGGGAGATGGATGGGTCCAATGGAGATCTTGCAAAACTGGCAATCGTTGGGAACATTGGCGACATGATGGATCGGGAACATCTTACTTTATCAGGGCCGGCCCGGGATATTCTGACTGATGGGCTGAAGTGGGGTAATGTCGAAGTCTGGGAACATGATCTGAATATCTATGGTATATCCACCCGCCCTCTTCCGAATGCGATTGCATATTCTGATGATATTGATGTACCGGGTGTCTCCCAGGATCCGGATGGGGCCAGGAGATTTTTAGAGCGGATAGGGATACATCCGATATCTGGATCCCGCTGGCCAGTCTGGGAGGATCTCTCCTTTGAGGATAAACAGATGGTTGTTTGTTCTCTCATTGATCAGATGGTTGCACATGGAAAGGAACTCAACAGACTTTTTGCGGATCATTATCTCTTTCCAGATGAGAACCGGGTTCAGGCGACTCTTCGGAATGCGTCGGAATATGCCACCATGCTGAACTCTTGTGGCAGGTGGAAACGTCCTGAACTAGGGGGTCAGATATGCCGTGGAGATAGAATTATTGCATACCGTGAGGCTGAACAGATGCTTCGGAATCATCGAAATAAGATCCGGGAGGTGATGACGTACATTACTGATACCGGGGTTTCAGAACTCTCCCATATGCTCTATATTCATGTGGGTGATCGTTTCCCTGATACAATCGTGGGTATAGGGGCAGGGATGTCTCTCTCTCGTCTTAACCCTGAAAAGCCAATATTAGTGATGTGCGAAGATTCCTTGGATCCGACGAAGACAAAAATCTCCATGCGAACCCGCCCAGAAGTAGTATCAAAGGGGGTGGATCTTCAAAGTGCTCTCAGCATAGCGTGTGAGCGATTTGAGGGTTCATCGGGGGGTGGTCACCGTATTGCTGCAGGAGCTTTCATTCCCCGCGAAGCAGAACGAGAGTTTATCGAAGATGTCAACCGAATATTAGGCCACCAATATGCTCAGAAGAGTGCAGGTTCTGGCTGACTACCAGTTCGGCAGAGGTATCGGGAATCAAGTTTTTCCTGAAACCTGTCGGTTTATTACTTCCCGAAGGGGGGGTGTTCGCCAGGTGACCCTTGAGGGCAGACGACTCGCGACGCTTCGTGCTCACGATGGACGTCTTACTCTTGGTATTGCCGGTGCGCAGAGGCTCTGGGATATCCTGCCATCTCCTCAATACCGGGTAACGGTTCAGGATGATGTTACTCCCTATATTGCTGCAGGGAAGAGCGTCTTTGCCAAACATGTAACTTTTGCAGATCCAGGGATACAGGCTGGAGATGAGGTGCTGGTCGTATCTCCGGATGGAGCCCTGCAAGCGGTAGGAAGTGCAATGCTTGGGGGTAGTGAGATGGTGAAATCTGACAGCGGTGTAGCTGTTCAGGTAAGAAAAGGAAAAAATCAGGAGGATAAGGAATGATACCTGGAATGAACCCACGGAAAATGAAACAGATGATGAAACAGCTCGGAATGGATGTCCGCACTGTTGAGGATGTGCAGGAGATTGTAATTACTACTCCCAAAGGGCGATATGTCTTTGATCAGGCAGAAGTTGCAATTATGAAAATGCAAGGAGTAACAACCTGGCAGATAACCGGTGAGCCACGATATGAAGAGGGTGAGACTCCGATTCCTGAAGATGATATTCGCCTCGTTGCCGAGCAGGCAGGGGTTTCTATAGAGTGTGCATCACAAGCACTTGCAGAATCGAAGGGAGATATCGCTGACGCAATCATGAAGTTATCCGGGAATGATTGAATCAACGGATCGGGTAATCCTCTCAGGTTATGGCAAGACCTGGTTTGTCCGCCCTTCTGATGGAAAATTGGGTACAGATTTTGGCCTTGTGGATCTGGGTCAGATAACCGGGAAAGAATCAGGGGACATAATTACCACCCATTCAGGAAAAGAATTGGTCATTCGATATCCTCGTGCTACTGATTTTTTTGAGTTTGCGAAGCGTACCGGAGCTCCGATGATGCCCCGTGACATTGGTCTTGTCATTGGTCTTACTGGTATGAATAAGCGTGATAGAGTGCTGGATGCCGGGACTGGAAGTGGTATTGCGGCAATTTTCTTCTCTGGGGTTGCAGGATCTGTAACTTCGTATGAACGAAAAGAAGAATTTGCCGAGCAGGCAAGAGCAACGGTTCATGATGCCGGGATTGATAATCTTCAGATTATTACAGGGGACATCCTCAAGGAAACGGGTTTTTATGATGTAATTCATCTGGATCTTGCCATTACGCAGGATCATGTTTCTCATGCATATCGACTCTTACACTCAGGGGGATATCTTGCCTGTTATACGCCATTTTTTGAGCAAATGTCCCTGGTATATGATGTGGGGGGAGAACTGTTTCGCGAGGTTTCCTCGTATGAATGCATTATGCGTGATATGGACCGTAGTGAGCGGGGCACACGGCCTTCAACAAGAGTTTGCCATAGCGGGTATATCACAATAATGCGGAAGTAATCCCGATTATAAAATCCCTTTTCAAGTTTTAAAGCCATTATATGTCTCTTTCTGTGTGATTATCTGCTGAGAAAATATATAACTCGTTACCGACAACGTGTCTATGTTGATGCTGAGAGTATCAGCATGAAATGTAGGAGGAAATAAATGAAGTTCGCATCCGCAGTAATCGTTGCACTGATTGCACTCGTTGCAATCACCAGCTTTGCAGCAGCAGACAGGCTGCCAAACCAGACCCCAGAAAACCAGATCTTCTCCATTGACACCGTTGTCGATGTCACTGGTGCAGTAGATGACAAGAGCACCCTGTCCTGGGTCATTGCATCCCCAGGTGCAATTCCAACCGGAATCCTTGGCGCAACCCAGGTAATTGCAGACGTTACCTACCGTGACTCAATACTCACCAACGGTGGAAAGGTCAGCGAGAACAAGAACTTTGACTTCAACTCCAAGAACCAGGCAAAGGGCCTGTTCA
>CAZUXC010000019.1:0-66848 GCA_964624045.1 uncultured Methanospirillum sp. | reverse complement strand
GGTGAATAAGTATGGGACAGCACCTGAAGAGAGTTGTAGCACCAAAGTCCTGGGGGATAGCCCGTAAGACAACAAAGTTTGTCATGAAGCCTTCCCCGGGCCCGCACAACACCAATGCTCTGCCGATTGCCGTATGGCTCCGGGACCACATCGGTGTCGCCAGGAACATGAAAGAGGTCAAACAGATCCTGAGGCAGCGCGAGATTATTGTAAACGGACGTGCATGCCGTCATGCAGACATGGGTATTGGTATCTTTGATATCATTTCCATTCCGAAGACCGGAAAACACTACCGGATTCTTCGTGACATGAAAGGCAGACACAAGACCATCCAGATTGATGCTGAAGCAGCACAGTCACGACTGGTTAAGATTACTAATAAGACCATTATCAGAGGCGGAAAGGTTCAGCTCAATCTGCGTGACGGATCAAACGTCATTGCAGATAACACCTACAAAGGAGGAGACTCGATTGTTCTCTCCCTGAAAGAAGGTGAGATGAACAAGATCATTGAGCACTTCCCCTATCAGGCCGGAAACATGGTCATGGTTATCGGTGGAAAGCACTCCGGGAACATTGCCCGGGTCACCGAGCGTATCATCGTAGGCGGCAGTCTTCCAAACCGGGTCATCCTTCATGATGAGCAGGCTGGCGAGACTTTCGAGACCATTGATGAATACGTAGTGGCTGTTGGCCGTGAAAAACCTGCAGTTGAGAACTGGGGGATTGAAGAATGAACCCAAACCGTGCGGTTTCGATCGATAAGGTCGTCGTCCACATGGGTGTAGGAGAGGCCGGTGACCGTCTGGTTAGTGCAGAAAAAATTCTGACCGAGATCACCGGTAACAAACCGGTCCGTGGTGTTGCAAAACAGACAATTCCCGCATTTGGTCTCCGGAAAGGTCAGCCACTCAGCTGTAAGACCACCCTTCGTGGTGCAACTGCAGAAGAGTTTCTGATTACCTCTCTGAAGGCAGTTGGGAACAAACTGTCAGACAGAGCTATTGACCAGCAGGGAAATTTCTCCTTTGGTGTTGAGGAACATACCGATTACCCGGGTCAGAGCTATGACCCCAAGATTGGTATCTTTGGTCTTGATGTGACTGTTGTAGTTCGGCGCAATGGTGTCCGGATTGCACGCAGACATATTCAGTCCAAGAAACTCCCGCTGAAGCAGCGGGTATCCTATGATGACACTGTTGCATTCCTGAATGCACAGTTTGGTGTGGAGGTGCAGTGATGTCTGAAAAGGCCGGAAAAGAAAGGACCAAAGTGTTTGGACGCGGTGCACATGAGTGCAAACTCTGCGGTCGGAAACAGGGGCTTGTTCGCAGATATCAGGTTTACTTCTGCAGACAGTGCTTCAGAGAATGGGCCAGCAAGCTGGGCTTTAAGAAACTGAACTGAGGAGGAGAGTAATGGCAAGACTGAATACGGTGGCAGATGCGATGAGCACGCTCAAGAATGCTGCAGACACCGGCCGTGCAGAATGCACGGTCCAACCTGCAGGCACACTGATTGGGGAGATGCTCCGCGTTATGAAGGAAGCCGGTTACATCAGGGAGTATACCCTTGTACAGGACGGTCGTGGCAACCAGTTTAAGGTGGTCATGTCTGGTCTGATTAACAAGTGTGGTGCCATCTCCCCCCGGTTCTCGGTAAAGCTGACTGACATGGAGAGCTGGGAACAGCTGTACCTCCCATCCAAAAGCATTGGCATGCTTGTGGTCTCTACCTCGAAAGGGGTTATGAGCCACATTGAAGCACGTCAGCTTGGGATAGGCGGTGAACTGCTGGGGTACGTATACTAAGGGTGGATCAGATGGCAGCAGAGAGAACTGTATCCATTCCGGAAGGAGTTACCGTCACTCTGACGGACTCCCTTCTGAAGGTAAAAGGCCCGAAAGGCGAACTCCAGCGGGACATGTGGCATCCGGCAATCAAGATTACGATTGAGGATGGCACAGCGGTTTTTACAACCGAATCTCCCAAAAAGCAGGTTGTTGCAATGGTGGGAACCCTTGCATCACACTGCAAAAATATGTGTACCGGGGTAACCTCCGGATACCAGTACAATCTCAAGGTAGTGTACAGTCACTTCCCCATCCAGCTGAAACTGCAGGGTGAGAAACTTGAGATATTTAATTTCCTTGGAGAAAAGTACCCCCGATATGCACGTATTCTTCCAGGAACCGCAGTAAAAGTTGGAACTGATGAAGTAAGTGTAACCGGGATCGACAAGGAACTGGTAGGGTCTACCGCCTCTAACATTGAGAAGGCAACCCGGATCCGGGATCGAGATCCCCGTGTCTTCCAGGATGGTATCTATATCGTAGCCAGGGGTGAGCAGTAATGGTATCTGAAATCCGACGTCTTCTTCGTGTAAGGAAGGCTAAAGAAGCACGATTTAAACGTGAAGGTGTCGACAAGAAGGTAACCATCAAGGACTCCTGGCGAAGACCCCGTGGTCTGCACAGCAAGCAGCGAAAACTTCGCAAGGCGAAAGGTGCACACCCGGATCCAGGATATGGTAGCCCACTGGCAGTTCGTGGCATGCACCCCTGTGGAATGAGAGAAGTCAGAGTCTGTAACCTCAAGGATCTTGAGGGTGTTGATGCTGCATCTCAAGCAATCCGCATTGGTGCCACCGTCGGCCGGAAGAAAAGGGAAGTAATTCAGAACAAGGCAGCAGAAGCAAAGATCCGAATCCTGAACTGGAAGGATGCAACAAAGCCTGCTGCTGCCGGAAAGGCTGTAGCATCCTCTGCAAAGACGGATGCAAGCGAGGAGGAAGAATAAATGAGTCAGATTTCTGGTCAGAGACGCCTGGCTGCTGAGGTCCTGAAATGCGGCCTCAACCGCGTTTACTTCGATCCTGAACGGATCGATGACGTGCAGCGGGCCATTTCTCGTGAAGACATCAGAAACCTGATCACGGAGGGTGCTATCGCAGCTCACCAGAAGGTGGGTAACTCCCGTGGACGTGCACGCATTATGATGGCCAAGCGCAGTTACGGTCACCGGAAGGGTCCGGGCCGGCGTAAAGGAGCCATCGGATCGCGTACCGTCAGCAAGGAACGCTGGATTCAGCGTATTCGTGCACAACGGCGTGTTCTCCGTGAGATGCGTGAATCTGGTGAGATCGAGCGTAAAGTGTATCGTCGGTTTTACCGTCGGTCTGCTGGTGGTCAGTTCAGGACTGTTGCACACCTGAAAGCCCAGATAGAGATAGGGAGGTCACAGTAATGGCAACTGGTCCACGATACTTTGTCTCCTTCCGCCGCAGGCGCGAAGGAAGAACCGACTACCATGCCCGGCATAAACTTGTAGTATCTGTTCGTCCAAGGATGGTCGTCAGAAGAACAAACAAGCACATCATCTGTCAGTTGGTGACTGCCCACATGGATGGTGACCGTACACACGTCGCTGCAAACTCTGCAGACCTCCTCAAATACGGGTATGAAGGCTCACTGAGCAACACTCCGGCAGCCTATCTGACCGGGATGCTCTTTGCCGTCCGGGCACTCAATGCCGGCAAGGATGAAGCCATCCTTGACATCGGCCTTAACCGGGCAAGCCCGGGAGCACGTGTCTTTGCCGCTCTGAAAGGAGCAGCAGAAGCAGGACTTGATATTCCGCACTCCGAAGAGATTCTTCCTTCAGATGAGCGGTGCACCGGAGAACATATCGCAGCATATGCCCCTGACCGTGCAGGAAGTCTGCCTGCCAATGTGGCAGCAGCCCGGGATGCAATAATGGGGGAGCTGAACTGAGATGGCATACGAGAAGACAGAATGGGTACCCCTGACCGGTCTGGGCCGCATGGTCCAGTCTGGTGAGATCAAGAGCATTGATCAGGCACTCGCCAGTGGGAAACCCATCAAAGAACCTGAGATCGTTGACGCATTTCTCCCAGACCTCGTCGATGAGGTGCTCGACATCAATATGGTACAGCGGATGACCGACTCTGGTCGCCGTGTCAAATTCAGGGCAGTTGTAGTCGTTGGAAATCGCGACGGATACATCGGCTTTGGACAGGGCAAAGACGCCCAGGTTGGCGACGCGATTAAGAAAGCAATCGTGAATGCCAAGACTCATGTAATCAAGGTTCGCCGTGGATGCGGGTCATGGGAATGTGGATGCAGCAACCCCCACTCAATCCCCATGCTTGTAACCGGTGATGCAGGGAGTGTCAAGGTCACTCTCCGCCCGGCACCTCAGGGTATCGGCCTTGTGACCGGAGATATCGGAAAGAAGGTACTGGAGCTCGCCGGTATCCGGGACGTCTGGGCACAGACCCAGGGTCAGACCCGGACCACCATCAACTATGCAAAGGCGACCTTCAATGCACTGAAAGCCACCAATATGATCCGGCTGGGAGGAAAGGAGTAATGTATGCAGTTGTTCAGGTCCGCGGAACGGTTAAGACCCGCCGGGAGATCAAGGACACCCTGAAGATGCTCCGCCTTCACCACATCAACCACTGTGTGATCATCCCTGACACCCCAGCATATGTAGGGATGATTCGCAAAGTCAAGGACTTTGTAGCATATGGTGAGATTGATGCGGCAACCGTAGAAGAACTGCTCAAGACCCGTGGCCGGCTGGTAGGGGATGTTCACCTTACTGATGCATACATCAAGGAGAATTCCCAGTATGCCGGTATCTCTGAGTTTGCGAAAGCACTCTCATCAGGAGAGGCACGGCTTGCAGACGTTCCCGGACTCAAACCGGTTCTGCGGCTTCACCCGCCACGGAAAGGGTATAAGACCACCAAGAGGACCTACCAGCAGGGCGGTTCACTCGGGTACCACGGGGAGAACATTAATGATCTCCTCTATAAGATGAGGTGAGCAGATGCCAGTCAATAAGCGTTCTAAATACCGTGGCTCACGCACCTGTGGTGGTGGGACCCACAAGAACCGTCGTGGAGCAGGAAACCGCGGAGGCCGGGGTAACGCCGGTGTCAATGCACACCACTTTGTCAAAGCGTACCTTGTTCGTGGCCCTGTCTTTGGGAAGTGCGGATTCAAGCACCACCATGCAGCCACAATCACCGGTGACGTTCTCGATATTGGTGAGATTGATCAGTTCGTCCCGATCCTTGTCAAGTCAGGATTTGCTCAGGAAGAAGGAGATACCATCATCCTTGATGCAGCAGTTCTGGGTATAGAAAAGGTTCTCGGAGGCGGAAAAGTCAGCCACAAGATGAATATCACGGCCGCGGCGTTCTCCCAGCAGGCGATCGCCAAGATTGAGGCGAAAGGCGGTCATGCCCTGACTTCCTGAACCTCTTTTTTGGAGGAATAGAATGGGTGAGATTCTCGACCGGATGGAACCGCTTCTGGCAATGATGCCAGCGGTAAAAGCCCCTGAAGGTCATGTTCATTTTAAGAACAAACTGCTGTGGACAGCAGGTATTCTGATAGTTTACTTTATTCTGACCAACATTCCGGTATTTGGTCTGTCTTCGTCCTCAGTGGACATGTTTGAGTACTATCGTGCTCTTCTTGCCGGTGCAAGCGGTTCTATCGTACACCTTGGTATCGGACCAATTGTTACTGCCTCTATCGTGCTCCAGCTTCTCAAGGGTGCAGATATTATTCATATCGACACCAGTGAGATTAAAGGGCAGATTCAGTATATGGGTCTGCAGAAACTTCTGATCTTTGTAATGATTCTGATTGAAGCAGCTCCCATGGTGGTAGGCGGTTTCCTTAAACCGGACCCGGCTGTAGCCATGGCCCTTTTCGGAGGGAATACGGGTATTCTTGCAATCATTATCTTCCTGCAGATTTGTCTCGGAGGCGTCCTCGTCTTCATGATGGATGAGGTCGTTACCAAGTGGGGTATTGGTTCTGGTGTAGGTCTCTTCATCATAGCCGGTATTTCCCAGGCCATTGTCAACGGTTTCATTAACTGGACATCAGTGAACGATGCATATCCGGTTGGTTTCTTCCCCCGGTTATTCGCCGTTGTTCTGGATGGAGCAAACTTCATTCAGTATTTTGGAACCGATCTTATCGCCTTCATCACAACAATTGCGATATTCCTATTGATTGTGTATGTAGAATCAACCAGGATTGAGATTCCGCTCGCTCACACACAGGTTCGTGGAGCCCGGGCCAGATTCCCGGTCAAACTCATCTACGCCAGTGTACTGCCGATGATTCTTGTCCGTGTTCTGCAGGCAAATTTCCAGATGGTTGGGCTGTTCCTCAATAATATTGGTATTACGATTCTCGGTACCTTTGAAGGGCAGACTCCGGTTACCGGACTCATGTGGTTCATGGCTCCAATTAACCACCCAACTGATTGGATGTGGTGGATGCCAAATTATGTCGGAACGCATCCCCCATGGGAAGTTCTGATCAGACTGGGTATTGACTCGGTTATCATGATCGTCGGTGGTGCAATTTTCGCTCTCTTCTGGGTGAAAACCGCGGGTCTTGATTCTAAGGCAGTAGCAAGACAGATTCAGAATTCGGGAATGTCAATTCCCGGGTACCGGAGAAGCCCGGCCATTCTGGAAAAAGTTCTAGACCGGTATATCCCCCGTGTAACGGTTATCGGTGGAGTATTCATCGGACTCATGTCTGTAGTAGCAAACCTCTTCGGGGTTATCGGAGCAGTGTCTGGAACCGGACTTCTGCTTACCGTGAGTATTACATACCGACTCTATGAAGAGATTGCAAGTGAACAGATCATGGAGATGTATCCGTTCATGAGAACGTTCTTTGGCAAGGAGTAACAGAGGATATATTCTATGGCTGGGAAAAAGGTCATCATTACTGGTGTTCCGGGTGTTGGAAAGACTTCGGTTATCAACGAGTCGATTGCCCGGCTCGAATCTGAGGGTGTTCCATACCAGAACATCAACTTTGGAACCTTTATGTTTGAGGTCGCCCAGCGGGAAGGGATGGTAAAAGACCGGGATGAGATGCGTCGACTGGATAAGAATGCTCAAAAAAGGCTTCAACAGCTCGCCTCTCAGGCCATTGCGAAGATTGAAGGCAATGTCATTATTGACACCCATGCATCAGTGAAAACTCCGGCAGGATTTCTTGCCGGGCTCCCTGAATGGGTTCTTCGTGAGTTAAAACCTGATACTATCATCCTGGTAGAGACCGATGAGGATCAGATCCTCAAACGCCGTCTCTCTGATGCGACCCGGGTACGTGACATTGAAGGGGCACGTGCTATCGCCGATCATCAAAATTTTAACCGTTCTGTTGCCGCTGCTTACGCGACAATCACCGGCTGTACGATAAAATACATTGTCAATGCAGATTTTCTTATCGACCGTGCGGTTGAAGAAATGATGCAGACCCTCCGGTGAAACGTTCATGGGTTCATCCAAATCAGCTAATATGAGTATGATGCCCCTCATCCTTGCGATGGGGCTTGTCATGCTCTCCAGCATTGAGGTTGTCCGAGTATCTCTGGGCACTGGTTTGAATGTAGCCCTTGGCCCTCTCGTTGACAGCTTTCACATTCCTTTTTACATCGTCATTCTTATGCTCTCTGCAATGACCGGTTTCTACTCGTCTATTATCCAGAAGTACACGATTGATTACCGGAAGATGAAAGAGACACAGAACCGGATGAAAGATTTTCAGAAAGATTACCGTGAGGCCATGCTCTCCAAGGACGAGAAGAGGATCAAAAAGATTGAGGCCAAGCGTGACGGGATGATGAAAGATCAACTAGAGATGAGTCAGGCACAGTTTAAACCGATGGGATATATCATGGTGATCACTCTGCCAATTTTCTTCTGGCTTATTTTCCGGCTGGATCATTATGATGCCCTGATCACCATGCCGTTCGCTGGCTCTGTCCATCTTACTGCTGCAATTCTCGGACCGGTGCCTGCCTGGATGATCTGGTACATGCTCTGCTCAATATCTCTGTCTCAGGTAATTCGAAAGGCTCTGGATATTGGGGGCATATAATCGATGCGGGTTACCATCAGCGGTCTGCCAGGAAGTGGGACCACCTCCCTCACCTATCATCTGGCAAGTGCACACCGGTTTGATGTGATCTCTGCCGGGGAAGTATTTCGCCAGATGGCAAAGGAACGAGAGATGACTCTTGCTGAGTTTGGTGCATTTTGTGAGAGTGATCCTTCTGTTGATCGGCTTATTGACGAACGCCAGCGGGAAATAGCTCTTTCTCAGGATCAAATACTCATTGAGGGTCGTCTCTCCGGCTGGATGATCCCGGAAGCAGATCTCCGTATCTGGCTGAAAGCATCACTTGAATGTCGGGTAAAACGAATCCTGGATCGGGATAGCTTTGCTGACTTTGATACTGCAATGAAGGCAACTGCGGATCGGGAATCAAGTGAGGCTCTCCGATATCGGCAGTATTACAATATTGATTACTCCTCTCTCGCTCCCTATCATCTGGTCCTGGATACTGAACTCTGGACCGTTGAACAGCTGGGCAGGATTGTATCCTCTGCTCTGCAGGCCTGCGAACAGAGCAGATAAACTTACTTTTTTTACGGCTTGGAATCACCCTGGATGGGTTCTTTTACTGTAGCGGTATTGATCAGAATATCATACGCTGCATCCGCGAGTGCTACAATAAGTGGACCGATAATAAGCCCAATCGGACCCAGTATCAACATGCCGCCAAATATGCCGATCATCATTACCGCAGGATGAATTGCTATTCTTCGAGCTAGCATACGAGGACGGATCCAAAAATCCTGAACTCCGGATATGAGTGGGTAACCAACAAATCCGACAATTAGTAATCCACGGACGTCTCCCTGGGCGATAGCATAGATTGCTAGAATTATTGTGATTAATTGGGGTCCAAAAAACGGAAACAGATGGGAAGCAGCGCAAAGAAATGCCCAAAAAACGATTTCTCCATACCCCAGGATCCAAAAAAAGGGTAATGTGATAAAAAAAGTAAAAATAGCAATGCTGATATTCACCACATATACTCCATACATGGTGTCTGTAACGACCCTGCACAGAATTGCGACGTTTTCTGCCATCTGTGGCGGGATGAAACAGGATAACTGTGATGCGGTCGATTCACCATTTTTCAGGAGCAGGAAAAGCATGAGAATGATTATGAATACCTGAATTGCTATGCCTGGGAGGCTTTGTGCGATCGAGCTTAAACTCTGAAGGATGATTGGTGCAGCATTCTCAATCAATTTTGCAGATTCTGACTGATTGAGAAAAGTTCCCAATGAGGATAAAGCAGTCCCCATCAAAGTTCCACTGCTAGGTTGATAGGTCCTTACCGCATTAGCGATAGTCTGAGCAACATTGAAGATATACAATTGGGTAACGATGACGGTATTTATCAAAACGGTAAAAAATATGGCAATCGAAACAAGGCAGAGGAGGCATACACTTAATGCAGCGTATCCTTCTCCGATTTTTTGAGCCAGAATCCGTTGAGCAGGCATGAGAACAACGGCGAGAGATATTGCAATAATGGTTGCATAAACAAGTTGCCAGAAGAGAAATGCAGTGATAAGAAGAATGGCTCCTGCCAGTAAAATTCCTGCCTTTCTTTCATCGGTATAAACTCCGGCAATCTTTTGCAAAGCACCAGAAGAATTTAAAAGATCTGTTTTCATGGCACTCTCAGGTTATCGTCGATCCACCAGACGTTTTGGTCTTCCTCTGATATGGTATAGTTCAAGAGCTCCCGGCCCGACGATATTGATAAGGATCTGAACCATTTTATCATCATACACATTCCGAAGGCCGGGAACAGATGAGAGAAGGTTTTCCGTAATTGCCTCCCGGATTTCACGTTCACTAATTTGTTCAATATTTTCAGATTCTACTGATATCCGGAGTATTATTTCGTTCTCTTCTTCACCATAAATAAAAGCTTCATATTCTCCTGTAAGATAACTCATATTTTCAGGTTGAAAAACTGCACGTTCTATGTCAATTCGGGTTAAGGCTATATCATAAATGTGTGTTGAGTCCCCTTCGCGCCAGGGATTTCGTATTCGCATATGGGTCCGACCACATACGCACTTATCCCGACTGATTACTGAAGTTGTATCATCGGTATCGTAGTTGATCAGCAACGTACCGCTTTTTTCCCCGGGTTTAAGAAGAGTAGTGAGAACAATGTGTCCCGGATCCCCATCCCTGACGTAATGGTGACGCACCGGGTCATAGATGTCCATATGAACAGTGTCCTCAGGAACGTGAAGGCCGGACACTGCATGACACTCCCCGCACATAGTCCCTTCAGTACTTCCATACGTGTTGTATGCTTTGCAGTCGTAGAGTTCCTCGATATATCTTCGTGATTCTTCTGCAAAACTTTCTCCTCCAATAACAAGACGCTCAATACTTGAATCTGCGGGATTCAATCCTTCGGCTTTCATCCTGCTGGCAAGTCTGATAAATTTGAATACACTTCCCACAATACCGGTTGGTTGATATGCGGTGATGAGTCGTATCGGAAAGGTGCATTTGCCGGTGGGAATAATCGTCATCCCGATATCCCGGGCCGCCAGTGTCATCGTATTTGCACCGACATTCATTCCGTAACTAGCACAGATAATCAGTCGATCAGATCCTGAAAACCCTTGTGAAACAAATGCCCTGGCATATTTTTCTGCGTATCGTTTCCAATCTGCCCATGTAAGGAAAAAACTCTTTGGAGTCCCTGAAGTGCCGCTTGTTTCATGAATCGTATATATTCCACTCCAATCGTGACTTTGAAACATAAATTCACGGGTTATTGGAGGTTGATTCTCCCGCATCACCTGCCCGGATATAATCGGAAGTTCTATGAGATCCTCATGTGTTCTTATCTCATTGGGTCTGATGTTTTTTTGCCTGAAGAACGAACGATAAAAGGGAGAATGTTCTGCTGCATATGACATGGTGTATGCTATCCGCTCATCAATGAGTGCCTCAAGATCATGCCGGGGCAGTGTCTCAATATCCGGGTTAAAAAACTGAGGGGAGTGCATTTTGTCTGATAGGAGAGAAACTCATATAAATCTGGTGTAGGTATCAGGGATTAGCAAATAATGAGGAAGAAAGAGAGCCGAACACAGGGGTACTTCGCATTACCTGGATTTTTTCTCATCATACTTTGGATTCTGCTCCTCTTCCCTGTCAATGCTGAATCATCCTACGGCTCTATTGATGTTTCTTACTATAAGGGAGAACATATCTCTGACACTATCCCTGACATGTTGGAAGCAGGAAAGGTTTATCCGATCTCCATAACCTTTCGGAATTCAGGGATGGTTTCCTGGGACTGGGGAGTAGAAAAATTTGGCCTTTTATACCAAGGGCTTCAGTCATCCATTCAGGTAGATCCGGTTTTTTCCCGTCTGGGTAAAGATGTGGAGATCAAATCCGGTGATGAGATCTCGTTTGATTTGATACTTACCCCCCCGGAAAAACCCGGTGACTATACGCTAAGTTTTTCTATGGCCACCATGAAGGGAGAGAGTTACAAGACCTTTCCTGAAACTTTTTCCCGTTCTGTTCAGGTGGTCTCCCAATCTGGTATATCCTCTGGATCGGTTGGTTCAATAATAATCTCTTCTATTCCCACCGGGGCTGAGGTTCATATTGGAGGAGATGTCAGGGGAAAAACACCCCTCACTATTCCGGATTTGATGCCGGCAACGTATGACGTGGGTGTGATTGCCCCCGAATATAAAGAGAAATTTTCTCAGGTGAAGGTAGAAGCAGGTTCTATAAGCCGCCTTCGGGTGGATCTAACCAGTTCCAATGTTACTCAGGTAATAACAGAGAAGGATGAGCGATATACGCTGCTTGGGTTTCTGAAAGCCAATCTTCCCCTCCTCATCCTTACTGTTGCGGTGTTATTTTTTGGAATACAGATGCTCATGATGGATACCACCCGATTCCCGGAGACTCATCCGATCCGGAAAATGGTTGGTCCGATTACTTTTGTCCCGGTTAACTTTGATGGAAAAATCCGTGGTCGTCGGTTTGGACAGAAAGGAAGTACTGGTGGTTCTGGAGATTCCCGAGAGGGAGCAGGGGGGGCTGATCAGGGAAAAGAACCGGTTTCAGCGACCCGCACTTCAGGGCAGACCAGCGGAAAAAGCCGGGATCTGGTTGATAAAAAGGCAGAACATTCAGGAGGGCCTCAGTCTCGAACCGGTTCAGGAGAAGAAGAGGAGAAAACCCTGGTAGTTCCCGATGTGGATCAGCAATATCAGAATATGGACAATCCTTTTGGCTTTCCGGATCGGTTGAAAGACCGCTATGAACCCCTGGGTGTTGCCGGAGATGACTCGTATGCCAGGGTATTCAAAGTCCGGAAAAAAGATAATGGAAGTATCCGTGCGTTGAAAGTCTCTCACATCCATAATGCCGGAAGTGAGATCCTCCAGAAAGAATCCAATGTATGGGGGAATATGAGACATCCCAATATTGTCCGATTGTACAAAGCGGAATTTGATGACGAAATCTCATTTTTGGATCTTGAATTTCTGGAAGGAATCCGGTATCGTGGGGGGAATATCACATCTCTTTCAGCATTACCAAAACCCCTTCGTGAGAAATATGCTGTTTCAGTAATCAGGGATATCGCTGCAGCTCTTAAATATACCCATAATCTGGGTATTCGTCACTATCATATACAAACGGGGGATGTTCTCCTCACTCCCAAGATGCAGGCAAAGGTATCCGGTTATGCAAGAGGAAAAAATGAGCTAGGATTTTCAGTTCCTGAATCTGATACACGGACAGTAACAGAAGCATATCTGGCTCCAGAACAGAAAAATGAAGATCAGTACGGGAATCCCGGTAGAAAAACAGATATCTATCAGGTTGGGGTGATATTTTATGAACTTCTTACCGGATGTCTTCCCTATTCCCGACATGCGTCGGATCAGGCAGGAAAGATCTGGTCTGAAACGAGTAAGGATGAGTTAATTCTCCCTTCTCAATTTCGCAGTTCACTTACGCGATATGATCCCATCATGCTCAGAATGCTTTCTCATGATAAGAAAAACCGGTATGCAACGATGGATGAATTTCTTGCAGACCTGAATGAACTCTCTTCGGATGTCTGACCATCAGAGCAAACCGATATGTAGATATCCCTGTGGACGAATTTTTTGTCAGGAATATATGTACCGGGCTTCTGCATTTCTCTTCTCAACGCTATTGCTTCTGGTAGCACTAAGTTTACCTGCTGGAGCCCAGGATCAGGATTTCTCCGATGTCTTTCAGAGTTTTGGTCCTTCGTATGTAAAAGATACGATTCCTGACCGGTTGCAACCAGGTCAGTCATACCCGGTGTTGATCACATTCCGTAATGGGGGGCTGGTAACCTGGGAACGAAAAAATCATCGGGTTGGATTGGTGTATGCAGGGAATATTACTGAAGTGGTGGGACTCCCGGCATTTGTTGATATCCCGGAGAAGAGTAAGGTTTTTCCTGGACAGACGGTCACTTTCGCAACATCTCTGCTTCCCGTAGGCCTCCCTGGCCAGTATCAACTTCCCTTTTATGTATCCTACCGGACGGCTCTTGGGGATCAGCAGGTAACGGAGATCTGGACAAAAACCGTCACTATCGTTCCGTCTGACGGGGTCTCATCTCCATTAAATGGTTCTATAGTGGTGGATAGTGTTATTGGAGATCTCAATGTTTCATTCAGCGGTGTATCCATGGGACCAATCCCATGTATTATCCCTGATGTTCCCCCGGGTAATTATGAAATTCAGATCACCAGTAATGGAACAGAACGATGGATCCCTGTTACTGTTAAAAAAGGGACGATGTCCCGAGTTTATATCCCGAATTTCTCTGACAAACCTCTGATAGAACTGAAAAAGATCAATATCATATCAAATGGTACCCTTTTTGGGTATATTGAAGCAAATGTCCCTCTGGTTATTCTGGTCGTAGCCCTCGTTATTGGATGTATTGCTCTGATGGTTCATGGTGTCAGGCTTCGCCGGGAAAAAGAAGCGATCAATAAAAAGGAGATCCGAAAAAAAACCCGGGGAAAACAGAAGGATGATGAAGAAGATGATCCGGCTCAGTTAGAGAAAGATCTCCTGGAGAAATATCACGATCACCCCCCATTATTTAGTGGTGGAGCACCAGGAGCGGATCCCGGATCCGGATCTTCTGCAGGTCAGATGAAGATCGATGTAGCTCCGGGCCCGATGAAAAACGTGCGGATCTTTACACGGGAGATGCTGGATGCATCACAGGAGGATAAAGCCGGAGGACTTTCCGGTTCAGCAGGGAAAGGCCTCCCTGATGTTCCTGCTGGTGATGATGTTGATATCTCCCTAACGAACCTGAATGTCCGCCCAGGTTCTGCAATGGCTCATTTTGGAGCGGTAAACCGTTCAACTGACCCCTATTCAGTTGACGGGGTTTTTATTGGTCCCGGAGGTCATGCTGATATTCCGGTAGAAGTGGGTGAACCAATAACCGATGAATATGAAATAACTCTGACCCTGAAGATCTCGTCTGAAAATGGTCAGCATTTCCTTCGAAAGATCCCCATACCCTATAATCGGGGTATGGCTCTTCTTGCCCGGGGGGTTCTCGAGAAGGCATATGAGTACTTTCACCTGTTTGTTCGAAAAAACCCTGGAAACCGCGATGCCCTCCTGCATAAAGTTGATGTTCTGACGAAATGGGGTCTTGAAGAAGAAACAGCAATAATTCTCAGCCAGATCCTCCAGATGTATCCTGATGATTCTGAAGCTCATGATGCAATAAACCAGATTGCAGCGAACAAAGCGAAACGGGAAAAACTTCGGGGCAAACCAGATCAAAAACCTAAAATTAGTGGTTTCCCTGACTCCCTTGATGAACGGTACACCGCGATTCGTCTTCTAGGGAAAGATGCTTTTGCCTCTATTATTCTTGTTCTCAGGAAAGACACCGGAGATCTTCGGGTGCTGAAGGTTGCTCACGAAGGGGCAGTTGCCAGTTCTTCTCTTTATACGGAAATATCGGTGTTATACCAGCTTCGCCATCAGAATGTTTTAAAGATGTTCAGGGCTGAGTTCAATCCGACGCTCTTTTTGGAGCTTGAATACGCATCAGGGGTTCCATGCCAAAATTCCTTGTGCAGAACTCTGGCCGATCTATCTCACCCGGTTGAGGAAGACATCATTATAACGCTGATAGAACAGATTGCCATGGGGTTAGCATATATGCACATGAAAGGAGTCAGGCATTACAAGCTTTCACCCAAACACATCCTTCTGGATGAACCAATGACTCCAAAAATATCCGGTTTCATTCAGGAATCCTTGTCTTTAGGTGATTCCAAAAAACAGGAACACAATTTTGTTCTCGCCCCAGAACAGATCCTTCCTGCGTCTTTTGGGAAACTGGGGAAACGGACTGACATCTTTCAGATGGGGGTCGTATGGTACTGGCTTCTCACAGGAAAAGTACCATTTCCAGATGGAGCAGTTTCGGTTACCAAAGATGGGGGGTATGTTGCCGGAGTGTATATTTCCCCAGGTATGATAAATCCGAAGTTTTCTCCCTATGATCCTCTGATGAAACGACTTCTTGCTCTTGACAAGCGGGAACGATATAGTTCAGCAGATGAATTTCTTGCTGAATTACGGGGGATTATGATGATATCGGAAAGGCCGGATCATTCGTCACATATCCAGGACTCATCTGCATGAATCACCGATTGAACTTTTTCTCTGTCATGAGCATTCTTCTCATCCTTCAAGTTTTTATCATCTCATCAATGGGAGAAGGATCAGAAGGGCCTCTACAAGCGCCTGATATGAGATATGTTGCCGACACAATTCCTGTCCAGTTTCAATCAGGCGATAGTGGTCAATACCTGGTTACCTACAAAAATTCGGGAATGTCATCCTGGCAGGATGACGGTAGTATTTTTGGTGTTATTGGGAAAAGTCCTGGCCCTGGGATCCGGATTCAGCCTGAATTTTCTTCCATCCCTCATGGTACCGATGTCCCTCCGGGGACGATGCATGATTTTTTATTCTCGATTGTTACAGAAAAACCTGGCCGCTATCCTCTCACTTTTACTCCTGGAAAAAGTGTTGCTGGTCAATATATTCCAATAGGGGCTTCGTACACGGTTTTCGTGGATGTTTTTGAGTCTGGGAACCATGCAAATCAGATAGAGAGCGGTTCAATCTTCGTAATGATGGGTGATTATCCAGTTCATGTATCAATTCAGGGAAAGGAACTTGGAGTGACTCCTGTCCGTTCTGCTGGTCTTATCCCCGGTTCTTACCTCGTGCAGCTGAACGGAGAGGGTCTTTCGGATCAATTGTTTGATGCTGTGGTTACCGCAGGTAAGGTTACTGAACTAACTATAGACTCGATCACTCATCAGCAAACCTTTTTGTCAAAACCAGTTCCTCTGCGACATCAGAATACCCGTATGGACTCTCCGGAATTTTCAGATACTGTTTTCTTTCTGACGATATTTGTTGGATTAACTCTCTTTGCGGGGTATGTTACGTTCTCTATTACTGACCGGATGAAGAAGTCCCGAAAGAATGAGGATGATTCCTCCTCTCCCCTTTTCTCTACCTCTGAAGATATTCCGGTTCTTCCTCCTGAAACCAGAATTTCTCTTCAGAAAAGAACCGATATTATCTTTGATCCTATGTTCTCATCGTGGAATGAAGGAGAGTCGGGTGATATCAAGGTCAGGTCAACGAATTTTGGAAGCAGGCCAGTAATTATTGAGGGGCAGACAATCCCGCAGGGAGAGAGCAGGTACATTCTTATCCGGATACCTGCAGGTGAACCTGGAGATAAGAAGGTAATGCGAAAACTGATTTTTATGGATGATGCCGGACGAGAGTTTAGTGAGACCCTTGTTCTCCGTTGTCAGATTCTTCCCAATGAACCCAAAATACGTTGGGTCTTTTCTGGGTTTGTCCATGATGCATCGAAGATATCTGCACAATTCAATATTACCAATCTCTCTCCCTTCCCTATCATCAGTAATAATAGGGAAATACCCCCTGGTACTACCGGGGATATTGAACTTTTGGTGCATGAGGCTGAAAAAGATGAGCCTGAGATCCGGGGGATGTTAGATATTCGGTATTGGGATGACAGGAAAAAAGAGATATCAGTTCTCATTCCCTGGAATCGCGGTGTAGAATTGACGGAGCGAAAAAAGTATGACGATGCACTAAATTATTATCATACCATTTTCTTGCATGATTCCGGCTCTGCTGACCTCTGGATTCAGAGAGGCCTGGTTCTGGCATTTCTTAAAAGGAATAATGAATCAAAAGAATCATATAGGCAGGCTCTTGCGATAAATCCTGAATCTGAATCAGCAACAAAACTACTTACTCATTATGAATGTCCAAGTGTAGGAACCTTTTTTCAGGACTCTTTATCGTCAAAAGTGATTCATTTCCCCGCTGAGTTGAAAGATGTCTATTGTCCTGTGAGTTATGTGGGGGATGATCAGACAGGCTCGTTATTTCTGGTTGAACGGGTAGAGGACATTTCACCCCGGATGGTAAAGGTTCTGAAGGAAATCAAATTTGACATCTCATCTTTTGGATCCCTTTGTGAATCCTGGAAATCTCTCCATTATCCTCATATTCTTCGTCTGACCCATTGGAAGACTGATCCCGTTCCGTATATCGAGACTGATCCCCCTGATGGGGTGATGCAAAAAGGCACGAAAGTATATTCTCTTGCACAGCTTCAGGTCCCTATCCCCCGTCGTGCTGTTGCGAAGATCGGGCTAGGGCTAGTTAGAGGGGTGGCCTATCTGCATCATCGGAATTTGTGCCATCATAATCTCGATCCCTCAGTTATCTATCTCGATAAGGATCTTCATGTACGGATTGGAGGATTTGAGAGTCGAAGTTCTCATTTGGGAAAAGAGTGTAGCGATACCTGTTGGTTTCTCGCCCCTGAGCAGATTGATCCTGAACGATTTGGGACTTCTGATAAGGCATCTGATATTTACCAGATAGGGGCCGTCCTTTATCTTCTTCTTACCGGCACCCGGGTATATGGTGCTCATGATCAGGGTAATGAGAGTCATGTATCTGATCAATTTGTTCCTGAAGATCATGCTCTATTACCCTCAACTTTCAGGCCCGACCTTATCTCTTTTGATCCAATTATTGAACGTTCCCTTGCCCGGGATAAAAATGAGCGGTATACTGTCATTGAAGAACTTGAAGCTGATCTTGAATCAATATTGTTCCCAAAATGACCTTTCTCGAACTCTCATGTATTTGATTCGAAAAAGGTAAACTTTTTAATCATCATTATTTTTTTTCATGAGACAATTCTTGCCTTTTGATGAGAATCAATCCGGGACAAAGACAATTTTCTTACCTGAAAAATATCTAGAGTATCGGGGGTGTTATGAGCATCCGCAATTGCTCACCTTAGCTTTTGGAGTGGCAAATTTAATATTTACCGCTTTTTCTACCGTTACTGTGGCATTTCCAGTATTGGTACTGTTGGTATCACTATCCTTGTGGATCGATATACTGAGTGCGTATTCTCCAGAAGGAACCATATTTGGGATTAGATAGTCTGGTGAAATGGTGCGGGTTTCTCCTGCCTTGAGTGGGGTGATCCGGTTATTCCTGGATAGTAACGGGTATAATCCTAAAGTTGCATCAATCTCGATATTTTGTGCTGATTTATCGTCTTCTCCAATATTACTCAAAGTAATATTTGGATACAAATAGGTTCCGGAGTTAATCCATGTTTTCTGGGGAGGAAGACTAACTCCGGCAATGATATAATCAGGACCCTGGGGAATGCTTGTGTTTGCCTGATCTGGTTCCTGGTTATGAGTGTCTGACCAGGCAGGGGTTGTCAGAAGAATAGTGGTGATGATGAAAAAAAACAGATATTTAGATCCAAATTTGCCAAATTTCATGCAAGATGATATTGATCATATCGATATAAAATTCCGTTTATCTCGCACGACTCTATCCGGCGGTAGGTTTTTCCATAGCTGTTGAAGCCGATCCCCTATTCATGCTCTGAACTTTATGCCCCGTCTCTCCCATCAGGATTCTTTCCGGGAAATATCGTGCATATCTTCCGTCACGTACCTGACGAATCAGACCTTCATCAACGAGGTGCATCATCCCCCGGGTAACGGTGGGTCCCGCCACCCCTAATCTGTCAGCGAGTTCTCCCCGGGTTATTCCGGGATTGTGTTGAATCACCTGAAGAATACGGCATGACCCGGTAGTGAACATTCTGGCTTTCAAAATTTGTTCTTCTTCCGAATACCTTCCATGATTTTCGAAAAAATGCGATAGCCCGCCAATATTGGCAATTTGAATTTTTCCTCCAGCCTCCATTCGCTCGATATGATACCTGAGAGTATTTTCGTTTATTCCCGTTATCCGGGTTAATGTCCTCAAGTCAATACCAGGAGTCGCTACGATCTTTTCGTAAATGTCCCTTCTGCTTTCGTGCTCCATTAGATTTTTTCCTGTAACCCGCCGGTACCCGCCAAGTGCATATCTTCTGATTCTCTCGAGAAGGGTAGTTGGTTGTGCGAGGGTGGTCATAAGTGAGGCACATCCGCAGGATGAGGGAGTGAGAGGAAAGGCCACTTTATTGTGGGTTGTTGTGGAACAGCCACATGGATGCATCGCAGTTGTTGTCTGACAACAGGACATTCTTCCATTACTCCCGGACTGCTCGGACATGTTACAGGATCCTTTTCGCTCTTGAATGTTCGCAGTTATTGGGGTAGGAAATATCGCTATCAGGCAAAAACAGATTACGATAACTGCCGTGAGCGATTTCATGAGTATTTATTTTTCACCATACTATATAGGTCTGTTCACGATTGTGATGAGGGGTGTTTCCTGAAGATGATTTGGATGTCCCACGTTCCGAGGATAAACTGACGGTTTCGATCAGATGGAAAAAATGGAATGCTTGATAGAATTGGGTTTTGTCTAATAATTTGATTATTAGGGAAGACCTCAAAATTCCTGAGGTCAGATATCTATTCACCGATTCAATAATTGTTCTCGTATCATTTGTATACGATTTGCAGCTTCCCGGGTCGCAGTCTCGTCCTTCCTGACGGTAATTTCAACGATATCTCCCTCTTCAACTCCGGGAAGATACCTGAGCGGCAGATCAATAGTATCATCAGGATTTTTTTCTGGGATCAGAATGGCGTATCCTTCTTCAATCCTGTCGACAGTCATCTGAAAATTTAACACATCTTTTCTGGACATGTGAACCCTGGTCTGGAGGGGAAATCGGATGTGGCTCTTTAAGGGGATATCCCTGATATCAGGGATTAGAGGGGGAATTCCTGGTTTTTATTTTTAGAACTTTGTCTTTTATATTGATGGTAACTGTTCCGTCATGATCGGTTCGGTAGATCTTTGCTCCTTCTTCACTGAGATATTGGATTGGGTTTTTTTGAGGATACCCATAGTCATTGTCTGATGCGAGAAATATGATCGCTATCTCTGGTGATACTTCCTTAATAAACTCTCTTTCTGAAGAGTGTCTACTCCCGTGATGACCCACTTTTAGAATATCAGCCCGGAGATCCTCTCCCCGGGTAAGAAGGCGCTCTTCAGTAGTTATCCCTGCATCACCCATGAGCAGGATTTCTTTAGGGCCTGCTGATATTTTGAGAACGATTGAGTTTTCATTGAGATCTTCTCCTTCGATATTAGGTGGATTGAGAACCCTGATCTGAATTCCGGGATCAAGATCAATGGTGTCTCCATCTCTGACGGTGGTATATTGGATATACTGTCGTTTGATCGTTTTTAGCAGGGATTCGTATGTTGGGGTGGTGTGCGGGTCACCGGATTCAATGAATAATCCTGTTTTGATATGATTTATGACATAGGGCATACCCCCGATATGATCACTATGTGGATGGGTGGAAAGAACTATGTCAAGTGATGTTATGTTCTGATTTTTAAGCCATCGTACAATATCCGGACCCGCATCAGAAGGTCCTGCGTCAATCAGCATGGTTTTCCCGTTCGCCTCCAAGAGACTGCAATCCCCCTGCCCAACATCAAGGAATGAGATGGTTATGTTTGATGAACCTTCTGATGCTATACATGCGGATGTGACGATCAAAACGGTAAAAAGTAGGATCGATAAGATAAGCGGCTGGGATACTTGATTCATATAGAGAATTTGCATCCCGTAAGGTTTGGGGATGTCGATTCTCTCAAAAAAAAAATTCGGTTATCGGCATCGTCCGACGAGCCGTGAGAGCCGTTCGGCAGTGATGAGTCCGATCACATGATGGTTTTCATCGATTACCGGAAGTGCAGAGATATGATTTTGTTCAAGCCTTTTTACTGCATCTGATACCGGTTCGTCAGGTGTTATACTGATTACATTCCGGGTCATGATCTCTTCCAGAGAGGTAATACCCTGGGCTACTGATCGGGAGATATCCCATGATGTTACAATCCCGCTCAGTGCCCCTTTTGCATCCACCACTGGCAAATGATTGACAGAATTTGCAATCATCATATCTGCAGCGGTTTTTATGGTTTCATGTTCACTTAGGGTAGGAACCCGATGTTTCATGAGATCTGCGATGGCGACAGATGAGAGGAACCGACCAAGAATATAATTCATCTGTCCTTCTTCGAGGAGAAAGGCATCATGGCCATAGTTGGATCGGATCTCGCAATAATCCACATCGACATTTACTGAAGAAAGGGCTGACACGATCTCCTGAGAAAGATATGGGGGATAAAGCCAGTCAGATGATATGGATACGATTAGAAATCTTGCCTTTACATCCCTGAATGCTTCAGCAAGTGATCCTTTCACCGTTAAATCAAAGTAATCGATTGCTTTAGATATGTAAAGATACGAGTTTGCGTCAAATCGCTTGGTGAACCGGTCACCCTGATAATGCAGGTAACTCTCAACCTGAAACTCATTCCTGAGATCAAACCGGTACTCATTCTGTTCCTGGAGGCCTCTTCCAAACTTCTGATGCATGGATTCATCAGAGAGGTAGGTAATATGACCGATCATCCGTGCCAGGGAGAGACCACGTACCGGGGGAAACCCTTCATAATAATTCCCATGATTCCAATCAGGATCGGATCGGATAGCACTGCGCCCAACCTCGTTGAATGCGATCTGTTGCGGGGTTGAATACGCGGTACTTGCGATTACAATTACCCGACTGATACAGTGAGGATAAGCGACAGACCACTGCAGAGCCTGCATACCTCCCATCGATCCACCAACAACGGCGAACAACTGAGAAATACCAAAATGTTCGATTAGATGGTGCTGGACCTGAACCATGTCAGCAATAGTGACCACAGGAAAAGAGATGCCATATGGCTTTTTTGTTTCCGGATTTATTGAGGAAGGGCCGGTGGTACCTTTACACCCGCCAAGAACATTGGAGCAGATGATAAAATACCGATCGGTGTCAAGAGCTTTTCCTGGTCCGATAACAATGTCCCACCAACCGGGTTTGCTATTTCCTTCATGATAACCGGCTGCATGCGAATCACCTGATAACGCATGACAGATAAGGATAGCATTGGAGTGATCGCGGTCCAACGTTCCGTACGTTTCATACGCAACAGAGATTTCGGGGAGGGTTTCCCCGCTCTCAAACGTAAATGTTTCCTTGAAGGTAATGTATTCTGTTTTTACCGTACCAATTGATCCCCGTATCATTGTGGTCATATCTGAGCAAGTGCTTGGTCCAGATCCTCTATAATATCTTCGATATTTTCAATTCCGATGGATAATCTGATGTAATCAGGGGTAACTCCGGTGGCGAGCTGATCTTCGGGAGTCAACTGCTGGTGGGTGGTTGAAGCCGGATGAATGACCAGACTCTTAGAATCTCCGATGTTGGCTACATGAGAGAAGAGTTTCAGGGCGTTGATTACCTTCTTTCCTTCTTCAACTCCCCCTTTGACACCTACTCCAAGTAGCGCTCCAAATCCTCCTTTCAGGTATTCGGACGCCTGTTTATGGCTGGGGTGCTCGGAAAGTCCGGGGTAGTTGACCCATGCAACCTTGGGGTGGTTTTTGAGGTATTTTGCTACGGCAAGGGCGTTCTCTGAATGTTGTCTCACTCTGAGTGGCAGAGTTTCAAGTCCCTGCAGCAGCAGGAATGCATTGAACGGGGAGAGGGCTGCTCCCAGATCCCGGAGGAGGGAGAGACGAATCTTAAAGATGAATGCTACATTGCCAAGACCAGCAAAGTCCTTGAAAACATCCCAATACACAAGCCCGTGATAACTTGGATCTGGTTCAGAGAACTCGGGGTAATTTCCGTTACCCCAGTTGAATTTTCCTGAGTCCACGATGAGTCCGCCAATGGAGTTTCCGTGACCTCCGACAAACTTGGTGGCAGAGTGGACAACCACATCTACTCCATGTTCAATAGGTTTCACGAGACCTACTGCAGAGGTGTTGTCTACCACGAACGCAATACCCGCTTCATGAGCGATATCTGCTATCTTACGGAAATTTGGGACATCAAGCTTTGGATTGCCCAGGGTTTCTGCATAGATGGCCCGGGTCTTTTGAGTAATTGCCTTTTTGAATGCCTCTGGATCCTGGGAATCCACAAAGATCACTTTGCGACCGAGTTTGGCGAAGGTATAGTGGAGCAGAGTATAGGTACCGCCGTAGAGGTTGTTTGCAGCAACGATCTCATCTCCAACACGGGTGATGTTCAGAAGGGCATATGTGATGGCAGCCTGACCAGATGCAACAGCAAGAGCTCCTGATCCACCTTCAAGGGTTGCAATCCGCTTCTCAAGAACATCAGTGGTTGGATTCATGAGCCGGGTGTAGATATTCCCAAGCTCTGCAAGGCCAAAGAGTGCTGCAGCGTGATCGGCGTCTCGGAACTGGTAACTGGTTGTCTGATAAATCGGAACAGCAAGTGCTCCGGTTGCCGGATCAGAGGTCCATCCTGCGTGCAGGGCTATCGTTTCATTTCTATCTTTTTTATCAGTCATTGGAATCACGTTTTTTATCTTTTTATGGGTAATTCGTGGTTTTCAGCGATTTCTGTGAATGCATCAGCAAGGTATCGTACCTTTTCCCAGGAGAGCCCGTAAGTGGAAAGTTTCCATGTACGGGTGGCTCCAGCAAACTCTCCGACTATTCCTCTGGAAGAGAGTTCATCAGAGAGGAAATATCCTCTGCGTTTATGGGTTGCAGCGATTTTATCGAAACTTCCAGTGGTGTCAACCTTGGTGAGAGCATGCTTTCGGGGGTACTCAGAGACAATGGCACTTCCTTCAATGGCGAGAAGTTTCTCTGCAAAGAAATTGATCTTTTTCACTTCATCGTCCCAGTTCAGGGTCCTCTCCTTCACTTCAGGAAACGATGCCATCATCGCAATCAGGTTAGATCCCATCAGAGTGCATCCAACCATCTCTACTTCTTTGATCCCGAACTTGCGTTTGGTAACATCTCCGACCATCTGAGTGGTTCGGAAGACTTTGTCTGCCCATTCGCTTGTCGTCGCCAGCATCCCGGAAGGCGCTGGTGAAGCCATACTCTTATGACCGGAGCCTACGACAAAGTCAGCCCCGATAGATTTTCCATCAACCGGCAGCACTCCAACGGTATATGCTCCATTATACAGGAATGGAATATCGTAACTATGAGCAACTTTCGCAATTCCTTTCACATCGTGCTCATTGGCCAGCTGATAATCAAAGTGATCGATCATCACCAATGTGGGAAGTCGTCCTGTTTCGGATTTGACCTGTTCGATCTTTTCTGCAGTGGCGTCAGCCGTGACAATATTGTCCTTATTTAATGGGACTTCTTTCACCACTCCACCTGCTCCTTCTACCGCGAGAAATTCGGTGTAATGAGCAACTGCTGAGACGATAACGGAATCTCCCTTCTGAACAACCGTTTGAGCAACTGCCTGAAAACCTCTGCGAGCTCCCGGAACAACCCGGGCCTGATCCATATTGACAAATTCAGCGAGCTGGGTGTGAAAATCTGCGATCGGAGGCTTCGATATCTTATCCAGTCTGAATGGTTTGCGGCATGCATCACAGGTAGAGTATCCATCCCCATATGCGATGAGTGCCTGCCTTGCTGCCAGAGTAAGTCTCCCCGCTGCCTGAATCGGCTGAATATTAATATTCTCCTCTTCCCGGGTTCTGACCTCTATCGTCCCGGCTATCTTGCCTGGACGCTTTCCTGCGGTGTTTGTCTCGATTGACTGTATGATTGCTTTCAGATCTGTGATCTTATCCTGCAATTGCGCTTCTTTTGCTGCATCAAGCCCTGTTGGAAGTCCGTCACGGATCACCTGGCGTGCTTCCTCCAGTTTAAAGAGGGCTGCAAAGATCAGATCTGTTCTCTTTTCCATGGTTTTCTCCCTTACCTCTCTCTATGATAATAATGATCATTCACAATCGTGACGCATCATATATGTCAACACCGGAGTATAAAAGGAATGAGAATCAGGCTAATTTTGATAGAAAAATAGAGGCAATTGTTGCCCTGATTGAAGAATCAGTAAAAAAAGATATTGAAGAATTATCAGGTATTTATGAGCAGGTTTCTTCATCTCCATGACCATGATGGTCATGAGAATGAGGGTTCTTTTCTTCCCATGGCTCAAGGCCATGCTTTACCCGGTAGTCATTAATTGCCTGATGAATACCTTCCTCAGCGAGAACTGAGCAGTGCATTTTAATCGCTGGCAGACCCTCGAGAGCTTCAGCAACGGCCTTATTAGAAACTTCCCAGGCCTCTTCAAGGGTTTTTCCTTTAATGAGTTCGGTTGCCATACTGCTAGAAGCAACTGCAGCACCGCAGCCAAAGGTCTGGAATTTTACATCAGTGATGATATTATCCTTGACGGTGAGGAAAATCCGCATAATATCTCCGCATGTCGGATTCCCGACTTCCCCAACTCCGTCTGCCTCGGATATTTCTCCCTGGTTCCGTGGATTCATAAAGTGATCCATTACTTTTTCGCTATACATTGTTACACATCCTCTTCTTGTGATCTGCATAAAGCGGGGACATCTCCCTCAGGCGCTGAACGACTTTCTGGAGATGGTCCATGACATAATCGACGTCTTCATCCGTGTTTTCTACTCCCAGAGTAAGTCTGAGTGAACCATGAGCGGTCTCTGCAGGAAGGCCTGTTGCCAGAAGCACATGTGATGGCTCGAGGGATCCTGATGTGCAGGCACTTCCGGTTGAGGCACATATCCCGAAGTGATCGAGGAGAAGGAGCATGGATTCTCCCTCGATAAAATCGAAACTTACATTCAGGTTTCCGGGAAGTCTCTGAGTTGGATGGCCATTGAGCCGAGTATTCGGGATCTTTGTGAGGATCTCTGTCTGTAATCGATCCCGCAGAGCTGTAACCCGACGGTTGCGTTCTTCCATACCTGATACTGCACGTTCAATCGCGGTCCCAAGACCCACGATACCTGCAATATTCTCTGTTCCCGCCCTTTTTCGTCGTTCCTGACCTCCTCCGTGGAGCAGGTTATCAATCCTGACTCCTTTCCGGATGTACAGAACTCCGATACCTTTGGGACCATAAAATTTGTGGGCTGAAAGAGAGAGCAGATCGATCTTCATGGTGCCAACATGGATGGGAACGTTTCCGATTGCCTGGACTGCATCGGTATGGAAGAATACTCCTTTCTCCCTGCAAACCTCTCCAATCTCCTGAATTGGCTGGATTGTTCCGATCTCATTGTTTGCAAACATGATGGTGACCAGGATGGTCTTCTCGGTGATTGCTGCTTTGAGATCTTCAATCCGGACCTGACCATTGGCATCAACGGGGAGATAAGTTACCGAGAATCCCTGTTTCTCCAGATATTCACAGGTGTGGAGTACTGCATGGTGCTCAATTGCACTGGTGATGATATGGTTTCCTTTCTTCAGGTTTGCAGATGCGATTCCCTTGATTGCCCAGTTATCTGATTCAGTTCCTCCGGAGGTGAAATAGATTTCATCAGGTTGAGCCCCTATCGCTGCTGCAACCTTTGCTCGTGCATCTTCTACAACTGTTCGTGATTCACGGGCTATCTGGTATAGCGACGACGGGTTGCCATACCCTTGAGAGAACCAGGGGATCATTGCATTCACGACTTCCGGATCGGTTGCCGTTGTAGCAGAGTGATCCATATAAACGATACGTTCGGCCGTCATTGATTATGCCTGCTTGGTACATTGTGGCAATTCGTTAATCTATACAAGGGGTCTTCCTCCTATATCCCTTTCCGGATTTCATCACTGGTTCGGCAGGATCGAATCTGCAGGGTTTTGGAAACCTGAATCATCTGCTCCAATGGATGCCGTGCATTATCCATCAGGTTTCTGTCCAGAATAATCTCTCCAGAGCCAGTCTGGATACATTCAAGTACCTTCTGCAGATTCACTCGTTTCATTGGAGTGCATTCTCCGGCAACAGAATAGAACCGTTTATCTGGAACTTCCTCCCGAAGCCGGTGCAGCATCCCTGACTCAGTTCCGATAATAAACGTAGACGCAGATGACTCGCGGCAATATCTGGTCATACCGCTGGTAGAACAGACCGCATGAGCCATGTCGATGATTCCCGGGCGACACTCAGGGTGAGCAAGAAAGATTGCATCCGGGTGAAGACGCTGCATGGCGGTGACACTCTCCGGGGTGATTGCATCATGGACATAACAATACCCGTCAGCAGGGATGATCTCTTTTTGAGTAAATCTACTGACATAGGCGCCAAGGTTTTTATCCGGAACAAATATGACCTGGTTTGAATCACAGGAGTTGACTATCTCAATCGCGTTTGCCGAAGTGCAACAGATATCTGTTATTGCTTTGGTTGCAGTAGTCGTGTTGACATAACTGACAACCGCAGCATCAGGGTACTGCTGTTTTAACCGGTTTACTTCCTCTACTCCCGCCATTTGTGCCATCGTACATCGTGCCATCGGATCCGGAATCAGAACCCGTGCATCCGGATTCAGGATTTTCGCCGTGTCAGCCATGAAGTCCACTCCGCAGAAGAGAATAGTCTCTGCATCAGTCTCCTGTGCATATCTGGCAAGTTCAAGGGAGTCTCCGATCCGGTCCGCAATCTGGTAAATCTCTGGTGGTTGATAGTTATGCGCGAGAATCAGTACCCCTTGTCTGTCAGCGATCTCCCGGATCTTCTGTATGAACTGGGAGGCGAGATCAGGTGTGATTTGATTCTGATGTGCAGGAAGAGTTTTCACGATTGTGATAAATATCTGACATCTCTGATCAGATAATTCCCACGGTAGGGGCATATGATCCCGGTGAGAGTTTCATCTTCTGAGTGTATATTGTGGCAAAATGGAGGATTCCAAAGCAGATGGATATGAATGATATCAGGGGAGATTTTCCCCTCACTGATGAGGTAATTTACCTGGATAATGCCTCTACGAGCCTTTCCCCAAGCCCGGTAATTGAAGCTATGGTTGAGTATGAGACTCACTATCGTGCGAATGTCGGGCGGGGGGTTCATCTTCTCTCTCAGATTGCCGGTCAACTCTACTGGGATGCTCATGAAACGGTGAACCGGTTTATCGGAGGTAGAAAAGGGACGCCGGTGTTTGTGAGAAACTGCACGGAAGCAATAAATCTGGTAGCAAAAGGCCTTACATTTGCACCAGGTGATGAGATCATTACGACAGTGACTGACCATCACTCAAATCTTCTTCCCTGGTTTGCTCTCCGGAATCAGGGTGTCATCGTTAGGGTGGTTACCCCCTTAGGAGATCCTTTGAACTCCGGGATCTCTGCAGATGACATCTCAGAGGCCATAACCAACCGGACCCGGATGGTTGCGGTCAGTCAAGCATCCAACGTGCTGGGAACTATTCATCCGGTTCAGGAGATCTGCAAGGTTGCCCATGATGCAGGGGGGTTATGTCTGGTTGACGGAGCGCAATCGGTGCCGCATATGCGAACCGATGTGACAAAAATGAGGTGTGATTTTCTCTGCTTTTCGGGACATAAGATGCTAGGTCCGACCGGGACCGGGGTTCTCTGGATGGCGGATGAATGTGTTGAGCCTCTCATGCTTGGGGGCGGAATGATTGATGAAGTGTCGGCAGAAGGGTACTCAGTCACCTCAGGGTTTCAGAAATACGAAGCAGGAACACCTAATATTTCCGGGGCTCTGGGTCTTCGGGTTGCTGCCCGGTACCTGGACGCGATCGGCATGGATGCAGTCGAGAATCATGAGGCCACTTTGACTAAAGAACTTTTCGATGGATTATCCGGGATTGATGGCGTCAGGATTATTGGTCCTCCTGCTGATCAGAACCGGATCGGGGTGGTATCCTTTACGGTTGAAGGGCTCCATCCCCATGAAGTTGCCCATCTTCTGGATGATCAATATGCGATCATGGTGAGATCCGGACACCACTGTTGCATGCCTCTTATGCAATACTTGAATCTTCCGGAAGGGACTGTCCGGGCTAGTCTGTATCTGTATAATAAGAGTGAAGAGATCCAAGCTCTTGTTTCTGGTATTAGCGAAATTATCGAAGGGGTGTGATAATAGGATATCTCTTGAAGAGTGTTGAGAAAAAAAGGATTTTGAGATTAGCAAGATACTGAGTAACTGATTGTACCCCCAGCCGTGAGGGTTTGCGGTTCTTCTGGCTCGTTATCTGGTTGGCACCTAATGATCTGGTAGGTTCCTACTGGCCCAGTATAATTATGAGGAGTTGTCCCTGATCCCACAACCCCATTGGGGCCGATTAATTGGTAGTAACTCGATCCCTGAACACCAATTAATATCGTTCCCGTTTGATCTGTCTGATCTTCCTGTCCATCTGTTGGGGTCGTGAATGATTGATACTCCATTGCCTTCTGGTAGTTGTGGATCATCCCGGTCACTTCAGAGGAATCCTTCCATGTATTCTCAGCTGAGGTTTTATTCCAGGTCGGATTGGAACTGGCGTAATTGGCACCACCGGCATTTCTAGCCTCCATGATATTCCCGGCAAAGACCGTTTTCACGGTTCCCTCAGCTGCACCGGAACCGGAGTTAACATCAGGAGATACCGCAATCTGGTAGTTCAATCCTGATGGGACATTTAGGGTCTGAGCAACACTTCGAATCTGCCCCTTGGTTGATACCTGGGCACTGTTTATATTTACGAGATTACTCTTTGCCGTGACGATATTGCAAAATGCAGGCATGTATTGTCCGGAACTGGCAGCAAACACACACCGTATGGTATTGTCTGTAGTTGCATAGTTCCCGGCTATTGAAAGGGTATATTCTTCTTCCCCAACTAGGTGCGCTCCTTCGGTACTGGCGTACGTCAGGACTTTTGCTGTTTCAAAATTATAGAGTCCTTCTTTTTGGTTTTTTGATAGAAAATCAAAATTCTTATTTTCACTCAGTTTTCCTCCATTGGTCAGGATTTGATCTGTATAGAGGACATCCGCAAGTGTCTGCTTTATGAGAAGGACTCCGGTGGGAATGGAACCTGGTGACGCAAGAACCCATGATTGCATGGTTTGTGCATCGATGATACCGGTGGCATCAATGACGGAGTCAATCGAAAATATCTGATTCTCTGGGGTTTGATTTGGTAGTCTGTCGGCATATCCTGTTGTGCTAATGATACAGAATATCAAAGTTCCGAGTAATATCCATGATGTTTTCATTATGGTGCCTGTGTATGGTGGTATTGAATTACTATTGAAAATGAATATTTAATTCTTGTTTATTGTCTCGGGGTTTTACCCGGCTAAAACTCTCATCGTTTTTTGACATTAGAGTTTTTTTTCAGTACGATACATACTTGGCATACATCGTCTGAACCAGGCCATCCACAGACTGTGCAGGTGATCATACCAGGATGGGAGACTTTTTCTTTTAGGGATTGTCTGATGCTCTCCTCTGCCATCGCCGCATTATGCATCGATCCCGGAAACTCCTGCTCAAATTTGTAGAGAAGTCTTCTCACTTCACTCCTGAGAGCATCACCGGCATAAGGGCACTCCGGGAGATCTTTGAATAGACCAGCGAGAATTGCATACAGAGAGACTTCCCGCTCACTGACTTCTGCAAAGGGTTTTACTCTTTTCGCGAATCGGTTTTCAGCTCCGGATCCGGCAAAGACTTTTTTGATATCTGCTGATAAGGCATTCATCAAAGCCGTCTGGGCATGATCATCCTGGTTGTGACCGGTAACGATGAGATGAATCTGCATTCGTTCAGCAAGAATTTCAAGAGCACGTCTTCGAAGGATCCCGCAAATAGTGCACGCCTTATGCTCGGGATTTTCCATAAGTTGATCCAGACTTTTCTCATACAGTTCGGAGAATGAAATGATCTGGTGCTCAACTCCGAGCTTCTGGCACACCCACTCTGCATGACGGATGGTGTCCTCCCGGTACCCTGAAATTCCTTCATCCACAGTCAATGCGATCAGACGAGAAGGAATGACAGCTTTGAGAGCAACTAAGGCAGCAAGCAGGGCGGTGCTGTCTTTCCCTCCGCTGAATGCCACACCAATGGTGGGAGGTAGTTCTCCTCCATTCCGAATTCTTGCAAGGACTCGGTTCTCAATGGATTCCTTCAGATGTCTGCTGCAGAGGTGATTTCCTGTCTCCCGGTTGAGATACACTGCTTGGTTTGCACAGAGAGAACAGGTGGGATTGGGGCTATCCCCCATGGGAGATCCTGATCAGGTGGATGGTATCTTCTTCACATGGAATCGTGTCTTCAGGAATGATCTCTTCTCCCCGTGCAATCAGGAATTCAAGGAGATTCAGATTCAAATCCTGAAGGATGAGTTCTATCCTGCGTCCACCCCCGGGAATATCCTCTTCATGTCCATCTGGAAATCGAATTTTCATAAATCACCTTTTTTTTTGGGTGAGGATGGCATTAACTTTCGGTTTGATGTGATCACACTCTTCAGAGGAATCACTTCTTGCATATACCATCATGAAGTTTATTATGGGGAAATGGATGAACGTGATATCCCTGGTGGGAAGGGAAAATTTCGTGTCTGACCCTGGGGTATACTGTCATGAATCCACTTTGATATGGCAGAAAAAACCCGCGTTTCTTGTTTTTTGGGAAAATAATTCGATGAGTATATCAGTTTCCATCCTGTAGTGTACGTGATGACTCTTGATGAAGTGGTAATCAGCAGAGCGATTGTTTCCGAACACATGAACACCCTGATCGACTATATGGAGATGGATGTAGCAGTAGTTGGAGGGGGTCCGTCTGGTCTTGTCTGTGCTGCACTCCTCGCTGAATCAGGGAAAAAAGTTGGATTAATTGAGAAAAAACTCTCTATTGGTGGGGGTATGTGGGGCGGGGGGATGATGTTCCCCAGAATCGTGGTCCAGAAAGAGGCCAAATATCTTCTGGATCAATTTCACATTCGCTCATCTGAATACACATCCGGATATTATACTGCCCGCTCTGTAGAAGCAGTTACGAAACTGGCCGCTGCGGCATCAGATGCGGGTGTTGAGTTCTTTAACCTGACAACGGTAGAAGATGTGATGGTCAAGGAAGATAACCGGTTGTCCGGGCTTGTGATTAACTGGCAGCCCGTTGAAGCTACAAATCTCCATGTGGATCCGCTCACGGTGGGATGTCGATGCACGGTTGATGCAACCGGGCATGATGCCATCATTGCCCATCTTGTTGAGATGAAATGTAAATCAATCTCTATTCAGGGAGAAGGAACCATGTGGGCTGATAACGCGGAAACTGCAGTCGTATCTCATACCAAAGAAGTATTTCCCGGATTATTTGTCTGCGGAATGGCAGCAAATGCGGTAGCGGGAGGACACCGGATGGGACCGGTATTTGGTGGAATGCTGCTATCAGGAGAAGCGGCAGCAAAACAGATAAATCAACAGTTTTAATCTTATTGCAGGACAATTGACCTGTATAATACTTATTTTCCAAGGAAAAGAGAGATGAGGATTAGATCTTACTCCAGAAACTGGTGTCAAACAGATCCTTCTCAGTTACTTCCTTTTTGATATATCCAAGATCCTTCTGGATAGTTGCAAAGGTGGATACTGAATTGGTGATCTTGTTTGGATCAGATACGAACTTACCGTCCCATTCGCCGAGAGACTTGGTAATTACCTCTGCTTTCAGGCCGGTTAATTCATTCATGAACTTTGCTGCTTCCTCCGTGTTGGCTTCGTTGTATTCAGTTGCCTTGAGGTGAGTCTTCAGAACTGCTTCAATGATGTCAGGGTGGTTCTTGATCATATCACCGCTTGCTACCAGAACGCAGCATGAGTGGTCCGCTTCCATATCTCCGGAATGAACAATAATCTTCCCTACTCCAGCCTCTTCAATGCTAACCGGGCCTGGGTGGGGCAGGAATGCTGCATCTACTTTTCCGGCAATCATCGCGGTTGTTGCGTCACCAGGACCCATTGCGACGATCTCGACATCCTTGTCTGCATCCAAACCGTTCTTTTTCAGCCAGTCACGAAGGATAGTATCCTGGATAGTTCCTGCCGGGAATGTAGCAATCATCAGCCCTTTCAGGTCTGCAGGTGCGTTATATGTCAGGTTTTTATTCAGCACGAGATCGGATCCCTGGACATTGACTGCAGCGATGATCTTTGCATCAAGGCCGGTGGCAACTCCGGTTACAAAGGGAGCAGATCCTACATAGGCAAAGTCAAGATCTCCAGCAAGCATTGCCTGAATCTCGGGAGCTCCGGTTGGGAAGCTGAATGCTTTCACTTCTTTCACGCCAAAGGGGGCAAAAGATTCGTTGTAAAATCCTTTCTGGTATGCAGTCATGAATGCAAGCTGATGGGTGCTTGGCTGATATCCGATATTGATCACATCTTTCTGGCTCTCTGCCGCCATGGCAGGAAGAGCTACGAAAAAGAGTGCTGCAATCATTGCGATTGCAACAAAAGTTCTAGTACATCTTATCTGGTTCATTGATACTCCTTATGTATCCAGATTATGATTCCGAACTGCACATAAATGGTACGAAACAGGCAAATGATTTGCCCCAATGAGGGCAAAATAATTCGCATAATTGTGCTTTTAAGGTATTTGATTCTCGCATTTTTGGCATGTTAGAGATCTATGGTGATTCCTGCCCTGGTTTATGAACAAAAAAACATCACATCCTCTTCACGATTGTGAAGAGTTATTTACCTTCTCTACTCCTACCTGAAATGATACGGGGTTGGAGCCAGGGTGGCAGTGAATATCCTGTATAACTCCACTTCATGAGGAACTATGACTGATCTGGAACAAAAGAATGCCCTCATTGTGCTGGGCTGTCCTGAAGTGCCAGTGCAAAATTCTCTGGCCATATATACTGCGTATCAACTCCGTCAAAGTGGTTATCAAGTTCTCATCGCCGGAAATCCCGCAGTAATGAAACTCCTGATGACCTCTGACCCTGAGCGACATTATGTCACCTCGATGACTACTCTCGAAAAAGCCGTCGATGATATCACCGCAAAGGGAGAAGGATATGATCTCTGTATGGCCTTTGCCCACAGTGATGCAGGGATATCCTATGCAGCAACGATGCGGTATCTCCTACCCTCTGCCCGATTTATCACTATCATCTTTGGAAGAGAGGCGGAAAAAGTAGCAGAACTTGTGGAGTATGACGGTGAACGGATCGTCGAGGTTGCAGTGCATAATCCGATGCAGATCAAAAAGAAGATGAACGAGGTGATGAATTGGGTTGCATCGAAGAATTAAAACACGAGATTCTTGCAAAAGGCCTTACATTTAAAGAATGTCGCGATTTTGTTGCAAAAGTATGCCCCCAGGTGTATTACATTGAGCCGGGAACCAAATTATTTGGAGAAGGGATTATCGGCACTCCACCAATTGCAATTGGTACCGATGGAACGAGGGTGGTGTTTCCTTATGTGAAGCCCTGTCATGGAACCTTCGTGCTACAGATCGAAGATGCTGCAGAGGCTGCCCGGCTTAAAACGATCGGCACCCCTGCAAAGAAGAAATAACTCTTTTCTCTTAATCACGGCAGGGTTTGCCGGTATCCTCTCCCTCATGTGAGGGGGAAGCACAATACCAGTACTGAATAGAATCCATTTGGTTTTGCCTGGATGATATCCTGAACGATAGAGGTGTGTCAAATTACCAAGGAGATGACAAGCCGGGATAAAGCTCTGCTGATCAGTATTGGTCATGCACGGGTAGACGAGTCGCTTCAAACCCCGGAATATGTGGGAAGTTCTTCTGCGGGCCCCGGTGCCGGAGGAAGATCAGTTTTTGTTACGTCAGGTGGGAAAAGGATTCGGTTGTCCATTCGTCAGGAGAGCCCGTTATTGGTTAAACCTGGTGGAGCCGGAGTTATCATTGAAAAAGATGGAGATATCCTTGCAGAAGGTTCTCTTGAGCCGGTTGGTTCGCATTGTCCGAAACAGGCGTATATTACCGTATCAGAAAAGTGTTCTTTCCATTGTGCCTTTTGCCCGGTTCCCGGACTCAATGGCCCTGTCAAAAGAAAGGAACAAGTTCTTTCCATCATTGATGAAGTCTTCCTTGCAGGAGATCTCCAGGCGATATCCCTCACCGGCGGGGTAGAGCAGTCACCGGAAAAGGAGCTGCATCGGATGACGGGACTTGTTGAAGAACTGGTTCGCGAGTATGATGTCCCCATCGGGGTCTCTGTCTATCCAACAGCAGGAAGTTCGGAGGCTTTGTATGCTGCAGGGGCTGATGAAGTCAAGTATAATGTAGAGACGATGGACCCAGACATTTTTGCACGTGTCTGTCCTGATCTCTCACTAACACAAGTCATCGGTGAATTGACCCGTGCCGGTAAGATTTTTGGAAAGGATCATGTCAGTTCGAATATGATCATCGGTCTTGGGGAGAGTGATGACACCATCCTTTCAGGAGTGTCCCTTCTTGCTCAAATTCAGGTCATTCCTATTCTTCGGGCAATATCCGTCCATCCGTCTCTGCTGCTTCCCGGTGCAAGACGTCCGTCAGCAGATCGGATATTTCGCCTTGCCTCAGCAACGAAAGATATACTCCATCAACATGGTCTCTCCCCGTTGAATGCCTGCACCATGTGTCTTCCCTGCACGGGCTGTGATCTGATCCCGGATCGGGATCTCTGAGTACGTTTGACCCGATTTCCTGATTGGTAATGGAAAAAACTCCAACGTGAGGATTTCAGATTACCAATGCAATACATCGTGAATATGGCAGGGGTAATTGTTGCCAATATCTCACTTCATATTTCCCCGCCTGTTAAAATTGATAGGAGTTATTATGACCATCCTGATACATCCACACACCTATCGCATCTCTCTGAACCTGGTTAGAGAATGGCTTGAAAACAAATTTTATGCAACTAAGTTAGACTTTTTCTAAAAATGGAGTGAGAATAGTTGAACAATCATTAGGAATCTTCTCTCTTGCATGGACCCAGACACCCGGGGAACATACTCCTGTTTCCCGGGAATCGGCAGATGAACATCACGCTTTCTCACTAAAACATGTACTGGAACCTCGAAAACACTATTCCCGTGAGCAAACAGGATCATGAATCAAAGCAGAATCGATCAGACAAAAATCCGGTCAGTATCTGGAAAAGTTCTCTTGCGGTGTTTCGCAGCAGAGTGGATGATTGGAATGAACGGGGTTTTTTAATATAATAGCCCTTCAATGGTCTTCCTCCTCTTCTCTCTTCGGATGTCCAGTCCCTGGTTTGAGGCCGGATGACATGCAATCCTCTTGGGGTGTCTGACTATGGTGATGCGAAGATCCCGGCTCCGGGTATTTCATCCGATAGGGCAGGTGGATATGATCCTCCCTCTGGGGGGGCAGTTTGGATTTGGAAATCTTTCTCCCTTATCTTCGGAACTCTCACAAATCAAATATTTCAGTCATTTTGATCCACAAGAGGAATCTGATACATAAGAATTTACACGAATGTTCACAATTGTGAACCTTTATCTGTGAAGAGATTCAACTTATGTATAGTCACTATGACGAGAAGGGATCGTTTTTGCCGTTACTGAGGCAGAACTAGACAATGACATAACAATCGAACACTTACCTCCATCAGCCAAGCTGGTGTTTAAGGTGCTCGAGTCGGGTGACCCACTCACCCAGAAAGATATCATCGAAAAGACCAGGTTGCCTCCGCGAACCGTCCGTTACGCGATCAGGCGCCTGAAGACCAATGCTTTGCTTAAAGAGCGTCTCAGTTACATGGATGCCCGACAGAGTCTTTACAGCATTGCAGATCTCGTCCGTCCGGTGATTATGGGGTAAATCATTCGGGGATTCGTCCCCTATCCCATTATCAAATGGTGAGTTATGTTCTGTTCACTTTTGTCTGCCAGGGGGTATCAGATGAATTATGGGAGTTTTTGTATCTGATAAATTCTATAATCTGGCGTATTTTGTGGTAATGACTTTTCTGGGAATAAATAGAGTGGAAGAGGCATCATTCTTTGTTGTCCATCAGAATTCACATCCTGTCTATTGTCCCATCTCGATGAGCGGGTAGAATCAGGTGTTAAAATGAGCAAAGAGAATTGTTGGGATTTTAAGAAATGTGGCCGCCAGCCTGGCGGAGAAAAAGTGAAAGAGTTTGGTGTATGCCCTGCAGCAGTCGAATCACGGACTGATGGAGTGAATGGTGGGATGAATGGTGGGCGGGCATGTTGGGCAATCACCGGTACGTTTTGTGGTGGAAAGGTGCAGGGAACTCATGCAGCAAAAATGGGGAACTGTCTGAATTGTGATTTTTACCAGATAGTGCAGAGAGAAGAGCGACCGAATTTTAAAACTGCAGGCTATATCCTCGGCTTACTCTCTGATGATGATGTATAGCCCCTATTCGCCATCTTTTTCTTTCATCATTGTAATATCGTATTGACATTCACTAGTCATCTGTATCTTGTCTGTAAAACGCCGTGTTCATGAACCTGGAAAAAATATGAAAGAAAATTGTTGGGATTTTAAGAAATGCGGCCGCCAGCCTGGCGGAGGAAAAGTGAAAGAGTTTGGTGTTTGTCCAGCGTCGATAGAAACACGGACTGATGGGATCAATAACGGTTCATATGGAGGCCGTGCATGCTGGGCGATCACCGGTACGCTCTGTGGAGGAACAATACAAGGCTCTCATGCACAAAAGTTGGGAAACTGTCTGAACTGTGATTTCTACCAACTCGTACAAAAAGAGGAGCGGCCGAATTTTAAGACAGCTGGTTCTATTCTCCCGTTGATCGGTGACGACGAGTAATAACTCAAATAGTTTTTTCTCTTCTAATCTGAACTACAACATAGGTTTGATTTTCATAATGAAATTTTCTGATCGTATATTGCACGGTGTCTTTGGCAAGAGATTGAGAGATGTATTTTGATGTGCTGGGCCTGGTGCCCGTATCGATCCATGGTTCAGCAAGTACCCAATGCAAGGTATCTTTCGCAAAAATTGGAATATCAATGATATTAAATTTTTTCAGATCTGATGGTCCTTTGATAGGGAGATATGATGAGGCCTCCTGAAAACCCGCATAATTTGTGTATAGAATTTTTCCTTCCACATCAGTCAGGAAATATGCATCCTCATCACATTCAATAGCGCTTTGAACCAGTCCGAGTCGTTCTGCAAAGGTCTCCTTCTCTTTCTCCTGTTCCATTAATTCAAATGCTATGGAAAGACTTTCGGTGATTTCCAGAAGTAGGAGTACTTCCTCTTCACTAAAGAATCCTGCTTCATCACCATGTAATGTCAACACTCCAATAATTGATTCCCCGATTTTTAAGGGAAATGCTGCACTACTGAGGAATCCTCTTTGAATCAGGCTTTTTCCAAATTCTGTTTCATGAGGATAACTCCGGTTATCGGTACATATATGAAAACGTCCTTCTCGAAATGTGATACTGGTGGGGATAGCGTTCGGGGATATCTGTTCGCCGATATCGGTAGAGATGAGATCATCCGCTACCTGATATGAGACGGTTTCAGGTTGACAGGTAACCGGGCTGAGCATCGTTATTGCTGCTGCTTTAAATCCACCTTGCTGGATTGCAATCATGCATACTTCCTGGATTAAGAGATTTCTCTCACGAATCTGGTATACTGCCTTATTTACCCGGGATAACAGGGAATATAATCTGGCCAGGTGTCGAATCTGGTCCTGTGCCTGTCTTCTTTCCACTGCTCTTCTGCATTTATGGGCGAGTTCAGCATACTGGGATTTGGTTTCTCCTCCTTTCTGCAGATAAAAATCCACACCCAGGTTCAGGGCTTCAATAACGACTTCCTCACGCCCTTTTCCGGTAAAAATCACAAATGGTTGATTAGGGTGGAGCTTTTTCACCTCACGCAAAAGTTCTATTCCATTCATGCATGGCATGTCATAATCGGAGATGATAATCTGGTATAGGTACTTTTCCAGTTGTTCAAGTGCTTCAAGACCGTTGGAGGCGGTATCCACCGAGAAATGTTCTTTCTGGGTAAGAAAGAATGAGCCAAGATCTAACAGAACGGGTTCATCATCAACTAAAAGGACTGATATCATAGTATTTCAACTTGGGGGAGTTTGATGGCTCCTGTTATTTCATATCTAAATATTTAATGGGTGGGTTATCGGCAAAACAGTTCCAAATGCTCAAATTATTTTTTGATTAGAAATTCACTCAAAATTCGGACCTGGAAAATACTGCCTGAACCATGATCCTTATGGTTTACTCCGGTCAATATGATGTGTTCACAGAAATGAACCAAAGGAGAGATTTTATGAATACGATCTCGTATAGTACAGGTAAACGAACCCCTTTTGCTGGTATGGATTCCTTGCAGAGTCATATCTTCGGTGATCAAGCATGGGTATATGGGTATCCGCAGGAACTCATCCGTGGTATCTATTGTCCCTGTTGAAACGGGGACTCCTCCGTAGATTTTGAGAACTACTCTTGATATTGACGTTGCAAGCTAGACATTTCAGAAGGTTACGTCGATGGCTTATTGTCTGAGTACCTCTGAATCCTGTAATCATCTATAAGCTGAAGGATCTATTCTCGCAAAAAAATCTATACTCCTCCATTTGGCAAACAATATCCTCGTATTCACCGTTTTCCTCTGTAATATCTCATACCAATTTAGGAAAACGATTCTGTATTCTGTTTTGGGTATCTATCCTACGCATTTTGTTAATAATTCCATTATGTATCAAATATGTGGTGCAACTAGTCCTATTTTTTACCTAATTTTAACCCCTTTGTATTAATTTCATTGCCTCTTTGTTGCTGTTTATACGTCTGCAAAGAGACGATATTGTATGGATCCCCTCAGGAGCTTTACGATCACCATTCTTCCCGGAAAAAGCAAGGGAGGAGAAAATGAAGAATTTTCCCGAATTGATATCAATCCCGGGGACAGTGTTTCAATTGTAGGATCGACAGGTTCAGGAAAATCTGCATTCATTAATGACATCGAAGTCCTGGCTCAGGGTGACACCATTACCAAACGTACCATTCTCATCAATGGTGAACTTCCCCCGGAGCAGATGGTCCGTGACCCTGCACAAAAGCCGATTGTCCTGATCACTCAGAATAACCGGTGTATTGCAGACCTGAAAGTATCTGATTTTCTTTCTCTTCACATGAAATCGAGAGGAATAGAGGGTGAACATCATCTTCTTGAGATCATCGATCTTGCGAATGAATTTACCGGAGAGAAGATACTCCCCGGGTATCGGATGACTGCATTGTCTGGTGGACAAACCCGGTCCCTCTTCATTGCTGATGCGATTCGTATTGGCGATGCTCCGATTCTTCTGCTTGATGAGGTGGAAAATGCAGGTATCGCAAAGGAGCGGGTGATTGCCCGTCTGAAAGAACATAAAAGAGCCGTAATTCTGGTGACTCATGATCCCTACCTCGCCCTTTGCGCAGAACGCCGGATTGTGATGAAGAATGGTGCGGTTAAACAGGTGATTGAATCAACCGGTGGAGAAAAAGAACTGATCTCCAAACTGGCTGATATCGAATCATTCCTGACCGAAATGCGCGAAAGAGTTCGTGGAGGCGAGTCTTTCTCAAAAACTCAGCCTCTTTCATCATATCCAGGAGTACTTGCATGAAACTCATTGTTGTAGCAGGCCCGCCAAGTGTTGGCAAGACTGCAGTAATCAGAAATATTATCCGCGAATTGAAATCTGAATTCACTCCATCCTATCTCAAAATTGATGTGGTCCGGGCATTTGAGGATGAAGAATTGCGCGAAGAATTTGGGATCCCGACCCGGAAAGTCTACTCCGGAGAGCTCTGTCCGGACCATATGGGAATTTTAATCCTTGCTGATGCTCTTACCTGGGCAGAATCGGTAAATTCCAATCTTCTGATCGTGGAAAGTGCAGGCCTGTGTCTACGTTGTACGCCATACACTACCCAGTCTCTTGGGGTCGTTGTCCTCTCTGCAGTATCAGGCAGTCAGGCTCCTCTGAAGATGGCCCCGATGATCGCTCTAGCAGATGTTGCAATCGTCACTAAAGTGGATCTGATATCTCAGGCAGAAAAAGAAGTATACCGGGAAGGTATCAAATCGGTATCGCCGGATATTGATGTTATCGAGACCAATGCAATTCAGGGAACCGGACTTCGTTTCCTTATCAACCAGGTCCGGGCTTTTCCTGACATTGAGGATGCATCAACAGTTACACTGCGGGGAACGCCGCCACTTGGAGTCTGCACGGTCTGTATCGGGAAGAAAGAAATTGGGTGGAAACACCACTTTGGGGTCATCCGGACACTTGACAACGCAGACCCCCTGTACCGGGGGGACTAACAATGGTCTGGCAACCACCAGGAAAAGATTGTGGGGCCTGCGGATTTCCAACCTGTGCTGAATTTGTGATCGCTGAGGAAGCAGGAGAACGAGCCCCCAAAGACTGCCCGTTCTTCCTCAATGCGGGAACCTGTCATCTGGGTAAGGTCTCATACTCAGGAGTAGATGTCACCGGCAAGGAATATGACTTTGTTTTAAAGGCATTCCCCGGGGAACCATCTGCCCGAAAGTATATCGTTCCTTTCAGGGCGGACCTTGTAGAAAAATGGGATATTAAAGCGGGAGATCTCGTCACTGGCCGCCCAGCCGGACCGGGATGTCCACTCTACCATGCACTTCGGGTTCTCTCAGCAAATCCGGTTACCGGAGTCCTGGAATGTCATACCGTAGGACCTCTTGAGGCGCGAACTGCAACGAAAGTGTTTGATCTCCAGGCATACCATGTGCATGCCTTTGAAGGAATAGCTGAAACAATCAAACGTGCCCCAATTCTGGGAATTCGTCAGTTATTCCTTCCCGGGTATTGCATGATTGATCTTGCCCATACGGCACTGGTCAACATGATCCTCCAGAAAAAGGAAGGATTACACATCAGGCTAGAGGATATCAGAATTTTGTAGGGCCTTCATATGACACACAGCACCCTTCGGATTGGACACCTTTCAACCATATATCATACGGCCTTTCTTCTGATGGGGAGCGAATCTCTCTCTGACAAAGGGATCCTGGCTGAATGGGAACTCTTCCCTTCCGGCCCTGATATCATCAGGGCTATGGAAACGGGAAAAATTGATGTTGCGTATATCGGGCTCCCTCCTTTTATTATTGGCATTGATCGGGGTTTAAAAGCCTCCTGTATTGCGGGTGGACATATTGAAGGCACCGTGATGATTGGGGGTCCTGATATCAGGCCTCTTGCAAATTATCCCAACCTGGTAGAATTTCTTTTTCAATTTGAAGGAAAGGGTATCGGATGCCCTCCGAAGGGTTCAATTCATGATATCATTGTCCGAAATCTGATACATACGTATGGTATTTCTGCATCAGTTCAGAATTATCCCTGGGCTGATTTCCTCATTGATGCCATTGAAGATAAGGGAATTGTGGTTGCAGCGGGTACTCCTGCTCTTGCGGCGGCTTCCTGGAGATATGGGAGTGCTGATATCATCGTCCCGGCGAATCAATTGTGGCCATGGAACCCAAGTTATGGTCTTGTTGCTTCGTGGGATATTCTGTCTGATGAGACTCTGATATCTAGGTTTCTCACTGCTCATGAAGAAGCGAGTGAATTAATCCGGACAAACCCTACATATTGTGCCCACATAGTTGCAGATAATACTGGATTTGTAGATGCAGAATATGTGATGAAGGTTTATCAGATCTCTCCTCATTATTGTGCATCCCTCCCTCCGGAATATATTGATTCAACAAAAGCATTTTCTGAGACCTTGTATCACCTGGGCTCCACAAAACGAGTCATAAGTGTGGATGAGATCTTTGATACCCGGTTTATCAAAACAATTCACCCTGGGCCTCATCATTATCGCAGCGATTCACAAAACCAACAGGAGAGATGTTCATGACAATTATTGCCCAAATCACCGTGATTTTAAGGTTCATCACCCTCCTATCACCTACTTCATAATTATGACACTCACAGACTATGACCAGAAACGGTACAATCGTCAGATCCTCATCCGGGGGTTTGGCGAGGCCGGACAAGAAAAGCTGAAAAATTCAACGGTATTTGTTGCGGGAGCGGGTGGACTTGGGAGTCCGGTAGCGACATATCTTGCAGTAGCAGGAATTGGCCACATTGTCCTTGTGGACATGGATGTGGTGGATCTCTCGAATTTAAACCGACAGATCCTTCATTGGGATGAGAATGTTGAGCAGTATAAAGTAAAAAGTGCTGAGTTTAAACTGCATGGGATCAACCCTACCATCAAAGTTACCCCTCTGCAGGTGAAGATTTCCGAAGAGAACGTCCTGAGTTTGACCAAAGGAGCTGATCTGATCATTGATGCCATGGATAATTACCCAACCCGGTACTTACTAAATAAGGCAGCAATAACGTATAATATTCCACTTATCCATGCGTCAGTATGGGGTCTGGAAGGCCGGATCTCCACTCTAATCCCTGGAAAAACTCCTTGTATCGAATGTCTTGTCCCAGAAGCCCCTCCCAAAGAAGTATTCCCTGTTCTTGGGGCAACCCCGGGAGTGATTGGGACATTGCAGGTTACAGAAGCGATCAAACTTCTGACCGGTGTTGGAAAACTCCTCACCAACCGGATGCTTATCTATGATGGGGAATATCTAGAATTCCATGAAGTGCCCGTGCAGAAGAATCCTTCCTGCCCTGCATGTTCCCATCTGTGAGGCGAAACGACATACAGATATCTACTCATAAGGAAAAAACTGAGGATTACATAATGACTCTGAAGGTTCTTTTATTTGCAAATTACCGGGAAATTGCCGGAACAAAGGATGTAATCATTGATTCACATCCAAAGGTTGTCAAGGATGTGGTGGATGATCTTACCGGGCAGTATCCGGGTCTCGTCCCTCTGCTCTTTCAGGATGGGGAGCTCAAGCGATACGTAAATATTCTGGTTGATGGAGTATCGATTAAAGAGACCGGGGGTCTGAGTACCCCGGTGAAAGATGGGAACGAAATTAAACTGTTTCCTCCGGTATCCGGAGGATAAGGTAATTTTTTACTCCTATCTTTCTCTATTTGTTTTTGTGAAATTCTAACAAAGTTTGGAAAGAATTGTTCCCAGTTTCGCTTCGGGATAGACTCCATCTCCAACATACGTGATAGACTTATTACAGATAACGATAGTCTGGGGGAGGGACTGAACGATTTGATCTCCCACGGTATCCATCAGACTTCTGGTCATCTTGGGAGGGGCTGAGATATATGTCCCGGTGAATTTGTTCTTTTCAATATGGTTTTTTACCATCTCGGTATTTTCCCTAGGGTCAATATCAACTCCAAGTACAATATAAGCGTCTGGATTTTTTGCGACTAATTTGGCTGTCTCCCGCAGTTGCATCGAACATGCCGGGCACCATACAGCGAACGTATGTAATATTATCGGTTTTCCTGATGATGCCATCTCTGCTATAGAACTCTGTTTTCCCGTGATCGCATCAGTGAAGGGGATAGTCATCCAGGATGTGTTCGTGTCTCCTGATGATACCGAGGGTTTTTCTGACTGGTTATTTGTTGAAGATAGCACATTTTTCCCGGCATTGTCCGTGCATCCTGCAGAAATTATGGCTAAAGTAAAGCAGAACACAAGAAAGACACTATGGTATGGGGAAATTCTCATGTACACACTTTTTCGTTTAGAGAATAAAGGTTTGTCGTGTTCCTCTTCAGATTACAGATTTTCATAATTCGGAAGTTCTTATGTTTCACTATGTCTGTTCACAATTGCGAATTACTATATCGTTCTGCATCATATTTGTGTGAGTATTTGATATTCTCATTTTGAATCTTCCCTGCTACCCCCCAATAGTCAATCCCTTGCTCATTTGGCCCGGGAGAATAGGTTCTGATGAAAATACTGAAGGAGAATCCATGCCTGATACGAGTGAATACAACGGCGATCATGCTCGAACTTTTCGAGCGATCATTGAAGCAGCACCAGTCGCTATACAGATTCTTGGTTCGGATGGAAGGTTTGTCGACTGCAATCACATGACTGTCTCTATGTTTCAGGCGTCTTCGAAAGATGATATCATCGGTAACCTTCCTTCTCTTTTGTCACCGGAAATCCAGCCTGATGGAATCTCTTCTAATACTGCTGCTATGGAATACATCAAAAAAGCCCTTTCCGGTGAAGTGCAGACATTTGAATGGAATCATCAACGTCTCTCTGGTGAACAATTTCCGGCCCGGGTAACCCTCAATATAATCGATTACCATGGACAGCCCAGTTTAATGGCATCAGTCCTGGATCTCACTCATGAGCGATCACTCATCGATAAGATAAAACGTCATTCCCTGGAGATGCAAAATCTCATAAAAGTCTCTCCGGTTCCCATAATTATCACCAATCCGGATCTTCAGATCCTTATTGGAAACGATGCTGCCCTCTCTTTGACCGGGTACTCCCGCGATATTCTATTCAAAAAGAACCTTCTGGAGTTTGAGATTCTTGAACATATCGGAGACTCATTAGATCCTGTTGCAATTCGCCAGAGTGAAAGTTCGGCAACTGAAGTAATTCGATTTCCCTCAGGGATTCGGGTAGTGCAACGATCAGGGATACCGGTTTTAGATGATTCAGGATCCGTGTCTCAAATCCTTTTTGCCTATATGGATATCACCCAACAGGTGGACCAGCTTGATGAGCTCAAAACTCTGATTCGTGAAGGCCCGTTCAGTATCCTGACTCTGGATTCTTCCCTTTCTATCATCGATGTGAATCCGGCATTTGAGAAGGTTTCTGGTTATTCGCGGGAAGAAGGTCTTTCCCTTGCGCTAAAAGATTTCAAAACTCTTGAACGAAAAGGAGATTCTACTGCATCAGTTGTTGAGAATAAAAAACCAACATCTGGTCGCATTGTTCTGGATCTTCCTGCTGGAATAAAATATCTGGACTATACCTTCATCCCCATTCTCAACCGGAATGGGAACGTCACCCGGGTTTTTCAGGTGTTTTCTGATAAGACTGATCTGGTAGATCAACTGCATGAATCTGAAACCCTGATCCGCGACAGTCCAGTCTCTATCATGACGGTAGGGCAGGATGGACACATTCTTACTGCAAATCCAGCCTTCTCTGATATTTCCGGAATTTCTGAGGGTATTCTCCAGACCATGAATCTTCAGGATTTCTCCATTGTCACTCGTGATGGGAGTTCTTTTGATGAAGTCCTATCGTCAAAAAAAGAGGTTCAGGGTCGTCTTACCATAGACTTCAATGGCGTTCACCGGACTCTTGATTATACCTACCTCCCGGTAACAGATGTGAATGGCAATATCAGGAAACTTCTCATGGTCTATATTGATATGACCCGTCAGGTGCGGCTTGGAGAGGAGCTGGCAGATAAAGCAGCATGGTACGAGTCCATTCTGGATGCCCTTCCTCTCGCAGTATCGGTTACCGATCTGGAGATGCACTGGACGTTCATGAACAAGATGACTGAAGAAATTTCTGGGATGACGAGGGATATGGTTATTGGTGAACCCTGGAAAGAATGGGTCTCTCAAATAGTGTCTGATAGTTCACCCTTTGTTCAGTTCAGACGTGGTGTGCAGTCTACTCAGGTCATTCACGAGGATAAATACTATCAGGCGAAATGTGCGTTTGTTCATGACGCTCTGGGTGCGGATGTGGGAATGATGGAGGTTCTTGTTGATGTAACATCCATGCAGAAGGTATCCGATTACCTTGAGCGGTCAGTTCTGGAGGTATTAGAGGATATCCGGAAGTTATCATCTGGTCAGGTAAATCTGAAAGTTGAGACTCTGGAAGCTGATGAATACACTCAGGAAGCAAGGAAACACTTTGTAAAGATTAACAAAGCTCTTCAGGTTGCCCGTATGTCCCTTTCCATGCTCGTGGAGGATTCCACCTACCTTGCCTCCTCTGCAGTAGAGGGTTTTCTCAAAGTCCGGGCAGATCCAGATAATCATAAGGGTGAATTCAGACGGGTTATTGAAGGAATTAATAAGACACTTGACTCGATTGTTCAACCGATCACCGAAACGATGCGGGTTGCCAAAGAGTATGGATCCTGCAACTTTACTGCTCGGGTAGATCCATCACTATCTTTTGAGGAGGATTGGGCTGATTTTAAAGAAGCTCTTGATAACATTGGGGTTCAAATCAGTCATGCACTCATCCGTGTTTCTGATGAGATGACAATTCTTACGGCAAATTCTGATTCAGCAAGTGTTCATGTACAGGAGATTGCTCGTGGTGCCTCCCGACTAGTACAAAATGCCCAGAATGTCTCAATCAATGCCGAGAAGGGTAGAAAGGGGATCATCAGTCTTCACCAGGCGATGGATGATTTTGCAATTACCGTGGGGGAAGTGTCACAAAAGACGGAAGAGATCTCACTTATCACCAGAAAGTCAAATGATTTGGCAAAAGAAGGAACATATCTTGCTCAGAATACCGAAGCCGGGATGCAGGTTATCACTTCCAGCGCAGATGAACTTCGAACAATCATTGCTGAGATTCAACAAGAGATGGATCAGATCGGAAAGATTGTCAAGTTAATCTCCGACATTGCAAGTCAGACCAATCTTCTTGCCTTAAATGCAGCAATCGAAGCAGCACGTGCAGGAGAGGCAGGGAGGGGATTTGCCGTGGTTGCAGCAGAAGTGAAGTCTCTGGCAACAGAATCCCGCAATTCTGCAGGAAATATCAGTGAGATGATATCTTCGCTCCAGAAAAAGTCAGAAACCGCATCAAAAGCGGTAGAACAGGCCACAACTGCAGTGAATGATGGAAATACAACCCTGCAGGATACGCTTCGGGTATTTTCCAAACTTGCCGATTCTGTAGATGAAATTTCCCGTTATATGGAGCAAGTTGCAAGTATGTCTGAAGAACAGGCAGCGTCAGTTGAAGAGATTGCTCAGAGTGCAGATCAGGTGGCCAGTCTCATTGAAGGAACAGCAAAAGAAGCGGTGGACAGTGCCCGGGTGACGGAAAAGACTGCAGTCTCTCTCGAGGAAGTGAAGGAGATGATCAATGCGGTCAAAGAAATCTCAGACACGGTATCTCATGCGGTTGGAACATTTCAGGTAAAAGCACCATAATCTTCTTTCAATTTCTGTTGTTTCATGTTCTTCCTCTTTGAGGAATAATTTGCCGTATTCTTTTTCGATTTATCTCTCCTTATCCAACATGTGTATGAAGCAGAGCAATGCTCTGTGGGATTTTGATTCGTCCTGGGGTGATTCATCGTAAGACTTGTGTTATCGCATACAGGACGTTTCAAATTCTGTTGTGGCAACTTTTCAGAGTTTTGAAAGCCAATGTAACAGACTGGAGATTCAGATACTGCGTATGTTTCATGTGTTGATCTCCTTCTCGTGGTGGAATTTTCGCCTTTTCATCCGTCTTCTACCCTATCATTACCAGTTTTCTCTATCTGGTAAATAATCGGGATCCCAAAAAACCATTCATCGATACGGGTGCCTGAAAAGGGGATTTAGGGGTTCTCTTCGAAACTACCTCGGTTTATCCGGTTCTCACTGATAATGGTTTTCAGGAATGAATATCTCGAATCTGACTCCCGTGCCATATTTTCCCGTCTCCCTGATGGTCATACCGGTCATGGAGAGAATTTCTCTAGAAAGGTATAATCCAAACCCGGTATTCTTTCCATATCCCCGCTCAAAGATCTTCTTCTTATCATCAGGGTGGATTCCTGTACCATCATCGATATATATGATATTCATCCCTTCAGGGGTGAGGTGATTAGAAAACTGCACCTGTGTTGCATGATTTCCGTGTCTGATGGTATTTTCAATCAAAGTGTAGAAGACCTTTTCAAGAAGAGGATCAGCGAATATTTCAAGGTCCTCCATTTCATCCACAAAGGTGATACCATGGCTGCTGAGATCCATTATCGCTTTTTGGATGGTATCCTTGATTTTTTGCCAGGAAGGAGAATATACACCAATATCCTGATATAGTCGGGTAAAGAGAATATGTCGATGAATTACCCCTGCAGCGGTGTTTGCTCTTTCAATATACTCTGCGGCTTCTTCATCAGATATGATGCTCATGGTTAATTCCAGGTATCCACAAAGTGCAGTTATCTGGTTCAGTATATCATGACGGGTGATTGAATTTAAGAGGTTCAATTTTTCATTTGCCACCTGAAATGCTGCCTGGGTCTGAAGTAACTCAGCAGTTCTCTCATCCACCCGGGATTCAAGACCGTGGTATAGGGACTGTAGTTCGTTATCAGCATCGATCTTTTCTGTAATATCCCAAAAGACCCCTAGTATTCCGGTAATCCCCCCTTTGGGGTCTTTGAGCGGTGTTCTCACGGCATTGATCCACCGCTCTTTTCCATTATCAAGATATCGCTCCACCGTCTCTTCGGTTTTTCCTGAGAGTATTACCCGCTGGTCATCTTTTCGGTATGTATCTGCGAATTCCTTTGGAAAGAGATCATAATCAGTTTTGCCTGTTATTTCTTCGGGATTTATCTGAAGATCCTGGGCATAGTTATTGTTACAGGAGAGATACACGAAATTCTGATCTTTCATATAGATCCTTTGAGGGATATTCTCAATGAGGGTTCGATATTGATTTGTCTTCTCTTGCAGAGCTTTTTCTGCGATCCCTCCGAGTATGACTTGAGAGATCGTGCTGGCGATGTCTTCCAGTAATACTTCCTCCTCCATGAGGACCGGTCTTTTTCGAAAGAGTCCAAAAACGCCGATTGTTTCACCATCTGTAGAAATCAATCGATATCCAGCGAATGCATGACAGTATGGTGATCCCTGTCTGGTATGTTTTCGCCCTTCTGAATCAGAAGACAGGTCGTTTCTGATAATCTTGAGATCAGAACTTGCAACGATTCTTCCGATATTATGATATCCCAAGGGAATCCGGCTGTTATCCGGATTTTTTCCTGTTTCATCCTCTGCATGAGCGACAAGATGGAGACAGGAGTTGTGAGAAATACATTCGTTCTGATAGTGTTCTGTGCCAAAAAACCGGCACTCTTCTGAGCAGGTATTGTGGTCTCTAATAAGCCAGATTCCAGTGAATGAGGCGTCAAATGTTTGATGGATTCCGGTAACCAGGATGCTGAGTTTTTCATCCAGAGATATTGGGCTGATAAGTTGTTCTTTGAGACGACTGATCTTTTCTATCTGATCTTCTGCGAGTTTTTTGACGGTAATATCAGTAGCAATCTCCATCCTGACCAGTCTCCCGCCAGTCCATCGAATGGCACTATCCCGGCATTGGTACCATCTTCCGTTCAGGGTGTTTTGAAACTCCCATACCAGTGTTCCGGTAGGGTTCCCATTTGCATCGATTAATTTATCATTTGTACAAAATGGGCACGGTCCTTCCTGGCCTGCCTGAAGGGATTCCCAGCACCGCTTTCCGATATGGTCTCCAAGCATTTTTCTGGAGTACTGATTCATAAAGAGGAGCTCATAGGTCGTGATATCAGATACGTAAATCGCCGCATCAATGTTGTCAAGAATGATCTGCAGTTGTCTTGGTGATCCAAACTGGGGAATATCAGATATCATTGGATGAGGTCTTTTAGAGAATACATGAGAAAAAATACGGTCAATGTGTTGTTGAATGGTCATTTTGAAATGCTTTAATATTGAAGAGATGACCTACATTCGATAGAAATGAGGTTTTGCAGGTACTTTATTGAAGGTATCTGAAGGAAGCGGATTACGCTGGATAAACGCTCTATGATTCGGATATTCTCCCGTGTTACCCGGTTTCGGGTAGAAATATCCCGGGAATACAGCGAATAATATGCAAATTTTCTGGTTCGATACCTTGAATCGGGGGGGAAACTCCTCATATCTCTATATCTCTCTCTTTCTATAGAAAAAGACCTGAATATGAGTAATTATTGCCGCTTTTCTTGTGAAAACCCCTCCCGGTTCATCTGCCTGAATCGGGATGCTTTTCAGATCTACTGCTGATAGTATACTACAATGGTACCACTGGTCTCTTCAGGCAGTGCAACAATTCGCACTGGGGGGTTTAAACAATCGGTGATTCGTGAGATGACCCGACTTGCAATCAGCCATAAGGCTATTAATCTTGCCCAGGGATTTCCGGATTTTGAAGCCCCGGATGTATTAAAGAGGGCAGCATGTGATGCAATACTTCAGGATCATAACCAATATGCGGTCACCTGGGGAGTTCCTGAATTACGAAATGCTCTTTCTGAAAAAATCGAGAGATTTGGGAACCGGACCTATGATCCCGATCAGGAGATCACCGTTACCTGTGGTTCTACAGAAGCCATGGTTGCCTGTCTTCTCGGATTGACAAGTCCGGGTGATGAGATAGTCATTTGTGAGCCGTATTATGAAAACTATGTTCCTGATACCTATATTTCAGGAGCCAAACCTATCTATGTCCCTCTTAATGATGACCTTTCTCTCTCTGAAGATGCTCTTTCCTCGGCTTTCTCTTCGAAAACAAAAGCAGTTATCCTGAATACACCCAATAATCCGACCGGAAAAGTCTTCACACGTAAAGAGCTCTCCCATGTTCGGGATCTCTGCGTAGATTATGATGCATATGCCTTTGTTGACGAAATTTACGAACATATTGTCTTTGATGAGAATCAACATTTTTCTCTCGCCTCTTTCGATGGGATGGCAGATAGAACGGTCTCCATTGGGAGTTTTTCGAAAACCTACAGCGTGACCGGATGGCGGGTCGGATATACCCTCGCTTCCCGTTCTCTCACTGAGGAGATACGAAAAATTCACGATTTTCTGACGGTCGGAGCACCGGCTCCTCTGCAATATGCCTGTGTAACCGCCTGTCAGATGCCTTCTTCATATTACACAGAACTAGCAGAGATGTATGCGAAAAAATGCGGTATTCTCTATCAGGGGCTCAGAAATGCTGGTTTCTCGGTTGAAAAACCGCAAGGAGCGTATTACCTGTTCTGTGATATTGACGGGTTTGGGATGGACGACCTTACCTTTTCCCGGTATCTGGTAGAGGAGATTGGCGTTGCCGTTGTTCCGGGAAGTAGCTTTTTTAGAGAGGGAGGCAGGAGCAAAGTCAGGTTTACGTTCTCAAAGAAAGAAGAGACCCTGAACGAAGCATGTTTGAGACTTGAAAAACTGAATGATGGATTTGAGGGGTAGAAGATTTCCCCCTCACTTTGAATAACCCAATGGCTGTTTCAGTTTGTTTTTGATTGTACACAATCCTGCATGAAACTCTTCCAGGTACTCTTCCATAGAAAGGCTTCCCTCCTGAAACGGACAGTCCTCCTCTGCTATGATTGAGTTGATGGTATCCATGCTAGGGCAGATGATATCAATCGGGATACCGGATTTTTGGGATCCCTGAATGAGAGCCTGCCTGAAAAGACCGATGCAATACCCAAGCCTGAACCGATAGGTGTCCTGGGTTTTCTCCAGGTACTCAGCAACCCGGTCAGTCTCTATCTGGAGAAAATCCTGTTTGATCTTTTCATCTTTGACTTTACCGAGCATGTAACTATAATGGGTATAGGGGTACATCTCTTCCAGTTCTCCCGGAAGAATCCCACAGGTTCCAAAGATGACGATATGATACTGCGAAGGGTCCAGAACATCATTAATAATTTTTCTAAATACCCGATGACTCGGACTAGTGCTGTAAGGTTTTCGCATAGCACATGGCATAAAAATTGCCAGATCCCGGGGAGCAACTTCATATTCATCGATGATGTACCGGAAAGACTCTTCAAATTCAGGAAGATAAAACGGTGGATCGGTAAGAATTTCCTTATTTGAGGTGTTGTTTTCGTTTTGGTTATTCGGCTCGCTCAACTGGTATCCCATACTCATATGGATGCGGGAAAATTAGACCCTATCTTCTCTTCTGGTAGACCTATAGAGTATCTTCATATCAAAGGTCATTCCTTTCATTCGAAAGGTACCAATATGATATTTGGATTATTCCGATTCAGCATCATTATGGTACATATTTTTTGATATGTTCATCGAGTCAAAAACCTGATTCGCTTCTGCCTCGGTCAGAATCCCGTGTCGGATGGCTATCTCCCGGATGGTACCTCCCTTCTCTATTGCCTCCTTGGCTAATTCTGCAGCATGAATGTATCCGATCCTCGAAGTGAGCATGGTAACAAGGATCGGATTTTGACTGATGATTCTACGCATCTCATCGTCATGGGCAGTAATTTCCTGAATACATTTTGTGGTAAATACCGGGAGAAAATTATTGAACAGATCCAGGGACTCAAGGATTGTCTGCGTCATCACCGGCGTCATGACATTGAGTTCAAACTGCCCAGCCTGGCTTGCCATAGAGACGGTGGTATCATTACCGATCACCCTGAATGCGATCATATTGAGACACTCAGCCATAACCGGATTGACTTTGCTGGGCATAATAGAGGATCCGGGCTGCACTGCAGGAAGAGCAATTTCATGCATCCCTCCTATCGGGCCGGAGTTCATTAGCCTGAGATCGTTGGCAACTCTTCCAAGTTCAATGGCGAGTTCTTTCAAAGCTCCGGAAAATGCTCCCATCTGGGATCTACTTTGCAATGCCTCCATGCTGTCTGATGCGGGAACCAGTGGGAGGGTCGTTATCTCCCTGAGTATCGGGATGAGGGTCTTTCGAAACTGCAGATGAGTGTTGACCCCGGTACCGGTAGCAGTTCCTCCTATAGCGATCTCCAGCAGATCATCGCGTCGTTGAAGTATCCGCTCCCAGGCCCGGTGAATTGATGCGGCATATGCAAGAAATTCATCTCCAAGTCTTACCGGCAGAGCGTCCATCAGGTGAGTTCTTCCGGTTTTGGGAATCTGTGCAAACTCTATCGCTTTTCTCTGCAATGCCATCTCAAGGTCAATAAGTCGGGAAATAAGAATATCAGCGCTGGTGATAATTGCAATATGTGAGGCGGCAGGATAGGTGTCATTGGTTGACTGGGCAAGATTGACATGGTCATTGGGGCTGATGACCGTATAGTTCCCCCGGTGTTCTCCCAGGATTTCTAGAGCACGGTTTGCTATCACCTCGTTCATGTTCATATTACACGAGGTCCCGGCTCCTGCCTGATACATGTCAACCAGAAACTGTTCTGCCAGTTTTCCGGCAATAATCTCATCTGCAGCCTGGACTATTGCCTCTTCTTTTCTGCTCTCCAGGAGGCCGAGTTGACTATTTGTAAGAGCTGCGGCTTTCTTGACCTGAGCATATGCCCGGATCAGATACGGGTGAGTATGAATCCCGCTCACTGGGAAATTTTCGACTGCCCGAAGTGTCTGGATTCCATAATATACATCATCCGGTATGCTCCTCTCTCCCAGGGAGTCCCGTTCTGTTCGTGTCATATCTGATGAAATTACTCTGGTGAAGATCGTCTTTTCAACTCTTTTCGTGCCCTTCCGATTGCAACATCTGGGGTCACTCCTTTCGGACACACCGAGCGACATCGGGAATGAAATTCACATCCCCACCAGCCGTGTGGATTATCTGCACGAATTAATCTCCCCTTTCCTGGTGTCTCCCTGGGATCGATGAAGAAGCGATAGAGTTTTGCAAGTGCTGCCGGTCCGAGAAATCCCGGATTCTTCTCTTCATTTGGACAAGCGGCATAACAGGCTCCACAAAGAATGCAGTTGGTATATTTCTCCAGCTCTCTGACAGTGGTTTGATCTACCAGATGTTCTTTCTCCGGGTTGGGATCTCCTGGATGAAAGACTGGATCGACTTCTTTGATCTTCTGGAAAAAGGGCTCCATATCAATGATGAGGTCTTTGATAACCGGAAGGTGGGGGAGAGGTTCAAGCACAATTTCTGCAGGGAAGTAGTTTGAATCCTGCTTGCCTTTATCATCTGGCACCTCTCCTGTCATCTCTGCCCGTAATGCCTGAATCTGTGTTCTACATGCAAGCCTTGGTACTCCGTTAATGAGCATGGCACAAGCTCCACATACGGCTCCCCTGCAGGAAAATCTGAATGCCAGCGATTCATCATACCGTTCCTGAATGTGAAATAATGCAGAAAGAACTGTCATACCCGGGACTACTGGAATATCAAAGGTGTCGTATCTATGTTGTCCCTCACCATTTTCGGTTCTGAATATGCGAAATTTCATCAGTAGACCCGCTCCTGTGGTTCCATCACTCCTCCGGTAACCGGGGTATATCCTATCGATATCCCGGAGTCACGAAGTGTTGCCATCGTGTGAGACATAAACCGGGTATCATCCCGGTCAGGATAATCGGTTCGCATGTGAGATCCTCTACTCTCTTTCCGTGCTAGAGCGCCCAGAGCAATCACCTCAGCAACCTGAAGCATCCCTTCTAACTCCAGATACCGGATAAGTGCCTGATTTCCTGCAGGTTCGGTATATGTCAAAGAAATATGTGCAAATCTCTTCTGCAGATCTCGAATCTGGGAAAGACCTGTGTTCATGGATTCTGCCTCCCGGAAGATTCCAAAATGGGTGAGCATTGTCTCTTTCAGTACATCAAGGATGGTGAACAACTTCTCTCCTCCTTCTTTTGCAAATATGGTCTCCCGTTTTTCTGTAATCTCGGCAATTTTGCAGAAAATGGGTTCGGCTCTTTCCGCCTTCCGTGTTTTGATCTCCTTAATCATGGTATCTGCAACCAGGCGGCCAAAGACAACGGTTTCGAGGAGAGAATTTCCTCCTAGTCGGTTTGCTCCATGAACACTGACATTCGCACATTCACCCGCTGCATAAAGCCCAGGGATATCCGTAGTTCCCGTGATATCAGTTGCAACTCCTCCCATGGAATAATGTTGTCCGGGCTGAACCGGGATTGGGTCTTCTATGGGGTCCACTCCGGCAAATTCTATGGCAATCTGACGAATTCCGGGAAGTCGCTCTTTGATCTTCTCCTCCCCCAGATGCCGGAGATCCAGATGCACATATCCTCCTTCATATCCACGGCCCTCCGTGATTTCGGTCTCGATAGCCCGTGCCACCACATCCCGGGGTGCAAGATCCCGTGTATTTGGAGCATATCGGATCATAAATCTCTCCCCCTCCCGGTTGAGAAGAACTCCTCCTTCTCCCCGGGCAGCTTCTGAAATGAGAATATTTGTACCATACAGAGTTGTCGGATGAAACTGGACAAACTCCATATCTTTCAGACCAGCACCTGCCCGAAATGCCATTGACTGACCGTCAGCAGTGTTGATGAGAGCATTTGTTGATCTGCTATATATCCGGCCAAATCCTCCGGTGGCAAGAAGGACTGCTTTTGCACTCCAGCCAAGTATCTCACCGGTCATCATATGAAGGCCAGTAAGGCCAGTGCATCTGCCTTGATCAAGGACCAGATCGATCACAAAACAGTCACTATATATGGGAATATTCAGATCCGAGACCTGTTCAAACAAGGTGTGAAGCATATTATGCCCGGTTCGATCTGCCGCATAACAAGTCCGGGGAAATCCTGCTCCCCCAAAAGGCCTCTGGGCAATGGATCCATCACTGAGTCGTGACCAGACTGTTCCCATATGATCGAGTTCATACACACTCTTTGGTGCCTCTTTGCAGAGCAGCATGACTCCATCCTGGTCAGCCAGGTAATCGGATCCTTTGATGGTATCCCGGGCATGTCCTTCCCAGGAGTCCTGTGTTCCATCAACACCAGGAACATTTCCGAGAGCTGCATTTATCCCTCCCTGGGCAGCAACCGAGTGTGAACGGAGGGGGTGAACTTTTGATACGATGCCAACATCCTGATCTGCATGGGCAATCTGAAGCGCAGCACGAAGACCTGTCAGACCTCCACCGATAATCAAAGCATCATGGGAATAAACATCCGGGGACATAGAATACCTGCCTTGGTAATCGAGTAATCTCTCTTCTGTTCAGATAGAGTTTCGTATCCCGACCCTTCCCTGATGGGACAATTCTATAAACTGATCCTGCTCTCTTCAGTTTTTAAATGTAAAAATTTCGAATAATCTCTATTTGCGTTAGAGATACTCTTTTATCTCCATGAGCAGGATTCTTCAATCATTCATATTCGGTGACTTCATGATGCAGCAGGATTTTTCAGTTCTCATTGGGGGGAAAGCAGGTGAAGGGATCAATGTTGCCGGGCAGACGATAGCTCAGATTCTGGCAAAACTGGGATATCGGGTAGGGATGTACTATGATAATCCCTCCCGGATCAAAGGTGGGCATAATTTCGCTATTATCCGGGGGGCAGAACACAACGTGTGTGCCGTAAGAGAATATGTTCATATTATCCTTGCCATGGATCAGGAGACTGTTCACCAGCATGAGCAGCAGCTTACAGATGACGGCGTCATTCTGTTCAATAGTGATGCAGTTCGTCACCCCAAAGGAATCGGAATTCCGGTTAGAGAGATTATGAAGACCGGAAATGCCCCGGCCATTATGGGGAACTCGGTTCTGATTGGTGCCCTAATCCGGGCCATCGATCTTGACTGGGAAATTGCCAAAGATATTCTCACCAAAGCCAACCCGAAAGAGACTGAATTAAATCTTCAGATGGCACGTTCCGGGTATGATGCATCCCATCCGGTTTTCTCCCTTCCATCACTCTCCCTTCCGACTCTTCCGGTCTTTACCGGAAATGAGGTAATCGGTCTTGGTCTCATCGAAGCGGGTATTGAGCTTTATGTGGCCTATCCGATGTCCCCAACCTCAAATCTTCTGACCTTTCTTGCACTTCAGGCAGATGATGTCCATATTCGTGTTTTCCAGCCTGAAAGTGAGACTGCTGCTATCCTCATTGCCCTTGGTGCTGCCTATGCCGGATCCCGCTCGGTGGTAGGAACATCTGGCGGTGGGTTCTGTCTGATGACCGAAGCTCTGGGTTTTTCAGGAATTGCAGAAATTCCGGCACTCATTGTTCTTGGTCAGCGGGCAGGACCAAGTACTGGTCTTGCCACCTACTCTGCACAGGCGGATCTTCAGTTTGCTCTCAATGCAAGTCAGGGAGAGTTCCCCCGGCTGGTTGTTGCTCCGGGAGATCTGGAAGAACTCTGGATGTGGTCACGAATTTCTCTGGACTTTGCCTGGAAATATCAACTTCCTGCAATCCTTCTCCCGGATCGGATCTTATGTGAAGGGGTGTATACGGTAGATCCCGGTGAAGTATCCCGGTATCCGGTTTCACCCTTACCGGAGGAGGTCCTCCCCGGTCTGTATCACCGGTATGCGTATACCGATTCAGGAGTTTCCCCCATGAAGTTCCCTCCGGTGACTGATGCAGTAATCCGGATAAACAGTCACGTGCATGATACCGACGGAATCACTACGGAAGAAGCATCCATCACCAAAGCAATGGCAGATAAACGAAATAAAAAGATGGAGTCACTCTATCAGGAGATTGAACAGATGGATCCCGTTCATGTTGGGGGAAATCTCACGGGAGAAACCGGGATTCTCTGCTGGGGATCGAATAAAGGGATCTGTTTAGAGCTGGGAAAAAAATTAGGTCTTCGGGTGTTGCAGCCTGTCGTGCTCTCTCCTTTTCCCACAAAGGCTTTTCAATCAGCGATGCAGGGCGTTTCCCGGTTGGTGTCTGTGGAGACGAATGAGACCGGACAATTGACCCGGCTGGTGAGAGAACATGGCTACCGGGTTGATGAAACCCTGCTCAAATATGATGGCAGGCCTTACACCGTCGATGAACTGGAGTCTGAACTCCGGAGGGTACTCGCATGAATCAGCCAAATCTTATCAGCCATGCAGAAAATACCTGGTGTCCGGGATGTGGAAATTTTGTCATCCAGCATACAATCAAGTCAGTCCTTCTTGATCTGAATCTGACTGGGATACCCCTTGAGAAGGTTGTTCTGGTTGCCGGAATCGGACAGCATGGGAAAACCTTTGACTTCATGAATCTGAATGGGGTCTACTCTTTGCATGGGCGAACGATCCCGGTGGCAACCGGCATTAAACTGGCAAATCCGGATCTTACGGTCATCTGTGTTGCCGGAGACGGGGATTGTTATGCTGAGGGTCTTGAACATCTGATCTTTGGTGCAAAACGAAACGTGGACATCACGGTTCTTGTTCATGACAACCGGGTGTATGGGCTTACTACGGGACAGTTCACTCCGACTTCCCCTCATGGATTCAAAGGACGTTCCACTCCGGCGGGAGATGTGGAATTTCCGATAAATCCACTCGAACTGATGCTCACAGCGGGTGCAACCTTTATCGGGAGAGGATATACGCACCGGCGTGAACAACTGGATCTGCTGCTGCATGAAGCGATAACCCACCCGGGCTTCTCTTTCATTGATATCCTGCAGATCTGTGCAACCTATAATAACCTGACTTCTTATTATGACGAACGCGTGTACGACTGGGATTCATCAGAGGTGTATGATCATCAGGCTGCGTATGAAAAATCCCGCGAATGGGATTACAATACTGATGCACGGATTGGTCTTGGGATAATGTACCGGCGGAGTGCTCCTTCCTTTGATATGAGTTATCCGGTATCAACAGCTCTGACTCAGGCGGAGCGGAGTGAATGGATTCAGACGTTCATCGAAAAGCGGAGATGATACCTTAAATTTTAACCCTTTTTTCTCTGTAGGTATATCTGAATCTTTTTCTGATTATCGCCATGAAGAATGGATAGAATTCCACAACAAGGGATGGTACAAACGATGGTCATATGGATTCAAATTTTAGCCGAAATATGGCCATCAAATTGGATAATCTCTTTAATTCTCCCTATTTTATGTCGCACTTGTAGAACTCTGGTATCATGGTTTCTGGTTCGTGTCCATAGGATAACCTGACCTGAATATGGTACGAATTGGTACCCCCTTGAGAAAGTGATTATATTCGGTATTTATCTGAATAATGCGAAAATCTCTGATCTATGATCCAGAGGAGAAAAACCGGGAAAACGAAGGTCAAATCTGGGGAATTTAGTGCCACATGGGGTGACAGATGACACTTCAAATGATTTGAGGTGACGTATCCGGATCAGTAGTATCCGGTTGATATAAAAAAAGGGTGTCTGGTCAGAGTGGACCGACAAATGAACTGATAATCTCTTCAAAAAGGGCCAATCCGCCCTCATATCCGGCATAACTATGGTTCAGGATGAGCCGGTTCATGGTTGGGAATGCGACAGATATCGGTAGTGCTCCCCATTCTGCAAGAGCAATCGGTGCCTCCAGTGAACTTGCAAAGAGGAACATGAATGCCCGGTCATTCAGATTCTGGCGAATGAGATGGGAATCAGTCTCAAATATCACATCCGGCTTTACCGGGGTTTCCAGGTTCTCGGAGAGTTGCCTGACGATCTCTTCACGGATCTCCTCAGGTGGTTCATCTGTGATCTGAATGACGTCCGGCAGATATCCGAACTCATTTACGAGGAACCGGGAGATTCCAATTGCCGTCGTGGAGTCGGCAACAACCGCAAAGAACGGATGTGGTCTGACCAATACGTGGGCATCTCCTCCGTACTCAATGAACCGGTAGAACCGCTGCTCTTCCTCAGCGATAATTCCTTCCACGAGTTCATTGGAGACATCAAACGCCTTTGCAACCGTTCGCAGGAACTCTGCAGTCTGTTTTGGTCCGATGGGGACGGAAGGAAAACTCAGGTATGGTGTCCCGAACTTTTCCTTTAGAAGATCAACAACCCGGTGTCCGTTCCAGGTGGAGAGGACGATATTTTGCTCTGCGGCTGGGATCTTCTTGAGTTGTGCCGTTCCCCCTAACTCTGCCAGGAAGACATTCGCCTTAATGCCGATCCGGGCAAGAAGTTGTTTGATTGCCCGGGTGTCTCCTTTCCAGAAGATGTGCTGGAATGGCACAACCCCAAAGATGTTCACCGTTTTTGGTTCTACCTTCTCAGCCGGCTCAAGGAGTTCGTTGATTACCGCTTCAAAGAAGAGTTCATACCCTTCATAAGAAGTTCCGGTGAACCCTGAAGTCTTGACATGAACAATATCATGGGTCTCACGGAATGGCCTGATGACTGCATTGACATCGTCACCGATGAGGGTTGGAACACAACCGGTAATCACGGTGTACAGGTCCCCTTCCATCAACTCAGTACTGGCCTTTATCAGATCCTTGAGTTTCTCTTCTCCTCCGAAGACGACATGATGCTCTACCAGAGAAGAACAGGGAGTACTGGTTCCTCCCTGCGGTCCTCCGGCATTCTGCCCTCCGGCATATAATTGCCCGAAGAGTTGTCCGATACCACAGCCTGCTCCCGAGTGGAGAATCGGGACCGTTCCATATACTCCCACTGCAGTGCCCAGGGCACCTCCTAGTGCACAGGAGAACCGGGGTGCTTCTATTGCCGGGGTACCCGGGTAGTTTGCGTCTGCTGCTGCCTCTGCTTCTGAAATAACCATCTTATATGCTCTCCGGCTTCATGTAGTATAACGGGTTTGATTGTTTGAACCACCAGTCACGGTAACTGTCTTTTGTCTTCTCTTTGAGGATCTTCTGGAATGAGTTGCTCTTGAGTGACTGGAGCAGGAAGTTTCCATAGGATATTGCTCCAGTATATCCACTCTGTGCACTCCATGGGTGAGGATCTCCACGCAGAGCGTGAATCCTTGTAGAACCTTTCACTCGCTTGTATGCTCCTCCCTGGAATGGGCAGGTGAGTGCAAGGTCTGGGTCCAGTTGATCGGTGATATGGGATTGTTCTGCTGCCTGGAAGGTATTGACCAGGAGATCAAAGTCTCCAACCCGTGATACAACCTCCTCAAGTTCCTCGAGGATCAGGTTATCATAATCCTGTGACATTGCAGCAGGTGAGGTGAGTCCGAGTTCGTCAAAGAATGGCAACTGAGCAAGGAGTCTGCCCTGACCGAGGGATCCAAGAACTCTGACCTTACTTCCCTTCTCCTGGGCAATCCGATCAAATTCGCCTCGGATCGCCTCCATCTTTGGTTTCCAGACCTTATGTTCTTCAGCAATCAGTTCCTCAATCTCATCGGACTTTCCGGTGTGCTTGCCTATCTGTCTCAGCCATTCATCGGTGTTTGATATTCCCATGGGTGACGGATACATGAAGTAGGGAACTCCATATTCCTGCTCAAGGCCACGGGAGATGTAATCGGTGTAGGTCGGGCAGAGAGGCGCTGTCACGGCTGCTTCAGAGAGTTCCTGGAACTGTTCTACCGTTGCAAATTCAGGAACCAGGTTTGCCCGAAGGCCCACTTTATTCAGCAGTCTCTGAATCTCCAGCCGGTCCTGCCAGGTGTATGAGAGCATACTGGCAACATTTACGAGATCTTCCTGTTTTTTCTCAGGTTTTTTGACCAGGTACTTCAGGATGGCATGCCAGAATGCATCATACCCGGTCTGGATCAGCCGGGATCTGACCCCCTCACAGTGAATCGGTACGATGGTTGCATTGATATGGGGTTGCACATCAGCGACTGCTCCTTCGATATCTTCTCCGATAATCCCGGTTGTACAGGATGTCAGGATGAAGATCGCTTTGGGATCATACCGTCTCTGTGCCTCATAAATAGCCTTCTTGAGTTTGTCTCCTGCTCCATAGACAACATCTTTGTCCTTCAGGTTGGTTGTCATCCAGTGCAGATCGTAATTGGCTGGTCTGCCCATCTCAACCGGAACTGCCCGGAAGAGTTCCCGGTACCCGAGTGCTGACGATGAGCACCCTACCGGAGCATGGAATATGGTTGCTGAATTTCTGATCGTTCCTACCCGAACCGAGAGGTAGAAGTTCAGTGTGCATCCGGATGACTGAGCAAAACCCCGTTCGTGATTTTTCAGGCATCCGCATTTGGCCTGATCGATCAGCTCGCTTGCCTTTCCATAAAAGACATTAATACCATTTGCCCGCTGTTCGCGGTTTGGGCAGGTATCCTGAGAGAGATCAATCTTCTTCTCATAGAGACTCTGTTCTGCTTCTTCACGTGTTTTGTATACCATAATCTATCCTGAAATATGTGGTAAATGGTTTGATTGAGAGTTTTGGAGTGATACTTCCAAATTTCTAATCCTTCTTTTCAAGCAACCGGTCTGACCATGATTCAGCCCATGCTTTCAGTTCTTCTGATTCAAGCGGTGCTGGAACGTACTTCTGTTCATTTGTGTAGATAGCATTCGCAAGACGGCGGTACACGTCTGCCTGCTCAGATTCAGGGTCAAACTCGACAGCCGTCTGTCCCCGGAGTTCACTCTTGGTGATGGTTATTGACCTGGGCACATACTCTGCAATGGTTGTTTTTGTCTTTTCTGCAAAGTCGTCGATAATTTCACGGTGAACCGGCAGACCTACCGAGTTTGCAATGATCCCTGAGAACAAGGCCCCACCGCTGTTAGCGTACTTTTTAATCCCCTTAAAGAGGTTATTTGCTGCATACACTGCCATGAAATCAGCAGATGTTACGGTATACACCTGCTCTGCAACACCCTCACGGATGGGAACAGAGAATCCACCACAGACCACATCTCCAAGGACATCGTAAAGGACGACATCAGGGGTATATATCTCAAAGACCTTCTTCTGTCTGAGTAATTCTATTGCAGCGATGATTCCCCGGCCTGCACAGCCGACTCCCGGTTCTGGTCCTCCTGCTTCGATACAGAGAACTCCACCAAATCCTTCATAGACGATATCTTCAAGTTCGACTTTTTTTCCGCTCCTGATGGCATCAAGCACAGTAGGGATGGATTTTCCTCCCCGGAGGTTATTTGTAGAGTCACTCTTCGGGTCGCATCCGATCTGAATGACCCGCAGGCCACTTTCTGCAAGAGCGGCACTGATATTGGAAGTCGTAGTAGACTTTCCAATGCCTCCCTTTCCATAGATGGCGATGTTACGGGTTGTTGACATACTGTCTCCTTTGTTGTGATCCAAAGGTCGACCCGGATATGAATAAAAAAGGGGAAAGCAGCAATTAATGGCTCATCCTCTCATTTTTTTGAGAGGATGCGGCAAAGATTGATACCGAAAAAAAATCAGGAAATATCGTTCTCAATGATAGAGATTTGGATATTCCCGCAAACCTCTGCAAAAGTAATCAAAGATCGAAGATTATCCGAATCTATTGCCTTTAGTGAAGTTGGGATATAAATCCTGACTATTCGTTCTCCAGAAAAAAAGTCTCCTTCCGCTATAGCGACCTGACTTATTACGGACATCAAAGAAGAAAAATTGATCCTTCTTATCACCCGGATATGACCGATGTTCTCCTCATCCACCCACGCCCGAGCCTGTTCTGATTGAAAGACAATCCCCATGAATCCCTCAAATCATCCAGGTAATAATGAGCCTAGTTTAGGTGTGTTTCAGGGGAAAGAACTTCATCCATACTACCTGACCGATAACCCCGGAGATCGAGTGTCGTATAACTAAACCCGATTTTTCTGAATTCATCATCAACAGATGCAGCTATGGGAAGTATCCTTGCAAATTCACCGGGAGATATCTCAATTCTTGCAATCTTTCCATGGTGTCTGACCCGGATTTGAGTGAATCCAAGACTGCTGAGATATGTTTCTCCCTGCTCAACCATGCTGAGCTTCTGGTCGGTGATCTCCTCTCCATAGGGGATACGGGAATAGAGGCAGGCTGCTGAAGGTTTATTCCAGAATGGGAATCCTTTCATTTTTGCGATCTCCCGAATCTCTGGTTTGGTAATACCTGCCATGATATAGGGATGGATTACCCCGCATGAGGTGAATGCATCAATACCTGGGCGGTGCTCATTCAGATCTGATGCATTTGCTCCGTCTGCAATTTTTAATGTCCCATATTTTGCCGCTGCTGCTTCAAGAATTACAAACGTTCCCAGTTTGCAATGTCTGCACCGATCATGAGGATTTTCCTGCTTGAGTTTTTTGGAGAGCGATTCTCCATTCACTACTTCGAGTGGGAGATGCAAACTTTTTGCGGTTTCCAGTGCATCACTCAGTCCATTTCGGGGTAATTCAGGTCCGTTAACCAGAATGCACTGCATACGGTCAGGCCCGATTGTCTCAAGGGCGATGGCAGCGAGAAGTGCACTATCTACTCCTCCTGAGTAGGCGATCAGGAGAGGAGCATGGTCTTTGATGATTTCCTGGATGGTGCTCAATTTCTCTTGGATTGTCATAATTTTCATGTGCGACAGGGATCTGTTCGTTATCCGATATTCGTATCGTTCAATAATTCCGTTTCTATCTGATTAATTCTTCCCCGCTCCGAGGTTGTTGCTGGTTTAAAAGGAATTGCACAGCAGCAACTGGGAACCTGCATGATGGAGAGATCAAAGGTTCCGATTTCTCGTGCAATTTTGATGGTATCCTCTTTATCAAACCCGATGAGGGGTCGGTATACCGGTACCGTAACTGCGTCGTCAAGTACATACAGATTATCCAGGGTCTGTGATGCAACCTGGGCAAGGGATTCTCCGGTTACAATCCCTTTTGCTCCGGCTTTCATAGCAATCTCTGCTGCTTTCCGGTAGAGATGTCTTTTACATAGGACACAGGCAAACTTCTCCAGGTTTTTCTGCTTCAGTTTCATCCGGGTTGCATAGACATATCCATCATCAATCACCTGAAGTGTGAGGTCTGGTTGGTACTGTTTCAGGTGTTCTACAATCAGTCGAGCCCGTTCTTCAGAGCGATCATCATGAAACGGCGCAATCTTGATATATACCGGAATGATCTTACATCCCCGTTTCATCATCATATACATCGCCACCGGTGAGTCGATTCCACCTGAATGGAGAGCAACGATGGTTCCTGATGCCCCCAGAGGAACTCCTCCGGGTCCCGGGAGTATCTCTGTATAGAGGTAGCAGTTTTGATCCCTTACCTCAATATGCAGTTCATACTCCGGATGCGAGAGATCCACGCGAATTTCCGGGAGATCCTTTTTGATGAATCCACCAATCTCACGGGCCAGATCCTGAGAAGAAAATGGATGATCCCCGGACCGGTGAACTCGCAGGCCAAATGAGGCTGCATTTTGGATCCCGGTCTCCTTTACATAGCGGGATGCTTCCTCTTTCAGGGTATCAAGGGATACTTTCCGGCAGGGAGAGTACGAATGGATCCCAAATATTTGGGAAAAGTGTTTGGGATTTGGATCTCCTATAACCCAGATCCGTCCTCTTTCCCGGGATATTTTACAATCAGGGAGTCGAACCTCAAGAGCCCGAATCAGAATGTCTTCCCATGATCGCCGGACTGGTTCGCTCTTTAAAAAAATCTCCGAATATCGTATTAACCAGATAACTTCTGTCATGACAACAACTACAAACTATCATTCAGGAAAGAGCCAAGGTCCGGATTTGAACCGGAGTATAGCTGATCTGCAGTCAGCCGCGTGGC
>CAZUXC010000018.1:0-72417 GCA_964624045.1 uncultured Methanospirillum sp. | reverse complement strand
GAAGGATGCCAAGATCTACGAGGTTCAGTATAATGAGAATTACTAGATTGAACAATTTAGTAGGCCCAAATTCTGATATTCGGTCGAGTGTCTCACTAAAAAGTTACTGATTGAGATGTTTTGGTTCGATCCCAGACCCAGGAGCCGTTCGGTGGCGATATCTTCACAATAATCAGGCATTACATATAACTCTACAATGTCAAGTTTAAAATGAAAATCAATCACATTATATCGTTTGATCTTTATATAAGTAATTACAATATATTTACTGTGCTAACTGGGCATTCAAGAATGAGGTCGCACGACTTAGAATCGCGATAGATTCTCATATATCGCATGTAAATAATTTCTTTAAACTGGCGCCCCTTCAAAACTGTTTTTCTACAAAAACGCACAATAGGTATTTAATTGCGCTCGATTATGTGAAAGGTCTTTTAACAAGCCCCGGTCGTCGTCATTTGACTGCGATATCACAAAATTGTAGTAATGCTAACAACCAAGTTTTCAGCCATTTTATTTCACAATCTACCTGGGATCACCGTTCTCTCGTTGATTGGATTCGAGATGTTGGTTGGCGGCTCATCGGAAAAAATGGCGTATTAGTCCTCGATGAATGTGCAAGTCCTAAAGCTGGAGAGCATTCAGTTGGGGTCAAGCGTCAATATTGTGGCAATTTGGGGAAAGTTGAAAATTTTCAGGTAGGCGTTTTTATGGCATAGGAAAAAAATGGAAGTCGTCTACTGCTCGATTATCGTTTATACCTGCCGGAAAGTTGGACTACTGATTCTAAAAGATGTGACTCTGCAAGAATACCCATTGATAATCGAAGATTTAAGACGAAAGCCGAGTTATCGTATGGATTGATAGTTGAAGCTGTTCGTTCGAAAATCCGATTCAGTCATGTAAACATGGATGGATTTTATGGAAGTCAGCCATGGCTACTAACCCGCTTAGAAATGCTAGATTTAACTTATGTAGCAGACATTGGCTCTGATGACCGTGTTTTTCTTGAAAAACCTGAGTATGGAATACCACCAAAACGTAGTCTACAAGGAAGACCACCTAGCCGGGTTAAAGTCCTAAATACCCAATCGATCAGGGTAGATGAAATAATGAATAAAATAGAGCGATGGAGAATTCTGCGGGTTCGGAAGTCTATGAATGGATTTCTTGAGGTTAAGTTCTACGCTCTGAAAGTATGGAGGATCGACAAAGATGTCCAAGAACCTCTACCCGTTTGGCTTTTGATTCGAAAGGAACTCGATAATTCTCAAGTAAAATACTCTCTCTGTAACGCAAATCACATTAATTCCTGGGATCGTCTGGTTAAGATGCAAAGTGAGAGGTACTGGGTAGAACGAACCTTTCAAGATTCGATAGAACTCGCCGGAATGGCAGATTATCAAGTTCGAAATTGGCAAGCATGGCATCATCACATTGCATTAGTTCTCCTAGCGATGCTTTGGATTATTAAGGAGCAAAAACACTTTCTTGAAGAATTTAAAGACATTAGGCCTCATGATGTGGCTAGATGTTTTAAAATATGGATGCCCCTGAATGAGAAGACTTCATTGACGACGGCTGAGCTGATTGTTCAGAATCATATTAACCGAAAAAAATCACGAAAAGCAAGGATGAAACGAAAAGGACGAACTAATACTGGATAATGGGTTGAAACCGGGGTGTGTGTGCCAACCTGAAAGGATAGCTCCCGGCTTCATATTATTTTTCGTTTTTATGATATTTACCAGTCTCTCCAGCAAAAATTTTTTTTTGGATCCTTTCCGATAACAGTTTTGTATGAGGATTGTATGCATTTTCGTGATATTGAGCTCAAGAAGGGTGTGATCAGATTAACTAACCCTTTGAACTTGACATTGTAGAGATAAACGGCGATCAACAAATCCAAGGCAATTCAATAGAAGGGCCTTGACTACTAAACCGTGGCTTATTTTGTGTCCTCGTTTCTTAGGGATATTTTTGTCGATCGTTTCAACGATCTTAAGTTCATCGATCAATCCAGCAATAAGTCCTAGATGAGAAACAGTTACAATGGAGCCATCTATTACCACCATTAGCCAATTAATAGTCGATCTTCGGCTCTGTTGAAATCCTCATAAAAAATTGAATACCCTTTGTATTTTTGTGAACCTATGAGTCAGGTAGCAAATACACTTTAACTTAACTTCCCTCCTTTTCTTTCGTGCTTTTCTTGATGACACTTTACCACCAATAAAACGTTTCATGACTGAAAATGTAGTTTCAACTAAATTTCTCATCTGATACTTCTTTTTTGGAAAATCAGTATGCATATGTCTTCGATATTTGCCATTGGGTATTTATCGCCCCATAGTCTGACTGGAATTATAGATTCTGCTCCAAATTCGTCATGAATCAATGTGTGAATTTTTTCTGAATCATATCCCTTATCCATTAAATAGCAACTAGCTCGTTTTCTAATATATGATGACCGTAAAATAGTGGGGGCTATGGCTGAATCATGATGAAGGCTATTCGTTACATTGCAACTAACAATAGCCTGATTCCCTACATCAACTGCTACTGAGAGTTTTAAAAAATCCTGGCGCCTTTTCCCCGTTCTCCATGAATAATAATAACTTGCTGAAGTTATTGCCATCCCTGTTGAATCAATAGCAATACAAGTTTTATTGGTTGGACATTTTGGGTAGAATCGATAAATAGACTTCATTAATTTGGTTAAAATCTCGGAATTAATTCGTTCAGAGAACTTACATAATGTTGAATAATGAGGAATTTCTTGTAACATGAGTTGCTTCTGTAAGTTATCCATAAGTTGAATCATTTCAATTAACTCTCGATATCCACATTTGAAGTACTCTTTTAGGAGAAGAAGTGTTAGCAACTGGTGTTGATTATAGCGTTTTTTTGAGTACTGGGAACTGTATTTTGGGATCTGTGCATCTTGAATTGCATTTAAAAATAGTAGTCAAAAAACAGATATACTTTTGATTAGAGAAGAAATAATGCTCCTTGTTGGGTGTAGGTATATTCTAAACAAGGAGCGCTGAGATCTTAGATCTTTCGGTTTGTTATTTTAGGATTTCAACAGAGCCCGATCTTCTTAGATTTAAGCTTTTGGTACAAATATTCATCGAGACATTATCTTAGCTGCCGAGTGTCGGGAAGAGCCTCTTTTTGTGTGTTATCGGCTAATTTGCATTTTAATTGCTTAATATCGGGAGGACCCAACCTCTATGTATTAAATTACTAATTCTTATTTATGTACACTTTGGCCACATTATCATAAATAATATTCATTCTATCAAAGATAATATTGTTTTTTATTGGTACAATTATGACATTTTTCCTATAAACATTATAGTCAGTCAGCCAAAATTGATCAGATAAAGCAAACCCTGTTTTTACGAGAACATATGATTTATTAGAAGGAAAATTCGATGTTGTGAAACCGCATAAAATCATTGGAAGAATATCGGTTCTTGCATATTCTTGAAGAGAATTCATATTTAAATATAAATTAGATTCTTTATCTCCTTTGGTGATTAGCCATTTTTCTATAAAAATATCATTTTCAAAATTATAGACGATTAAATTTTTTTCATAACTCAGTGAATACGAAATTGGAATATCATCAACTATTTCAAATATAAATCCTGTCTGAAATAAAAAAAATATGGAAAGTAATAAAGTACTTAACAAGAGACAAACAGAGTATATTTTTGTCAGAGACATATTAACCTTCAATAATTTAGCAATGAAAAATCCAATAAGAAATATTCCAATAATAGAAAAAACTGATAAAAAAATTGATATTATATGATATGATCTCTCAATTCCGATTCCAAACCCTGAAAATGATTGTAATAATATGAGAAAAACACCTGTAAATGCGGCTGACATTGAAATCGAAAGATAAGAAAATGGAACTGTGAAGATTGTGTTTCTTTTTAATATAAAAAAGATAAAATAGTATAATAATGAAATACATCCTAAAATTAAAAATATAATCAGGAAATAGGTCATCAGGTTTATTAATGTAATTCCACCAGAATCAGTTTGTACATTTAAACTGACAACATTGTTTATTCCTATACTTCTTTGAATTATTAACTCTTTTAATATATTAATGAATTTATATAATATTTTTGAAAAAATAGGAAGATAAATATACAGATTATATGTTAAAAAAATGAAAAGCAATATTATTGAGTATTTAATAAAAGTTTTGTTATTATATGTATTCCAAAGTAGTTTTTGATTGTTCAATTTTTCAATAGAGAAATTTGATTCAATAGAAAAGAAATTGGATATTTTAATGAAATAATTAGGTTTTTTTATTGATATGTTAAATACATGTAGAAACCATTGAGAGAAGTATATTATTAATGATGCAATAAAGAAAAATAATAGCATAAATGTAGCGGCTCCGTAATGTGATGCTACTAATCCAAAACAATATATAAAAAAAAGTAAAAATTTTTTCTTTGTTGATATATGATACTTCTCTATTAGTAATAAAATAATTATGCAAATAAATAATTCTGCGACACCTTGTCGAGTGTCTTGGGTTAACAAAACTGTATAAACCGGAGACATTAAAAATAGATAAGATGCTAAAAAAGCTAATGTTTTATTGGATACGATTTCATATATTTTATATAGAATTACGGGAACAAGAGCAAATAATATAGGATAAATAAATTTAAAATACCAAACATGATCAATAATTAAAAGATATGAAAATAAATAAGGCAACAATGTCACACTCATAGTTCCTGATGGTGGACTATTTGACAAAAAATATGGGTCCCACCATAGGTTGTTTAATACGTTTTTAAAGATCATGACTTCTGTGATAATATCTCCATTCCTAAATACTGGAGAAATGAGTGTTTGTTGCCATAAAAGCGACAAACTAATGGTATATATAATTACGGGGTATATATATAGATTCGTTGAATCCCATAAACGAAATGATAAATCAATTTCTTCTTTATATTCTTTAGAAAAAAAAGTCTTGGAAAAAAAAATTAATGAAATTAGTAACGGGATAAAACAAAAAAAAAGGATTAATAGCATCAATATATTCGAATTACTTGATTTTTGTAATAGCAATATTCCAATAATTGTTACCAATATCGATACAATAAAAAAATTTAGAGCTAATTTTGTTGGAACTTCTTTTAAATGTAAAATAATTGATTTTGCATTAAAATGAAAATCATCGTACCTGTTCAACCAAACAATAATTAATGTTAAAAAAAAACAAAAACAAGGGATTACATAATGTCTATCTAATGGATATGAAAGTCTCAAAATATAATGTCCCAAATTTATAAAAAATAATAGTAAATAATCAAAAGCTATACTTAAAGGCACGATAAACAAAAATTTAGTATAAGGTTCTGAATTTTTAGGAAGAAGTAGTTCAACTCCTAATAACCCTGGAAAAATTGCAAAATAAAATAATCCAACTATCACATTTACAATTATTATTTGAGGAAGTAAGTGCGTCCAAATATCTGTATAATAAAGAAATATCGATAAGAAAATCTCTAATAATATTAGGTAACGATAATTCTTTTGAATAGAGAATATTCTTAACAATTTCATCAGTATATCTTGATTTTTTTCTTTCATGATTCTTACCTAGTTTACTGGTTGTTCTAAAAATTTGTCATAATATAAGTTAAGATTATGAAATTGAAATTATCTAATCTAAAAACACATAGAATATATTTATTGTATAAATAGTCATTAGTATTGCGTCTTTAGTTAAATATTATTTTCGAGTAGATTGTGAATTAAAGTGCCATTATTACTTCTGTTCGTTTTATCTTTGCCACTAATAAAAATAAATGTGAAAGTTAAGTTTATTTGCATTTTGGGTGAATCAAACATTATTAAATACATTAATTTTTTTATTCACAATATTGGGATGACCGACTTACTTCATAAAAAATCTGAATCATTTTTCTGCCAACTCAGACAATCGAGGATCTCTGATGTCATAAAAAGATCCGGAAAGTTATTAATTGGTTCTATAGTAGAAGGTGATATGTGTAATAATCTACAGAGTGCATTGAATGTCTTTTCATTTACATTGGATTGGATTCTTCTTCTCGAAATTTGTCGATACAAACCGTATCCAATTCGAAATAATCTATGTTTTAAAGGATAGTCTCCTAAAAATGCTGTTCTCACCGTAACTAACCTAGGAAAAAAAAAACTTGCCCAAGATTCAGTTTCCCATCTTAGAGTAATGGATGGAGTATTCATTTTTAAAACTTTTAAACATGCTTGAGCATTATTATAATATTGGGGATTTATTTTTGATTGATGTGAGAAAACGGCATATGCAAAAGCATATGCACCTGTTAGATAATATGAAAACATTAAACCACTTTTTGCCCAATCAAAAAATCCATTAGATTTTTGAACTCCAGCTAACCATTCAGTACCAGCGTTTATATGACTTTGTAACCAGGGCTCATTAACGATCTCTTGAATTTTTATGAGATAATAGAGAGTAACCCCTTGGTAGTGAATACATGGAATGTCACATATATAGGCATAATTTCCTTTATTAGATGTGTAAGGAAAAGATCCTTTTTTCTGATACAGACAGACTCGTTCAGCAGCCCTCTTAGCAGCAGAAATAGCATTTGAATCTGAAAATTTCCTCCCATATTCTGCTAAAAAAGCTCCACAGGAGGCATTTACATTTAAACAATCAGCAGTAAATACTGTTGATTTTATAAAGTATCCTAGTTCTTTTTCTTGAGAGAGAATATAGGTTTTTGCTTTTTCTAATGAAATGTAATCGGTTTTATTTTTCCTTTGGCCATGTAGTATTGCTTCAGCTATAAAGGAAGTAACTAATGAAGAAGGATGGTTATATCGCGGATGAACTTCATTCCATGATCCATCATCATTTTGAGAATTTACCATTGTATTTAATAATTGATCAATTAATTTGGTGTCACTTTGTAGTCTAATTAGTGTTTTACATACCTCTGCATGAATTCTATTTCGTTGTATTTTAAAGATTGGGTCCAAAATGAAAGCTGAATCATTCTTAATAACTGCGTGCTTTTTTACTTCTTTTAGAAGAGATTTGATGATTTCGTTACACATTTGATCCATAGTTTTCTCCAATATAATTATTTAATTTAGAAGCAATTGTTTTTCTATCATATGATTTCACGATATATTCCCTTCCATGTTTTCCCATTTCTTCGACTTGACTTTTATTATTTAAAAAAAATAATATGGCAGATGATATAGAATCAATATTATTTTCAGCAATTATCCCTGCTTTTGAATCAAATGCGATATTCATAATTTCACCTTTACCAGTACCTAAAAACGGAATACCGCAAGACATATATTCATATACTTTTGTAGGAGCTGCATACTCTAGAGATTCCATATTTTTAAGAGGCGCAATACCAAAAATTGACTCATTTATAATTTTTGGTATTTCTTCCCGTTGTTTAGGTCCTACAAATATTACCTTTTTTTGAAGGTTATGAATTTTTACGAGATTTTTTAGATCACTTTCTGTATCTCCTTCTCCAACGATTAAAAAACTTGTATCATGATAAAGAATAATTTTTTTCATTGCAAGAATTACAAGGTCCAAATTTTGAGCATGACCAATTAATCCAGAATATACAAATTGGTTTTTTTTCTTACATTTCATTGGTATAAATTTATCTATTTCCACACCATTAGAAATAAGTCGAATTTTCTTTGCGATTGTTTCATTGTAAGATATTCTTCTACCCATCTCCTTTGTTGTTACTGTAATTATTTCAGCTTTAGAGAAACAGTAATTCTCATATTTCCGACTAATTTTTTCTAATAATGACCCAGACTTTAGAAAACCAAGACTAATTGAAGCATTTATCCATAAATCTCGAACATCTACTATCCATTTAGTATTATAGATTAACTTAAAGAAAATTCCAGGTAAATGGATAAAAATAGGAGGGGATGATGTAAGAATAAAATCAAATTTCTTCCTTGTCAACATTAGGTAGATCAATGCAAAAAATGGGAAAATGGTAAAATATAGTAACCTTTCAAAAAAAATAGGATCTTTAGAAGTTGGTTGCCAAGTCCATAAACGAATAATTTTAATTTCACCTGAAGTTTCATCAGATAATAGTTTCCATTGCCTTGGAAACATTTTTGGAGGAAATGATGGGAAAGGACATAAGACAGTAATTTTGTTTCCCAATTCACTTAGATGTTTTGATAAATCATAAATTCTAGAGGAATTTCCAAATTTTTCCGGTGGATATGATTGAGTAATTATTATTATATTATTCATTGGACACCTGATTTATAAAAATAGATTACAATTTAATTAGATTCAGTATTGTTCATTATAATTTTTTCCTATACCCAAAAATTTTATATTAAATCCAGCAGAATGCCATTCTACTGGATTGATAATATTTCGAGTGTCTACTACATTCCTATTTCTCATAATTAACGATGATGGAATTATATTTTTAAAAGAAGAATGATCTGCAATTATAACAATACAATCACTTCCACTAACTGATTGATCCAAATCTAAAAGAGGGTATTCAAAATCAATAACAAGTGGATCATAACATTTTACAATATATCCTTCATTTTCTGCTAATTTTATAAATTTTAATGCTGGTGTTTCTCTAGTGTCATCAACATTTCCTTTATACGCAATACCAAATATTGTTATTACAGGCTCTTTTACCTCATTCAATATATTACGTACGATTTTAAGAACATGACTAGGCATTGCATCATTGATATCTCTACTAATTTGAATTATACCTAGTTTAGATGAGTTCTCTGTAAGAAACCATGGATCAACAGCAATACAATGACCACCAACTCCGGGACCCGGATTTAAAATATTTACCCTTGGATGTCTATTAGCAAGAGAAATTGCTTCCCAACAATTAATCCCTGCATCTTCTGCAATCTGAGCTAACTCGTTTGCAAGGGCAATATTTACATCTCGATATGTATTTTCAATTAATTTTGCAAATTCTGCTGTTTTAATATCTGTAGAAATTATTGAGCCTTTTACAAATGATGAATAAAGTGTTTTTGCTAAATCTAATGATCGTTGATCATATCCTCCAATAATTCGATCGTTATGAATCATTTCAAAGATAGTATTGCCTGGAATCGCCCGTTCAGGGCAATGGACATAAAGAAACTCTCCTACTTTTAATCCCGATTTTTCTAAAATTGGAATAGCAACTTTTTCGCTAGCACCAGGAGTAACAGTAGATTCAAGAATTACTAGATTACCTTTCTTGAGATATGGGACGATCATTTCACATGCTGAACGAACAAATGAAAGATTAGATACTCGAAGTGAAGGTTTTAATGGGGTTGGAACGGCAATTATGAAAACATCAGCATTAGTTAAATTAGTGGACGCAGTAAAGTTTTTACTAACTTCAATGAAAAGTTCAGATAATTCCGGCTCATCAAAATGTAATTTTCCTAAATTTAAATTATTTACAATGTCTTTATTTATGTCTACACCAATAGTGTGAAATTTTTCTTTAGCAAATAATAATGCTGTAGGAAATCCGATATAACCTAAACCAAGCACACAAATCCGTTTTATCATATTTTTTCACACACCGCAAATAATTTCAACTATTTTTTCCCCTGCTTTACCATCCCCATAAGGATTTATCCAATTACGCGGTACAGTTATCATTTTCTCTGCTGCAGCAACTATCCGATTAGTATCACATCCAGCTAGAATGTTTCCTCCTACATCAACTGTCTCTGGACGTTCTGTATTATCCCTAAGGGTAATACATGAAACCTGAAGTATGCATGCTTCCTCCTGAACACCGCCCGAGTCTGTTAAGATAAGCCTGGCATTTGCCTCAAGTTCAAGAAAATCAAGGTAACCAACCGGAGAAATGATAAAAATTCCCTCTGAGGAAAATCCAAACTCCTTTATCATCTTCTGTGTCCGTGGATGCATTGGAAATATCACTTTAAGTCCAAATTTCTCACTCACCAGTTTGATACCCAAAAGAATCCCTTCAAAGCGAGACTTTTCATCTACATTCTCTGCCCGATGAGCAGTTACTAACAAAAACTGTCCGTATGTAAGATTTAATTTTTTCAAAATATTAGATTTCTTGCGTGCAATATATTGATTCTGATATAGAGCATCTACTACAGTATTTCCAGTAATAAATATCTTTGATTCATCAATCCCTTCATGAATCAAATATTTGGCTGATTTCTTAGTTGGGGCAAAAAGATAATCGGATATATGATCTACGACTACGCGGTTAATTTCTTCAGGCATACTCCGATCATTACTTCTTAAACCAGCTTCAACATGACCAACTGGGATATGGAGTTTTGCTCCAACAAGACCGCCGGCAAGAACTGTATTGGTATCTCCCTGGACAAGTACTACATCAGGATAATCCTGAAGAAGTATCTTTTCAATACCAACCATAATTGCTCCAGTCTGCTCAGCGTGGCTGCTAGAACCTACATCCAGATTGTAATCTGGAAATGGTAAAGCAAGTTCTTCAAAGAAAATACGATCCATTTCATACGAGTAATGCTGACCTGTGTGCAAAATTCTAAATGGAACTCTCTCCTTTTGACATACCCTGATAATTGGTGCCATTTTTATTATCTCGGGTCTAGTACCAATAATAATTAAAATCATGATGTTCTCTTAAGAATTAAGATTAGTTTTTAGATTTATTTATGTAATAATGATAAATTTGTCCCTCACATCCAATTACAAATCCCATCATTAGCAGAGTTATTGATAAAGAATAAAGATATAAATGAGGAATATCTTCTAATTCCCGAAAAATATTCATAGATAATAGCACAAGCAATCCTAAAAAAATTAAAACGCCCGCCGGTAATCCAAAAATAACTCTAGGGTTTCTAAAATTAATAAGAGCAAAAATGTTACTGAGGACAGAAAATCCATGAAATATTGGATTATGTGTGGAAGTATCCTCAATATCATATCTGACAGTAATTGGAACCTCTTGAATTTTAAGTTTATTGTCACTAACCTGAATGAGTATTTCAGATCCTGCTGACATCCCTATTCCTGTAATTTTAAGAATTTTAATCGCTTCTTTTCCATATGCCCTGAAACCACTTTGGCTATCGGTAATTTTTTGAACTCCGGCTGCTTTAGTAAATAGATCTAAGGTTTTCATTCCGAATTGCCTATATAAAGGAATATTGTTTTTAATTTCAAGAAACCGTGATCCTATTACAACATCCACACCTTGATCAAGTTTTTCTAATAATTGTTGAATATCTTTAGGATTGTGCTGTCCATCTGAATCCATAATGATAAGTGCATCTGCCTCCATTGTTCGTGCTGTTGAGAAAATGGTATTGAGAGCCCCGCCATAGCCCAGATTTTTTTCATGTTTTACAACTATAGCTCCCGCTTCTCCAGCAACAAGAGCAGTATTATCAGTGGATCCATCATCAACTACGAGAATTGTATTGGAAAATTGCAATGCTCCTTTAATAACTGATTCCAGGTTAGATTCTTCGTTATAGGCTGGTAGTGCGATTATTGTTTTTTTTATAGAATTTTGGGATATTTTTTTCTTTCGTACGCTAATTGGAACTTCTGCAACCTTCAACCCATTAGTAGAAAAGAAATATGAAATGTTATTATTCAGAGTACAACTATCGGTTTGACATAATAATTTTGCAGCATTTTTACCGAAAGACATAAATCCTGGAAATTTTCCGGTAAAATTATAAGTTGATATGATATTTGGATTACGGAGAAATCGTGAGCCTATAACTATATCTGCTTCTTCTTCAAGGACAAGTGTAGTCAGATAAGGAATCTCATGAGGATTATACAATCCATTTGCATCAATCATTATAATTGATTTAAATTCGGTTTGGATCACTTTCTTTATACCAATTTGAATCGCCCGAACTTTTCCCAAATTATTATTTAAATGAATAACTTCGGCTCCAGCCAGTTCTGCAACTTCCCTGGTTCGATCAAATGACCCATCATCAACTACAATGACCTTGCCAACATGCTGAAGACTCAGTAAAACAACCATTCCAATTGTAAGTTCCTCATTATAGGCCGGAATTACCGCTATGAGATCATTATGGAAAAATTTGCCTGTTTGTGAAGAATTTGCAGGAGAATAATTTGAGAGCTTTAAAACCCTGTTAATACAACCAATTACCCTGCTTACATCAGGAAATGATGAACTTGGTTTTTTATTAAAGTCATAACCATGAGCAGAAACGTTATTTACATAATCGCCAATAATATCTTCTCTTTTTTCAAATAAGGGCATGGTAGGTAATAAAGTTAAGTTAGGTTGGTTGTTACCTGAAAGAGATAAATTTACATTATTTAAAAGATAGTTGGAATTTTCAAGGTCAACTCCCCCAAGACATAATTCCACATGATCAGATGACATTGCTAATTACTGATTATCCAAATTGGCTATATAAGGATATGCAAAGCATACTATTTTATACAAAAATATATGCGAAATATTGTACCCAATAAAAGAACGGAATTTTTAACTTTTTTATGAGCTAATTTTAATTATTCTCTCTATTTTCATTAGAGTAATCTTAAGATAGAATTTCTTAAACCTACGATGAAACAATAATTTACCGTTAAATAAAAAATATATATAATTAAAGGGTCAAAAGAAACTGATCCATAAGATTGGTTTTATCTAAACCAGAATAATTATATCCAAGATGGGTCGGATAAACCGGACTTGGACGTTTGTCCTTTGCACCGATAACATACTGCTTATATAACGCTTCATTCACCGGATTAGTAGTAAATAATGGCAGTGCATTATCTGCTACCCAGTGAATATAAATCTCCCCGGTAACGGAATCATTCGATCGATCTCCTTTCCATTCTTTTCTCCCTAAAATAAAATCAGCTATTACTCGGGATTGATTCACCGAGGCATCAGGTGTCGGGAGTTTATAGTAAATAAAGGCTTGTCCTTTTTTATCACTGGTAGTTTGAAAGTCGATATGATCGATCAGATTATTGATAGGTGAAGGAAGGTTTTCGTTGGTATATCTGATTACCGGAGTTTTACTGTCAGGAGTACTTTGAAGTTCCTCGGTAATGAGATCCAACGAATTCGTATCAGTCATTATTTGGGTAACTCCTGGAATAGGAGTATGCACGGTAAAAATAGTACCCTGAGGGAGATCTAATTCTACACCATTGGCGGCAGAAAATGTCAAACAGAGTAGCAAAGCTAATAAAATATAATCTGTACTTCTCATTTCATCATCCTATTTTTAGACTCTTTACGATTTAACTACATATATATGTTACCTTTCTGCATGAAATTTTATATTATTTTTTGTTTGAAATTTTTCGCTTATTTGACATTGTATCTCAATTTTTGAGAAATTTCAAAAAAATATGGTCAATAAAAATGAATCAATTTCTAGTTTAAGACAAAAAACCGAATTTTGATAGGTTAATTTGGTTGTTGATTATGTATGTCCTATATTTTTCAATGAAAAACGGAAGATTAATCTGCGTAAGAACAATTTCTTATTATGATCATTCGGTGGTTTCATGGATTCATACGATGGCCTGGTACAAACATAAGTACCAGAGGAATAGTGAGTACTCTTTATCTGGTAATCCTATTCTCTGTGGCAATTGGTAGTGGATCTACCCTGACTGGGGATGATTATCTTAAAAATGCTTCTGAATCATATAAAAACGGGCTTTATGAAAAAGCACTAGAGGAATATGATTCTGCTCTATTAATAAATCCTAATCTTCCGAGTGCATATATTGGAAAAGGTGATGCTTTAATTAAACTATCGAATTATGAAAAAGCTATCGATAATTATCATGAAGCTCTAAAAATCAATTCTAGTTTATCTTCTGCTTTCATTAAGATTGGTGGAGCCTATTCTTCGATGAATCAATATGATGATGCAGTAAATGCATATGACTCTGCTATCCTGATTGATCCGAATCAGACCGCCGGATTCATTGTTAAGGGTGATGCTCTTCAGAAATTAATGCGATACGATGATGCAATATCATCCTATAAACAAGCAATTACTCTTAACCCCAACCTTCTGAATGCCTATGTAAGTATGGGAAATGCCTTCATGAAACTTGAGAAATTCGATGATGCTTACCGTTCTTATGACAAGGCAATTGCAATAAACCAGAGCAACCCTTCTCCCTGGATGAGTAAAGCTTCTGCTCTCAAATCTCAAATGCGATATGATGATGCCATTGGAGCCTATGATCAGGCTTTATCGCTGAATCCAAATCTCACAGAGGGATATTTAGGAAAGGGAGATACGTTATCAAAACTGCAAAAAAATGACCTGGCATTAGAATCATATGATCAAGCGATTAAAATAAACCGGACAAATCCATCTGCATGGATCAGTAAAGGATCTGCATTATCTTCCCAACTGAGATATGAAGAATCTTTGGCTGCATTTGATCAGGCTCTTCTTTTCAATCCAAATCTTACTTCAGTGTATTTAAGTAAAGCAGGAGTTTTACAAAAACTTCAAAAGAATGACGAAGCCTTTGCTGTCTACGATGAAGCATTAAAAATAAATTCTACCTATATTCCGGCTTTGTTGAATAAGGCTGCTTTGTATTTTTCTTTAAAACAGTATGAGGATGCAATTACAACCTATGATGCTATCCTCTCAATCGATCCTGATTCTATCCCATCCTGGTTAGGAAAAGCTAAAGCTCTCGACTCTTTAAAAAAATATGATGATGCTCTAAGAACGTATAATCGGGTTCTACTCATAGATCCGAACTCTACGGCAGCATATTCCGGAAGAGGTTCAACATTTAAAAACATGAAACAATATTATGATGCGATTGCATCATATGACAAAGCATTGGAGATCAATCCAAATCTTACAGATATTTTGAAGGCGAAAGGTGATGCTCAATTAAATTTGAAAAAGTCAAAAGACCCTGAGGATATCTCTGATACCTTATCTACCTATGAAGAAATAATTCAAATGAATGAAACTGATCCATTAGGATGGGTCGGGAAAGGGAACGCTCTTGTCAAGGATAAAAAAGATGAAGAAGCCCTCGAAGCTTTTGATAAGGCTCTTCAATTCAACAATAATCTCTCCGGAGTATATGTCAGTAAAGGAGATCTTCTTCAAAGATTAATGCGGTATGAGGAAGCTATAATTTCCTATGATAATGCGTTGAAAATTAATCCGAATTTAACTTCTTCCTGGATAAATAAAGGAAATGCGTTAAATATTCTTTCCAAATATGAAGATGCCTTATCAGCATACAATAATGCATTAGACCTGCTTCCAAATTCCACCAGTACCTTAGAGAAAAAAGGATGTGTCCTGACAAATCTAACCAGATATGATGAAGCGATAATCGCTTATGATACAATATTAGATAGTAATCCCAAAAATTCTCTTATTTGGGCTGCAAAAGGGAATGCTCTCTACCAATTGGGAAAATATGATGAAGCAAACACTGCTTATGGAACTGCCAAATCATTGAATAAAAAAATTGTCATTCCTTCATTAGTCCCTCTTAAGGCAGCTGTCACGATTCGTAACTCCACTAACTCCAGTGCCACTGTAGATCAGGGGTAAATACCCATACTATTTTCTAATTTGTAATAAAACTAATAGATATTCGCCTGATTTATTAATCCAATATATTGTTATGGAGCGATATGACGAAATTTCAGATATTGTTCTAAATATCCTGAAAACAAATCCTGATAAAATAAGTATTATCGATCTGGCAGATCGAACTAACATTCACCGGAATGTTTTGGCTAAATATCTGAAAGTACTGGAAGCTCAAGGAAAAATTCGATTTGTCAGAGAAGGTGCCAAAAAATTCATTGAACTGAGCAAAAAAATTCCGTCATCATTTCTCTCTTCACTTACCTCGCATCCGTGTCTCATTTTTGATAGACATCTCAATATTCTTGATGCAAGTTTAGAGGCCAAATCACAATTTTATCCCGATGAAATTGATGATGAGGCAATTTCCCGGAGAATGGATTTTACCGATCTTTTTTTAACATCAGAGATCAGGGATATTCTTCATTCATCAATTGAAGGTTCCGAAAAAACATCATTTTTAGATACCGTATGGGATGGAGAAAATCACTCATATCAGATAAGATCTATTCCGGTAGTTCTTGATAATGGGCGTTCAGGTTCTGCTCTCATTATAAAAGATATCACTGAGCGAAACGAACAACGCTTACTGTATGAAATGACCCTTTCAGCTTATGATGCGTTGATGGAAGATCAAATCCAATTTGTTGTTCGTTTTAGTTCAGACTATAAGATAATATTCGCAAATTCAGTTTTTCTCTATCATCTGGGGGCTGTCGAGGAAAATCTTATCAACTCTCCGTTTATCTCATCGTATCCATCTGAATCCTTTCAGACTTTTCAAAAAGGAATTAGTGAGATAACTCATGATCAACCACTGGTAGAGATTGATCTTCGCCGTGTAGTTTCCAGTGGTGATGTATCCTGGGAACATTGGCGAATTCGAGGCATTTTTGATTCAAAAACTGGAAAAAAAATGGGATATCATGCGGTAGGTATCGATATTACCGAGTACAAACGCCATGAGCAGGAACTCAGCCTATACAAAAATAATCTCGAACAGATGATCTCTGAACGGACAAATGAACTTCGACAGGTAAACAGTGATCTGCACCAGGAAATTTTTCATAGGGAAACGATCGAGCGGGAACTTGTGTTAACCAAATTTGCAATCGATCATGCTCATGATCTGGTTTTCCTCCTCAAACCCGATGGAGAAATACAATATTTGAACCTGAAAGCACAGGAGATGATAGGTGAAATCAACACGAAAAATAACATAAGATTTTGGATTTCCCCAACTACGAAATTTGACCCGGAACCTGATCTTTCTCTACCTCTTGATGATACTATCCCAACGGGAAGTACGGTGAAAGGATTTCTTCAGAGTTCCAGATCTCCTCATATACCTATCGAAATTACGACCAGCCTGATACAGTATCAAGATGAGGAAGTTTTGTGCTGTATTGCACGAGATATCACGGATCGAAAGAAAGTGGAAAGAGATCTTGCAGTGTATAGGACCCATCTGGAAAAAATTATCGAAGAACGAACAACCAGGTTACATCAGGAGATAGAAAAGAGATCTAAAATCGAAAGTGAAAGAAGAGATTTAGAGGAGAGATATAATGGAATGGTTTCCTATTCAATAGAGGCTGTTCTGATTCTAAATATCAATACAAAAGTCATTATTGACAGTAACCCACAAGCTCAGAATCTTTTTGGGTATTCTAAAGGAGAAATTTGTAAAAATGTAGAGTTTCTTCTCTTAAATGATAAAGTAACTGATGAAAACATGTATGCTCAATATCGTTTATTCATCAAGAACGAAATTGTTTTATCTGAATTAACATTTATTTCAATAATTCGCGATCATACAGAAAAAGAAATAAAATATCTTGTCAGACTTGTTATGTTACCCTCAGATACAGATGTAATAATCCGTGCCGGATTTATAGAATATTTAGAAACTGAATAAAAGAGAAATATTAAGCATCTATCTACTTTTGACTCAGTCGTTCCAATCTTTTCCGTTCGGTAATGTCCTGAAACAGAATAATATATCCGGAAACTTCTGCATCATTTCTCACATGAAGAGTGGATACAATTATTGAATAATAGATTGAGCCGGTTTTATGGGTTTTATAGATCTTATGAGAACCTACAAGGGAAAAATCATACAACCCCTCAGTTTCAGATAATTCGCCTTGTTGAATTTTATGCAAAAACCCCTGATGAAAATTCGGATCTTTAAATAAATTTACCCCTTGAAATGATTCAGCAGATGGCACTCCGAATATTTCCACAATCGCTTTATTTGCAATTACGATATTTCCTCCATTATCAAGAAGAATTGTTCCGATTGGAGAATGATCAAAAATTGTCCGGAAGAATTCTTCTCTTTCCTGGAGAGATAAATTAGCCTGAATTAATTCAGCAGTTCGTTCTCTGACCCTGTCTTCTAATTCTCTATTTGTCTCCTGAAGTTGTTTTTCCAGATGATTTATTCTGATATGGGTTTTCACTCTGACAAGAAGTTCCTCAGGTTCAACAGGTTTCGTCAGGTAGTCGACACCGCCGATACTAAAAGCCCGAACTTTGTCAAATGTCTCTGATAACGCGGATAAAAAAATAATCGGAATATCTTTGGTTGAGCTACGCGATTTGAGTTGAAGACAAGTTTCATAGCCATCGATACCAGGCATCATAATATCCAGCAGTATCAAATCTGGAATAATGAATGAAACTCTGTCCAGAGCCTTTTCTCCACTTGTAGCTATGAGAACTTCATAATTTTCTTGTTCTAATGCCGATTGAAGCATCCCTACGGAAGCAGGGGTATCATCAACAACCAGGATTATCCCTCTGTTATCACTATTTGTTTCCATGGTAAGCCCCTTTTACTGATTTAATAAATGAAATAATTGCGTCATCATCAAATCTATTAGAATATCCTTTGATTTTTTGACAAAATTCTTTCAATTTAGGATCTGACTCCTCTAAATCTGAAGTGATCTTTTTTATCTTTTTGAAATTTCCCTGACGTGCCAATAATTGAATTGATTTAAGAATTTCTTCATCAGGTAACAGAAAATCATTCTTTTGATTCTCTTTTTTTGTATTCGTATTTTGATGATTTTCCTGAGACTTTTCTATCCATGTAAGACCAGCCAATAATCCTATACAATCGAGTAAATGGTCAATATTGATAGGTTTTTCTAAAAATGCATCACATGAACCTTTAAATTCGTGTTTCAGATCAAAATGTGATACCGCAGCAGATAATCCAATTATTTTAATTACATCATATTCTGGCTTATTTCTAATATTCTGGAGAACATCAAATCCATCCATTCCTACCATTACCAGATCCAGAAGTATGAGATCCGGTTTTATCTGGTCTACCAGTCTTATCGCATCATTTCCATTATTGGTACTATACACAATAAAATCTAAAGGCTTGAGAAGGGATTCTAATAGTTCAGAATTTGATATATTGTCATCGACAACGAGGATCTTCTTTCGTTGCCCCTCATACCCGACAATATGTTTTTTTATCGTTACAGGAAGATGAGCAGAATACGTCACCTGAAGAGGCAGGTCAACCCTGAAAGTGCTTCCCACCCCCGGACTACTTTGAACATTTATAGTTCCTTTCATATATTCTATCAGACTTTTTGTTATTGCAAGTCCAAGACCAGTTCCTTCAACTGGAACATCCTTTGATCCTACCTGCATAAATGGTTTGAAAATATCTTGAAGAACATCAGCATGGATACCAATTCCGGTATCTGATATTTCAGACCAGAATCCTTGTCCATTTTCAAAGTCAAATCCAACAGAAAAAATAATTTCCCCAGTTTTGGTGTATTTCACTGCATTATTCAGAATATTGATAAAAATTTGTTTGATTTTTGCCTCATCTCCCAGAATATAATCCGGGATAACGGTCTTTTGTTGATAGTGAAATATCAGGGATTTTTCTTCAGCCTTTACACGAATAATATTATAAATTTCTCGAAGTATATCAGGTAGAGAAAAGGGTCTTTCATCAATTTTTATCACCTGAGCCTCAATTTTGCTCAGGTCGAGGAGATCATTAATTAAAGATAATAAGTGTTTCCCACTCGTGTAAACGGTATTGAGTTGATCAATTTGAATGTCTGTAAGATTATCATTTTTTGATAAAATCTGGGTATATCCTAAAATTGCATTCAGCGGAGTCCTGAGTTCATGACTCATGTTTGAAAGAAAAGTACTTTTCGCTTTATTGGCTGATTCTGCTTCTTCTTTTGCGATTGCCAGTTCCCGGGTTCTATTTCGAACGAGTTCTTCCAGATGGGAACGATAACTTTGGAGTTCTTCTTCGATTTTTTTATGCTCGGTAATATCCGTAGAAATGTGAATAAATTTGTCGATATCCCCCTGGTCATTTAGTATGGGAGTACAACCAACGATAAATGTCTTTGAGAGTGTTTCACTATATATTTCCCCGGATTCACACTTTTTGGATGATTTTGTAGAATTTATCGGACAATTAACCGGAATTGTTCCTCCATGGAAAAGAGTATGACAATTCTCTCCGACAATTTCTGCTTCTGATAATCCAAATAACCCACATGCAGCATGGTTTGCTGCGATGATAGAATATTGAGGATTAATAATGAGCACCGCCTCTCCTATCGACTGAAAAATTCCTTCCCATTCACGATTCTTTTTCTTTATCTCATCCTCAGCTATCTTCCATCTGACTACTTTTTGAATTTTTTCAAGGAGTTCAGAGAATTGAACTTTTATTTCCCCATCTTTTTGAATATACGAATCAGCACCTGCCTCAAGCGCCTGTATAACGATTTCCATTCTCCCTTTGCCGGTATAAATGATAAATGGAATATTAAAACCCGCTTTCCGAGTTTCAATCAGAAATTCTATTCCATTCATTATAGGCATGTCAAAATCTGAAATAATTACATCGATATGTTTATCGCGTAAAATTTCCAGGGCTTGTATAGATGAGTCTGAGGTGATAGTCTGAATATTCCCGGTCTTTTCAAGAAATAGTTTGACGATATCAAGAAGAGCTGGCTCATCATCAACATACAGAGCCGTAATCATAGAATGACATTCATTTAAAAGATAAAAAATCTGTCTAATTTAATTGATGGAAATGTTTGGAAGACTCATATTGATTTGTTTTACATCTTCGGTAAAAACCATTTCTGGAGTAATCAGCTTCTCATCTATTATTAGAGTCTCTCCATTTCTTAATTTTCCGAAATCTCTCCCGGGTTTAACCCCAAGGGATTCAGCGATTGAAGGATCAAATCGTTTTTCAGTGATAACAATTTCCCCGTCAGGAAGAAAATATTCTGATTCATTTTTCAGGTACGTATCTATTGAGTCAGAAAATGTCATCCGATTCTTATAGTATGTAGAAAGGATGGTGATACACGATCTAATGATCTGTTTTTGAAGGAATAATCGATTAGTATCGTTACCAATAAATTGCGGTTGGCATGCAACCCCATTTGATGAAATATGCACTATTGGCAGCTGATCAAGATCTGAAAACAGATGTTCAGAGTCAATTTTTAGAGCCATTTCTATAAGATCTGAAGGCACTGATAGTATTTCCGGGTTTTCCAGTTCTATCAGTTTGTGAATATGAATATGAGAATCCAGAGAAATTTCCTTCGATTTTCGTAGAATTTTTTTATAATGATCAAAACATAAAGACCCTATCTGCTGGAGATCAGTCTGGCCAATTACAGGTAATTCAGCTTTACCCGCAAACCGGTGAATTTTTTCTAATTCATCTCTTGAAACGGCTTTTTTATCAATATAAACAGATTCAGCTCCAGTGCACCGGATGATAGAATCAAACAGTTCCTGAGTAAGCAGTCCCAAATCCCTTGTTGGCATAATATGACCAAACGCTCCCCGGGTGGTGAGAGTAATTTCCGTCTGTCGCTTGGCATAATGGGTCCCGCCAAAACCTGCTAGGTGAATAACATCACCCGGAACTGCATTAAGAACCGCCTGTGCAACTGCAGTAGCTGCTCCCCGATCGTGCCATTCTATTTCCGTGCTACCAACTTCAATAAAACATGAGGGTTTGGAAAGATTTGTAGGGCCATGGTGAGTGGCTTCATAGGATACTGAATAACCCGCCGGAGCATATTTTGCAAGGTTATTCATCAGAGCATGCATCAGGGAAGTAGCGGCCGGGGTCAGGGTGTTTGGTTCTCCTCCGTAAACTGCTTCTCCATAATTTCCGGTTACATGGACCGTAAGAACCGGCTGAGGATTTACACTAGCATGACGGGAAAGAAAGAGTATGAGATCAGCATCAGTCAAAAACGAAGATCCATCCAGATAGATGAGCCTCTCCTGTACCTGCAGATGGGTATATCGCTCTGCGATATCGGTTTTTTCCTGAAGTAATCGCCTTACCTCTTCGTGAATAAGACTTCCCGCGGGATCTGAGAGAGAACTGACGAGTAAAATATGACGGGGAGAAGGTGCAATTTTCATTGGTTGTTATTCCTGAGAGATGAGATCGTTATAACCTTCTGTTCATACCACCAATATCTATTATGGACACTGAGAAGATTCGATCTATTCTTGAGAAGGAAGGCATTACAAATGAACTTCCCTGTGGTAAAGCGTTTGAAATATCAGAAAAGTACCAGGTATCCAAAGCAGAAATTGCACAATTCTGCAACGAAAACAGCATTAAGATCCGTGCATGCCAGCTTGGCTGTTTCTGATGAATCGATTTCTTTCAATAATTTCCGTATCTGAAGCGATTCAGATCACCTCACAAATCGGGAAACAACTTCCATTGGAAGTCATTCCCCTTCATGAGGCGGTAGGCAGAATTCTCGCCAAAGATATCTATTCTGATGTGGATATACCCGGATTTGATCGTTCCACGGTAGATGGGTATGCAGTTATCTCTTCAGAAACTACCGGTGCCAGCGATTCAATACCTTCTATGCTCTCTCTTACCGGAAGCATTCAAATGGGGGAGACTCCTCTTCTTTCGATAAAATCCGGCTCCTGCATGTATATTCCCACTGGCGCATTTCTTCCATCCGGGGCTGATGCGGTTGTCATGATTGAATATTGTGAATCTTTGGGAGATCAGATTCTTGTCAGCCGACCCGTTGCACCGGGAGATAATGTTGTCTCAAAAGGAGAAGATTTCCCAACTGGGCAGGTGATTGTATCTTCCGGAACATACGTTACCTCTCGTGTTGCCGGGGTTCTTGCGGCATGTGGTGCCTCTACCATATCGGTAGCAGTCAGACCTCGTGTGGGAATCATTTCCACAGGGAATGAACTGGTGCCCATAGATCAGGTTCCGTCACATGGAAAAATCCGTGATGTGAATTCATATCTTTGTGCAGGATTTGTTTCTGAAAAGGGGGGGATTCCCGTTTTGTATGGGATTATTCCGGATGATAAAGAGTCGCTTGAACATGCTCTCGATCAAGCAGTACAATCCTGTGATGTGGTGCTGATTTCCGGAGGAAGCTCCAAAGGAGAACGAGACATATGTGCAGATATCATTGCATCCCGTGGGGAGGTATTTGTACATGGTATTGCCCTTTCACCCGGAAAACCTACCATTATCGGTTCAGTTAACGGAGTGCCGGTAATCGGCCTCCCGGGTCATCCGGCATCTTCATATGTGGTTCTGTTAGTTATCGTCAGAATACTTCTTGAATCCATGAACAGGGGATCCAGGAGCTCTGGAACTATCATGGCACGACTGAAATCATCTGTTCCATCTGCACAGGGTCGGGAAGATTATGTAAGGGCGAAACTTGAGGGGGAATATGTAGTTCCTGTCTTTGGGAAGTCCGGTCTCACCAATACTCTCCTGCAGAGTGACGGAGTAATCAGAATTCCATCAGGTGTTGAGGGATATGAAGCTGGTTCCCTTGTTGAGGTGATATTATGGTAAATATCAAAGATAAGGCAACCCGGTATCTTCAACTGACTTCTCTTCATGATGCCCTTGATCTGCTTCACTCTCGGTTTTCCTGTACGCCAGGTATCATACATGTTCCGGTACAGGAATCCTTTGGAAGAATCACAGCAGAACCGATATTCTCTCCCATATCAGTACCTGCTTCTCATCTTTCAGCAATGGATGGACTCGCAGTAAAAAGTACTGATACGGTTGGCGCTACCGATCAGCATCCGGTCCTTCTGAAAGAATTCGTAAGAGTAAATACCGGTAATGTAGTTCCTGAAGGATTTGATGCTGTAATCATGATAGAAGATGTTCAGGAGCAGGAGTCCGGATATCTTATCAGGTCTGCCGCTCATCCATGGCAGCATATCAGGCCGGTTGGAGAAGATATTGCAATAACCGAAATGATCCTTCCCCGATTATCAAAAATACGATCCGAAGATATCGGGGCCATGGCAAGTTATGGAATAACTGAGGTGCCCGTATTATCTCTGAAAGTGGCTCTCATCCCCACTGGCAGTGAAATTATTCCGATAGGAAAGATGCCTGATCCCGGACAGGTTATCGAAAGTAACATGCATATGGCGGCATCTCTTCTCCTATCCCTGGGTGTAGAAATAACCCATCTTCCCATAATCCCTGATGATCAGGAACTGATCCGGAATGTCGTAACGGATGCAGTGAAAAATCATGATATCGTTTTGATTTCCGCTGGGTCCTCAAAAGGAACAAAAGACTACACTGCCAGAATAATTGATGAACTTGGTGAGGTTTTTGTTCACGGTATCGCAATAAAGCCTGCCAAACCTGTTATTCTGGGAGAAATTTCTGGAAAACCAGTAATAGGAATGCCGGGATATCCAATAGCCTGCCATACAATCCTACGTGAGATAGTACTACCTCTCCTCTCATGGTATGGATTTAACACGGGATCCCCAGGCACCGTATCTGCAGAAGTTACTACTTCTCTCTACTCGGATATTGGAGTTGACGAATTCGTCCTTGCAACTGTAGGAAAAATTCAGGGAAACTGGGTGGCTGCCCCATTATCCCGTGGGTCCGGAGTACAGATGAGCATGGTTCGTTCAAACTCCTACATACATATTCCTGCAGGAGTTGAAGGGGTTGAAGCAGGATCTCCAATCCAAGCCGTTCTTACTGTTCCACAAAATGTTGCCGAAGAAGTGGTTCTGGTATCCGGGAGTCATGATCCGGTTATCGATTATCTCGCAGATCTGATGCGGAGATCAGGTGTTGGAATCGCTTCTTCGCATATCGGAAGCATGGGTGGTCTTTTATCACTGAAACGAGGTTCCACGCATCTGGCTCCAATGCACCTTCTTGCAGATGACGGAGAGTACAACATCCCGTATCTCAAAAAGTATCTTCCGGGAGAGGACCTTGTTCTGATCTGTGTTGCAGAGCGAGAACAAGGTATTGTTTCCCGGAAAAAACTGGAATTTCAAGATGTCACCCAGCTCAGGTTTATCAACCGGCAACGAGGGTCAGGGACACGGATGCTTTTTGATCATCTCCTTCAGAAAAATGGGATACTATCCTCAGAAGTACAGGGATATGAACGGGAAGTCACTACCCATCACGGGGTTTGTCTTGCTATTCAAAGTGATGATGCTGATATTGGCATTGCTGTATACAGTGCTGCAAAAGCATTTTCTCTCAATTTTTTGCCAATCGGGACAGAGCGGTACGAACTTGTTACTACCCGGGCAATGTTTGAGCAGGACTCACGGATAAAAAAGATAACTGAAATGATTGCTTCAGAGCAATTTAAAGAAATACTGAACAATCTTGGTGGATATCAGACCCGGGAAACCGGGGTTATCCGGTCCATATCCTCCTAATCTATTGAATCCAGGTGGTAACCGATTCTGCAGATCTCACTTCTTTTGCAGGGGGAATTGAGGCAGGGATACCAATGGCACAACCATTAAACCGGTATTCTCCCGGCTGAATCTGAATAAGCCTGCAAAACTCTGGATCTTCACCAACCTGGGAAATAACTGATACCAGATGAAATCCAAGTCCTAACGCTGTAGCCATCAACCACATATTTTCGAGGCAATGAGCAATAGACTGCTGCTGAACTGGAGGAAATCCTATCTTTTCTCCAATGATTACCAGGTAAGGAGCAGATCCAATACCCGGAATTTCACTCTCTGCTAATGTTTTTAATTTCTGAATAAATGGAAGAGATAACGGATTATTTCCAGCATCTTTTTCTATAGAATCGGCAAGATGAACCAGGGTTCGTTTTGCAACTATTTTGATCTGTGGCATTATTGAGGCAGTTTTTGCGATCACAAAAAACTGCCGGAAATCTTGTGTATTCCCCTGGAGCGATGCTGCATGTGGAGCTGCATAACCTGCATTCAGCACCATTTTGATTAATTCCGGATCCGGGAATTCATCGGTCATAGCCCGGATGGATCTCCGGGCATAGATGATATCCTCCAGAACATGTTCCGGACTCGTATTCATGCACATGGTGTATACATCTCTGCAATGGATAATGAATTCATCCTGATGCTGAGCGTATCAGTTCGTCATACGTTTTCACGCCTTTCCTGATGTCTTCTTCCTGAATAATTCCTTTCCCTGACGGTTGAGTAGAGACCCTCTTTGGAATCCGCAATACATCCGGGTCTAAACTAAATCCTTCACGGAATTTGAACTGGTATTTTTCATACAAAATTTCTTTTCCCAGGGTAATCAGTTGATCGACATCCATCGTGATGCCACATACCTGAAGACAATCTCTGACGAGTTCTTCCGTATACACTCCCCGGGCAAAAAAGCAGATTACTAAACTCGAGAGGATCTGACGCCATGCTTCTTCGGTGTAGAGTTCTTTTGCTATCTGCTCCGGGGTTTTTGTATCAGGTTTTTGATCAATACTATATCCGGCACTATCAAGGTGGCTATGTCTTGCACCAGTCAGATACCCGATAATTGCTGCAGAGCCGGTATGGTATCCGGGCATCTCATTTTTTCCAAATGCAAGAGCATATTCTGCTCCTCCATAGATAGAGGATGCATGATCTACCCCTTTTCCTAAATCCTGATAAAACGGCAGCTGCTGATCACCAAGGAGCTGAAAAAAATTCAGGTACCCCTTGGCATCTCCAAACTGCAGAGAAATCCCTCCAGCAGTTTCGGGTGCGATTATCCCGTTTTTCATTGCTTCAGTTGTATATGCCGCAACCACACCGGAAGACATCGCATCCATTCCACTCCCTTCAATCTCATCAATGAGTCTGAGAACTTCCTTGGGATCTGCAATCCCAAGCATAAATCCCAATGCATAAATCAATTCATAGTCATAGCAGACAGGAGTAGTTTTAAAAAAATAGGGATCATTGGGGTAGGCAGTCCTCAATTGAGCAAGATGGATACAGCTCACCGGGCAATGAGAACAGGCAACTCTTCGGGCCAGGTAATTACTGGCAAATTCCTCTCCCGATAAGAGTTCAGAATTTTCAAGTCTGGATGTTGTCAGATTTTTCGTGGGAACTGCTCCCAATGCACTGAGAGGAAGAATATTTGAAGGAGTTCCTACATCATGGTACTTTTTCATTGCTGGTGATTTGGTCACCGTATCAAAAATCTGATCATATAATTGCCGATACTGCTTTGCATCAGTAACGGGTATTGTGTTATCTCCTGAAATCACGATCGCTTTCAGATGTTTCGATCCAAATACCGCTCCAAGTCCTAACCTGCCAAAATGACGATATGTCTCTGTTGTAACTGCCGCATACCGGATTAATCGTTCACCGGCCCGACCGATTCGAAGTATAGTCCGGGTTCCCGGGGTTCCGTCCTGGGATCTGATAATCCGGGCAACCGTATCACCTCTTGTCATCCCCCAAAGAGACCGGGCATCATGAAATTTCACTTCATCAGAAGAGATAGAGAGATATACCGGTTGTTCAGATCGACCAAGTATGATGATTGAACCATACCCTGCCATCCGTATGGATACCGCAGTTCTTCCTCCTGCATGACTCTCTCCCAGATTCCCGGTTAGGGGTGACTTAAACATGGCAACACATTTGGATGCCAGAGGGAACAGGGCGGTCATCGCCCCGACAGAAAGAATAATGGGATTCTCCGGACCGAGTGGATCCGCTCTTTCAGGACAGAATTCATTAAGAAGCCGAATCGCTACTCCCGCTCCTCCAATGCGTTCAGCAAAAAGTTCTGGACGGTGTTCCACCCGGAATGTCCGGGAAGACAGGTCAATGATTAATATGCGGGAAAGTCTGGGATCCATTTACTGCACCGTCCCGGTATCCTCAAGCTCAATTACCTGATATGGGCAATATTTTGCGCATATCCCACAGTAAATACAGATGATTGGTTTTTTCTCTTCCGTATTCCAGGTGATGGCACCAAGAATACATGCTGATATACAGGATTTACATCCAACACAGAGATCCGGATGAAATTTTACTCCTCCACCAATCCGTTTTTCAAGTGCTCCGGTTGGACAAACACTGATACAGGGGGGATCCCAGCAGGCACGACATACTTTCACCGAAAAACCCCGGGAAATTCCACCAACAGAACTGATGTGAATGGCTGAATGTGCGAGCCCACCAGAGCCATGTCTCCGGTTACAGGCGAACATACAAGACTGGCATCCAACACATCGGTCCATATCAATGACGGCTAACCGTCGAGAAGACATACGTGAATGATTGGAACAGGATAGATAAGAAGTACTTGGGGAGAAATGAATACAACGATTGATGATGAAATCTGCTCAAGAAAAACAAGCCTCCCTGGTTTGGTATATCCGGATGTTTCAGGTGAGGGCTCAGTATGGTCTTTGATTTATTGCCTTGCTTACCCAAACTTCTAGTATGCAGGATAAAAAAACTCACATTACCACAATTATCATCGGTGTGATCTTTGTCATTCTGGGGATCAGTAACATCTTACATGCCACAAGCTGGTGGCATTATATTACCTTTATTTGTGGTTTAATTCTTACCGGATATGGGATATATGGGTATTTTATAAAAAGTCAAGCCCTACAGCATTGAATGAGGATTTTTATTTCACAGTTTTTTCTGAAAAAATTCTCTCATTATAAACACATTTATTTCGTTCTTCAACTTCAGAGTTTTTTTTGTTCATACAATTATTCCTCGTACCGATGAATGGAATTGAAACACTACGATAGTTTGGGGCAATCCAGAGATTTCTGAACATATTTCCGGGTATATGGGCAAAATGCAATACATAGACCACATACCTGCGAGGATAAATTCCGGGTGTTTTTCACATGATTGCAGTAGTGATAACAAGCAATCCCATTCCAGAATTCATCTCTGAACAGTTCCGGGTTCCAGTTCTTTCCTGATGGAGCTTGTATGGGACAATAATTCTGACATATGGTACAATCACCGCATTGTGAAGTAATAATAGGTTGTCCCGGAGTGAGTGGTGCATTCGTGAGAATGGTTGTCAACCGGATAGCAGAGCCATAATCTTTGGTGATAAGGAGGGCACATTTTCCGATCCAGCCTATACCTGCTCGGGTAGCTGCGGTTTTATGAGAGAAATCTGCTGTTAGTATGTCTTCTTGCACTATCGGCACTGTCGGTTCAAATGAGTGAGAAACATATCCCTGATTTTGGAGAAACTCTGATGCACATTCTGAAAGGTGTATGAGCCGTTCATTCACCCGGGTATATTCCTGAATGTATTCCTGATTTGGGCCATCCTTAAGATCAAGAATGATTTCCGGTTTTAATGAAACAGCGAGAGAAATAGCTAGGGAAAGATTTTCAGAGAGATTTTTTTGTATAGACTTAAGATCAGCAACACCGATAAGAGTTGCTCCTTCATGAGAGAGAAGATCACAAAGTCTGGAAGTTAATGTATTCATGAAAAATCTGAATGGCAGAATTGTTCAATTTTGAAAAAAGTAACTATTTTAAAAGAATTCAGGGCTCATATGACTTTCCGCTTCCTGAGCTTCTGCATCTTTTCCCTGAGCCCGTAATATCGTTGCACGGATCTCCCAAGCTTTTGGATCTTGAGGAGTTTTTTCTAATGCCTTACCTATTTCAGTCAGAGCAAGATCATATTGTTTCCAATCCATGTGAATCCTGGATTTCATAATCCACGGAGCTGCATGCTCCGGGTGATGGGAACAGACCAGTTCAAAATATTTGAGTGCTTCTTCATGTCTTGACAACTGGTAAAGAGCAATTCCCTTATTCATCAAAGTAATTCCATCACTTGGATTTATCCACAGAGCACGATCCAATGCCTGAAGGCCTTCTTCAAATCGTCCAAGATCCAGAAGACAGCGCCCTTTCTGAATGAGGTAGGTAATATTTTCCGGTTGGATACGTAAAGCATCATCAAATGCTGTTAATGCTTCTTCGAGAAGTTCTTTCGACTGTTTTTGTTCAAAAAGAGCGAGTGCTGCAGTTCCTTTCTGATAAAGGGATTCCTCATCACCCGGTTGAATTGCTAATAAACGATTAAATGAATCATATGCCTTTTCAAAAAGGTTCTGCTTCATAAATGCCAGGCCGGCAGTCCGGTATGAAGAAACTGCCGATTCACGGTTCCCCTGTCGTTCCATGAACTCGGCAATCTTTTCGGTTGCCTCTCCAAAATATCGATCCGTCACTGCAACCTTTTCATAGGTTTGTTGAGCCTGCATACTCTTCCCCAGAACTTCAAGGACTTCGCCCTTTTTCATGAGGATAAGACCTAGTCTCATTGGTTCATTTGACGAATTGTCATATGCGAGATCATATGATTGAACCGCTTCTTCATATCTTCCAAGACTCTCTAGAATTCCGGCCTTATTAAATTGCATTGCTGCATTACCCGGTTGGATCTGAAGTGCCTTTTTACATGACTCTACTGCTTCTTCAAGTAATTGGTGATTGTCCCGGCCTAACGAGGACAAGATGGATACCTTCAGCTGCCAGGCCTCAAAAAAAGTGGAATCCAGATCAAGAGCCTTGTTTACATATGATAATGATTCCTGCATCATATCAGGCATTTCATGATACGATGCCTGACCAAAGAGAGAGAGGGCACGGTTCAGAAAGTCGGTAGCAAGTTTTTTCTGTTCTGCTGGTGGTTGAACTATGTTTTCTTCTGCAGGGAGAAGGGTTTTTTCAATCACTGCGCTCTTTTCAACAGCTGATTCATGTAAATCCGGTTGAGACGCCTGTACTTGTGAAGCCAGATTTATTGTCTGAATATGAATAACAGGTTTTGACTGTTGTTTTGCTTTGGCCCGCTCAAGGTTTTTGGAATAAGTTGAATTATGGGGGTCCAGTGAAATTGCATTTTCAAAACAGATGAGCGCCTGGTCAATATCTCCAGTCTTAGATAATGCCACTCCGAGAGCATTCCATGCTTTGTGATTATTTCGTTCCGCTGTGGCTACTTGATGAAGTTTTTCTACAGCTTCAGAATACCTCCCCTCTTTAAAAAGGGTAACCCCCATCTGGAACGTGTTCATATCAGACCAATTGTATATAGTGATAAGACTCTATATTCATTATCATATCTCTCCCTCAGTATGAGCCTTTCGCTTGTGATTGCCTGTTTGATACGAGTCCTTGTAGATATTCAGGGAGCTATTCACGGATGAGGGTTTTCGATATAACTCAAATAATCCCTTCCACTTCGGTGTATTGAACTATTTACCAGTCTTTTTTCATCGCTTCTTTTCGCAGATCCGGTGGCATAAGTTCAATCGCATATCTTAAAGCAGTTCGTGGCATTTGTTTTTTATGAGTCATAACGTAATTATACACTTCCTCCTGGTGTTTACGACTTGCTTCTTTTAATAACCACCCATATCCTTTTTGAACCATGTCTTCTGAATCCGTAAGTAAAATATCAGCAATCATCTTTACTTCATCAAGGTACTTTCCATGTTTTACCGGGATAATCAGAGATACTGCTGATGCCCTCCTTAACCAGCGATTCTCTGATTCTGCCCAGATAAATAATTCAGGTATGGTTTCAGGAAATTTTTCAAAAAAGTCTCCTGCAGCATGGTTACAAAATCCATCACAGGTAGCCCAGTTAGTTATATAGAAATCGATCCATCGTTTGATGATGATTAGATCCGAGATTTCAAACCTTTCTGCCATATTAGCCATCCATGATGAGACGATGAAGGCCTCTTCACACATACCGGATTGATATAAATTTTCACAGAGAGCAAATATTTCCGCTTTGGGTTTTTCTTTCACAACTTTCCAATATTTCTTTGCAATTTTCTGAAGATCGGACGATTTTATTCCATAGTAAAGAACTGGTTCCTTAAAAAATCTTTGAAATCCATTTTTGGTTTTTTCATTGACACTACTTTGAAGATCACTACGAATTTCTTCAATGATCTGATCCATATAACTACGTCAGATAAGGGAAGGGATAATCACTCTGATTTAGATTGCGGGATAATCCCGAATGACTACGGGTAAAAAAAGAGAGTTAACTCAATGAAATTGAAGTGACTCCCATAGATGAAGAAAAGGATCCTCCACCGGATTCTGAAGAGGATAATATCCGGGAGATCTGTTCAGCCTTCAAATCATAGGATCCTTCATCCCCTAAGGGAAACAGGGTAAAGTACCATGTTCCCGGGGTGACATTCATCATAAGTGGATCCAACTCAGTCACTAAAGACGATTTGCCATAATCGGTTCGGAAGGTAACATTGGTTGGGAATGTTTCTCCTTCTTTGGAGAACAGTTCAAACCCATTTCCTGTCAGAGTATGAACAGTGAGGACTCCTTCCTCCTGAAAAATAATCTTGTGGGTCGCAGACTGATTTTCCTTCAGGGAAATCATATTCTCGGTAATAGTGCTGAAAACTTTCGAGGTTATTTCATCTGGCGTCGTTTGAGGCGATAAAGTAGATGATGAGGATGTACCAAAAGATGTGTAACTGGCAGATGCCGGGAGATTATCAAGATCGATTGGGGGAACAAATAGATTCGATCCTCCACTTGACATTTCCTCAGCATACACCGGGTCAAAGATAATTACTCCAGGAATACCGATAATTAAAAAGGTAACCATAGTCAGTAATTGAAAAATTGGGAATCCCATTTGACTTTTCATACCACTATCTTCTCCATAATCTGTATAAGAGATCTGGAATAATTTGGGTATTCATAAAAGAAATGATTGTAGGGAAGTGGGAAATCATTTTCTTCACATTCCGGTGAAATACATGTATTATCGCACCCTCATCTGCCAAACTGATAGAAAAAACAATAGAACAACTTGAGAGCAGATAATTTACCAATGAAAGTTCAGAGAATAGGTATAAGAGCAGGATGAAAGGAAAGCCATTCGAGGAGGAATAGGCTTTCCCTTGTGTGGTTCATCCAACAGTGCTATATTGGATCATTGAGGGATCCGTTTCGGAGTATTCTCCGGCTCCCAGAAGAACCGCGATATTCGGGTTGCGGTAAAGGTGAGCAGAATAAGGTTGTATTAATTACTATAAAATAAGTTTAACATATGAGTCCAAATAACATATCATTAAATAGGAGTATGGAATCGTTAGTAAATCAAAGGCATTTTTACAATATTCTGAAATTCGAATGGCAGTATTTTGATTTATCGGCAATCAATCGTCTGACTCTGAATCCTTCTTTCTATCTTCGCCCTCATGTTTGAGTATGTGATATGTCCAATGTACCTTATGCATGTTGATTCTTCAGTTCCTTTCCTTGATTTTAGAGATGTCACCATAATAAAAGATGGAACAACAATTCTGCATTCATTATCGATAACAATGACAAAAGACGAGAATGTAGTAATTTTAGGGCCGAATGGTTCAGGAAAATCGACATTTATTAAATTGATTATGAGAGAATACTATCCGGCAATAACCGAAACTCCCTCAGTATTTCGCATATGGGGAAAGGATTCATGGAACGCTTTTGAGTTGCGATCCCATTTCGGCATTGTCTCATCAGAGCTTCAGCATCTGTTTACTAATCGAAAAATATCTGGAAAAGAACTTTTGCTATCTGGTTTTTTTAGTAGTATTGGAATTTTTTTTCATCAGGTAACTCAGGAAATGGAAAGACGGGCGATGGAGATTGCCTCATTTCTGGAAATTATACATCTCCTGGATCGGCCTCTCTCGCATATGTCATCAGGAGAAGGACGAAGACTCCTGATTGGCAGGGCTCTTATTCACCGCCCTCAGGTTCTCATTCTGGATGAACCGACCACCAGTCTGGATCTTCATGCACAACATATTCTGCGCCATTTCATGAGAAAAATCGCCCAAAGTGGTCTACAGATAATTCTGGTAACTCATCAGATTCATGATATTATTCCGGAGATAAACCAGGTAATTATGCTCAAAAATGGGCGGTTATTTCAACATGGAAATAAGGAGGAAATCCTCACTGATGAAAATGTGGGGAATTTGTTTTCTATTCCTGTACATATCAGACAGGATGGCGAATACTACTATGCAACCGGATACTAATTCAAAAAATCCCCCTTTTCATCTTGTAACTGTCTTAACCATTACACCAATTATTGAGTTGGCACTTTTCTTACAAAAGCGAACTATTAAACCTCATCTCCCGAAACATGATCATTATGGATTATCCCGATTCTCCCCTTCAGCGGGACCCTCTGATACGGGATCAGTCACTGGCATATCAGATACGATTGCAGGAACTTGAAGCACAAAACCTGGAACTCTCTATCCGAGTTGAAGAGTTATTCAAGGAAAACGCAGTTATCAAACGAGAAAACAGCCAGTTAAAGCGAATGCCATTATTTGTGGCAGTAGTAGTAGATGTGTTTCCCTCCGGTGAGATCTATCTCAGGCAAATGGGGAACAATCAGGAGTACATTACCAGCGTTGCTGAAGAACTGGAACCTGATATAAAACCCGGATGCAAGGTGGCAGTAAACAATGCACTCTCCATTGTAAAAGTTCTTGAAGACACCTATGATACCCGCGTCCGGATCATGGAACTGGAAGAGTCACCTGATGTGACGTTTGAACTCGTCGGCGGTTTGAGTTCAGAGATTGAAGAAGTTCGTGAAGCAGTCGAATATCCACTGACGAAACCTGAAGTATTTGAGCGGATAGGTGTTGAACCACCAAAAGGAATTCTCTTGTTTGGCCCACCCGGCACAGGAAAAACCCTGGTAGCAAAAGCTGTTGCTCATAATGCAAAGGCAACCTTTATTCGAATGTCAGGCAGCGAACTGGTTCACAAATTTATCGGGGAAGGGGCACAGATGGTGCGTGAACTCTTTGCGCTTGCCCGGGATAAAGCACCATCAATTGTGTTCATTGATGAAATTGATGCTATTGGAACCACCCGGACGAATGATGGCACTTCGGGAAGTGCTGAAGTTCAGAGGACCCTGATGCAACTGCTTGCTGAAATGGATGGGTTCGATAACCGGGGTGATGTCAGGATAATGGCTGCAACAAACCGGGTTGATATGCTGGATGCTGCCCTGCTTCGGCCTGGAAGATTTGACAGGATTATTGAAGTTCCTCTGCCTGACAAACAATCACGACATGAAATTCTGAAGATTCATACGAGGCGAATGAATCTTGATACTGAAGTAAACCTGAGTGCAATAGCAGAAGAGACAGAGGGATTTACCGGTGCACAACTTCAGGCAATATGCCGGGAAGCTGGGATGTTTGCTGTGAGAAGAGATGCATGGACTGTGACCGGTTCTGATATAATGGATGCTATTCTTAAAGTCAAACGGGAAGAACCTCGTTCTGATTCTCGAATGTATCTTTAACCATCTTTTTTTGTACTATGAATGTACTGCTTGTGAGTAAACCCGGTATTTCTTTGATCCGTTCACTTCGCGAATCTGAAACTGCCTGGAACGCTATCAGATTTTATGGCCCGATAGGGATTAGTGTTGGAGTGTACATCCCTGTCTCCACTTTTGCCGGAGCAGTCTCTCTTGCTTCAGATCTGAAATATTTTCTTCGAAAATATACTGCTGATCATCTCTTCCATTATCAACCCGGAGTTTTTTTTACTTCAGCCCTGGTAAGAAGCCGATACCTGACCCGGGACAGCGGAGTTACTTCAGAATGGCCATATCGTCTCATGTACTGGATTGAAAACCTGGGTACGATAAAAAAGTGTCACATAAGCGATTGGAATATTGACGAATTACTTACCGAAGAATCGGATGACCACCTAGAATCTGGAAGTGATATGAAAAATACCCATACGGAAGATCTGATAACCGGGGGATATCTGCTTGAAGTGTGGTGCACAAAAGCAGAATTTGATATAATATAATAAGAAAATCAGGAACCAGGCATAAACTCAGATCTTTTTATTCTTCTGGACCCTTTTTAAATTCAATGATTTTTCTGCCTCTTCAAGGGTTATTCCATTGGCTAATCTTCCTCCATAAAGAAGTTCGATTGCCATCATATCCATATCGGAAAAGGTGGTATTCAATGACCCTTTGTAAAAGAAACTATCAGGTAACTCGGTTGTTTCTCCATGAAATCCCATGCTCCACAGTATTCCGCGGAGCATATAGTACGATCGCTCCTTTGAAGATAAGTCATCAACAAGCATCATACGATCCTGAGTAACCGTTCCGATAACGGATCCATTTTTTTTCTTCAACTGAAACTCATCTGAACCATTTTTATCAATATAATCATCCAGAATTTGCGGGGAAATTATCGATATCTTATAGTAATGATAAGGAATTTCTTCATACGTTCCTGGAAGGAACGACAATTCAACTTCTTCATCTTCAATTTTCGCAACATTTGAAATGCTGTTGATCTTTTTTGAAAATTGTAAAACCCTGTCAATATCATCTTTCGTATATTGATCGGTGAAGAAGAATTTGTAATCTAAATCTGATTTAAACCGGGTAATATTCGAATTATCCCGGCCAAAGGTAATGGAAAGGAGGTGACGGGAGATATCATCCATTGAGAGAGCGGAGTTATTCTTTTTGAGAAAGTCCTTCTCATTCAGATCTGCACGAAGATACAGGGTGGTCGGGGTAATGAGGCCGATAACAATTCCCGGTTCCACTTTTAATATTTGCGAATGCTCTCCGGGCTCAGAGCGGATCTTATTGAGCATTGCACTATCAATCAGGTTTATCGTAAAGTATGAATCCGGTTCCACATTCGTTAGCGTACCGTTCAAATAGATATCGCTGTCCGATGATGCTACTGCAGATATGGGTAGAAAAACGAAAGAAAATCCAAGCATTAGAAAAAAAATGGCTATTTTCCTGTTGTTCATTTTCAATTTCCTCTCAGGAAAACACGGTTACCAAACGCAAAAAATTGAATTGATGAGAACCTGTTCCTTCAGGCAAACATGACACCGGAAGTAGTCAGCCTTGATTCTCGTTCGAAGTCATACCTGAATTTATTCAGAGCCATCATGAAATCATTCTGGGAGATTTTGGTGTGCTCCTGTCTGATTGCAAACATCCCTGCTTCCATGCATATCGCATTCAGGTCTGCACCATTTCTCCCTTCAGTAAGTCTTGCTACTTCCATCATATCAACATCAGAATCGATATTCATTCCACGGGTGTGAACCTGAAGAATGGCATACCGCCCTTCCGTATCAGGGAGAGGAATCTCAATAATTCTATCGAATCTGCCAGGTCTGAGAAGAGCGGCATCCAGAATGTCAATTCGGTTAGTTGCACCGATGATCTTTACATCTCCCCGCTGCTCAAATCCATCCATTGCAGCGAGCAGTTGCATCAGAGTACGTTGAACCTCCCGGTCTCCGGATGTCATCGCTTCGGTTCGTGATGCACCAATTGCATCAATCTCATCGATAAATACGATAGATGGTGCTTTCTCTTTGGCAAGATCAAACAGTTCTCTGACCAGCCGGGCTCCTTCCCCGATATATTTCTGAACAAGTTCAGAACCTACGGTGTGGAGGAAACATGCATGAGTCTCATGCGCCACCGCTTTTGCCAGCAGAGTCTTTCCTGTTCCTGGTGGCCCGTATAATAATACTCCTTTTGGTGGATTGATGCCGATGTTCTCAAAAAGCTCCGGACGGGTCATCGGGAGTTCAACAGCTTCCCGAATTTCGGTTATCTGTTTTTCAAGGCCTCCAATGTCCTCATATGTTTCTCCAGGCAAATCAACAACCTCCATACCATAGACCTGAGAATCATAACTGCTTGGGAGTAATTCTACAATGGCTAATGATTGTTGATTAAGAGTGCATCGCACACCGGCTTTCATCTGATCTGCATCAACTGATTGAGAGACACGAACAAGAAATCGTGGTCCGGCACTGGATCGAACGACGACTCTTCCACTATCAATCACATCAGTAATGGTTCCTACGATAAGAGGGGGAGTCTTCAGATGCTCGATCTCGCTTTTAAGTTTTCTGACTTCACGTTCATATCGGATTTTTTGTGTCTCGATATATCGTTTGTCAGATTCCAGCTGACGAATCTGCTCCTTGAGCTCCTGGTTCTGCGACTCCATCCCTGCCACGCGCTCTACGAGGTAGCGATACAACTCCTCAGGCGTTTTTGGGTCGTCTTGTTGGCGGCCAGTCTCTGACATCAGTCTGATAGTTATATAGGGGAAAGTGACTATATGATGATTGCGAAAAAATGCAGTGTGAAATGTGTGGGGCAGAGAGTAAAGTCCCCTTGAAAAGAGTTCGGATTGAAGGGGCCGAACTCTCAGTCTGTGGTTCATGTGCCAGATATGGGACAGAACTACACGGAACTGCGAAATCACCTGCAGTCCCTGCTGGAAAATCTTCCGGTTACGTTCAATCTCAAGTGTCTCCTGCACGCCGAACCAGAGATCTTTTTGATAATCTGGGTGGTGATCTTGTGGAAGACTATGCAGAACGGATAAGGACTGCCAGATTGAAACTTGGACTCTCTCAGAAAGATCTTGCTCTGGCAATGATGGAAAAAGAACTCCTGGTGAAAAAAATTGAGAAAGGAGAACTGATCCCTGAGGAAGCTGTCAGAAAGAAGATAGAGAAAGAACTGAGTATCAAATTGATTGAAGACTCTTCATCTGAATCTCTGGATTATCACCAGTCAAAGATGACGACCACCATGGGTGACGTTATCAAGATTAAAAAAGTAAAGAAGTAATATCCCTTTTTTTTGAACCTTTGTGTGCGTGTTTTGGAAAAAAATTTCATCCGATACCCATGCTATACTGTGCCACGGCACAGGTGCCGATAAATTTTTATATTCTTCTAAGCGACGTTCTGATAATGAAGAGCAGTCGGAGATCACCAGGATCCCCTGAGGCCCGCACCAGCGGAGCTCATCTCTGCTCCTCAATGGCATTGGGATGTGACAGAAACGATCAGGTTGTGATGTCATCATCCAAGACTCGGCTTCATTCTTTTTGGCCGTTTAGCGGTTTTCGCTTTTTTAGTTATTTCTGGTACTAGGCCTGATCACCTGTACCAAAACCGGAGTGATCTGTTATGAGAGGTAAAGACATAAGACTGGAACGTATCATGAACCGTAACACAAGAAAGACCATTATCGTCCCGATGGATCACGGGGTTTCACTTGGACCAATCGAAGGTTTGATTGAATTCCCTGATGCCGTCAATGCTATCGCTGAAGGAGGGGCGAATGCAGTATTAGGGCATATCGGTCTTTCTCTCTACGGACATCGTCAAAGAGGACACGATATTGGTTTGATTCTGCATCTGTCAGCATCTACGGCAATCGGACCGGATCCGAATGAAAAGGTTCTGGTCAATTCTGTTACGAATGCCATCAAGATGGGAGCAGATGCAGTCTCGATTCATGTGAATATCGGTGCAGATTCTGAAGCTCAAATGCTTGCAGATCTGGGCAGAGTTTCTATCGAATGCATGGAATGGGGAATGCCATTACTGGCTATGATGTACCCGAGGGGACGCAATATCAAGAATGAACATGCAGTAGAGCATGTCAGGTTAGCAGCCCGGGTGGCAGCAGAACTTGGGGTTGATATTGTAAAAACGAATTATACCGGAGATCCGGATACGTTCAGAGAGGTTACCCGTGGATGTCCGGTTCCGGTAGTCGTGGCCGGAGGTTCAAAGACGGATGATCTCATCACTCTGGAACTTATCGAGGGAGCAATGGAAGGCGGAGCTGCAGGTATTTCTATCGGCCGAAATGCATTTCAGCACCCGGATCCTGCAGAATTCGTTAAAGCCTGTGCATTAATTGTGCATGAAGGAAAAAATGCCCGGGAGGCATTAGAAATTCTGGATGGTGCACGGAAATGATCGGCAAGCAGATCCGCATGGAACGGATTATGGATCGAAACACCGGAAAATCGGTGATAATCCCAATGGATCATGGTATGACACTTGGCCAGATTGATGGTCTTCTCAACATGAGTGACACCATTGCAGCAGTCTCTGCCGGTGGAGCAAATGCCATTATTCTTCATAAGGGACTTGTAAAAGCCGGACACCGCAGACATGGACGGGATATTGGTCTCATCATTCATCTCTCCACCGGAACAAGCATGAATCCGGATCCCAATGACAAGGTACTTACCTGCACAGTAGAAGAGGCAATTTCCCTTGGTGCAGATGCAGTTTCGATTCATATTAACCTCGGTGCTATTCAGGAATCCAAAATGATCGAAAATGCAGGAACGGTGGTCCGTGACTGTAACCGATGGGGTGTTCCTCTTCTTGCGATGGTTTACCCCAGGGGAGCAGGCATTAATCCGACTGACCCTCGTCATGTTGGACATGCAGTACGGGTAGCTGAAGAACTTGGCGCTGATATGGTCAAGACAAACTACACCGGAGATGTGGAGAGTTTCCGTAAAATCGTTGAGGCCAGTTCCATTCCGGTCCTCATTGCAGGAGGGGAGAAAGCCGGTGACCTAGAAACCCTTCAGATTATTCGTGATGCATCCCACATCGCCAACTGTTCCGGAGTATGTATGGGAAGAAATGCGTTCCAAAGAAATGATACAGAAATTTTCGTGAACAAAGTCTGCAAGGTTGTTCATGAGAAGTCTCATCCGGAGGATCTGTAATGAAACAGGTCCTTGTTGATGTAAGACCGTGGAATAAAGAACTAGCAATTACTGCACTTGAATCAGGTGCAGACGGAGTGGTTGTGGAATCTTCTGAACCAGTTCGGGAACTTGGACGGATTACCACGATTGCACCTGACGGAGATCTCATTCCGGGCAGGGATATTCTGGAGATCACCATAAAAAGCACTGAGGATCAGGATGCTGCAATGGAATCTGCAAAGAGAATGCCGGTAATTGTTCACACTCCCGACTGGACGGTTATCCCACTGGAAAACCTTGTTGCAGTAGCTGATTCAGTGATCGCTGTCGTCAAAAATGTTCAGGAAGCAGAACTTGCGATGGGGATTTTAGAGAAGGGTGTGGCCGGTGTACTGCTTCGCACTGAAGATCCTTCAGTGATTCGCGATGTAGCCAAACTGGTTCAAGGGCATGGATGTAAACAGGAACTCATTCCATTAACAATAAAATCCATCACTCCGGTAGGGATGGGAGACAGGGTCTGTGTTGATACCTGCTCGCTAATGGTTGATGGTGAAGGTATGCTGGTCGGCAACACTTCTTCTGGTTTCTTCCTGGTTCATGCAGAAACACTGGAAAATCCATATGTGGCTCCCCGCCCATTCCGGGTGAATGCCGGTGCAGTTCACGCGTACCTGAAACTTTCAGATGGAAGAACTGCATATCTGGCAGATTTAAAAGCTGGTGACAGGGTGATGGTAAACGGTTCAAAAGGAACCTGTCGCGAGGCAACGGTTGGCCGTGTCAAGATAGAGCAGCGACCGCTTCTGCTCATTGACGCCGAGTACAAAGGATCTCCCGTAAGCATTGTTCTGCAAAATGCCGAGACCATCCGTCTTGCCAAACCTGATGGAGGAGCAATTTCAGTTGCAGTACTCTCTCCCGGCGATGTGGTCCTTGGAGCCATTGAAACCGGTGGGCGGCATTTTGGTATGGCAATTAAAGAGACAATCCTGGAGAAGTAATGAAAGTTGGAATCATCGGGGGAACCGGACAGATGGGAACTTTGTTTTCCCGGGTTTTTACCACGGCAGGTCATGAAGTCATTGTATCAGGTCGCAGAACAGAGTTGACTGTTAAGGACCTGGTTCTTCAGTCTGATCTGATTATTGTGTCTGTTCCGATACACAGTACTATCCCGGTGATTCAGGAGATAACCCCATACCTGCAAAAGCGGCATCTTCTCTGTGATTTTACTTCATTAAAACGGGAACCTGTCAGGGCCATGATGCAGACCAATGCTGATGTCATTGGTCTGCATCCGATGTTTGGCCCGACGGTAAATTCGATTCAGGGACAGACTATTGTGATGACTCCGGGAAGATGTTCAGAAGATCAATTGCTCATGCTCACGAATCTTTTTACTTCCCAGGGTGCCCGGGTTACCCGGACAACACCCGAACATCACGACAAAATGATGGCCATAATTCAGGGGCTTACCCATTTTAAGGCCCTTGTAATGGCAGAAACCATGCGAAGACTTGGAGTTACTCCTCAGGATACAGAGCCATTTATGAGCCCTATTTACCGGATTGAAACTTCTGTAGCCGGACGAATTCTTGCCCAGGATCCTATGCTTTATGCAGATATCCTGCACGAAAACCCGGAGATCCCAAAGGTACTAGATACCTGTCAAAAAGCAGCAAGAGATCTGAGTGAGATAATAAGTACGGGAAACATGGATCAGTTCGTTGAGCAATTTCTTGCGGATCGCATTTGGTTTGGAGAATATTGCAACCAGTCCCTAAAAGAAACGGATCGTCTGATCGCAGCGATGGTGCAGACATGACTCTCATAACTCTGGGTCCGGAGGGGACGTTTTCCCATGAGATGGCTCAGCGAATCGGTTCAGATAATATTATTCTTATGCCAACCATCGGGAAAGTGTTTGCTGAAGTAGCCAGAACCGGATATTCAGGTCTTGTTCCTCTGGAAAATAGTGAAGCAGGGGGAGTGACGACGACTCTTGACTGCCTGATGCAATATGATGTCTATATTATCCAGGAGTCGTACCTGCCGATTCATCATTCACTTTCTTCCGATGTTCCTGCAGATCAGATGACAAAAATTTATGCTCATCCCCAGAGTCATGAACAATGCAGCAGGTTTATTGAAAATCTCAATCTTCCGGTCATTCAAACGGAAAGTAATGCAGCGAGTGCTCTTGCTCAAAAACAACATCCAGGAACCGGTGCAATAATTTCTGAATCACTGGCTCTTCGTCATAATATTCCGGTGAGAAGTCGCAACATCCAGAACAATGCAAGTAATATTACCCGCTTCATTTGTATTGCCCCCAAAGAAAAGGAATTAGCAGAGCCGGAAAAATGCAGTCTCATTATTGATCCAGATGAGAATCGTTCCGGACTTTTGTATGATCTCTTAACTCCCTTCAAGCAGGCAGGAGTAAACCTTACCCGGATAGAATCACGACCCTCTAAACGCAGCATGGGCAGATATGTGTTTTTTTTGGATCTGCAATGTGAAGGTCGGTGGAAAGAAGCTCTTGTCATACTCGAAAAACTGACACAAATAAAACATCTAGGCTGTTATTGCCGATGGAGAGAATCATAATGGATATGACAATCGGTCGATGCGGTCCTGTCAGGGCAACGGTTCAGGCTCCCCCATCGAAAAGTTACACCCACCGTGCCTTAATTATTGCAGCTCTTGCAGATGGAATCTCACATATCCGTGGTCAATTGGATGCAGACGATACCAGGATAACTGCACGGGCACTTGCAGCTCTTGGAGTCCGTATTGTCTGGGAACAGGATCTGATTACGGTTTATGGAACCGGAGGCAGGCTTGTTTCACCAAAGGAGCCTATCGATATTGGTGATTCCGGGACCAGTATGCGTCTTCTTACTGCAGTATGTCTTCTCGCTGATGGTCCGGTAACACTTACCGGAAGTGCCCGGATGCAGGAGCGACCAATCGGACCTCTTGTTGATGCCCTTAATAGGGCAGGAGCAGATATCAGTTATCTGCGAAATAAGGGATGCCCGCCCCTGTTAATTCAGGGAAGTCTCTCTGGAGGAGATATCTATATTGATGGAAGCATCTCAAGTCAGTATATCTCATCAATTCTTATTGCTTCACCATATGCAGACAAGGAAAGTTCAGTTATCCTTACCGGACCTGTTGTATCAGAGCCATACATCCGGATTACTACCGGCATGATGGACTTGTTTGGAATTATCCCTCATGAGTATCGACCATTACACTGGAAGATTCCAAAGCGATCCTATCTTCCGGGAAATTATGCAGTAGAAGGTGATTACTCATCCGCTTCATATTGGTTTGCAATTGCAGCGATAACCCGGGGGAAAGTTACCGTGCAAGGCCTTAATCCTCAATCAAAACAAGGGGACAAACGTCTTCTGGATTTTTTGGTTCAGATGGGTTGTCAGGTAGAGTGGAGTGAGACAAACGATCAGGGACAGGCGTCTGTAACGGTCACCTGTTTAAATCCACTGTCAGGCATAGAGGTAAATATGGCTGATAGTCCCGATGTCGTGCAGACTCTTGCGATGGTTGCAGCAGTTGCCAGGTCTCCCACCCGGATAACTGGTGTTCACCATCTACGGGAAAAAGAAAGTGACCGAATATCAGCGATAGTGCGGGGGCTTGAAGCATTAGGAATATCAACCAAAGCTGGAGAAGATGAGATAATTATTACCCCGGGATCACTGTCCGGGGGAATAATTTATCCGGAACGGGATCACCGGACGGCAATGAGTTTTGCTATTCTCGGATCACTCATTGGAGGAGTGACGATTCTTGATGCCGGATGTGTTACGAAATCATATCCTGAATTCTGGGAGGTGTTTGGTTCAGTATGGAAAAACGCAGATTTGTGTTGATAGGGTACCGTGGGACAGGAAAGAGTAGTATCGGCAAAAATATCGCTCATATTCTTGGTATTCCTCATATTGATATAGACAACATCATTGAAGAAAAAGCTGCGAAAAGTATTTCGGAAATTTTTGCAGATGAGGGCGAAGAGGGATTTCGAAATCGGGAGATGCAGGTTATTCATCATCTACCTGAAACACCTGCAGTGATCAGTACCGGAGGAGGTGCCGTCATCAGGCACGAAAATATCAGATCTCTTCGAAGAAACAGTATTGTTCTCTTCCTCACCAGCAGTGAAGAGATGATTGCCAAACGAATAGCCGGAACATCCCGTCCATCTCTCACTGGTCGTTCCTTGGTAGAAGAGATCCATTCCGTTCTGGAAGAACGGTTCCCATTATATCGTTCTGCTGCGGATTTCAGTTACGATTCTACCGGGAAAACTCCTCGTGAGTCAGCGGTTGAAATCCTGCAGATGCTTCGACCCGGTATTTATCAAAGGAAAATGATTGAGACGAGAAAAAGACTTGTCTCATGGACATTGAAAACTCCTATACCACCTGCTGCACATGATCCTCTCCTTTCAACAATAAATGATCCTGATATCCGGTTATATGGGATCCTGGGATATCCCTGTATGCATAGCATGTCCCCTCCGATCTGGAATGCTCTGTTCCAAAATCTCCATATTCCTGCCCGATATACCTGGTTTGAATGTTCTGATCCGAAAAAATTCTTTTCTGTAGCTGAAGAATCCGGTGTGAGAGGCCTGAGTGTCACCATCCCACACAAAGAAACCGTATTTACGCTCCTTGATGAGGTTAAGCATGATGCTAAAACAATTGGAGCTGTCAACACCGTGCTCTTTCAGGGGGGAAAACGATTTGGATATAATTCGGACTGGAAAGGAATATACCGTCCACTGGAGGGAGTAACCGGAAAAACTGCAGTCATTCTGGGAGCCGGAGGGGCTGCAGCATCGGCGGTATATGCAGTGACTATGAGGGGGTTCAAACCGGTTATCCTCAACCGTACGGTGGAGCGGGCTGAGGAACTTGCCCGAAGGTTCGGTGCAGAGTCAGGTCCAATCAGTGCTTTTTCAGAATTTGATCCAGATGTAGTTATCAATGCAACATCAGTAGGTATGGGATCATCTGGAAATCTGGCTGGTCTCACACCTATTCCCGTATCATCATTGACGGATAATATGCATATTTTTGATCTGGTGTATACCCCGGCAGAAACCCCATTACTTCGTGCAGCACTGGAAATCGGATGTAGTATTATTCCGGGTACTGAGATGTTTATTCATCAGTTAATCGAGCAGTTCAGAATTCTCACCGGAATCGAAGTTCATGCAGAAGTCATTCGGGAGTGGTTGCTATGAATACTTTTGGTCGATCGTTCCGTGTCACTACCTATGGAGAAAGTCATGGTGCAGCGATTGGCGCCATAATTGACGGGTGTCCTCCTCATATACCACTGACATCAGTCGATATTCAACCATATATGGATCGAAGAAGACCGGGATCCTCAGATCTGGTAACTCCCCGCAAGGAAAAGGATGAAGTGGAGATTTTATCTGGAGTTTTTGAAGGAAAAACACTCGGAACTCCAATATCTCTCCTTATCAGGAATGAATCAGCTCATTCTTCTGATTATGATCATCTTCGTGATATTTTCAGGCCCGGACATGCAGATCGTACATTTTATGAAAAGTACGGAATCCGGGATCATCGGGGGGGAGGAAGAAGCTCCGGACGTGAAACTGCAGCACGGGTTGGAGCAGGAGCAATTGCTTCAATATGTCTGAAACAAAGAGGAATATTCGTTTCAGCAAAGCTTGTTGAAGTACATGGAGTATTAGATCCGGCTCTGTTTGATGATGAGATTCGTGCAGCACGAGATAAAGGAGATTCTGTAGGTGGCGTTATCAGCCTTACGATAACTGGTTGTCCTTCAGGTCTTGGAGATCCGGTCTTTGGGAAACTTGACGCACTTCTTGCCGGAGCTCTTATGGGTATTGGGGGGGTAAAAGGAATTGAGATCGGTTCCGGATTTACAGCTGCGAAAATGCTCGGATCAGAACATAATGATCCGATGACTCCTGGTGGATACTGCTCCAATAATGCCGGGGGTATTCTTGGCGGGATCTCAAATGGTCAGAATATTGAACTCCGTATCGCCGTAAAACCTACTCCTTCAATACGGAGTGAACAGCAGACGATAGATTTGCATCATAAATCTCAAACAATTATTGTTGGAGGGCGGCATGACCCTTGCATTGCTCTTCGGATTGTTCCGGTTGCAGAAGCAATGGCAGCTCTGGTAGTTATTGATGTATTACTTGAACAGGAAAAATATGCTTCCTGGCATAAGTTTTGATCAAAACTATTTGCCCTTTTTCTCATTTTCCTTGGGGAATAATTACCTGACCGAAATTGTTCGCATCTACAGAATAGTATCGGACAAGACTACCGTTGTTCGTGACCACTAATCCATTATATCCACAATTCTTTCATGAGCATCCCGCCAATATACAATGAAGAGACACAACCGAGAATCATACATCCATACCAGTATTTCGGACCTCGCTCATCTTTTTGAAGGCTCCAGTCAACAAGCATCAATATCATGATGATAAGAGCAAATAACAGGAGTCGGACTGAAATAAAGAGTCGGGTATATTCCGGCGACCAAAAAAACTGAGAACTAAACCCTGACAAGATAAGGCACGCAACAATACAGATGTATGCCTTTTTGCTCATCTTCAAACGGGGAATAAGATGGGGAAGGGTAACCTGAAGAACCCGTGCCCGACCATATATCCCTCCAAACAGACTGCAGAATAAGGCAATCAGACAGACAATTACGAAGAGAGCATTGCCAAATATTCCCAGATGAGTTATCAGAAGTACAATTTCCAGAGTAAGATCTGATTCCGGAGCTCCAAGACCATGTTCATACAGGAACAGGTACCCGATAGAAAAATACAGGATGCAGAAGAAAAATAAAAATCCCATACCGAGTCCGGCATCGAGTTTTATCCGGGTAAATATCTGTTCTTTTTGATCAGAAGGCACTATGCCTTTCAGGTGATTTATTAGCCAGACGGAATAAAACAGAAGAGATAATCCTGAACCCACACTACTGAGAATAATCGCAGAATCCTGAATACTTGCCAGGGTTACCAGATTTGGTATCAATCCTAGGATAATCTCATCAATCGGAATGGTCATCGAATTTACTATCCAGCATAAACAAATGATGATGACAGTAATTGCCGAGATGAGGATTTTTCTAAAGATCCAATAAGAATTGATAGCAACAAGAATAAAAATTAATAAAAACAGAACGCAGAGCACAAGGATTGGGGGAATCTGGACTTCTCCGAGTTCATTGATCAACCGGGCCATGGCAAGCATGGAATACCCAAGCATGAAAACTTCAAAATAAGATATGATGTTAATCATCCACACAGCCCAGTTTTCCGGGCCGGGAATCTGTGAGATTCCAACGAAAATGTCTTTTCCTGTAGCGAGGGTATATCGTCCCAATCCAATAATCAGACAATATTTAACGATGAGAGTTGCGAGAGTTATTCCGATAAATGCAAATCCTACATCTGATCCAAAAACTATGAGAGAGAGTAATCCTATCCACCCACTCGATGAGAGAGAGATCATGAGTCCCGGACCAGGTAGAGGATATGACACCCTGTTTTCCTTTCCGGTAGAATTCATACCAGATATTATCCCCGAATTCATATGAATGAACTGATTTTTATTTTTCACAGGTTAAAAGAAAAATCGACATCGACTTTGCGATAATTATGGCGCCAAATAACATTTTTGACAATATGAATAAAAACCGGTGGTTTGGTGCAGGAATACTCATCCTATTTTTTGGCATTGGTATTATCTGCATACTCTGGGTTTTTATTCCAGGTACCGCACCCGGGATAACCGTAATTGAGCCCACTTCGTTATTTCCCAGGATGGATGGTGACCGAATCGTATATGAAAACCGGATAGACTGGACAAATGCCGATATCTGGATGTATAATCTCACATCCAATGAAACCCTTCCCGTTGTAGAAAAAGCGTTTAATCAATATCGGCCTGACATTTACCAGGATATAGTAGTCTGGCAGGACAAAATGAATGGAAACTGGGATATTTATGGAAAAAACTTGAAAACCGGGGATATATTTCCTATATGTATCAATGAGTCCCGCCAGACCACTCCCCAGATCTCGGGCGACCGGGTTGTGTATGTTGATGAACGATATGGAAATCCGGATATGTATCTCTACAATCTGACGAGTCACAAAGAAATTCCGATCTGCACTGCTGATGATATGCAGTGGCAACCGGATATTGACGGTGACTGGATTGTCTGGGAAGACTGGAGGGAAGGGAGTAGGTCCAAAGGGGATATTTTTGCATATAATTTTTCATCAGGTAGAGAGATACAAATCACAAAAACCTCATGGGCGGAATGGTTTCCTTCTATCTCACAAGGCTGGGTAGTATGGCAATCCCAAAGAAAAGGAAATTTTGATATAATTGCAAAAAATCTCTCTACCGGAGAGGAACGTCAGATTACTACAAATCCTGCCAGACAATGGCTTCCACGAATATCAGGGGGGAATATTGTCTGGATTGATGAGAGAAATGGGTATTGGGATATATATAGTTACAATCTCTCTGAACAACATGAAGAACAACTTTCATTCAATCGCTTTCACGATGCATGGCCTGATGTGAGTCATAACAGGGTAGGATATATCACCTATCCTGACCGAGGAAATCCAGCCCTACATTCTGTTTTTGTATAAACGTGCGAGTTCTAGTGATGATTTTTTTTATTTTTTTCTGACCTATTCACCCGTTTGATGCGAGGATTTCCAATGAATGAAAAAACTTTCAGAATGAAACTATTATTGTCATCACAATATTTCAGATAGTTAACTGTTGCTCAGACAACATATATGATATTACCACTCATTTGTATGAGTGAATAGTCCGATTCAGTTACCTGGAGATCTCCCGCTCGCAGCGATTGTTTCGATAATTTTTCGAACTCGAATAATCAGATTAAATCATTTTCTCAAACGTTATGGCTTATCAGCAGGTCAATTTCCGATAATGATGCATCTCATACATAACCCTGGTATTTCTCAGGAAACCTTGGTAAAAGTATTTCATATCGATCGGGGAACTATCGCCCGATCAGTAAAAAAACTTGAAGAAGCAGGGTATATTACCCGGTGGACAGACCCCGATAACCGTCGGGCAGTTCAATTATACCTGACTGATGAAGGAAAGAAAATCACTCCGGATTTGATACAAATAGACAGGGATTGGGAGACTTCTATCATATCTACCCTGCATCCGAGTGAGCAGGATCAAATCAAACCGATGTTACAAAAAATCGCTTCTGCCAGTCTTCAGTGCATCAGAGATATGGGGGAATTAGAATATGGAACCTGCTTTGCTCGTGGGGAAAAAAATGAATAATCTGAAAGAAGATACGGAGGGAGTTAGTTTACTGAAAGGAGACCCAAAGAAAGCAATACTTAAACTCTCAATTCCGATGATCTTCGCTCTTCTTCTCATGTCTACCTATAATATTGTCAATGCAATATGGGTGGCAGGTCTTGGGTCAGATGCACTTGCTGCAATTGGATTTGTAACTCCATTGTTTATGGTACTTATCGGTCTTGGAAATGGACTTGGTGCAGGAGTTACCTCGGTAATATCACGTCGGATAGGTGCCGGAGATCAGGATGGAGCAAATTCCGCTGCAATGCAGTCACTTCTTCTGGGTATAGGTATCTCGATAGTCATATCAGTAATTCTTATTCTTTCTGCCAGACCCCTGATGCTTCTCTTTGGCGCCGGTAATACCGTGGATCAGGCGGTTGAATATGGGCAGATTGTTTTTGCCGGTACAATTCTTATTCTCCTGACAAACATCTGCTATGCAATTCTTCGGGCTGAAGGAGATACGAAAAGAACGATGTATGTTATGGGCGCTTCTTCGGTTCTCAATATTATCCTGGACCCTATCCTGATTTATCATTACCATATGGGAGTAGCAGGTGCTGCATGGGGAATGATCATCTCCCTGGTATTCGTCATAATTGTGTTAATTTACTGGTTTTTTATGAAAAAAGATACCTACGTTAATCTTTCTCGCCGTGTTGATATCCGGGATTTCAAACCAATCCGGGAAATTCTTGGGGTAGGGTTGCCGGCAAGTTGTGAGTTTTTTCTGATGGCTCTTCTTGCAGTTGTTATCAATACCATCCTGGTAAGTGTTGATGGAACAGATGCTGTTGCCGTATATACAGCCGGATGGAGAGTTATCATGTTTGCAATAATCCCCCTTGTTGCCATAGCCACTTCTGTCGTTTCAGTTACCGGGGCTGCTTACGGAGGAAGGAAGTATGAGAAAATCCCTATTATCCATCAATTTTCCATAGGTTTTGGTCTGGTAATTGCAGTAGTAATTAGTATTCTGACATGGGTGTTTGCAGACAATATTTCATATATTTTTACCTATTCACCGGAAAGTGCCCACCTTGCTCCAACTATCGCTGCTTTCCTTGCGACGATGTGCTTTTTTTATCCGTTTGTTCCCCCGGGGATTATGTCCTCTTCAATTTTTCAGGGTACAGGAAAGGGTATCTCTTCACTAACGCTGAATATTCTTCGCAATCTGGTTTTTATCGCAAGTGGTGCGTATCTGCTCGGCGTTGTTTTTGGATTTGGAGAACAAGGGGTATGGTGGGGAATAGTAATTGGTGACATACTTGGAGGTATTGCCGGATATGTCTGGGCCAGATGGTACATCATTCGATTATTGAAATATCAGTAATCAGGGAACCCATCCCTAAAAAATTATTGAGAGGATGAAATGCTCATGATTGCAACACGCCATGGCATAGAATGCAGAGTTATCGTTGACCAAAGAATGTTCTTTTCTGGATCTGATCCGGACCCGGAATCCGGATACCGATAGACATCAACTCCGGCCCGGGCGTTTTGCAACTTCACTGCAGCTTGAATGAGTGAAGCCGATTTGTTAAATGGTTCATTCCATGTTGATAACCCGTTCTGACTAGAATCAGTATCATACAGAATTCTTCCATCTGGTTGAATGACCATAAACTGTGCATCAGTTAACTCCGGTATTGATGAAAGAGTATCCTGAATAAACAGGTGAGGATTGACCATTACCGATATGTATCCGGTAACGTCATGGTGACCTGAATAGACCGGATACACAATATACACCGCGGGATTCTTTTCATCTGAGATCGTGTAACTGGTCATGGAAGGAGTAGGATAGTTTTTCAAATTTTCAAAAATGGGATGCTTCGAGATGCTTGATCCAATGGCTGATTTGTAGTTATCTGGCGCTACGTTTTTGATTGTTCCTGCGGTATCAATTGCGGAGACTTCTAATGCCGCCGAAGATATCGAAGATAAATGAAGGAAGGAAGCATTGAGATCAGTGCTCTGGAGATTTTTACCTGACAGATTTATTGCTTCACTTTTCAGTTGTTCATCGAGTAAATGTAACTTTTTCTGAAGAGCTGATGTTCCGATAATAAGATCCTGACGGGTTTTTGCATCATCAGAAGTCAAATCTGAAGAACCACCTGATGTTGAGCTCCAAAATAGTTCAGAAATACCCCCGCCGTTTGTAGGATCAATGCTATCAATCGTGATCATTTTCCCCCACATTTGTATAGATACCGATTCAGTATCCAAAGATGCCACACCATGAACAGATAGATTATTGATTTTATAAGATTCGGGTAAATTTACTGGAAGGAACTTATCTCCTGAATCGGTAATAATGCCATAAAATCCTCCTTCTATATCAGAATAGATAACATTTCCTTCAAAAGTAAACTTCTCATCATTTTGAACGGCTGAAACCGATCCGAAGATGGCGATGAGAAAAAGGGTGATTATCCCTGAACGAAGCGTACCATGAATTATCATTATGGTGTATTCATTGGCAGGCAAGAAGAATTTATTGATGCTACTGGTAGTGAAGGCTAGATAGTATGATCCTCGAACAATAATGATCTGCGAGGGGTACGGTATCACCTGTTTTCATAGACATGCTATAAACTAATGCTCAAAATAGCACATGAGATAAATTTACTATTATTTAATTCCGTTTTAAATTTAGAGTTATTCGCGATAATATATTAATCAACAAATATTATTGTCATTCAAATACCCGCCCCATCCGGTATTCAGTAGTATTATGCCACCCCAGTCACCACTATATATCAATGGATATGAAAAATCCCGAATACCTGAAGATCGAAAACATCGTTGCCTCAGGAGCAATAGCTGACTCTATTGACCTCGAAGTCATATCAACCACCATCGAGAATTGTGAACTCAACAAAAAGCGATTTCCCGGAGCAGTATATCGTATCCAGGATCCCAAGATCGCTATGCTTATATTCTCATCCGGAAAGGTTGTTCTTACCGGGGTCAAGAGTAATGATGCACTCAAGATCGGTCTTGATCACCTCGTCACCAAACTGAAAGAAGCAGGTATTGCCTGTTATGAAGAACCCCGGGTAGCTATCACCAATATGGTCTGCTCGTATGATATGGGGAACAAGATTAACCTTAACAAGGTAGTCATGACCCTGAGTCTAGAAAATATCGAGTATGAGCCTGAACAATTCCCCGGTCTGGTTTACCGTATTCCCGAGCCTAAGATTGTGGCACTCCTCTTCTCATCAGGAAAGATTATTCTTACCGGTGGAAAGAACATGGAAGATGTAAAACTCGGTCTTGCGTTCCTGGAACAAAAGATCGGCAGTATAATGTAAAACCGCCTCATCGGCATATCCTTTTATCAGGATGGAGAAGATGTCAGTCTCTTCCCTTCCATCGTATTCTTTTTTCTCCCTGGGAGAAACACCCAGGGAGAAACTTCAATGCAACTCAAAATAAAGATTTCACAAACGAAAGTCAGAGTGAGACCTATTTAGATCTTATCTATCCTTTCCCGGCATATGTTTCCTTCACCTGTATTCGTTCCAGAAGAGCGATTGATTCTTCTTCAACATGCATTCCGGAGATGCTTGCAGTATTAGAGAGAATTACCACTCCTGCCTGTAGTTTAGGATTAAATGCAATTGATGCCTGATGAGAATTGGTCTCACCAGCCTTTTTGATGATGATGGTTCCGTCACGATTATGGAGAATATCCCAAAAAACTCCCTGCTCAAGCATTGGTGGTCCGGCAGACGATATGGAGAGGGGCAGGTGTGTTTCCTTAATTGAATCGGCAAGCGGTGTTTCGATTAGATCTAATTGGGCTGCAAGATACAGTGCCATATCATCTGCATTGGAATGAACACCCCCAGTAGCACTCCAGAAGTCATTAAACCGAATGAGATGGGATTCATCCATTGGGTACGCATATCCCCGATATCCGGTTGTTCTTTTGTTAAGACTCTCTGATGTCCATTCAGCCCCCGAGTTCATCATCCCCAGAGGGATTAATATCTGTTCTGTTAGCAACTCGGGATAGGAAATTCCGGTAGCCCGACTTACGATATCTCCGGCTATGGCACCTCCAAGATTAGAATACGAGTACTCATATCCAGGAGGAGTCATTAGGGATTGATTTCTCACCCATTCATAGACTGCTGCAGCATTCATCGTCCGAAAATGTTGCATCGATTCCTCGATTGTATCTTCTGATGATAATGCAGAGTTCGTTTCTGCAAAGGTATCAGGAACTCGCGGCAGACCCGAACGATGGGTAACCAAATCTATTCCCGTTATACGGGATCCTTCTTCATCAGTAATTCGGTACTGGTCTGGCAACCAGGTGTTAATTGGTTCAGAAATATTGAATAGTCCCCGATGCTGGGCATCTATCATCAGATGACCAGTCATTACCTTTGATATTGAACCAATTTCAAAAAGAGTGGTGTTGTCAGGAAATTCTTTTGATATGGCATCTTTCACCCCATAGGAATACCAGGTATATCCGTTGCGGTCAACGAGTACAACCACAACTCCTTTACTTAGATTATATGTAATCAGGGGATCGATAAAAGCATCAACTTCTTCCCTGGTAAGTCGCGAGAATTGATTCAATGTAGATTCTTTCCACTGCTCCGGTGTAGGGAGAGCGGTAGTATCAACCACGATAAGCCCAGTACAGATCAGAACAATCAAACCAAAATTATGTAACTGCATAATTCCTCCTCATTGGAACTGCAAATTTTTTCAGGTTCTCAAAAAAAGACCCAAAGAACAGTTTGGGTAATTTTCGCTGCTCCATGATGTCCTGATATCCGGCCTCTATAGAAAAGAAGGAGTATTCATGTTCTAATCCTTTGAGGTAAATATGAGGAATTATCATAAGTGAATATCCGAATACCATATCGTCTCTCCCATGTAATCTGTATAGTCTATCGGAGTTATCAATGCCACCTTCATTATCCTCCCAGTCCTGTATCATTCTTCACTCTCTTTATCAGCCTGATCCCCCGGGTTCTCTGGTTTTTTTTGGGGAATCCGAAAAAAAACATCAGATACCTATTCCTTCTCCTTCCGAGGTGAGTGGGACGAATCCATTTGCCATACCGACATCAGAACTTGTCATCCTTTTTAGGGAGGTACAAAATAAACACGATCTGATTTCGCGGCAGAAGAATTTGGAATTCCCTAGACTTGAAGGAGAAATTATTGGCTCTATGGGAGAGGCAAAGACTTCTGATACTCCCCACCTGATCCCAGATACAGGAATTTTTTATTCAACTCCTGTGGTATCGGGTTCGCTATCAATTCTTCTGGACATTCTCCAGTTAGAAAAAATGAACGCTCTGCTATTTGTTCCTGGAGGATCTCTTCGGTACTGGCTGAAGGTAACTGAATTCTGTCTGGACATGGTAATCAGGGGACGATATCTTCCTTCTATCGGAAGATACCACAACGGGGGAACATGCACAGTATGGAACCCTATACCCTCTACTTATGATAAAAAACGCATCGAATTTATTATATCATCGATGCCTCCAAACCAGGTGAGATTCCTTCAATATGGGATAGTTGACTCCTCTCATCCCGGGCGAAGTGGCGCCGTTTTGCAGTTTATCAGCCAGATGATCAATACTATTATTGCTCAATCAGAACATGATGGTCTTAATAATCCCTCGGTAGCATTATCTCCGATTGAGCGATTAAAATATGCCCCGGAAATAATTGCGGTCAGTTTTCTTCAGGGAATTGAACGACATAAAATGCCGGTTCAAAATCCCCAAATACCGAATAACTGGAGAGGTAAATTTCTCACCTGGACAGATTCTGTCACCAGTTCATTTCCTGATGATCTTCCCTGGATAATTTGTGCCCGGATAGAGGAGATATCAGGGTATAAAAATTCCCGGGAAAATTCTGAACTATCTCCGGAGATCTGGGCACTGGTATTCTATGTCCGATCTTCTGATGATCTTACCAGACTGATTCCCATTTCAGAATGGAAATCCGATAATTCTTTACCTGATCTGATTTTACCTAACTCGCAGGAACTCAATATTCAGGTGCAAAATGCATGTGAAAAGATCCTTCGTCATGGTCAGGATCTTACTCTTGATCATTTTTCAGACGAAACACCATACATCAGAATTGCTGAGGACCATTTAATTCAATTCCTTACTCACACTGTTCCATTGCTTCGTGAGCCCGGCCTTGAAATTGTTCTTCCTGACTGGTGGGGAAGTGCGGAAGAGGAGGTTTTGGTAGAGCTTTCTGTCAGGCAGAGTACATCACGCCAGTCAGTTTCCCATGTAGGTCTTCACCAGTTATTATCCTTCGATTACCGGATTTCTGTCGGAGATGACCATATTGATGCTGCTGAATTCAAGCGAATGGTTGATCAACAGACATCATATGTACGAATTGGAAAAAGATGGGTGACACTGAACACCGGAAAAGTGAGTGAGATAATCTCCGGGCTGGAAAAGAAGTACAAGAAACATTCTCTCTCACTCGCAGATTTTCTTCGAATCCTCATCAAAACAGGTGATGAAGATTCGAACCTACGAATTCACGCTGATGACACATGGACAAAAAATCTTGTCAGGTTTATCCGTGAAGGATCCAGCCCCCAAATCATTCCGGTACCCTCAACATTTATTGGAAACCTTCGTCCATACCAGGAAGCCGGGCTAACCTTTCTATCAACCTGTCGCTCCATTGGATTTGGAGCATGTCTTGCAGATGATATGGGTCTTGGCAAAACTCCCCAGACTATCGCCTACCTTCTTCATGAAAAGGAACATGGACAATTACATAAACCCTCTCTCCTGCTCTGCCCTACTTCAATTTTAGGGAACTGGGAGCGTGAGCTTTCCCGATTCGCCCCATCATTATCATACATGGTGCATCATGGAAGTTCAAGATGGAAAGGAGAAGAGTTCCTGGCAAAAGCGAAGGATCTTGATCTGATAATTACCTCATATGCAATTATCTACCGGGATCAGGATCTTCTCTCTCATCTCTCATATGCAACCCTTATTCTGGATGAAGTGCAGAATATCAAAAATGCGAAAACGAAACAGTTTCAGGCAGTAAAAACACTGGAGGCAGATCATCGGATTGCTCTGACCGGAACTCCGGTCGAGAATCACCTCATTGAACTATGGGCGATAATGGAGATTCTCAACCCGAATTTTCTCGGGTCTTATTCAGCATTTCAAAAGAATTTTGCAACCCCCATTGGAAAAGGTAAAGCTGATGAAAAAGTTGCGGAACTCAAACGGATCATTCAACCATTCTTTTTGCGCAGAGTGAAAATAGATTCATCAGTCATTAATGATCTTCCTGATAAGCTGGAGATACCGGTCTATTGCATGATGACCCCCGAGCAGGCAGCAATGTATCAGGCAACTCTTGATGATCTGGAGAAACAGATTCACTCACTATCCGGCATGTCAAGACGGGGAAGAATTCTTGCTTCTCTCACCCGGCTCAAACAGATCTGCAACCATCCGGACCTGGTAACCAAAGACCCGGTATGTGAACCCCACCGATCAGGAAAGGTAAAACGTCTCATTGAAATGCTGGAGGAAGTCAGAGATGAAGGGGACGCTGCAATTATATTCACCCAATATGCCACTTTTGCCCAGGCACTGGCAAAACAGGTGCATCTGGCTCTTGAAAGGGAAGTGTTAGTTCTGACCGGATCTACATCCCGTCTTAAGCGGGAAGAGATGATCTCCCGGTTTATGCACCAGAATGGCCCTCAGTTCTTCATAATCTCTCTTCGGGCAGGAGGGACCGGGCTGAATCTGATGCGGGCAACACACGTATTTCATATTGATCGATGGTGGAATCCGGCAGTAGAAGATCAGGCTACTGACAGAACATACCGGATCGGGCAGACACGCTCTGTTCAGGTAAGGCAGATGATTACCATGGGAACCCTGGAAGAGCAGATTGACGAAATGATTATCAGGAAACGTGCTCTTGCAGATCAGATAATCACTTCAGGAGAAGAGTGGCTGACTGAACTACCTGATGGTGAGCTGATGAATATTCTTCGCCTTCGGGAACAGGTCTTTGGAGATGATCTTTGAATGAGAAGACTTGCACAATACTCAGCGTTAGATGAACATACCCGTCAACAATTACTTGGAGAATCATGGTGGACTACCTCGTTTCTCAACATGATGCGTCCCGGTAAAGATACCACTCAATTGGTAAAGGGGCGTCGTCTTGCAGAGCGTGGACAGGTTATCTTATCAGAACCATATGCAGGCGGTGTTGATGCTATTGTTCTGGGAGCTGTCGGTGGATCTCAGAACGTGTCCATCTGGCTCAATGATCTGGAGGAAGACTGGGAAACTGTTATCCGAATTCTGGCAGCGGAGACAGAACTTTACTCAAAACTTCTGAAAGGGGATTATCCAGAAGAACTCGATGATATGTTCCGCCAGGCCGGGCTTATTATAATCCCCGAATCTCTGGAAGATCTGGACTACAAATGTGACTGTGATTCTGTCCATACCTGTAGTCATATTGTTGCGACGTATATGGCTCTTGGGAACCGGGTAAATGAAGATCCTTTTATTCTGTTCCTGCTCCGGGGAAAAACCCGGGATGAAATTACCCATGCAGTAACTCTTTACCTGGAAGAGCAGAATGCGCAAGAAGAACCATCATCTTTTATTTCTGATGAATCTTCAGAGTCAGATCAACCACCAGACTGGAGTTCCTATTATAATCCGGGACATGATCTCTCCAAAGTGTCTATCCGGATTCATCCTCCTGATGGGACAGAGACTGATCTAATATCCCTCCTTGGGATGTCACCATTTAAGATTGGTAATACGAATGTAGCAAAGATTATTTCTGCTTCGTATCCGAAAGCGGCATTATATGCCTGGAGACTCACACAGGCAAAAGCCATGGATACCCGACCTGTTTCCTCTTCCATTCATCCGGGTGATCTACCAGAGATGGGTGAATAGCCAAATCTCCAATTTTTCACCGTGAAGTGCTGCCAGGACACCTCATATTCAGAAACCATCACTTTAATATATCTAGATATCGCACGATGTATCCGGACAGCAAATCCGCAAATGATACATACGGCAGGATGAATCATGGCTCAAAGTGATCAACAATCAAATAACGAAATATTACAAATGGAGGAGGTTCTTGCTGATGTTCTATCCTGGATAGAAAAAGGCAACTATGAGCACCGGATTTCTCCTGTTCAAACTCCTGTGGGATTTGAAAAAATCGCTGAACGAATAAATTTCATGATTCAGTTATTCAGCGATAAAGCAGCCTGGTATGAATCTATTCTCGATGCGGTTCCCTTCCCCATCACCGTAACCGATATGGATACCCGATGGACTTTTGTCAATAAAGCCGTCGAGTCTATGCTCAATAAAAACCGGAATGAACTGAAAGGGCATCTTTGCAATGAATGGGGAGCCGGCATTTGTAATACTGACAAATGTGGGATTAACCGTTTACGCAATGGTTTTTCAAATACGAAGTTTGACCAGTTTGGCGGGCACTTCAATGTTGATTGTACATATGTAACTGATGCACAGGGAAAGAGAATCGGTCATGTTGAGGTGGTAACTGATGTTACTGAAGTTACGAAGGTAGGCAGGTACCTTCAGCAGGAAGTAAATCATATTGAAGTAAACCTGGAACGTCTGGCAAATGGTGACCTTAATCTGAATTACCAGGTTTCTGAATCAGATGAGCATACTCGGGAGGCAGCAGAATCATTTACGCGAATGAACCAGAGTCTGAAACAAGCCACCGATGCTCTTTCATTGATGATTTCAGATGTCCAGGGGTTATCTGATGCAGCAGTTGCGGGAAAACTCAAAACCCGGGCTGATCTTTCCCGACATAAAGGCGAATATAGAAAGATTGTCTCCAGTGTCAATGATACTCTTGACAGTGTTATTGCTCCGGTTGAGGAGGCGATGCGGGTATCTTCTCAGTATTCCCAGTACAATTTTACTGAGAGAGTCAGCCCGACATTAAAGATTGCAGGAGACTGGATTGAGTTTAAGAAAGCCCTTGATAATATGGGCATCAAGATAACTGATGCGGTAACACTCATCGATGAGAAACTGGAAGAACTGACAAAAAATACTGCACAGGCTTCTTCCAGTGTTGAAGATCTCACCATCGGTTCAGGAAAAATCGCCGAAATCGCTGAGAAGGTCAGCAAAAATGCGATGGAAGGAGAAGAGGGTATCACTCAAATCCTGAAAGCGATGGATGATCTCAATATTACGGTAAGTTCGGTCTCTCAACGGGCAGAACAGGTGTCAACGACGGCAAGTCATGCAACTGGTGTATCTCAGACTGGTATGGATCTTGCAGCGAAAACAGAAGTCGCTATGAAAGATATCACCAAATCTACCGATGAAGTTGGGGATATTGTCAGAGAGATCAATGACCAGATGCGGGAAATTGGTAAGATTGTAAATCTTATCACCGATATAGCAAATCAGACTAACCTTCTCGCTCTTAATGCGGCTATTGAAGCTGCCCGGGCTGGTGATGCCGGAAGAGGGTTTGCGGTTGTCGCTGCAGAAGTAAAATCTCTTGCTCAGGATTCACGAAAGTCTGCAGAAAACATCGCAGATATGATTACCACCTTACAAACAAAAGCCCAGAATGCGAACGAAGCTATCGATCATGCCGGGAAAACGGTTGGTGAAGGAACTACTGCTCTCGAAGCTACATTAGAAGCCTTTAAGGAGATTGGAAAAACAATAGAAGAAATCAGTAAGAGTGCCATGGATGTAGCGTCTGCATCAGAGGAGCAGGCTGCATCGGTGCAAGAGGTCACTGCAAGTATTGGTGAGGTATCGACATACATTAAGAATACCTCAGATGAAGCGGTATCAGCAGCAGCATCAACTGAAGAAGCATCTGCTGCGACTGATCAGATCAGACAGATTGTCGTTAATTTGAAAACGATTGTAAAAGACGTCGCTACGGAAATTGAAAAATTTAAGGTGTAATATGATTGAGGAACGAGGATCCACAAACCGATCTGACAGCCATGCGGGAGAGAATGAGGAGATTCAGGTTGTAGAGTTTCTTCTGGGGAATGATACATATGCAGTAAACCTGTTTGATGTGAGGGAGATAGTAGAGGCGAGCAAAATCACTCCTCTCCCTCATGCTCCTTCACATATCCGGGGAATTATCGATTTGCGTGGTGAAATAACTACGATCATTGATCTCAGAACTCTCATCGGAGCAACCAAGAAAGCCGGATCTGATAGCGAGGATCTGCGGTTTATTGTTCTTGATGAATCGGTTACGAATGGGAAAACCGGTGTGGTTGTCGATGAAGTGGCTTCAGTTCTCACCGTTCCTTTAAGCGACATTGATCAGAGTAACCGGGGCACTGACGATGATTCCTATATTCTTGGAGTCATTAAGAAAGAAGTCGGTGAAAGGGGAGAGAGTCGGAAAGAACTGGTTATCTGGATAGATATCTGCGGGTTAATCAGAGACAAAGGGGTCCGGTAATATCGAATAAAGAAAACATAACTTCGTTTCTTTTTTTCCTGGATATATATTCACCGGAAATTAGCTGCTCGGTCTTCAAACTTTTTCTTGGGGAAACATTGTAACAGAAAAATAGAGAAATCATCAGTACTCCGTTTGGAACAATCCGGATGGTGCTTCATATCTTAAATTCCATGTATGAAAGAGATTTTTATCTCTCTGATTATCTCAAAATTATAACATTTTAGGTATTATGAAATATCCGAAATGAGTCTTTGACCTGATCCTTTTGATTAAATTTCATCAACTCAAGTTGATCACGGGTGAAATACATATGGGCAGAAATACTGATCGTCTCCAGCCATCCAATCGTGAGAAGATCCTGCTTCCTTTCTTTTCTGGATTTGTTGATCTCGTCAAGGATAAACGATTGCATATGAGCAAGACCGAATGCATTTTGTCCCCATGCTGATAGCATATCATTACTTCGGAAGAGACAGACAAGATTGAGATGGTCAGATGAATCGATTATACCCTGGACGATCTGCAGACATGGAGGCTCTTTTCGAGTACTATCATGGAACGGTGACCACGTGATAGCCACTGCCCGCCGACTGTTTGGACTCTCTATCAGTCGGTCAATGATGCTTCGCTGGATCTGATCAATACCTCCGAGATTTCCATCCCCGGCATATGCAATTGCTGCAATGGATCCTGCAGGAACATACCCAAATGGATTTAATAGGGTATCAAAAATTTTTTGCATCGTATTCCGGACAGGGTTCTCCAGTCTCAGGCTGGCCACCGGATAATCCCGCAGCCGGTTACGATAAGTATATGTCGCATCAGTTCCGTCATTCTTCCTTTTGGTTATTGTGTATAAGGATGCCTGGTAGTGTTCAGAGAATCGGTCACCAAAAAGCGATGCACTCGATTTCATGGGCTTGTTAAAGGGGAAGTCTATGTGGATGCAGACGGGTTCTTCGGGATCATAGGTAGTCTCCCCGTCTTCAGTTATCCGATTATCTCCCTTACATCGTTCCGTTATTATTCTAATGACTTCCTCGTGAGCTTCTCCAATCGTTGATCTTTGAATCAGGATCATATCTCTCAACCTTATGACATACCGGGAATCGGTTCCGGAAAAGTCTGCTGATACATCATGCCATTTCACGGATTTGTGGGGCAATTTCTTCGAGAAGTTCCCAGAGTCGTGGACCCGCCCGGTCTGCAACATCTGTATCGACGGTGATTATGTGATTCTCTGTTACCGCTTTCAGATGGGAGAGTCGTGGCTCTGATCGAAAATAGGCTCCAATATCGGAACCATCATTACCCATTCCAGAACCGGTATTCATTAACAGGATATCGGGATTTTTCGTGACAAACTCCTCGACGCTGACAATATGATGGCCTTCAGCATCATCAAAGGCATTGATACCGCCGGACAGGTGAATGAGTTCATCCTGGAATGTGTTTGATCCACTGACATAAATTGGGTTATTCCAGATTACATGGGCAATCGTTGGGTGAAAAGACATCTTTTCTCCCTCATCCATCACCCTGTCTGCAATGGCGGTGAGGTTATGATTTACCGCCGCTGCTTCCCCTTTAACTCCTGCTAAATCTCCAAGATTTTGAAGTGTCTTCTGCACATCAGCCAGAGATTTCGCATCGACTAAATACACCGGAATTTTCATGGATCTAAGTCGGTCAATTGTCTCGGGAGAATTGCCATCTGTTGCAACCACCAGATCCGGATTCTTTGAGAGGACTTTTTCCAGACTTACGGTTGAGAAACCTCCGATCTTATCCTTGCTGGTAGCATCTGCTGGATAATTACAATAATTAGTGACTCCCACAATCCGCTTTTCAAGCCCAAGAGCATAGAGCATCTCAGTATTAGATGGGGCCAGAGAGACGATTCGTTGAGGAGGAGAGTTGAGTGTTACTAAAACCTGCTTGTCATCTAAAACACTCCGCGGGTAGTCCTGTCCAGTGGTGATACTCGGTTCTGCCAGGACCGTAATTGTGCAGGAAATACTAACCAATATCAGACAAAGAGTGAAAACCCACGTGTAATATCGGTAATATGACAAACTCTGAACTCTGGCGGCAGGTATGGGTTTCATGAATACAGTTTATTTGTTCTAAGTTAAAATTTCTTTCCTAAGATCTCAAAGGCGGTATTGTGAAACGAAAATTTCAATATGTGTTATTAATGGTTTCGTTTATCTTTCTTGTACTTGCGCTACTGGGTTCAGTTACCATCGGCCCGGTACCTCTCTCCCTTTCTCAGGCATTTGGAGGAGGGACGGGAGCTCAGATATTCTTTGATATCAGGCTGCCCCGGGCGATAGCAGCAGCACTCGCAGGAGCAAGTCTTGCCGGTGCAGGAGCTGCCATGCAGGCACTTTTTCGCAATGATCTTGCCGATCCCTACATTCTTGGAACATCATCAGGTGGAGCAGTTGGTGCTTCTTTCATGATGGCACTTGGTCTTATGACCTTCATTCCTCTTGCTTCGTTTATCGGTGCAATATCTGCAGTGTTTCTGGTGTATCTCCTTGCCTCGCGAAATGGAAGAATCAATACGAGTGTTCTCTTACTGACCGGAATTGCTGTTTCCACATTTTTCTCATCGGTAGTATCAGTCTTCATGGTCTTTGCAGGAACAAGCATGCATCAGATTATGTTCTGGCTCATGGGAGGTTTATGGAATACGTCGTGGGCTGATATTCCGCTTTTGTGTCTCACAATTATCCCTATCGCACTTCTCCTCCTCTATTCCCGGGATCTCAATATCATCACCTGTGGAGAGTCAGAAATCCAGACATTAGGAATTAATCCGAATCGTACCAAACTTCTGCTTCTTGGAGCTTCAGCGGGACTGTGTGGTATAGTTGTATCAGTGACAGGATCCATTGGATTTATCGGGCTTGTATCTCCTCATCTGACAAGACTTATTACCGGACCTGATCATGCAGTTCTGATACCCGGTTCGCTCTGTTGCGGAGCTTTTCTGCTTCTCATCGCGGATACTATCTCCCGGACATGGCTTGGAGAATTACCGGTCGGAGTAGTAACTGCTTTTTTTGGAGCTCCGTTCTTTCTCTTTCTGATCCGGAGACGTGAAGAAGTATGACAACCGTGATTGAGGTTAAGGATCTGGTTGCGGGTTATCGGGGACGGGATGTTCTCAAAGAGATAGAATTTCGGGTTGATAAACAGATGTTTATTGGAATTCTTGGTCCTAATGGGTCAGGAAAATCCACATTACTGCAGGTACTGGCTCGATCCCTGAAGAAAAAATCAGGGAACATTCTTTTGAACGATATGGATATTGCAAGTCTGCCATATCGAGAGTTTGGTAGATTAATCGGATATGTTCCCCAGGAGAACTCTATTCCATTTGCCTATACGGTATATGACATGGTGATGATGGGGAGAAACCCTCATATACCGCGTTTTCGATCACCGGGAGAAGATGACGAGAAAGCGGTAAGCAACGCATTACAACTGACCGGGGAACAGGAACTGGCTGACCGAACAATTACTTCGCTAAGTGGGGGAGAACGACAGCGGATACTCATTGCCCGAGCACTCGCTCAGGATCCTGATGTATTGTTGCTTGATGAGCCCTTTGCACATATTGATCTCCATCACCAGTATGAACTCATCTCACTCATTCGTGAAGGAGTGAAAGGAAAAAAAGCTGCAATCGGAGTCTTTCATGACATTAATCTCGCTGCAGCATACTGTGATCATCTCATCCTTCTCTGTGATGGAAAAATTATGGCGTTTGGTACCCCCCATGAGGTAATGACCAGAGAGAACCTTGAGAAAGTGTTCAAAATAACTCCATATATTGGAGAGAATCCGTTAACCGGTGTTCCCTTTGTATTTGTGATTGATGAGGATAGATCATCTCATGCAAATAATCAGAATATTGTGGTGATTTCTGGTGCTGGAAGTGGCTCCTGCCTCATGAGAATACTTACCCGTAGTGGTTATCATGTCAGGTGCGGAGTTCTTTCTGAGCAGGATTCTGATTATCTGGTTGCAAAAGATCTTGAAATTGAGTTAATCAGTGAACCTCCTTTTTCTAAAATATCGCTGGAACATGAAGAGGAACTGGCCTTTCAGGTTTCAGTTGCAGATTGGGTAATTGTCACCGTGAGATCTGTAGGATGGGGTAATTATCCGAATTTTAAAGTATTAGAGAACATTTCTGCAAAGAAAATTATTCTGTATCTACCGGATGGAAAAAACCATATTTACGATTATACCGGAGGGGCAGCAACTACTCTGCTTAATCATTTAATAGAACAAGGGGCGGTGAAGGCATGTACAATCGGAGAAATTCTGGACCTTCTGGCAATGACACCGGAGTGAGGCTGTGAAAAAGTTTCCGGAATTTTATGAGATGCTTTTCTTTTGTTTTCTCACTTTTTCCAGGAGTTCATCACGAGATCCGGAGATAAATTCATGTACTAAAAAATCTGGTTCAATTAATGAGATAATATCCTGACATTCTTTCTGGGAAAACGCCCGATGTTCATCGATATGAGGAATATGTTTTATCAATGTTGCCATCTTCTCCCGATAGGACAGATGTTCAAACCCGGATGGAGCAGGGCAATAAAAAAATTCTTTCTGATATTTTCCCGATGTGCTGCATTGAAGGTGAATTGACTGAATCCGATCGCGTGTTTTTTGAGAAAGGTTTTCCAGTGTTTCTATTACCTGTGTTATTCCTGCTTTTTCCTCTCTCACTTCGAGATAATTCATGAGATGTCCGGTATCCAGAAGAAATATCCAGTTGTCAAACTGCAACAGATCCATAAAGTACTGAAGTTCATCCTCTGACTGGTATGTCAGTCCAGGCCACCAGAGATTTTCAAATGCGATAGGGACTGGTGGTTCACCTTCAGGGTAGTGTGCGGCTACTGCATTTACAAAAGATGCTGCAGCATATAGTACTTCCCTGGAATTTTTTCTGAATTTTCTGGTAAATACTTCATCAAGTTCAACATGGGAAATATGCAAAACCCCATAAGCAGCATTCAGTTCTTTCGCGATATCGAGTAATGAAGAAAACCTTTTTAAGAGAGATTTTGGTTCATGTGCACCATAGAAGTACGCTATCTCTGCGGGTTCAGGATCCTTTGAGATTGATTGAGGGTCAGTCCAGGTCCGTGTCCATCCAAACCAACCGGGAAAATGCACACTTTTTGCAAGACCGGAAGGAGGCAGAGGTTCACCAGGATATCCTTCATAGAGTAATTCTATTCCATCAAGTCCTTCATCAGAGCAAAAAGTTTGTAATTCCTGCCAGTCATAGTTGAATCTGCTGAAATCAACGTCATAGGTAGAGAAATTTACCAGTTCCTGCACAATATCTCATTTCTATGGTTTGCCATAAGGTAAGTTTTTTTGTTTTAACATCAGAATTATTGTTGCGTTAGACTTACATGAATACTCTGATTCTGCTTCACTGCCTACCTGGTATCATTAGACCAATTTTCCCTGGTGTCCTATCTCCGGGATTCAGTAATTGTGAAAATAACCTAACTATTTCTGATTTACTTTAATATGCTTTCCATACTGTATGTTGACGATGACCCTGTTCTTCGTGATCTCACCCGTCTGTTTTTAGAACGTGATGGAGATATTCGAGTAGATGTAGCTCCTGATGTAACAAGCGGTCTTCACCTGTTATGCACCTGTGGGTATGATGCAATTGTGTCGGATTATGAAATGCCCCTGAGAAGTGGTATCTCATTTCTTCAGGAGATTCGTTCAAATGGAGAGAGGATCCCTTTTATCCTTTTTACCGGTCGTGGTCGTGAAGATGTGGCAATAGCAGCACTCAATAGCGGAGCAGATTTTTACCTTCAAAAGGGAGGAGGATCCTGCCAGTACACCGAACTCCTCCATATGATTCGCACCGCCGTTGATCGTCATCGGGGAAGAGAAGAGATAGCAAAAGCCCATCAGATGATGAAAGATATCATCAACCATCTGCCGGATCCTACCTTTGCAGTTGATGTATTTGGTCGAGTAATCGCCTGGAATGAAGCGATAGTTGAGTTGTCTGGCATTTTAGCAGAAAGTATGATCGGTCAGGGAGATTATATCTATGCAATTCCGTTTTATGGAAAAAAACGTCCTCTCATTCTTGATTATCTCATCAAACCAGAATCCGATATCAGGGAGTATTACAAAAAACCGGTTCAAACTGAAAATGGGTACACGGGAAGTACTACCTGCACAATAAAAGGAATAACAAGAACATTCTGGGTGAAGGCAACCCGGTTCTCAGATCCCCATGGAAATCTCTGTGGTGCCATTGAATCCATCAGGGATACGACACAACGTGTAAGATTACTTCATACTCTGCAGAATTCCAGGAATCATTTTGAAAATATTATCGAACATCTTCCGGATCCAGCCTTTGCAATTGATAAAAAAGGTTGTATTATTGCATGGAACCGGGCGATAGAGAAGTTCACCGGAACTCAAAAAACTGAAATACTCGGTAATGGAGATCAGGCTTATTCTTCAGCCATTTATGGACAGAGACAGGATATCCTTGTTGACTATCTTATTCATGGGAGGGAACCGGATCACTGTCGGTATAAATCTGTTGATAAGGGAAATGGCGTTGTCAGTGGGTACACCCGGATTTCATATTCAGGATGCAAAGAGGAAAGAATTGTATGGGAAGTAGCAGGATTACTCTCCGATCAAAGTGGTATGCCTTATGGTTCGATTGTAACTATTCGGGATATCTCTCATATCATTGCAATCGAAGAAGAGCTTGAGAAGAAACAGGAGGCTCTCGAAAGCTCGTATGAAGAGCTGGCAGCTTCGCAGGTTGAACTACAGGAGAGTTACAACGCTCTTTCAGAATGGAAAGTCCTCCTTGAAGAAAGTGAACTTAAATATCGTGCTCTGGTAGAGAATAGCAACGATGCCGTATTTCTTATCCAGGATTCTCGGTATATCTACGTAAATCCCACATGCTCTACGATGTCCGGGTACTCTGAAGGTGATTTGTACGATCAGGATATCTGGAAGACGATTAGTTCTCCTGATCAACCAGTTCTCAGATCACATATTCAGATGGTACTGGATGGTACCACCCCTAAGACCCGATGTGTGGCAACCATACAGACATTAACCGGATCACTAAAAATGATAGAGTTCGTGTTTAATGTAATCCAGTATAATGGTAAACCGGCCCTTCTTGGAAGAGGGAGGGATGTTACCGTTCGCGTCAGAGCAGAGCAGGCCCTTATTCAGGCAAATCAAAAACTCCATCTCCTCTCTTCAATAACCAGACACGATATTAAAAATCATCTCACCTCATTACAATCAGTTCTTCATGTGTTGGATGAAAGTGACTCAAAAGAAGATTCACAAGTATTACTTCATATCGCTATGAATTCTGCGAGAAATATTGACCAGGCAATTTCATTTACCGCTTTGTATCAGGATATTGGTATATTTGAACCAGTTTGGTCTGATGTGTACCTATCATTTTCTGCATTCAGTGATCTTGCTCAAGCAGCAGGAATTACTCTACATTTCACCCTCTCATATCCTGTAGAGATATACGTTGATCCCCTATTTTCCCGGGTATGTTACAATCTTATCGAGAACTCAATCAGACATGGAAAATCAACAAAAAATATCACCATATCCAGCATGATGAAAGATGATATGTTCTCAATTCAGATCAAAGATGATGGTCAAGGTGTTGCAGATGAAGAAAAAGAGAAGATCTTTATCAGAGGTCATGGGAAAAATAAGGGTATGGGCCTCTTTCTCGTTCGTGAAATTCTCAAGATAACTGAGATAGAGATTCATGAGGTCGGGGTGAAAGGAGAAGGTGCTACCTTTGAAATGATGGTCCCCTGCGGAAGATTTCACCATCAATCAGAATTAGAAGAATACTAGACAGATATACGCCTCATTTTCTCAGACAAGTGTATACGAAAACTTCTTACCGGTCAATTTCTGAACGCATAGTCCAGAATAGAATTCCGAATGTATTCTCGGTTTTCTCCATACATCATATTTCCACGCATGTCTGTTAAAAAAAAAAAGTCACGTATAGGAAAACCATTTTAATTAGGACAACTAATTTTGATCTATGGCAAAATTTTTTGGGTTAGACCCGAATTCCAAAGCTCGATCTATGGCAGAAAAGTTTGAGACGAAAGCGGTTATCAGGAGAAATAATCGCCGACTGCTGGGAAAAGTATATGCTGATATCACCGATGACCAGTGGGCGGTTTCTATTGCATACAACCTTGCAGTTGATCCTGGCCTCTGGGGAAAAGAAAATGATATGGAAGTTAGATATTCATACAATCCTGAAGGCGGATCTGTTGTGAATCGACTGGAAACCGAAATTGGAGATACCGTCCCTGTCCCTGCAAATCAGTTCCACAATCCAAACGAGTTTGTAATCTGGGCTCTGGATAAAGAATCCCATCTGCTTCATCCGATGTAATTTCTGTGCATATGACGTCAAGTATAATTGCACAACGAAGTTCACCATTACACTCCGGTATTGCGGAACAGCGAATGAGTGTATCTCATCTCTGCTCCTCTTTACCGAAAACCCAGAATGAACGACAAGGATATGTTCAAATTTACTTTGGGGCAGGAAAGGGTAAAACGACTGCAGCACTCGGGCTTTCGATGCGGACAATACTTACTGGCGGATCCGTATATTTTGCCCAATTCTTTAAAGGCGTAGAAACTGCAGAACTTGGGCTTCCTGCACTTAGTGACCGCTTTATTATAGAGCAGTACGGAACCGGACATTTTGTTTCAGGCCTTATCGGACCTGAAGAGATCTCTACCGCTCAGCGGGGAATACAACATTGTGCTGATATTCTTAAATCCGGGTATTTTGATCTGGTGGTTCTTGATGAAATCCTGTTGTCAGTTATGTATCAGATTCTGACAATACACGAACTCATCGCGTTGCTTGAGATGAGAAAGTCCCATGTTGAAGTGGTGGTTACTGGCAGATATGTTCCTCAAGAACTCCTGAAAGTAGCTGACCTGGTGACAGAGATGAAAAAGGTCAAGCATTATTATGATCAGGGTGTGCGGGCAAGAAAAGGAATTGAGTTCTGATTTTTCAGATCATCATCCGATATAATCTTATAATCAGAGAGATTTAATTATATACTCTGAATTTCTCACATAACTGATTACAATAGAAAATCTTTTCTTAATTGATAGAAATTCCTGTTTTTAGCAATTATTCACCGTCTATACCTATTGGTATTGATGAATCATTAGTAAAAATCTTACTAAAACCGGGTTGAACTTTTAAAGAAGTATAAAATCTTCGGCTGCTTAAAAATAGAATTATTATTGCAATTGATTGAATTTTATGAGAGCACCTTCTGTTTTGCAATGTATGCAATGGTAATTTTCAGATTCTCAAGGACACTCATCTGATGAGAAAGGGGTATAAAATTTCCCTCATGAGTCTCGTATTTTTCTCTAACGGGAATACCAGCCAAAATTTTACAAGCAGCGTGCTGCCCTGCTACTGCTGGAATAAGCCCCCAGGTTATCTCATCATAAATATGGATTACTGCAGAAATCGCTGCAACCAGTGATGGTTCACAGGCTATCTCTCTCAGTGCATCAATAAATTTAGCCCGCCGGTTTTCACCATCCAGTCTGGAGGCAGCTGACCAGATCTCCTCTTCAGTAATGCCAAACCGGGCAAGTCGAATCATCAGGTTTCGCTGTGATAGTGAATTCAGACCGGATTGCCTGTTAAGTGCTTCAGTGGTTCCTTTAATGACCGCAGTTCCGATAAGTTCACCAAGTTTTGAATGCTTCCCTGCATCTGTCAGCTTCTGAGAACTCGTCGTATCTGCAATGATAATTATTCCATCAGTTCCGGATCCGGTAGCAATTCCCGATGAGTACTGACTCGGTGCCATGAGTTGCTGAAGAGCTACTGTTTTCGCCTCAGTAGCAGTCATTACCGCCTGAATACATGTTCGTTCAGGAATATCTGCGTTAATAATTAAAATAGTATTAATTGTACCCCCAACTGGAGATATGTTCCCGGATTCCTGATAATAGGTGGCGGGATCTCCTGCTCGTCCTCCATTCACTTCTATTCCAGCAGTAATTAATGCAGTAACTTCAAGGCCACGAAATGATTCAGTTATTATTGCTGCATGTATCATATTCGCAGCAGTGAGGAGTCCGGTAGTGGTATCAGGGTCAAGATTCAGACGTTTTGCCGTTATAAGAAGGTAGTTTTCAACACTACCTCTTTCAAGCTGAGGTGAATGAATTGTAGCATGGGATAATTGATGGTTATATACGGCGGTAAGACCTCGCCGGAATCCTCCATTCACTACTCCAGATGAAAAAACGATTCTATCTAAAGGAAGCCTGACAATGATTGCATCATCTGTTTTTGAGACGATTTCTCCTGATGAAGTGACGAGCAGATCTTTTACCGGACTATCCGGATATTCCATTTTGTATGAATCGATAAAATCTGACATGATTACTCCTTTATTTTTAGGGTTTAGACAATTTGGCCTTCAATTGTTTTTTGAGAATCAGATAGTTCTCATTTCCTGCGGATTGTGAAACTATTTATGAGATTTCTTCAAAACCCAGTACTTAGCTAATTTAAAAATACCTCTGGGTTAGTTGGTTGAGGAATTAAG
>CAZUXC010000017.1:39001-74450 GCA_964624045.1 uncultured Methanospirillum sp. | reverse complement strand
TCAGTGAACTAAAGATGCAGGTGCATGAGACGAAACGGTTCATTGGTCGGACCATGCAGGGATTTGACTTCCTCGGGTACACCATCCATCCTTTTCGGAGACTTCGCCCGTCAGACGAAAGTATTAGACGCCTCCAGGAACGTGCCCACCAGCTTTGGAGAGGGAGCCCCGATAGAGAGGCTCTGGCGGTATGTATCCAAATGGTGTCAATGGCTTTGGGGCGGTGTGTTTGGGAAGGTCTCACGAAAAGGGGGAGTCCGGAAGTATTGGGTGTGGATAACGAAAGCACTGGATATTCATGATACTATCGGCAGGAGATGTAGGGGGATAATCAAAAATCAAAGATAATTAACGATTTATGGTCCGGATCTCCTCAACTAATCCTTCTTGAAAAAAATCTTAAAGATAGGAATCTATACATATCATCCTAATTGCAGGCCATCAATGATCATATCTGAAAAACATAGAGAAACAGAAATTCTCTTTCTTGTGGAGGAGGCTGATGATGGTGGGTATATCGCCCGGTCATTACTCTATCCAATATTTACCCAGGCTGACACCCTTGACGATCTCAGGGAGATGGTTCGTGATGCAGTCATCTGTCATTTTGGCGATACATCACTCCCTTCTTTAATTAGACTTCATATTGTGAAGGATGTTGTTATTGCCGTATGAAAGTTCCCCGGAATATATCAGGTTCTGATCTAATCGGGTATTTGCTTTCAAATGGGTTCCAAAAGGTTAGACAGACAGGGAGTCATGTCCGGCTTGAATGCACCATTGATGGTAAACAGTATGGGATTACCATTCCATTACATGATCCACTCAAGACGGGAACTTTCACCCATATTGTGAAAGAGATTGCAGAAAAAACCGGCAGAGACTGGGTATCTATTATGGAAGAGATATAGGAGCGGTCATGCGAAGTACTACAGGTCGGTTCTATCATATACTATCTCTTGAAGGATATAGGGCTTGATACTCCCGTAAATAGTCGCTTTTATCACTTGATCAACATTCTTTCCGAATAGATCTTCGAGAGAGAACGTACAATCTATGTATTTTCAAAGGTTTTTCCCAGTTTGAAATGGTACCAATATATCAACATCGCTGTCAGCCCGTACTTCTCCCCGTACATACGAAGCAAATAAGCCTATTGTTGCGATTCCGAACCGTTCTTTAAGGATCAGTTCATCCAGGTAGAGCAATGATAATACATCCATCCTCCCTGCTTCCCCAACCCCTCAAAATACAGGGAGTTATACAATCAGATGGACTTCGTATTGCTCTCTGGGATGAAAAAAGTCGTGAAATGATACATCAGGCAAAATATGATCTCGAAGATGCAATACCGCCGGTCATCAGCCGATCATGTACGCATCTGAGAGGACGGGGTGGTGTCAAGGGGTGCATCCGGGATATTCAAAAAGAGGCACACCGGTATCCATTTGTTGCCCGCTTTGATGTTGCATCCTTTTATGACTCGATAGATCACGCCACCCTCCTCAGCCAGTTCGAAGACACGGCACCGCCGCTCCCATCCATTGCAGTCGTCTGCCACCATCTGACAGAGCCTGACATCACTCGTGCCGGTGTCGGACTTTGTGCCGGTGGGTCGATCTCTCCACTCCTTGGTGCGTTGTACCTGAAGCCGCTTGATGACGCATTTTCCTGCAGGGATGGGATCTTCTACCGGAGGTATATGGACGACGTGGTGATACTCGCCAAAACCCGGTGGAAACTCCGCCATGCTATCCGCCTCGTCCACCAGATCCTCAGTGAACTAAAGATGCAGGTGCATGAGACGAAACGGTTCATTGGTCGGACCATTCAGGGCTTTGACTTTCTCGGGTATACCATCCACCCGTTTCGAAGACTTCGCCCGTCAGACGAAAGCATACGACGCTTACAGGAACGTACCCGCCGGCTTTACGAGCAGGGAGCCCCGATAGAGAGGCTCTGGCGGTATGTATCGAAATGGTGTCAATGGCTTTGGGGCGGTGTGTTTGGAAAGGTCTCACGAAAAGGGGGAGTCCGGAAGTATTGGGTCTGGATAACGAAAGCACTGGATCTTCCAGAACATGGATATCTGAGTTCAGTCATTGGTCGATGACCGGTCACTGAAAGTTCAGGTATCCATAAAAAGGGTAGGGAATAATTACTTCGATTCCTATTTCGTAGGTGTTTTTTTAAAATGATACGTCGGTCGTTACACAGGCAGTAACATCGTATGTCTTCGGGGATAGTGTGAGCGGAATTACAACATATTTGCCTGGGGACAAACCGTCTTGCGTCCAGGATTCTCCGGGATCCAAAATCGCCGGGCCCCAACTGCCGCCTCCAAACCCGCTAATATAATAAGTACCTGTAACTAGCAGGTTGTTTGTGACCTTAATCGCGCCCGTTGTACATTGTGTCGGTGCTGTGGTCGGACTAACTTTGGTTACAGTTGGTTGTCCTTGAGGGGGGGTAAACATCGTACCCAATTCTGACGGATCATCGAAGTTCTTCTGCAGATTGCGAATCCGCCCATATACCGAGGTACTGTCCTTCCATGTTCTGACAGAACTCGTCTTGTTCCAGGTTCCGTTATTCACATCACTTGAGAAAGCCAGGTAATTCGCATCTCCGCCATCCCGTGCCTCCATACTCGAGCCTGCAAACACGGTCTTTACCCCGCCTTCAGCATACCCTCGACCGGATTTTTGATCCGGACTGACCGCGAGCCGGTAGTTGAGAGCCGTAGGCACATCAATTGTCTCGGCAACTGACCGGATCTGACCTTTGGATGAGACCTGAGCACTGTTGATATTTAAGAGGGCACTCTTTGCGGAGACGATGTTACAGAATGCGGGGATGATAAACCCAGTATTCTGGGAGAACACACAGCGGACGTTGCCATCACTGGTCGAATAATTGCCAGCCACGGAAAGGGTGTACTCCTCTTCGCCCACCAGGTGTGCTCCGTTCGTGGATGCATATGTCAGCACCTTCTGATTCTCTATGTTGTACAAGCCCTCACTCGGATTTTTTGAGGAGAAATCGAAGTTCTTGTTTTCAGAGAGCTTGCCACCGTTGGTCAGGATAGAGTCGATAAAGAGTGTATCTGACACAGACTGGCCTTCTCCGGGTATGGCTGTTGGAATCGCATTTGGTGATGCAACCACCCAGGACATGGAATTTTTATCATCTACTATTCCAACAGCATCAAGCGTCGTGTCTATACTATAGATCTGATTTTCCGGAGTCTGGTTTGGCAACCGGTCTCCTCCGGTGATCAGAACGAACGATAATATGGCGATACAGAGAATGATTATTGCTCGTGTGGATCTCATGTCATGCTCCTATTGTTGACTATTTTCTGGCACCATCCGGCCGGTACAGGAGTGCCATAGGTATTACTCCCTGACCCTGTCATCTCGATGAGCTCCTTCTCAAATGCAGCCAGTGCCCCGGCATAGTCACCGGATGAGAACCGATCGGTACCGGCACCTTCTGCACGGGGAATCACAACAAGAGCTGTTCCCACAACCACCAGGAGGAAGAAAAGCCATACCTTCCACCGGGACCACATCCTCTCCATACACCCAGGTCTCCGGGTTCAAAGGCATAAAGGTTGAGGAAAAAATATCAGACTGCGTATGGAAATCTCTGCATATTTTAAATATTATTTCTAAATTATAAATTCTGAAAATTGATTAAATATTGAAATAGATACAATGTGCAAGATATGAAACATTATGAGGGATTTAACCAGAGAGATTTAATAAAATATTGTGATAATTGACATACTTCATAGAATTTAGGAATATCCTGCACAATGTAAAATTCCAAAACAGAGAAAATAAGAATCTTTGAATAACCTAAACACAAAATTATTAGATATCATGAGCACAATAGAGGAAATAGGAGAAATGTGCAGGACATTACTATACACTCATGTAGCCAGTACAAAAATTTCATCCGAAAAATGTCTGATTTCAAAACCAGACTAAAGATGCAGGGCTCTGGTTTATCACATACCTGCACAGGCATACAATAGCCTCGTAAATCCGGGGATTTGCTGATACGCGGCAGTAACCAAATCAGGATATAATCATCCAGACATATGAGAATGTCCTACTGGATTCTTCATCAATCAGATCATAGGAGCTATAAGTGGGAGGTACAGGTCATCAACGAATCTATGCTAACTGTATGAGTGAGGTTGAATCAAGTAAGGGTGAAGATTCATTATCTTTCTGGTCGTCTCTATGATATCCTACCAGGAGTTTGTTACAGCGGTTCTGTTCCAGGTATCAGTCAAGAGATCTGTATCACGGGCCTCCATGATACTTCCTGAAAACTCCGTTCTTACCGTTCCTGATGCAGGTATGTTCTTATCGGCTGTGACCGCTATCCGGTAGTTCAGAGATGTCGGAGTGCTGAATCCCCCTGCTGATCTGATCTCTCCTTGTTCTGGGATCTTTGCCCGCTTTGATGTTGCATCATATTATGACTCGATAGATCATGCAATCCTCCTCAGCCAGCTCGAAGACACGGCAACGCCGCTCCCAACCATTGCAGTCGTCAGTCACTATCTGACAGAACCTGACATCACTCGTGCCGGTGTCGGACTTTGTGCCGGTGGATCGATCTCTCCACTCCTTGGTGCGTTGTACCTGAAACCACTCGATGACGCATTTTCCGATAGAGATGGGATCTTCTACCGGAGGTATATGGACGACGTGGTGATACTCGCCAAAACCCGGTGGAAACTCCGCCATGCTATCCGCCTCGTCCACCAGATCCTCAGTGAACTAAAGATGCAGGTGCATGAGACGAAACGGTTCATTGGTCGGACCATGCAGGGATTTGACTTCCTCGGGTACACCATCCATCCTTTTCGGAGACTTCGCCCGTCAGACGAAAGTATTAGACGCCTCCAGGAACGTGCCCGCCGGCTTTACGAGCAAGGAGCCCCGATAGAGAGGCTCTGGCGGTATGTATCCAAATGGTGTCAATGGCTCTGGGGTGGTGTTTACGCAGGAGTGAGAATCGTAATACCATTCCTGATAAAGGACATTCGAATAGAAGACTCGGTATCATACTCTTCCGGAGTCAGAAGGATAAGATCAATTGGTATATTATACTGTTTCATAATCCGGTATAGTGCAGGTTTGATCCGTTTTCTTCGTTGTAATGAATCAAGATTTTGAAATGAAGACGAAATGAGTGCGATATCAACATCGCTCTCATCCGATGCGGTTCCATCCGACTGCGATCCGAAGAGAATAACTGTAGATATCTCTACTCCCTGTTTTTTTGTCTCATTAACAAAATCATGTATCAGAGTTGTGATTCTCGAATCCATGTAAGAAATTCTCCGGTATCCTCGTATATTTTCCTTGCCATATCAGCAGTAATTTCAGACAGGAGAAGGTCAAGCATAGGGGGGTATCTGACCTTTACACTCACATCTTCAAGGAGATCCATTAAATCCCCAAATTTTTCAGGAATCCCACCGGGAATAGCCTGAATAAGATAATCTAGATTATGAGTCCGGGGTGGTTGAGTATTAAAATCTTGAAGATAAAGGGCTTTCAATCCTTTTTCCACTGTCAAATGGCAACAGAATACTGCTTTTGGATATCTTCTATTCTGAAGGAGATATTGAGCGTCTTCATAATCATACTCAGCCTGGTGGAGCCATTCCAGCACGTCAGGTCTCATATTCTTCTCCTTGTTACTTTGTCGCAAAGAGAGATTTTTCTTTCTCTTCGTCTTTAGAAATTTCGTAAATGAGTTATACTTCAATGATCTGTTTACTCAATTTGGCACATTACAATATGTTCTGAGCCGATATTGTATCAGATTTACGTCGCCTTACTATCGTTTGATCACTCCCCTATCGGTACCAATGTCTAATCCCATGAGCTATCCAGCCGATCATCCATCCTCCCTGCCTCCCCAAATCCTCCTGATACGTGGGGTCATGGAATCTGATGGTCGGCGTATTGTACTATGGGATAGGCATAGTCGTGATGTGATATCTCAAACAAAGATGATTCTTGAAGATGTAATACCGCCGGTCATCAGCCGATCATGTCCGCATCTGAGAGGACGGGGTGGTGTTAAGGGGTGTATCCGGGATATGCTAAAAGAGGCACACCGGTATCCATTTGTCGCCCGCTTTGATGTTGCATCATATTAAGACTCGATAGATCACGCCACCCTCCTCAGCCAGCTCGAAGACACGGCAACTCCTCTATCAACCATTGCAGTCGTCAGTCACTATCTGACAGAACCTGACATAACTCATACCGGTGTCGGACTTTGTGCTGGTGGATCGATCTCTCCACTCCTTGGTGCGTTGTACCTGAAACCACTCGATGACGCATTTTCCGATAGAGATGGGATCTTCTACCGGAGGTATATGGACGACGTGGTGATACTCGCCAAAACCCGGTGGAAACTCCGCCATGCTATCCGCCTCGTCCACCAGATCCTCAGTGAACTAAAGATGCAGGTGCATGAGACGAAACGGTTCATTGGTCGGACCATGCAGGGATTTGACTTCCTCGGGTACACCATCCATCCTTTTCGGAGACTTCGCCCGTCAGACGAAAGCATTCGACGCCTAAAGGAACGTACCCGCCGGCTTTACGAGCAGGGAGCCTCGATAGAGAGGCTCTGGCGGTGTGTATCGAAATGGTGTCAATGGCTTTGGGGCGGTGTGTATGGGAGGGTTTCACGAAAAGGGGGAGTAAGGAAGTACTGGGTCTGGATAGCAAAGGTGTTAGGGATAAAAAAAGACGCGTATCTGAGTTCAATACTCGGTCGATGACCGGGTACTGAAGGCTCAGGTATCCGTTGTAAGGGGATGAACAGTTTGTTCATGATCCTCGCGCAGGCGGGAACTAATAACGAATAACATGATATACGTCGCCACAAGTGACGTCAACGGGTTTCTCCCAGGACGCATACACAAAATTGACGTAATACCGACCGCTGTCAAGTCCGGGGAACGTCCACGACGCGCCATAATGTACAATACGCTCAGCGCACAAATCCAACGCCGAATTATAGAGCCGCACTATGGGCGCCGGCTCGAAACCTTGCCCGGGGTATAGATTCGTTACCGTAATACTGCCGGCGGAACATTGCGTTGGGGTCGTTACCACGGTTGTTGGTAGTGTTGTAGGAACAGTAGTTGGTACTGTTGTAGGAACAGTTAGTGGTATTCGGGTCGATGAGGTTTGTCCAATCGGAGGAGTAAACATCGACCCCAATTCTGAGGGATCATCGAAGTTTTTCTGTAGGGTGCGAATCTTCCCATATACCGATGTACTGTCTTTCCATGTTCTGACTAAACTCGTTTTGTTCCATGCTTCATTATACATATCCACTGCTGAACCGGAACCCAGGTAATTCGCATCTCCGCCATCCCGTGCCTCCATACTCGAGCCTGCAAACACGGTCTTTACCCCGCCTTCAGCATACCCTCGACCGGATTTTTGATCCGGACTGACCGCGAGCCGGTAGTTGAGAGCCGTAGGCACATCAATTGTCTCGGCAACTGACCGGATCTGACCTTTGGATGAGACCTGAGCACTGTTGATATTTAAGAGGGCACTCTTTGCGGAGACGATGTTACAGAATGCGGGGATGATAAACCCAGTATTCTGGGAGAACACACAGCGGACGTTGCCATCACTGGTCGAATAATTGCCAGCCACGGAAAGGGTGTACTCCTCTTCGCCCACCAGGTGTGCTCCGTTCGTGGATGCATATGTCAGCACCTTCTGATTCTCTATGTTGTACAAGCCCTCACTCGGATTTTTTGAGGAGAAATCGAAGTTCTTGTTTTCAGAGAGCTTGCCACCGTTGGTCAGGATAGAGTCGATAAAGAGTGTATCTGACACAGACTGGCCTTCTCCGGGTATGGCTGTTGGAATCGCATTTGGTGATGCAACCACCCAGGACATGGAATTTTTATCATCTACTATTCCAACAGCATCAAGCGTCGTGTCTATACTATATATCTGATTTTCCGGAGTCTGGTTTGGCAACCGGTCTCCTCCGGTAATCAGAACGAACGATAATATGGCGATTGAAAGAATGATTATTGCTCGTGTGGATCTCATCTCATGCTCCTATTGTAGTCTATTTTCTGGCACCATCCGACCGGTTCAGGAGTGCCATAGGTATTACTCCCTGACCCTGTCATCTCGCTGAGCTCCTTCTCAAATGCAGCCAGTGCCCCGGCATAGTCACTGGATGAGAACATATCGGTACCAGCACCTTCGGCACGAGGAATCACAACAAGAGCTGTTCCCATAACCACCAGGAGGAAGATAAGCCATACCTTCCACCTGGACCACCTCCTCTCCATACACCCAGGTCTCCGGGTGCAGAGGCATAAAGGTTGAGGGAAGAGTGGTTAAAAGAGGAGAGAAAATCCTGCATATTTTCAATATTTACAAAAATTTATAATATCAATAATTAGATTATTTAACAAAATCATTTGCATGTGCAAGATAAGAGAGAAAAAACATAACAATCAATCGCTGATTGGAATAATTTGAATGAATCAAAAAAATTGGATGCGAATACCATCATACCTTGCACAAAATCGAGTTAAAGATTTTCTCAAACAAGAGAATAATGGTAGCCCAATCATAAAATTATTAGATAAATACAACACAATAGAGAAAACATCTGATAAGTGCAAGATAATATGTATCGCCAAAGCAGAAAGATAATGATTTGAATCAAAAAGAGATGAATTACGTAAACAGGCAGGGAATGCAGGTTTTGAGTTTTTCTCACACATGCACTGAAGGAGAAAAGACTTGGAAAATCAGTAAATTCTTGGATCGCGGAACAATATTTCCTAAAATAAAAGATATCCGGACGCAACAGTACCAGATAACCAGGGGAACATGATCATCACATCACAAAACCGGGAGACCATCCTCCAGACATTCCGGGAGTATCCGGCAGGTCTCTCAATATCAGAACTCTCTCGAAAATGCGGGATTAACCGAAACAAATGTTCACAAATATGCAGTGACTATCACAAAACAAACATACTCGGACTGATTCAGAGAAGTTCATATAAAATATATTTCCTCAAACATCAATCAGTCCTGAACCAGATAATTGACGCAATCAGTGGACCCGCAATCGTAGTCAATGAATCATTCTCAGTCATAGGAACAAACGAAGCATACGATACCGTATTCAAAACCAACCAGGATGAAAATCTGGGCAGATCCGCAGAAGACCTGTTAAACCTTATCTGTCCGGACCTCATCCCGGAGATACAAAAGCAACTCCAGGACAAAATGAGCGGCAAAACCGCCACATTCCTTGACGAAAGCGGATTGCCCCGGTGTAAAACCCTCACCCTATCACTAACCGGAAACCTTGCAGGCATCATCATCCTGCCAACAAAAGCAGAAGTCATTGACCCTGTGGATAACCGTATCAAAACTATCGAAACCCAGTTTACCTCGGCAGTGCCACATCTCATCACGGAAAAGACCTGGCCACAGGCACTCGGAAAAATTGCAAAACTGCTACAAAAATCCATCACAGAAGCACTCATCTTCACCCTGCTCATCGATGAATCACTCAAGACATGCACGATTCACACCATTGCAACCCCGGCAGATATCCAAAAGGGGAACCTTCCTGATACAACCAAAGCCCCACTCACCGGGATAGAGATACTCCAGTACAAAACCACCGATCCGGTCACCTATTTTACCGGGACAGAAGAATCACTGCACAACACACCTCTCCCAAGACCAATAAAAAACCTCTGCCAAGATCTGAATATATCCTCAATCACCCTGTTTGGTATCAGCTCAGAGGGCAGACTTACCAGTGTTATTGGAATCGGCACAGAGGAGAGCGGGGTATCGTCAACATATCTCAGGCTTCTTCGTGCAATATCCGGATATCTCACCCTTCTTTGCACTGTATGTCAAAATACGTCTGAATTACAGAATATTCAAACTGAATATCAGAAAAATTACCGCGAAATCTACGCCCTTCTCACCGAAAAGACAGAAGAAACTGCTGCGCAAACCACAGAAGCAGAATACCTCAGAACCATCCTCGGTGCAGTACTTCATACCATGAACATATCACTCATCGCTGTCAACAAACAAGGAACCCTGTTTACTGCCAACAAGACCGCATCAACCAATTACTCGATAACTGATCAGGACATATCTGACCATAAATCCATACATGAGGTTCTTTCACCAGAACTCGCATCAGCACTCGTAAGCCTTATCCCTGAAAAAACAGAAATCCCCCTTGCACAAAGAACACATACCCGGTATATAGAGAAAAACCAATCCGGGGAGATCCACTGGCATCTCTTCTCCCAGAATACCAATCACTCTACCGTAACCTGTCTCTTCATCGGAGAACCGCATCCCGCCCCCCTGCTCAGGTATCTCCAGACCCTGAAAACCTGAAGCTTATAAGGAACAGAATGTTCATTAGCATAAAAGCCAGCATCAGACCCTGTCGGGTCAGACATTTCCCGCCCAAATCATACCGGGAAAATTGAGAGGAGATCCTCCTTCACTCATCAGATTTCTCATGAATCCTTGATGGAGCTAGGTTCAGATTCTTTGTTGCTCTCTGCACAATTTCTTCAAGTGAGCAATGATGTTCAATTCCCATTCCCCCATGCTCTTTTCGGACAACCTGTGAAACCTGATTCCACAGATAGATATCAGTCGCGACAATCTGGTTCAAAACCTCATTATCATGACTCATCTGGGCCAATGCCGAGGTAGTATGAGAGATATCCCTGATACACATCTCAACCAGAACCTGATCCCCATACACCAGCCTGCTCAGTCTGACTTCAGTCTCAACCGGGAGACCGTGAGCAAAAAAAGCCCAGGTAAAATCGATCAATTCTCCGGAGGCAGCCTGCAGGATATGGTACTTCACTTTGTCCGGAACATCAGACTGAGAGCCCTGTACCGGGGCAGATAGCAGGCATGGATCAAGACCAATGATATCAGATCTCCCCTTTCCAAAAAATGTAAGCGCCACCGGATTACAGTCACTAATTACTCCGTTCGCAATAATCAGGATGGCATCGCGATGAGAATGAAAAAATTCCCGGTATAACAGTTCCTGACGCTTCTTCTCTTTCTCGACCAAAAGCCGTGAGTTTGCTTCAGAGACCTGCTTTTCCAGGAGAATGTTATGGGTGATATCAATGATCATAAGAAGGTACACTTCTTCTGCTCCGACATTTCCATGATCCCGTTGGACAGATACCCGATACCACCGGGTCTCATCATCAGTCATGACAGAAAAGGGGTCGGTACTTTTTAACAGATTCGGACTTCCGAGCATCTCAATGATCCCTTCAGGAAAGACAGTAACTTCAGAAAGTCCTTTCCCGAAGACTTCTGCCAGATTACAATGCAGAATCCTCTCTGCAGTCTGATTCATATCAATAATCTGACACCGGTTATTGAGAACAATGAGTCCTGACTCTACCACACTAAAGAAACGTTCACGAAACACCGGAGAGAAGGTGAGCAGATCAAAATACAGCATTCCAAATCCAAATATCAACCCTGAAATACCGAAGTGGACCCCTACCGGATTAAAACCGGGAAATAACCGGCTGTCAAAGAGCGTGACCAACAGGACAACCAGACAGGAAGTACACACCAGAATCATGATCTGGTACCTGAATTGATCCGAAACATTCCTGAATTTTTGAATCAGAAGGGCAATTCCGGCAAAATACAAAATACAGCATTTCAACAGTGCGGACATTCCAAATATCCACAAAGCAGAATCAACCAGATCAATACCAGTACTAAAGGCATGACTGCGTACCATCTGAAAAACGATGTTCCCGATAATCGTATATCCAAGGAGAAATGCAATTATTGGCCGGGTTAAATACTTCGACTTTCCTGCATACAAGAGACAGAAAAAGAACCAGATGGTCGTGATGAGATGACCACAGAAGATCGTAAGAGAGGTGATGGGCGGGAAGATGGGAAACGGTCCGAGATCAGGATAGATCTCTCCAAGATTATTGAGACCAAGTAACAGGCAGATCAACGAGAGCAGAAAGAGGATCATCCAGAAGTAATACTGCCCAAGTATCGTCTTTCGCCGGTATACCTGAAAAGAGAGATATAAAAGAATAGCACTGCATTCGAGAGTAAATAATACCAGGAATGCAACAACGGTCATATAGAATATAGTACCAGGGTCTAACGGTTTGAATCTTGCGAAGTAATTACGTGTACCGATGAGAAGGGTCTTTGGTAGGATCCGGAATAGATCTACGGCTGTGTGGTAATACTAAGACAGGCAAAAAGGATGCTGAAGAACCATTTGATAAAGCCTGAACAAACCCAGGCAATGGATATCCACGGGGAAATTCACCGATATAGTCTCACAAGATGTAGCCAAAAAGAAACCCATCTACTCACGAGATAGGAATGAATGAAACACGGATCACTTCGAACAGATATTTTTCCCTCGTAGAGGGATTTGATGTCAATAAATAAGAAAATCCACCGTGATGAAACGGTGAACGGTCGTCAGGGATATCCCAGAGGTACATGGGATGAATACAGATGAAAAGAATGAATCGCCAGATATAAATATCTATGATGGAGTAGCGAAGAGAATGACCCACTAATGCCAAAAAAACGATTACCCGAGTTCCCTACAAGGTCCTGAAATGCAAAGTTTATCTCTGTGTATGAGATGAAGATAATTGAGTAGATTCAGGAACAATTTACACCTATCATAGTTGAATCCAACCATATTTTAGAAAAAACCACCTGATGAATAAGTGGTTTACATCAGGTGATCAGAGTGCCTCACGTGAATTGATCATCAACATGTACGAGCAGGTGTCGCCATCCTTTCCCGGAATCCTGAATGGAAGACGTAGTGAACGCGGATAGAGGGGGTGCCCAAATACTTATTCTTATGCGGATCTTTGTGTTTAGGGGAAGTACCCGGAGAGGATCTATATTCTTCACCTGGGAACAGATCTCTACCGGGGATCAAATATTCCTAAAAACTGATAGTTTGTGCAAATAGCGCAGAAAATCTCATTTCATGAGAAAAAAATCAGACGTGATACCATGGATCAGACGAACATACACAAGCCCCGCACTCTCCTTCTCAATCTTGGCGGACCGGGAAGAAAGGCGGGGGTAAGATACTCGTATTGGATTGTAACCATTTGTTCCTTTCTCTCATCCAGAGATCTCTGTCAAAATCAGCATCAGAGGATCCGTGATAGATTCAGGGCGTTGTTTCCCGTATCCGGGTGCGATTCTGCAAAGGCATCCCTCGCTGTCGGGTTCAATCCTAATGGAGACCGTGGCCATTTGTTTGGAGAAAACATCCGGGAGCGGGAAATTTCAGATATCCACTCATTTTACCGGAATGGGGTATCCGGCACTGCAAGGATTCGGATTTCCTGGAATCATTGGACCAGGGAAGGGAACCTATGACGGCTCACCTCATTCAATCAGCCTGCGATCTCCTCTTTGCTCCCGGACAGACCGTTGAAGTCCGGATGCTCGGGAAACGGGGTGCAGCATCAGGATTTTTTGATGACCATGACCGGCTCACGGCTGCAGTTCTCCCATTAGAAAACCGGGGAGAATATGGAGGGATATATGTCTCTCTCAACCCGGTAAATCCGGATCTGCTTGCCCGTCGGGCGAACCGGATAGAAACCCGGCTGGGTAAGGATGAGAAGTCAGCAGGAGACAGTGATATCCTCTGTCGCCATTGGCTTCCAGTAGATATTGATCCCATTCGTCCTTCCGGAGTATCTTCCTCTGATGAAGAACATGCCAATGCACTGGCGAAAGCAGATCATATTGCTACCTATCTTGCCAACCTTGGCTGGCCACAGCCGGTTGTTGCAGACTCAGGAAACGGAGCACACCTCCTGTACCGGATCGATCTTCCCAATGATGACCCTTCCCGGGATCTCGTGAAAGAAGTGCTGAAAACCCTGGACACTCTTTTCACTGATGAACAGGCTGCAGTTGATACCTCGGTATTCAATGCTGCCCGGATCTGGAAACTCTATGGAACTACCAGCCGGAAAGGGGACAATATTGCATCCCGCCCTCATCGAAAAGCTGCTATCCTCTCAGCTCCCGAAGAGCCGGGAGTCGTAACCGCTGACCAGCTCAGACATCTCGCCGGACTTCTTCCCAGGGAGCAGCCGGTTGTCTCGGGAAAGGACCGGAAACTAGGAGAACCTATCGATCTGGCAACATGGTTCAGCCGGTATGGAGTTGGGAACAGACAAAAGCCCTATGCCGGAGGCACCCTCTTTGTGCTGGATGAATGCCCGTTTTCATCAGATCACACAGACGGTGCATATGCGATTCAGTTCCCCAATGGTGCGATCTTTGCCGGATGTCATCATGCATCCTGTGGAGGCGGGGCACAGCGATGGCCTGCACTTCGGGAGAAATTTGAGGGTTCAATTCAGGAAAGACTCAAAAAACTCAGAGCCCGACAGCCTCAGGATACTCCGGGGAACAGAACTACAGATAGATCTCTGAAACCGGCTGATTCATCAGTCATTGCTGAAAGGGATGCAAAAGTATCAGAAATCGCTTCTTCAATGCTCAAAGATGGGAATCCGCTCAGGTATATGATGGATACCTTTGCCCTGGATCATATCGGGGATCCGGTGGTAGCCGAATGTCTGGTAATGTCCCTGGCATCCCGGCAGGTGATCAATGCCAAAGGTCTCCATGTATCGGTTACCGGGGAATCCGGAAAAGGGAAATCCCATACCTTTGAGACGATGATGCTCCAGGTTCCCGAAGAACTGCGGCTCGAAGGACGGATGAGTGACAAGGCACTCTTTTACATCAGGGATATGAAACCCGGAACAGTGATCATCCTTGATGATGTATCGCTCTCGGATCAGATGCAGGAGATTTTGAAGGGAGTAACCACTTCGTTCAGGCGGCCGTTCAAATACCGGACGGTGAATAAGGACCGTGCCGGAGAGACATGCACAATTCCTGAGCGGTGTGTATGGTGGGTTGCCAAGGTTGACGGAACCGGTGATGATCAGGTCTGGAACCGGATGCTCACCTGCTGGATTGATGACAGCGAGGATCAGGATGCCCGGGTTCTTTCCCGGATGCTGAGTGAAGCGGCTCATGTGCAGAAGGAGAATCCGGGTATCAGGCAGGAGATCTTGGTATGCCAGGAGATCTGGAGGTCGCTGGATCCGGTCTGGGTCGTAGTGCCGTTTGCCGAGCAGATCCGGTTTGCATCCAATATGAACCGTCGGAATCCGGATATGCTGCTGGATCTGGTAAGGGCACATGCGGCAATGATGCAGCATCAGCGGGAACGGGTTGAAGGCGGTGATATGCATCAGATTCTGGCAACCCGTGAGGACTTTCTTCAGGCCAGCCGGCTATATCTGGAACTGAACGGAAAATCCGGGAGTCAGCAGTCTAAACTCACCCGGAAAGAGTCAGAACTGGTGGAGGCTATCCGGTCCCGTGGTCAGGGGGAGGTAACGATTGCCGATCTGCAGGATGCCACCGGGAAATCTCATTCGGTCATCTACAAGATGATTCATGGATCGACAAGCAAGGGAAATCATTACTCTGGTCTGCTGGAGAAATGTCCGGCGATATCAGTCTGTGATCGGACGCTCATCCGGGATGAAAGCAGCACATCCTCTGCACATCGCCGGACCAAGGCATACAGCTGGAATCCGTATGTGTTTGATGCTTGGAATTCTGATGAGGGATGCTGGCTTGATGAGGATCCGGATGGTCATGGCGGATTTGCGGACGGTGGCGGAACGAATGCGGAATTTTCCGCAACAAATCCAGACCAGAATTGCCGGTCAGATCAGGAATATCTCAGTAATAATAATTCTTTTAGTACCTATTGCGGAAATGATGAGATTATACAGGGGGCGATCACCCCCCAGGCGTTCGTATGTCCATCTCTGTCTGATGGGAACTTTTCCGCCACCCATGATCAGGACGACCTGTCAGAAGGCAACGGTGTCCCTGATGGGGAAACCGGAGCATTTGGATGTAGCGGAACATTCCGCAATCTTTCCGCAAATAGCGTAGGTATTCCGCAACAAACCCTGGTTTCCGCCACCGGAGTTACCGAGCAGTCAGACCAGATCAGCCAGGGACAAATCAGGACCGGCGACTTTACTGGGACCAGTCAGGGGATTGGTCCGGGTCCATGTGACTGCTGTGGATATCCATGGGTGCATTATCAGGAGCGGATGACCCGGGAGCGACTGTCCGGACCTCCCCGGATGAACCGGAAGATCTGCAAGAAGTGTTATGATGTGGCCAGGGAGGCGGAGGCGGCAAGTATCCGGCCTCTTCCGGGATTGATCTCGATTCCGGCAATGATCCGGCTGGACAAAGACCTTGGGAGATGTCAGGTCTGTGACGGACAGAAAGCGGTGTGGTATGATCCGGAAGGAAAGGTGGCAATCTGTGAGGGGTGTTATCGGAGAGAGGTAGCAGAGATGGGCATGAACAATCTGGGAAGGAAAGTAAATCAACTTCGGTAGACCTCGGAAATATACCGTCACTCATTGATGGACCGGGAAGGGATTATGGTAAAACTATTTGAAAAAAAGATCGGGAGGGTGGCAGCTTGAGACCACCAACAATCTCAATCAACGATATCAAGAAGGTGGAGGTTTGAAGGTATCTCTGATACGGTTATTACCCTCCGGATCTGGCAGGAAAGGGAACAAGAAATCGATGTTAAGCCGTCTTTGGATACGCACCCATCAGGGTTGACCTGGCTTTCTGAGTGGATGCGTCTTCCCTTGACAGGGATATATTACTCCTCGAGGTGGATCCGGTGTTTGACTCAAAATAAGTGGATGTGAAGTATTGCCGGGCGTTCGTAAATAGGACATATCTTGCACCATTTTGCGGTTTTGAATGTAGTTTAAGAAGATGAAGGAAAAGTTGATCGAGTAAGTTCACTTTCACCCTGCGTACCTAAACCTCATATAGTACTCCTCCAACCATCTAACTGATGAGGGATCGAAATAACCCACTCAAACATATTCCACCTGATGCATTTACGGTAATTCAGACATCTCATTCAGAGTTTCATAAAGAACTTGCCGATATTCCAGTCAGGTATCCCAAAGGACAGATCACCTATATCAATAATCATAAATTTGTCCCACTTCTCCGGTTCAGGGAGGAGCATCAGGACCGGCTGGTTCATTTGCAGATTCCTGATATCACTGAGTTATTGAGGGAAATTGAAGAGGATGAATCACCAATTCTCATTATTGAATATCACCTCTCTTGGTTCAGGCCGGATAAATCAGAAGATATCCTTGCTTTCAATGAAGTTTGTCGGAGCCGAGCCCGCCAAAGAGGGCCAGTAATATTGATTACAGCGATTATTGACCGGACCCTTTTAGAACTTGATGGAAAGGCAGATTTCTTCTTTCAGATCGGGAAGATTCAGCTGAAGGGAAAACGACTTGAGATAAAAGAGCAGGCATACTTAGATGAATATCCCGGAGGAACTCCCGGGGTGATGAGACCAGGGAAGATGTATGGACAGATGAAACTGGTATAATTCAGCGTCGGAAATTGTATCTCAAAAGTGGAAAGACTGAGAAATGTTTGTTATTCAGGCTATGCTGAATGAACTGGTATCCTGCTCATCCAGGCTGCTTTCATAGCGGATGATATCATGAAACTCTGGAAGAGGTTTCATTCGAGGTTTTACCAGGGGGAGTTAACCTCACCCCATCCGGAAGGAGTTGAAATTCGGGAGTTGATTGTACTGTTTCTTGTTTTAGCAGCAGATATCCAAAGTCGGGATTGAGGGTTATCCGGTAGTTTTGAAGGAGGCCGTGAAGGTCCAGAAGTTGAACGCTGAGGTTTGGAGGATATCCCGGGGAGAGTGTACCGAGAGAATCTGATGAATTACTTTGAAAGAGACCGGGGAAAGGGAAGGCCCTCAAAAGGAGAATTGAGACTCAATTATCGAAAACCAAAAAGAATACTTTAAGGCATGATCACACCAATTGTTCAATATAGATGAAAGGATGATTTTTTTGTCTAACAACCTAAATAGTCGACCACTTATCGGAAAGGGATCAAATTGCGGAACTCTTCTTGGAGTTTTATTTCTTGTTAGCTTAGTATCAATTTTTATTAACATTGGATTGTTCATTCTTTTGATTCTCTGCCAAGCAACTATAGTATTTCTGGATGCAACACGAATTCGGGCAGAAAATAACGATGTTGGTCCAGAGCCTATACTGTATGGGATGTTTACTATAATTCTTTGGATAGTAGTTGTTCCACTCTATATCTATAACAGGAACCAATACGCAGATGCAGGAATTAATTCAAACAATAGAAAGAAACCAGTATCTCAAAATTTTCGAGCAATTAACCCTAATGCGGATTCCCTAAAAAATGTTATTTCAAAAAACAATCAATCAACCTCAAAAAATACTGGAATTACTAACACCAACCACAATATTCCGGATTTATCTCGCAATCCACATAAAAATCAACCTAAAAAGGTCATACAAACAACATCATCCTCCACAAATATATCTCCAATAAAATCGATACAAAAATCAGAAAGTAATAAGCACATAGAATCAATTCAAATAAATCAAGACAAAGAATTTGTGTCCCATTACATTAAATCAAAATCGTTACTAGACCTATTAAATACTCCTATATATTTATGCAATGAAGGAAAGTTAAAAGAAGCACGAGTTTGTACTCTAGAGTTAATAGACAAGATAAATGGCTTTTCTAAGATAGCAAATTCATTAACAGTCTTAAAATATTCTTCTGAAAAGAAGATGTTTCTTGAAGCCATGAATGATTTTGCCAAATTTGGCAACACTCTTAATAATGCAATTGATTCAATTGAGAAAAAGGATTCATGTTCTGTTGACTTGTTATCTAAACAGGGACAAGAAGAGGTAGATAATGCAATTAGATTAATCGTAAAAATTAGTAACTCAATTGAGCAAAACGGAATATATAAAACGCAAGTTACCGAAAGTGAGACTTCTGGTGAGATTGTACCCTCAAATCAAGTAATTATTACTTGGGCCGGGGACAATAATGAGATTCGTATTCATAATTACCTCATCATCAATCCCCTCATATACTGGACAAATAATAAGAACGATAACTGCGAAGCCTCATGTATCAACCTAAACCTACCAATAGGTAAGCCCATTAGTGAACCAAAAGGGGCATTGGGATATTGGCCACGCTACTCATCAATTAGCCCAGACCAAAGAGCAAACTATCTTCTCTGGCTTTCGAGTGGGAGATATGAAGATATAGATATCGGATATATATTTTTATTTTTCTATGGATTGGAATACAGAGCACTCATAGAGAAAAAAGATATCCCAATAATAATCGACGAAGTGGTCTCTCTTCTAAAAAAATATCCCTTAAAAGGTTCATTCAACTCATATCTCTCATCTTTTCTGGCATATATAGCAGCCCAACAGTTGTCAACAATAACTGAGAATAATTTCTCTCAATATTTTCCCAATCTTATCGATTTATCCCATGATCAGGCTCTCGTTGCCATCGCATGGCACATTAAACAGAGTAAAACAATATCATGGGAATTAGCTTACTCCCTGGCAAATACTATTCCAGACACTCCGAAATCAGTAATTACCCAAAAATTGTCTAAACAGTTCAAACAATTGTTTGAGACTAAATTCAGATCAAAATATCCAGAGGGGATAAAACTGGAACCTTCATTAAGAAACTATAAACTTGAATATCGGCCAGCTAGCCCATCATTAATTCCTCATTATCAAAATTACTCACAGGGGAGAAAAATTGAAGCGATTGAAATCAGTAATCCTCTTGGGAAAAAGAGTCAATTTAATGATATATTCTCCATTTGGGTAGAATCAATTGAAGAACTCAAACCTGCTTCAAGAAAAGTAGGCAAGGGTGAACATGAGCTCACTGCACAAGCATACCAGGCACTTCCAGATTCTTTAAAACAGGAATTAGATCATCCAGAGAAATCCAAATGGGATAAAATTATTGCTGAATCTAAATGCGAAGGAGATTCAAATATCATCCCAATCAGTTCTCTCGCTGTATTGATAGAAATCGAAAAGAGAGATCGGCTTACCCCGACTCAGAGTAAATTACTATTTTCCACTGCACGTGATGTGGGTTATGTCCTAATTCCTGACCCTCGAATTACCGGAACACCATATCGGTGGGATGACCCAATCTCTGTCTATCCTTTACCAGATAAGAGAACATTTACTTCAGAATCATACCCGACAGTAGCCTTTATTCTTGAACTTGGAATGAGCATTGCTCTCATTGATGGGAAATTCTCTCCTGAAGAGCAGGACCATCTTGATAGGTTTATTTTCGGGTCATTCGAACTGACTCCTTTAGATGTGGAGTGTTTGAAGCAATATCAACATATTCTCATTCAAAATCCTCCGCTCCTTGAAAAGTTAGGAACACGATTAAAGGAGCACCTGACAGAGAATAACAAATTGGTTATTGCTGAGTATCTTCGGGATATGGCCTCAGCAGATGGATTTCTTGAGCCAAATGAATACAAAGCACTCAATAAAATCTTCAAGACAATGGGTCTTGGAAAAGATGATATCCGGGTATTATTCCCATCTAATTTAACGTCTCAACCATCTGAACAGCCGATACAGATTTCCTGTACCTCATCTACTCGAGGGGGAGAACCAATATTCGAACCGGTTTCTGTTAAACCATGTTTTACTTTAAATCCTGAATTATTAGAAGATAAATTCAACAAAACCAGGGAAATTCAAAAAATACTTGGTGATGTAATTCGAGCAGATGATGATGAATTTTTGAACATCCCTAATAGCACCGAGCCAGAAAGAGTATATTCAGCCTCACTTGAGAATGTAACTCCAATACCCAAGAAGGAATTATCAGAGATCACATATGGCGGACTTCATCCAAAATATTTCTCATTTATAAAAGATATCCTCATTCAAAGTGAACTTACAAAACCTGAATTGCAAGGGATATCTCGTAGGTATGGATTTATGGCAGATGCCGCAATTGAGGATATCAATACCTGGTCTGAAGAAAAATACGGAGATTTTCTTTTCGATGAAGTAAGGGGAGATGTGATTTCCATCAATTCAGATATTAAAGCGAAAATTCAGGAGAACGAATAATGACCATATCAATAAAACCCCGAGAAAGAACTGCTATTATTCAATCACTCAATGCAGGAGTTGTTCCACGAATTGGTTTACATCTTATTCAGGTGGGAAGGACTGACGAAATAAAAGCTATCTTATCGGATATATTGAAAATAAAAGAAGATAGCGCTACTATTCGGTTCATAATTGGAAAATATGGTTCAGGAAAGAGTTTTTTCCTTAATCTGAGCAGGAGTGTCGCATTAGAACAGAAGTTAGTCGTTACCCAGGCGGATATTACTCCAGATAGACGACTCCATGCATCAAACGGTCAGGCACGACAATTATACGCAGAACTCATGCATAACATGTCCACTAAAGCAAAACCTGATGGGGGTGCTATGGTCAGTATTGTAGAAAAGTGGATTTCAGACCTGGATTTTACGTTACGAGAGGAAGGGAAAGATCATATCGAAATTACAAAATCAATATATCACCAATTAAAACCGCTGCAAGATCTAGTTTCTGGATATGATTTTGCAATGACTGTCGCCAAATACTATGAAGGATTTAATTCACAGAATGAAGTACTTCAAGGATCAGCCATTCGATGGTTAAGCGGAGAATACGCCACAAAAACAGAGGCATATAAAGATCTGGGAGTCCACACGATAATTAACGACTCAACAATTTACGACTACCTTAAGTTATGGGGAGCCTTCGTCCGGATGGCGGGATACCATGGACTCCTAGTCAATATTGATGAGATGGGCGTCCTCTCTCACCGACTTAATAGTTCACAGGCTCGAAATGCCAATTATGAAATGATTCTGAGAATTTATAATGATTCTATACAAGGAAATGTTAAGAACATTGGATTCATGTTTGCTGGATTTGATGATTTCCTTTTAGACAGAAGAAGGGGACTAATGAGTTATGAAGCTTTAGCTCAAAGACTCGCGGAAAATGAATTTGCACAACATGGAAGAAAGGATTATTCCGGACCAGTAATTCATCTTGAAAACCTTACTCCTGAAGATACCTATGTTCTTCTTCACAATATTCGCAATGTTTATGCATCCGGTGATCCTGCAAAATACCTAATACCCGATGAAGGAATTACCGAATTTATGACCTATTGTGCCCGGACTCTGGGTTCAGAATTTTACACGACTCCCCGGGATATGGTCAAAAAATTTGTGGGATTTCTTTCGGTAATAGAACAAAATCCTCGAACATCCTGGCAAGAGCTCTTGAATATATTACCCAAAGAATCCCGGATAGATTCACATGAAACAGGTTCCACCGACCTGACAAATGATGATGATGACGAACTAGTATCTATGAAACTGTAACCTGTTTCTTCATCGATCCTATGAAACCAACAGCTTTTTCTTTACTTCATCCAACCCTTCAACAAAGACTATACCAGATGAATTGGACTAGTCTCCGTCCCATCCAAGTTGATACGATATACGCAGTATTTGAAACCACTAACCACTTAGTGATATCTGCAAATACTGCCGCAGGAAAGACCGAAGCAGCATTCCTCCCAATTTTGTCTCAAATTATTGAAAATCAGGGAACCGGGGTCTGTGCAGTATATGTAGGCCCATTAAAAGCACTCATTAACGATCAATTTCAGAGATTAGAACGTCTCTGTGAGGTATCAGGGATTCCAGTATTCAAATGGCATGGGGATGTATCATCAGAAAAGAAGAGGAAATTTCTAAAAAAACCTTCGGGGATTCTTCTCATCACACCAGAATCCATAGAATCATTGTTTATTAATCATTCTGATGAAATATCACAACTATTCTCAAAATTATCCTATATTGTAATCGATGAAATGCATTCATTTATCGGAGTAGAGCGAGGTGCACACCTCCGGAGTTTATTATCACGTATAATAATGGTGAGTTCTACTTCTGTAAGAGTAATAGGACTTTCAGCTACATTCGGAGATACATCACTTGTTAAGATATGGATGATGCCAAAAGATCCCGATTCTGTTCAGATAATCGATGACCCTAATAGTGAACGAAATATAAGGTATTTGATAAAAGGATATTTGCAAGAAAAAGATGCTCATGAAAAAAAACCAAAGGATGAAGAGGAGATAAGTTTTTTTCAAAACATCGTGAATGACATTATCAAGCATTTTTATCGATATTCATCTCTTATTTTTATCAATTCTAAAGAGAATTTAGAGATAATGACCGATTTAGTTAGGCGTACTCTTGAACGAGAGGGTTTGCCAGACTTTTTTATGATTCATCATGGTTCCCTCTCTAAAACGGAAAGGGAAGATGCTGAGTCTGAACTAAAATCTAATTCCCTTACTTCATGCTTTACTTCGAGCACTCTTGAGATGGGAATTGATGTGGGTAACCTATCCCGAATTGGTCAAGTGGGAACCCCTTGGTCAGTGAACTCGCTAGTTCAAAGAATGGGAAGGAGTGGAAGAGGAGAGGGAGAAAGTTCTGAGATGATCATGTTCATCACAGAAAAAAAGTCAGAAGATCTCATTTCACGATTATTTCCAGAGTTAATTCGCGCTATTGCCATGTCAGAATTGATGCTGGAAAAATGGTATGAACCTCCATATGCTCATTATCACTATTACTCAACTTTTATTCAGCAAATTCTGAGTGTTATCAAAGAGAAAGGAGGAGTAAACCTACTCGCTCTTTTTGAAATATTGGTGAAGAATGGGGCGTTTCCAGGGATTCTCAAAGAGGAGTATATTGTTATCCTCCGGGGAATGAAAGATGCTGATCTCATTGAACAGACTCCGGATAATCTGATTATTCTTGGATTAAAAGGGGAAGAAATCGTGAAAAGTATAGACTTTTATGCGGTATTTCAGACATCTCCTGATTTAGAAGTTATTAATCAGGGTCGACGAATAGGAAGTGTTGCACGTACACCCGGATTAGAAGGGAGAAAGTATCTGATACTTGCTGGCAAAAGATGGGAAATCATAAATATTGATTATAAAAAGAAAGAGATTCTAGTTAATCCCTCCCGTGGAGCTAAGGTTCCTAAATTCTATGGTTCACCATTACCTGATATTCATCCAAAAGTTCGAGAAAAAATGAGAGAAATCCTACTCTCAACCAATAATATCGCTTATCTGGATCAAAATGCGAAGGAAATGCTCCAGATGGCACGGACCACTGCTCAAAATGCTAATTTGTTATCAACGAATTTTGTTATAGATGGAGAGGATATATATTGGTTTACCTGGACAGGAACGGCAAAAAATCGAACTCTTAAAAAAGTTGGTGAGATTATCAAAGGCTATAATATTGAGGATTATGACATTGCATTGAAAATTTCGGGTGTAAAAGTAGAGGATGTAATTAAGTTTTACTCGGATTTACCTGATAATATGCCATCTCTTATTGAGATTGCTCAACATATTGGCGATTTAATACATGAAAAATATGACCCTTTCGTTCCAGATGATCTTCTGGCATCCACTTATGTGGCGAAATATTTAGATCCCGACATTAAGGAAATTTGTGATAAGTTGGTCAAACAACCAGTATTTGATTGATTTATTGGTAATGAAGTTAGTAGAGTGTTTAATGACTGTTGAATCAAATCCGGAACCGGGCCTTTTCCGTGGACTTCATTAAACCACTTATGATGAAGAAGTAAAATAACAAAACGTCTAAATAAATTAACCGAAGCAGGAAGTTTATTTTATCAGTGAGAGTAATTCTTCAAATGAGTGGGCAACTCTCCCCTTTAACGCACCGATAATCATTGGATTGTCTTGAGAATGAATAAAAGAACGAGTATCGGTTTTTAATCCATAACACTCTTTCCCGAGAGCAAAGGCAATACCAATTTCAACACAGGCCCCCTCATCAGGTACCCTCCCATCCATGATAAATACAAGAATATCAGATTTTTTCAGTTCTTCTAAGTCATAATTGAATATGAATGTGGATGCATCTTTCGGATCAGAATCCTTTACTAAATCACTCAGTTCATACCCGTCTTTTTGAGGAAGAAAAGTAGAAAATCCAGTTTGTAGTAAAAAATCATTTAGCTTTTCGTTAAACTCTAATTCTGCCTGGGAAAAGAGTGGTCCTGCGATATAAATGCGTTTATTATCCATATAGTGATCTCTATTTTACGAATATTATTCAGCTAAACCTGAGTTCAATGTGTCGATATGTCATCTATCTAATCCAGGATCAAATCAACCACTTCCCACAGAGCAAAAATATATACCTGACAGGTGAGAGGAGAGTATGCAAACTGAAGAAATTATTAAATGGCTTTCTGATAATCATCGGCTCCTCATCATAGGAGGAGGGATAATCTGTTTTATCTCACTTTTTCTCCCATTCTGGCATGCAGGCGGGATATGGTATAACAATTATGGAGGAACATCAATGGGATGGCAGGATATATCCATTTCCGGGACCCTGATTTTTTGGTTATTTCTTATTCTGATTGTTGGGATTTATTATGGATTTTATCGGAGTTATGGTGAAATGTATACGCACCTGTATCTTGCAATTGGAATCGGTCTGCTTCTCTTAACATTGTATGCATATCAGTATGAGCCTGGAGAGTTTATTCAAACATCAAATGTTTTCATATTGAACGGTTTTTATCTGGAGTTAATCGGCTCAATAGCGGTCTCAATCGGGGGCTACTATTACTACGAGAACAGGAAGACACCGTAGGAATAAATTCAGAAAAATCATAGGGAAACATATCCCTACTGTCAAATGATAAGAAATCTCATGTTCTGTGAATCACAATTCGACATTATTAATGGGTAAATCTCTATAGAGATTTTTTTTACATATTGCATCATTTTTTTTATGAGAATTGTACATAACCCCCATTTTTACCTCAGCGAGTAGAATAATACATTCGGAAATCTAAAAATCCCCAATTATCACAGCATTATTTATCATGAGTATAGAATCTCCAAAAACTCCAGGGGGGTTATCAGCTCTCCTCCTGAATGATGAGAAAAAAAGACATCTAGGTGTCTTCTAATATATGTTCAATAATTATTCCTTCCAACTCTTCAAATGTAAGGAAATAATCACAGGGAATTATCGATGAGGGAGAAAAATTTTCCTTATTTCTCTCTTCAAAAGGTGTGTTCATCCCCTTTTCTTTCAGAAAACAAAATGTATTGGCATTATCACAAAAACCACACAATTTACATGACTGGGCTTTTCGTATTTCCCCAGGATTAGGCATATAGAATGGATGATGTTTACATTACATAAGCATTCCTAAACATCCTTGAATGTTTCAACGAAATGATATCAAGAGGTTTAATATACGAATAAATGAGGTATTGTATGATGATTTAACTGGGTCTATCACAATCAATTTCAGAAGATTCGAAAAGAATGAATTTTCGACTTTGATTAGGACATATAGAATTCAGAACTACGATAAAATTCAGGGATAATATACAGGTGAAAACCCTGTATGGTAAATTTTAATATCACGGTATTCTATTGAGGGCATGATGATATTTCCAGATCCGGTTTCTTTAGCAAATCTCATCTTTTGTGCAGTTATTATTCTCATCAGTCTATATGGATATTATCGAATACATAATCCAACAGTATTGTTTATAGGCATTGCGTTTTTTGCATTTGGAATCTCTCATATTGCAACCCTCCTTCAAATAACCTCAAATTATGCATTTGAATTGATCATTGTCCGATCTTTAGGGTATATATTAGTCACTATCGGTTCATTCTTCATTATTCGGGAAGTCATCCTGCGGATGAATGCAGTTCAAAACCTTCAAAATGCATATGAAGATATTGAGACACGAGTAAAAGAGAGAACTATTGAACTTGAACAGGAAATATCTATCCGAAAATCAATAGAAGTCTCTCTTCGACAGAGTGAAGAGCAGTTTAGAAATCTTTTCGAACATGCACCAATAGGTATTTTCCATTCCAATACAGAAGGAAAACTACTTGCTGCAAATCCTGCCCTTGCAAAAATAATAGGATTTGCATCATCCAAAGAACTCATTGATGGTATCACGGATATCGGAACCCAAATTTTTGTAGATCCTGATTTACGGCCACGAATAATTCATGCTCTGACATCAAGTGAAGGGTGGGTCCATTATGATGAAATCCTCTGGCATCGAAATGATGGAAAAATAATTTCTATTGAGTTGACTGGGCGCAAAGTTGTCAACTCTTCAGGAGATCTATTGTATTTTGAAGGATTCGCAGAGGATATATCTGAACGAAAAATCGCTGAACGGAATCTTTACGAGAGCGATGCTCAATTCAAGAGAATAATTGAGAATTTACCAGTATTTGTCAGTATTTCAACTCTTAATGATGAACTCTTATATCTGAATCCATTAGGATTACAGTTCTATGGATCTGAATCAGATGATATTGGAAATTCAAAGGTCACCCAACTAAAATGGGTAGATCCGTCCCAGCGCGATATCTGGGTTTCAAAATTGGTAGATTATGGAATGGTTTCTGATTTTGAAATCTGTCTGCAGAGTGAATCAGGGGTTTTCCATTGGATGAGTGCATTTGGTATTATTATCAGATTTGAAAACCAGAATTGTATACTCGCAACATATCTCGATATAACCCAACGAAAATGTGCAGAGATGGCTTTGATGGAGAGCGAAGAGAAATTTATCTCCATTTTTGAAGAAACACCTGATCCGATTATTATCGTAAGCCATCAATATCAAATAATTAATGCAAATCAGGGTTTTGAAGACGTATTTGGAATCCCTAGGGAAGAGATCATCGGCAAGAGCATGAATGAAACTGCCCTTTCTCCTTTGTCTGGAAAAGGTGATCAGATATTTGAGAAATTCCATGAAGAAAAAGAGATTACCAGAGATGAACTGATATTTTATAAAAAAGGAGAAATTCCGTTCATATCAGAGATAGCTATCTCTCAAATAATGATACAGTCAGAACCTTATTTCCTGATTCAAATTCACGATATTGATGAAATTCGTCGTGCTCACGAAGCCGTTGCTCAGGTAAATAATAAACTGAAGATCCTCTCGAGCATTACCCGGCATGATATTCTCAATAGAATAATGGTTACCTGGAATTATGCTGAAGTGGTGAGAGATGAAGTATCAAATCCAGTTCTCCAGCAGAAGCTCAACACTATACTTAAAGTAACTGAAGAAATTCAGAATCTTATTGAATTTACGGGTCAGTATCAGGATTTAGGGGGGAATATTCCAAGCTGGCAACAGATAGGACAAATCATAAGAGTCAAAGGTATACAGAGTTTGATTCAGGGTATTTGTCTGACTTCAGATCTGGGAAACCTCGAAATTTATGCGGATAATATGCTTGAAAAGGTAATGTACAACCTGGTTGAAAACTCTATCCGTCATGGGAAAGACCTTACCTACATCCATTTATCCAGCCATGAACAGTCCCAGGATTTGATCATCGTGTATGAAGATAATGGGGGCGGGATTGTTGCTGATGAAAAGGAAATGGCCTTTGAAAAGGGCTTTGGAAAGAACACAGGGCTCGGTTTATTCCTCATCAGGGAGATTCTTTCAATAACAGGCATTACCATTATTGAAGTTGGAGAACCGGGTGTTGGTGTGAGATTTGAACTGAGAGTACCGGCAGGGAAGTTTCGGATACCTTAGGATACGAGAAGTTGATCGATCATATTTCGAGGTCGCTGTTTGAAGAAAGCCATTCCTTATTGAGAAAACGTAGATTGAATGTTCGGAGATACTGACAAGTAAAGAAACATTTTCTAATCCTTTGCCTACATTCTGCAGAGATTTCATAGCGAGTAATATTTAGACAATGCGGCCCTAACAACCTAATTATTTATATGAGGATGTAATTGCCAGGATCTCTCCGGCAACAAAAAAAACTGCTGCACCAAAGGCAAGATCCATCCGGATGAGATCAGGACAAGCCCGGACTTTTCCTGTCACAAAAGAAGTCATATATCCTGATATGTTTTCCTCCTATGAAAATCCGGGTATATGAAACGGCATCATGGATTATTGGGAATAATGATTCTCATCCGTGATGGAAATATCTGATTCATCTATCCAGGATAGGTATTATCATCCCTGTATGCAGGTCAGGGGGGTATATGCGTTATTGCAATAAACTGACGTTTTGTATCGAATCTACTTCATTGAAAGAAATGAAGATAGCCAAGGTAAGAAAAAAACTACCATTAATAGCCAGTCATTAACCTCTGGTTCGTAGGTGATATTGATCCATTCTCAAAAGAATTTCAAATCGAAGATTGCTCACCGTGTTTCATGAGAGATACCCAGTTCATTTCTCTTCCATGAGGAAAACCATTGGTAAGTCCATTGGTATTTGTTAAACATCGAGAGAGTAAGATTAAGGATAATGAGGAATAGATGGTAATATCAATACGAATATCCACGAGTCTCTTAAGGTTATGCATGAGAGAATGAACTCATGCAGATTGATCAAGGGTGACTTCAATTACATTCCGAATCCGAAAGAACAGGAGATTGAATGAATATATCTACGAAAAATGAAAAAAAAGCAACATATGTTACCATTCAAAATCTCACGGATATCATAAGAGAAGAATTCTCAAAGAATAATATTCCAATAGACCAATTGTATCTTTTTGGAAGTCGGGCACAGGGAAATCCAAGGCCAGATAGTGACTATGATTTTCTTGTAATAAGCAGTTTTCAAATTGAACGTCTGAAACAGAGACGAATTATTTTAGAAATAAGACGACGTTTTGTCTTTGATTTCGATGTGGATGGGGATATTCTTGTTGTTCCAAAGGATCTCATATCAGCCAGTCTCACCGATAAAGGAAAGATCTCCTATTATGCTATCCGGGATGGCATAGCAGTATGATAGGACAGAACACATCTGTCAACCTCTGGTGTCTAAAAGCAGAAAACGATCTGAAAAATGCCCAACACGAAATAGAGCATAAAGATCCTGCCCTGGATACAGTGTGTTTTCATGCTCAACAAGCAGCAGAGAAATACCTGAAAGCATATCTCGTGTATCATAATTGTGAAATACCGAAAACTCATGTTTTAATAAGGCTTATTCGGAGTTGTATCGATATTGATGATACATTTCAGGATCTTGTTCAAAAAGAGATTGATATGCTCACGGATTATGCAGTCGAAATTCGATATGCTGAAGAATTTTATATTCCTCCAATTGAAGAAGCATATGACGCAATCAAAAAAGCAGAATATGTGAAACTGTTTGTTCTTGATCGGCTCAAGTAATTGATAATATTGAATGATTACTCTTTTACCTCATGGATCAAAAAAAGAAACTCATTTATCTGTTTAGAGGTTACAGTGAATTTCATATTCTCAATAAGAACCAGAAATTGCCAAGGGAACCGAAGTTAAAACGATATGAAGCAACTCTTCGGAGAAATCAATCGGGTAGTTTATTACGGAATATTTTACATTCTCGAATCGTCGATACAACCCAAAAAAAAGAAATTCTAATAGTTTCAGGAACTCTCAATAAACTGGTTGAGAGATGAAATATCAAACTCACCGGCCTTTTTGGAGTAATCATATGGAAAATATTTCATGGAAATATTTGAGAGCTCACCATTTTTATGTAGTTTCTGAATAATCGCATCTAACTTTTTCACGAAAGCAATCGCGTGAGTGGTATTTGATTTCTCTATTGCAGGGCCAGAATACCCGATAAAGGCATAGGGCTCCATCCGAACTACCGGGGTAGCATTATACCTCTCTGATTTCATCGTTAATTCCGGGATAAGGACGGCATCAATCTTTCCGGATAATAAATCATCAATCATTTCCGTTTCTGATGCATAATCAACAATATTCGGATTGATAATCGGATTTTCAGTGACATCCCCGTAGATATCAATCGTGTTTTTGAGATAATCATATTGTGTGCTTTTATTAGATGTTCCGATGTTTTTCCCGGATAAATCTTGAAGACTGGTGATATTGGTATTATCAGCCCTGATGAAAAAAACCGAAGGAGAAGCCCTCAATGGTTGTGAGAAATATAGCCATTTCATACGCTCATTAGTAAAATAATACCCTAAGAAATAATCCCATTTGTCACCCCAGTTACCATTTCGGATCTCGTCACCATCTACAGTAACAAAACAAGCATCAACTCCGAGTTCTTCGGCAATTCTAGATGCTACTTCTATCCTTTCTCCAGACAACTGATTTTGGGAATATTGCTGGTCAGTACAGTTTGTATACGGATCCCGCTCAGTAGTGTTTATTATGGAAATACCTGAAGAGTCGGGAGTTATTGCGAGAACTAAACGCCCTCTGGAGAGAATATCAGATAACTGATCATGAGATGATAGGTTAGAAACCATAACCTCACCTGATTCTACAGCCAATACCAGGGTTGAGGATAACAGGATAAATACGAGTACCAGCCCTAATAACCATCCATTTTTTCTCATATTACGATACCCCTGATAGGTATTGCAAATACAAATGATAAGAATATTTGCAACAAAACGCGGTAAGAACCCATCCGGAAAAAGATGCACAGTGAACCGGATTGATAATGCCTAAATCCCGGGATTTCCTGCTCCCATTGAACTCATAGATTCTGATACGTTATCTACGATGAAAACCCGGGCAGAAAACCAGCATCATACAGAAGGCATGAGGATCTCTCTGCAATATGCGGAAAAAAGTTTCATTTCCATTGTTGGTACCCTCGATTATCCGTATCCAATGTGGGTGATTTAGGAATCGGTATGGTTCGAAAACTCAGGAGTTCAGACCATAACCAAATGCTCTTTCAAAAAAAAAAAAATTAGATTACGGAATTCGTTGCAATCCCGTTTGATGCCTTCGCATCAGGTGAGGTAGCATTCTTCACCGATGATGCCTGAGTGGTCGTGTTGACAACCGGATCGGGTTTTTGGAAGGTTTTCCCCGAGCTCGTAGTTATCTGATACTCATTACCATCTGTAGAAACCACAATATTCCCATCAATATTGGTCAACAGGGGAACCAAATTCAATTTTTTAAGAGACGTCAGGGTTGTTTGATCAGTACCTGATGGTCCGGGATGGATAACCAGTGCCTCTGGAGAGAACTCGGATAATGCAAGAGCTTCTTGACCAGTATTATAGGGAACAGCCCAGACAGTAGCAGGAGATGTACCCAGATTCTGATTTCCGGTAAAGAGGAACGTCACATTGCCGGTTTTCACCAGAACAGACATAGCATTTTCAGAAGCATTGGTTTTTGAAGTCGAGGTATTCATAAATACAATAGATGCATCTCCAAAGGGAAGACTAATGCCCGATGTAGCCTGGTCAAAGCCTATTTCCTTTTCCTCAATCATCGTTTTGATTTTGTCATAGGTCGGAGATGAAAATGTGTTGCTTGGACTGCTGAATATCGAAACAGGAAATGTTTCCATAATATTCTTCATTCCACCGATGGCACTGTCCTCAAGATTTGTAGCAATTGCATAATCAAGCATACTGACGCCGGTAGCATTCAGATAATCAATAACTGCAGAAGAATCCTTGGTATCTCCGGCATTGATAAGCATAAAATGGCCTGAGGATTCAAGCAATGTTGCATCACCTTTACTCGTATTTAAATAATACACCTTCAGATCCTTATTTCCTGATCCGATTTTTTTCTCAGAGGGCAATGAATTCATCACATTCCCAAGGCCTTCTGATGATGGATTTTTTACATTCCCCTCTTCATCGACGGAAGGCAAAGAATTTACCAGACTGCTATTGTCCAGTTTATCCGAAGATGGGTTAATTACATTCCCTGATTCGTCTTCTGAGGGTAAGGTATTCATCACATTATCTGCAATCCCTGATGACGCACTCATGACATTTGCAGATCCGGATGCTCCTGAATCAAGAACCCCATATCCATCTGCCGCAACCAGGGTTACCCCGAAAGCACACAGGATGATGATCAAAAAAGGGATGGTTATTTTATGCACATATTTCATGTTTTTCCTCTTCAAAGTATGATACGATTTGACTCTGTATTCTCATCCTATCTTCAAATTCTTTCCTCTGATACGTCCTTCTGGCAATTATTGCATGAAACAGTTCACCCGTATCAGAAACGACCTCTCGTTAGGGAGGTGAGTATATACTTCTTGTCAGTCGTTTCAAAAAGTGAGTCATATCAAGAGAATGTACCAGGCAAACAGGTACTATTCACTTTGGACACTCGGTCCACCAAACCTATCCAAAAACCGATTTCCACGATCCGAAAATCAAAACCACCTATCCAGTTCACCATAGAATCATCATGTTTCGATCTCCGATACTCCAGGTTTTCTGCATGAATCTGACTGAAATCTTCTCCATATCATGCGCTGTAAAAACCTGCCTGGAAAAAGGTGCGTAAACAACCCGGATGGATCATTCCCAAAGACCGGATGTAAAGAGCGTCACCAGGAAATATACCCTGAAATCAGTCACTTCATTCAGATAGGAAACGCCTATTTTCCAAAACTGTGGAGATACCAGGAGAAGTAATCATTGAAAAGAGAGAGAAAGTTCATGCCCATGAACAGCAGATATCAGCATTATTACCATAATCAAGGGGAGTATTATGATATTTTTTCCATTAAAATCAATTTCAGTATTTTTTATCGTTTCCCTTTCCCTTCTCTGTCTTTGTATCCCGGTAATTTCAGAACAGAACGGTATTCCAGATACCCAACGTTCACCGGTGCAGTCAAATTCAATCATGCAAAGTCAGAATTCTCTGCAGGTTTCAGATGAACACGCAACAGACAGGCTCATTGTGCGGTATAATCCGAATTCAGCGAAGACAAAGTCTCAGATGATGTCTGTTCAGTCAGTGGCAAATACCGAAGCAGGTTCAAAAGTAATCAAAGATATCAGTAATACCGGAGTTCCCGGGATGCAGGTGGTTCAGGTTACCGGCGCAACACTTGAGAGTGCCATGGAATCTTACCAGGCAAATCCTGATGTTCTATACGTAGAACCCGATTATAAAATATCACTCAGCCCGATTGAGGAGACGGGATCATCTCCGGTGATGGCCAGTATACAGGCTGCCAGTTCCTCCTATCCAAATGATCCCCTGTATCCAAATCAATGGGGATTGTATAATACCGGGCAGGCACCCTTTTACGGAACAAATAATGCTGATATCCACGGACCACTGGCATGGGGAGCTTCTACCGGATCATCAGGAGTAATTGTTGCAGTTGTGGATACCGGAGTGGATTATACCCATCCGGATCTGGCTGCAAACATCTGGACAAATCCCGGAGAGATAGTAGGAAATGGTATCGATGATGATGGAAACGGTTATGTCGATGATACGAAAGGATGGAATTTTATCGGAAAGAACAATGATCCCCGGGATGATAACGGGCATGGAACCCATTGTGCCGGGACCATTGCAGCGGTAGGAAACAATGGCATCGGAATTGCCGGGGTAACCTGGAAATGTAAAATCATGCCTCTTAAATTCCTCAACGCCCAGGGGGACGGGTATGTATCCGATGCCATCTCTGCAATTCTGTATGCCAATCAGAAGGGAGTCCCCATCATCTCTAATTCCTGGGGAGGTTTACAGTCCCAGTCGCTCAAGGATGCAATTGACGCATCCTCTGCAGTAGTTATCTGTGCAGCAGGTAATACCGGGGCGAATGCAGACACCAATCCTGTTTATCCTGCAGCATATACCAGTAGTAATGTCATATCAGTCGCGGCAACCGACTATCATGACAAACTGGCATCATTCTCGAATTATGGTCTCCAATCAGTGGATCTGGCTGCTCCGGGAGTAAGTATTTCCAGTACCTCCCCGTCAGGGGGCTACAAATCCATGAACGGGACTTCCATGGCAACCCCCTTCGTGACAGGTGTTGCTGGTCTGATAAAATCCCAGAATCCTTCAATGACTGCCTCTCAGATAAAAAGCAGGATACTGAGTACTTGTGATAGTATCTCTGCCTTGTCGGGAAAAGTCGCCACATCAGGAAGACTGAATGCAGCAAAAGCGCTCGGAATCAGTAGCCCGACTCCAACTCCTTCACCGACTCAGACACAAACACCATATCCGACACCAACTATAACCAGAACACCAACACAGACCCAGACACCATATCCAACGCCAACTATAACCAGAACACCAACGCAGACCCAGACACCATATCCAACGCCAAC
>CAZUXC010000017.1:0-38901 GCA_964624045.1 uncultured Methanospirillum sp. | reverse complement strand
CGCCAACTATAACCAGAACACCAACGCAGACCCAGACACCATATCCAACGCCAACTATAACCAGAACACCAACGCAGACCCAGACACCATATCCAACGCCAACCATAACCAGAACGCCTACCCAGACCCAGACACCATATCCAACGCCAACCATAACCAGAACGCCTACCCAGACCCAGACGCCATATCCGACAGGGCAGCCAGCTGTCTGTGGAGTCTACAAAAAAGATACCAAGACGGGTTTCCTGAAAAAGGGACAGGCAGTGGTATTTGGTTATTATATTCCAGCTGATGGCAGATCCAGTATTGAATGGATCATGAGTTCCTTTGGTTCATCCAGTTCGGGAAATGGCCCGAATAAAAATGATAAATATGATAAAAAAACCGGATACAGCTTTGCAGGGAAAGATTCAGCTCTCTTTGATCTCTATATCAGCAAGGATTGTAATCCAAAAAACTCGTACTGTACGGTGAAAAAATACGCATCTGGTCCAAATTCCTATGTTTCCATTGCTCCTCCTGCATCGGGTTCGACCTATTACGTCATGGTCTATGCCAGAAGTGGAAGTGGTAATTTCAATCTGCAGGCAAACAGTTACAAATGCTCAGGAAATACACCGGGTATGACTGCATCAGTCCAGTCAGCATCGAATTCCGGATCCGGGGATTTGGGATCCGGTCCTGAGATCCCGGTTCCAAGAGCAGAGTTTGTATCGTATTGAGAGGAGAGAACACACCCATTCTCTCTTTGCATCCAGGGATTCCTGATTTCTCTTTGTATAATACCCCGAACAAAAGGCACCAGATCAAATCCAGCGATGCCTTGACAGGAAGATAAAGAACCATAAGGTTCTGTCTATTTTGATTCTTTTTTCGTCTGATAATCCGGGTGAATCTCCTGGCGGGCAAAGAGAACAATTCCAATGAGAATCATACTGCAGATCAATCCAAATAGAAAAGCCAGATCAAATCCATGCAAGAGTACATCAGGGGCAATACTGGCAAAAGCCTGTTTTCCAACCACGTTGCCAATAGTATCAGAGTTCATCCCCTGAATAAATATTATATTAAAAATCGCGATACCCATGGTTATCGGTACAAACCGCTCAAGGCAGATGAAACTTGATATCATTCCCTGGTACTTTTTCGATACCGAGTTCATGATCATGTTCGAGAGGGATGTTACCATTGACCCAACCCCGGTTCCGATGAGAAACAGGCAGAGAGCCACATACCAACCGGGCGATGCAGAGGTAAGGAAGATCATCAGAAGATATCCCAAAGCAATAGTAATCGCAGCAGCGATGTTGATCTTCTGACCTCCGGCCCGGTTAAAGAGTGTTCCCCCTAGGATTCCCCCGGATACCATGCCAACCGACATGGCAGTGATGATGACTCCAATAAGGGAAGGAGAGTAACCCTGCACATATTGAAGAAAAAATGGGGCCAGATAGATTATTCCTACGTAGACAAGCAATTCAAGACACAGAGCCAGGTTAATCAGGAGAAAGTTTCTCTGCGTAAATAATCGTAACTCAAGAAGCGGGTCAGCAGTGTGAAGTTCAACCCAGATGAAAGAACCCAGAGTTATCAGAGCAATAAAAAACGAGAGCATTATGAATGGGTCTGTCCATCCTTGTGTTTGTCCTTCGGAGAGAAAGTAGAGGAGAGAAGTAAGCCCGATGAAAATGAGAACAGAACCCTTCAGATCAAATCCTGAAACCCATTTTTTCGTCTCTTTTGTGGGAATCACCTGAGAACCAAGAAGTATCGCGATGATTCCTACCGGGATGTTTATATAAAAAATCCAGCTCCAGGAGAGGTACTGCGTAAGAATTCCCCCAATGACCGGAGCAATGGTCATTGCGAGAAACGCAAAGGTGAATATTGTCCCCATCGCTTTTCCTTTCAGTTCCATGGGAATAAATGCAGTAACCATGGCCGGTCCGATGGCCGTAATCATGACTGCCCCGATAGCCTGGATTATCCGGGAGGCGATAAAGATGGGGAAGGAATTGATAAATTCCGGGAGAAATCCACAGGCGAATGAAGCTATCGTAAAAATGGAGAATCCATAGAGAAACATGTTCTTATATCCGATATAATCGGATAATTTCCCAAATATCAGGACACATGAGGCCATAATCAACACGTATGACGTGATAATCCAGCTTACTGAACTGGTGGAGAGACTGAATATTTTTGCGATTGTAGGAAGTGCAATCATTACAATGGTCGCATCAAATGCAGCCATAAAATTTGCTAGAGCAATAGAAATGATGAGGAGAGAATATCCGCCTTTCAAAGACTCAATCCCGGGTATATGCATATAGTATCATATGAAGTTCTGTCATAAGTGAATTCCTTATTTTGTCAGATGTTCGTGATATGGTTTCTTTTACCACCTAACTTTGCCACTTTGACTTCAGACTCTCAATGAGAGTATCCTTTATCGTGATCTAACTTTCCATAATTTCATCGAAAAACAGTATTTGACAGTTGAAAATTTCCCTTCAAAATTTCATGAAATCACCCAATTATGATATAAAACCATCATGTTGATCGTATCTAAACTGGATCAAATGAGCTTTTTTGTCGTCCCCACCTTCGATTAAACCGTAACTGTCAAATTCGATAGTGCTTTTTTTGATGAATTTCGTTGATGTATGTATCATTTTTTAATCGATTCAAAATCAATAGAACACTTTTTTTAGTGGCAAAGTTGGGTTACCATGTGTTTCCATGTGGAATAATGCGAAAATAGAGCTAAAAAAGTCATTCACTGGAAATAGACATAACGAAATGAGAACCTAACTCATGACATAGGAACCGGGAGGAACGCTTATCTCAAATCTTACTCCTTTTCCAGGAGTTCCGGTTTCATGGATATCAATTCCGGTGAGAAGGAGTATCTCCCGGGCGAAAAATAACCCATTTCCAGTACTTATTCCATACCCTCTCTCAAAAATATGATTTTTTTCTTCTGCCGGGATCCCGACCCCGTTATCTTCCCATACTATGGTAAGACCTTCCGATCCCGTCTGGGCAAATACATTTATTTCCGTGGCAGAGATTGCATGACTAAGTGAATTATCAAGCAAGATAGAAAAAACTCTATCAATCATAGGATCTGCTAAAACGGAGATTCCTGAAATAGTATCAAAAAGGTGTATTGAATCCGGGATCGTGGATCTTGGCAGTGATGATTCAAGAGAAATCCACAGAGGTTTATGAGAACCAAGGTTTTCGTATTCCTTCAAAAAATCTATTTCAGTACGAATATTCCTGATTTCAGCATGAATTTTTTGAATACATGATATAATCATTGGATTATCGGTTTGAGTTTCTACAGTTTTGAGATGTTGATCAAATACTGACATCTTATTGAGAATATCCTCTCGGGTAACAGTTGTGAGCAGGTTGAGCTGGCGATTTGCTTTCAAAATCGCATCTTCAATATTTTTTTGCTCAGTGATATCCTGGGTTGCTCCAAGAGTAGTCACGATATTTCCCTCATCGTCATGAATTAACCGAGCCCTGACTGTTATGCGACGAACCTCTCCATCCCTTCGGATAATACGATGTTCATGATGAACGACATTCTGAAACAGCGAAGAATCTATGCTCTGTTTTCGTTCTTCAATAATCCGGGGAATGTCTGCAGGATGGATAAATTCGGTTACATATTTCTCAGGACTCATGAAATATCCACCTTCACGTTCGGCTGTTGTACCATATAATTCATAAAACCGATCATTAAAGGTGAAAACCTGCGTCGATTCATCATACTGCCAGCTCACTAATTTCGCCATTTCCATGGTATCTGCCAGTAATCGTTCATTTTGTACCAGGATCTGTTCGATATGAGATCGTTCAATATCAGCTCCTGCCTTTACCGCGATGATATCGATAATATCCTTAATGGGAACTCCAGGATTAATAGGGGTCCGGGACAGGATACCAAGAACTCCAATCGTAGTTCCGTCTGATTTTTTTAGCGAGGAGCCCACATAACTCTGGAATTGGTTTTCAGAAATCGAATCGCAATCAGAAAAGATGGTAGAAAGATTCTCTGGATAGAGAGAAAACCCATTTTGAATAGTTTCTTCATAGGGTGTTCCTTTCAGAATAAATGAGTGATTATTCTCTTTCTTTCCATCAATTACTTTAGAGAGAATATGTATCTGTTCCAGATTTGAAGAAATTTCTCCGATTATGACAGAATCTGCTGAGAGCCAATTCCGAATACTTTCGGTAATCTGATCAAAGGAATCTTTCCCTGATGAGCCGACAATTCCTTTTACCATAACTTTCATTGCAGATTCAGTAGCCCTCTTTTTCGTAATATCTTCAATTGAAGAGAGAATCTGAGGCTGCCCATGAATCAAAAAGAGACTGGAGGAAAAACGGCAGTTTCTCATCTCCCCATTCTTTGCCCGACAAAGAATATCCATTCCCCGAATAAGGTGATTCTTTCGTAAATCTGATGACAGTTGTTCAAAATCCTCAATATCTGCAATAATTTGTAAATCCTTGGGAGTTTTGCCGATAACTTCATCCTTGGTATATCCGCTATTCTGCTCAAAAGCAAAATTTACATCAGTAAATTGTCCGGTGGTAGCAGATACAAGAGTAAGAGGGACAGGATTATTTTGAAAGATGGTAACAAATTTCTCTTCTGAATCGCGAAGAGCCAGTTCAGTTTTTTTGATGTGAGTAATATCTCGCATGGAAACCTGAACACCTGTCAGAACACCTTCAAGAATTACTGGTATGGCATGAAGATTCACATAAATACCAGCACCATCTTTCTTCGTTATTTGGATTTCCACATTTTCTACGATTTCTCCGTTAATTGTTTTATAAACTGATTTTATTAAATCCGCTCCGGATTGAGAAAAAATGGTACTAGAAGCATACTCAGGTGACTTGCTTAACAGTTCTTCCGGGTCATATCCGATAATGGAACGGGAAGACGGAGAGACATAGGTAGGAATCAAATCTTTATTAAGAATAATAATTAGATCAGAAGATCGTTCGGCCATCCCACGGAAACGATTCTCACTTTCCATAAGTGCCTCTTTTGTTTTTACTAATTCATTGAATTGTATTACGCGTTCGTCTTCAGCCTGCTTTCGCCTCACCGCCTGCTTAACCTTATGTGACAATTCTGCAAACAAGGGTTTTGGATCCCCACCTTTCTGGATATAAAAGTCAGCTCCATTATTTATTGCCTCAATAACAACTTCCTCACGCCCCCTGCCAGTAAAAAGAATAAAGGGAATATCTCCAAAACGTTCTCTGATAATTTTGAGAAACTCAATGCCATCCAATTCCGGCATCTGGTAATCGGAGATAATCGCGTCATATAATGATGCGAGAGGAGAGTTTAGTGCCTCTAGTGCTGATTCCTGAATATCAACTTTGTAATCTCCAGAACGCTCCAAAAAGAGTTTGCCAAGCATCAGGAGATCCGGTTCATCATCTACATAGAGGAGAGAGATAGGTTTTTTATTGGTTTGAAGTATTGATTCAGAAGTATTCTTGTTCAGATTTAATTGTTCCATAGATCCCCCTTATCTATCATATAAAAACTGAAATTATCAGCAGTATGAGAAACCCAAATAGTAGTAATTACCGTGGGTATACTTTAATCTATTTTATAAAAGAGAAACACGGTGTGTCCAACGAGTTCCCATTAAGATTGGGTTATCATTCCGGTTAGTTTGCATTCCTTTTCCAGGACCTGACCAATTCAGATTCCAAAAAAAATATACCGAACTTCCTTATCATTCATACCCTGCACAGATGCATGGGAATAAACCAAAAACGAAAAAAAAATCTTAAAATGATAAGAGGTCAGTGTTCGAAGTGAATATGAGCCTTATTGATGGTCCCGGATCGGGAGATCGAAAACCGGTCAGAATGCATTCTGACCAGATTGAGAGACATCCGTAAAAAGGAATCTGAATCTTCCATGAGCTCTTCCCTGGATGGCATTTGATCCGGAATCGTTATCGGATCACCCTGATATTCTACGTTGATATCGAAATTGTACTCATCAAATGTCAGAGTAACCTTTGCTCCATCCTGAAAAATGCCGTATGCAAGTCCACTCTCGACAAATTCAAGAAGAGCCGATCCGGCTTTCAGAGCAACATCCCGTCGGGCCCCCCATTTCCGTGCATTCTGGTCGATAAAGGAGAATATGGTATCACTCACCTGCTGATGATCACTCATGATCTGAATAATTGCCTTTTGGGTAATCCCAATCCGGAAGATGAATGTAAGCCCGATAGCGATAATGGTTGAAAGAGTCAGTGGCGAGGTCAGGATTGTTGACAGCCAGGTGTATTCAGCAGGAAGCGTAATATTCGCGAATGTACTTGTACCAAGTCCAAATACCAGCGAGATGCCAATGGTGAAGAATCTGCGGGTATCCATCATCCGGCTCATCATCACTTCAATTCCGGTCATGACCATGTAACAGATGGAATAAATAAGGGCTGCACCGATCACCGGAAGCGGCATAATCAGGAAAAATGTTGATACCGGGGGAAAGACAGCCATTATCACAAGCATTGTCCCGGCTATGATCCCGATTCTGCGGCTTGTTGCCCCGGTGGCAAGTGAGAGCCCAATATTTCCCGAAGAAGTGCTCTGTCCAAGACCACCAAAAATCCCACAGAGAATATTGGTCAGACCATCAGTTAACGTCCCGTTACGATAATTTTGCATATCTGACCGGGTCCAATTTGCATCATTGATCTTCTGACAGGAGGTAAGATTACCAATTGTCTTGAAGATCCCGGCAAAACCTGCAATGAGAAAGGGAAAGATCATTGAGGGCTGGAAAGTCCAGGAAAAAAAGACCGGACTTGGAATTTCTATGATATGAAACTCGAGAAATGACAGGAGTGATGTCGCGGGTATCTGTCCGAAAAAAAATGCTACGAGATATCCGGCGATGATCCCAATGAATGCAGGATAGAGTTTCATAGAACCGATACCCCAGATACTTGCAACAACGATAACCCCCAGGGTTACCAGTGCAATGATCAGGTTCTCATAGAGGAATACTCCTTTCGAACTTTCCATACCGAGAAAACTCTGAATGGAGAAAGGGATTGCAGAGATTCCAGCCATTATGATGACAAGTCCGGTAACTTCGGGAGGAAATAAGAATTTGAGCCTGCTGATGATCTGTGATATTGCTACCTGGAAGATACCGCTCATTGTTGTCATTGCTGACATGAGCCCAAGACCACCGATGGCGTACGCTGCCGTGGAAGGAGGGATAAAAAATAATGCGGCAAATGAGGGACATAAAAAGCCAGAGCCAAGATACCGGCCTTTCAATGACTGGAGTATCGTTCCAATGCCTACCACAAAGATGGTCATTGAGAGGAAAAATGCAGCATCTGAACTTTCCATTCCAATAGATCTGATGAGAATCAGGGGAAAGATAAAGGAGGTTGCGATGAGAAGAGCATGCTGCACCCCAAGGAGGAAACATGGTACCGGGGGAGGAATCTCATCAACGGTGTATGTGAGTTCATACGATGGTTTTTTGGTGATGATATTTCTCTCCTTTTCTCATCCTGTTTGATAGAGATATGATATTGCAATATTTAAGGCTCCCACTTTTGCTCTGATTTAGGTATTTTTTCACAGAATCCATGCCCCATACCTATTCTGCGGATTGGCGGCCATATGAAGATATCCGGCCTCTTCAATCATCCACACCATACTTTATGGGAACAATAAAATTGACAAAGAGAGGGCATTAAGCGACATTGTATTTAAGGACATAATATCCAGTGTATTATATGAGGGCCAGATTCATTCCGATAGTATGCGGAATTCTCCTTCTGTTTGTATTGATCCTGTTTGGAGTTCCCTTCAGCCAGGAATTGATCAGCCCCCAATCCAAACCATCGATTCTGCTTGTGTATGCGTCGTCCGGTATGATGCCTCAACTGCTCAATACCAGTCAGGTTGATGCATTCATCGTCTGGGAATCGGTGGTATCCACTACTGAACTTGGAAATATCGGGAAAGTTATCGCCAGGGATGCTGATTTTCCCCCGGATCATAAATGGGAACATTCTGCATGTAATGTTCTGGTGATGAGAAATGCATTTATCAAGGAAAATCCTGAAATCGCTTCACTTCTTTCAGCAATAACCATAGCCGGAATGAAACAGATTGAGAAAGATCCTGCCCGGGCAATCAATATAACTGCTGAATGGGTTTATGGAACCCAGCCCATTCGTTCTGCAGGAATTTCTCTCAAACCTCAGGATGTAGAAACCCGGGCTTTTCCGCATATCAATTTCACCGATTCAGCAATAATTCCCGAGATCACCCGGATAGCCCACCCGGTTTTATCAAGTGATGAAACAGAAAACACAGAGTCATCCAGTATTGCAAACCAGGTAAGAATTCGGGCTCAAAATCTGTTGAACGGTTCTCCGGCTGACGTGCCGGACCAACAATCCCGGATACAGATTGGGTATCTGCCATCTTCTGATCTCTATGCTCCCCTTTATGTGGCAACCATGGAACATGAAGAGATCTGCAATACGTATGGCTTTTGCCTGGTCCCGGGGCCGGGAAATATAAACCGGCCAAGGAACTGCGAACTCGTTGTACAAAATGAGACAGTTGCAACAGTTGATCTTTTGCCTGGTTCTGTTGGAGGAGGAGTCATGACCGGCCTTGGACAGGATGCGATTGATGTTGCCTACATCGGATCGGTACCTGCATTACTCCAGATATCAATGGGAAATACTGCTTCAATCATTCAGTCAGTGAATGCAGGAGGAACAGGCCTGATTGTAAATAATTCAGCAACCTGCACTGACTGGAACACATTTATCGGGTGGGTAAAGAGTCGCTCAACTACAGGAAATCCGGTCATTCTTGCAGCACCACAGAGTTCTATCCAGGAGGAGATGATGAGAGAAGCACTTGCGTATGAAGGAGTACAGATCACCCAGTACGGGTTGCCCCCACGATGGAGTATCAATGAAACATCTGGATAAGATAACAAGGGGATTACTTCTCCCGGTGATAATTATTATCATCTGGGAAATTTTCTCATTATTTATCGATAATAGTTTTATTCTTCCCGGATGGGAACTCATCATTCCGGTTCTCATCCTTCCGATGGACTCCCTTTTTGGGGGCCCATCCCTCTTTGAAAATGGCATTATCAGCCTTCAGCGGGTTCTCATCGGATTTCTTCTGGCAGTGATGATCTCTGTTCCTCTTGGTCTTCTGAGTGGCTGGTCAGAACGAATTGATGATTATCTTAACCCGATTATTCAGATTCTTCGTCCGGTTCCTCCTATTGCATGGATGCCTCTTGCCATAGCATGGTTTAAGATCGGCTATGGTTCGCTCATCTTCATCATTTTTATTGGCTCCTTCTTTCCGGTGTTAATCAGCACCATTGAAGGGGTGCACAATGTCAGAATCCGGTGGCTGGAGGTTGCTGAGACTCTTGGAGCAACAACCCGGGAAAAATTCCTGACCGTTGTTATCCCCGGTGCTCTTCCGTTTATCTGGACAGGGTTCCGGTTATCATTCGGGGTAGCATGGATGTGTCTGGTAGCTGCAGAGATGCTTCCGGGGACGAGTGCAGGTCTTGGATATCTGATCATGTATGCCTACAACCTCGGCCAGATCCAGGTTATTGTCGCGGGTATGATCGTTATCGGAGGAATCGGGATTGTATCAGATTATCTCTTCAGATGTGGCCAGGCGAAATTCTTTGACTGGCAGGGAAAAGAATGAACGAAGCCCTGGTTATTGATGGTATTTCGAAACAGTTTACCGATGATAGCACGGTATGTAAAGCAATAGACGGCGTTTCACTCTCTCTTAAAAAGAAAGAGATAGTCTGTCTCATGGGTCCGTCCGGATGTGGAAAGTCCACGGTTCTTCGAATCATATCCGGACTTGATACCACAGATTCCGGAATGATCAACGGGGGTGACGGAAGGGCATTTGATCAGGTACATTCTGCGATGGTATTCCAGGATCACGGGCTGTTTCCCTGGCTTTCGGTTACGGATAATATTGCATACGGTCTCCGGATGAAGATCCGATCCTCAACTGCAGAACAGGTCAGCCAGAAGGTTACAAAATTACTTTCTCTTGTCCGGATGGAAGAATTTGCCGATGCTTTTCCCCATCAGCTCTCCGGCGGGATGAAACAACGGGTGTCAGTTGCCCGAGCTCTTGCAATCGAACCCGAAATTCTTCTCATGGATGAACCGTTTAGTGCCCTGGATCCATTTTCCCGGCGGGAACTCCAGGATGAGGTACTCCGGATCCGGGATCAGATGGATACGACCTTTTTCATTGTTACCCATAATCCGGAAGAAGCGGTGTATCTTGCAGACCGGATTATTATTCTGACCCAGAGACCGGCAACCGTCGCCAAGGAAGTACTCGTCTCCTTCCCATATCCACGCAATATTGCAGACCATGAGGTCTTCGGTCTCGTTCAGGAGATTACCGAAATAGTTTCGTCTGCAGAGAAGAGAACGGGAGGAGAGTAAATAAGTGAGGAGCGGCCGATAGGGTTTTGATTCTTGATTAGATGTATATGAAAGAAGCGGAAACAGAGTTATTTAAGATTGTCCCTAAAATGGCTTTTAAAAAGACGCACAACGCGGACAGTTTAGATAATGGTGTTCATCAATAATACGATATTGAATCTCCATACATGGAAACAGAAGATACATGATCAAGCCCCAATCAGGAGAACAGAAATATTATCTCAAAGTAACTTCTGAAGAATTAGATGAACTGGTTTGGAATTCCACGAGTCTATTTGAGTGTTTTGGACTTGACAAACGGATTGGTAATTATAAAGGGAAACAACCCATAGGCCTCCATTCCTGGGATGTTGAAGCACTCTATGAAATCTACAATTCAATTTTAGAGGAAGAAAAAGATAAGGAATATACAGTTCATGAATCCTTGCAATATCTGGCAATGCAAAGCCTTGTAGGAAAACTAAAATTACTCTATGATGAAGCATTTCAAAATGAATAAATCTGTATTTTTTTCGCTACTGATGAATTATGGTTAAAAAAGTGTGGATGTTTGATCCTCAATCTGGAGGAACAAAGATTCCTCCTGAAGTGCAGGCGGAAGTTCGAAGAAAATTGCTTGCTTACGCACTAGGGAAGTATGGGAGTGTAGAGGGTCTTATCAGAATTGATACCCGGTTTAAAGGGCAATTTTGCTACATAGATGCATATGACGAACCCCCGAGAGCCAGATGAAAATACCCTTTCATACTTCGGGGAAACCCGTGAGGAGTATTATGAACGATGCAGAAACAGTCCATCGCCACTCTGTCGTCTCCGGTATTTTCCATCCAGGGGATGGACATTAGCGGTTTTCACCTATAGTCATGAGAAGTTTGAGCCAGCAATATTTCAGACAGGTAACTGGGAAGGAACCCCTGAAGAGGCACTCGATATTGCAATGATGATGTACTATTCCATTCCCGTAGTCTTATGATGCCATTTTTTTCATTTGAGATGCAAAAAATAGAGGTTCGCATCATTTTATCTTTTTTCCTCAAATTTTGTGAGATTCATGAACTAATTTTTCGGTAAATTCACCCGGTCACGCGCATAATAGGATTCGGGAGATATTACAAAGATATTACCGTTGATGAGAGAAACAGGACCCCTTGCATTATCAAAAATCACTTTTTAAAAAAATCCACTTACGAGAACTCATACATTGGAGAGCGTTTGGTTGTGTTTTACCGAAACACATACATCATTCTTTTAAAAAGGTATGGCATAATGAATTGTACCAAGTGCCCTTATAACGCTAATATTTGGGTTTATTCAAAAGAAGAACCATCAATATACAAATTTCATAGAATCTACAAATACATTGTAGATAAAGAGAAACAAGTGGTTTACAGCAGTTTTCATGATCGGTTCATTAATGAGGCACTGACATTTGTTGACTAGTGTCTGGATAATTATATTTCTCATCAAATGGATGGCGTAAACGCTGAATTAAAATGATATTTACGGACATTTACAGATGTACTGATTAAAAACAATACAATCGTGAGGGTACATTCCCTTCTGGCAAAAAAAGTCCAGAAACACGAACACGAAGAGTAACTGCGGGGAATAAAGTCTCTGTATTGTTGAATGTAGTGTGCCATGGATCCCGTTCGGTGAAGTTTTCCGGAAAAAGCCAATGATGCAAAAACCCTCGCCGTTGGTTCATGGGTGAATGGTATGTTGTTGCTGATGGATCATGGTTTCTTTAAATTCGAAGTATTTGCTAAAATAGGAGACTACGGCGGGGTTTGTTACAAAATTAAAAACCAACCACGAAAGTCGAAGTTGTCTCAGTAGATTTAAGCATTCCAGAAAAAATGAGAACGGTAATAATCGGCCAGAATATCCAGAAACCATAGAAATCGTCAGACCTAATAAACTTGACGTCAATGCAGAGGGCACAGTCAGGTATTTCTCAAATGGTGAAAAGAAGGTCAGAAAATGTATGGATCTTCGATTTATTGCAGTATATAATATAAGAACTGATGAAGATTATCCCTACTTCACAAATATTCAAGAGGAAGAATTTGCCGGAGAGATATGGCATCTTTGTATGCGGTAAGGTGGGATATCGAGAATCTTTTTTCAGGAAATAAAGAGCGAGAATCTACTGGGACGACTGAAATCTAAAAGTGATATGATAACAGAAATTTTTATTAGAATCAATAGTATGGGGATGTAAAAAATAGAGCCAGTTGGTTACCCAAATGTCTGATTCAGACTGCTGACATTAAAGGATCCAGATTCTTTCGTAAAATCTTTTCCAAGATAGGTAGTAGAAATCTTTGAGAGTTCTCCGGTTTTGTGCATATCTGCAATAATCTCATCAAGCTTCTCAACCAGAGATTTCGCATCCCCATCGGAGGCTTTTAAGAAACTTAAGCCGGAATATCCGGTAAAGGCGACTGGATCAAGGCCCATAATTGGTGATCCGTTGGCTATAGCATCTTGTCCGGATAACTCAGAGATGAGAATACCATCTACGGAACCTGATATGAGAGCGTTCAAAGCGTCATACTCGTCAGTATATTCTTCGATGAACGGATCAATCACGAGGTTTTGATTCACCATTCCCGGGATGTCCAATGTGTTTTTGAGATACTGTAACTGGGCGGTTTGATTGCCAACCCCGACGATTTTCCCTGTCAGGTCTGCAGGTCCGGTGATAGAGGTCTCATTGTTCCGGATGTAAAACCGGGATGATTCCGATAAGATAGGCCGGGTGAAGAACAGGGTTTGAAGCCGATTATTGGTGATATAATAGCCGGTATAGAGATCCCAGCCTGACCAGTTCCCATTCGTGATCGAAGCATATTCTGGATTACTATAGCATGCCTCAACACCGAGTCTCCGGGCGATAGCCCCGGTGAGGGAAATGTCAAATCCGGTCAATTGGTTTTCAGTGTAGCAATCTCCCGGGCAGTGTGTGCCAGATCTTCGTTCTTCACCAGATACAAGCGAGCCATACGGTGCCCCGAGAGGCTCGATCGCGATGATTATGCTCCCCCGATCCAGGATAGTGTCCAGACGATCTGAAGGTGCAGCAGTCGTAATCGCTACAGACATCAGAATGAAGAGTACAATTCCGGTAAAACAAAAATGGGTAGAGTTCATGTGATCTCCTGATGAGGATATCTGTTTTTCAGGATAATAAGGCTAAGTATTCGATATCCTTCGTAGATAATACCGGAGTCATTGGTATCAGTCGTTTGGGATAAGATTTTTAGGATGGAAGTCAACCAAAAAATGAAGCCTACATCAACACAATTCGTCAAAAGTAGCCCATTGAATTAGACAGTTACTATGTGATCGTAGAAGAAAAAGACAAATACGGTCAATTTACTCTAATTTTGATACCAGCAGCACCATGTTTTTGTACATAATAGGGTGATTTCATGCAGTTTTGAGGAGAGAAACTGCAAATGTCAAATAACGTTACCCGATAAAATTCTGAAAAAATTTATTAAAAATAGGGGATTATCTCATCGAGTGTCTGATGTTAAGTGTGGATCTTGGGTGTGTCCGGATCGAAAATTACATAATTTCCATTGGTGGGTGGAAAGGTAGGGATTTCTAGATAAATACCAATTTGTTTGCTCTTTTCTCCGATATCAGGAGAGAAATCCCCACAGTCTTGAGCAAAAGATGGAAAGGAATCTCCCTTATAAAATGTACGTAGTGTTATCTTACCCGTGAGGATCTTGTTTTCGTCAGATAGAGAAAGGTTTACGATTTCCACCATGGAAGAGCTTTCTTTATCCTCTCCAGAGAAAACCAGGGCTGCATTCAGAGGATAGGTGAGCGAATCTAACATCTCAACCGGAGTTAATGCACTGGTTCCATTCAATCCATCAGTAATATGAAGATACGGTATGATTTCCTTAACCGTTACCAGATACGTCTCATTTCCTTCTTCAACTATCGTACTCTCTCCACCCTGAACGTAAATAACATCAGCAGGAGATTCGACAGCCAAACTGTTTCCAATCAGAAAAAACAGCAGAAGAGTCCCAATTATCCCATATTGTAAGTGACGATTCACCATTCTCTTTTGTAAGTAGTGGTATAAATGAATTCCATACTCCACAGGTATAATGAAAAGAAAGGGGAGATTTCCATCTGTTATGTCACCGTAATATAATTATTCCAGGTGCTCTGTCCACCGGTTTGATTATTCATCGCTCGTAATGATACCGAATATATTCCGGGTATTTCATAGGTGTGATTTGGATTTTTAATCGTGTCTGTTTTCCCATCACCAAACTGCCAGTGCCATTTATAGGGGGATCCAAGTGATTCATCGGTAAACTGAACAAATAATGGGGATTTACCTTCAATTGGTGAGCCGGAGAAAAATGCATGAACCTGTCCGGGTGATGCATTTCCAAGGGTTGTGATTGAATGATCCGAGGAGATATTGGCAAATGTCCAGCTCAAATTCGGCCCGTTGCTTTGTTCATCAACAATTACCTCCAATAAATCAGCACCGGGTTTTGCCTGAGTAAAGTACGTCTTTGTAGAGCCTTCCGGATATGATGCATTTCCTCCCGGATAATTGATAGTCCAGGAATCACTTGAAGAGTTCAGATAATACTGTTGTTGTGTCGGAGTTACCAATGGTACAAGGGGAGCAGTGTCATTGGATCCGGGAAAGACCTCGTAGGGGGTCAGAGTGTATCCATTGGTATTTCCGGGCTTTCGATCAGACCAACCGGACCCGTATGAATTACTCCAGTAATTTCCTGCAATATACGGACCTCCCATCACACTGGTTCCCGGTGTTGGACCTCCGGGATTTGTCCAGCCATACCGGGAACCGTTTCCATCACCTCCGACATTTTCCAATCCGGCAAGGTAATTATTGTATATCGTCCCATGTCCTGATCCCCCTTTGTTCATAATACCGATACTCAGTGCATTCCTTTGAAGCCGGTTTCCATACATAACCGGACCGAAAACATTGTCAGTTGTCTCAATTCCGGTACCTGAACAATCCTGGATCCAGTTATCTTCGGCTATTGTCCCATTCGAATATACCAGAATCCCATTGGTAGCATTGGTGATCCGGTTGCTGGTGACGGTATTATTCAGTCCCTTATTGACATTGATCCCATTGAAATTACCCTGAATTACATTTCCGGTAACTGAACAGTTTTTCCCGGTATAAACCGTGATACCAATGTCTGATTCACGAGTAGAAAGGATGGTATTATTATGGACAAGAGCAGACTCCCCATTCTGAACAGCGACGCCGATGAAGAAATCCTGTATCATTCCAAAGTTCTGTATGGTAATATTTGAAACCCGGATAGAATAGATCCCTTCAATGGAATTGAACACGTTTATGAGACTCTTCCCATTTCCATCAAGACTGACATCATCGGAGATGATCCGAATTGCAGACTGGTTCCGGGTAGAAAATCCCTCACTCAAAATGTATGTACCCGGAGCATAGATCAGGTAACTTCGATCAGATCCATAGGGATTATAGTAGGTATACCCAAGTCCCGGGAGTGTGGGAAGTGTCGGAGTGAGCAATACTACTCCCGGTTTTTGACGAGTGTTCAGAGAGATGGTATGATTCTCCTGCACGGAAGAGAATGTGTAACTGGAGTTTTTTCCGACATCTATCCCATCAACCAGAACAGAACTGATTTCATATCCGTTCAATCCGGTCATGGTAAAGACCCGGGATTCGTTCTGCGGGACAATCACTACCCCATCGGGCTCAATAATACCTCCCTGATCATGAGAGGCGACAATAAGAAAAGACCCGGATGGAGGAGGGATAAGGGTGAAGTTTCCAAATATTGTCTGGTTTGTGGTGACATTCGTGAAGGTATAGTCGGTGACCGGACCGACTGATACGTTGTTTATCTGAACCGATTCAATCAGGTATCCAGGAAAGGGATTGAGTGAGTAGGTTTTGTTCCCCCCATAGGGAACCTGAATCTGGCCTGAAGGGGAAATCGTGCCGCCAACTGAACATGAAGAGCTGATGGTACTGTCGGGACGGGAAGTGATGGTGAATCCATTCTCAATGAGATCGATTTTTCCGTCTGGATTCTGTACTCTGATATTCCATGTTCCGGGATCAGCCCCGCTGATCGGTATCTGACAGGAGAGGGTATCAGGTGCGACAAAACTCTTTCCCCCGGCAATGAGAGGTTTAGATCCTGAACGGGTGAGAGTTACGGTCGTGTTTTGTAGTAATCCGGTTCCGGTAAGGTTGATGACCGGATCCGGGCCGTAATTGGTGGCTGACTTTGGAGAGATGGAGGAGATGGTGAGAGGACTTCCCATTGGCCCTGAAAAAGAGGCAACTGTTGCCAGTGATGCCTGGGTAAAATTGGTAAAATATGCGGAATTCAGGTACTCAAGCCGATCCCGGCTAGAGTGATAATAGGGGTTGAAATCGTCATCATCTTCTATTGCAAGGACTGCAGGATATCCGACACTCCAGAATGAAAAATGGTCACTCGCACTTACTCCATCTGATATTATCCGGGGGGTCAGGTCCTGACTGAGGTTGTATATGTGTACTGACCGGTTAAACTGTTCAGCAATCACCATGTCATCCGCATATCCGGAAGCATCCCCGGGCAGTCGGGTATGGATTACAGCAGTTGGAAGTGTATCACCGTTCCAACCGATCATATCCATGTTAAAGACCGCAACAATAGTTTCATTCTTCTCAGTAGTATTCAGGGCGTATGCATTACTCCCATACAGACCATCTTCTTCCCTCGTGAAGATGACAAACCGGATGGTACGCTCGAATGCATACTGACGAAAAATGTCGGCACATGCCATTACTGCTGCTGTTCCGGTGCCGTCATCATCTGCCCCGGGTGCATAACCATCAGTAGAATAACTATCGATATGAGCAGTTACCAGGATGATTTCTTCAGGTTTTTCAATCCCGGTCTTTTCTCCGATGACGTTTCTGCCATCAAATCCATAGAGAACATAAGGAAAATACGAAACGTTCGGTATCCGGTCGCTGAGATATTCATAGACATACTCGGTCGATGTGTTGAGTAACTCAGGATACAGAGCATCCCGGGAGAGAATGGTGTAATTCTGTCCACCGACTGTTACCGGTTTTGCTCCACTCAGGGAGGCAACCGGAGAAGTCAACGCATCCTGATGAACCCGGTCTACCATATCTGCGATGCGTGAATCATACCCGGCTGGGGGTTCCTGAAGTGCAGAAACCTGAGTTTCCCTGAAAGTCCGGGGGATAGTACCCAGCCAGTTTACCTGATACCCTGCATTGAGCAGAGAACGGGTTGCTGCTCTTTCGGTTTTGAGGATAAGATGATCTCCATCATCATAGAGAATTGTTGCAACATCACTGATATCCCCGCCCCTGGTTTTCTTCCAGGATGCGATCGCATAGGTAGCATTCCGGGTATCAGGATCAAGGATGGTATGGGGAAGACCTGATTCCTGGAGACTTACCGGGGTTGCCTTTACCAGGACATATTCAGAACCATTGGAACTGAGGAGATGAGCATAGATGGGAAGGGGGATACCGGAAATTGTATCCTGTACATCAATCCGTGCCAGGGATTCCATGAGGTCATCGGAGGTTACCGAGGGTGATTCCGGTAATGTGGTATCAGTCTGATTTAGTGAATTCTCGGCGATGCTCAACGGGATCCCGATGAGAACGAACAGCAGAATGATCCAGATTCCGGAAAATTTCATAATAGTCAATATTCGGGAAAATATATATTTACGATGATTTTTTCATTACATAATAGGTATTCCCAAACTCTTCTGAATATTTCTCAAAAATTTGGGTCTGCTTTTTTAATCCCTCAATAATCACCAGAGCACCCTCATCATCGCCATAGAGTTCTTCGAGTTCTCCAAACTTCTCCCTCATTCTCCCATAGAAACTATCTTCCCATACTTGTGTAGGGAGCCTGAAGGATCCAACCAGCTCAAGACCAGCTTTTTGGATGATCTCAAATCCCTTCTCTTCTATCATCATTGCGGGATGGTTTTCACCAAAAAATACCCGTGCCTCATCAGAGGGGGTCTCCGTAAACCAGAATATATCCGATATCATGATGTATCCCCCCTGTTTCAGGAACTTTTTCCAGTACCTAACCGCATTTTCGATACCTATGATAGATGAACATCCTTCAGCCCATATGATGTCGAAAGACTCTTCTTCAAAGGGAAGATCATCCATAGATGCACAGAGCGTTTTGACACGCTTGGAAAAATCACCGGCGATAATTTTTTCCTCTAACGCATCAAGGAAAGGCTGGTGGATATCGGTGGCTGTTATCCTGCAGGAAGGGCATAGGCGGGCAAGGGCCATCGTCTGTGCACCATTTCCACAACCAACATCAAGGATATCATAGCCACCTTCCGGTGGTTTTGCAATGAGTGAAAATGCTTTTTTTGTATGCTCATCATCTCCCGCTCCCTGCCGGGGAAATGATTCAAAAATCTTAAAAATGGGGTGAATTTCCATATGTCATTTTATTTTTGAATTATATGTAATCTGTGGTAGGCTGGTACAGCGATATTTTTCTCCAAATACCTGTCTGTATGACTCCTGCCCTACCCATTTTGAGTAAAATTTTTGTGTTTCGAATTTTTTTGTCAAGGTCGGGCAAAAAACTGAAATCAGGTGATTAATACCCACACATCGGGCGCATCGGGACACATTTGTAATTATCAATCTGATCAAAAGTGCAACAGGGGTATAACGGAGTATTTTCAGCTGCCAAAATAACAAATTCAAAGGATACATTTGCCTGCGAATATAATCCGGGTATTATTCCATGGATAGTGGTTTGATCCGGTACAAGAAGACTGCTTTCGGAAAAATTCAACGGAATTATATCAAATTCAAGACTCTGATTCTCTTCAATAAACCGGATATTGTTCGCCCGGAACAGAAATGTTTTTTCTTCCCCATTCGTATCCGTACTATTCATGACTGCCGTGCTGAAATTTGAAGGAAATGCATATGACAATGGAACCTGGACAGATCTGTTTTGAGAGAATACTGTCGCATTCGGAGTTACATTCTGAATTTGAACCAGATATTTCCCGGGCTCTTGTAGATCGATAGTTGATTCACCCCCTGATACCACCGTGATCATGACCGGCGTTTCTTCACTCATCCCAGGGCCAGACAGGGATATGACAACACAAAAAAAACAAATAATCAGAAAGAACCTGAAAATACTCATCCTCTTTCTATTGGAGTCGGGGAACATAAAATTGTCTTTTTGCATCGAAAGAGTATCCGAAGATTAACGATACCATGATATGAATGGATAGAAATATTCATGTATTCAAATAATTACTACCATAGAATGGGCCCATCTGGATTCCTACCGGCAACCTCCGTCGTCTAAAGACGCCTAATTTCTTTCTCTACATTATAACAGCGGGTTCGTTTCGTTGCCAACTTTTTTAAATACCCTGATCAAATCCGGGAAGTATGCCCGCCACTACATACCTGACGGACAATGATCGTTTCAATGGGGTAAAGGCTGATTACCAGGACCGATCCTTATCCCGAGCAATAGAAGAAGGCCGGATAACTCCCGCTGATGCCGATCTCATCTCTGCCTTGTTGCCGAGAGACGGATAACCGCCTATATCAGCACAAAACGCTCACTAAAAATCGTATCAGTGCTCGTCACCCTCCGCCGGTTTCTCCCCCAATTTCGTGAGATGACCATCACGGCCATATACCGGGGGGTGGACCGGATCCAGAACGGAGTATCATCACGAGGAACCCCGTTCTCCCGCAATACCAAGATAGATTTCATTGCCATTCTCAAACAATTTACCATCTGGCTCATAGACAAAGAGGAGATAATCATCCCGGAAAAGAAGATCCGAGTCATCAAGGCACCCAAAATACTCCCAACCAGGAAAGCATCCGACCTCCTCAACGGGGACGAGATTCAGGCACTCGTTACAGCATGTCATACCTCCCGTGACCGGGCCTTAATCATGACCATGTACGAAGGAGGATTCAGAGTAGAGACTCTAATCCTATTTGGGTATAAATTTCATATGAAATGATAAATAAATCCGCATGTCTCTTGAATCAGATATGATACTTATATGCTGGTGCAAGACAGATATTCTTTAAGAATGTCTGAAAGGTCAGAATATCTCACCCGAAAGGAAAAGATAGACCCCCTGCTCTTTGAACAAGGGTGGGATGTTTCTGATCGGTCATTGGTACGGATAGAAATAGACACAAAACAATCTGGTTTTCTCCTGAAAGATTATCGGACGGTTTCAGATACGCTCAAAAACAAAGAAGAAAGCAAGTATGCTGATTACATTCTTCTTGATTCTGCCGGAGCTCCGCTCGCCGTTGTAGAAGCAAAACGGACCAGTAAGAATGCGTTAGTTGGACAGAAACAGGCAGAAGAATATGCTGAAGATATCCGCTCTCAAACCGGACGCCATGTATTTATTTTCCTCACCAACGGCGAGAAGATAAAATTCTGGGACCAATGCCGGGCAGGAGTCAGGGATGTTTCAGGGTTCTATTCACGCCGTGATCTCGAGCGGCTCCGATTTCAGAATGAGCATCTGATGCTTGAGGCACCGGTCATTGTGAATACAGACATTGTGGACCGGCCGAGAAATATCGAGAATGTCAAGCGAGTGGTTGAGCACCTGCTCAAGGGGCATCGAAAAGCTCTGATTGTGATGGCTACCGGGACGGGGAAGACCCGGGTGGCGATGGGTATTGTTGATCTCCTGATGAAGATGCACCTGGTGCAGCGGGTTTTGTTTCTTGCCGATCGGAAGGCCCTTCGGGACCAGGCGATGGATAAGGGGTATAAAGCGAACTTCCCGGAGGAGGCACGATATACGATCAAAGGGACCGGATACAACCCGGATGCCCGCCTCTATGTGTCAACGCTCCAGACGTTCATTGAAAAGTATCAGAACCGGGATGAGCGAGGACGATTCCTGATGTCTCCCGGTGAGTTTGATCTTATTTTTTTTGATGAAGCCCACCGTTCTATCTATAATAAGTGGGGGGATCTGTTTACGTACTTTGACGGGATTCAGATTGGGCTAACTGCAACCCCGTCAGAACTGGTAGATCGGGATACGTTCCAATTTTTTGACTGTCATGATGATACCCCGACCGCCCTGTATGAATATGCTGATGCGGTACGGGATGAAGTTCTTGTTGATTTCAGGCAGAGTGTCATCTCGGCCCAGACCCATTTTCAGATCGAAGGGGTGAAGCCGAAAGATCTCTCTGAAGGAGAGCGGGACCGGTTGATCGCAAAGGGTATTGATCCTGATGAGATCAATTTTGAAGGGTCTGACCTTGAGAAGAAGGTGGCCGTTCTTGGGACGAGTATCGCGATTGTCAGAGAGTTTATGGACAATTGCCAGATGGATGCTACCGGGACTCTGCCGGCAAAGTCCATCTTCTTTGCAATCACGAAGAATCATGCATTCCGAATCCATGAGGCGTTTGAGAAACTCTATCCGGAATATAAGGGACACCTTGCCAAGGTTATTGTTTCTGAAGATCAACGTTCTGATACCCTGATCAAACAATTCTCTGATCAGTCAATGCCCCGGATAGCCATCTCGGTTGATATGCTTGATACGGGGATTGATGTTCCTGAGGTCTGCAATCTGGTCTTTGCGAAGCCGGTCTTTTCAAAGATCAAATTCTGGCAGATGATCGGCCGAGGAACACGGTCAGAAGATGCCTGTAAACATCGACATTGGTTGCCTGATGGGGGAAAGAAGTTCTTTTCTATCTTTGATTTCTGGAACAATTTTGAATACTTCAATATGAAACCTGATGGGGTTGAAGCAGGCCCGTCCACCCCTATGACCGGGAGGATCTTCCTCGTCAGGGTTCAACAACTCGAATCTCATATCAGAAAGAAAGATGAGGTACGAAAAGACCTGATCCGGGAATTGATTGAGGCAGATATCACGGCACTTCCTCATGATTCGGTGACAGTCAGGGCTACAAAGGAGCAGATTGAGAAGGTACTCTCCAGGTGGATCTGGGATAATGTCGGGGTTGACCCAATCGCATATCTCAAGAAGGAGATGATGCCCCTAATGCGGTTTGCCACCGGCGTGAATCTTCAGATATCATCGTTCACCCTGAAATATGAGCGTCTTGCGTATGCAGTTCTGAAATGCAACGATACCGAGATTGACCGGCTGAAACCTGAAATCGGGGAGATGGTAGCCCGTCTCCCGTTGACTATCGATGCGGTGAAAGCGGAGGAGATCCTGATTAAGCGGGTACTCTCTCCTTCGTTCTGGGTCTGTCCTGAGTATGATGAGGTCAGAGAAATGGGGCACCGGCTTGCTCCCCTGATGCGATATATGCAGAAGGATGATTCTTTTGAGCCGATTGTCATTCATATGGGTGATACGGTTGAGAAATGGAAACAGATGACCATTTCTGAACCTGAAATACCCTATGAGGTGCATTATCTTGAGAATGTCCTTGGGAAGATCATCGCTCTTGCTGGTTCCGTTCCGGCTATTGGGAAGATAGAAAGGGGAGAGGAGGTTTCTGATGGGGATATCAGGCAGATAGAGGCCGCCCTTGATGCAGCTGGCATTCCTGTTCATATCTCATTCAAAGGCCGGGTAGGAGATCTGATAAGGACCGTGCTGAATCAGGACCGGATTCGAATCGAAACCCGGTTTGATATGTATATTCAGGAGCATCAGGAACAATATACTGCGGATCAGATCGCGTTTATCAGGATGCTTAAAATTAATTTCATGAAGAAACGACATATCGAGAGGGGAGATCTCTTCGAGGCCCCGTTTACTAATCTTGGGTTACATGCTCCGGTTCCGATGTTTTCAGAAGAGGAACTTGAGGGGTTAATTGGGATATGTGAAGGGCTTGAGGTTGGGGTGTGACGGATGGATAAGGAACTGCCGGAAGGATGGGTATCAGTTAAACTGAAAGATATATCTGATATCAGAATGGGCCAATCCCCCCCGGGAGACTCGTATAATCAGGAAGGAGAAGGGATATTATTTCTTCAAGGAAAAACAGAATTTGGAGATATTTCTCCAGTTTCGGTTGATAAATATACTACAGCCCCCACCAAATATGCATATCCCGGAAGTATACTGATATCAGTACGGGCACCGGTTGGTGATGTTAATATTGCAGACCGAGAATATTGTATTGGAAGAGGATTAGCTGCCATATTATCAGAATCAGAAAATAATCGGTACCTTTTCTATTACCTTAAAAGTATCAAAGAACTGTTAGAATCAAAAGGAACAGGTTCTACATTTAAAGCAATCAATAAAGAGACGATTGAGTCAATAGTAATACCTCTCCCCCCTCTCAAAACCCAGCGGCAGATCGTTGCCATCCTCGAGAAGGCCGAGACCATCAGGCGGCTTCGGGAAGAGTCGGATGTCCTCACGCAGCGGCTGCTCCAGAGTGTGTTCCTGAAGATGTTCGGGGATCCGGTGACGAATCCGATGGGGTGGGAAAAAACTCGTATAGATCAGTTTGGGGCAATTCTTACGGGTAACACACCACCAAGAGATGACAAAGATAATTATGGGGAATATATTGACTGGATAAAATCAGATAATCTCAATACTCCATATACTTACGTTACCCAGAGTGAAGAGAAATTGTCAAAAAAAGGAATGTCTATTGGAAGGATTGCTCCAAAGAATTCAATACTGGTAACATGCATAGCAGGGAGTCCGTCTTGTATAGGTAATGCAGCAATTACAGATCGGGCTGTCGCATTTAATCAGCAGATAAATGCAATTATACCATTTAAGAGTGTATCGCCAATGTTTCTTTATTACCTTATAATATTTTCAAAAAAGGGAATTCAAACGTTCTCTACAAATTCCATGAAAGGAATGATAAGTAAAAATATATTTGCTTCAATTCCACTCATTCATCCACCTGAACAAAAACAACGAACATTTGAAAAAATCGCTAGTAAAATTGAATCTTCGTATCAATTACAGATGCATACAAAAATTCGTGAGGAGTCATTGTATAACACCCTTATGGCCAAAGCCTTCTCTGGTGAACTTGTTGCATGACCTTCCAGGAGTCTGATACACAGGAATTTAAACGATCATTCTCCCAGATAGAGCCATCCCTGAAATCATTCTGTGGATTTCTCAACCACCACGGAGGGATTATCACCTTTGGCCGTTCAGACACTGGTGAGCCGATCGGCATTACTCCATCAGATCACGGACTTCGAAAACTCTCACAACAGATAACATCCCGGATCAAACCCGAAATCTCCCCTGATATCAGGGTCATCGATGATTCTGGTGTTCACCTGGTAACTGTGACCGTACCGGAAGGTGCCAATAAACCCTATTTCCTTGACGGGATGGCATACATCAGAGTCGGAACTGAGAACAGGGTTATCCCTCCTGATGAACTGAAGCGAATCATTCTTACTACTGGTCAGCCTCCCTGGGAAAGTGAAATTTGCCCGGATGCCACTCTGGATGACATTAATCCCAACCTTATAACAGAATTTCTCACGAAAGTACAGGATGAACGGCGGCTTGGAGTGGAGAAGAATACTCCGGCAGCAACCGTACTGGAAAAATTGCATCTCCTGAATAATAACCATCCGACGAACGCAGCAATTCTGCTCTTTGGAAAAGAACCGCAGGATTTTATTCTTCAGTCAGAAGTGAGATGTGGACACTTCAGCGGAGGAGATGTTACCAGCCCGTTCATCAATATGAAAGTAATACGAGGTGACCTGCTCCACCAGATCGAAGACACAATGGGGTTTATTCTCTCAGGCATCCGCAGGTCAGCCCATGTTCCAGCAGGGAAAACGCGAAGAGAAGAACACTGGGAGTATCCTCCTGATGCTCTCCGTGAAGCAGTAATCAATGCACTCTGTCATCGTGATTATCGATCTTCTGGAAATGCTCAGGTCAGAATCTTTACCAGCACCATGAAAATATTAAATCCTGGCTCGCTTCCTCCTGAATTACCGATAGAATCACTTAAAACCGAACATCTCTCTCTCCCCAGAAATGTCCTCATCGCCCAGGTCTTGTTCCTTTCCGGATATATCGAGCAATGGGGATCCGGCACGAATCACATGATTGAATCCTGCCGAAGTGATAACCTCCCTGACCCGGAGTTTTCTGAATCTGACCAGACATTCACGGTAACCTTCAGAAGCTCGACTACTCTCAGTGATGAGAGATATGAAGATCGAATCAATGACAGGCAAAAGCAAATACTTGAGTACCTTCGCAATAATGTCCGTATTACAACGACCGAATATGCAGGAATGTTTGGATGCACTCAGAAAACCGCTCAACGTGATTTGTCTGAACTCGTATCACTGCGAGTCATACAAAAATCTGGGAAAACACGAGGAGTTTTCTATACCAGGTCTGATTCCTTTGGGACATTTACCGTGTCCTGATTCAAACCGATCACTACAAAATTATCAGTGAATATCTCATAAATTTTGCATCGAAACGAAAAATGCCAGGAAAATCTAAACCAAGTATTCGGACATATTCGGACATATTCGGACATTTCTATCAGGCCATATCATGAGACTAGCCCCTGAACTTAAATCAGACATTGACACCCTCTGGGACCGCTTCTGGTCAGGTGGGATGTCAAATCCCCTCCAGTCTATCGAACAGATGTCCTATCTCATCTTCATGAAACGGCTTGAGGATATGGAGATCGTTGAGGAACGGAGGGCTTCAGCAAGAAATATCCCCCACACCTCGGTCTTTACCGGACATGATAATTGCAGGTGGTCACATTGGAAAAATTATTCTGCCGAAGAGATGCTCCCTCATGTCAGGGATGTGGTCTTCCCCTTTATCAAAACCATCTCACCGGGAGAGAAGAGCAGATTCTCAGAGCAGATGAAGGATGCCGTCTTCATCATAACAAAACCCTCACTCCTCCAGGAAGCGGTCTCGATCTTTGATAGAATAAATATCACCGCACGAAACCGGGATACCCAGGGTGATATCTATGAATATCTCCTCTCCCAGCTCTCATCTGCCGGGAAGAACGGGCAGTTTAGAACTCCCCGCCATATTATCAGAATGATGGTCGGACTCATAGATCCTGACATCAACGACCGAATCTGTGACCCTGCCTGTGGTACTGCCGGGTTCCTGGTAAATGCGTATGAGCATATCATCCAGCGATATACCAGCCCTGAAACGCTCACCATCGACGAAGACGGGGAATATCACAACCTCATCGGTGACCATATAACCGATCCCGCTCATTGGAAAAAATTAGGGTCAGGAACCTTTTACGGATTTGATTTTGACTCAACCATGACCCGGATTGCAGTCATGAATATGATGCTACATGGCATCCAGTCACCAGAGATACATAACCAGGACACCCTTTCAAAACGGTTTACCGAAGAGGAGAATTACACGGTCATCCTGGCAAATCCTCCATTTAAAGGAAGTATTGATAAGAGCGATATCAATGACAGTCTCACCCTTACCACTACCAAGACAGAACTTCTCTTTGTTGAACGGATGATTACACTGCTCGTCACCGGAGGGAGATGCAGTGTCATTGTCCCGGATGGTGTTCTGTTTGGATCATCCAATGCCCATAAGAACCTCAGAAAGATCCTGCTTGATACCTGTCAGCTTGAAGGAATTGTCTCGATGCCTTCCGGTGTGTTCAAACCCTATGCAGGGGTCTCAACCGCAGTTCTGACCTTTGTGAAAGGAGGGAATACTGACCGGGTCTGGTTCTACAATATGGAGTCAGATGGGTACTCACTTGATGACAAACGGAACCGGATCGACGGGAAAGGAGATATTCCTGATATCATTGAGCGGTTTAAGAACCGGAAGACTGAGAATCCCATCGATCGGAAAGGGAAATGTTTCTTCGTCCCGGCAGATGAGATCATTGCCAATAATTATGATCTCTCGATATCCCGGTATAAAGAGATCGAGTATGAACAGGTAGAGTACGATCCTCCGGAGAAGATCATTGAGGAGATAGAAGCAATAGAGAAAGAGATACTCAGGAATCTGGGTGAGCTGAAGGGAATGCTGAAAAAATAGTGTGTAATTTACTAAGGATTGAATAGGTTTGATTAACTTACCTGTTCCTAAACGAGATCTACGTTTCAGAAATTCGACAGTCTTGCTACCCACAGTACCCGATCAACCGATGAGATTTTCATGGTTTCAGGTGTGAACCGCGAAGCGGTTCATGTGGGTTTCCTACCAGGATATGAGAGAAAGTTCAGAGTCTAAAATCGATCGGATGTATCGCACACCAGTATCAATAATTTCTCCTTCCATATTCAAAAAAAGGGATACCAGAACTTACGCTTTATCCTGTTTCTGAAGATTCAAACAGAGGTAACCCTCTTTTATCTCATCATTCCTACATGCTTCATCAATGAGATGGATACCATCATCTGACAAGGTAAAGTTCACATATTCCGCGAAACTCCAGTTAAGTGAGATATTTCTTTCATCATCAGAAACAAATCCTTTTACATATACTTTCGATTCTGGTTCCTCTATCATGTTAAAAAATCCAGATATTTCTTTTCCCGTCTGAAAGAGAGTCATAACCATATTATCCACCATCCAGTCTCCAGACCAGACCGCATTCATCTGTACCTCGCTCCCGTTCCGGGTGGAATTGTAGCTGATGGTAAACGGTGTTTCAGAAGGGATAACCGGATCAAATGTCTGAATTCCTGACAGTGCCCTCTGATCTTCAGATATCTGTATTTCCATGGTACCAGTCATATTTTTCTGCGTAATCAGGCGGGTGTTATTGTCTGATAGTATCCCGGTAAGTTTTACGGGAAAATCCAACCCTTCATCGAATGGAATCCCGGTTAACGTAATGTCAGAACCTTCCTGAACAATGGTAAAGGTATAATTTGCATCCGTCCAGATTCCGTTCAACGTATTATCCGTAGTATTTGTGTCTGCGGTAGTAATTGCAACCATTACCAGACATCCAATCAGAAATGTTCCGGTCATCAGAGTGAGTTTCATAAGGTATGATTCACCTCCATTCTGAATAAACCCTATTCCTTATTCTATCCGGAGTAAGATCCAAAAAATATGGTTCTCATAGCCTAATTTTCTACTCGGGGTTGGAGTTTTGACCAGAAGAGCATAAGAACCAGGATATGTAGGATTTGAGTAAGATAGGAGAAGAGATACAAAAAAATGGAGATATAATAGGAATCATACTCTCATCTATCCATACCATTACCCATCGTATTCAGAGGTGTTCTTTTCAAAAATCCGGAATAATTCGGGGAAAACAAACGTTACCGAATGCCAGATGACATCAATATTTTTTTGTATCTGAATAGATCAGAAAATCCCGCCTTTGGCATATTCACACCAGAGGATTTCCGGATATCTCTCTTTGGTATCTGATGATATCAGTTTGGCAGATTCACCGAGTACTACCAGGCAGCAGATAAGAGCAAATTGGAGTTGTTTTACTGTATATATGTCATCCCTACTCCGTTCACCAAGAAAGAAATAGTATCAAAACACATAAGCCGGATATTCCATACTGCAATAAGAGAGAGATCACGGTCCATATATCCTCACTATAGTGGAAAGGACCTCTTGTTTCAGATGGGGGTTCATAAAGTCATCAATCGCTTTCCGGGTTATGAGATCCACTTTTCTTCCAAAGTCCTTTTCAAGGTCCGTCTGTAATAAGGCCAGAGTAAGCAGAGTTGTTTTAGCTTCATGTTTGAATTCAACAACCAGATCGATATCACCTTCTTCAGAGAAATCTTCACGGGTAGCGGATCCAAATACCCAAATTGAGGATATCAGATAGTGAGGAGCAATTTCTGAGAAACATTGGGCGGACTTCAGATTTTTTCATGATATCTCCCTATTACAAATGATATTTTCGGGACTGAACGAGTTAATTCCATCATCATTGAAGGATAGGGGTCTGGGAATCTTACTATTCGATCAATAACCATGAAAGCCGGGAATAAATAGCATGATATGGAGAACAATTACCGAGTTGAGGAAACTAAAGATTTGATACAATTGAGATTATGGAAACAACAAAACATCTTGCTCTGTTTTACGAGGGATTCAAGTAAAATCTAAAGGAGAGATTAACGAACGAATATCTGATTATATTGATAGTATCAATCAATCTCCAGTTGGATTCAAGTGTTCATATAAAGGGGACATGAATCCTTCACGAGTTATTTTGGTATCGTGCGATTCATTAGGAATCGATGCACTAGTGCCCCTTGTCACGTAAATTTGAGAGTAATTCTTCTGTGAAATAATTATGAAAAATATGAGATAACAGGCATTAGATGAGATGAAGATTAAGGTTCTCATCTCGGTGGAAGGGTAGCAGAACCGGAAAACCTGCGCAATGTATGGGAGGAGCCTCAACACTGTTCAGGAAGGCTTCGGGTATCCTCGCAATATATTACGCAATAAGGATTAGATTTGGTTTTATATTTACAAAAAGCATCACAGTCAGTAATTGATCCATTATCTTTTGTTTTCTCTATTTTTTCGATATATATTCCGATATTACTGAATTTTTTATCAATCAGATTTTGAATATCCTCTTTACTGGAATTAAACGAACTTAATCCCTCTCCTTCATAAAATTTCTCAGGTGATATCTGAAGAGTCAGAGTTGTGTTTTCTTGAGTTAAGGCGATATGGGAAATCGTTACAATCGAAACAGATTCATTATTGCCATCAGCCATCACTAGAGCCGCCGTTGCAGGCAAACTGCTATTAGAAAGGAGTGTGACTGGAACCAGTGTGTTTTTGCCATTTTTCTCATAGTTTATGTATGGAACAACATCCTTGATCATGAAGGACAGGTTATCGTCTACTCCACCGGTTACAGAATTTTCTCCTCCCTGAACATATAAACGATGAAATGGCTGTTGATCAGCTGATACTAATCCTACAAAGGACACCAGGATACAAAAACAAAAAATTACCCTTGGCAAAGTACTATCCATAACTATTATTTCCTAGTTATAATTCAAGAATTGATCGATCTAAATTCAGAAAGAGTTCATTTCCCAAAGATAGATTTTTCCATTATTTATACCCCTAATTCACTTTGCCATGTAAATTTGAGAGTAATTCTTCTGTGAAATGATTATAAAAATTAAAAGACGGCAGCCACTAGCGATTCAATTTTTGTTTTGAATTGAGATGTTCTTTGAACATTATTATGTTGATTTTCGATTCTAAATTCCGTTTAGCGCCCATAAATTAAATAAATTATAAATTTTATTTAATTATCATTATAGAAAATATAATTACGTCAGGTTAATATCACAACCCTCTGATATGAATGTATGGTATTCAGGCTGTCGAAATCCAAATCTCCATGTATTGTTCATGATATCCCGGTTCCCATGATCATAAGGCCTGGAGGGACTTCCATACCTGAATACAAAGAAAAAACGTATCATATCGTTCTCTCAATCGATGTAGGAAATACCACAACCGATTGTATCATTACGGGCACAAATCTTGAGACGGGAATTACCTATCTCGTGAATAGAAATGTTCAGCTCATGAAAGATATCGCTGCAGATACATACGATGATGACATTATTGCAACGACACTCGACGGTATAGAAATTTCACAAAAGGCTACCGAAATACTGGTGAAGGATATTGTATATAAGACGATACAGGAATCCAAGCTGGATCTTCATAAAGAACTCGATTTTGCAGTTCACTCCACCGGAATAGTGAGCGAATGGAAATCTACCGATCACATTAACAGTTTTCTTGGATCAATAACGAAAGGATGTATTAATGCCGGTATACCCATGTCAAAAATGCGACCGGTTTTTACGAAAAATTCTCTCCCGGAAGATGACAGAAAATTTAGTCTTCTTGATAAGGTTCGTTTTAACGGAATGATTGCCGGAGTCATTCCAGCGACCGGACTTTCTGGTGATGATTTGATCGCGAATGACATGGAAGGAGATCTCTCATTAGCAGGAATCAAACAAGGGGCTATTGATAGTCCTGTTGATTTTAGAAATCCCTGTATTTCATTAGATATTGGTACGATACTTGATGGTCGGATTACTGAATGTGTTCCACATGATAGAAAAAATCCCTATGCACGAACTATCGGATGTTTTATCGGACTCGGAGGGGCGATTGCTGATGCTCTTGTGAAAGGAACCGGAAAAGTTGATGCCAAGTATGGTTCGGCGATGGAAATGCTTGGTGATGAAGTAAAATCCGGATTTTTTTCAAAGAAAGAATCAGCAACTACGAAGAAATACTCTGATGAGATTCATAAGTTCATTCACATTGACACAGTCCCCCATCACCGAAGTAAATTCGGTCAGGTACCGATAGATCCAAAAATTGCAAATAATGAGAATATTGCGATCATAGGAGTGGACTGCGGTGAAGATTTCTCTCATTATCATGAAATAACACGAATTGGAAAGGACGTTTTCGATACCCATGGACTGAAAATTTTCACCGAAGTTATTGATCGGGTCTGTGCTCAGCTTGCACTCCGGTTGATTGATGTGGCATCAAAAGAAGGATTGATCCACCATAATTCCGCAATTGGGTTTTCCGGCAGGGCAATCATGTCAGGAAGAAAACCTGAATATGTTCTGGAAGGAATTGTCGATAGGAATCTCTATTCGAACCCATATGACCGGGTTATATTTGTGTCAAGTGCCCTGCCACGAGGAGCCTCAGTTATGGCCAGGTGTATGGGAGGTCTTGGGAATCCCCGGAGACCTGTCGGGGGTTGTCGGGGAGAAGGGTGTATTCTTGGCCGAAGAAAATCGCATGAAAAAAATACGAATTCAATTTTTTCCCAATAACATACTCATTTCACTCATGAATCATCAGACACCCGTATGATCTGTGACAGGAGAATAACTGAGGTTGTCCAATGAAGGGTGACTCTATATAAACTTAATTAAATTTTCATTTTTCGTGGCCTCCAGTTTAAATCGACAATTGTCTTCCTTCTTAGCAAATCGGTACCTTTTTAAGGTTTAAAGCCGGGAGATATGGTCTCGGTTGAAGAAATCAGTAACGGGCAGTATTTTTTCCTAACTGTTGACACATTTATCCCCGTTAGTGAATTGCTGTCTCGAATGAATTTTTCAGAAATAGAATCAAAATTGCATCAACATCTCGGTTATACGGATGGCAGAAGTTGGGAGTACTCCCCCCTGGTTCTATTCAAACTTCTGATCGTGAAATTATTCCGAAAGCACTCTTATCGCCGCCGGGTAAATTTTTTAACAAAGGATGATTGCCTCTACCTTGGATTAAAAGAGATAGAATCAGGTAGATTTCTCATTCCTGTCGCGAGCACCGTTCATGATTTTGCCTACAAACGCCTTGGCCTGGAAGGTTTGAAGCAAATTATGCATTTAAACGGAACCATCGCATACAAAAATATTCGCAATGCGAATGGTATGATTGATTCAACTCCATTGAAACGTCAAGATATGATAAATATGCCCGATTCAATCCACATTATGAGTGCAGAATGTATAAAATGCATATATTCCACCTTGAAGGTTTTCCCTTATATGGATTTCTTTCAGATGGAAATGCATATGATGGCGGATACACAATTCCTCTCTCTGAAAAAGTTGCATTGATGCATCCCGATTTGAAGGCGGTAAAATTAGATGCGGGATACGATTCCTACCAAAATCATGCTGCAATATGGAAGATTTTGAAGGTCCACCCTCTTATCGATCATAGTGCAGATGCAGTGATTCAATACGAAGGGACAGAGAGGAAAATTGACCCCTGGGTTAACAAACTGTGGAAAAAAGGAGGTGATATTCAAGCGGGGATGACTACCAAACTACACTTTCTCTATGATAATGGCCGGGAGATTCAAGTGGGCAAATACTTGAGAAATATGAATTTATTGAACCCTTATTTCAAATCAGCATATAAATCACGAAGTGATTGTGAGAGGACACACTCACATATGAAGCGGATGTTTACTTTCAATGTGAAATGGCTTCAGCAGAGATCCAGAGAATTCTACATGTGTGCCAATCTTGTTGCATATCAGATCTTATTGATTGCCAATCTCATGAGGAATGATCCGGATATTCAAGAAATGGCAGTCTATTTCTAAATGATTTTATTAACGGAATGGTGAGGTAGCGTCTGCTATCGATGTTTTCAAGATTTCTGAGATAAATAGTAAAAATTTCACCTCCTTCATTGCAATTTATCGATAAGAAGCATAAGGGGTGAGGGTCTTTTGTTGGATTTCGGCAGATGTCGAGTATTTTATTCAACTATCATGTCCAGTGTGGATCATCTCACAGGACTAGCTCATTAAAAAAGAATAAATATAATATTTATATATTCTATAATTTTTAAATTAATTGTATGTTTATTGAAAAAATAAGGGAATATGCTATTGTCATCTTTGAAGGGATATTAGGATTAATCGTCTCAATTATAATTTCTTCAATAAAACCAGATGTTTCGATTTTTTTAGGAATATTATGGTTAGTTTTTGTATTCGATAGATTTACAATGAAATATGAGGCTATTCAAACAACGAAAGTATATTTTTCAAAAATCGAAGAACTCGAACAGATAATTGGATTTCAGAAAAAAGTAAAAAATCAAGATCTGAAAGATTTAATGCAATTAATCTGTTCTATTAACCAAAATTATTCTCCATTTGTGAAAGAAATAATCAAGAAAGCAACATTTGATCTTAGTATTTTGGACTCGGGAGTAACGCAAAAGATTCCAGCGGTTAATGGTTTCGATATATCAGTACCTGAAATAAAAAAATTAGAAAAAGGTGATAAATTAATAGCAGTCTCATTTTTATTATCTGATCATCAAAAAGGAACTATTAGCGAACATTGGGATGAATATTTAGAAGAGCAATTAAAAGCTGCAGAAAGAGGAGCCATTATTCAACGAATTTTTATCACTGACATTCCTAATTTAAAGGCAAAAAGTAAAATGCCATTCCTCGAGAAGCATTTTTATGAAAATTTTAACCAGACAAATTTGGAAGGTTTTTTTATTGATAGATCGAAATTGCATTTATTAGATGATAATAAAAGAAGAAAAATAGGCTTTGGATTTATAATTATCAATAATAAAATAGTGATTAAAGATTTGTACTATGATAAAAAGAGGAATTACTATAATTTAGATTCAATTGAACCCCCAGCGATTCATGAAGTAATTATGACACTGAATGAATGGGAAATATTCGATATGGTAAAAATTTTTGAGTATTTGATAAATAATGATGTATTAAATAAAGTAAAGTTAAGTGAATCACTCATTGCTTATAAATCAGGAAATATTGCTTCCACGAATCGGAAAAGAATTGAGTTTACCAATTTTTTTAAAAAAATGAGACGGATATGATGCATTTTTTATTTAATATATTTTACCTATCCCGCACCTTGTATCTTATCACTCACTATTTCAAATAAGGATATCAAAATTTGACAAAAGAACGTATTGGAGATTTCACATTCGTAGCAATATACTGATGAATTATAAGTTATCAATTGCTCCATAACTCCATTGTATCCTTAATTTTCGGAGACAGATATTAAGTCCCGACACTCGGCAGGTAAATTTTTGCTAATAAGATTTTTTAAATCATTCAAATTTGAAATTTACTACCATTTCATCTGTATTATCGTTCTTATCAGTGCTGTAAAACCATCCCTCTATAAGTAATCAAAGAGATGTTGTTACAATCAGTCACAATTCAGGCTCTATTTTTCTATCCTTGGAACCCTATGGAGAGTAGATTTTTCATTATTTAAATTCATCTCACAAAATAATTTCGATTTAAATTTATTACCTGCCGAGAGTCGGTAAGTCTATGATTTCAGAGGATAATACAAATCTAATTCTATTATTGAAGTCAATATTACAGAAATTTGAAAAATAGAGAATCATCATTATGTAATGAAAATAAGCATAATGGGGACCATTTTATTATCCTTCATTCTCTTCCCTTTTTGATATCTAAAGTTTTTTAACGTTTTTATTAGTAGCTTGTTAAGCATTCTCGGGACAAAGGTTGTATTTACTCGAAACTCCGCAAGTGAGAGCGTTCGGGATTTATTTTTGAGATTTATTGAGGTCAACTACTCAATAATCAGCCATGATATTTTACTGAAATATAAATACAATATTACATATTTTAGAGACGTGCGGAATGCTGATTCACCTCCTAAATGATGACAGAAAAATTATTGGCTCTTAGAGGAGAGAGTACAGAGTTCTGTATATGAGTACTGGAGAATGTAGGAGAAATTACTATATTCTGACCGATTAAAATAGCTGTTTGAGATTTATTCACAAGTAAAAATAATATGCAATCATTCACTATTTTAGAGATAATTTGAATCTTTCAAATATCTTACTAAGATAGTTTTTAAACAGCATTTTTGAATAATTAAGCACGATTCTTATTAAATGTTTTAATTATTGTTACGCATATTAGGTATCTTATTAATTTATTAAGATGAACCGTATAACTCTTTTATTAATTCCGATAAAATAATTATCCCTTGTTTTAATTTTTCTGTATTTATATGTGATATTGTTATTCGTAATTTGCTTTGACCTTCATTCCCAATGTAAAATGAAGTACCAGGAAGAACAATTACCTTCCTAAGTAATGCTAAATTATGGATTTTTTGAGAAGATACACAATCAGGTAAATTTATCCAAATATATAAGCCACCTTTCGGAATTTTAAACATCACATAATTAGGCATATACTCATCTAACAACTTTATTATGAGTTCACATTGTATTCGATTTTTCCTTTGAACGTTAAAGATGAATCGATCATAATCAATCTCTGAAAGATAATTACAATAAATTATTTGTTTTGCAAAGTCAGTATGAAGATTTGTTGCTTGTTTAACCTTCAAAAAACTTTCTTTCATTTCATGAGGGAAGATTATCCATCCCAATCTTATTCCTGGTGAAAGATATTTAGAGATTGAACCGATAACAATCGTTTGATTAGGAAGAAGTTTTTGAATTAATGGATATTTTTCATTATTAAAGCCTAATTCGCCATATACATCATCCTCTATAATAATTGTATCAAATTTTTTAACAGTCTCCGCTATTCGAACACGATTATATTCTGAATAACAAAAACCTGTGGGATTATGAAATGTTGGAATACTATAAAAAATTCTTATATCATTATTAGATAGAATTGAATTAAATGTAGGTATATCAATACCATTATCACCTATAGAAATAGTATGAAAAAGTGGCTCATATATCGAAAATAACTGTATTGCTCCAGGATAAGTTGGCTCTTCTATTAATACAGAGTCATTTTTACTAATAAATACTTTGGAAATTAAGTCTAATGCCTCTTGAGAGCCATTAGTTATTAAAATGTTATCAGGATCTAGATTAATTCCATGTCGTTTTTTGTATTTTTCACAAATTAATTTTCGTAATTCTAGATATCCTTCAGTAATATTATACAGATGTAAATAGTCAGATAATTCGTCATATACTTTTGAACTGATTTGACTAAATTTATGATTATCTATTAAATCGAGATTTATTTGATTGCCTATTAATGGAATATATTGCTCATTATTTGAAAGATTCGTGAGGTCACGAATTAAAGATATCCTGACATTTCCAAGCCGAGGTGCATACTTATACTGAACCATCAATAATAATCACATTTTTTCTCATATGTATAGAAAGATATCTATATCAGATCTTTGCCAGATTTCTATTCTCATGATTTATTTTTTATAAACTCTTCAACATCACAATATTATGATTTTTATCTTTGTTAGAGTATATAGAGAATCTTATTACTTCTCCTTATTAATAAAATCCGACACTCGGCAGGTAAATTTTTGCAAATAAGATTTTTTAAATCATTCAAATTTGAAATTAACTACCATTTCATGTGTATTATCGTTCTTATCAGTGCTGTAAAACCATCCCTCTATAAGTAATCAAAGAGATGTTGTTACAATCAGTCACAATTCAGGCTCTATTTTTCTATCCTTGGAACCCTATGGAGAATAGGTTTTCCATTATTTAAATTCATCTCACAAAATAATTTTGATTTGAATTTATTACCTGCCGAGAGTCGGATAAAATCAATTTATCTCATATTAATTGGATAAATTTTCTATAATATTGATCAAAGTAGTAAAATAATAGTAAAAAAATACTTGGGAAAAAGTTTCTTTGAATTTATTTACTTAAATTTAGGAGTTTTTATTCCTTTCTCACTATCTTTAGACTTATCCACGCAGTAAAGAAATTGTGTTTAAATCAGATGTTGTTTTGTAATTTAGTCAACTTATTGACTTTTCTCTCTAATATTCCATATTCTCATTCAATTTTATAAGTTTGGTTTTAGTCATTCTGAGCCCCTATTGCATATTTGAGAGAGAATTGCCCGGCCTACATCATCAATCAGTTTTTCTATCTTTTTCATCTTGTCTTCAATTGTCCTTCATGGTAATGAGGCCCGGCTCGGTAATTATGGATACAGCCGTGATCACCGTCCAGATAAAAAACAGATTACCGTTGGCGTTACAGAACTTTCCGACCCGATTAATATCCCAATTGGGATGACAATCGAACCTGGCAATCTCAATGATCAGACCCACTTCAAGAAAACATATCGACAGTCAAGGAACCGGTTGAGAGAAGGTTCTCTGATAATATTCGATAAAGGATCCAACAGTGTCACTAATACTCACATGATCCGGGCAGATAATCTCCAGTACATTATCGGGAAAAAGCTCAACAAGAGCGATGATAAGATCATCAGTGAGTATGAAACCTATAACCCTCAGATTATTGATGAGGAATCAGGGATTCGCGGTATTAAAATAGAGAAGCCGAACAGTACAAACTATCTCTACTTCTCAAAAAACTGCAGAAAGAGCAAATGGAATCCAGAGCTAGAAAAGTCGTTCGGGAAATAAAAGAAGCAAGGGCCATCCAAGACAGTATTGACAAGAATAAGGCTCTTCCAAAACGATTCAGGATAAACAATCTTCTTGTGAATGTGGACTACTCCATCCAGGCAAAGCTGATTGAACTCTCCGAAGATGATGCCGTCAAGTTTCTTGAAGAAAAGTTCATCACTGGAAGAGAGGGATTCTTCTGCCTGAAATCGAGTAAGAATTTGACACTTACTGAAGCCCTTCTGACCTAT
>CAZUXC010000016.1:0-93073 GCA_964624045.1 uncultured Methanospirillum sp. | reverse complement strand
CCGCTTTCGGTTCCGGTGCCGTTGATACGAATACCGTTCCCACTGATCGAGAGGGTTGCGGTCTTTCCGTTCAGTTCAATACCGCTGAACGGCCCGGTAATATTCACTCCATTGCCGCCATCCCCGGTGATGGTTACTGCCGAGCTCCGGGAGGTTGTCTGCTGGAGAAGGCCGAGCCCGTACCCTGAATTGAGTTTTCCGGTAAGTGATGTGCCCCAGTTGCTGTTAAGTCCGTTTCCGGCATAGGTAGTCAGGTAGGGATCCGGGTTGTTGGTTCCAATGATATCGACATTCGAGCCATCGACGTGGAGTGCCGGTACATTGGTTCCGGTGATATTCACGTTGACGAGTTTTATGCCGGTAAATCCGGGAGTTACCTTGATGCCGGCAGCTCCGGTTTCTGCCATGGTAAGCGGGGCGTAGGTATTGGTGATAGTGTTCACGGGTCGTTGATCGGCATTGGGAGCTGTTGAGAGATCGGCTCCACTGATACTGACATAGGAGGCCTGGAGCAGGATACCGAACTGTGCCTTGGTGGTAAAGCTATTTTTCAGGTGGAATTCAACCGGATACTGCTGTATTCCGCCTTTTGTGATCTTAAAGTACGAGTTGCCGGCTCCGCCAAAGTCACACCAGCCGTATCCCCGGGAAGAGAGATACTGGCCGTCGAACGTGTTCATGGCTGCAGGATCGATGACAAACGGGGTGTTGCCCGGACCCGGGGCAGTAACGGTAAATCCGTTTGCGAGAGTTCCGGACTGGCCATCAGGGTTCGTAACGACAACATTCCACTGTCCGGCGGCTTTTCCGGTGAGGGGAAGGGTGCAGGTGATCTTTGCTGGAGAGAGAACCTGAACCGAGGTTGCGGTGATGTTCGGCTGTCCGGCCCGGGTGAGGTTGACGGTGGCACTCGTGTTAAAGTTCTCGCCAGAAAGGTTGGATATGGTGACCGATCCGGTGGAGATACCGGAGGAGGGAGTGATTCCGGTGACGGAGAGAGAACTAGATGTGAAGACATATAGGCCGTTTGTGAGCATTCCTATCTTTCCGTCAGGGTTTTGAACAGTTACGTTCCAGGGTCCAGTTTGGGCACCAGTAGTATCAAAAATACATGTTATGAGAGATGAAGATACTACTGAAATATTTGTTGCAGTAATAGTCGCTTGTCCGGCTTTTGAGAGAGAAACAATGGCATTTGGATCAAAATAAGTCCCCGAGAGATTGGTTATTGTGACCGTGTTTGTTATCGTTCCGGTGTTGGGGGCGATGCTCGAAATAGTTGGGCCAGGAACATATAATGAATAGTATGCTCGTGACGCATTTGCCAATCCGGAACCGAAGATATTGTGATCTCCTCTCGGATCAGCGTTATTCAGGATGGCAGATTTAATTTCTGCTGCGGATTTGGAGGGGTCTTTACTCCATAACAGGGCAGCGATTCCGGCGATGTGTGGGGCAGCAGCACTGGTGCCTCTGAAAACCTGGGGAAAACCTCCGGCACCTGATACATACACCTGATCAACTCCTGTAATATCAGTCTTATTTCTCAACAAATTTGTAGGATATCGGATGGTAACAGGGCCCTGTGAAGAAAAAGGTTCTGTTACAGAGGTATTTCTATAATCAGATGCACCGGTAGAGATTATTGTATCTGATGCAGCATGGCCGAAGACAGAGTCATTAGGAATAATATTGTAAGGTTGGATCGAAGGATAATTTCCTACCTCAAACCAGATCTCAAGTGTTTTATCCTGAACGGTGGGGTTTGATTTCTCAACTTCAACTTTAACATCTATATCTGTGTTTGCTGTATAGGTAAAGATATTTTCATAAGGATGTTGGTCAATTGCTCCGGTTTGAGGATTTTTACTTGAAGCAATAACGGTTCCATCTGTTGAATTGAGTAGGAAGAGATCATAATCATTTGTTGAACTATTCCATGGATCATCCCATTGCAGATAGACTGAGATAGATCCACCTTGTTTCAGGGATGCATAGAGATCCGGCAGAGCGGTATTATTTAATAATGGAGGATAACTTCCGAAACGAAAATCATGTCGTAGAGTATTATTTACCTGAGGGATAAATGAGCCCTGATAATGTTGATCTGCATGGTTTCCAGCACCTGTAATAAATATGGTATTATGGTTTTTTGAATAATTATCTATCAGTTGATTGGTAGCTCCATCCTCAAAAGAGGGATCAGGAAATATTTTTAAATCATCGCAGATAACGTTACAATGAGCATCATTTACTAAATAATCAATCGCATCATTAATGGTATCTTCGTCCTGAGCAGCATAAAAAAAAAGGGACGCATTAGGTACAAGATCATAAATGATCTCCATCAAGGCTGTTCCTTCATCACCATGGCCCTCTTCTTTTATGGTCATGTTAGTAGGGGCAGGTCTTTTGATAAGTTGGCATCAGACCAATGGGTCATACCATCTGAGATCACTCCGATTTTTATTCCATCGCCCGCAGGCCCTTCTGGGAGTTCTAATATTTCTTTAACATGTAACGTCCCATTTCCCTGAGTTGGGTAGGATCCCATTCCATAGGAAGCAGGAGTAACAGTCCTAATTGATGTTACTGTAGAGATATTTGCAATCTCCCCAATTTTTGAAACATCCACCCAAGCTGACAGTGCTCTCGAGCTCTCACGTCTACTATTTAATTGATATATATAAGGATCGAGAATGTGAGTTGAATTTCCTGGAGAAATAGTAATACGTATTAAAACAATATCAGGACTTGTCTGAACCGATATCCCATTAATTAAAGAAACATTGCCAGATTTGTATAATCCTACATTCTCTAAATATTGTGCAGGTTTTTCATTTTTTAAATCTTTTGACGTTTTTTGAATTGCGAGAAGATCTCGTAGATCTGATCCTAATTTCAGTTCTATAGGAGTGAGATTTGATTTGCTAAGATCAGTGTGACTTGGTTCTCCAGATATTATTTTAGAAATATTTAATGGTGGTAGAGTATTTTGTATTCCGTTCGAAAACTGATATCCAAATACTGGAGGGGCCATACAACCAATGATAATCATCACAAGAATAATTTCCACCAGGACTATTCCTTTTCTTTTTCTGGTTACGCCGTTTTTTTGCATAATAATTCCCACATCCGGATTTGTTCTCTTATCAGTCGATCCAAACGGTGATATTCAGAATTGTTCGTTCACATGCAACAGAACTTCTATGAGTGAGCTCGACACCTTGAGTCAGAGATGAGACTTTCGTCTCAATGTAATTATACCTATTCGACCGCCCAATTTTGGGAGAGAGGAACATCATTATTTCCAGGAATATTAATCCAGAAAAAGAAATATGTGACTTCGTTTGGGAATTTACTTCTCAATATGCCCTATTATTCTGATACCCGATTGGTTTCACCAGGTCTGAACAATCACTGATGGATTATTCAAACGGAGTATCAATTCCCCCAGACTATCAGAAAACTCTCCCTGAAAGAATTGTTTATACAATCGAAGATTCTGGCCCAGATATGTCCGATCTTAAATAATTACGGGACTATGAATCTACGTTACAATGTAATCAAATGCCTAATAGGATGAGAAAACATAAAAATATATAAAAAAATAGTCAGTCATATGCCTCCGGCTATCAGATAATAATGAAACACATAAAATAAGAACCTCAAATTGAGGCTTTTTTCATGAGAGTGATTACTTCACGTTATTCGCAGGATTATTGAGAACCACGGTTCTGGTAGTAATATCATTAACAATGGTGAAGGTCGCATTTCCTTCGCTCACTTGTCCATTCTGCTCTACAACCACCTGCCATGGACCGGTCTGTGCATCTGACGGAATGGAGAGATTTTCCGTGATCTTCTCTGTAGATTCAAGGATTACACCGGTTGCCGTGATATTTGTCCCGGATTGGGTAAGCATGAATCCGATACTTGCTACAGAGGGGTTGTAAACACCAGAGAGGTTGGTATTTGCGATCGTAATGTTGTACCCGGAGGCCTGACTGAGGTCAACTCCGTAGCCGTTCTGTCCCTGTACGGTGACATTTGCAATGGTGATTTTACCCGTACCCGGTTGTGCTTGACCCGGTCAGGAACAGTCCATGAGATCCACCCCGGATAATACTTCTGCCAGACATGGCACTCATCCGGTAGGATTTTGCAACAGAGCTGTTGAAGATGGGATCAATCGTGCATCCGGGACAGGTGACGCTGATGATCGCCCCTCCCTGCCCGTAAATCCCGTATTCCTGTCCGGTTACCGATGAATCGGTAGCAGCCATCGTAACCGAGCTGCCTCCCCATGCACTGATCCCTGCATTCCGGTCAGACCCGGTTCCGCTTTCGGTTCCGGTGCCGTTGATACGAATACCGTTCCCACTGATCGAGAGGGGGGCGGTCTTTCCATTCAGTTCAATACCGCTGAACGGTCCGGTCATGTTTACTCCGTTCCCTCCATCCCCGGTGATGGTTACTGCCGTGAAGAGGTCTGCTGGAGAAGGCCGAGCCCGTACCCTGAATTGAGTTTTCCGGTGAGTGACGTGCCCCAGTTGCTGTTGAGTCCGTTGCCGGCATAGGTAGTCAGGTAGGGATCCGGGTTGTTGGTAGATGATATCGACGTTCGAACCGTCAACGTGGAGGTCCGGGACATTGGTTCCGGTGACATTCACGTTTATCATTTTTATGCCGGTAAATCCGGGAGTGACCTTGATGCCGGCAGCTCCGGTTTCTGCCAGGGTGAGGTGTCCATAGGTATTGGTGATGGTGTTCACGGATCGTTGATCGGCATTGGGAGCAGTAGAGAGATCGGCTCCACTGATACTGACATAGGAGGCCTGGAGCAGGATACCGAATTGTGCCTTGATGGTAAAGCTATTTTTCAAGTGGAATTTAACCGGATACTGCTGTATTCCACCTTTTGTGATCTTGAAGTATGAGATACCGGCTCCACCAAAGTCACACCAGCCATATCCTTTGGAGGAGAGGTACTAACCGTCAAAGGTGTTCATAGCGACTGGATCGATGACAAACGGGGTGTTGCCCGGACCCGGGGCGGTGACGGTGAATCCGTTTGCGAGAGTTACGGACTGGCCGTCAGGGTTCGTAACGACAACGTTCCACTGTCCGGCGGCTTTTCCGGTGAGGGGAAGGGTGCAGGTGATCTTTGCTGGAGAGAGAACCTGAACCGAGGTTGCGGTGATGTTCGGCTGTCCGGCCCGGGTGAGGTTGACGGTGGCACTCGTGTTAAAGTTCTCGCCAGAAAGGTTGGATATGGTGACCGATCCGGTGGAGATACCGGAGGAGGGAGTGATTCCGGTGACAGAGAGAGAATTTGATTTGATTGAAAATCCATTCGTGAGGGTGCCTGTCTGACCGTCTGGGTTGGTAACGATAACATCCCAGGATCCCGGTTCCTGATTAACCAGCGAGAATGTATATTTGATCTCGGACGATGAATTGAACTCCATTGATTTCGGCTAAATGGATGAATGGATGCCCTGCTTTTGAGAGTCTGACTGCTAGCAGGATGGAAAGAGATTCTCTTCTTAAACCAGTCCCTTTGATTATTACTACAAAAGACTGTGAAGTATATCAGTAATCTAGAAATAGTAGGGTGATGGTGGAGCGGCTGGAATGTATATTCAGTTGATCCCGTCGATGTTATCCTGGGAAAGGGTGATTAAGGTGATATTTCCAAAATCAGTATTATCAGCTATTCCAAACATCATCTTTAATGGAATTCAATCCTGTGCTGTGCCTGTAAGAAAACCATATCGGTCAGAAATGCGGCAAAACGTCCAAGTTCATGGATGAGGATATTCTGTAGATTCCACTGTGTTGAGTTCGATATCATCCTCCTTTTCATCCCACCTCTCTGAATATCCGGTTGCGTCAGTTTCATTAAAATCAGAATCAGGACCGATTGATATCCTACTATTGTTATCTTTCTGCGATCCTGATATCGAAGTAATCTCACCGTAGGAAAAATGAAGTTTTGAAACAGGAACCGCGTTGTTCCAGGTATCAGTAGCACGATGGTAAGTTCCCTCTTCTCCGGGCGTCCCGGAGGGATTGACAAGAAACACGGCTATGAGTACTGCCGCTATTATTAATACCCGAAGGGAACCGCAGAATGGATCCTGTTACTCTGGGGCAGCATTATTGTTCAGTTATTATTGGATACACCAACTGGAAGCTGACACCTGGATCTGCTGACAACCATAATAGGTAAAATTCCCGGAAGAAACCCTGACCTGATAGCGGTATCATTCCAGGAGATAATATCACCGAGATTTCAGGCATTCTGGCCACCATACGCATGGAACCACTCATTTTATCTGTTATTAGTCCTAGGGGTGGCATAAAAAGAGACATCACCTTTCTCGGTCCCAAACCCGGTTCATGTGATGGCTATTTCAGTATCGATCCCTCCTGATGCTAGAGGAGGGGAAACTTGAGTGAGTTATGCAAACTCAGTTACAAATTCTTCTCCCAGCTTTCTTGTTTTTTTTCTCCCGATCGACCATTTCCGTATCCGTCAATTTTCCTGATGAAAGGTCGGCGATATCCTGTTTTACTTCCGTGTATGAGTTATAAACTTCTGTGGTGATGTGGTACTTCCCTTTTGGGTATCTTTCGTCCATACTATAGAAGAGGCAATAAATGCCTGCAGGATTAGGTCCTTCTCCTTCCATCAATATTACCTCATTGGATTTCCAATGTGATTCGTTTCCGATTGTACCCCCATTAACAAATATCGGGAGGGTATCTCCGATCTTTACCGGGGTGATGTTCGATTGCCTGATAACATCCAGTACGGTCAGATCAGCGATCGTAAAAACCCCTCCGCTCTGGTTTATTGGATCCTTAAAAATATATTTAATATGGGAGAGATTCCCGTAGATCATCAAGTCTGCCTGAGTAATCAAATTAACATAATGTTGTTCAGGAAGTACTGTATATTGAATCGCTTCTCCCGGCGAACAAATCAGGAGGAAAATCAGTAATCCCAGTGCAATCGCTGCACATTTGTTATCCATGCCACACTGTATTTTTGGTTTATTTTAATTCTATTAAGAGATATTGCCTAAACACCCAATTTCACTCAATGTTTGCCAATATTATTAGATAATAAAAGTCGAAGAATAGTTTGGTATATTTTAGAAATAATATTGGTTTTCGGGAAATTGATTAGATCATCTAATAATTAGGAATTGAGGATTAAGGATATCACGAAACCATCGGATCAGGCAATCCCGGTAACGGTTTGGGTTATGTCCTGATACTCGGTCCTGAAAAAGTATAAAAGAATTTTTTGACCCTAATAGAATTCAAACAATTTGCTAACTTTTCTAAAATTTCACTATTTAGATCAGACATAATAATTACACCCAAATGGTATCCATAATGAATTTAATATGACCATAAAAATACCTCCATTGTAGTATACATCAGGAGCTTATCCAGTAAATGGATAAAACGCTCCCCCAATGATGATGAATATCATTATTAGAGCAATACCGTATCTATTTGAAAATTCTTTTAACCGGGTTTGAGCATTTTTATTTCTAAGAGAGTCTGCAGAGTTGTATCCTGTTACCCTGGTTAAAACACCTATTTTTTTAATTCTACATTTTTTATTCATCTCTATCCACCCATTGTCACCTATCACGGGTAACCTTTTCCCAAAGTCAGATAATGGTATACACACTTTAACCAAGAACTTCTTATTTAGACTCCTAAATGCGAGAAAAATTATACCGGCGCTCTGGATGCATATACCCGGGCAGTCAGACTGGATGAGAGCAATAATCAGGCATGGGGTGGAAAGGGCGATGCATTACGCCTTCTTGAGCGTCATTCTAAAGCTCTCGAAGCATACCAGAAGGCTCTGGAGATCAATCCGGAGAATGGGGATGTCCTAACAAGTTCGGTAAGAATTCCCTGAATTCTCGGGATGTATCAGGAATCACTAGATGTTTACAACCGTGCTTTGGTTTTGAATCCGGGAGGTGAACTCGCAAAAGAAGGAAAAGAAACGGTGACGGGTCTCATCTCCCGGTACCAGAAAGCGATCCAGAAGCAGAATGGATAAGGAGTCCTTTTAGTTCTTTCCTTATTAAAAATCAATTATTCTTCGGCAGATAAGGTATCCTGACTAAAATACCGGAATTGGTTTTTGTCCAGGCGATACCGGGATAACACTCCCGCCCGGAAGCACGTTCCTGTCCGGAATCACCAGCGAAGAACCGCCGGACGATGATCCTAAAGATACCGGTGGAGAGACGAGACCTTCATCTCCTTCATCACCGGACAGGGTTCCCTTCCCACCGGTAACCCGGATGATCTTATTCATCTGGATAGAATCGCTGCTCTTCGTATTTCGTGCAATAAGCCTGACTGAATAGGTACCGGGCCATTTGTAGGTATGAACCGGATTCTGCAGGGTTGAGGTCTTTCCGTCACCAAACATCCATAACCACTGGTTTGGTGAACCGGTTGAGGTGTCGGTAAACCTGACCAGAAGCGGAGTCTTTCCGGTTGACTGATTCACCGAGAAATTGGCGATAACCACCTTATCTGAGATCTTTGTATGGAGATACAGGGTATGATCGGCACTTATGTTTCTGAAGGTGTATTCCTTGTGGTGATCCAGGGTGACCGGGATCGCATCCACCGTGACATTTTCAATATCTGCTCCCCGAATGGTATGCATGGTAAACGTTCTGTCTGATCCAACTTTGACTTTTACCTCTCCGGGCGGGGTGATCCAGCCAAATTTATCAGATTGTGTGGTAATCAGGTAGTTATTACATCGTTTTTATTGTTTACTCCATCTGAAATTACCCCTATTCGAATTCCGGCCCCATTTGGATCATTTTGAAGTGCTCTAATCTCTTAGGAATGATAAATAGAGTCACTTTGAGAGATGACTGAACCAGCATTTGTTAATGCAGGAGGAGGAAGGTAAATAGTGCAAACTTCAGATATATTAGCAATATTCATTACATTTGAGAGATCTACCCATGCTGAAAACGATGGCCTTCCTTCAATCCGGTTTACAGGAAAATGAATATAGGGGTCAACTCAATGAGTCGAATTTCGATTATTGACCACTATTGTTACAAAAACAGCATCAGTATCCCAGGAACTTTCGCTTTTATTTTTTACAAATTGTTGTCTGACACTATAGCAATTTTTAGGAGTTGCCCATGGAACTTTGTCAGGAAATAATATTTCTAATAAATCTATTGACAATTTAGATTCGGCTGGAGTAAGATTTGCATAAATTACCGGTATACTTTTTAGAATGGTAGATAGTATAGATCCAGAGGCGTTTGTGGTAAACATAAATGGATGTTCATTCTTAGATGATATTCCCGTATCTCCAAGAACAAGTGTTACTTGCAAAAGAAGAGTAAAAATAATAAGGGAATTTTTAATAATTACATTATTTATTTTTTTCCATTTTACTACTTAAAATTTTTATTCCTGCATATACACCGATAGATCACCAAGATCCATGGATCGGTTTTTATGTTCTACTCCATCTGATATTACTCCAACTTTGATCCCAGAACCATTTACCACATTTTGAATGTTACGTATCGTATATGAGTGAAGATCTTCATCACCCTCGATAATTACTGAACCCGAATTTAAAGAACCTGTAATTAAAGTCTGAATATCAATAACTTCAGATCTATTAGCGATTTCTTTCAAATTTGAAAATTCAACCCAGGCATCGACTAAATTTCCTCCATATTTTGGATACAATCCAAAGATTTCCTCATTTCTAACAATTGGTGAATGTAAATAAGAATCAAGAATATGAGTTGAAGTACCGGGCTTTGTTGATATTGTAACATAAATCATATCAACAGACGAAATTGTCATTTTTCCATATGTGATAGTATCTGGTTCTACTTCCCCTGAAGAATTAAATTGAATTAATCCCCTTAATGAATAAATAGTTGAATTAATTCGCTCAGGGGTTGCTAAAGGGTCTTTTTTTGGATATAGAAGAATCCTTAAGTCGGAGGAGAATTTATTCTCGTCAGGGGTCCAATTAATATTATTTAATGTTTTGATTTCATCAAAACTTTTTAGAGATTCGGATTTGGAGCCATCGAAGTAAAATGGCTTATATGTAGAATAATTATTGTACTGTTTCCCGATAACTGGTGTTGCAAGTAACCCTATAAGAATAATAACTAATAATATTTGATAATATATATTACCTTTTTTTAATCCAATTAATTCTCTCTCTTTTTTGTTTAAAAACGTCAATTTGCACAATCGTTCATAAATTCTATCCTTAATATCCTCAAAAACACAGATTATTTTCACAATACTCTTGTCTCAAAAGTATCATTATATTCAACAAATCTGACGACATATTCAACCTTAGTAAAACAATGATACTTTTGTCTCAATATTAATATACTCTCTGATTGCGTAATATCAGAGAAAAAGATAATCTATATCTATCAGAATTTTAGTCAATGAAATAAAAAATATGAATCTATTTTCGAATAGACTCTATTATAGTATCCTGCATTTGCTTTTATAATAATAAATCATCCAAACTTGTTAAAAGCCGACATTGAGTGAGAATTCACCAATATATGACAATATCAGAACCATTATTCTAATTCTTTATGCGGCACACCATAGTAGTTGCTGGATGACCAAAAATTGAATCCGGTTCAACAATGGTATTTTGTGCGACCTGAGAATAATTTTTAAGATTAATCCAGATTTCCAAGGTTTTATCCTGAACAGAGTTATCTTTTTTTGCAACCTGTATTGAGGCTATACAATTTGATGTGGAATTATATTCAATAAGTTCAAAAGAAGATTGATATCCAGCTTGTGGTAAAGTACTTTGGGCTAATATTTCATTAGTATCCCTATCTCGCTAAAAGAGATCATAGTCATTTGATGATGGTGATTCATTCCATTGTAAACAGACAATAATATGATCATCTGTATTGAGTTGGGCATAAAGATTCGGTTTGTCTGGTGTTGAGTTTTGAGGTAACTCACTTTTACTAAAATCGTTTAACAACGAATTCCCTACTTGACCATGAAATAATCCTTGATAATGAACCTTGGCACAATTCTCAGCAAATGGGATAAAAAAATATTTTTATTTACAGGATAGTAATTCAATAAATCTGCGACGGCACCATCAAAGAAAGCAGATTCGTTAAATAAAACATGATTATCACAAATAATATTATAACTTGCGTTAACCAAATCTAAAACTGCCTGAGAAAAATCTTCAAAATTTGAATCAGATCCTAAAAAATTAGAGAGGGATTGGGTGCAATATCATGAATAATCTTAAGCATAGCCGTTCCCTCATCTCCTTGTCTATCGCCTCCAATTACTAACAGCGATGAAGGAATATCACCAAGAACTAATGATTCTTGTTTATGCTCGACACCATCAGATATTACTCCAATTCTAATGCCCGAGCCGTTTGGACCGTTTTGAAGGTTACGAACTAAAGCTGAATGAAGGACTTCATCACCTTCAGTATTAACTGAACCAGAGCTCAAAAATCCTGTAATCAAGGTTTGGATATTTATTACTTCAGATAAATTGGCGATTTTTTTCAATTCTGACAGATTAACCCAGGCATCTACAACATTTCCTCCACTTTTAGGATACAACCCAAAAATATTTTCACTTCTAATAATTGGTAGATGCAAATAAGGATCAAGTATATGCGTAGAGATTCCCGGTTTGGTGGAAATTGAGACGTATACAATATCGGAGGTAGATAATGAAGTATTCCCATATGTCCGGTGATCTAATACAGGTTCACCTGATGATACGAATTTATTCGCAGTCTTCAACGTATGAAGAGTAGAATTTATCACCCTCGGAGTGGCCAAAGGGTTTTTTTCGGAATATAGAAGGATTTGTAAATCAGTTGAGAATTTATTTTCTTCTGCTGTCCAATTTATATGCTTAAATTGTATATATTTGTCATCAGATGTTTTTTGGTATGATGGCTCATCGCTAGTTATAAACCACGGTGAATAAGGCTGTTCATTTCCTGCGACTGTGGTTGAAAGTATTCCAAATATTATTAAAATTAATAAAATGTTACAATAAAAGAGTTTTTTGAACCTGATAGAATTCAAGCAATTTGCAAATTTTTTTTGAATTTCATTTTTTATATCAGGCATAATAATTCACCTCAAATGGTATCCGTAATGAAGTTAATATGACCATAAAAATTCCTCCATTGTAGCATACATCATGAGCTTATCCAGTTAACGGATAAACCACTCCCCCAATGATGATGAATATCATTATTAGAGCAATACCGGATCTATTTGAAAATTCTTTTATCCGGGTTTGAACTTTTTTATTCCTAAGAGACCCTGCAGAATTATATCCTGCTACACTGGTTAAAACACCAATTTTTTTAATCCCACAATTTTTATTCATCTCTATCCACCCATTGTTACCTATCACGGGTAACCTTTTCCCAAAGTCAGATAAGGGTATACACCCTTAAACTAGACCTTCTTGTTTAGAGTCCTAAATGCGAGAAAAAGTATACCGGCGCTCTGGATGCATATACCCGGGCGATAAGACGGGATGCACAAAATGATCAGGCATGGGGAGGAAAAGGCGATGCATTACGCCTGATTGAAGCCATTCTGAAGCTCATGATGCATACAGGAAAGCATTGAGATCAATCAATACAACGGAAATGTACTGACGAGTTCGGGAAGAATTCCCTGAATTCTCGGGATGTATCAGGAATCACTAGATGTTTACAACCGTGCTTTGGTTTTGAATCCGGGAGGTGAACTCACAAAAGAAGGAAAAGAAACGGTGACGGGTCTCATCTCCCGGTACCAGAAAGTGATCCAGAAGCAGAATGGGTGAGGAGTCCTTTTCATTGTACATCCTCCCGGTAAAAAAATTACCACAGGTTCAAAAAACCAGAATTGGTTTTTGTCCGGGCGATACCGGGATAACAATCTCGCCCGGAAGCTCACTCCTGACCAACTGACGATGAATCGGTAGCAGCCATCGTAACCGAGCTGCCTCCCCATGCACTGATCCCTGCATTCCGGTCAGACCCGGTGATGGTTACTGCCGTGAAGAGGTCTGCTGGAGAAGGCCGAGCCCTAATTCCGTATTTAATTTTCAGGTGACATCCGTATTGACGAGTTTAATTTGGAAAATCCGGGAGTGACCTTGATTTCCGCTGCTCCAATTTCTGCCATGATGAGCAGAGCGTAGGTATTGGTTTTGGTGTTCACAGGTCGTTGATCGGCATTGGGAGCAGTAGAGAGATCGGCTCCACTGATACTGACATAGGAGGCCTGGAGCAGGATACCGAATTGTGCCTTGATGGTAAAGCTATTTTTCAAGTGGAATTTAACCGGATACTGCTGTATTCCACCTTTTGTGATCTTGAAGTATGAGATACCGGCTCCACCAAAGTCACACCAGCCATATCCTTTGGAGGAGAGGTACTAACCGTCAAAGGTGTTCATAGCGACTGGATCGATGACAAACGGGGTGTTGCCCGGACCCGGAGCCGTTATGGTGAATCCGTTTGCGAGAGTCCCGGACAGGCCGTCCGGGTTCGTAACGACAACGTTCCATTGTCCGGCAGCTTTTCCGGTGAGGGGAAGGGTGCAGGTGATCATTGCTGGGATGATAAATTATGGTTTCAATCTGAAAGAGATTACATAAGAGAATATCACCGGGTAATTTTTCTGGTCAGGACTGATTATTACTATGTATCCTCGTTCTTTCGTGTAACATAATAGCAGTTACCTCTTCTTGTAATGGAAGAACCTTGTGCACTATTACATCCCATAGGATCTCTAAATCAACGCCAAAATAAGCATGAATCAGAGTATAACGAAAACCCGCAACTGCTTTCCAGTCAGTAACAGGGAATTCTGCCTTCAGCTCATCACTCAGGTTCTTGACTGCTTCCCCGATAATCTCAAAATTACGTATTACCGCATCGATCCGCATCTGTTCGGCAATGAACTCCTCATATGTCAGGTTTCCAACATATAATCGAATATTTTCTGTTGATACCAAAATATCATTGAGGTAGAGAAGATGGATCTAGGCATAAATCACCTCCTCAAGGATTGGGTCGCGGATGAGAGGTTTTAATGCAGAATCGGTTACCAGATCTACTTTTCGATCGAAGAGATCTTCAAGAAAAAATTTTAAACCCATATAGTTATCAAACGTCTTCATACCCATCTGGAATGTGACAAGGACATCTACATCGCTGTCTGGACGCTCTTCTCCGCGTGCAAATGAACCAAATATGCCTATTTTTGCCACTCCGAACTGGTTCCTGAGTTCTGAATCATGCTTCCTTAAAAATGTAAGAGCGTCCATTTCATTCATATATAGTTGGATTATTACTAGTAATTAGATGCAGTAAATTGTATTTACTCCTTCGAATATCTATCAAATGGTACTTCTCATCCCAGAGTCAAATGATGATACTCATTCCTCAATCATGACATACATATTCTCCTTCCTGAGGTTGTTCAGTGAACAGAGAAAAAAAGGGCAGCCTCGTTATCCATAGGCTGTTAATAAACACAGAAAATGGTGACCCGGATACCCGTTGTATTAGTCCCGGAAAGACTGATCAGATTAACGCCTGAATTGATTCCTGTTTGTAAATAAGGGACCAATCTGATCACTAGAATATTGGAGAACATCAGGGACTAGCTAAATCGCCCGGAATAGACCCAGATTACCCTGAATCCAAAGATAACCAATCCAGTATTCGAACGCTATTACCAGAAAATCTTACCCATAGAAAACATTGAGTATGAGGGAGATCCGAGAATGGTACCTCTTTATAAAAACGAAATTTGGGCTCCGATTATGAGATCGCCCCCATTTTTGAGATGGGGTTCAACCGGAGATTACAATATTCCTCCTTTTCCCCAATCTGGCAGCATACACCACCGGATACGTCAAAGGTATACCAGCCAAATACCCAACAAGAGAGATACTACCCAACAAACGGGTTCATTCCGGCCGAACGTTGATAAACAAGGAGTTGCCCGATCCCGGAGCGGTGACAGTGAATCCGTTTGTGAGAATTCCGGATTGGCCGTCAGGATTCATGAAGACAACGTTCCATTGTCCGATAAAGTGAATCAGGGGAACAAAATTTCATGATTACAGGAAAACCATATCGGTTATTTCAGGTTTCTTTTCCAATCCCATAATGCTTAATCAAAAACAATCGTACTGATTCGGATTCAACCCAACCCTGATCCAGTCTGGTTACCAGGGCATCAATTCGTTTCACCTGTTCGATAATGCTATGAGAATCTTTTGACTCTATCATAGAAGCAATAGACATAATAATTGCCAGGGGGTTTCTAATCTGGTCATTTAAAATCTGGAACTGGGCCATATTCTCTTCAATTTGAATGAGCCCTTTTTTCTTGATTTCTTCCTCAATCCTCATCATCGCAGAAATATCATGGAGAAGGCCGATTACCTGGGTAACCTCCACTCCGGTTATGATTGGAACGAAAGTGCAGTCCATCCAGTTTTCCTCACCATTCTCCAGGAAATGATGAGTTATCCGGGATAATGTCCCTTCTTTAAAGACGGCTAACACCTGTTCCTTAAGGAAAGAGAAAAGTGATGGGGGAAAAACGGTGTCCATATTCAATGGGGATTCTGATTGATTAGATACATGAAAGAACGCTTTCGATTTTGCATTCAGATACGAAATCGTCAAATCCGATTTAATGATGCAGATGGCATCTTCCGACAGTTCTGCAATTGCCCGGTACCGCTTTTCACTCTTGATAAGGGCTTTATCCATCGCATGCTTATAGAGAGCCATACGGATCGTCGTATGCAATGCTCTCTCTTCAAGAGGCTTGATAAGGTAACCAAATGGCTCAGACTGGACTGCCTGTTGCACCGTAGCTTCGTCCGAATGTGCAGTAAGAAAAATCACCGGGATATCATACCTCTCTTTGATAATCCCCGCCGCTTCGATACCATTCATCTCTCCCTTTAAGGTGATATCCATGATCATCATATCAGGCATAAGAGCCGCTGCCTGGGCTATTGCTCTCTCGCCGGTATCGATGATATCAAGAACCTCATATCCCAGATCTTCAAGCCGGGCCTGAATCTCAAGACCGGTAACAAATTCATCTTCAACAACCAGAATACGTATGGGATTTGTCATCTAGTTCGAACCTTATTCATAGGAGAAAGAACGTGTTATCATGTCCGGCTGCAGTTTTGATTCAAAATCTGCACTGAGATTTTCTTCAAAGCATTCATCAGATTGTCATGAGTATTATCATCTGAACAGATAGAGATTGTGATCCTATAGCAAATTTATGAAGGAAAGGAAATGATATACCGGGTTCCTTTTGTCCGGTCCAGGATGACCGTTCCATTCAACTGATCTATGAGTCCCCGAATGAGATGAAAACCAAGCGTTTTCGCCGTTTCAAAAGTAATCCCTTCAGGAACACCAATACCATTATCCTCAAATATCAAGGTATAATTCTCGTCACGTGAAAGTGATACCCGAATCCATCCCGCTCTTTCACTCGGAAATGAGTACTTCAATGAGTTGGAGAACAGTTCATTGATTACCAGACTACAAGGGACTGCCTTATCAATTGGCATAAATACCAGATCTGAACTGATTTCCAAATTGATCTGCTCCTGATTCACCTGGTATGTTTCAAAGATATTCTTTGCAATTCTTTTCAGATAATCGGTATAATCAATCTGTTCAAAATCCTTCGATTGGTAAAGTTTTTCATGGACAAGGGCAATGGATCTGATCCGGTTCTGGGACTCAAGCAGTATGTTTCGAATTTCTGGATCTTTTACATTGCGTGCCTGTACAAACAACAGACTTGAAACCACCTGCATGTTGTTCTTCACCCGGTGATGAACTTCTTTGAGAAGAACTTCTTTTTCCCTCAGAGATTTATTGAGATCTTCTGTCCGTTTTTGTACCTCTTCTTCGAGGTTTTCATTAAAATTACGCAAACGGTTTTCAATTTTCTTCTGTTCAGTTATATCGGTCAGTACATTGAGGGATGACAAAGTACCGAGGTACATGATATCAGTCCCTCGTACAACCACATTTCTTCTGACGCCCGATTTCATGAGAATCTCAATTTCATATGGCTCAACCTCCACCCCTTCCATCCTTTTTCGTAGGGCATCTTTCACCGTCTCCAGATATTCCGGGGCAATGTACCGGGTAATGGGGGTGTAAATCAGTTCATCCTGAGTATATCCCATCCTCTGGATTGCTGCCGGATTCACATAATAAATAACTCCGGCCTGGTGAACAAGAATGATATCAGGAACATTTTCTATGAGTGACCGGTATCGAATCTCACTCTCCCGCAGTTCAAACTCAACCTCTTTGCGGTGGGATATATCAGTATGAGTGCCGACCATACGGAGCGGTTTATGGTCCCCATCCCAGGTTATCACCTTTCCCCTGCTGAGAATCCAAAGATAATCACCCGTTTTTCGCTTCATCCTGAGTTCAATGGAGTAGGGGGTTGCTACATCTTGAAATTGTTCTGATATCGCGGTAGCAACCAGTTCATGATCTTCAGGATGAACCAGAAAAAGAAAAGTTTCGTAACACTGAGGTAATTCGTTGGGTTCATACCCGAGCATGGTATACCAGCGAGGATTGAAATATGTCTCCCCTGAAGGAATATCCCAATCCCAATAACCATCATTAATCGCTTCCAATGTATATTTGAGCCGTTCTTCGCTCTTCTGTAATGCTTCTTCAATTTCCTTTCTATTGGTGATATCCAGACAGATGCCAGACATCCGGACAGGAGTTCCCTCATCAGAATAAACAGTCTTTCCTGCTGCCCCTATCCATCGGAACCGTCCGTCTGGCATCCGTATCCGGTATTCGTTCCAGAGATCGGTCTTCTCCTCAATGGCATGATTAATTCGTTCAAGAGCTGGTTTTCTATCATCAGGATGAAGCATATCAAGCCAGGTCTCAAAGGTTGGTTCAGTGGTATCTGGAAGATGAAAAAGTGAATAAAACTCCTGGTTCCAGGTCAGAACTGAATTTCGCAGATCCCAGTCCCAGGAACCGGCTTTTGCAGCCTGCTGGGTGTACTGCAACCACTCGCTGGTATCAGTTAGTCGCTTTTCTGTCTCTTTCTGGCTGGAGACATCATCGTACATCGCAACAATATCCCCATTCTGAATTTTATAGACGAAATTATCCCGCCACCCGGAGCGTTTCTCATCAATATAATGCGAAACCGGAAACTGATGGGAAATCCCGGTCTTCCATACATCTTTAAAGACATCAAACAGGCCAAAGTCCTTAACTCCGGGAAAAACCTCAAGAACAGATTGTCCTACAATATCTGCCTTAACTACTCCCTCAATTCGTTCCACCGCATGATTGAGATCAGATATCAGGAAATCCTCGCCATCGTTGACTGCCTGGTATATCACCACCCCGGCATGCATATGAGAAAAAAGGTCATGGAACCGGTCTTCACTTTTCTGGAGATCACGGGTCTTTTCCCGAATCGTTTCTTCCTGTGCTGATATGAAATTCTCAAGATCCCGCAATGCCTGTAGTCGCCCCTGAACGACAGCATTGAGAAAAAGTGCAACGATCGCAGTGATTGATATAAACAACTGAATTGCTAGCAGACCCGTTTGTGAAGAAGCAGCAATTCCAGAAGATCCATTCATCGCGGTACCTATCGCTATTGCATCCCCTATCAGAAGAGTCACAAAAAGAGAAACAAAAGAGAATCTGAATACTGCATACATTATGAAGATGAGAAAGAGGTATGGGGATCCATACTGTAACATCAAATAAGTTGCAGGGACGAGGACGATAAAAAAAACCAAAACCTCAACCCATTTCTCTTTCGATATGGGCAGAGGGAGAGGGGAGGGATGCATAATTACCAATGGGGCAATGAGGAGGATGCCGGAAAGATCTCCCAGCCACCAGGTAAAGATATTCAGGAGGAGGGCTTCAACTGGCAGATACGCATGGAAATAAAGGGTCAATGCCCCGATTGTACTTGCGAACAGACATGAACAGATAACCATGATACAGAACCGGAAGGCATGGAGAGGATTGTTTATCGAGAATGATTCTATCTGGAATCGGCGGAATATGACAAAAAAGACCATGGCTTCGATACAGTTTCCAATTCCGAGAAGAGCAGCGGAGACGGGGGAGATACCGGTGGTCAAAACGGCTAGAAATGTTCCCAGCCAGATCCCGGGGAGTACCGGATAGCCCCACCTGACTATTCCTGCTATCGCAATGCCTGCAGGAATCCAGATCGGTGAGACATTCCCATGTGTAATTCCGAAGGTGAGACAGATTTTGGCAAAAATCACATACGTTATCGTAAACAAAGAAAAACAAACGAATTCCTGCCTTCTATTCAGAAAATGTAATCTCATATCTGGTACCCTGACTCCGATAGATCTGAACGGAACCTGACAATTGCTTGATTAATCCTTTGACCAGTTCAAGTCCCAGCGTTTTCGGGTCTTGTGAGATCGCAGATTCAGGAATGCCAATTCCATCATCTGCATACAAAAGATGATACAAACCATCCTGGAAAGAAAATTCAATGGTAATTAAGCCTTTCCGGTTATCAGGAAATGCATGTTTGAGAGAGTTTGATATCAGTTCGTTGATGATAAGACTACAGGGAACAGCTTTTGAAATGGTGAGATACTCACTCTTTTCTGATAATCGAAGAGAGATTCGAAATGGATCAACCTTGTAAGTATCAAAAATAATCCTGCTGATTTTCTGCAAATATCTGATATAGTCAATTCGATCAAGGTCCATGGACTGATAGAGTTCCTCATGGACAAGGGCAATAGATTTCACCCGGTTCTGACTTTCAAGAAGTATTTCCTTGAGTTCTGGGTCAGTAGAAAGCCGTGACTGCATAAATAACAGGCTTGATACTACCTGCATGTTATTTTTCACCCGGTGATGAATCTCTTTGAGCAGGATCTCTTTTTCCCGTAACGATTTCTCGATCTTCTGTTCCATCTCCTTTTTCCGGGTGATATCACGGAAACTAAATACCCTTCCCACAGTGGCATACCCGATCCGCTGAGGCTTTGAGTACCGTTCAATAATCCGGCCATCTGATAAAATAAGAGTATCAGCTGCCTCATTATCAGGTTCGGATGACAGCATGGTCATCCTCTCCCGGAATGATTCAGGGTCACGAACCTGTCCCGCCATAATCTCAAGTACAGCGGTTTCATCACCCATCATGATAACAGCCTCAGGAATATGCCACATCTCAAGAAATCTTGTGTTGTATACCGGAACGGCTCCACGCTCACCGGTCACAAATATACCTTCAGGTGTAGATTCAATCGTAGCTGAGAGGGTAGACAGGGTTTTCTGGAGGTTTTGTTCTGCGGCCATCCGTTCCTCAACCTCGGTCTGCAATTCTTCGTTGATGAACGAGAGTTGGTTAGTCCGTTCCGTAACCCGAAGCTCAAGGGTCTGGTTTATCGTCCGGATCTTCTCCTCATTCTCTTTCTGATGAGAGATATCAAGGATAAACGCAACTGATTCGGTGCGGTCTGGCTCTAAAAGAATATATCCTACCAGAACCCAGATACGGGAACCATCTTTGCGGACATATTGTTTTTCATAGGGAACACAGCTTCCCGTTTCCCTGGCCTCATGCACACCCTTTTCATCAGAGGGCAGAAACTCAGGAGGAGTGATATCCGTCCATCTGATACCCCCGGCCTCAAAATCCTGGCGTGAATAGCCGATAATCCGGAGAAATTCATCGTTAGCCTGAAAGATTGCTCCATAAATATCTCCCATCAGAGTACCAATGACCGGTGCGTTGAATAAGGCCGATATCTTTTCCTGGTATTTACGGATATCAGATTCTAACCGTCGCTTCTCGGTAACATCCTGAACTACTCCTGCAATTTTTACTGGTTCACCGTTTTCATCCCGGTATAATGCCCCGATAGAAACAACGGTCCGATCTGGTGAACCATCTGCCGGATGGATGGTGAGTTCCAGATCCAAGGGGATATTCTTCTCAATAACCGCATTAGTTGCTGCAAGAACCAGATCCGGATCCCTGACACAAGTAAGAATCTCAGAGAGATCTTTCATCCCATCAGCGGGTTGATCGAGCCCGTAAATAGTGAATGACTCCTCTGAACCCCATATCTTACCAGAATTGATGAAATATTCCCATACTCCGATATGACCGGCTTTCTGGGCTTCAGAAAGCCGGTAATGAACTTCAAGGAGTTCCTGTTCTCTCTGACGGATCGTCTCCATTTGATCGCGGAGTTCTTCCTGTTGAGATGCCAGTTCTTCAAAACTTGCACTCAGCTCTTCATTCATCGAGTAGAGGGCAGAATTTTTTTCAAGAAGTTCTGTTTCAAAGGCCTTACGTTCACTAATATCATGGATAATAGCCTGGCGATACAAGGTATCTTGTACCATTATCTTCCGAACACTGTCTTCTACGAAAAAAACGGTGCCATCTTTCCGCTTATGTTCGGTATAAAAGATAATTCCCCCATTATCGTGGGCCAGTGAGAGATCCTCATCCACCATTTTTTTCGCTTCATCTGACCGGAGATCAAATAGGATCATCTGTCTGAATTCATCGGGCGTGTACCCATACCACTCGACAGCCCGGTCATTTACCTCCAGAATATGCCAGTCTGCATCTAGGATCAGAATTGCATCATTAGCCTCCTGCATCAGGAGTCGAATCCGTTCAGAGAGGAAAATTTCGTGATTTTTCTGATCGATTTCCTGTAGAAGGAAGGTATTTTCCCTGGAGCCCCAGATGAATAAAATGGCGAGTGACCCGGCAATAAATATGAGAAGGGTAATTCCCATGACCAGGTACGAAAAACTCTGTAATGGCCCATATATCTCTGCTTTATCGATCTTCGCTACAAGATTCCAGGGAGTCCCTGAAATATTGGTAAGGGATGCTACCACCGGCACTCCCCGGTAATCATTCCCTTCAACAATCCCGCGAAATCCTTTCGCAGCCATTACCGCCGGGACACTGTCTTCCGTTATCGGTATTGTCAATTTCAGAGCGGTATTGTTGACATGCCTGAGTTCGTTTAAAAATAATACCGAATTTCCCATCTGCCTGGTAATGAGTGATTCTGCTGTTTCTGATGAAACAGGCCATGATTGAATGAGAGGATAGAGATAATCCTGTGGATCTATCTGAAGAACCAGAACACCGATGGTCGGGTCGCCAGATTCTTTCCGAAGAGGAACCCAAAACTCCATCGTTCTGTTTCCCGTCTTCGGATCCAGAAAGAAATCAGTAAAAACCGGTTCATTTGCATTAAGGGTTTTTTCAAAAGTCGCATTTTTGCTAAATGAACTAACCATCGCAGATTCCGGCATTGCAATTACTACTTCACCCGTTCTTGAAAGAAGAAAGAGGCCGTGGTATTGGTAACTGGTAAGAAAACTCCGCATCCAATTGGTTATTTCATCTTTTGTTATGAGATTTGCATTCGTTGGAGAAGATAGATACAGCATCAGAATTTGATTCTGCATGACAACTTCTGCATCCGACTTTCTCTCCTCAAACCAGTCAGAGATTGCCTTCGCTTTCATTCCGGCGATAGTGGATAACTCTGAATGAATCGCAACCTTGCTAGTAATTTCCTGGTTGTGAATAATAGAAAACCCAAACAATAACAGCGTGATAAGAAGAACGAGGATTGCCAGGATCAAAAGGCTTGATGGCCGGATTATTTTCAATAACGATGACTGCATCCGGCCCTCCTTGAGAGAGAGGAACAGGCAAACTGAAATTCAATCATGACCGGGATAAAAGTGAGGGTGTTCATGGTTCTCCCCTTTCAGGATAATCCTCGTTCTTCATACTACAAGGTCCCATTTATTTACTGCAGTATCCCAATCGTCTCATGAGTATATGAGCCCTTCTTTCACGCTCAAAGATGGTGACCTTTTTTATATGGAGAGAGGTATTTTCACCTCATGAGACTTCGGACACGGGTCTTATTCTTATACCTCTGTATAATCCATACTCGTGTTTTTCTGCATCTGAATCATCATACCATCTTCGCTCCATGAACAAAATCTGATATCCTTGCAACCATGACTCATGAACTCCGGACTCCTCTCAATTCTATTATCAAATTTACCGGAATTATTCTGCAAAAACTGACCGGACCTCTGAATTTTGAGCAGGAAAACATCTTACGATGGTCCAGCAGAGTGCAAGACATCTTCTTGCTCTCATTAACGATGCTCTTGATATCTCAAAAATTGAAGCGGGAGAACTCGATATTATGAAAGAGCCCGTCGATGTGCTTAATTCCATTCAGTCAGTTCTCAGTATCATCAGAAAAACAGCAGAAGACAAAGGGCTGGAACTCCAAAGTGATCTTGCATCGGATACTGGATTCATTATCGGAGACAAACGAAGATTAGAGCAGATCTTGTTAAACCTCCTGAGTAATGCGATAAAATTCACTGACTCGGGAACTATTGCGGTGAGGAGCTCGAACCTGGACGGAGTGGTACGTATTTCAGTCAGGGATACGGGAATTGGAATCGAAATTGAGAAGATGCATATTCTTTTAAGCCATTTCACCAGATAGACACTGGAACAACGAGAAACATGAAGGGACAGACCTTGGTCTTTCAATCTCGAAAAAACTAGCTGAACTTCATGGAGGGTCAATCTCGGTGACGAGTACACCGGGAAAAGGGAGCGAATTTGTGGAATTATTACCTGTTATGGAAAAGAGAGCATGAAGAGAAAAATTCTGCTTATTGAAGATACTGAGTGAAAAATGTATCAGATGCATTTCCTGCAGAAATCACAGGGGAAAAAAGTGATACAAACAGAAAATGGAAATATCGAAGTTGAAATAGATCTTCATGAAAAACCGGATACTATCTTACCTGATATTCAGCTTCATGAAATGCACGGGTATGAAATCGTCAGGATATTTCGATCTCCAGAGGAGGGAAAAACCATTCTGATAATCGCCGAAACTTCATATGCCATAGCAGGAGACAGGGAACATTTTGTTGCAGCCGGCATAGCAGACTCCATCGAAAAATCAATAAACCCAGCCACATATATTGACCAGGAAAGAGGTATTTTCATAATGAAGGTGAAAAATGAAAATTCTGGTAGTAGATGACCAATATGTAAACCGGTACCTGCTTGAAAAACTGCTGGAGGGATATGGATACACAGTGACATCGGTCGTTGACGGAGTCGAAGCACTGGAGAAACTTGCAGAAGAAAAGATCGATCTGATAATATCAGATATTCTGCTCCCCCGGATGGATGGATTTCAACTCTGCCGTGAAGTGAAAAACAATCCTAATCTAAATAATATTCCCTTTATTTTTTATAGTGCTGCCTATACAGAGCAGAAGGATAGAGAATTCGGATTAAACCTCGGTGCAGATCGGTTTATTGTAAAACCTACTGACCCTGTTGATTTTATTTCCATCATTAAAGAGATCCTGTCCGGGTATTCAGAGGAACAGATCTATGAGCCAAAGACTATCATCCTTGGTGAAAATGAGTATCTTTCTGAACATAATAAACGTCTGATCCATCAGCTGGAGAAAAAACTTTCCGAACTTGAACAAACGAACAGTGCTCTGAGAAAGTCAGAAAAAAGATACCGAAATCTCTTTGAAAATGCTAATGATGCAATCATCCTCCATGTGATCACTCCGTCAAATGAATTTGGAAAAATTCTGGAGGCAAATGGGGTTGCATCCTCGCTGCTTGGATACACCCATGACGAGTTGCTGGGTACGAATATGGCAGAGATCGATAATGCCAGACAGTCAGAGCACTACCAGGAATTCATGGCTAATCTTCTGAAATTCAGGCATCTCACCTTTGATGGCGAACATATTTCTAAGGACGGGACAATTATTCCTGTTGAGATCAGTGCTCACCTCTATGAAGAGAATGGATCCAGATTTTGTCTTGTCGTTATCAGAGATCGACGGTTTAGGGAAGATGCGATGAAACAGATCAATGACACAATTCATCAGTTAGCAACACTTGGTGATAAGATTCGAAATCCTCTCGCGGGAATCATAACAGCCTGTAAAGATCCTGTTTCCTGTGATTGTGATGCGATCAGGAAGGCAATAGATACGATAAACACCTGTCTGGAGCATCTTGACAAGAGAACAGTGGAGTCAGAAAAAGTCAGAAAAACATTTGCAAGACCGTATGGTTTTCACCACATGAGCGAAAGAGAAAACCGGGGGGATGATAAAGGATGAAAAATGCCCTTCCGTCACTGATGAAATACTTTGCTCAATCTCCCCTATATAATCCGGTGTGGTGGGGGGGATGCTCGATTCTCATCGGTATTATCGGAATTTGCGGATGGATCATGGGAGCCAGGATCCTTGTAACCATTATCCCGAAAAGTATCACCATGGCACCGGTTTCGGCTTTCCTTTTTATTATTCTTGGTATCTGTATCAGTATCAGTAAATCTGCCAGATCTGAATCAGATTCAAAGATTCTTCTCGATCTCTTCCTGATACCGCCGATACTCATCGGGTTATGGGTTTTATATACTACACACTCTGAATTTCCTTTAACCTTCTCCTGGAATTCCTATTCTGATTATCAGTTATTTCTTGTTGCACCTGAAAGCCAGATGTCCCTGATGAGTGCCATCTTATTCCCATTTCTCTCATTAGGTGCATATGTTACCAGGTATGTATCCAGATATGGATCCCTCATTTTTCTTGTAATCGTTACTTGTTCTGTAGTGTTCATTGCAGGATATAGTCTTGGAAATCCATTCTTTTATGGAGGAACCATGAAACCAATATCATTCCTGAGTGCCTGTGGTTTTTTCTTCTGTGGAATGGGTTTCTGGATTAGCACGAGAAAATAATATCACATGAAGATACGTCATGGATCAAAACATGATACGAAACTCTTTCTGATTTTGAACTCGCAGTATCTCCCGATTTTTGCGGGATGCGATACCCACTAATCGAACAGTTCCTGATGAAGAGAAAAAGCAAGAGCCAAATGATAATCATCTTCAGTTCATTCCTCATCTGAAGAAAGAAAAACCGTGTTTCGGCATAGATATTCCGGTTCTGAAGTCTAAATAATCGCAGAGAGTTACTCCCTGATGACCAACACGAAGGACGAATTATTTATTCGTTATTAATACTGAACCGGGCGTATATGTGCCGGGGGAATTCGGATTTCAAACCGTGCTCCTTTCCCTGCTGCTCCTGTTTCTGATATGGTCATATTGGTTATGGATAATATCTCCCGGGAAATAAACAACCCAAACCCGGTATGCTGTCCAAATCCAAGAGAAAAAATCTTGTCCTTATCTGCCTGAGGAATTCCAGTACCATCATCGGCAAAAATGATCGTTGGAAAAGGATTATTTATGACTGAACAGGTAATGGTTGTGATGGAATCGCCATACCGGATGGCATTTTCCATGAGATTATAAATTACTTTTTCAAACAATGCATCAGCACGAATTTCCACCAGAGATCCTCTATCCTCTAACCTGATATCACCGACCCGAAGAGAATGAAATGACTGTTCGATGATGTCATGAAGGTTCTGCCATATCGGAGGACCGATTCCGATTTCCTGGTATTCACGGGTAAATTCAATCTGATGATGAATGGTTTTGACAGCATGATATACCCGGTCAAACACCACTCTCTCTTCAGGTCGTTCATAGACAATATCCTTCAGATCATCAAGATCGATAAAGAGAAGACTGAGTTGATTGATGATATCATGACGGGTAATACTTGAGAGGAGATTGAGTTTCTTATTCGCATTCAGCAGGGCATCTTCTGCATTTTTGCGATCACTCACATCCCGTGCAATACCCATCACCTGACGATGTTCCCGTTCAGACCCATACAGGGGAATGAGTCGTACCTCCATCCACCGGGAGTGGGGTGTATTCATCTCTATGTCATAGGCATATCCCTTACCCTGTTCAAAAACCTCACGAACCGCCTCAACACAGATGAGATCCGAAAGCGGTGAATCTTCTCCGGAAACCAGAATTCCAACAATATTATCCGGGCTTCTGCCAAAAAGACGTGCCCCATAAGAGTTGATGTAGGTGAGCTGCTCATTGTCATTTATGATAAAAATTGCATCTTCTGCAGATTCTGAAAGAGTCCTGTACCGATCTTCACTTCTGATAAGGGCTTCTTCCATCTGTTTTCTTTCAGTAATATCTATCTGAAGGATCCCAAATCCCATGATGATGCTATCTTTATCGAAAACCGGATACAGGCTTACCAGCCAGTTTTTGCTGTTCCCTGAACCAATGGGTATTTCAGCAGTCATTTCCCGATTCAAAACAGGATTACCTGAAGACACCACCAGGTCAAAAAGGGGGCGGGTCATCTCCCAGAGTGAAGGAGTCACTTCCTCAAGGGTCCGCCCCAGCATATCAGTCTGCGATAAAGACCGAATTTTTGCCAGAGCATCATTCACATGGATGAAAACAAAATCCCGGTCTACATATGCAAACCCAAACGGAGCATATGCATACAGGGTCTGAAGAAGGGATAGGGCCTGTTCTGATGCTTTCTTTTCTGCAAGGATTTTATCTTTTCTAAATTCTCTACCCACGATATTGATAATAAAATTTTCAATTTCGAGGTACTGGTTTTTTGGACTTCCTCCCTTCTGCAGATAAAAATCAGCACCTCGGTTTAATGCCTGTATTGCAATTTCCTCCCCACCCTTCCCTGTGTAAACAATAAATGGAAGATCCGGTTGAATGGTCCTTACGGCAGACAGAAAATCAAGTCCATCCATTCCTGGCATCTGGTAATCTGATATGATTGCATCATAACGGGAAGGAGTGACTATTTTTATTGCGATTTCAGCGGAGAGAAACGTATCCACTTTTAGTCTGCCTGATTTTTCTAAAAATTGTTTCCCAATATCAAGTAAAACAGGTTCGTCATCTACGTACAACACTGAAATCATTTCTCTCCCCTGTTTCTTACAACGGAAGTAGGATGGTAAGTTATTAATAAGTTGCTAACGATACAAACTGATTGAAAGAAATGCAGGTATTATTATCTGTTTATTTCAGGTATATGACATGAAGGTATTATTGATAGATGATAACGAAACATTAATTCAGATCTATCAACGGATACTCACTTCTCCCGGACGTGAGACGGTCTCAATTACTGATGGAACGAAGGCACTAGAGACCATTAAATCCTGTAATCCTGACATCATTCTTCTTGACCTGATGATGGAACCATTATCAGGATGGGAAATCCTCACAGAAGTTAGAAACGATCCTGAAATCTCTGATATTCCCATCATTATTCTTACCGGAAAAATGATGACCATCGAAGAGGCCATTATGTTCGGGCTGAAAATCGATGGATTCGTCATGAAACCACTGGAGCGATCTATGTTGGTTACCGCTGTTGAAGAGATATGGGATATTATCACCGAATGTAATGATCGCTATGATCGGGCGATTGCAGCAGGATTACCAGAGGAAAAGGCATTATCCTGCAGAAAAACGATTCGAAAACGAAAAATGATTGCCTATCTGAAAGACCTTCTTACCAGACAGGAAAAGATGGTTAGTCTGCGACCTGATGAAACAGTAAATCTTCAGGGAGTGATTAATGAACTCAGGCAGATGGTAACGAATGAGTTTAAAAATATTGCACAGGATGAGATGACCTGTCCCTAAACTCATATCAGGTTATCATTCTCATTCACGACCCTTTCATGTGATCCCGCACATCAGAATACTTGACCCAGGCAATATCCAGTTCTGTGAGCAATGCCAAAAGCCGCGGTCCCCATTCCTGGTCTGCCTCTCCTGACCTGGCAGAATCCTCGTACATTTTTTTTATCATGATCTGAAGAGGGATTTTCATCTCCTGGGAAAGTGCCCGCAGATTTTCCAGAGAGAAGAACAGTTCGGAAAATACCTGCTTCGTCTTTTCTACCTGGAAAAGTGCTTTTTTCTCATTGGTAACATCAAGCATGACGGTAGCAATATGGGTGGTTACATCATCTTTTTTGAGTGGTATCCGGGTAAACTGGATGAATGATATATCATCGCCTGTTTTAAATTTCTTTATTTTCATATCCATATCCCCGGATCGGAAGATCTCCTGTAGATCCTGCATATCTGCAAAAAGAAGAAAGTTTGGAGTTTCAAACATCGGACGGTTGAACATATACTGACTTATGCCAGCTTTTCGTGCCATTTCGGTAAAAAGAGAGTTATATCCGGATAAGACCATTCTCTTATCAAGAACAAAGGCGGGCATCCTGAGTGCAGCTGTGATCCGCATCAGATGATGAATGATTCCCGGGCCAAAATGCGAATCTGATCCTTCTACATCCTCATTTGTAGTGAGCATGTAAAACGACCGCATCACTTCTTCGCTTGCCCCGGTAACTAACCCTAAGGTGATGGTTATCGGGAGATTCGTCCCATTTTTCTGCATCAGAGCCATCTGATCAGGCATCACAACACGAGGGCGGGTTGATCCGGATTCAGAAGAGTCTGCATCACGAGAATGATCCTGTTCACTCAGAATAGACAGAAGAGATTTCCGTGATAATTCTTCCTCAGAAAAACCGGATAGTTTTATTGCTTCCTGATTTTCATATTCAATGATTCCTGACTTATTCGTGACCAATATCGGAACAGGAAGAGACGAAAGATCTTTAAAAACTCCAGAGGAGGGAAGAGGAGTAGTATCTTCTTTCAGTTTTTGTTTAACCCGGTGTTTATGGAGACTCATCTCGATATTGGTCATGAGCTCACGTTCTTTAAACGGTTTAAGCAGATATCCGGACGGAGAGACGGAAATTGCCCTCTCAAGCGTTGCTTTATCAGAATGAGCAGTCAGAAAGATAATCGGGAGATCAAATAACTCAATAATCCTTTTTGCAGCAGTGATGCCATCCATCTCCCCTTTCAACCTGATATCCATCAAAACGAGATCCGGCTGTTTTTCCCCGGATTTCTGAATAGCAGATTCACCAGTAATAGCCTGTCCGGTTACGACGTATCCCATAGCGGTGAGTTTTTGTTTAATCTCCATCGAGATGATCATCTCATCTTCGACGATCAGAATTTTACTCCCTTGTGGCATTGTTTTCCTCCCCTACAATAAAACCTTCACTCATCGGTATTTTCATCGTAACCACGATTCCCTGATCCGATCCCATCGTCAGTTCTCCATTTGCCTGAAACACCAGATTTTGTATCAACTGCATTCCAAGAGAATCACAATCTTCAAGGATAAATCCATCTGGAAGGCCTTTTCCACTATCACGATAGGTAATATCAAGCCATTCCGGGCGAGTATTGAGAATTTTTATCGAGATGGTATTTTTCTTATCGGTCACAATTCCGTGTTTGAAGGTATTTGTTAAAAGTTCATTAAAAATAAGACCGAGAGGAATTCCGGCATCGATAGTCATTTCAAGACCAGGATCACAGACCAGATCAAAGGTTATAACCGATTCATCAAAAGAAAAATCGGTGATGATAGAATTTGCCAGAGAACTGATATATTCAAGCAGATTTATGCTTACCAGGGTATCAGTCCGGTAGAGTTTCTCATGGATCATCGCCATGGATAAAATCCGGTTCTTACTCTCCCGAAGAACAGCGGTGATTTCAGGATTATCTATCATACTGGTCTGCATCCGGAGAAGACTAACAATAATCTGCATATTGTTCTTTACCCGGTGATGTACTTCTCTCAGGAGGATATCTTTTTCATGGAGAGAGTGACGCAGTCCTGATTCAGACTCTTTTCGGGAGGTAACATCCATGATACTTCCGATTACCGCTGGCCGACCCTGATACACGAACTGATTGATGAGGTTTTCGAGAAAAATAACCCGGCCATCAGCAGTGATAGCACGAATTTCATAATCATCAGTTGTACCCGGAGTATCAATTACCCGATGATGTCGATCCAAGGCATAGGATACATCATCAGGATGGAAACACTGAGTAAACGGAAATGATTTAAGTGTTTCACGAGGATATCCCAGGATTTCACACATCCGCGGATTGACATACATAAACCGGTCATCCTGGACCAGGTATATCCCAACAAGTGAACGCTCAACCGGACGATGGAAGAGTTCTTCGGTTTGTGAACGAGCAATCACAGAAGCAAAAATTCCGGCAGCAGTGATGAGGGAATCAGTAACTGCCCGGGAGATTATTTTATCAGACGTAAAATCGAGAATACCGATGACCCCCCAGAGTACATCAGAAATACTAATCGGAAGGATAAGGTATGAACTCGGTAAGGTGTCGGTATATCGCGAAGAAAGTTCTGTCGAGATATTCTGCCTGGTACCCTGAACCAAGGGGTGACTGTTCAGGTTTGTTATGCTTTCAATTACCAGATCAATTGAGAACTCCTTTTGAAACGATTGATCAACTCCGACATTTTCATGATTCCACCATTCATGTGTTATCCTGCACAGATTTTCTTCCTGATTTGCATCAATACGGGCAAAAAAGAGACAGTCCTTTTTCACTGCCTTTCCCAGGATATCAAGACAGAAAGGAATATGGGACTCCCAGTCTTCGTTTTTTACCAGGACATTCGCAATGGAACTGATGGCACTGAGGATAGTATCCCGATATATCAGTTCCTGACGTGTTTCCATGAGAGCGGTAATATCAAGGGAAGTTCCCACCAGACCTGATACCTCTCCTTTCATATCATGGACAGGCACTTTGGAAGTTACCAGCCATACAGGCACACCATCCTTTGATAAAACCCTTTCTTCAATATTGTATACCGGCGTATCAGAGGAAATAACCTGTTTATCGGTCTGATTCCGATCTACGGCGATACTATGAGAAAATAGATCATAATCAGTTTTTCCCTCCAGTTCTGCCGGCGTAATGCCGGCAAATGCATAAAAGGGAATATTTGCTGTCAGGTATTGAAGGGTATTGTTCTTCATGTAAATTTGAGCGGTTGAAGAGGAGAGGATAGCCTGAATTCGCTCAAATATTTCATGTTCATTTCTCTCTGCTTCAAGTCTCTCTCGAATATCCCTGCTGATACTAAAAAGGACGTTTCTGCCACCCCATACTCCCACAGTTCCCTGAGTTTCAACAGGAACCGTTGTACCATCTCTTTTTAAAAACGGGTAATAATTTTTTATATTCGAACCGGTTCCCGTCAGATCAAGAAACTGGAAGATGATGGCATCGCGGATCTCATCAGAATAAAGAATATGTATCGGATTTCCTACAAGTTCTTCTTCCTGGTACCCAAGAGTCCGCGTAACTGCAGGATTCACATTAAGTATCGTTCCATCCATATCGATAACCACAACCAGTTCCTGCATGGCAACGTACAGCTCGTTGAGTTCTTCCTGCCGATTTCTCACCTGTTCTTCGGATTGAATTCTGATGAGAGCATTCCCTAACTGTGAAACAAGAATCTCCAGGGTATCCCGAACAGAAGGATTAATCAGGTGAGGATCATTAAGCATGAAAGAGAGGGCACCAATGACACTGTCTCCTCCCTGAATAGGTATCTGTCCCCCGGAAACCACCATGTCGCCTTCTTTACCTGGAACTGTGAAATATTGCGCTTTCCGGGTGAAGATAACCTTATGAATATCTCCATAAGTAAATTTTTTTAAAAGAGTATCCGGGAGGTTATGGGCGATAAGGAGTTCTAATTTTTTTGTTGAAGGATTCAGAATATGAATACATCCCTGAGTACAATCTACCAATGAACGAATCGAGGTCAGGCAGGTATCAGATGCCTGGCTTAAAGTAGATGCAAGAGAAAGACGGGACATCAAATCGCGTTGGATTGTGATGAATATTTCTCGTTGACGCATGCCCTGCTGAAGTTCCTTATTGGCCAGGTATTTTCCAACTGAACTTTTAATCTTTTGAGCAATTTCAGTAAAGAGAATTGAGGGATCTTCGGATTTGAGTTGAATGAAGTCAATTCCGGCATTCATGGCATCAAGAAAAACGGAACGGTCATCACGACCGGTCAGCAGTACAAATGGAATATCTGGTACCCTGGCTTTCACCATGTTAAAAAAGGTAATTCCATCCATTTCTGCCATCATATAATCTGAAATAATAGCATCAACCGGTGATGTTGAAAGATATTCAAGAGCTTTTTCAGGTGATAAAAATATTTCTACCTCAAAATCTCCCAATTCTTTCAGATAGATGCTCAGTATTTCAGCAAACGCAGGTTCATCATCGACTGCTATGAGTTTGATCATAATAACCGCGAACTGTAAGTGAAAGTGATTTTAAGAAATGATAAACGTTATCCTCAAAATGATATCTGATTTTCAGGTTCTCAAAAGTGAAAAAACCTCCATATATTCTTTTTTCGATGTATCCATCATTATCGAGGAACGACATCTGTTCTTTCTTATCCCAAAGATTATGAATATACAGAGGATCCGATAAGAATTTTAATTGCGTCCAAACCGGAGTTACCATAAACATGAAGTAGACACCTTCTCTATTCTCCATTTTTTATCGTGTTTGATGGAAATGAAATCATAAAATGAACTCCTTCTCCTTCAACACGGGAAATCGTACCACTCAGTTGCCGGGTTAAACCAAAAAGAAGAGACATCCCGAGTGTGCCTGTTTTTTTGATATCCATATCCTGAGGGAACCCTATTCCATTGTCACGATAATCGAGCAGATACATCCCACTATCAGGGTTAAAAGTGAAATTAATCACAATTTTTCCGGATTTGCCTTCAGGAAAAGCATGTTTTAACGAGTTTGAAAGAAGTTCATTCACAATTAGACTGCAGGGAACAGCTTTATCAATTGAGATCATGACCGTTGGAACTTCAATATTCATCGTAACTTTGCGAACATCAACTTTAAATGATTCAAATAAGGGAATAAACATCTTTTTCAGATATGTTCCATATTCTATCGTACTCAGGTTATGGGACTGGTACAGTTGTTCATGTACTAAAGAGATTGACCTGATTCTATTTTGGCTCTCTTTAAATAACATACGGACGGATTCATCTTTTGCCATTTGAGATTGAAGAAACAGGAGACTTGATATCACCTGCATATTGTTCTTCACCCGATGATGGATCTCTTTCAGAAGAATCTCTTTTTCTGCAAGAGACTCTTCAATCAAAACGGTCATCTTTTTCCGTTCAGTTACATCCAGAGTAAAACTAATCCAGGAAACCGGATCCGTTTCTAAAAGGGCCGCCCCATTCAGGATAGCAACACGGGAGCCGTCTTTGTGGATATACTCTTTCTCAAACGGAGGGCAACTTCCCCGCACCAGTAACTCATCAATCCCCTTGATATCAGAGTTTTTCCATTCAGGAGGAGTAATTTTCTGCCATGAAATAATCCCTTGCTTGAGATCTTCACGTGAATATCCGATCATTTTGAGGAAAGCATCATTTGCATCCCATATGGTATTCGTATCAGAAAAGAAAATTCCAATTAAATCAGATTCATATAACCGGCGAAACTTCTTTTCGCTATTTTCAAGAGCCAGATACGCATCATTCGTAACTTCTACCTGCACCCTGAGTTCTTCTTCCGTTGCCGTAAGTTCTTCATTTGTTTCCTGAAGTTTTTCATTTATATCCCTGAGCTCATTCGTTCGTTTCTCCACACGAAATTCGAGATCCCTGTTCAGACTCCTGATTTCATCTTCCAGTTTTTTTCGTTCTGTAATATTGCGAATATTACATTGGATGACATTTTTTTCATCAATTGAGTAAATATTACAGACTAATTCTACAAAACAGTTTTTTCCATCAGGGAGGCTGAGAGATATGTCACTTAATCTGGCATACTTCTCCTGTTTTAGATGGACAAACATCTGTTCTGCACTTTGTTTATCAGGGAAAATTCCTAGTTCAAAGATTTCTTTTCCCAGGAGTGATGAATGTTCAGAGTTTAGGATCTTCAGAACTGATGGATTCGCATCAATGATTTTTCCAGATTCCTCTTCAATTAGTATGATACCATCTTTCGAAGTTTCAAATAATCGCCGATATTGGATCTCCGATCTTTTCACTTCGGATTCCATTCTCTTACGCTCATCCCGGTCTCGAATGGATTGTATTCCATACGAAAGGTCTCCCATCAGTTCGGACAGGAGAGAAATTTCGTCACAATCAAATATCTCCAAATCCCTGGTATAGATGGTAATCAACCCTATGACATTATCCTGAATAAGAATCGGAAATAGTGAAATATTGGTGTATCCACATTCGATGACATCCTTGACCCAGGAGGATCTTCCGATCCACTGAGAAGGATCTACCCCGATGACCGGTTTTCGGGTCTGGACAATAGTTCGAATTGGATCACTTTGATCAGATATTTCAGATACATATTTCTGCAGTTTCTGATGATAATCACCTGTAAATCCTGACTGGGCTATCACAGAAATATTCATGGGATCTTGCGACTGAACAGACCCAACCCAAACTCCGCCATATCCCCCTGTTTTGAGTAGAATGGAACAGATGCCCTGAAGAATTTCTTCAACATTTGTCGCTCTGACAAGAAATTGGTTACATTCTGATATCATCTGATAAGCCCGGCTTTTTCTCTGAAAGGCTAATTCAGTAGTTTTTCTGATCTCGATCTCCCGGGTAAGGGATTGATTGATATTTTCAAGTTCAGACGTCCTTCTCGTAACCGTTTCTTCAAGATATTCGTTACTCATCCGGAGCTGGGTTTTCGCTTCTTCGAGCTCCTCATTTTTCTGGATGGCAATTTCATAGGTTGAAAGGAGAATATTCAGAATCTGAAGACTACTTGATGTGATATGGTGTTTCTTCCCGGCAAACATGATATCAAATCCCACCTGAATTGCTTCGTTTTCCTCATAGTGGGAATTTACCAGTACGATTTCGATTCTGGATAACAGATATTTTTCATCATAAGGTTTGATGATAAAATTATTCGCTCCACTTTCAAGACCCTCAAGAATATCCACAGGATCAGATAAAGCAGTAACAAGAATTACCGGTATTTTTCTTAGCCGGGAATCCTGTTTGACATGTTTGCAGAGAGTGTACCCATCCATCTCTGGCATTACAATATCAGTAATGATCAAATCAGGAAGAAATGATTCAAGAATTTGAAGTGCATCATTTCCATTGATTGCAATTGACACAACATACCCATTCTGAATCAATAACGTTCTCAGTTGTTCGGCCTGAGTTCGACTATCTTCCACAATCAGAATATTGGTGCCACGTTTTTCATGAGATGATGTCAAAGTCCTATACTCCACCATTGTTCAAAAAACACTTTCCTCGAAGTTTCCGATTGAAAAGCCTCTTTGTCCGGATGTACTTGTCAAATTTTCAAGAACCAATTCCCTTGAACTTTATCAGATCATATGGAATATCCACCAGCCTTAATAATGTGAAAAATTCTTCATCCTCGTCCATCCAACTTTGGTCTCTGCATATCGGTATAAAAAAATGATAATCCCATGTCTCTCATAGATCCTCTTCATTAGATTCAGATGGTAAGTTGCCACACATTTTTGCCATCAGGTTAAGGCAGTATTGGTGTGATCAGCATTAAGTATATCCCAGGTTTACAGAAAAAATACCAGAAAAAATCGTTCAAAATTTACCAAAATCCCCTATTTCGTAATTGGCATTCTCAAAATAAGAATTTTCAATCAAGGCTCTATTTTCCAAACCAGATCACCGAACATATGTTGCAAAAAAAAGTAATCAGAAGATGAAAAACCCAAATGGAGGGTGTTTAGACAAGACATCATAGGTAAGTGACACTATGTTGTTCCTCTTTCAAAAAAGCCGATTTTTCTCTCAAATAGTAAAAATACGCACTATTTGCAAGACCCGGATTCGAGGCATTCAGATACTCCATAAAACTCGATAATAATGCTTGAATTCTCTTAAATTCTCATATAACCGATTCAGTATCCGAACGCTATTGTCAGAAAAATTGCCCATAGGAAACATTGAATGTGAGAGAGATCCGGGAGTGGTACCCTCATATAAAAACAAGGAAATTCGCCCAATTTTGAGATTGATCCTGATTTTGAGAGGTGTATGCTTAGTGATTTCATTCATAAAAACTCCACACTATCCACAAATTCTCATTAAACGCCACATAGTGCAATATTAGCCTAACCTAACGAACAAAAATCGAGTTAAAATTTCATAGCCGGAACATCGACAGAAATCTATACGACTGGACTCCACTCATTACGGATTCATGAATATTGAGAATGAATACACCACCATACGAAACTTTGTCAAAGCAAATCTCCCAGCCAGTGGATCACATGGCGTGGATCACACACTCCGGGTGACCAGACTCTGTGAGAAGATCGGATCTCAGGAAGAGGCTGATATGCAGATCCTCATCCCTGCTGCATTACTTCATGATATTGCACGACCATTAGAGGATGAAACAGGAAAACCTCATGAGATTGAAGGTGCACGAATCGCTGAAGAGTATCTCCGGACAATAGCGTTTCCAGATTCCCTGATTACTCCCATAACTGATGCGATCCTGACCCATCGGTTCCGTTCTGATCTCTCCCCGAAAACCCTTGAAGGACAAATTCTCTCTGATGCAGACAAACTTGATGCCATGGGAGCAGTTGGGATCGCCCGGGCATTCCTTACTGCAGGAGAGCGAGGTGGAGATATTACCGATGCAATCAATCATATCGAAGAGAAATTGCTGAACCTGCAAAGCCTCATGTATACCGCAAGTGCCAGAAAACAGGCTGCAAAAAAACATGAAGAACTCGAAAGGTTCCTCTCAACCCTTCGCGAAGAGTTATCAATCCATTGAGAATTGAAAAAGATTATACCGATACCGGCAGGGTATCCATCATAATAATCACATCTCTTCCTTCAGTGGTAGCAGAAGCCCAGATACCCCAGGTTTCATCCACTTTCTCTGCATAAGCGAGCATAAGACTCATTTGTTCTGGAGATGTTCCGAGTACCGGAATCCATACAAACCCTCCTCTATCGGACGCCACCGCTCCCAGCATTCGTGCCGGACTCACCCCATTTTGATCCGGATCATCTGTTCCCTGCAGATCAAAAGGATGAAGGATCACCGATGGATGAGTCACGGAGAGATCTCCGGTATCAAGCTCTGCCACTAAATCCTCACGGGGGATTTCCCGGGCCCTGACTACTGCAGCGTGTACAGCGTCTTTCATCTCCAGGTAATTTTCCGGAACGATAGGAAAGAGCATGTCAGTTGCCGTAGTAACTGCCCCGATTACTACTCCGCTTATCGCCGGACGGATATAGAGTAAAGAGACAATGCCGGGGGATTTTGAGAGGGTAGTATCGTACATAAATCCCCCCCCATTTCGGGCAAGACCGGTGATGAGTGCACCGGGAAACAGTTCTCCTTCTGATGATTCAAAGAGATTTTGTCCGGTCAGGTTGGGATTCTCTCCATCGGACAGAACGACTCCGTCCAGATCAGTGGTGATGAGATACCGGTTATCCCGGGTAAAACCGCTTTGCGGATTTTGAAAATCAACAATTGCCCGGGCTCGACCATACGTGGTAAGATAATCAGCTGCATCATCAGAGAGGGTAATGAGATCCGTAGAGAGGTTGGGCTTCTGATAGGGAGTCAGGGTTGCAGAAAAAGAACTCATGCGTCCTGCGGTTACCTGAAGTGTTGTAGACACGGGCTCATATCCGGGATATGCCACGACAATTTCGTGTATTCCTACGGCAACATTCTGAAGAGTTAACGGAGTTTTTCCCTGATACTTTGAATCAACGGATACCGAAGCCCCCAGGGGATCCGAGGAGATGGCAAGAGCACCATATGAACTGACCACTCCTTTCGGGGTGAGGGTAGCATATATTACCGTTTCTCTTCCGGACTGCACTTCAATAATACCAATCCAGGAGAGATATCCGGGTATTGAGACTCTGACATTATAACTATCAGGAACGAGACCGGGAATCTTTACTGGCGTGACACCTTTTCGGTTTCCATCTACCGTAACCGTTCCACCGGAGGGAAATGATCGGATTGAGAGAGTACCCGTTACGGGGATTTTCCAGGGAAGTGCCACCTGAACCGTGTTTTCCTTACCGGCAACGACTTCCACCGTTTTTGATACGGGTTCATACCCATACCTAACCAGTTGAAGATTATAGGTACCTGCCTGTATGGCGTTATAATGGGCCGGAGTAATCCCATACACCATGCCATTCAGAAGAATAACGGCGCCCTGTGGGTTTGTTTCAATAGTAAGCGAGCCGGTGGTAGTGACCGGGGTGAGAGAAGCCGATACCACGGATTGTGCTCCGGAAGCAACGGTGATATTCGTACTAAAGGGAGTATACCCGTCTTTCGTCACACTAATTGTATGTTCTCCGGGTATCACCTCTGAAAAAGTATAGGGAGTTACACTGATAATCGAACCATCCAGTGCCACTGTGGCCCCGGTTGGGGAGGAAGTCACAAGAATCGATCCATTCGGAACTACAGGTACCAGAGTTGCCGTGATAGTTTCCGTCGTTCCTTCGGCAGGATTATGATCTACGGAACTGGTCCAGTCCTGGTAACCTGATGCAGTCAGAATGATTTCGTGCGGGATGGGCGAGGAAGTATCAACAGGAATTGTCAGAGGAGTAACTCCTACCGTTGCTCCATCAAACTGTATTGATGCTCCGGAGGGAGTTGAGGTAATACTAAAATTCCCGGAGACAGATAAGGGAAAGACTTCTTCTATACCAGAAGGAATAAATGGCTCTTCTTCAGGAGGAAGAGATATGGTTGGCAGGGGTTCTTCTGTGGGAAGGGCAGTTATCAGCTCCGAAGGCTCCGCTGCCGGAGTAAGGGTTGGGAATTCTGTTGGTTCTATCGTCGGTTCACTGGTTACTAATTCAGTAGGTTCCAAAGAAGGGATTGTCGTGATTTCTTCTGGTATTTCTCCAGGGATGACCGGAGATATTACCGGTGTTGGAGTCAGTGTAGGAGTTGGTGTTGGGGTAAGATTTGCTTCCGTCAGATTGATAGTAGGAAAAACTGTCAGATTATCATCAATTGGGAACATATCGTCTGCCAGACCCGGACATCCGAATACGAAACAGAGGAACAGAATCAGAATCGGTGCGGTAAATTTCATGGATCCGTATTACACTGATATCACTGATATGCTTGTTGGCATGTTCCAAAGATCATGTCAGACACTTTTGTCAATTTGGAACCAATATCTTCCAGTGGAGGACAAGAAAGCAATTATGTGAGGAAAAATCACAACTAGAAGTTGTATGGAATCAGATCTAATCGTCGTAAGTACCCCGTATGTCCCGGGATATACGATAACCAAAAATTGTGGGTTCACCTGGGGGCTTATTGTCAGAAGCAGAGGACTGGGAGGAAACATTGTTGCCGGACTGCGGACAATCCTGGGTGGAGAGATTCATGAGTATACCCAGTTACTCAATGAATCCCGCTCCCATGCACTTGACCGGATGAAGGAACACGCCAAACAGATGGGGGCGAATGCAGTCATCAGCGTAGGATTTGATTCTTCTGAGATCGGACAATCGATGACCGAGGTTCTTGCATACGGGACTGCGGTAATTGTGGAGCCTGAAACTGCAGGGAGTCAACCGGTTCGATTGACATAATATCTTTTTTTGCACCCGATACTTCCAATACCATCAGATAACCGTAAGGAATCCTGAAATGACTCTGAAAAGAGAGTCGTATTAGAAAGAACCACAGGCCTCTTTCAGGTATCCTGAAAGGTTGACGACCGAAGGGATCCGATGATTACATCAGGGATGAAGCAGATAATCCCGGTATGAAAAATCCGGTGTTCATCATCTGCCTGATCCTGATATGTTCCTTTGGGATACCATCGGGGTATGCTGAGAATGATCCGATAATTGGTGCATATTTCTACCTTTTTGATGACACCTATGATCAGGTGATGAATAATCCTGATGATCTTCCCTGGAATCAGTTCAACCGGTTATACCTTGCATTCGCCACCATCCAGGATGGAAATCTCACAAATATTGAGATGGATGAGGAGGGAGAAGAGGCCGATACCAAGATCAAAAACCTTGTAGATCTTTGTAGAGAGAGAAATCCGAATGCAGAGATAATTATCAGTTCAAACTATGGAGACGCAGTCACCAGGGAATATCTTTCTGCTGCATCAGATCCGGATCAATTCGCCAGGAGCGTCAGATCTTATCTGGAACAATATGACTTAGACGGATATGATATGGATTGGGAGAGTTTTGATATCAATAATTATCAGGATGAACAATCAGATCTGCTTCAGGCGTGCAAAGCAGAGTTTGCATCAAATGCAAGCCTCAACTCCCATAATGAACCCTATACATTAACTTCTACCATCTGGCCAGGAGTGCATGATCCAGAAACGGTTGCCGGATACGAGGAATTTGTCGATCAGTTTAATATTATGAGTTATGGTCCGGGTGAAGGGAATGATCTCGGGTATTATGCGGATCAATATGCAGAGGCAGGGGTTCCCTATGCGAAGATGATTGGAGGAATAGAAAGTGAATCCGGTTACGAGGAGAACGGGGGACCCGATACCAGGGATTCTGTTTCAGCAAAGGCGGAAATTGTCCATTCCCGGGGCATGGCCGGTCTGATGAACTGGAGAATTGATAATGATACGAGGGCCCCGGATGGTAATGCAACAGATAGTACTGCATATTCTGTCACCGGCTGGATCTATGACGACCTAACTCTGTAATTCTGAATGATACTCTCTTGATTGCAGAGAAGGTTCTCTCAACATGATACTCCAATTTTTAACCGATATAAAAGAAAAACATGAGCCCACTACACACGACCATCTGATAAATTGCATACAAACTTTGAATAGTTTTTTATATAACATAAATTCACGGAAAATAGAGCGGATTTTAACCCCATATTTTTTCTATTCCTGCTAATCAGAACCGGCGCGATAAGAAGAAATTCGAAGCCCACCGGGGGTGAATGGGATAAATCATAAATAAACACTTGGTTTTATCCTACTGAAAGGTTAAAAATACTTTTTATCCTATATCACTCAAAAACCATGGATGAATATGATACGACCTGATCTCAAAAATATCGTATCAAACTATATCACAGTACAATCTCGTTTCAAGCGGGCGATTGACAGATATGATGGGCTAATTATTATCGCGATGATATGTTACTCGGCAATATTGTCATATCTTTCCATTTTCCGGTATCATTCCTTTCAACTGGAAGAAGATCTCGCACTCTTCCATCAGGCACTCTGGAATACCTTAAGCGAAGGAGGTCTCCTGGTTAATTCCCTGGAAGGAGGTTCCCATTTTGGCGTGCATTTTTCTCCGATCCTATTCTCTTTACTCCCGTTTTATGCACTGGCCCCTTCTCCGCAGACCCTGCTCATTGCTCAAAGTGTGCTCCTCTCGCTCGGAGCTATACCAATCTACCTCCTGGCCCGTGAAAAACTCGGGGAGCGAGCAGGAGTTATTTTTGGGTTTTTATATCTTTTGTACCCCGGTCTTCATGGAGTCAATCTGTATGATTTTCATGAGGTGGCATTTCTTCCCTTTCTGGTTGGAATGACCCTCTGGGGATATCTTACCGGAAGAAAAAATATGCTTCTTCTCTTTGGACTCCTTTCTCTTCTCATAAAGGAGGATGTAGCCCTCATCATTTTGATGATCGGATTACTCGGCCTGAATCAGACCAGAAAAGAGGAAGGAACAGAGAGATTTCCTTATGCAGTTCTTACCTTCTGTGCAGTAGGAGTCCTGATTGCATTCCATCTGGTGATCCGACTGGCATTCCTTCCCCATGGAGATGCTCCCGTGGATGGATTCCTCACTCAGTACTTTGATCCACTCATGAACATCAGTCAAAATAATGGGGATCGACTGAGTTATCTTCTCATGATGTTTCTCCCGCTGGTATTTCTGTCACTGGGATCTCCGGAAATATGCATTATCGGGATTCCTTCCGGTCTGGAGATCCTGCTCTCTCCCAACCCGCTCTTCTTTAGTATCTATTATCAGTACTCAGCACTCATCATTCCGGTTATCTTTGTATCTGCAATCTGCACCTTAAGAAAAATACAGTGTTCTCAAAATCCTCAGATCTCACGATTCTATGGTGTGTTTCTCTGTCTGATTCTGATCAGTAGTATCCTGTGCAGTATCGGATATTCTCCTGCTTCCCAGCAGGTATCTGTAATACAAACTTCTGATATGCAGATTATGGAAAAACATAATCAATACCTGGATTTCATCATCTCCATAATCCCCGCAGATACTTCGATATCCACCCAGTATAACCTCCTTCCGGTTCTTTCAAAATTCAAGGAGATCGGATATGGATATAATCCAGATTCGGATATAATTCTGATTGATTATGCATTACCCAAAAGGGCTGCCGATTTTGCTGAAGAAATTGAGAATATCAGGAATCATTTTACGTTACTATCCAAGAAAAATGGTCTTTACGTTTATGTGAATACCAATAACAAACCCTTACTGGAGATATTATCCCAAAGGTTATCAGAAAAATATCAGGTATAATCATTTCTCCAGAATACTTATCATTTCATTACTTTTAGCATAATTTTCCAAAGGGTATGATTGCGAAAATACCCTACCATTCTCCAAAAGGATAGAATATGGCAATCAGAAAAAACTTATGCAGAAGAACTATTTCTTTGCTTTACTGACGATTTTCTCAATCGTATTCCAATTTCTCGTGGTGATATCAGATCCAAACATATTTTCCAGCTGAAGCATCAGGTCTGAAGTTCGCTTTCCCTGAGAAAGATCGATGATACTGAACACTTCACGATCTGAAAACCGTATTACCTGAATACCTTTGGGTAAAGAAACACCGGTTTTTTCTCCGGATACCAGATTGGCCGATTCTTTTAGAAAAGTTACATAAAAACGGAAATCAGGATTCTTCGCAATCCCGTTGAACGGATCTGATGCATACATCTGACAGATATCATCGATGGTTCGAACAATGACCGTCCCCTGCTGAGAGAAGGTCGATTGGAATAGATCTGCGATGTTACTCGTAAGTTGGGAGACATCTTTCAGTTCAGAATCAAAAATCACATTCCCACTCGTAAGCACGGTTTGAACATTCTGAAATCCATGAGATATCAAAGCTGATTTGAGGTCGCTCATCTTTATCGGATGATGACCTCCGACATTAATTCCCCGGAATAATGCCACATATTGTTGCGAATGATCCTGAACCGGGGTAACCCGAGTCAGATTTCCTTCCATCCGTGCCCTGACAATACGGGTAACGAGTGATGCGGGAAGAGGATGTTCCGGAGAGAAATGGATAGTTGTTCCTGATACTTTGAATGAAGATAGATCATATTTGAACTGCTCCAGAATGGTTTTGTCCACAACATACAAACCCAGATGATTCCTAAATGCGGCTAAAAATACCAGAGGGCCATGCCATTTGAATACCGGAATCCGATAACTGATACCTTCAATTACATCAGGAGCAGCTGCATGAATGATTTTTCGAAGTTCCTCAAGTATTACACGGCTTTCATAGGGAACAGATGCAAGATACTCATCAATATCTTTTGCCAAAACACCTTTGGTAGAATCCGTCATGGTGCCTCATGAATTCGAATATGGAGCCGGGAGAGTAACGAATCGTTTCAATAGCAGATGAAAAGTCTCAAAAAGAGATGGACACTTCAGAATTTATAGGGATCTGAGAAAGTGCTCAGATTTTTACGAAGACATCATCAGGTCATCTTTGCGTCGAAAATGACCCTTGATGTAGAGTAATTCAGACATGCATTCAGTCTCTTTTTTTCAGCCTGATACCGGATTCACGTTCTCGATTCAGAAAATTGCGTCATTCGAATGATGCTAAGAAGCTTTGATGAAAGGATAGGGCCCACTGTTTCGAAAAACGTTTCAATATGAATATTGCCTCCTATGAATAACAGATCTTCGGTAGCTGATAACAGAATATTCAGCTTCACCGGATATCCTTGAATTTGTATGAACCATTTCCGGCTCAATCCAAGAATGATGGAGAGAAACATGAAATATCAAAATCCTATCGAACTCTCTCAAGAGCGAAGAGAGACCATGATCTCCGAGATAAAGAATTACTTTTCCCAGGAGAGAGAAGAAGTAATCGGAGATCTTGCAGCAGGGTTCCTGTTAGATTTTATTCTCGAAAAACTGGCTCCGGAAATCTATAACCAAGGAGTATATGATTCGTATAAATATCTGGAAGAAGCAGCGGAAGACCTCCTGGCTATTCTGAAATAATCCGTTTTTTGCTACCCACTTTGGGGGTAATTCTTACCCGGAAGAAAAACTCAAAATATGGGGAATAAGATAGATATTCAATGTCAGATCTCTTCCAATCTCTGAAGGAGAAAGAGGAATGGCATTCATGATTTGACGCCTGCCTGCAGTTATTCTCCATAATTCATCCGGGTTACAGCCGGGATATCTATCTTGTGGATAGGAAATTATTGAAACCCAGGGCAAAGTATTTGAAACGACAAACGCCATTACCATTTGTGAACGAACAATTCTGAATGCCAGATAAGGGAGATACATCATATGAACCTAAACAATTTCACCCTTAAATCTCAGGAAGCCGTCCAGAAAGCCATGGAAATTGCCTCGGCGAAACAGAACCAGGCTATTGAGACATCCCATATCCTGAAAGGGATGCTGATCGTTGACGAGAATGTCATCCCCTACCTTCTGAAAAAACTGAATGTGAACCTGGATATGTTCACACTCACCCTTGACCGGATCCTGGATTCATATCCGAAAGTGACCGGTGATGAACAGTACCTGTCAAAGGATGCAACTAAAGCTTTGCAAAAAGCGAATGCACTTGCCCAGGAGTTTAAAGATGAATTTGTTTCTATCGAGCATCTGCTTCTGGGTATTCTTTCAGTGAATGATACTACCTCAAGACTGCTGAAAGAGAACGGGGTCACGGAAAAAGACCTGAAAGCCGCAATCAAACAACTCCGTAAGGGCTCAACGGTATCCAGCCAGACGGCAGAAGAGACGTATAATTCCCTGAATCTTTATGCCCGAAACCTGAATGATCTTGCGGGGAATGGAAAACTAGATCCGGTTATCGGTCGCGATGAAGAGATCCGCAGAGTTCTCCAGATTCTTTCCCGAAGAACGAAAAATAATCCGATTCTCATTGGTGAGCCCGGTGTAGGAAAAACCGCGATTGCTGAAGGTATTGCTCACCGGATCATTGACGGAGATGTACCGGATAACCTGAAATCCAAACAACTGTTCTCTCTTGACATGGGAGCCCTTATTGCCGGTGCAAAGTTTAAAGGAGAATTTGAGGAGCGGCTCAAGAGTGTTGTTAAGGAAGTGATCTCTGCCGAAGGAGATATCATCCTCTTTATTGATGAGATTCACACGCTTGTTGGAGCCGGAGCCAGCGAAGGGGCGATGGATGCGGCGAATATTCTCAAACCCGCACTCTCCCGGGGTGAACTGCATGTCATCGGTGCAACCACCCTGAAAGAATATCAGAAATATTTTGAGAAAGACAAGGCACTCGAACGCCGGTTCCAGCCGGTGATGGTGAATGAGCCAAGTACCCTCGATGCCATCTCGATTCTCCGGGGGATTAAAGAGAAGTACGAAACCCATCACCATGTCCGGATCAAAGATGAAGCAATCATCGCTGCGGTAGAGCTATCCCAGCGATATATCTCTGATCGGTTCCTGCCTGACAAAGCAATCGACCTGATTGATGAGGCTGCATCAAAACTTCGCCTGGAGATCAATTCGGTTCCGGAAGAACTGGAACTGATTGAACGAAGAATTCGTCAGCTAGAGATTGAGCGGGAAGCGATTAAACGGGAAAAGGATCAGGGAAAACTGAAAACCCTGAATGAAGAGATCGGAAACCTTACTGAGGAGCGAAACCGTCTCAAGGCGAAATGGCAGTCTGAGAAAGATATTGTCGAGCAGATTCAGGCACAGAAGAACGAGATTGAAGTCCTCAAATACGACGCCGAAAGTGCCAACCGGAGCGGGGATCTCGGAAAAGTTGCCGAGATCCGGTATGGCCGTATCCCAAATATTGAGAAAACCATCGAGGGGATGAAAGAGAAATTAATTATCCTTCAGAATGATTCACCGATGGTCAACGAAGAGGTGGATGCCGAGGAGATTGCCGAGGTGGTTTCCCGATGGACCGGAATTCCCGTCAGCAGAATGCTCCAGAGCGAGAAGCAGAAACTGCTCACCCTGGAGACAGAACTCCATAAACGGGTGGTCGGGCAGGATGAAGCAATCGAGGCGGTTTCGGATGCAATCCGGCGAAGCCGGGCCGGTCTGCAGGATACCCGAAGACCCATCGGCTCATTTATCTTCCTTGGGACAACCGGAGTGGGAAAGACGGAACTTGCAAAAGCCCTGGCAGAGTTTCTCTTCAATAATGAGAACAGCATGGTCCGGATTGACATGTCCGAATATCAGGAGCGGCATACGGTTTCCCGGCTGGTCGGTGCTCCTCCGGGATATGTCGGATATGAAGAGAGCGGACAGCTCACCGAAGCAGTACGACGAAAACCCTACTCGGTGGTCCTTCTTGATGAGATCGAAAAAGCCCATCCCGATGTGTTCAATATCTTACTTCAGGTTCTTGATGACGGGCGTCTGACTGACAACAAAGGGCGGACAGTGGACTTCAAGAATACGATCATTATCATGACCTCAAACATCGGTTCCTCCATTATCCAGGAGAATCTGGAGCAGGTTACCGATAAAAACCGTGAGGATATCTATGAAGAGACCCGGGAACAGGTGTTTGAACTTCTCAAAAAGACCCTTCGCCCGGAATTTCTGAACCGGATCGATGAGGTCATTATGTTTAAACCGCTCACCCGGGATGAGATTGCAACGGTGGTGAAGCTGCAGCTGGGAAGCATCCAGAAGATGCTGGAGAAGAATGAGGTCCGGCTCAGTGCCACCGACAATGCAATCCGGTTTATCGCGAGCAGAGGTTTTGATCCCCAGTTTGGGGCCAGGCCAATCAAAAGGGTAATCCAGAAGAACCTCCTGAATGAGTTATCAAAAATGATCCTGGAAGGAACGGTTACCAAGGATTCAGAAATCCAGGTCGATGAAACTGATGGCCACCTGGTATTCAGGAATACGCCTGAAGCATAAACACTTCGTACCAGAAACCAGGAATATTGACCCATACCCAGGGTCAATAACCTACCCCTCCCTCATTTTTGAGATCGAAAAGGAATTGGGATAACTCATCCAGCTTCACCGAGAAGCAACCCTCTTCGTTCAGGAAGAGAGATAGGAAGGTTAGCGAATATCCGGGTACCTCAAGGGGTCTGATGAATGTTCAGAGAAAACTTCGAAATGATAGGAAATAGAGCTTAGATTCTGCCGTTGAAATCTGAAAAAAGACAATAATCTGAAGGTTATCCGAAAGGAGGGATACCGTCCTCATTTCTCAGCTGATCACGACACGGCAGTAATTGCCGGGAGCTCCCAGCCAGTCCCATTGATGATACCCGGGATAGCGTCCGATTCCGGTGCCATCAGTCGCCAGATAATCTCAAATCCTTGTCCACTTGCGGTCGGCAGCCAGTTGTTGACCTGGTTCGGGTCAGAAGGTTGCTCGGACTGCAGATAGATGTCCATCGAGCCATCGGCGTTTTTGGTTAACTCTGATTTGTCACTGATCTCGTACCGGTTGATCGAATTGGGGATCAATCGTCCTTCCATATCATAGGCAGTCAGCGTCCAGCCCTCGTTCACCGGAGGAGCAGATTCCAGGTGTAATACGTAGGTAGTCGATCCATTGAGCGGATTTTTTTCATGATCTGCATAGCTGATACCAAAGATCGCCTGTTCAGAGGTAAAAGCTCCAAGGCCGATCTGACTAATGACGGCACGTTTCATATAGTCGGTTCCATACTGCCCGAATCCTCCAACAAGATACCCGTTGTGTATGTCGAAACCGGAGTCAAACAGGGTCCCGGTGTCATTCTTTATTTGTGCAGGTCCGGCAGCTATGGCGTCTTTCAGACCCCTGACCGTGTCACTGCTCAGTTGTGTGTCTTGTGAGGGCTTTTTGCCGGGTCCGATTCCAACCTCTGCAAACCGGCTCAAGGCATGGGTATCGGCGGCAGGCGGCGGAAACATTTCGAGCTGCTGTCCGAGCATATCATAGAAATCAAGGCCTTCAGGAAGCTGATAGTATTGGATGTTCGTACGAGGATTTGTCTGGTTTTTCGGCTGATAATTCGTCCCATACTGGCTTAATGGCGTCAGGGTGTACCCATCCTGGATCCGGGAAACATTGGGGGTATCGCTATTTCCTTTCAACTGGGTAGAACCAATGATCCAGATGCGATGGTAATCGACATTGATACGGTTGGTTCCCTCAGGTATGGACACATCCTGCTGATCCGGTGAGGTAATGACGTATTCACCCGGCTTTGTTGCGTTGACGCTTCCAAGGTTCAGGATGTTGTTTGTGTACGGGTCGATAAAGCCAAGGACATAGAAGTGGTCCTGAACTTCTGGAACGTGGAGCACTTGTGGCTCTTTGCTGAGATCGACCCAGGCGATGGACGATAGGCCGTTTGATCCCGGTGCTACTACTGCCGTGCTCCCCGGATCATTGAGAGAACGCACGTTGTTGAACTGGTTTACCGGACCGAATGTACCATTTGAAACGTCAACACTCGTCATTGTTGCAAACGTCGTGTTGGTCACGAGAAGGGGCAAACCATAGGTGTAGGCTTCAAGTCCAATCTCATAGCCCTTATCATAATCGGCTGGTGAGGCGGTTGACAAAGAAACCGTTATCAGGAGAATTACACAGATAACGGAGATTAGATATCTTCGCATAACCGCTCTCCCCATTATCCTGGAAAAGAGGACATTTGTCATACTCATGCTCTTTCTATCATTATGCCGGATTAAGGTTTGTATCGATTTTTTGGTATTTTTTCAGGAATATAACGCAGATAATCTAAATCAGGATCTAAATCTCCTTTTTTGAGTTCTCATGAGCCCAACATTTCGTTTATCCTGTCCAGGGAAGATCGCAATATTACCGATATCGAATATCTGCCGGTGAAAGGATCACCACCTGCTCAAAGAGTTCTAGTCGATTCACCTGATATCCCTGGTGATCTCTATGGCCTTGTACGGATCCAATCCACCAATGGATAGAATGCCATATCTTTACTATCAGTCCCGGAGATTAGATAGTATGATCTCTTTATTTCACATGCTCATTTTGGCCTCTCTGATTCTCGTATCAATCCCCGGTATGGCAACGAGAACCGGAAACCGGAGGGGAAATATCTATCGGGATTATGGGTATATGCCACCCGGAAATCCATCCTATCCCCCTCCTCCGTACCAGTTCAGACAGAGGGAATATTTCATCATCACGTATGAAACCGACATGGAAACTCTCAGGGAATGGGTCCCGGAACCTTTGACCATCCCCGAGCCTATCGTTAAATATGAGTTTATCCGAATGCCGGATTCAACGGGTCTTGGTGATTATACCGAGTCAGGACAGGTGATTCCGGTGGAGTTCAACGGAGAGAAAGGGCAATTTCTGTTGTCTATGTACCTGGACAATGAACCGGCAATTCTGGCAGGCCGGGAGATATGGGGATTTCCCAAAAAAACCGGCATTCCTTCTCTCCGGGTAGATCCGGTCAGCAGGGATACGCTTGTTGGCAGACTTTTTTACGGAGAACTGGAGGTCGCCAGAGGAACGATGGGATACAAGTGGAACACCCTGCCTACGGAAGATATCCGGGAATCTATGGGAAAAACTCCCAATTTTCTGCTAAAATGTATTCCTGATGTGGATGGAAGTCCCAAAATCAAACAACTCGTCAGGTATCATCTTGCGGATGTATCCGTGCATGGTGCCTGGACCGGTCCGGTAGATCTCCAATTATTCCATCATGCTCTTGCTCCGGTTGCGGATCTTCCCATCAAACGGATCCGGTCAGGAGTGCATTTTGTGAGTGATCTGACATTGCTTCCCGGGAAGGTGGTGTTTGAGTATTGAGGATCATTGTTCAGGATCGATGTTGTTGGTTTCAGTAAAAAATGATAATAGTCTTCCCTATTTTTAACTCGTCATATTTATGATTAGATCTATTCAATTAGTTATCAGAATCAAAAATCGTTAGAGAAATACTCATCTTAAAAAATTGCACATATTAACCAGATTCGAATTTTATGAGGATAAACAGGTGAACAGAGAACAGAAAATAATTGCAATTTGTTCTAATTGTCAACATTATCATTATGGGCAAGGCATGATTACTTGTGATGCTTTCCCTAAAGGGATTTTTCAAAAAATTTTGATCGAAGAAGAGTAACCTGAAGAAAATGAGATTTCTTTTTTACGTGATGGTAATCGAACCGATAGTCCGGTTTATCATTCCAGAAGTAGTGCATGGGGTGTCAGGCAAAACGATGTATTCCTGATATTTCATACCATTATTCTTATCGAAATTACTAACAGGGGGTCCCGAATTTGATACCATTGATATGTAATCTGGTTACCGTTTTTCGTGTTCAAATACCTGTTCTAAGAAAACCTTGAAATAAAAATAACCAAAATTAAGAAGAGAATATGAATAGATTTCAGGCCAACGGACTCATTGTTCTCGTATTACTTCTTTCTTTGACAGGAATCTGCTGTGCTACAGATAGTCCTGGATCTCTTATATATCTCCATGGAGAAGGGAGTACTGTTGTCAATGCTACTGAAGACATGATGACCATCACGGTTTCTCATCCAGATAATTTTGTAAATATCACAAAAAACGGTAACAATACATCGGTTCCGGTTGGATTTTTGACGTATTTATCCACTCCAATAGATGCAGTGGTGGTTTTTCATGATAAAGATTCGAAATCAGCATCCATAGTAAAAATTGAAAACCTCACTTTTTCGGATGATAAACGATATCTCACCCTTCAGGTTGATCCACTTGACTATTATGACAAAACACTCCTGAGTCCTTATGCACAGGATGCGCAAAATCTTCATCAGGTAGATAAAAAAACGTTCAACGTTACAGGATTATATATGGAGATAATACCGAGTCCTCCAGATAATTCAGAGACTCCGTATGCATACAAGACATGTGCGAATAATTGTAAGGTAGATCCTAACTACTATTTCTGTACATCCATGTGTACTGACCTGTTGGGGTGACCTAATCCAGAAAAATACTAATATTCTTTCTTTTCTGGGATCCGATACTCTGACTGTAGAGTCAGTCTCGTCGCAGAAACTGATACTGGAAACCTTCAGATCATCTACTACCTGATTCATTTCAGTGGTTTTGCACGTTCATGGTGGCTTGATTGTACCGAAAGCCTACCCAATCGGGAGAATGATGATCATAGCAGTGAATAGAATACTGCCGAGGATATTTTTATTATGGCTCTTCGTCGTTTCAGGTGGGTAAGTTGAATTTTCCTGTCTATATAAAAAGGATATCATAGAGGATATCGGAAAACCCCTTGGATTAATTCCAGAAATAACCGACACAAATCTGGAAAATCTTTCTGCCATAAAATAATTCTTCAACTTACCCGGATATCACATTCACCAATTATTCTCACTCCGTTCTCCTCTCCTTTGAATCTATTTTTCTCTCCCGGTTGACATTATACGTAGCCGTGAAATACGGCAAGGAATTTTGGAATGGCAGACTTTACCACCAAGAGTGTCACCAAGTCAGCTGAGCGAAAACTCAGCTCACCAATTGGCACCGTAGCAAACTTCCTGGCACTTGTCCAGGATGTCATCGACAACAACCCCTGGGGATGCACCTCGTACACCTCCAGCTCTGATACGGTGGCTCCGATCGTCAGGGGATCGGAACACTACTCAGGAAAGATCGTGTATGAAAATGCCGAGGCAAAGACCGTTGGGCAGATATCAGTCAGGGCTCCGACCTCTGCAGCGTTCAGTACCGATATCAGCACAATCATTGCCGCAACAGCGATAACTACCGCAATGGGGGGAACACCGTCCCATGACAGTTCGGAAGATTCGTTCAGTTGTGCTCTCAAATGCCACAGTTCAAACGGAGAGATCTTCACGGTCACGTTCAGGCGGGACAGTATTGTGGTTTCCGGATACGAAGCAGACAGCATTGTAGCCGGGATTGAGAGCTGGGCAGATGGGATTTCTCTCCTGGCATAATCACCAGGAGGGAGTATGCAGTGGCATTATCTGGTATCTGGATCAGTTCTCCTGATCCTCGCCTCTCTCACCGGAGCAGAGTATCTTGGAACGACCATCAGCACTGATGGAACGGTTCATCTGTGTGGATCAGGTGAGGATTCGAACGGGTCGTTTGCATCCCGGATTATAACAGTCGGAGCCTCCGAACTCTCACGAATACTTACCGGAGACAAGCCGGGTATCGGGTTGTCTGTTCAGGGATCCGGCCCGGTGCTCTTCTCTGATTATGCTGCAAATGACCGGATTTCTCCTGCGAGACCTACCTGTGTCTTTCTCGTAGATCCGGACACGGGGAGCCGTCGTTCGCATATGGAGGTATCAGGTATCCTGAAGTCTGGATCCTATACTATGAGTCGGGTATCGGATCCTGATCTCTTCGGAGAGAGCCTGATGAACGGGAACGGATTCATCCGTCTTGAATCAGGAGATGAAAGCGATACCTCATCCGGATCAGAAGGCTTTGTATCAGGAAATATGACGGTCCATGATCGGGTCAGCCAGGCTTACTCTTGAGGCGGATTGCAGCTTCAGGCCGTTTCCATCTTGCGTCATTTTCCGCGACGATTCCGCGACTGCCCGGAATGGGCAGGAAATTACAGAATCTTCCGCGAACAGTGGTAGCCCGGATACCCCGGGAACGATCCGATCTGCTGACTTCTGTGAGATGGATCAGGGCTTTGGTGTCGGGCCGTGTGACTGCTGCGGTTCTCAGTGGGTGCATTTCCAGGAACGGATGACCCGGGAGCGGCTTTCTGCTCCTCCCCGGATGAACCGGAAGATCTGCAAGGTATGTTATGAGAAAGCACGGCGGAATGAGGCTGCCTCGATCCGGATTCTTCCCCAGATGATTGACCCGGTTGCTCTGGTGAAGCTGACGACAGATCGGGGACGATGCCAGGTCTGTGATATGTTCAAGGCTACCTGGTATGATCAGGAGACCCGGACGGCTATTTGTGACTCGTGCCGGTCCCGGATTCTTCGGGAGGGGTCGTAATGCGATCGTATTTCCGGGTGCATCTGCCTCATCTCTTCTGGTTCCTGTTCGGCTGCTCGGTCTTATGGAAGATTGGCAGGCTCAAGCCGGACCCGGTGTCCGGGACGGTCAGGATTATCATCGACGGTCCGGGGGAGATCGGGAGGATATCACGGAAAGATGCCCGGGATGTGATCAACTGGGTAGAAGGGATTGAGATCGACCCCGGGGGAACGGTGGGGTTATCACCCTCCGGTCTCGGGGTGGTGTTTGATATTCCGGGAGAGGAGAGAGGGCGGTTTGTGGCGGTGGCGATGCAGGTGTGGAATATGCTGGAGAAGTGGCCCCGGAAGAAGGCAGCGTTGTTTGAGGAAACACAGGGATAATACAGACATCAAATAGTCAAAACAGATCTAATGACTTTATGCGGACAATTTAATTTAATAACATTGATATTAAATTAAAATTAAATCATCCAGTTTTTACGACAAAAAAACGATTAAGTAGCGGAACATTCACAGTGGATAATTTCTAGTTTAGATCCTCAAATATCAGTTAAAAGACCACTGTCGATCCAAGGTATCCCTCGTAGATATTACAGCCCGATTATCATCATTGTCTTTCATGACCTAGTTGAATAAATAAATCCGGAAATTCATCCTTTAAAGTCAGCAATACCTCATATGCAATCTGCCTGACTGATGCTATTTCTGGACCGGTTGATGGGCCTTTTATCTCATGTTCGCTTGTAATAAGAACCCAATTTAATGAATTAAATCGAGAAAGATTCGCATACTGTTCATCAAGGGTGTGATCTACATGAGCACCTCCGTCTTTATTTGATAAAGACAATACAAGTAATTTGCGACTGAATTTACTCTTATTTTTGTCTAAAATTACTGTTTCATTCCACCAGGATTCAAAATTAATTTTTTTTAGGATGGGAAATATGGAAAAACATTCGTCAAGATATGGGACATAATCCATTCGATCGGGAAAGGATAATCGAGTTTGTATAAGGGTCATCTGAGTCAGGAGGTTTTTTTATCAATTCCTGTTGAGGTAGTGTAAAATTTAATTTTTTCTTTATTAAGTAAATTTAAGAGAGATGTTGATTTAGGTGTCGTATGAACTAATACCCTGATGACAGTGGCCAATCTTTTCGCTTCAGCAGTTATACCCTTATCATACGATTCAGTACTTAATAGTAAAAATTGAATTTGTTCACGAAGATGGTCCATTAGATCCTGGTGGGTTTGATTCATACCACTCATATGCATTACTCTAAAAAACAGGTAAGGTTTGGCTCATAAAATGTTTATAACTATTATATACAATATCAATTATAAGAGATCTCAATAGAACATTTATCCCAAGTTTGCCACATTGACTTCAGATGGTCAATGATATCATCCACTGCCGTAATTACATTTTTTGGAGAATTTCATCAGAAAATGATATTTGATAGTTGGGGATTTTTCCATCAAACTTCATGTAATCTCCCAATTATGATACAAAATTATCGTGTTAATTGCATCAAAGTTGGAGTGAATGAACTTTTCTGTCTTCCTCAGACACGAATCAATCATAACAGTTAAATTCGATTACGCTGAAGTGATGAATTTTGTTGACGTATACTTTAGTTATGGGATCTCATATCGAATTAGTGATACTAATACCTGTGCGATAAACACAATGATTAAAACTCAGTAATTACTGTTATCGGTCCATAAACGCAATGGTTAGATTTCGATCCCGTTTTTGAGAGAATTGAATATCTTCTCGATCGAATCCCTTTTTCGAGATGTCAGAAGAGCTTAAGTAAGTGTCACATTCTGACTCCATTTGAAGTAGAAAAATCCATTTCTTTCAGTTCTGAACTTTTCTATAAGAGCATAACGACATCATCTTCAGAGAGTTCAATCGACTCTGTCTGGATGGATTAGTCCACCACTACAGGAAAATCGGTAATTCTGAATCGTTTAGTAAGAACCTTATTATTGTCAATATTGATCTGGAAGGCCTTTGCTTACTTTTTCTTTCGTTCGATTTTTCTGGCTATGGATTCCAATTGCTCTTTCTGCAGTTTTTCTGAGAAGTAGAGATAGTTTTTACTGTGTGGCTTCTCTTTTTTAATTCCGAAAAGCCCTGATTCCTTATCAATAACTTAGGGATTATAGGTTTTAACTCTGCGATAGTCTTATCATCGCTCTTGTTGAGCGTCTTTCTAGTGATTATCTGCCTGGATCATCTGGGTATTAGCAATACTGTTGGCTTTTTATCGAATATTATTAGAGATTCTTCTCTCAACCGGTTCATTAATAGCGAATATGTCTTTTTTATGGGTCTGATCATTGAGACTGCCAAGTTCAATTGTCATCCCAATTCGAATATTAATTGGGTCGGAAAGTGCATTAACGTCAATGGTGTTCTGTTTTTTACCTGGGCAGTGATCACGGCTGTATCCACACTTACCGAGCCGGGTCTCATTACCATGAAGGACAATACTGGTCCAGTCCATGTTAATGTTGGTATGCTCGTAATCATACTTGAAAAAAGGACATCCTGGATGTCAGAGAAGATATTATTTAGATCAGCACCAAGTATTTCGAGAACCCAGTAAAGGGTTCTTTCGCTGAAGGAAGTGAGGGAAAATACTTCAAGTAATTAAGATGGTTGATCCAATAGTGAGATTTCTTTGTATAGAAATTATCCGTCAATTTGTAGCTGATGAGAGCTCGAAACAGTTGATTGATATCGATACCCCTTGTTTTGTGTTTCCCGAAAACATCATTGAAGTTCAAACTTCATACAATAAATCAGCAAAAAAATGGTTCCGATAGGAAAGGATATTTTTTCTTTTACTCAAACTTCTTGGTTCTTAGTCTTGTTTGCATTTTGGATGAATCAAGCATTACTAATAACACATTGATTTTTATTCGTGGCAAATTTGGGATATACTCTTCTTCGGAATATAAGGATAAATTTCTATCCTCTAATGCTACCTTTTTTTATCAATTGAAAATGAAACACAAAATTTATAAATCTTCAAATAATCTTTCAATTGTCCAATATTCTTCGCTTTTCCGTTCATATTTTTCATCATCTTCTTCATCATCATCAGGAGGAGAAATTTCTGCCACCAATGTTTCTAAACTCAAAATTTTGTTAATCGGCTTCTTAATATCAATCCATTTAAAAAACTCTTCACATAATTTTATTGAATTATCAGAATCACTTTTCCATTGAAAATATTCGCCATAGTCAAAAAAATCTGGATTACATTCATTAATATCTGAACCTATGGTTAATAATTCATCAATTTTTTTATTAATAGAATTTTTTAAAAAACTAATTTTTACTGAAGGTTGATATTGAACATAATGAAGTGGTTCAAATTCCTTAAGAAGTTTCAAGAGTTTAAATCCAATTTCTGGATGAACAGGGAATTTATAATCATTGAGTAATGTATGAATGTAAAGAACTCTTGGAGGAGGTATAATAAACATTGAGTATAAATAAAATTTTGAGAGTAAACCTATCCATTCTTCCATTGAAAAACTTAAACAATTTTCATAGGTTGTATTCAAGCCAAAAGATTTTAAGGTTATTTCCACTATTCTACCCGTGTTAGAATTAGTGAAATCTTTTAGTTCTTCTCGTGTAATGGACTTCAAATCATCTTTCTCTTTAAAAGGAATAATTGGATAAAGAGAGGAAAGTAGAGCATTCCATTCATATTCGGAGAGAGTGCTATTAGAAAAATGAGTAATACGATCTAATAGTAAATTAAACTGATCTGAATTGTGTAATGATAATAAATGTAAAATGTTTTCGTTATTATCTTCATCTTTTTGAAATCCTCTAATTACTTCAGCTATTCCAAGTGGAGAAGATAACTGAATATGCTTCGACAAGATTGATGGCTCGTTTTTCAACAGCGAAATTAATAAATCCCTAATACTAGGATGCTGAAAAAAGATTTTTTCTCCAATTCTATCATCATTACTAATATTTAGAAAACTATGATTAAGACGAGATAATACACGATTAATATCAAGTATTTCACCATCTATACTTTTACATCTATTATTGTAAGCATCTGATAATTCACCTAATAACGGAGGACGATCAAAATCCAACATTGAATTAAGACATACTTTTTCAGAAGTATTTAATTTCAAATATGCTTTTTCCCAGTGAACTCCAGGATTTTTAAGAAAAGTATCAATCTCATCCCAAGTTAAGGAATCCTCATGAGGTTTAATAACATCATTAATTAACTGCCGAATTCTTTCAGGTGTAAAGTTATTATGAAAAATTATTCTATGTGCATTATTTTTGACATTTTTTATTTGCCCTTTATTCAAATTTTCATACTTTGCATGCTTGTAAAGAATTTCCGCTTTTTGAATTGTAGATAATTCCATAACTTCAACAGTTACCTCAGAAATCCCGGGAAATTCCTTATCATTTTCACCTAATCGCGATTCATGAATTGCTTCCTGAAGAATGTATTTTCGAGCAGTCCAAATTAGTTTATGTTCTTTATTAAGTAAAGGAAATACTTTTGAGAAATTCCGTGCCCATTTATCCCCTAACCCAGGATCATATGAAATGGAACCAAGAGCATCATCGGCTATAAAAAATTGTGGAACATCAAAATTATATACTTTAAAGAAATCATCTGGGTTTGAGATATCATAGACTTCAAAACCTTCTGTGGAGTATACTACAGAACAAATAGCAGATATGAAACTTTTTCCAACCTCTGGAGGACCATCAATTACGACAAAATTATTCTTTTTTAGTATAGATAAAGATTTAAAATACGAATCAGTTTCAACAAATTTTGAAATAGTTGGTTCCCATTTTCTAAAATATGCAAAAGATCTTACATATATATCATGATTAACGATTCTATCTAAATCTGAAATACCCAATAATTGTGGAAAAGTTTTTCGAATTTCAGGTTTAATATCTAAAAATTCACAAATTTCATCACCATCAATAATGGCAATATTGATTTTTTGTTTAAAAAAATTTGTTACTTCTGCAGTAATTTTATCTCGAATACCTGCAGAAATAGAGATATTAGTTAATAAAATATAATTATCCGGTTTAAAAGAGTATTTGTTTAAAATTTTATCAAGTTCATTTTTTAATTCATTCTTAAGTCTATTTTGGGCATCATTAGAGCAAAATTCTTCATAATCAATAAATTTTACTTGAAAAATCCAATCTCCTTTCCATTTAGTATTTTCATTAGGATAATTAGGTTCACCATTGAATGTTGCATCTCGACCTTTATCTTTTGAACCTCCAAAGGATGTTACTCCCGGACCAATTATTACTTTTAACAAAGTTTGAACTAATTTTTCAAAATTATACCAACCAAGAGTATTTAATCGATATTTTTGGGCCATATTTTTTTCCTAACGAACATTAATATAAAAATTACACAATATTTTATTAATTAGTTTTCATTTTTTAAATTAAAATAAAAATTGAGGAATCTTTTTTCCAATTAATGCTCTCAATGGAGCCTACGAAATAAATTGTTTTAAGTGAACATCACACAGGATTCAGAGTGACCCGATATTTAGATACGACCGAGAATATCAGAAACACAAGAAGATTATAGTTCAGGGATTTGGTGAAGAATATTGAAATATTAGGGGATGAAATTGAGAAGGGAAGGATAGTATAGATAATTTCTGGAAATGAATGGAGATCTCTTAAATGAAACCAGATCGTTTTAAACCACGAAAAACAATACCCATACAACATACGTGACTTTTCGCCAACAATAGTCAGAGCCTTATCCATAATCATATCAGATATCCAAAATCTCATTACTGTACGAAGGTTCTCTATTTCATCACGAAGAGAGGGAATTTTGTTATCCACTCTCGCTTTCATCAATATTCCAAGTAAACCAGTATATTTTAGATTAAACCGTGCAGCAATTTGTCTGGCATTCTGATCATCAAGAAGGAGAAGCGGGTTATCCACTTCTAATGCAAGAGTAATAACCTCGGCTTCTCCGGGATGAATACTATTTTTAAGACTGTCAGAAAGCCTTGTATTAGCAATATCCCGTACATCTATTTCCCCATGGGTCATTGCATCAGATACTTCGTGTGACCCGGATTTATCTTTATCAGCACCGATGACTTCATTATATACTGCACGTGGAATGAGCACTGATGGATAATATTGACGAATGAGATCGAACCGTTTGATCCTTGCCAAATGAATGAGTGGAGGAATCAGAGATTACCAGTTGCATATTTGATGTCCTGATCAAGATCATCTTCTGAATAATGAATGGGAATGTGCCGTTTCCAAAGCAATTCTTCAAATTGGAATCGATCCAGTCCTGATAATCGGCATGCCTGAATGGATGTAATAATACCACGTTGATAAAGACTTAATGCAAGCTCATTCGTGAGTTCTTCCTGGACAGTATCCGGGGGTAATTTCATCTCCTGAACGATAGATGATGGAATTGTAAGAATAATGTCATGAGTCATTAGAATTCTCCAAGAGAAAGGTATCTTGATATACAGTATTATTGTTCGTGGATATGAATGGATTCATATTCTTTCTTTTTTCTCGTTGTTGAAATTGTGAGGATACCAACAATATTTTACCCCCGAACGAAATTCGGTAGAACGGATATCACATTTGAATTCATTGAAACCCGGTTGAGTGATCGGATTGGAAATAGGTATGAAAATGGGAGATGAACGGTTAATTTTGACCGCAGAAGTCGAGACTTTCGGAAATTTGGGAACTGACGGGGATTTTTGGGAAAGAATGAATTGTGGGTGAGAGGGTTTTCGGGGACGAGTGGTTGCGAATAGGAAGGTTAGTTATGAATCTCCAGGATAATACCGGAGAAATAATGAGGAAATGACGGGTCCCTTTTGAGATGTGAAAAAGAAGAAATGAGATTATCCCACCGTATCTTTCACGATAGGAGGCTGGGCAGGAACAGGCTGCACAATGGGGTGCGTCTCAGCTGGCCCAATAAACCCGGTATAGGACTCGGGAATCGTTCCCCTGATGAACACCACCTCATGAAAATGAATAGGTGCATCTTGCGGCGGCGGAATCCCGGTTCCATAGGTATGCCAGCTTGCGATGAAATCTTCCCGTGCCATCCACAGCCGGGACCCCAGAAGAGACGGATCTTCGAGGTACACATACCGGGAATCAAACCCGATCATGACCATGCAATGACCGATCCCGTTCGTATCAGCCCAGGAACTATTCGGGCAGAGAATCCTTTGTGACCGAACAATCACCGGAAATCCCTGCCGGAGCTCATTCTCCACATTGGCAAAAGAGACATTTTCTTTCCATTCCGCTGAAAAACCCATATCCCCGGCAACCCGCTCAATATCCCATGAGTAGGAGCCATGAGTCATCGAGGTATTCAGCATCGTTCGGAGATCGTTTCAAACGAATTGATCCCATCATAACTCAAAACCGCCTTCGGTTGATTATTCATACGTTCTGAGATATCCTGATGCTAAAGAACATTTACCATGGAAATCCTCGCTCGTCATCATGCATATGATTACCGGTATTCTCCATTATTGAGACGTATTTGGAAAGAGTTAGTTCTCACTCTGACTTGAAACAGTAGGATCGATATGCACCACCTTTCTGACAAAATCTCCTTTTGCTTTGGTATATGCTTCCCGATCAATCTTGAACTCTTCTGCTAATCGATATTTGAGGTCAGCATACTCGTTGACTAGATCAGGATTGGATCGTAATCGATCTCTGAATACTAGGTTTTTCCAGATTTTATTATCAAAAGTGGTTATATGAATATGATGTGTTCGTATTCGGGTTTTTTCTTCCCGTTTTATGAGAGTAATATGATCATCATACCACCAATATTCCCAGTTTTTGGTATCTGTGAGCCGTACGATTCTTGCAACGGCTTCTTGCAATGAAGAAACTTCAACGAGAAAATCTAAAATCGGTTTTGCATGCATTCCAGGAATAGAAGTACTTCCATAATGCTCCATTTTCCTGATACTATCAGCACCAAATTCTTGAGAAAAAATGTCGATGAAGGCAGTTGCCATTGCAGGCCATGATGGATCGTATGGAGTGAGAGTTACTTCATCAGCGGGAATATTATCGGGAAAAAACCAGGATATGGATCCAAGAAATAGGTGTAATTGCTCTTCTTGAAGATTGCCTTGTAATAGAATAGTATCAGGTTCAATCATTTTTGCATCATGTAATGGAAAAACTGAATTTTTCCTTTGAAAAGATGATACTTCTATGCAATCCCGGGATATCGCAATAGTGTCTACATTGTCCCAATCAGGAATGAATTCATTTGCATCAGCACCCAAAGATATACCTGCGATAATAGATCCTTTTCGTAAATCATATCTGAAAACCCGAATTCCTGATTCCGGAACATGAGATCTGGTTAATGAGGAAAAAAATGTATTATGGGATGCAAAAAATTGTACATCAGGTTTCGTACCCGGTTCAAAAATGTTCCAGATTCCCATAATTTTCATAGATAATTCTCAAATGAATGGTTTGCAGTACTGGATATCGAAATAAACGGATTTATGATATCTCTCGGTTTTCTCACTCTACCAGATCCGTGAGCATCTGATTAGGTCAGGTTGAGCTCTTTCTCCCGGTGATGATCAGCAGGATTGCGTTATGATCATAGGGGCTCGCATCAAAATTGCCAAATATCCGGAGATCTCCAAAACCTGCCATCTCACAGAGCCTGATGAGTTCACTGGCCGAATAAAGCCGATGTTCAAACGTGGAACTTCTGATTTTCCCCTCACGAATCAGGGTCCATTCCGTTCGAATTATGTTCCAGTTATCGCGAATTTCATGAGCCTGGACAAACAATCCGTCATCCGTCTTTGAGGCCGTCATCGGTTCAAAATCCTTAGCCATTACCTCTTTTCCCATCAACTCAATGACAAACGAACCCCCTGGTTTGAGACATTGGGCCATATTTTTGAGAACTACCAGATCCTCTCCAGGATCCCGGAAATATCCAAAAGAAGTGTAGAGATTTAAGACCAGATCATAGGAATCCGGCCTGACAAATTCCCGCATATCAGAAAGAATCCATTCTACATTACCGGTATCCGCATACGCGTTCTTAGCTATGTCGAGGAGAAATGGAGACTTATCGACACCGGTTACCTGATATCCCTCCCTGGCGAGGAGACCTGCAAATCGTCCCGGACCGCAGCAGAGATCGAGGACTGAGCTCACCGGGTGATCAAGAAAATCAAAGATCTGCTCCATCTCTTCCTCTGCCTGGTCAAATAATTCATCGGGAAACAACACCTGATAGAAATCTTCCCAGAAGGATTCATCCAGAAACCATTCATCTTCAGCCCGTTGCGTTGCAGGATGCATACACAGATGTGATCCTGCTACATTATGACGATTTATATCTGGGCCGGGTATCTCCTTATCCATTTACCATCCCTCAATGGGAGAGAAGTCTCCAGTTAATTCTCCGATAGGGACTTACACCGGGAGAGAAGAACAGAAAGGATGATGGCACACAGGTTGCGTCTGCCTGATGATACAAAATTTCGCATATGATTACCGGTACAGATCCCAATCTGCTTGAATAGCGAAAAGAAGAGTTGAGGAGTTTATGGAAGCCAGGTTGTTACCGTATCAGGGGATGGGCGTTCTACCGGGGGTAGGATCTTTTCCGGGTGACCGATAGCACATCCCATAAATGCCCAGGCTCCCGGGCGAAGATTAAATACCTGATAGAATTCTTCTATTCCTTCCATTTGTGCAGTTAAGGAAACTAATTGAAATCCAAGACCAAGAACCGTTGCTTTCAGCCACATATTTTCCATACAGTGGGCAAGGGATGCCTGCTCTACCGGGGGAAATCCCTTCTTTTCTGCAACTACGAGAAAAACCGGTGCATTGCCCACTCCAGGAACAAATCCCATCTTTCGGATCATTGCAAGACGCTTGATAAATCCTCCGGCAATTTCAGCAAAATCATCATTACTGGCTGCTGCCTTGTCAAGTTCCACTACCATCTCTTCAAGTTCATGAAACATAACCTGTTTGAGCGTTTTCATGGTTTCTGAATCTTTCCGGATTACAAAGAATTTTCTGAAATCATCAGAACCCGGAGAGACGGCAGCTCCTGCATAGGGAGCATGTAGACCAGCATTGATGATCAGAGATATAACCTCATCAGAAACGGGTTCATTGGTAAACTCCCGATGGGATCTTCTGGCTGAGATGATAGAATCCAGAATGGTATTTTGTTGGTGAAAGACCGGTTGACACATAATGTTCCATAGAAATGTGTAATTCTGTGGGTATAGGTATGATGGTGCGACATGGAAGAACTATCATTCAACCATCAAATTCGGAGTATACATCATGGTGATCATTCAGAGCCGATCAGCAATCCATATATATCAGTTGTAGATAATTTCCTTTGATGAAAAAACTCTTTCTTATACTCATTTTATTCACCCTTTTCACTAGTCATACTTTCGCAGTGGATACATCAAACTGGATGAATGTCACTTCAGACATTGGGATTGAGTTCCAAATTCCTCCAACCTGGGCATGGGACCCGATGAGTCAGACTTCTCTGGGAATTCGAACCGAGAAAAGTGATGCCTTTGTCATAATTTCTCATATTCCGGTCAATAGTTCGAACATTACCCCATCAAAATCCGGGTTGGAAGAGCGGGTCAGGCAGGGTATGACAGATTTACGGGTTCCAAATTTACAGAATGTAACTTCTACGAAAAACTCGGTGACTGCATCGGGCATAAACCTGGATGGAACAATCATCAACTATACCGGGACCTATGAAAATAATTCTTTCAATCACTGGATTCGGGAATACTCTGATTTTGATGCCGTAACAAAATATTCCGGAACAATCGATACCCTCATAGAAAATGTCAGATTTTCATAAAATCTATCAAAAAGAATTATTTACCCATTAAAACATTTTTGCCTTCAGAGCTCAATTTTTTAGTGTATCCGCATTTTTTTATTCGATAACAAAAATAGCAGACTGAGACATGAGATTGGGTGAGAAAAGCAGGGTAAATTTTTAAGGCTCTATTTCTACTTCGTTAATGGAGAACAAGCCTATGGGATTATGAGACTAATCTCATCAGTATCGTATTGATTTGAATGAGGAAATGAAGAATTCTTCTTGTGTTTCCCAAAAATATGCGTGAGTTCAGAACTTCATACCAGCTTTCACCACGGAAAATGTTACCGATGGGAAAGGATATACCGACACGATTGTTTTCAAAAAACCAGTTAAAATGAAATGGATTTTTTATCAGGTCGTTTCTGCTCCTCAACATACCTATTTGGAATATTGGTACTATGATGAAACTCGGATTTTATCCATTTGGCCAATTGACAATTACCAGATCAGGCCTGTAATCAGGGGTTAGAAGATTGAGTACAGGATATGAACTCACGGCAGTGGAATTTTGAATCCAATCAATTTGATCAAAATAAAAACCTGGCATAATCAGGCTTCTACTATTCTTAATACCCACCCACAGGGTAGAAGAGGATACCAGATTTGAATTGACACCCATTCCATCCGATAGTAACTCATGGGTATCTTTTAGGAATTCCAGAGTCGTGTTCTTCTCTGATTCGAAGAGATTTTTTCCCGTTCATCAGGATGATGGGCAATAGTAACCTGCGCATCATTATTCTCCGGTAGATCCAAGGTAAAGGAGTCTATCTTCATAGCTACCGTGGCAGCAGGCAGCAATATGATACAGAAAAAAGAGGTGAAAATCGGTGATATATCAGGTTATTTACCTTATGGAGGCTGAGGGGGAGTCGGGGTATTTCCGCTGTTACCAGACCCGGTATCGCCATTACCCTGATAACAATTATCCCCTGTACAGGTTGGATCAAACGTTATCGATATGTTGTTATTTCTCGTTGAAGTATTACTACCGAAAACTTTCGAATCATCGGAAGTAGATTTGGTACCAGCATTATCGGTCTCATTAAAAGTCAATCTATACCCTAAACTTTCAAAAGTAAGATTAACTTCATCCCAATTAATGAAGAATGAATTATATTTCATTTTGGCCATAAAATTAATTATAATGGAATTATTTTTGAGACCAGAACTTTCTACAAATTTATTAAACCATTCTGAAAAGGCATCCCCCGTTATTTGAGATAGATCATTTTCTGGATAGTAGTATGGAATGAGAGTTGTGGTTGTAGTTTTTTTATATATATCCTCATTATAAAAATCATAGAAAGAGTTACCTGACGATATATGGGAAGAACCGCTTACAGGGCACCCAGCGATGGTAATAAAAAATACCATAACGAAGCCTAAAAGAAAGAACACTTTCTTTGTCATAAAGCAGTAATCATCCAAAGAATTATTTAACCATTGGCATTATTTATTCTCCGAAAAATATTACGATAGATTCGTCTTTTTTAAGAAATACTTCAAGATACAACGTAATTACCATATCATCAGACAAGAATTACAGTCAATTTGAATTCAAAGCATCAATACGTAGATATTTCTTGCCATAGAGATTTCATGAATATTTTCTCTTTGAGAGACACTCTTCAGGCCAGTAATAATACTGATAAGAACCGATTTTCGGATTATTTTGTTTCATTCCTCTTCCCATTCAAGGATCAAGGAAATGAGGAACAATCCAATATCCAGAATTTCTCAACATGGCTCTCGTATCCAAATATTCCATACCGCTCACTCGGATAGAAATTCAAGCGGTTCAGCGAACCGGAGATCCCGGGATAGAACAACCCTGTCATCAGGAAGATACAAGTTTAATTTTATCATGCTGATGTGTGTCATGCATGGAGAGAAATCAGGGGATATGTATGAACGATGAGATGAGAAAGGAAATAAGATGAAAGAGAGAACAGATGAAGGTCTGTTGTGACAGAAACGATACTTCAATTGCATATCATAAAGAAAATCCCATCATTGATGAACAATAAAGGAACTTTGTCCCGTAGGATACTCTGAGAAATCGTAGTTGTTTAGGATAATGTATTGATATGACGTTGAAAAAAGAGCTCGACAGGTTAGATTCTGATATGAGAGATATCCCGGACAAAGAATCAGAGGGAAGAATTCATTTTTTAGATAATCTCAAAATATTCCTGGCAATCATTGTCATACTCCATCATGCAGCCCAGCCCTATGGCCCGGGTATATCGTGGTGGATACCTCAGGATCCCTATAATTTCGTAGACTTTCCCGTCCTTGCTCTTTTCATGGCCATAAACGTGTCTTTTTTTATGGGTCTTTTCTTCATGATATCAGCCTATTTTTTGCCACCTTCATTACAAAAGAAAGGTGCTGCAAAATTTATGAGAGACCGTCTGGTAAAGCTCGGTGTGCCATTCCTGATAATAGCAGGAGGTGTCTATCCTCTGATGGCTGTTTTCCTCTTTGGTCATCCGGCGATAAATATTTCGAATCTATGGTTCCTCGAACTACTGCTGCTATTTTCAGCGGTCTACGTCTTATATTGGTTGATAAAAAAACCATCTTCAATGAAAAAGAAGGAATTTCCGAATACAAAAAAAATACTTGCCTTTACTGTGGTAATGGCCTGCATTTCATTTATCGTGAGAATATGGGCCCCAGAGAATTACTGGATACCTTTTTCTCTGATGGAACCTTTCCATATTACCCAATACGTCATGTTTTTTATTGCAGGAATAATTGCATTCAGAGAGGGGTGGATTGATGCAATTCCCGAGACTGCCGGGAAATTGTGGTCAGGGGTTGCAATTTTCTCCGTCATTACATTACCTGCAATTGTTATTGTTACTCAAGATACACAATTCTCAGGAGGCCTGACGTTCGCATCTCTCATCGGGTCATTCTGGGAGGCTTTCATGGGTGTGAGCATATGTATCGCTTTACTTGCACTCTTTAAGAAAAGGTTCAATTCTGACAGTCCGGTCACGAAGACATTTGCAAGGGACACATTCACCGTCTATCTGATACACATACCGATTGTCGTCTTTTTGCAGTATTCTTTGATAGGGATAGCAGTAGATTCGCTCATCAAATTCATGATTGTTGGATCCATCGGTGTCCTGCTTTCATTTGCCTTCAGCCACTGTATTCTTCGGCGGATGCCATATGCAAAATATATTATCGGGTGATTACTCCAGAAACTATCGATAATCACAATTCTATTCTGTTCAGGTTTATTGTCCAATCACTCATGGCTTTGGATCCTTTTGACTGGGTTGATGGTATTAAAATTTGGTTACGATGAAGTTTTTTTATATAGAGAGATTTTTTACCGATTTGCCAGGGTAAAACTATCAATATTTTCCCATTTCCGTAATACCGGGTTAAATTGTTTTTCAGTTCCCTGAATAATATTATGAATCGGATCAACGGTTACCAGAAGATACCCAAGTCTCTGTTCTTTAGCCGATATTGCATGGGTAGGATAGGAGATTTGTAACCGGGGATCTGCGTTCGCAGGATTAATACCGACTCCTATTCCGCCCCCATTTCCGCAAATTATCTGAAGAGTCCCATCGACTTCTCCTCTGGCGTACTGATGAACATGACCACAAAAATACATGAGACAATGATTATCGGTAAGATTTTTCCAGAACAGATCCCGATCGTCCGGAAACAGATACATCGGATAGGGATCTATCCCGGAGCCTAAAGCAAATGCCGGAGAGTGACCCCAGACAATTATTGATGAAGATTCTTTGGTATTTAGAGTTTCAGAAAGCCAGTCCATATTCGGAATTCCGGTTTTTCCCTGACGAAAGAGATACTCATCAAGACCAATGAACTGAATCCCCTTATGAACAAATGAGTAGGTCAGTGTTTTCTCCCCCTCAGGCCCATTATCCGGGAGACCCTGTGCCACACTGGAAACATATGCAGCCTGTAAACTTACATTTCCTTCATATTGATTGCCGTTATCGTGATTTCCCCTGACCGTATAGATAGGAATACCGGTATGGGTTGAATAATTATACACCGGAGAGGCAGCTTGCATAAAATTATCATACATTCCGGCAAAATTTCCTGCTATCGGTGCATCATCAGAAGTATATTCCCCACTTATGACATCGCCTGCATGAAGGACAAAATCCGGGTGCTCAGAAGCTATTTGGATAAACATATCCGGGAGAAATGAACTAATTCCGGTTTTTGTTTTCATGATACTATCCTGAGTATCAGAGATGACGACAAATGACCAGTTGGTGACATTGCCCGGTTCAGGTATCCCTTCCGAGAAACCTGTCCCACTAAAAAGGAAAAAAGCGAATAAAATTATACAACTTTTTGATATCACTCGCATAATACCAATTTACTGTTGAATATTTAATGGCTTATTCTAAGTAAAAGAAAGATGACTATATCGATTTACAAATAGTGAAACAAATGGTTCATCTAACATGAGTAGGATCAGAATTCTGTAACCAATCCCTGTATGTTCCACAAGTGTGAAACAGAGTCTTTGAAAAAACCCGGATTGTTCTCATTATTTGAAAAATCGTAGATTGGTTTTTTTTCATACCAGGTGAAACCGTTTATTGTATTTCAGATAAGAATTCCTGACTTGAAATAGATCGTAATCTTTCAGGACGATATTTCCGATAGGCAGGTTCGTTAAGGATCTCCGGCGTCTCTTTATCTATCCCTTTGGTAAGATCTGACAGGATAGTCACCTCTGCTCCTCTGGTAAGCCATCCTTCCATCGCATATCTGATACAATAATCAGAAGCGACTCCTATCATTATCACTTGTAGCGAAACTGACGCTGGATCTGGGATCAAATCCAGAATAAAATTATCCCGGGAGATAATTTTCGTCGGATGATGAGGATCATCAAGCATATGAAACAGCCGATCATACACAATTTTTCTCTGAATATCAGAAAATTCAGGATCTGATTGCGCTTTGTTCCCCCACATCGTAAACTGATTCTTCAGTAAATAATGAACCTGATTCAGACCAGAGGTATCAATTGATAATTCCCAGTCATTTGACCCATATTCACAATGTATCGGAAATAACCTGCTTTCATCTGACTGGTAATATTCTTCGGTAAAATGGGTATCTAAGATCAATAAGATATGATCAAACACACCGGAACGGACTCTTTGGAGAAATGTATTGGATGGCTCAATAATATCCTGAGCACCATGGACATATAAAGAACCATTCTCCCGGGTAAATCCATTTTGCATATCTCCAATATGTAATATTGTTATTTTTTTCATCTTCTCTTAAAAAATTGTTGAATTTCCCAATAGTAATCAGTTTGTATAAATCGAGTAAACGAGTGAGTATTTTTTGTACCTAATCGTATTAAAGAGTTTGAGTATCAGGTATAAACCGAATATCCATTGTATTGACTGATATCCCTATTTCCAGCAACAACAATATCTTTATTATCTGAAGAACTTCCCGACTGAGGTTCCATATGATAGGTATATCGGGAATTGCAACATCCATTACCGAATCCATCACCAAGTTCTAATGCACGTTTGAATGCCAAAGAAGAATCATTTATCATTTTCTTCGCTTCATAGGCAACTCCTAAATTATTCCATACGTAAGGTACAATAGGATCGATATCGATTGAACGAAGAAATGCAAAAATTGCCGAATCATAATCACCATTAGAGTAATATTGTTTCCCTTTTTCATTCCATTGGGTTGCAGTCCAGTCAGCAGAACACGAACTCATGCAAAGCAAGATACATAAAAAGACTGTGAGACATATTACAATAAATCTCCATTGACAAAAACCGATGGATGCAAAAACATAATTCATATGATTCAATACCCTAGATGAAGTACATATTTAAAAATAGTTCGTTGAAATCTAAAAATTACCTCAAAAAATTGTTCTTTATATATGAATACAAGTAATAATATCAGTTCATATCTCCGTTTCTGATCTTAACCTGCTACATGATCGGATAAGGTTCTTTGTTGCCTGGTTTTTCTCATCCATCAGATCCCTGATATGTTTTTCCAGGATTTTCCGATCTCCCTCCTCTTCTGCCATTCGTACATGTAAAGACTTCAGGATCCCGGCTTTTGCAGTCCGGTCAATGAGGTAATAACCGATGGTATGGAATATCTCAGGGTTCTTTTCAAGTTCAGAACGGAGATACCGTATTGAGCGTTCTTTTTTCTGTTCATACGATTCGATAATATCTTTGATTTCATTCAGACCCAGACCAATCTCATCAATATATTGATGCATATGACGAATCGTAGCGTTTGCTGCATACGCAACCCCGTACGCAGTTAAAAGGGAAGTAATGAGATCCCGAGTAATCATGTGCCGGGTAATGAAACGATCCGGGGCAATACGTTTCAGGATCCTGACAACATTCCATCGTATCCTCGAACTGATAGCCCATTTTCGCTCTTTAACATCATATTCTCCTGACTGAATCCGATCTTCTTTCAACGTAGTCAGATAACTGAGATGGAAGAAGACCGAGGGGAGAACCAGTCCGTCATCAAAACATTTCTGATACTGATGTTGTTCATATCGAATAGCCTCACGCCAAAACATCTGGACACCATCGCAGGAGCCGGGATTTTTGCATGATTCTTTCCATAGATCCTTGATTTGTGAGATTTTTTCTTCAACATGTTGATCATAATATGAGGCACATTGATCCGTTTTCTCTTTTTCAATAACCGAGATAAAATCTGATCCAACAAGGCTGGCTTTTGCTGCCTGACAAGAGACAAGGGACGCCTGAAGATCATACAACTGTTCTTCCTGCGGAGTTTTTCCAAGGCCCAGGATCCGGATGAGAGGCCCGATACTTAAACCCTGAACTAGTATCGTAAATAGTACGATAATCGTGGTAAAGCCGAGGATCGCCTCCCGATACGGAAGGGAATAGGGAAGAGACAACGCAAGAGCGATGGCAACGCCTCCCCGAAGACCTCCCCAGGAGGCTACTGCCTGATACCGGAGGGGAACTTTTCGGTCAGTCAGGGGATTCAACAGGGTGAGGATACCAAAAACCGAGACAAATCGTGCCAGAGTTACGACTCCGATGACCACAAAGATCCCGATTACCCCACCCCGGATCACCTGGGTAAAATCCTGAAGGGTTGCAACCGATATCCCCACCAGAAGAAAGATGAGACTGTTGGCAAGAAACCCGATGTATTCCCAGAAATGCGATAATTCTTCACGCCTTGCCGGTCCGATCCAGTTTATCGATGCCTGTGCAGCAACACACCCACAAACCACTACTGCAAGAACTCCGGAATATCCAAGGATATGATCTGTCACGATATAGGTAAGGTACGCAGCAACAAGAGTTGCAGTCTGGTGAATATGAGGGTGCAATGGAGTTTTCTTGATGATTTGATAAAGCATTATTCCAACAATTGCTCCAACCGCAATTCCACCAAAAAAGGCAGATACTAACTCACTGGTAAACATCCGGGAGGATTGTGCAAGAGTAAAGCCTCTGGCTATAACTGATGTACTGATAAAAGTGAGAAACATCTGAAAGGAGACGATCGCAGCAGCATCATTGAGGAGGCTCTCTCCTTCTACGAGAATATGAAGTCTCCGGGGAACTCCTATCTCTTTAAAGATAGATATCACCGCAGCCGGATCGGTTGCAGATATCAGGGCACCGAAGAGGAGCATATAGAAGAGTGGTATTGCCAGAATCCAGTAGAGCAGATACCCGATAATAAAGGTTGAAATGAGAACCCCGACAGTTGCCAGAGTGAGAACTGGTATCAGATATCGCCCAAGAAGCCGGGTATTTACCTGAATCGCAGATTCAAAAATCAAGGGAGGAAGAAAGATATACAGAAGGATCTCTGGTCCGGGAACAATTCCTTCAAGAGGGCTGAATATAGAGAAATTCGGAAAAATATACGCAGAAAACACATAGCCGATGATGACCAGGCCAATGGTATATGGCATTTTCATATATCGCAGGGTCATGGATGCAAAGATCATGATGAGAAGGAGAAGAAGAATGATCATCTGATCCGCAATGAGAAAATCCAGATTCATATTCCGTCGGTATAGAGAGGAGAGAAATCGATATGAATGTTTTCATAAGAACCTGAGAGATACAGGTTCTTTTCCCTATTACAAGTTTGATATCTCATAGTATTATGAACGAAGATACACAGAGAAAGTTCATCACCATATCAGAGAGAAATTCCCAGAGGACTGATATGGTATCCCTGCGGATAGAACAATACTAACCATCCCAGCGAAGAGAAAAATATCGATCCATTCACCCTTCTAGGCAGCGTGAAGCTGGATTACAATCCCGGTTTTCCGTATCAAAGATGGGAATATTTGGATCATTTGCACGAGGAGAAGAGGATCAGGACAGTGATGTAGATGTTCTTGTATCATTCCATGAAGGGAAAAAAACCTTTGATAATTTCATGGGAACAAATTATTATCTCGAAAATCTCTTCATGAGACGGGTGGATCTGGTTACTGATGCTACCCTCAAACCTCTAATCCGGGATCTCATCCTGAAGGATGTTGTATATGTCTAGATCGCAGCTTCACTTCTTTACTGACATTGCTCAGGCACCGGATACTAGTCAAAACGATACTGGTGATCTCACATTTGAAGAATTTCAAGGGAATCAAATGAGAATTGATGCAGTTATCAGCAAGTTCGTCATTATAGGATTAGAATTCTAGGAAAATTACTTTTAATTAACTATTGTTCCGTAGTGGTTTTTTGAAGGATGAAATAATTCGGCTCTGTTGAATCCTCTATTTGGAATGATCAACGTTTTTGATTTAGAGAATAGTTCACAGAAAGAAGTTTGTACTTATGATTTCAACAAAGCCAATTATTCAACAGATTTTTCAAATTAAAACGGTAATTTAACCCCCTTAATCTAAAAAAAATCTTCAACAACTACTATATACAAATTCTTATTAGTCTTGAATCATTGAACACTTATTTTACCCTCCACACTAATGCAAAAAATTCGAATCGCTATCAATTCAAACAGAAATAATAACACAATAAACCCAATGGAAACCCAGATCTAAATTACTTTGAGTTTTCCATGGGTTCGAAACATTGGTTGAGATATAAATGAAGCATCTCATACATTGGGTGGTGACGGTATGATAGACAGGACATTAGGGACTGATAAAATTATATATCCCGATGGCCGACTAACCAATTGGTGGAATTATTTTTAAAGGTCTGAAGATGACAATAGGGTCCACATTATCTTTTTTGTTAAGATCCATTAAATAATAGCAGAGAAGATACTAATTGAATATATCCTTATTTTCGAGTGTTTCTATTTTTTCAAACCATCCGTGTGATAGTATATTCATTTTGACATTTTGAGGATTTTTAGTATAAACTACAATTGCTAGACTCTTTTTCGCCCGACTACAAGTTACATAAAAGAGACGTCGAGTTTTGTCAACAGATGTTTCATTATTGATCTCCTCATTTTGTTCATTTTTTGTTATCCGTTCTTCGGCGCCAAACAACTTTTCATAATGGAAAGAGCGTCCTCTTGCACTATCATCATCTATTATTACCATAACTCGAGAAAATTCAAGCCCTTTGATACCTTGATGCGTTCCAAATGGTGATTCATCGGAAATATAACGGACATATTCAGTAAACTGACTAAAGGGACTCTTAAGTGCTTCGTCCCAAGCATCAATTACTAAATCTCTATCAGCATCAAATTCGATTGGTTCTAAGAGTGATTTAGTAGGTTCCGTTGCTCGTGCCGCAATAATTTTAAGAGTATCAGGAATTTGGAATAATCCACTTTCATAAATTTCCTTAAGAATATTAATTAATAAGGGATCATTACCACAATCCCATAAGGAATATAATTGGGTTACATATTTATCTACACTATATAGAATTTCAAGAGGTTTAGGATTTATATTAAAAATATTTTCAGTTAAAAGTGGAGAGTTTTTCATAATTATTTGGCAAACTTTGAAATTATCGTTATCATGTAACGCATTTATTAGTGGAAGAACCTGATTTGCTAATAGAACAATACCCGGTAGAGTTCCTTCAAGTAATCCAGTTTTTAGCTTATCGATATTATAAAGCGGTTCAAAAAATTCATCAAAATTACCTCTCTTCGCCGCCATGTGATGTTCAAGGATTAAAGTTTTTACTCCTTTGTTCTTATCCTTCCATTCATCGTCACCAGAAATCTTAGCCATTTTTTTTAAAATAAGAGCTTCAATTTCTGATTTCTCTGATATATTCTCACTATTTATAATAAACAGTCTGATTATTCCCTCTTCATTAGTATTTGCGGGAACCTGTTGATGACCATCAGCTTCTGAACGAATTTTATTTATAAGTTTGATAATACGCTTTGGACACCTATGATTTACGTGATTTACTGGTTTAGCCCAACTATTAGGAACGAATAACTCTAAATTTGGTTTTCCATGGGGATAGATACTCTGCATCATATCTCCAAACAGTCCAAGAGAGAAAGACTTATAGTAAGTCTCCTGTAATTTTAAAAATGCATCAATTATCTCTTTATGTGTATCCTGACTTTCGTCAATTAACAAAATTGGATAGGTACAAATTAAAATTTTTTTTAATAAGGGATAAGTACACAGAAGGTGACTAGTAATCTTAATCACTTCTGAATGACTTAAAGAGTCTTTTGTTGGTATATTGATAATAGGATTATAAGTGAACTTTTTTATATTACTAAGATTAGCAAGTCTTTTCTTTTTTGTATCTATTTTCTTTATGCGGTCTTCTGATGTTTTTGTTACTCTTCTACAATTCTGTTGTTTAATCTCTAATTCTTCGATTTCTTTAACCAAACTGACCTCAATATACTCTCTAATTTCATTCTGATAGGGTTGAATTAAATCCCATGCAAAAACATGAATGGTTGAGACTGTAAATATTGAATCGAAATCTAATCTTCGAATAATTTCATCACAAGCTGCATTTGTATATGTAATGATAGCAACTTTTTGACCGTTAAGAAAAAGTTGTTCTGAGTATTTTTCTTTAAATCGATTTAATACGGACACTAATGAGCGAGTTTTTCCAGAACCTGCTCCTGCAAAAAGAAAGAAACTCTTTGGATCATTAAGATTTAAACAATCAAAGATTTGATCATCCACAGATTTTTGAATTTTACCGGAAGTCATGATTCAGAGCGACCATTTTTTTCAAATTCTAAAAAATCTTTACATCGCATTTTTAATTGTTCGTCTAACCATGCAAGACCTTCGTGAATATATATCGGTGGTTTAAGTTCCTTCGGATCTATCATAAACAGAAGTTCAAGAGCCATTTCTGCTTTCTTGCTATCATTTAACGCATCAAACATACTTTCACACGCTTCATCAAGTGTTGATTTTTTTATGGAATCGACCATTTTTTTTAAAAGGCCTTTTGATTTTTTTATTTTCTTAAAAGCATCAAGATTACTTAAAACTAAAGCATCCTCAAAGGTGTATGGTATTGCAGTTTCATCTTTACCAGCAAAAGAAACAGATATAGGATATTGATAAGCAACCCTAACTAATCCACTAGAAGAGGTCTTATTTAATTTTTCAGCAAAAAGATCATCTAAATTCTCTTTCTTTGGGATCCATTCTTTAAGAGATGAATTTCCAGTCCTAATATTTTTCCCTATTTCAGGTTGTATTTTTTTATTATTATCCCCGGCAATAGAATCTAGATCAGTCACAATGAGTGTTAACAAACCTAATTTTTCAATTAATGATTTCAACCGATGGGCATGACTCCCGGAGATTTCAAGTAATGAAATATAATTTCGATCAAGAACATGGAAGTGATTATGAATAAAAGATGGAATAAGCATCCGTTCTGCAGCCCCTTCTACAAGAATTGTTCCATCTGCAAAAAATAAATCACAATGAGTGGTTTTCAAGTATCTTGCAGCAAATTTTAATGTCTCAATTTCATTTCCAAAGGTTTCTGATAGGTTTACTACTGTTACACATGGAGCCTCACATGTATTTTTTGCTTGTTCTCTTCGAAAGTATCGCAAATGGGTAAAATCGGTTTGATGAGCAATATGACTAGAATGAGTACTTATAATAAGTTGTGTAGTAAATTTACCTTTTTCCTTTAATTCTGGACGATTTCGAAGGACATTATATGCTTTATTGATAAATACCTGTTGAACCTGGACATGAAGGTGTGCTTCTGGTTCTTCAATAAGAACCAAATGAAGAAGTTCAATATTGTTTCCATCTTCCTTTTTTGATGCTTTTCCAAATCGCATCCAACTATCTCTAAATCGGATCAATGTAAAAACCATTGAGATTAAGTTCTGATATCCCAATCCGTTATAATTCTCAGGAAGTGAAAATAAATCGGTTTGAGGAGAAGTTTCATCTCGAGTTACAGTAAACTGAATACAAGGATCGTGATTTAAGCTTTCAAGGTGGTTTTCTTTACTCGAAATTCGTATATGCGGATCACTAAATCCAGGATAATTTAACTCAATAAGTTCTTCTAAAGTTGGCCCCAAAATAGAATTTAAATTTGTATCAAAAATACTGTTCGCGGATTTTATCGATTTCAATGCCTCAATATCACTGGGATCGGGAAGAGTTGCAGGGTCCAAATGTTTATTATAGTAATACTTGAGTTGAGAAGATAACTTCTCTTTTATATGCGTTATATTTTCTTCAGAATTTGGATCCGAAAAACCTCGTTGTGCATCAATACTATCAATTTTTATGAGTCCTTTGAAAGGATCATATTCAAGAGATTGTGATTCAGGAATAATACTTTGTGGTTCATTTTGGTTGTATTTCGTGGGGTCTAAATTATATGATTTAACTTTAAAATGATTTTTTAATTCCTTATCTAAAAAATCTTTCATACTGGTCGGCCACAAGGAAAACAAAGATTCATGATTATCTTTCTGTAGATCACATGAATTGATTGCCTTTTGTGCACTTTCATAAGCAATCTTATATTTTTTGAATAAGTTTTCAATATCTGTAGGTTCAAGAGTTAGTCGTATCCCCAATAAACCTCCCTTCCATTTCAAAGTTGGAATTAAATTTCTGACACGGCCTATTTCGTTCTCTTCAACATGGAGCCAAATATCTACAGTAGGTAAAAAAGACTCCCATCTAGACCTTGTAAGATCTGGTGTTTCCTCCTCATAATTAGAAACCCAATCATTTCCAATTTTATTAATCTCATACCAATTTGATAATGTAAAATCGATAGTAGAGATATTATTTTGCTTTTTTTTATCAAGAAAACAGATTAAAGCGTGCATTGCAGACGTTTTACCACTATTATTAGCACCAACAAATATGGTTTCTTTCTCTGAAAAATCTATACAACAATTCTTTAATTTTCTGAAATTTTGGATATTTACCCTTTCAATACGCAATTTATGCTCCCTACCTATGAATGAAACATATGAGAAAATTTCATTTAAGCATTGCTTTTTGAACTGATGATATTTGGTAACTATTCAGGTGGTTAATACAACCAACATTGCATTGATAGAATCAAATACGGATTCAAATTTATTTACCAGTTACCAGAGTTCATATCTGAATGCTGATACTACTCCATCAATACCATTCAGCATATTTTTTCGAATTGTTGAGATATACCTTCTAATCAGATGTATCGTTCTCGCTGGTAAACGTTCTTGAATCCACCCGAAATTTTATTTTTCCTTTCATCATTCTGATGTCCCGTTCAGCAAGATTATTACCAAATTTGAAATGCCCAACCTTTTTTTAACTTTTAAAGCAATTAATTCCTTATCAAACCAAGAAAATGCAAATTCTGCTTATTATTGATAATGCAAAATATCATCATGCACTTTTGCTCAAACCATGGCTTGAAGAAAATAAACGAAAAATTGAATGCTTCTTTTTGCCCCCATATAGCCCAGAATTTAATCAAGTAGAATAGGTATGGGGGGAAACTCGATATTCCAAAACGAATAATCGTTATTTTTCATCTTAGCAATCATTGTTAGAAAATATCACAGATGCATTTGATTATTGGAGCAAACCCAATGAATCATTAAAGACATTATACAAAATAAATTATGTCATTTAGTAAAAAGAAGAAATAATGCTCCTTGCTGGGTTTAGGCATATTCTAAACAAGGAGTTAAGATCTGAGATCTTTCGGTTTGCGTTTTTTAGGATTTCAACAGAGCCCTAATGTTAATAATAGATTCAATAGAGCAAAAGAAGGAACTCATTCTCTTCAAATAGGATACACCGGAAACAAAAAAAGGTGGTTATAGAGCGATTTGCATCACTCATGCCGGAGGGCATCAATCGGATTGAGACTTGAGGCTTTCCAGGCCGGATAGAGACCTGAAAGCATACTGGTTACGATCCCGAAGGTCATTCCATACGGGATCTGGATCAGGGATGCCGGATTGTAAAGATAGGAAACATCTTTCATCAGAACAGCTACCACCAGGTACCCCGCTGCAAAACTGAATATTCCCCCAACCACAGATCCGGAGAGTCCGAGGATCAATGCTTCGTAGATGAACATGCTCCGGACCTCTGCCCGTTTCGTCCCGATAGACCGGATGATACCGATCTCTTTGTACCGTTCCATCACCGACATCATCATCACATTGAAGATCGAGACCCCGGCAACGATGAGGGATATCCCTCCAATTGCCATAGTGAACAAGGTGATCTGACCGAATGTTTCGGTGATTGAATTGAGGATCATCCGGGTATCATAGACATCGACCTCAGTCACCCGTTTGTTCAGTTGTTTCTCTATAGAACTCTTGATCTGTTCAATTTCCTTAATATCGGTCGCCTTGATGATCGCCTGATCATACCCTTTTGTTTCATAAAAATCACGGTACCAAAGATCCGAGGAGATGATGGAATTGTCAGGGTTGATATCAAATCCCATTCCCCGCTCTTTAATAATGCCAACCACCCGAACTCCGCTTTCTTCCTCACCGATAAGAATCCGGGAGCCAACAGTCAGGTTATTATCCTTGGCCAGTTTTGACCCTATCATCACCCCGGATGCTCCCCGAAGATATTGTCCCTTTTCAATATCCAGAAGTGATGGGAGATCCTTGGGATCGATACCATATACTGAGGCATACAAGGTATCCCGTTGTACTTTTATCCGGTCTCCTCCCGCATAGATCGGGAAGACCTTGCTGTTTGCTGATGCCCGCCGGATAAGTTCTATCTGCCGGTCTGAAAGACGTTCACTCGTCGATACACTACTCATTCCCCCCTGATATCCGACATGGGGAGTGACGATTATCGAATCACCTACACTTGAGAGTGAGTTCGTAATCGAGAGAGAAAAGGCATTTCCGAGAATTCCCATCGACGAGATGGCCATGACACCGATAATGATTCCAATTGCAGCAAGGAGAGAACGGAGCCAGTGCATCTGCAGGTTTCGTATCGCGAGACTCAAAAAGAGTGAACCTCCAGCCATCAGGTATCCTCCAGGATCCGGCCGTCCTCTATCTGGATCACCCGGTTAGCATACTCTGCCGTTCGTGGATCATGAGTGACCATGATGATCGTTTTTCCTTCATCGTGACAGAGTTGTTCCAGAAGGGCCATAATCGCATGACCGGTCTTCGTATCGAGGTTCCCGGTTGGTTCATCACAGAGGAGGATTGACGGATCATTTACGAGGGCCCGGGCAATTGCCACCCGTTGTTGCTGACCACCGGAGAGTTGGTTTGGCCGGTGGTTCCAGAGGGAGGGGACGAGACCGACAGCGGTTAGCACCTCCTGGCACCGTTCTCTCGATGCAGTCATTCCGTTTTTGAGAATGAGCGGGTACCGTACGTTTTCAAGTGCGTTTAAAAGAGGGATGAGATTGAACTGCTGGAAGATGAACCCGAGTTCATCCCTTCGAAGAGTAGTCAGTTGATCATCGGAAAGAGTCCGGATACTTCGACCCCTGATGGTAACTTCTCCATTGGAAGGGACATCAAGACATCCCATCATGTTCAGCAGGGTAGATTTCCCAGAACCTGAAGGTCCCATGATGGCGATGAACTCTCCAGAAAAAACCTGCAGAGAGATATCAATAAGGGCGGTCACATTTCCTGAATCCAGGGGATATATTTTGGATACCCCTGAGAATTCCATGACCGGTCCGGTATCTTTCATCATTGACAGGGTCATTCTCTTTTTCGCCTGCTATTCCAGATCGCCAAAATTACCAGGAGAAGAACCGCTCCAGGAATAACAAATATCGTCTTTTCAGGTATCGGTGATGCCTGTTCCTTTTCAGTCACGGTGTTCTTATGGGGGATTTCAAGAAGGGTATCGGTGGTAAAGATATTTCCATCCCGATCTTTGTAACTTGTCCGGAGAGGAATCTCAGTGGTATTTACGTCAGTCCGGAAGGTTATCTCAAAGCTGGAGAAATCATCAGGTTTGAGGGCACCGACAGCATAAAGTTTGTACGGGAATATGGGAATTGCCGGATCCGATGAAGTGACTTCCACACCGTTCGCGGTCTCCAGCCCTGAATTCGTGACATCTCCGGTTACTCTGAAGAATTCTCCCTCATCAGTGAGAACTACGTTTGATAATACCGGACTCGCCTGTTTTCTGCTTTCACCGAGGTTAATCGGGAGAGAATATGAGATGTTGTGCGGGTTGATCCCGTTCTGGTATGAAAGGGTGAACAACACCGACTGATTCCCATAGGGAGTAATATTTATCGGAATATCGGCAGTAGCATCTGATTCGAGGGCACCAACAAAGTACGAGGCAGGGGTAATCTCATGGCCTGTTCCATTTGCCGTAATAGTCACACCGGTAACGGTGTTATCCCGGGGGTTTCCAATGTGGAGCTGAACGATATCTTTCTTTCCCTCAACAAAGGTCTCTGGTTTTGAAAGAACGGACATCTCAAGTGGATCATCCTGAACCTGCACTCTGAAAGGGTACCGCAGGAAATGGGCTCCCCGGAAATCTAAAGAGAGTATTGGATAAAAGATACCGGTCAGTCTTCGGGCTTGAATGGTAAATTCAAGTTTTAAGGAGTTTCCAGCACCGATAGATCCCACTTTTCCATAATTATCAGAGAGGATAAGGAGGTCTTTGTCATAGGTCAGAGCATGATTGATCGGGACCGCTTCCTGACCGGTATTATTCAGGGTGAAGGTAACCACGGCCATATCCAGAGGCATCAGGACAGCAGGATCGATAGTGATTCCTGTTATTTCGACCTGGGCTGCTGCTGCATTTGGATCTTCTATGGTTTCAGCACCGGTTGAACCGATGAGCAGAAAAGCGATGAATAAGAGATATATGACCTTAATCTTCATTCAAAGCCATCCGGACATCGTAGCAAGGGTGTAAAGAGAATAGATGATATACAACGCAATCGGAAGGCCGGCAGCAATCAGAGATTGCTGTGATGAAAGACCACAACACTTCTCTAGACCGATAGCAGCGATATTTGCTGTCCAGATGAGAAGAATTACCGAAAGAATCGTTGAAAGAAGAGTATACTCCTGCATCAGGGGATTTTTTAAGAAGTCACCCATGAGGACCTGGATTTGTGCAGGGTCTACAACTTTTATTGGAGTAACCTGAATGCGGGGAAGGTACCAAAAAGCCAGTACCAGGCTGATTACCGATCCGATAAGCTGGGGAAGTAGTCCATACCCGGCTATCTCTGCATATCGTTTGAATGAACAGGTTCCTTTGAATATTTTTGTCATGATCATGAGAATCACAGCAGTGATAATCCACATGAACCAGGGAGCAAAGAAAGAAGTCACTGCTGCACTCACTGCCGTAATAAGGCCCATTCCTTCCATGAAACCGGAGAGCATCCGCCCGGTAAGTTCCCCAAGCAGGTATCCACTTCCTGCAGTGAAGACAGACATCAAGAAGATGATTAAGGCTGGTTTTTTTAAGGATGGCTCAAATCCCGCACATGTTTCAAAAAATTGTTTCGGTGATAGTAATATTTGTAACATCTGTTCCTCCTTAACATACATAGGTGATAAATTCAAATAGTTGTTCCGTTTTAATTCAAAGATGCCATTCGGTTCGAATTTCATGGCGAGGATATAGGTCAGGTAAGTTTCCCACTTGATCACCGTTCCCGATTCGTGATCACCCATTGTCATCAGGACCATGCCGGACCGTTATCAATCCTTCATGAATTCCTATCTGTACCAGTTGCGACTCTTGTGTATACTGGTGATTTTCTTCAGGATGATATCCTTAAAATGATACAGAGAATGGAAAGGCCGTAATATAATCCCGACATAAAAACTCTGTTTCTTCGGGAATTTTTTCAGAATGGATATCTCCATTCCTTCCAGCCAGCATGATCCCATCAAAGGATGCGGTATCAACGAAACGGACCTACTGCTACCCTCTGTATGATATTCTTGTTCTCAGCTTTCCCACATAGCAGATCTTCGCTCAATATTTTATTTCCGATGAATAAAAACCGGGACGATTGTTTCAAAATCCCGAGTATTTTTTCCATAGTACGCAGATCTCTCATTGACGATTCGAATCGGGGAGAGAGCAGTAAATATCGCTTCAATTCCCTATAATCCGAGCAAATTTCTGATTATTCTCCCTTTCGCAGCACTGCCGTGGGAAGCAGGGTACTCTGACCCTGCTGGACGTAGGCCGTCCGGGTCCAGTTCTGATACCCGTCATGGGTAATGACAACCTGGTGTGTTCCAGCGGGAACAACGCCATTTTGCAGGGGAGTATACCCAATCATGCTTCCATCGAGAAATACAGATCCATTCTGCGGAGTTGAGTTGACGGTAAGCATTCCTGCAGGACCGCCATTCTTTCCGCTTTGAACGGTGATATACGCTGATTTGCGGACTATGCCCTGCCCTAGCTCTCCGGATGCTTCTAACGTTACAGTAAATCGTCCGATGCCGGTATAGATATGGACCGGATTCTGCTCTGACGACCCGGTCCCATCACCAAATGTCCATTTCCAGGAATCAGGATAACCGGAGGAGAGATCGGAGAACCTTACCGTGAGTGGCGGAACTCCTGACACCGGATCTGCACCGAAACGGGCGATGATTTCATCGGAGGGGATGGCCAGGGGGAGATGATCACAATTTTCAGTATTTATGACATAGGAAGCATTGCATATCCCGTCCCCCCGGTCTGCATGAACCTCTGAAAAACCCTGTCCATCAGGGGAAGCCCAGAAATTGCCTCCCAGGTTTGGTCCATGAACAACATTATCCCCGGGTTTCAGGGTGGTATTCCAGATAAAGGGTGTAGAACCCCACACAAACCCGACATTCAATGAGTTATTAAAGAGGTTATCCGTGATGGTCCCGTTTGCTGAATCCAGGAATCGCAGACCGGCAATGTTATTATTTTCAACCAGGTTGCGACGAATCGAAAAACCATTGATAAAACTCATGTCGATACCGATCTCTCCATTCTTCTGGATTGTCAACTCCTCGATGGATGAATCGGTGCACTGCATCAACGTAATACCATGATCCTGGTTCTCTGCAAGGTGAGCCTTTCTGACAAGAACCTGGTCAGAACTGGTTACGAATATACCTGAATTCGGAGACTCGGAGAATATGGAATTCAATACAGATACATTTCTGCAGGAATCGATGTTCATCCCACATGCATCCTCCTCACGATACGGGGGAGTGAAGACATGGGAATAACTTGCATTGACCACGACATCCTGTGAATTGACGAGATAAAATGCATTTCCTGACGAACCTGACGCATGACACCAGTCCAGGGATACATTTTTACTGCTGCGGACAATAAAGCCGTAAAATGAGTTATTATACGCAGTGGTGTTATGAAGACTGCACCGGTTCACATTCGAGGCAAGAAGTCCGTGGACCGATCCGGTATCCTGAACCCCGGAAACGGAGATGTCAGAACTGTTGATCAGAACAATCCCTGCCATGGCATTACCTGGAGTAATATCATGAATCGTAAGATTCTGACTTCGAACCGCCAGGACCATCGCCGGGTTCTCAGCCGGGCCGATGGTTACCTTGTTCTGATCCCTAAGGTAGATCAGTGGTCTTTCGTCAAGCAGGTTAGTCCGGTCTATCTGATGCAGAAACGCATTTTCATCCTCTCCATCGATATAGAAATTGCAGGCGTTGGCAGAGAGGGTATTTCCGGAGAGGGTCATGTTCGTCCCCCGCAAAACCAGCCCTCTCTGCGAAGTTCCACGAACGGTATTATTGAGAACTGCCGTATCATCCATGGTAAGAGAAATTCCCACCGTTCCATTCACCACCGAATTGTTCCTGACCGCTCCTACCCCTGCATCGATAAACATCCCCAATAGTCTCGCATCAGAAATCCGGTTATTAGATACCTCACAGGAGATCGTATCGTCCGGGGATGATGCGGTGCTTGAGATTCCTGTTGATACCGGCCCGGTTATCTCATTTCGGAGAAGATGCAGATCATCGGAAGAGAGCAGCGTGATACCGGTAGAGTCCGACCATTCCGTATCAGGTTGTAGATTCCCAATCCGGTTATCTTCTATCCTGACACCGGTCCCCTGCATAATCGTAATACCGGTGGTGATCTCCGGTTCATCGGTTTCCGGATAGCCGGTGACAGTATTGTGTGAGATAACCACGTTTTGAGCAGATCCTCCGGCAATTCCATAAGTCACCTCTGCATGATGGGTATCAGATATGTTGATGCCTGAAACATGTTCAAAAACAACTCCCGCGGTGCACTTTTGGGTAGAAAAATTCGTGATGGAAATGTTGGAGAGGCCACCTTCATGGCTCATCCCGGCCCCGTAACTCTCAAACCCGGAAAGGCCCGTAAATGTATGTCCGTTTCCGTCAATAGAGACATCAGAGGCGAGTATGGAAACTCCAATCTCTTTGCGTTTCGCGGTATAGTCATTATTGATGCGGTACATGCCAGGAGCGGTGATCACCATTGGCATCGAAACATCCTGCCATCCGTCACCGGGAGCTGTTTTCCCATACTGCCCATCGGCTGATATCTGTTCCTGTAGAAGAGAAAAGGATTCAAGTACTGATTCCGGTGATCTGGTCAGAATATCAGAATTATTCAGTTCATCAAGACCAGACCCGAAGAAGAGACTGGTATTATCTTCCCTCTGCGGAAACGGCTCTGCCGCCGAAAATGAGACGAAAAGCAGCAGAATGAGACAGAACCCCACTATATTGGGATAGTAGTCACTCCCCATTTTATTCAACCCCACATATATAATCGAAAAGGTAGGATATAGAGTACTGGTTCATGGGATGTGCCGCTTTTTTGGAAATCTCCCAGACCGTAACCAGGGCTTTCTCAAGTTCAAAGAAGATAACTCGGGATGCAGCCCTCAAAACTCTTATCCGGGATCCTATCTTGAGGATAGTCAGATAGATTTGATCCTTGGTTCTCTTTTCATAGCTCTTAAAAATAGGAGTCGATTGCAGAGATTCGTAAACTTTCAATTAAAAAAAGGAGCGGTAGAATTTGAATCTTAACTGAACAACTTCAGGTAAGCTCCATATCTCCCAGGATTCAGAATGTAATATTTGCTAACGGCCGTGAAAGATCATTGATATCAGTAGCCATAATATTTTGATGAGAGATCGTAAAGAGGATGGTATCCATGAGCAGGGATCTCTTCACTACAGAACCCGGCTCATAATAATTATTCAGGGTAATTATTTCCTTTGTTATCTTTCCTTTCTCTGTAAACCCGTTTTTCGGATCGATTGCATATACATAGGTACCCTGCCAGGTCGACGGAATATATGACCCATTATACTGACTACCTGGCGGCGGAGAATTAATGATCTCCTTAATGGGTATGGCCATTACATTGGTACGCTGATCTAACAGAAATGCCCGATGGTCATGCAGTACTTCTGAGTCAGAACCTTTCTCCCCGATAATGACATGTCCTACCTCCTGGGGATTAGTAAGATTCGATACATCAAATAATGCGATTTTTAGGCCGGTAGCAGAGACTCCCCACTGATTCTGAGTGGTATTTTTTCCGATTCCAATCAGATGGGTTTCATCATACGGATGAAGGTAATCAGAATATCCCGGAATCTTTAGTTCTCCTAAAATTCCCGGATTTTTAGGATTTGAAAGATCAATAACAAAGAGCGGATCCATAGTTTTGAAAGTAACCAGGTATAAAAGATCACTCATAAACCGTGCGGAATAGATCTTCTCCCCTGATGCGAGGTGATCCAGGCTTCCAATAACAACCATATTCGGATCAAGAACGTACACCCCATTTGAACGCCCACCTCTAACGCCTGTTTCATCAATTGTAGTAGCAACCCGAAGATTTCCTTCAAATTCATCAAGGGAAAACTGATTGAGAAGGTATCCCGGGAAAATTCCCGTGGATTTATACGAAATTTTTCCATCTTTAATACTAAACCGGTGGACAATTGATTCCTGTTGTATGGGTCCGGATCCTGGAATTGACCCTTGATTCTTGTAGGCGATATATACATTTCCGGGAGAAACATAGAGCGTGCTATCCCGACCCAGGAGGAACGATTCTGCAGTAGGACGTGCGTCATTATGAATATTGAAAGAAGAAAGGGTGTAAAATACATAGTTTTCCGGAGGAACCTGAGGAGCCCGGATATTTCGAATTGTAATCTCCTTTTTCCCGTCAAAAAGGACAGGCATATGGTAATCTCCGGGGGTCCGGGTCTCCTGGATCAACATATAGATGTCACTATCGATCATCCGTGCGTTCTGGTATTTTCCAGGAATAATAATGTCACGAAGTAACTCCGGATGAGTTCTATCAAAAATCGAATATACAAGTGCATGGGTCTGATATTCAGAGGTTGGTATCGGAGCAACAGACCCTGCTGGTTTTTTCCAGCCCTGACCATTTTTCCCAGTAAAAATAGCCAGACGATCGCCATTCAGAAAAATATCAGATACATCTCCTTCTATGGGGATCTGTGAAACGATTCTGGCATTTTGAGCCGGATAAGCGTCAACAATCGTCAGGGAATTTTTACTGATGAGATAGATATATTTCCCATCATTTTTGATAAAGTCTGGTTCATCTACTCCGGTAACCTGAATATTTGTTGTGGAATATGTTGATGCAACATCAGTGACTGATTGGGTTTGGGAATAGCCCCCAGATGTTTCCAAAGAGAATACCTGATTTTGAGGTTGCTGATTAGGAAGTCGTGAGCCTGATTTCTGACTAGATATTGGTACCACTTGAGATTCTGCATTATGAATCCCCGTACTCACATCGTTCGAGGTAAAAATTAAAACCTTTTTATCCAAGTTTTGTTGTGTTTCCTTGGCCAACCTTTCTTCGTTCGCCTTGGTCTGATTGAAAAAGTACTGTTCCAGGCCTTCAGTCGAACTGATCTTCTTTAACGCTAATGGGTTTTGTTCATTATAACCAAAAAAAGACAATATTCCTTTAGCATAGGCAGATATTGGAGTATCCTCTTTTGCCATAACTTGAGGTACAACAGCAATTGTTTCGACCACCTTTATTCCAGAAGTATTTGGATTTTCCATAATTACTTCAGGAGAAAAATACTGTACTTGAGGTGTCTGATTGGGAAGTCGATCTGCAGAAACATTACAGAACAATACCAGGAGCATGAGTAGCCCTATTTTTAGAATTAAATTCATTTGAGTCATATTATCTTCCTATCCGTCAGAGACTCGAAATAACTTTTACTACTTCTCATTCCAAAGGGCAATATGTTTCCTGCCGGAAAGCAAAAAAAAGAGCAATCGGCAATTCTCTACCATGAAACGAAGTTAAAGGGTAAGAGAAAATGATGATTCATGTAATCAGAAGGGAAATAAAAAAAACTTCAGGTCAGATTCATTCATACGAAATCTCGAAATTATCTAAATTATACATATTATTAGGCGTTTTTAGAAAAAAGTAGAAATAATATTTACAAAATGCTTTCAGGAAAAAGGCTGTAATCACAAAGGGAAATACAAGGATATCAATATGGGGAAGAGTTATTCTCTCCCCCGGGTGACAGGTGTGCTATAGTATTTTGATGAGTGGCATAGAACACGTTTTTTTCACATACACCCGGACCCATGCATCTGGGTTTTTACCAGGGTTACTTTCACCTCACTTGGCCCAAGCCGATCGGTTTCCATACTAAATCCAGAGCAATCAGATTCTAAGGCAATCCATGGAGGAACATGATCACAGATCACCTCAAGTTTCTGATATGCTCCGGCTCTGATAAACTTTTGAAGTACCTGCTTACTGCTGACTTCAGGACGTTTTCCCTGAATATCCTTGATAGAGATGAAATAGGAACCAGGAGCAATCTCTGCAGGTAGCGGAATCTCAGTAGTTCCTGGCTGAGAGCAATCCACCTGGCTCTCTTCTTCCCGCCAGACATCATCCAGGAATTCTTCTGGTTTCCCGGATATCTCCCAGACAGTGACCTGGGCTTTCTCCAGTTCAAAGAAGATAGCTCCTGATGCTGCCCGGGAGACAAATATCTTACACCCTCCCAGAAACTCCACCAGTTCTCCCATCTTCTTTCGCAGTTGCGTGAGACCCTGACTGGGATCCAAAGAAAAATCCATTCTTCGGGCCGGCCCCCAGCTGCATTGCACTTTGGAGTAGACAACGATCTCACCAGGACCGGTCAGGGTGGTCGTTCCCCCGCCCGGATCGAGCATAGCTGCAATCTCGGGGATCATTTCTTCCTCTTAGATGACCAGTCGATCCACGACGGTCCCGCCTTCGATGTGCTGATCCATAATCTCAGCGACATCATCCGGACTCACTGAGCCATACCAGACATTTTCCGGATAGACCACTACAATCGGCCCTTTCTCACAGATCCCAAAACATCCGGTATTGGTGACAAACACGTCTCCACCCAGTTCGCGGTCATCAATCTCTTCCATGAACTTTGCCATGACATCGACTCCTTCTTTGGTGTGACAAAATCCTTTCTGCTGCCCGGTTGGGCGTGAGCTTGTACAGATAAATATATGGTGGGTTGGTTTCTGCATCTACATCACCCGTTTTTGTTGCATTTCGACTCTCTTTTTCTCGCGATAACACCCGTACTTCTTCTCCAGCAGGGTGTTGGTGAACCGATCCAGAAATGCCAGAGTTCCGGCATATCCGGCAGAGAAGATCCGTTGCCCTCCAATCCGGTCATGAATCGGGTATCCTACCCGGGTTACCGGAATGTCATATCGTTCAGTCAGGAATTTACCACCTGAATGACCAACGCCAATCGTTGCCCCTGCAGCCGTAGCTGCATGTTCAATGGCAGCAAAGTCTGCCTCTTCAATCAGAACCGGCTGCTCCAGGAGATCCGCAATTACCGGAGCAATTCGTTCTTTGAGTCTGCTGTGAGGAGAACCGCTTGCAATAACAACCGGTTCTGCTCCATTTTCTACACACACACAGGTCAGAGCATACACCAGTTCCGGCTCACCATAGATGACCGGCCTGCCCTCAGCATTATATTTGTGTGCATCAGCCATTCCATCCAGGAGCCATCCCCGCTCCAATGCAAGAGCTTGAGGGACGGGTTTTCCACTGATAGAGGACAATGCTGCAATAAACTGGTCGACATTATCAAGACCAATCGGGATCGGGAGGTTTATCAGACGTACCCCGAACTCCTGCTCAAGGAAGAGACCCGGAGAGAGTGCATCCGGACAGGTCATCCCGAACTGGATAGTAACCGGAGCTCCGCTCATCCGGGCAATATCTGCCTGACTGGTCCCACCGGTTGGAATCTTCTGATAATGTCCTCCGTATGGCCGATCCAGAGTCATAGAGAAGTCCGGGATCAGCGTATACTGCATCCCCATCAGATCCATAATCCGTTTGATCTCACGGATATCAGCCGGACTGATATGAGGGATGATCACATTGATCCGGTCATGGGATTCACATGGCCTGGCATAATGGGCAATTACCGCCCGGGTTGCTGCCCAAAACCCTTCTGAATGAGTCCCGCCATAGCTGGGAGTTGCTACCGGAACAATCTCAACTCCAAGTCCCGGATTATCCTGAAGATAGGATCTGATGATCCGGTCCATATCTTCTCCCATCGTCTCGGCAAGACAGGTGGTCAAAATCCCCAGCATGGAAGGCTGATATACCCGGATGACATTATCCAGTGCTTTTCGGAGATTTTTTTCTCCGCCGTAGATAGTCTGTTTCTCATTCAGAGAGGAGGAGGCGATGTCAACTGGCTCGTGAAAATGCTCCACGTTGGCAAGACGCATGTACGTACTGCACCCTTGTGAGCCGTGAACGAGAACCATGGCTCCTTCAATCCCCTTGAAAGCGACTACACCTCCAAGAGGCATGCACATATGGCACTGGTTCTCATTGACCTCTTTCACTCGCAGGGTTCCAATTCCTTTCTGCATCATTCGTCCTCCTCAATACTCTGTTTCAGATGTTTCCAGACAGGTGAACAGGTGGTGATGTATACTTCTCTGGCAAAGGTAATCGCTCCGTCAAATCCGGCAAGACATTCTTTCCGGTCATGATTATGATCCACAAACCCGATTCCAAGTTTGTAGGCCAGAACCCTCTCCTTCACGCCTCCTGCCATGACATCGACCTTCATGTCGAGCAGAAACCGTTCAATTTCTGCCGGATTTGCATCATCGACTACGATTGTCCCTTCACTGAGCAGACCACTGATGGTCTCATACTCTTCCTGCTTCCCGGTCTGGGTCCCGGTAACGACCACTTCCATCCCGAGATCTTTCATCTGTCTGATCAGGGCGACGGCCTTAAAGGCTCCGCCAACATAGATGGCAGCTCGCTTTCCTGTCAGTTTCTTCCGGTATTTCTCGATAACCGGAGAAATTCTTGCCATCTCTCGTGCGATGAGCACTTCCGCCCGTCTGATGATCTCCGGATCTCCATAGAACGCCGCTATACGCCGAAGACTGTCTGCTGTGTTCTCCGCACCAAAGAAGTTTACATCCAGCGAAGGAATCCCATACTCCTTCTCCAGCTGAGAAGCAACCCAGTGCATCGATCCCGTGCATTGCACGATGTTGAGGCATGACCCGGGTGCACGCTTTAAGGCTGCAACCGTAGAGTCTCCGGTAAATGCTACATTGACTTCAATACCAATTTCATTCAGGTATCGCTCAATCAGCCATTTCTCACCGCCCAGATTGTATTCACCCAGGAAGTTGAGTTTTCTGGTTTTTTCGACCACTTCTCCGGGTTTTGGCCGGATCAGTTTCATCAGTGCTTCTGCTGCTGCACGGTACCCGACAACTTTGTTGCCTGAAATGAATCCTGCAGAGTCCACCGGAATGATATCAATGCCATGTCGTTTTGACCCATCTTTACAGACGGCTCCGATATCATCGCCGATCATTCCTACGACACAGGTAGAGTAGACAAATACTGCGGGAGGCCGGTACTTGGTAACTACCTCATCGATACATGCAGCCAGTTTTGGTTCGCCACCAAAAACCACGTCTTTCTCTTTCAAGTCGG
>CAZUXC010000015.1:0-96924 GCA_964624045.1 uncultured Methanospirillum sp. | reverse complement strand
AATATTTGTACTAAATATTGTATTCGTAACACTCGTTGCTGCCGAGAGTCGGATCAACGGCTACTGAAAGTTTTAAAAAATCCTGCCGCCTTTTCCCCGTTCTCCATGAATAATAATAACTTGCTGAAGTTATTGCCATCCCTGTTGAGTCAATAGCAATAAAAGTTTTATTGGTTGGAAATTTTGGGTAGAATCGATAAATAGACTTCATTTATTTGTTTAAAATCTCGGAATTAATTCGGTCAGAAAACTTACATAATGTTGAACAATGAGGAATTTCTTGTAACATGAGTTGCTTATGTAAGATATCCATAAGTTGAATCATTTCAATTAACTCTCGATATCCACATTTGAAGTACTCTTTTAGGAGAAGAAGTGCTAGCAACTGGTGTTGATTATCGTGTTTTTTGAGTACGGGGAACTGTATTTTGGGATCTGTGCATCTTGAATTGCATCTAATATAGTAGTCAAAAAACAGTTATAATTTTGATTAGAGAGGAAATAATGCTCCTTGTTGGGTTTAGGCATATTCTAAACAAGGAGTGCTGAGATCTTAGATCTTTCGGTTTGTTATTTTAGGATTTCAACAGAGCCGATAATCCTACATTAGTAAATTAGGGAGAATGATAATTCCTTTTTATTTGATCTGCTTGAATCTTAAAATAAATCAAACTTTGGCCGAAAATAATTTGTAGATTATTGATTAATAAAATCTGTTATGATATCAATTATTTTTGAACTTGCATCTCCATCCCCAAATGGATTCTTCCATATGTTTGGTTTGTCTACCATCTCTAAAGAACATTTAAGGATCTCATCTGAAGAAATACCTGACAAGATATTCGATCCGACTTCAATAGTTTCCTGACGCTCAGTATTTTCGCGTATGGTAACACAGGGTACACCTAAAATGCACCCCTCCTCTTGTACTCCACCGGAGTCTGTTAGAATTAGTCTGGCATTAGCTTCAAGTTGGATAAAATCAAGAAATCCAAGAGGTTCGATAACATCAATCCCTGAAATATCAATATTATATGTTTCTATCATTTTTCGTGTTCGAGGATGAATAGGGAAAATAATGGGATTTTTATAAAATATTTGTAATCTCTTTAAACCATTTATTATCTCACGCAGGTTTGCTATTTCATCCACGTTTTCGGCTCGATGTATTGTTGTTAAGAAAAAACCACTTTTGACAAGATTTAAATGATTTAGGATATTTGATTTTGCTTTTGAAATTTCTAGATTTTGAAAAACCGAATCTACAATAGTATTTCCTGTTAAGAAAATTTTTTTCTCCGAGATCCCCTCTGTAATTAACTGATTATAAGCCCTTTTTGTAGGAGCGAATAGTAAATCAGATAATTGATCAGAGATAATTCTATTAATTTCTTCGGGCATCCGACGATCAAAACTTCTGAGGCCCGCTTCTATGTGTCCTATTTTTATATGAATTTTTGATGCTGCGAGAGAACTACCTAAGACTGTATTTGTGTCACCTTGAACCAGAATTATATCGGGTTTTTCTTCAATCAGAATTCCTTCAATTCCAGTCATTATCTTTGCTGTTTGGATAGCGTGGGTTCCTGATCCTACCTCTAAGTTATATTTAGGCAAAGGAAGGTGCAAATCCTTAAAAAATGCCATATCCATTTCGTAATTATAGTGCTGACCAGTATGGAGTATGGAGTAAGAAATACTATTTCGTTCACAAAGACGAATAATTGGCGCCATCTTGACAATCTCTGGTCTTGTTCCTAAAATAAAAAAAATCATATTATTGACCTATATTTTTTCGATTAAATAATTCCTGACTTCTAAAAATCTACGTTAGTTTTCTAAATTGAGATTATCCTTTGCCCCCCATAATTCGAAATATCTTCCTTTTTTTCTTAGCAACTCAATATGATTTCCTGATTCAATGATTTCTCCTTTTTCTAAAACATAAATATGATCAGCATTCTGGATGGTAGTCAACCGATGTGCAATAACTAATGTAGTACAATCCTTTGCAATATTATCAATCGCTTGCTGAACCAAATATTCAGACTCATTATCTAGGGAGCTCGTTGCTTCATCTAATATAAGCAAATCAGGTCTTCTAATCATAGCTCTCGCAATAACTATTCGTTGTTTTTCCCCGCCTGATAAAGTATTACCTAAATCCCCCACAATTGTATCATATCCATGTGGAAGTAATGCAATAAAATCATGAACACGTGCTAACTTGCAAGATTCGATAATCTCTATTTCTGAATAGTTTTTTCCAAAGGTAATATTCTCACGTATTGTACCGTGAAATATAAAGGGATCTTGACTTACATATCCAATAGAGTCTCGGAATTTATAAATGTCGTATTCTTTTAAATTATTGCCATTTATTAAAACCTCTCCATCTGTTGGATCATACAGTCGCAAAAGAATACTTACAATTGTGGATTTTCCAGAACCAGATGGGCCAATAAGAGCGGTAATGGATTTTCTTTTTATCGTAATATTGATGTCTTTTAATGTTTGTTGAGATTTGTATTTAAATAAAACATTTTGGAATATAATATCAGAATCGAGATTATTATATGGGATAATACCATTTTTGATCCGTTGAAAAGTGTCATCATGCAAAACGTTATATATTATATCTAAGTGGGGCAAACTTACATTAAGTTGAATTTTATAGTCACCCATATTCATAACTTTAGGTAATACTTTCATTGTTCCAGCAGCGAATGTGCCAATAACTGGAATAATTGAGATAAAATTGTTTTGATAATAAATGTAAACAAAAAGGATCACTACTCCTATTGAGATATAAAAAAGTGAATTTAATGCTAGGATTGGGATACGGGTAATGAACATATATTCTGCATATTTCCCCCAATAGGTGTTGAGAGCACTTTCATATTCGTTTTTCCAGTGATTTGAGGCATTATGGGCTATTATCGCCTTATTACCAATTATAAATTCATTTATGACCTTATTTTCTGATTGTCCTGAAGCAATCTGGAGTAAGCCCATTTTCTCTGATATATTTATTCCTATCAAATGCATTGCAACGTAAAATATCCCCCCTCCTATTAATACCAGAACCAATCCCACCGGAGAAATGACAAATAACATGCATATAATTATTACTGTTGAAAAAAAGTCTGCACATAAACTAATAATCCGGTCATAAGTCTGTTCGACATTATTTGGGCTTTGATTAAAAAGATTTAGGAGATCTCCTTGTTTAGTATCAACAAAAAATTGGTAATCACTATTTTGGATTTTGGAAAAAATATCTTTTTTGACGGTAATCACAATCTCTCTCTTAAAGACATAAGCAATTTTCCAATATATTAATTGCATAAATAAGGAAAAGATAGTTAGAAAAATGAATAAAATACCGAGATGAACAAAAGGCGATCCAATGGGAATTAGAGCATCAATTTTAGAAAAGAACTGACTCATTGGGATGGAATCAGTCTTGATTTGAAAACCTTCGGATAACATTGGATAAAAGAGTGATATTCCTAAAGCATCAATAAAGCCAATAAATATTGCTAAAAAAAGTAAAATCGAAGCAAATAGTTCATTACCCCTAATAAAATATCGTAATTCAGTAACGTATTTTTGAATAGTTATCAAAATCTCTCTCCTCAAAGGTATTTATCTAGTAAATGAATTTTTTATAATTTTTGATAGACCATACTCCAAAGGAACGGCTGGATTCCAGCCTAATATATCTTGAGCTTTGGAGATCTCTGGAAATCTTCTGCTTGGATCATCCGGGGGCATAGGAGAATATACGACATTCAATGTAGTGTTAGCAATTCTACAGATTTGGGTAGCCAAATCTAAAATGGTAATCTCTTCCGGATTTCCGATATTCACCACTTCGCCTGCTAACCCCGGAATCCCTGCAAGTCTCAATAACCCGGTGAGCTGATCAGTCACATAACAAAACGATCGTGTCTGGGATCCATCCCCAAAGATGGTAATCGGCTGATTATGCATCGCCTGGTCAATAAACCGGGGAATTACTCTTCCATAGTGCCCATCGGCTCGCATTCCCGGACCGTATGTATTAAATATCCTGACAATTCGGACATCCAGCCCATGCTGCCGGTGATATGCCATGCAATAAGCCTCACCAGCCCGTTTTGCCTCATCGTAACAACCTCGCACTCCAAGAGTGTTTACATTTCCACGATAGGTTTCCGGAGTGGGAAAAACAGTTGCCTCCCCATAAATCTCACTCGTTGAGGTAAATAAGAGCCGAGCCCCATACTTTTTTGCAATACCCAGAGCATGCATTGTCCCTAAAGTATTTGATTTTAGAATCTGGATTGGATAATGCTCAAATTCTAATGGTCCAGCTCGGGATGCAAGATGGCATACAAGATCTATTTTTCTCTCCGGATCATATGGTTTTGAGATATCATGCACTACCCGGGTAAATCCGGGAACTCCCAGGAGATGATCGGTATTTTCAGGCTTTCCTGATGCATAATTGTCAAGACAAATGACCTCTGCTCCCTTGCGAAGCAAGACTTCACACATCCAGGAACCAAGAAACCCGGTTCCTCCCGTCACCAGGACTGTCTGGCCCTGGAAGTCGAGATCTTCAATGCCTGCAAGTATTTGTTCAATATCTTCTTCTCTTGAATATTCTACGCTCATATTTTCCTCCCGGTACATACCTTTTCCTGCAGAATAGACATAAGTTCATCGTGAAATTCATCACGTCCCAAAGCGAGTTCAAAAAACGCTTTCATCCATCCGATCTTATCACCAATATCATATCTTCGACAATTTGTGACCATTCCAACTGATCGTGATAGTCTTCTGATAGCATCGGTGAGTTGAATCTCTCCTCCCTTTCCCGGGGGAATCTGTTTCAGATGGGTATAGATCTCCGAAGTAAAAAGATAACATCCGATTGCACCAAGATTTGATGGTGCATCCTGAATTGCTGGTTTTTCTACGATATTTTTGATCTGATAGATACGTTCTTCGATAAGTTTCCCATCAATAATACCATAATCCGGAATCTTCTGTTCCGGGACTGGCTCAACTGCAATAATTGATTGCCCGTATTTCTGGAATGCATCTATCATCTGTGAAGTACAGGTTTTCTCGGAATCAGGGGCAATGGTGATGGTATCACCGAGAAGGACAGCAAATGGTTCATCATTACAATGTTTCTCAGTGAGGAGAATTGCATCTCCGAGGCCTTTGGGCTCCCTTTGTCTGATGTAATGAATATTGGGAATATCAGCGAGATCAATAAATGCCTTTGCAGCTCCAGATTCACCTTTTGATGGAAATTTATGTTCCAGTTCGATACAACGATCAAAGTGATCCTCAATTGCTCGTTTATTTCTCCCAGTTACGATGATAATATCATCAATCCCGGAGGCAACTGCCTCTTCGACTACATACTGGATAACCGGTTTATCAACAACCGGGAGCATCTCTTTCGGCTGGGCTTTAGTGATGGGAAGAAATCGTGTTCCAAGACCTGCCGCTGGAATTACCACTTTTCTGACTTTCTCACTCATATTACCAGCAGATTCCTTCCACACCATCAAGGGAGAGAATCCTTCGTCCTTCGATAATCACCTTACTTTTCATCCTTGAAAAATCATCTTTTATTTCTTTGAATTGAGGCCACTCTGTCAGTATCAGACAGGCGTCTGCTCCATCAAGTGCTTCTCCTGGAGAATCACGATATTGAAGATTGGGAAATACCTGTTTCATGGTTTCTATAGCCATAGGGTCATATGCCACAATATCTGCTTTTTCTTTGAGAAGTGTTTCAATGACCGGGATGGCTCGGGAGTCCCGGACATCATCGGTATTATCCTTAAATGCCAGCCCAAGGATTGCAATCCGTTTCCCGGAGATTGAACCGATGCGTTCTTTCAGGAGGGATACAATTCTTTCCGGTTGCTTTTCATTCACCTCAATCACTGATTTCAGGAGGATAGGCTCTTCATCATTTTTCTCTGCCAACCTGATCAAAGCCATGACATCTTTTGGAAAGCAACTACCTCCAAATCCCAAACCGGCATTGAGAAAGTGTGGGTTAATCCGGTGATCATACCCGACTCCGTTCATTACCTCATAGACATTTATCCCCAGTTTTTTACAGAGGTTTCCGATCTCGTTTGAAAATGAAATTTTCATTGCGAGGAAAGAATTTGAAGCATACTTTATCATTTCCGCAGCCTGCAGGGAGGTAGTTATAACTGTTGCTGAAATATTTCCATATACACGTTTTACCACCTCTATGGATCTTTCACTGTCTCCACCGATGACAATTCTATCCGGTTTTTTGAAGTCGTCAATGGCCCGACCTTCTCGAAGAAACTCCGGATTCATACAAAAACCAATTGCATCCCTGGTTCTTTTTGAGGCATTTAGAACCTCAGGTATTACTATTGACTCAGTTGTTCCAGGGGGAACTGTACTCTTGACGGTGATGACCTGGAATTTAGATGAAAGTTTTATCGCCTCTCCAATAGATTTGGCTGCTTGTGAGAGATAGCGGAGATCGGCTGATCCGTCTTCCTTTGGGGGTGTTCCGACACAGATAAAAAAGACTTCTGAGTTCTCGATAGATGAGTAATCTGATTGAGCGGTCAGGTTTTTTCCAACAGTTTTTTTGAGTATTTTCTCAAGACCTTCTTCATATATTGGTGGAGCACCTGAATTGATCAGTTCAACCTTCTTGGGATCAATCTCAATGATTCGGACAGTATGTCCAAGATCTGCAAAGCAGGCGGATGTAACCAGACCAACGTACCCCCCACCAACAACGGTTATTTCCATATTTCTATTTCACTCCAAAAATGAACAAAAATAATCTATCTGAAGGTTCATCCTGTAAAATAAACTCTCTAAATAATGGGACTAAAGAACCTATATAGATAATGAAAAAATGAAATGCATTTTAACTAAAAGAGAAAGGGAATAATTTAAACATTTGGATTATTCTACCCTATTTCAGAATTTTCATCTCTCCCTTTCCTTTCCCAGCTATGTCCCCGGAATAAACAAAGTAATCTCCTTCTTCCCGGATTTTTTCAAAAGTAGGTAGCATATCAATCACCTTTCCCCGGATGATACACATCCCTTTCGTCATATTTGCCCCCGGCATCCGGGCATCACCATCGATGATGAGTTCTCCTCCACGCATTTCCACTCCGGGAAAAATTCCGGTGTTTCCATGCACCCGGACTTCCCCTCCGGTCAGGTTCTCGGCTAGATAGTCACCAGCATTTCCCAAGACCTCAATGACTCCTCCACGCATTCCCCGCTTTTCTCCCCGGTACCCGGCTGCACAATAATTTCCAGCATCTCCCAAACACCGGATGATTCCACCCCGCATCTCCCTTCCGAGCCACCCATCTGCATTACCCTGGATCTCTATCTCACCACCTCGCATAAAATTCCCGCAGTGCATCCCGATATCCCCTTCGACAATGATCTTTCCTGAGCTCATGTATTCTCCAACCCGCTTGACCCGGCCAGTATCTCCCCGGAGAATGACCATCACCATCTCAGGGGAATTCACATTTCCATCTTTACGGATGGAGAAGAGGTCTTCAAGGTGGCGCTTCTTGTTTCCTTCATAGACAAAGAGATCCCGGCTCCCGATAAAATTCTCAGGAACGATGCACTCGGCTTCAACCGGGAGAAACGGTTTTGCCCGGGGTTTGGTGGTGAGAACAACCCGCATCATACGTATGCCTCCTTTCCGGGAAGAGGGACTCCTCTTCTTACGTATTCATCCTGCACTGGATAATTCGCCAGTTCCATTGAGTAGAAACGGGTAAACTTCTCTACAAATCGGGGACTCGTGCTGATATCAAATCCGTCAGGTTCAGGTACATTTGTCCAGAATGTACGATTCGGAAGGCCGGTAATGACTTCTCCATCTCGTGTCACGACTCTGCCTCCTTTCAGCGTATAGAGAGACTGCTGGAAAGCACTGATAACCTCATCATATTGCATTGATGGATCAATCTGGTCGGGTTTGATAGGGTAGATGGCAATATCTGCTTCAGCCCCTTCAGAAAGATGCCCTTTCCCGTGATTTATCAGACCGAGAGCCTTTGCCTGCCCTGCCCTGGTCATAATGGCAATATCCTCGAAACTCAGTTCTCTATCAATAGTTCCGATGGATGAACGGGATGTCGTCTTTTTATGAACGGTCTCCAGTTCAGCCTCCCGATATTTCTGACTCATCAGAAGGCCCATGATCTCCGGGTATTTTACAAATGGCCCTCCATTCGGGTTATCGGTAGTGAGCATGACCTGCCATGGATTTTTCGTCAGAAGAGCAAGTTCCAGTCCGATTGCCCACATCACGCTGTTAACCAGACTCTTTCGATCATAATAGACAGGAATTACGCCAGATCCGGTCTCGAGTTCAACATCATGATTACTCCACTTATTATGATGGAGAGTATAGAGCCGGAATTCCATGGGTCCGTCAGCGGTCATCGTCATTGTCCGGCCGAACATGACCTGTCCCATGTCAAAAGCGATATGGGGTTTATTATTAATGACATTGGCAATTGCCGGAGCTTCTGATTTGAAACTACCCCAGGTACTCCCGCCATAGGAATGGTACTGGAGATGGGTGAGATAGAGGGTTTGCCGATCTTTATTGAGGTCGCTTGGGATATCCAGAGTCTGCAGGGTAGTCTTATAATTCCCTGGCATTCCGAGGTTATTGCAATGAAGATGTACTGAGTGCGGCAGTTTGAGCATCTCACAAGCTTCAATTGCGGTGGTGATGATTTCCCTGGGGGTAATCCCCCAGTTGGGAACCTCTTCATCGACTCCGGCCAGATCATCGCCAAATCCCCATGCCTCCGTCCCTCCGGGGTTCGTGAGTTTGACTCCGAACCCTTTTACTGCACGAAGAGTCCATGCGATGACGGCAGCTGCCTGTTTGACATCTTTATCTCCGACTGCTTCATAGAGGTTCCAGTTTCCATCAAAAAGAGTATTTGCAAGCATATCCTGCATCGGTGTTGCAGAGAACTCTTCATGTGTATGTCTTGCCTCCATGGGGGCCATTGCTCCTTCGAGAAGGGTCGTATAGCCCATTTTGCTGTATCGGTAACTGTTCCCATATGTAGTGGGAACAGTATATCCGGAAGTCGGGTACATCTTTCCCCTGCGTGGGGTTCTCCCTGCACGCATATCTTCCGGGCTCATATACCGCCCGAAATTTACTTTGGTTCCACAGACGTGGGTGTGAGAGTCAACTCCGCCTGCGAGGGTGAGATGGCCGTTGGCATCGATAGTATCAGCTGAGTTACTCACTTTATCAACGATATACCCGTCTCTCACTGAGAGATCCATTACATCGCCATGGAATCCCTGTACTGGATCAATAACAAAAGCGTTTTTTATCAGGAGTTCCCTCATCCCTGCTCACCCCCTTCTTTGAGCGTTTTAATCGTATTGTAGATTTCTTCAAAAAGACTTGTATCAGTTGGATACCCAAGATCCAGGACCTTTCTGGTCTTAATGGGAATTCCATCCATACGATATGCGGTACCATCAGCGTCAATTCCATTCACTGCAGAGGGGATCTGAACTGTGCTCACGTGAGTAGTAGCACTAGGATAAGGATCAAAGAGGATTGTTGGAATCTTTGCAAGATGCTCATTACACACCCGGGGGAAATGGGCACCCGGATCACTCCCGACGATAACCGCAGCATCGGCTTCACCTCTTGCAAGAATATCAACAGCCGTTGTCTCACCGGGGTTGTAAAATGCTATCCCTCGTGAATAATCGACTCCGAATGGATACCCGGTGATCCAGGTAAAAACTTCGTTGGAACCATACACATTCCAATGTCCCCGCATCGGGGTGATCGTCCATTTGGTATGTCTGTTCAGTTCAGCTACAAGTTCGATAGCATTCCGGATATTTTTATATTTTCCTCCGGTCATCGTGACTCCCAGACCGAAGAAAACCGCACCGAATTTGGCTTCCTTACAAATGTCTACGATGCGGATGAGTTGTGTCTTTGGCACTCCGGCAACAAAGTCAGGAATCACATCAGAGCGTCCTCTTACTATCGCCCGGAGTGCAGAAAGAACTGCATAATCCCCGCCTTGCTCAATCTTCACAAATTCATCTGCGACTTCTGCAGTTGGAGTCTTTCTGACATCAACCACGATTACCCGGCGACCACGAAAGGAGTTTTCGATAAAGAATGCATCTGCCTGTGTGGTATACCTGCTCATGTGGCGGGGATGGGCTTCCATGGGATTCGCCCCCCAATAGATGACTGTGTCGGCACGGTTTTTTACCTGACCAAGGGTGCATCCCGGATGACCTACTTCCTGGATGGCAAGGATAGATGGCCCGTGACATACGGTACTTGTACTGTCTATCACTCCGGATATCAATTCGGCAAGATGAGCACCAAGAGCCTGGGTTTCAGTTGCCGAACTTGACCAACCGTAAAGAAGGGGGCGATCTGCATCTTTTAGTATACCTACGGTATACTCGATTGCCTCTTTGTACGAGATATCTTTCCACTCGTTCCCCTCTCTCATGATGGGATTTTTCAGCCGGATACTTCGATCTTCGAGGAATTTATGGGCGCCAAGGGTACAGGCATTCTCCACACCTGTTACGACTCCATCTTCGATATCTACTGCAATATCGTCACAAAGACACCCGCAAAATGGGCAGACGACATTTTTAACCTGCATATGGTACCCCTCCAAGATGTCTCATGAGTTCTCCAACTGTCAGAACCTTCTGATCACTTGGCTCAATATCCGCTGATATCTGTTTAAAGTCAGGCATCCCGGTGCTATGGGTAATTCCGGAGACAAGGAAATTTGCATACGGACCAAGAGGGAGGAATGCGGTACCTTCATCGAGTGTTTTATCTTCCTGGACCTTCAGGGTTAGAGAAACACCATCTGCACAAGCACAGACATGCTCCCCACTTTCTATCCCGAGTTTCATCATATCAACCGGATTCATCCGGATCAAAGAAGCCTCGTTGATATATTCAATCGAATTTTTTCGATCCACATGAGAGCCCTGCACAATCGTTCTGCCTGTATTGATGATCACTCTCATGATCTCACCAGTTGAAGGGGTTCAAGCACCCGGGCTATCATGATAGAACCGTTTGGACATTGTTCCTCGCAGGTTTTACATCCAGTGCACAAATTTTCATGAAATACGGTCATTAACCCTTTGTTCACTCTCATAATGACATCTTCAGATGATGAGGTGCCTTTTGCTGCCAGAGAAGGATCTATCTCTTTATTCACCGGACATGCTACTGAACAGTTACCACATCCCATGCATGAGACCGGATTAACCTGAATATGGAAGGTAAATTGCAGGTATGTGTCATCACTGGCATTCATGGCATGGACCCGTCCTGCAGATAATACCAGTTCCGGGCATATCTCAACGCAGAGTCCGCATCTGATACAGTGTCCTTCATGGATAACGGGTTTCCAGATCCCTTTCTCCTCAGTTTTGATGACCTCAATAGCATCCGGAGTCGGGCAGATCATCATGCATTCAAAGCAATGAGTACACTCCTTTCCGGTAAGTTGTGGGGTGCCTCTGAAATGTGCCGGTGCGATAAGGGGCTCAGTTTTTGCAAAGAAGAATTGATAAATCCCTTGTCTGGAAAGGATCTGCCTGATATACGCTGTTATTGATGCCATCCTTACCTCTCCGTACAGGAAATACAAGGATCTGAACTGATGTATGTTGCAGTAACATCAGCAATAGATTCTAATCCGGGTATCATGTAGTGAACGCAGGCCTCGATGTTCATAATGGAGGGAGTCTGGATATATATCTCCTGAATTCTGCCGTAACTATCTGATTTAATCCGGTACGAGAGTTCTCCCCGTGGTGCTTCACCCCCATACACAATAGACCCCTTCTTCATGGTTCCTCCACCCCGGATCTGGCCTTCAGGTAGGGTGGTCAGGACAGTTCGTATCAGATCAACAGACTGAATCACTTCCTGGAAACGGATCATGATTCTGGCATGGTTATCCCCTTCAGTTCTTACAATCGGGCGGAAGTTTAGTTTCTGATAGGTGGGATGACTGGTCCGGCAGTCCACATCGATGCCACTTGCCCGAGCAGTCGGACCTACTGTATGAGACTCAAGAGCCTGTTCTGGAGTCAGGAGGCCGACCCCTTTACTTCGGAGCGCAATCAATGGCCCTTCGTCAAACATCTGCATGTATCGCCGGGTTTCACTCTCTATTTTATCCAGAGCAGTCAGAATTTCCTGCTTGTCTTCTTCCAGAAGATCAAATCTGACCCCTCCGGGGACTATATAGGAACAGGTGACTCGTGCTCCGGTAATCTTCTCAAGAAGATCCATGGCGATTTCCCGGGTGTTAAGTAGATACATCCCCAAAGTTTCATGTTCGATAGTGTAACAATACGAAAAATTGGCGATGAGGTGGCTGACGATCCGGTCGAGTTCATTTACCAGAACCCGCAAGTATGCAGCCCGATCAGGGACGACAATATCAGACATCTTCTCCATCGCTTCGATGAACACCATATTGTGGATAACCGAGCAGATTCCACAGACCCGTTCAGCCAGGAACATAACCTCCTGCCAGGGTCTTCCCTTCATGATCTTCTCGATCCCTTTCTTCATGTACCCCAGTTCCATTTCAGCCCGGAGAATCCGCTCTCCAACGGTCTCACACTTCAGGCGACATGGTTCTTTCCAGACCGGGTGCATCGGACCGAGAGGAATTGACACATCAACGGTTTTCTTCATGTTCGCTTCTCCCAGTCTTTGAATACGATATCACGAACCGAGAGGATGGCAGAGATGATCTCGGTAGGCCGGGGCGGACATCCGGGCACTTCAGCTGCAATGGGAATATGTTTTCTCGCCGGAGGATTGGTCAAGGAGTCTGGACGGTTAAATACGCATCCGCTTATTGGACAGTTTCCAATCGCAATCGCGGCCTTCGGTTCAGGTATCCGGTCCCATATCATCTTGAGTTTATCCTCCCATTGCTGAGTGACTCCTCCGATTATGAGAAGGACATCGGCCTCCCGTGGGTTATTATGCACATAGATCCCGTACTGCTCGAGATCATAACGGGGTGCCAGACAGGCGAGAATTTCTATATCACATCCGTTACAGGATCCAGTATCAACATAACAGACATGGATCGAACGGGACCGGACAAAATTCTTGACTGACTGCAGAAGGGTCATGAAAAAATCTCCTCAGCCAGAAATTTTTTTGCAGCAATAATTGCATCAGGCTCATAATACCCATCTTTAACCTCGGATGCAACTCTTCTACATGCCTCATCCATCACATCTTTGGGTATAATTGGGATAAACCTGGTATACAACTCATAATTAAGGGCTTTTTTGATGGGATCCTGTTCGGAAATCGTCTGTGCAGCATCATAGCGTGGGGCAATTGATTCTAAGGTGATCATATCAAGTGTTTTGATGAGGTGTTTTCTCATCTGATGTGGCTGGATATTGAGGTCTTCAGCCATTATAAGTACAATTTTTGCGTGATATGCTCCTTTCAGGATAGCAAATTTCATGGCCGTAAGGTCTCGTTCATAGATCAGTTCAATCATATAACACCTCCAGCTTTGAGCAGAGCATATAAGGCAAAGAGCAGAATACACGCCCAGATAATGATCATCTCTCCGGTATGGAGCTCATGTTCATTAGTTTTGAAAGAGAGCAGGGAAAGGAATCCGATGATTCCAATCCCTATTATTGATTCCGCCAGTACCGGGCGGTGTTGCATAGTCTGGATGACGAAGATGAGTGCGTAAAATGCACTCCCTGCAAGAGATACCTGTCTGATAAGACTCATATCACACCTCCGATAATTGCCAGATAGATAACGAGAAGTGCACTTACTACTGCCTGAAAAGCTACGGTATCATAGGGAGTGAGCATCGGAGTGAAAGCACAGATAAAGGAGAGTGATAACAGGACCATCAGCATAGCGATAATCATCAGCCACCAGGGGAGAGCACCGATAAAAATCAGAACAAATGCCCAGATGAGAACAAATGTCTTCATCGCAAATGCAAGGTCCAGACCAGCTCTGAAAGACCCGAAATGTTCAGTTAATACTCCGGATACGATCTCTTTTGCTTTGGTAATTGAAAATGGCCCGTAATGCATCTTGGAAAGGATAACAAGGTACATTGCGATAGCAAGTGGAAATGCTGCTATTAGCAGCGGTCCATGAAGTTGCTGCCATGTGATAATATCCATTATTGACAGGCTTCCGGTAATCAGGTACAGTCCACCAATGGTTGCAAAGAGGGGTATCTCAGATGCTGCAGACATGACGGATCTGATTGCGCCAAACTTTCCGTATGGGGATCCTGAAGAGAGGCCAAGTCCATGTTCAACAATCTTATGGAGCATGAATACGGCGAAGAGCATCAAAAGACTTCCCCCGTATCCGACGATAAAAATTGCACCTGTCCATATTGCAAGCTCAACGGCCACAATAAAAACAAAGAGTGGATTACTCGCAGACTTTGGGATCCATGTCTGTTTGAAGGAAAATTTCAGGGTATGGAGGATCTCCTGCCAAATTGGAGGTCCCGGCCTTCTCTGAATCCGTGCTATGACTTTGCGGTGAATTCCATGAAAGAGCAGACCGACAATACTTCCTATTGCTATCAGTTCTATCATATCAGTACCCCATAAACGGCATGTCACCTTCATCATTTGCAGCATTCCACCAGGTGAAGAGGGATAACACAAACCCGGGGAAAATTATGATCATGAGAAGAGGGAATATCCACGCTGGCTGAATACCGCTCCTCTCTCCGATGATCAGGAGGATGATACCCAGGGTAAAGAGGGCTGTCAGATTTTTACAGGTATGTTTCTCCATTCTTTTCACACCGTCAGGACTATTTCTACAATTCGCAGGAAAATGAGCAGGGAACTGACATGGATCATCAGAACATAGGGGGCTCCCGGAGCCCGGATCATTTCTGATTTTCCTATATAAAACGGCGCCATTCCCTCACCAAACACCCCAAATACCAGGAATATCTTCGCTGCAAGTGGTACCATATGTTGCCCGGCTAGTACCCAGATCGAGAGTGTCCCGGTAGCTGCAAGAGCGGTAGCAGCACCCCCGAAGAGAAATACGGTTGCAACCATCGCCACAATGCCGTAATGGAATGCAGCGTTCAGGATATGACGGTTGTCTGTTGCTGATACGATGCCGATGTTGGTGATGCCTACCAGGGCTGTGAAAAGGGTGTAATTGAAGAGATCCCCGGTGATCATCGCTCCGAGTGTTGCCAGACCACAGGCAATTGCCATAAACCGTTGAAACCTGAGGTCTTCCACTGCTATCTCTTTCGCATAATATCCGTCTGTTCCAAAAACAATGGTAGCCTGTTTTTCAGGACGGGTGATAATTGCAATCACGATAAAAATCGCTGCAAATATGAAGAGTGAACAGGTATACAAACTAAAATAGGGGACAATATCGCCGAACTCAAGTGTGTAGAGTTGCTGTCCTTCGATGGGGAGACCAAACATTCCACTCATGAATGCCCCTCTTCGTAGTTCTGTCGCATCGTTCCAATCAAGGCCATCTTTGTGGTTACCTTCAGGAGAATTGCTCCTCCGGAGATCATTACTGCGATGAACCACCACTGGGGGATGATCATGAAGATGAAGAACGCAATGATCCAGAATGCCCAGGCATAACCTGACAATGTTTCGAGCAGTTCAAACCGTTCTGAGTGACCGATACACATGAAATAGAAAACAACTCCCAGTCCGGCAACAGCTCCTCCGGAGAATCCAGAGAGAATAATTCCATATACAACCAGAATAAATGAGATTATTGGGGGAGCTGTCTTCATGACTTCGATACGGATTGGTTTTTGCCGGGTAACGAACAGCCGCTCCTTTCTGATGTAGATCTCGGCAAGAGCAATCAGTTCTGATATCCCCACGACAAGCCCGGGAAGAACCAGTGCTTCTGCAAGGTCAGTTGCGACCAGAGCAACGAGAACAAGCCCGATTGTCTCTATCAAATCTACAAGCAGGATTTTATGGATGTCATCCTTTTCCCGCATCAGAGCGTAGAAAGAGATTACGACGCAGATCAGGGATGCTGCAAGGCCTATCTGGTAGAGTTGCATCAGATCTTCCTCCGGTATAAGAAAGAGGCGATAGCAAATGCAGTGAACAGGATAGTCGTCTCAACTACCGTATCAAACCCCCGGGTATTGTAAAGGATCTCATCAAGGATTCCTCCTGGATGGGCCACTATTGTTGTTCCCAGATATGGTGTGGTGTTGGCGAGAAATCCGGAGAAAGGTGTCAGATATGCGGTAACATATCCCTGGGAAGGGGAATTTTCCGGATATTGTGACTTGATATATACCTGAGCAAAAGGGGGTCCCCCCCGGTCATAGGGATCCAGAGTACTGGATCGGTTGATAAATTTTGGATATAACTGATCTTCCTGATAGGTTACGAGTGGAATCATAATGAGAACGATGATGCTCAATATGATCCCGAGAGCGGCATACATGGCAGCAAGGTTTTCAAAAGTGCCAAATGCAATAGCGAACCGGCTGAATAAGGATCGTTGTCTCATACCGGATCCTCCGTTCGTTCAATGACAAGAACCATCACGAAAGTGGAAAGTGTTGAGACAGCGATGAAGGTCATTAGCGCTAAGGCTTCATCATATGAGAGAGCGATGAGGAGCAGACCAAATGCCGGGATCTCCAGATTGATGAGCCGGGTCAGGTAGTCGCGTTTTCCGGGAAATGCTGAGATTATCGTCCCGATTATCAGGATGATAAATCCAACGATAAACTCAGGGGGAAGATTCATGGTTCCCCCTTTCGGCAGAGCTGAAGAATGAACACGGTGGAGAGGGGAAGAATGAGGGCAAGAGCAGCAGCAATGTCCACATATCCCCGATCCATCAGAAGAGGCATACTTGCTCCGGAGAGGAGACCAATGGCGATAAGCTTCTGATAGGGATCCTTAGAGATTCCGGTATATATGGCCCCAATAATTGCAATCCCACCAAACATGATGAGGAGGATCTCATTCATGAGGTTCTTCCTCCGGTATTCCCCCGGCATACACACTTGCTATCGCATTTGACTCAAAGGTACTGCCAACAAAGTATGCTATTGCTGCAACAAGTGCAAGAGGGTGAGGAATCATCAGAGCAATAATCCCGGAGATCGCGAAACTGAACACATTGAGAAATGGAAGTTTCCTCATCGTATCAGGCTCCAGTATGACCCGGATCGTTGCATATAATGCAATCAAAGAGCAGACCCAGAGGGCTATCTGGTCTGGGGATGCCTCTATCATGGTTTTAACTCCCAGATTTTCCCCAGAAGTTTACTTGACCAGGGATGCCAGAATCCCTGGACGGTAAAGATTGCAATAACCATACCTGCAATAAATGCAGACGGGGGGATCCCGATAAGTGAACCGCCAAAAACCATGAATGTTGCCAAGAAACATCCGGTGGTCCCGGCATATCCTGGATCATAACAGATTCTGTTCCCAATATATACCAGGACTGTTGCAATTAAACCCCCGGGTATCCCATAGCAGTATACCCCACAGGCTGCAAGTAATGTCCCTGCCGATGCATCCGGTGATGAGACAATATTACCCATCATCGTTCCGCCTCGGATATCGCCACCTCCTCTTTTCACAGCCTCTGCTATTGCAGTTGCTCCTACAACTCCCCCCTCTCTGGGAAGTTCAAATATCATATCAATAAGGACAAAGAGAAGCCAGCAGCATATCGCGGCGGCCAGGATCTGGAGGATCGAGTCGATCATATCGTTCGTGTACCGTAGCCTTCGTCCGGTGGTGAATTAAAGGTTTTGATGAACGAATTTTCGATTTTAGCGAATGAGTTATATGCTTCGGATAGTCATGCTGAAGAAAATGAGCAATTCCAGTTTACTTGTGAGTCGAAGATTTCACGATAATACAAAATAGGATCATTTTTTAATGAGAATATGCGCGCGACACCTAATTTTGTGAAGATATCACCGTCTTCGTGGTTTGTTTCTTCGTGACGCAGTGATATCTCTGCGAGAGTGGGCTGAATTATAAAATCTCAAAGATTCATTGACGATGCTTTTGATCCAGGGATCGGTAGAACCTTCTATCTCTTCTGGAGTGATATTGAACCAGCAAGGCCAGGCGGTCAGACGATCAGGCTCCTCAATTTTCCATCGGACATCGGTGAATCGTTTCTTCTCTCCTTTATTCAGGGTGCATCTCCCTTCCTGAGTGTCGGAAATATGGACAAAGAAGGCACATACCGAGCAGGGTCTGACCTGTCGTATCTCAACAGATGGCAGTTCCATATGTCCTCCTGTTCAACTCCCTATCCTCCCGGCTTTGGTATGATCCTGATCGTTCTTTGCACTTTATGGATGAAGGAAACCTGATCCCTCATCGGGCATGAACGACTTTAGGATTTGCTCATGCCAGTTTTGAAGAGATATTCAAAGAGCTTCTTACCCCTGGTAGGTCAATGTATAATAGAAACTCTGAATAGATATCTGACCCTGACCTAGTTATCCCTACCTGACTTATGTATTCCTCTTCATATACAAACCGAGGACTCAATACCCGTGAACCTTTGCAATCCGGGATTACCCGGTATATTCTCTCTGATGGCGAGGGTCGAATACTCTGCTCTGATAATTATCCTTTTACTCCCTCAGCTCTCGGAGAATCTTTTGAACATAATGGATTGCTGAAGGTATCAAAGCCAATCCTGATTGGAAGCACTCAATCGTATACCTGGTGGTCATGTCTCATCTTATCAGATAGTCAGATTCCTGACTCCCTTCAGTTAGTTCATCTCCGCAATCTATCTCTTTCACTGCCTCCGGATATGCTTGGTATATGTGGGCGTGCCACGCAACTCTCCCGGTTTGATGAGACAACTACATTTTGTGGAAAATGCGGGGCGAACAATCGATGTAAATCAGATGAGATCGCGAAAATATGCCCTTTCTGTGGGCTTATTACCTTTCCCCGACTTTCCCCTGCGATAATCGTAAGGATTACGAATGGGGATCGGATTCTCCTTGCGAGATCTCCTCAGTTTCCAACCGGGTTGTATAGTGTAATTGCAGGATTTATTGAACCTGGGGAGTCATTGGAAGAGGCTGTGAGTAGAGAGGTCTTTGAAGAGGTTGGTCTGATGATATCTGATATCCGCTACTTTGGCTCGCAACCCTGGCCGTTTCCGGATTCCCTGATGATTGGGTTTGTCGCGAAATATGTCTCCGGATCCATCGTGTGTGATCCCGTGGAAATTGAGAGTGCCGCCTGGTTTACCCGGGATGCAATGCCTGACCTCCCCGGCCATTTGAGTATCTCCCGGGCGTTAATTGATGATTACTTGAGGGCATCTGAATAATATCCCATTTATCGTAGAAGAATTTCCACAATCCTTATTGTCTGGCTACTCAGACGGATCTATATGAGATATCGTTTCGTGGTTAGTGTTCTCATTTTCCTGTGCACGATGATACTTCCCATCGTCACGTCAGCTGATAATGTCACCGATTCAGAGAAGATGTGGGATGAGGGAAAAGCGTTGTGGAATGAGAAAGAGTACGAAGAAGCATTGATTTTTTTTACGAATGCGACAACAATCAATCCACAAAACATTGATGCATGGTTTTTTACCGGACTAACTCTGGCCAGATTAGGGAAGATGGAAGAGGCTATCGGGGCGTATGACAGGGTCAGCCAGTTGGATCCAAAAAATGCGGTAGCATGGTTTAATAAAGGGACAAATCTTGCGGCATTAAATCGGACCGATGAAGCGTTGAAATCATACGATAAAGCGATAGAATTGGATCCAAGTTATGCATTTCCCTGGTACAATAAAGGAAACATCCTCGCTGACGAAGGAAAATTTGAGGATGCTTTAAAGGCCTATAACCGAGCTATCGAGATAGATGGGACGTTTGCAATTGCCTGGGCAGCAAAAGCAGATGTTTTGGCAAAGCTGGGACGGGTTCCTGAATCCGTAGAAGCGTATAATACTGCGAAAGAACTTGAATCCTAATATCTTTCGATAACTCTCCCCTATTCGCTTTTTTTAATCTACCGGTCATTCTTTCTTCACAATGTATCCAAATACCTCAATCCTGATCAAAGGGAGGTACTTATTGCCAATTCTCTCTCATTTCTATGCATGCGGAGATCCACCCTTGAGGAGAAAGGGGGTATCATTACCGAGCGGGACAGTCGTCTGGCTACGATTCGACTGAAAATTCCCGCCGGGGTACTATCGTCAGAACAGATGAGGGGGATAGCTGATATCAGCGAGAGATATCATGCTGGTATTGCACTTACTGTCAGGCAGACTATTGAATTATATCATGTTGATCCCAACTGTCTCTCTGATCTGATTGGCGATCTGGAAAAAAATGGCACTCCTCTTGGGAGTGAGAAAACTGAAGTCGTGAATATCACCGGGTGTCCAGGGACAGACCGGTGTATATATGCACAGATTGATTCTGTTCATCTTGCAAGAATCCTGAGTGAACGACATACTGGACGAGACATGCCTATAAAGACACGAATAGCAGTCTCTTCCTGCCCATATTCGTGCATGAGTGAGCGTTTCAATGAAATTGGAATTACTGGTGTAGTCCGTCCTTATCGTCGACCGGGTGACTGCACCGGGTGTGATAGTTGCACTCAGTACTGCAAAGAAGATGCGATAACCGTGAAAAATGGAAATCTCCATATGGATATGGATCTCTGTATTCTCTGTGGGATGTGTATCCTAAGCTGCCCACATGGGATCATCCATGCGGATCCACCGGCATATCAGATCACGGTCGGAGGAAAGCGAGGTAAAACCCCTTCCCCTGGCAGACATCTGGTAACCGTAAAATCTGCTGATTCTGCTATCCATGTGGTTGGTATGGTCGTAGAATGGATATATCGACGGTCATACGAAGGTTCTTCTCTTGCGGATCAACTTGATGATTTAGGTTTTGACCAGTTTAGAGGAAAAGTAATGGCAGATTTGCCTCCTGAAGAGATAGAAACCGGATACTAAATGATTCGCATTAACCTGAGTGGGGAACACCACTGATGAAAGTTATCCAAGTTGCAGGATGGTCTGGGTCGGGAAAGACAACATTTATTGTTGATTTGATACGTGCTCTCTCTGCATTCGGATCTGTGGGAACGGTCAAACACATCGGTGATCATATTATCGATCAGGAATCTGGGAAAGACACCACTCGCCATTATGAAATGGGTGCAGTCATCACTGCGGGCATCGATCTCGAAAAGACCATGATCACCTCGCGTTCGACTTCTTTATCGGCTGCACTCGATATGCTTTGTAATGCAGGCGTCAGATATGCCATTGTAGAAGGATTTAAAAAAGTTAGTTTTCAGAAGGTAGTATTTGGGGATATCGATACCCCGGCACTTGCCAGAAACCCGTGTGTCTCTGATCTTATCTCCCTCCTTCCTCATTTTGATGAATATTATACTCTTGAGGGCCTTATTGCGGAACTCGACTCCGATGAACCGGAAGGGGTAATTGCTTGCGTAAAAGGAATTATCCCTTTTCCTGATGAAGAAAAAGCGGCAAGGCAAGAGGCAGACCTCTCCCGGATGGATGGTATTCTGGGAGCACGTGTCCGGGTGAACCCGGTGGTATTTACTCCCCATCCTGAATATTTTATTGTAATCAAAGGAAAAGAGCATACATCTGTTTTGAATGCTTTGAGTAACTGCATCTGGCCGTTATCACCTGAAAAAAATTTGTAGGGAGATACCTGACCATGAAAACGTTATTTCCTCCTGAACACTCTGATCGCGATGATGGTCGACTTGCCTGTATCATCCAGGAGATTCATGATTCTTCAGGAAAAAAGGATGGAACTATCCGTCGAAACATCCCGGAAATCATGAGACTGGCGGGCCGGACACTTCTCGGGCTCAGAAGTTCTGAGCCACGGTTTCGGGAGAGTGACTGGCATTGGCTTTCCGGAGTTAGTCCTGGCGATCTGACAATGCAGGATGCGAATGCGTTTCTTTGTGCCTGCATCCTTGAATTTCGCTCAGGAAAGACGGATGTATGGGATAATGCAGCGTATCTGGTCACAGAAATTCTTGATAATCCTGAAAACCTTTGGCAGGCGATTGTAAGCCATTCACCCAAAGGATGGGAAGATCAATTCTGGGAGTATGATCTCCATCCCGATAAAGCAGTATATCTCCGTCTTCGGGAGATCGCCTGTCTGATGATTCGGTATTACCATGGGGATGCGAGACAGATCTGGTGTGACTATCTGGATCATCCTCTGGAGGTATTTAAGCGCCTGAAAGTGCTGGGGGTGCCACGATCCACTGCCTGTCTGGTGATTGGGGCTCTGAAGGATGAAGGGTACCTGGAAGGTGCATTTGATATTGTAGGTGATGTGGTTGATTCCCGGGTTCTGGGGAGAATTGCCTGTGGTGAGGGTAGCGGGCTCAGTTCATATCAGGCACGAATCCTGGGACGGATGATATCACCCCAGGATCCGTGGATTTTAGATCGACCTCTCTATGTTTTAGGGATGAGTAGTTGTGCCCCCGGTCCCCGCTGTCGTGTCTGTCCTGCCAGGCAGGGGTGCCTCTATGCGATAAGCGGAGATATTGGGGTGCATATCGGCTCCAGTTTGTATGAAGAACTCTTTGGCCAAAAAACTGAACAAAAAAGTTTAAAAAAATGGCTTAATGATGGATGAGTTCACTCAAACCGGACAGATCGCATACTGATACTTCCATGTTCAAATCCCTCAAAGGGAAAGGAGATTTGCCCTTGCCCCCCGCCTGCTCCCAGGACAAACAAGAGCGGGATGTAATGTTCAAGAGATGGATGACTAATTCTTCCTTCAGGTGAAGAAGTCCAGGGATTGGTAAGGGCTTTTTCATCTCTCTCAAGGATCCACTTTTTTACGGTTGCATCGAAATGAGTTGCCCATTCTGGAACTGGAGCATCTCGATCATGGAAAGAGACTTGTGCGAGGTTGTGCACCAGGTTTCCACTACCGATGATCAGGATCCCCTGTCCTCTCAGGGGAGTGAGAATTTTTCCGATTTCCAGATATGATTCGGTACTCATCTTTCTTGCTATACTCAACTGTATGATTGGAATATCTGCTTCAGGGTAAAGAAATCGCAGTGGTGACCAGACTCCATGATCGATTCCCCTGCGAGTATCGATATTTACTACAAATCCTCCTGATGTAAGATTTTCCTGGATCTCGATAGCGATATCGGGTGATCCTGGTGCCGGATAGGAAATTCGATAGAGTGCATCAGGAAACCCGTAAAAATCGTATATGGTATCAGGCTTTTGTACTGAAGTGAGAGTGAGCATATCTGTTTCGTAATGGGCTGATATACAGAGAATTGCCCGTGGCCGAGGGAAATTCTGTGCCCAGTTTGCTAAAAATGTTGAAAACAGGGTTCCTCCGAGTGCATTCATCGGACTTCCATGTGCGGTGAAGAGGGTCGGGAGTAGATGTATCATCAATCTGTATTGATCTCCGGTGTTCTTTGATTTATTCTGGCAGGAACCAGATTGTTTTACCTGGCGTCTGTCATTGGTCTGCCGGATGGATTACCCGGAATGAAACAGCCCCCTTCTTAATACATTGTTCAACAGATCGTTCACGCGAACTGAGGGTTCTTCGGGATCCACTTTTCACCTCAACAAATATAACTTCCCTGACAGATCCTTCAGAGAGCCCGTCAAAAACTACAAAATCAATAGGAGATCCAAGAAATCTGGCATCTGCTGGATTCCATGAGAAAGACGGGAAGAAGGGAATCAGATGCTCGGTAACCTTGCCATGAATAACCTCCCTGGATCTTCTGATCGCATCCTGCCTGATTCGCTCTTCCTCCTGTTGTTTCCATTCTCTGTTTCGAAGGTCAACTTCCCGGGTGATTGTTTCAGATGATCTGCGTTCCATAGATGAGGTAATCATCCTCAGGTCGCGTTCCCTCCAGTGCTCAAAGAGGGTACGGGCCCTCTCTTCCAACCGTGTTGATAGTTGTATATACCTGATTCCAATCCAAATAATCGCGATAATCAAAAGAAGGATGATGAGATATTCCAGTTCCATCATCCTAATGATAGGGCGGATGAAGATATCGTTTGAACGGAATATTCCTGCATTTAAGTAAGTATTATCATCATCTATATCATTGCCGAGATCAATATGGTCTACTAGGTTTACATGATATCCAGTCTTACGAACCGAAGTCAGGTGATCATTGTTCTTATGGTGGCTCTCCTTTTTGCCACCCCGGGATTTGCAGATGACACCTCTGGGAAAATCCTTTCAGATACATTAAACCAAGGATTAGTATCTGAAGTGACAAACCTGACCAGTGAAACAGCTCACTCTGTAGCTCTTCTCTCTGGTACTGGTGCCGATTATGTTCCGGATCAACTGATTGTACGGTATAAGACCGATCTTCTTTCCTCAACAGCATTGGATAGTGCAAAAGCAGATCTCAATGCTCAAGTAAGTGGAGAAGTTACTGCAGATTTTTCGACAATGGGTATTCCCGGTCTTGAGGTGATACAGGTTCCCCCCGAAAATTTGGCGAATGCCCTTCAGGTCTATCAACAGAGTCCGGTTGTAGCATATGCAGAACCTGATTATCTCATTCATATTCCGGATCAGATTGTGACTGAGTCTTCTCCTCCATCAACACAGTCAACTCCAAATGATCCTTTGTATAGTCTCCTCTGGGGAATGCATAATACCGGACAGTCTGGTGGAACAGTAGGTGTGGACATTGATGCTCCTGATGCATGGAATATTACCACCGGATCTGACAGTAATATAATTGCCGTGATCGACACCGGGGTGTTGTATACTCACCCGGATCTCGCCGCAAATATGTGGGTAAATTCAAAGGACCCGGTTAACGGAGTTGATGACGATGGAAATGGGCTCATCGATGATTATCGTGGCTGGGATTATGCTAATGGCGACAATGATCCTATTGATGATAATGGTCATGGGACTCATTGTGCCGGCACCATTGCAGCAGTTGGGAACAATGGAATTGGAGTCACCGGGGTAAACTGGAAAGCAAAATTAATGGCGCTTAAATTCCTCGGTAAAACGGGTTCTGGATCAACTTCTGATGGAATCAAAGCAATTCTGTACGCCAATAAAATGGGAGCCAGGGTTATTTCGAACTCCTGGGGAGGGTATGAGGGATCTCAGGCACTAAAGGATGCAATCGATGCATCATCCGCAGTTGTTATCTGTTCTGCAGGTAATTTTGCCAAAGATAATGATGTAATGCCCTTTTACCCGGCATCATATGACTCAGCAAATCTGATCTCTGTTGCATCTATTAATAATACCAATACTCGTTCTTCATTCTCAAATTGGGGAAAAACCTCGGTAGACCTTGCTGCTCCGGGATTTGATATTGCAAGTACCTATCTGGATAATAATTATGGATATCTGTCTGGAACCTCTCAGGCCACTCCTCATGTTGCTGGTGTAGCAGGTCTACTCCTGAGTAAAGAACCCGGTTTAACTAACCTGCAGGTAAAAACCCGGATTATCAGTAATACTGATCCAGTCCCTGATTTAAGCGGGAAGACTGTCACTGGCGGCAGGGTGAATGCATATCGGGTTCTGGGTGGATCTCCCACTCCAACTCCTACCTCAACACCGACTGTCACCCCTACCCCAACAGTTACTCCAACCCCTACCTCAACACCGACTGTCACTCCTACCCCAACAGTTACTCCAACTCCTACCTCAACACCGACTGTCACCCCTACTCCAACAGTCACCCCAACGCCAACACCTGGGCAGTTAGTTGCATCATTTACTGCAGCACCAACTGTAGGTTCGGCTCCATTGACCGTCCAGTTTACTGATACCTCAATGGGTGGTCCAAACCGGTGGTATTGGAACTTTGGTGATGGTACGCGTTCTACCCTCCAAAATCCATCAAAAATGTATACCAAGGTTGGCACGTATACGGTGTCCCTTTATGTGCGTAACCTTCAATCTGCAAGTTATATCGCATATCGTGGGCTCATTACCGTTCAAAAGCAAGGACCCACCCCGACACCAACAATTACTCCAACCGTCACTCCTACTGCATCACCAACTCCCACTCCTACGGAAACCGTTACTCCCTCTCCAACTCCCGAACAGATTGTTGCTTCATTCAATGCATCACCTCTTACCGGAAAAGCTCCGTTGACAGTGAAATTCATTGACACCTCAACGGGAATTCCGGTTCGATGGTATTGGAACTTTGGTGATGGTACTCAGTCTTCCATCCAAAACCCGTTGAAAACCTACCAAAAGCCAGGGATTTATACGGTTCTCCTTTATGTGCGGAGCGGGACAAATGCCGGAGTAATTCAAAAGAAAGATCTGATTCAGGTTACCAATGCAAATGGAGTTCTTGAACCTTCGATTGTCCCATCATCTGCTTCTCCTTCAGTTATTTTTACTCCCGGGGTGAATTTTCCAACGGTTATACCTCCGGCATAAGTAACTCAACCAGCTCCAATTACCTCTTTCTAAGATTGTTTATACATCCGGATTCATATGTAAAAGCGGGGTGAGGAGTACCTGCTTCTCCTTTTTACAAGGTTGGGCATTCTCTCTCCCGATATGAAACATGAGTTTCCTATGACCGATGAGTTATCAGTTCAGGTTCCCTGTATAAAAGAATTTGACGGGGTCTTTTCTTCTTCCTGTCATGAAGTAGTTATTGAAGCACCCTATGCTCTCTGGGTTAATGGAAGGCAGATTCTCAATGTGATGACCAGTCCGAGTCATCTTGAAGATTTTGTTGTCGGATATCTGTACACCGAAGGAATGATCAAATCGATTGATGATATCGAGTCTCTTCAGATGGAAAAAAATGCGATTAAGATTCTGACTGCGGATAAGGTGGTTATCCGCGGAGGGAAAAAAACCATTCTCTCGGGATGTGGAGGCGACTCATCTGCCTTCGATATTGCAAAACTTCCGAAGATTTCCTCTGATATGGTTCTGGATCCTACATGGCTCCATAAAGCTATTCGGATTACTCTTGATTCTGATCTCCATGTAAAGACCGGAGGGATTCATGTTGTCGGATTGATCAGCAAAAATGAGATGATTACAAAAACAGAGGATATTGGTCGTCACAATGCCCTGGATAGGGTCATTGGGTATGCTCTTCGAACCGGCTGGGATCTGACACAAACCTGTGTTCTGATATCTGGTCGTATTTCATCAGAGATGTCGCGGAAATGTATTCTTGCCGGAATTCCGATAATTGCCTCGCGGGGAGCTACTACTTCCCTCGCTATTGAGATGGCCTCTTTCACTGGTTTAACGATCATCGGATTTATCAGGGGAGGAAAGATGAATGTGTATACATCACCACAGCGTGTGATTGGGACTGGATGCGATGTACCGCTTGAATGACTGGTAATTTCCGGGGTTTATATATTATCTATGCTTCGTTATTGAAAGATGGGATCTCTCCCTCAAAATTCTTATCAATTGCTTCGGCTGATCCGGTCCAGATAACTTTTCCTCGTTCAATCATCATTACTCGATCTCCAATAATCCGTGCATCCTTTTTCGAATGTGTCACTAATATCGTTGGTTTATTACTTTTTACCAGGTACTTTCGAAGTTCAAGCCGAAGTTTGATTCGTGTTTTCTGATCTAAGGCAGTAAGTGGCTCGTCAAGCAGGAGTAGATGAGGCTTCATGATGAGTGCTCTGGCCAGGGCCACTCTCTGTTGCTGCCCTCCTGATAACTCTGTCACTTTTTTATCCCTGAATTGGTCGATATCCAATTCCTGTAACATATTATGAACCTGCTTTTGAATCTGCTCCTTGGGCAGTTTTCGCATTTTGAGTCCAAATGCTACATTCTCAAAGGTGGACAGATGGGGGAAGAGGGCATAATTTTGAAAAACATATCCGATATTTCGCTCTTCCGGAGGGATTGTTACCAAGCTGGTTTTACAAAAGAGCGTTTTTCCGTTGAGAACTATCCTGCCGTTATCTGGGTTTTGGAGGCCAGCAAGTAGATTTAGTGAAGTTGACTTTCCTGAACCATTCTCTCCAAGAAGAATGAGCACCTCTCCCGGGTTTACTGAAAGGGAGATATCGAGGTAAAAATCCCGGAGTTGCTTGCGTAAATCTGCGTTGAGCATTAGAATGATCTCCCTGTAATGACTCTGATAAGGATGAGGATGATACAGGATATGGCGATCAGGACGAGTGATAATGCTATCGATGCGGTGAGATCACTCTGCATCAATCCGTAAATTGCAAGGGGCATTGTCTGGGTTTTTCCCGGAAGATTCCCTGCTACCATTATCGTCGCTCCAAATTCTCCAATAGCTCTTGCAAAACTCAGTATTACTCCGGAAATGAGCCCAGTTCTGGCAAGGGGTATGGTTACTTTCAAAAATGCTTTGAGAGGAGTAGCTCCCAGGGTTCTTGCTGCCTGTTCATATACTGGATCCACCATGGCAAAGGCACTCTTTGCCTGCCTGATGAAGAGAGGGCCGGCAACAAATATCTGAGCGATTACCACAGCTGCAGTAGTAAAAATAATCATGATCCCATGATCATTCATCCACGCTCCCAGGATTCCCCGTCTACCTAATAAAACTAAAAGGGCAAGACCAGCAACAGAAGGGGGAAGGACAATCGGAAGATCTATCAGAGTTTCTACCAGGTCTCTGCCAGGATATGAAATTCTGGCATTGAGATATGCCAAAGGTGTTCCTATTAGAACAATCAGGATTGTAGCGGTAAAAGCAGTAATCAGGGATAGGAAAATTGCACTTTTGACTTCAGGATTAAAGAGGGCCTCGATGAATTGATCCGGAGTTATCCTCAAGAGTAGTGAGAGTAATGGGAGGGTAAAGAATAGGATGGTGATGGAGATGATCAAGCAAAGAGTGAAGAAGAGGAGTGCTCTTCTCATCTTTTTGGATAACACCATGCCTGATATCATTCATTATTAGTTATACCGGGCTGAATTTGTAATCTTCCAGTACGGTTTTCCCTTCATCAGATGTAAGCAGGGTAATGAATTCCTGTGCAAGGTCTGGATTTGCTGCATCGGTCACAATTCCTGCTTTGTATGAAGCGACCACATTGAGTTTTTCCGGAATCTCGATAATGGTGATCTTATCTGCCAGATCCTTTGTTACATCAGAGTAATACGTGATCCCTGCGTCAGCTTCTCCAAGTGATACCTTCGTAGTAGCACCTGCGACATTGATCTCTTCGGAGATGATATTTTTCTTGAATCCGTCGACAAATGGCTGTCCATATGCTGTGTCATTTACGGTTTTGTTCAGCATCTGGTCAGTGTACTTTCTCACCGGAACTTCAGCGGTTTCACTGACGATTTTTACACCCTCTTTTGCCAGGTCTTTCAGTTCATTAATTCCTGCAGGGTTGTCTTTTGGAACGATGATTGCAAGTTTGTTTGTTGCATATGGGGTTATGCTCTCATTCACAACCATCTTCTCTTTTACCAGATTTTCCAGATTTTTAGAACTTGCAGGAAGGAAGAGATCCACTTTTGCTCCTTCTTTAATCTGTGTTTCCAATGTTGCAGAACTGTCAAGATTAGAAGTCACCGTCACTCCTGGATGAGCGGTTTCAAAAATAGGTTTAAGATCTCCCATAACACCGGTCAGGGATGCTGCAGCAAAGATGGTCAGTTCGGTCGGGGTGGCATTCGCTGCTGAAACACAACTGAACTGTGCCGCAAGCAGGAGAACAAACAACCCGACAACAAGATATGAAATAACTTTTTTCATAGGTCCACTCCGTAATGGTCTGTATGTTTTAGTTTGTTTAGATAAATAAAAGGGTATGATTAATTAAATTATATTTACTGGGTGATATTAAGGAAAAATATGTGAAAATTGACCCTTAATTTTCATATGATTAGATGTTTAGTTTTTGTTTTGGTTATTATCCCACCAGATTATTGCATTTCTCGATTCCTTTTCAAATAGGAAATCTCCGGGTGAATTGGAAATAAGATGATCATTGAAATACGATATAACAATATCTTTCTGCCACTGCTCGGTGCAGACAAGACGACCATAAAATTGTTCTGCAGCTTGCGTTACTGATTCGTACCGGTGAGGCGGAGCCGGGTCAGTCACCTCCAGGTTTGCATATATTCCCATCTCATAGAGCACATTCCAGAGGCAATCTGCAAGTGGAGTTGGAATATAGGTTTTTCCATGCAGGGGATACCAGAGATCCTGTATCACCTGGGCCCAGGATGGCGGGGTAAGGAACCAGAACAGGTAGACCCTCCCGGATGCAACTGCCTGGATCTTTCGAATTGCCTCAGCAATGTCAATCATAGTCAGGGCATAGGAAGAAATGACCAGGTCAAAAGGGCCAGGAAGTTCTTCTGGAATGACATCTTCCCAACGCTTGTTAATTATGGTGATGGGTGGTGCACCATTTCCCTTTCGGTATTCCTCACATGCCTCACACATTAGTGGTGCCTGTTCAACAATGGTGGTGATGCACCCCTTCATTGCCAGTGGAACTGCGAGCGTTCCCGGACCGGATCCAATATCGAGGACTTTTGCATCCGGGGGGATGACAATGCGCTGGAGCTGTTGAGTGACTACCTGTCCATACTGCCCCTCGACATTCTTGAGGTAGCGTTTAACATTCTCCGGCTGCATCCAGAAATCTCCTTCATGCCCGATATCAATCGATCGCAGATGTTCTTCTTTTGTCTTTTTCCAGATACTCGCATAGGTTATGGGTGAAGACTTACCATCTGATGTTATTTCATTAATCATCATATCTTGCCCGCAATAGTATCCTTAATGGTTTCTCTTGCGTGTATATATCATTACTATTGATAAAATACTAAGTATTCAACATAAATCTGGTTTTCATCTTCCACCGAAGTAGATATCCTTATGAAATTGGTAATGTATATCTGGTATCTTTGAATTCGAATGGTACTCTCTCTTGTCCGATGCTTATGGTTATTACCTGAGGATATTATGCAAATAATCAAGATTGTGAGTAATAATCGATTATCAGATGGACGAAATCGAATTGAATACCGGTTATCCAGCCCGGTAACAAAAGACGTCCTTAAGGCCCTGTCCCGGGGTGAATGGATCTGCTCAGGGAGGCAATATTTGACACCATCTTTTATCGTAACAAAACCAGGGGGCATGGAAATTCAAGGAATAATGAAAAGTCCGATTATATCCGTTATTGTTGAACCTGGCATGCAGGTCGGATTTGAAGATTACCTGATTGAATTTCTTTCACTCATACCGGACTCAGAACAACCTGAACCCTGGTATCAACACTGGTTTGATGATATTCGAAGGTTTTTTTTGAGTCGATAATCCATTATTCATTAACTTCTGGAAATCGATCTTCATTTACCTGAATAAAAAAACAGGGTGGTTTATTAATCATTCATTCACATTTGTACACTGGTCTTTATGACCGGTTGAGGTATGGTATTATGCGAATGAATTTCTCTCTCATTCTTTGTCTATTGATTGCATTGATCTGTTTATCTCCTGTGGTATCTGCTGCAGGAAATAGCACGATTACCGATATTGCGGGAAATGTTGTGGACATTCCTGCAGATGTCTCCCGCATTGTGACTGTGGATCCGTTTACCAGCCAGTTTTTCTTTGTCATTGGTGCGGATGATAAACTGGTGGGAACCTGCATTGGTCCTGCGAACAGAAATCTCGTTAATGTAACTGAACCATCTCTTGCAGCTCTTCCATCTGCCGGATGTAAAACAAACGTTAACCTGGAACAGCTCCTTTCCCTCAAACCTGATCTTGTTATCTCTGATAAAAATTATGATAAGGTGAATGAGGACATTAAACGAGCGGGTATTCCCCTGGCTCTGGTAGATGTAGAGATTCCGGAAAATCTGATTAAGAGCTATGAGATGATTGGTAAGATTACCGGAAAAGAAACAGAAGCTGCTGAATTCATTAATTACTATAACGAAAAGACGGAAACCATTCAGAAAAATGCAGCAGACATTACCGATGCTGATAAGAAATCTGTGTACTTTGGCCAGCGGGAGCCTTTGTCAACTCTTGGTGATGATTATTATGAAGCTCAGGTTCTGAGTCTTGTTGGAGGAAAGAACGCAGCTGAAGGCCTTTCTGGTGGAGATAATAAAGTTACCATTGATCAGGTATACACCTGGAACCCTGATATGGTCATCCTACTCCCATACAACTCCATGAGTGTCAGCGATCTGCTTGCTGATTCTGCCTGGCAGTCTTTACCTGCAGTTCAGAAGAAAGAGGTTTACCGGATGCCCAAGTATCTGATGTCCTGGGAATTACCAGTTCCAGAGACCATTCTCGGATCTATGTGGCTCCAGAGTACGCTCTACCCTGACAAAGTCAGTTATCAGATGGAAGATGAGATCAAGGAATTTTATAAGAAGTTCTACTGTCTGGACCTGACTTCCGAAGATGCAAATGGTATGCTCAAGGATCAGACTCCAGTTATTCTGAACAAACCTGTATCTTCATAATCACTGATAATGGGGTCAAATCATATGGAATGTCAGATTTGCGGACATCGTTGTCAAATCCGGGAGGGATCAGTAGGGAAGTGTAAAATGCACACCTGTAAAGCAGGAGAAATCATCGAACGCCTTCCGGATCGATATCTTGCAATCTGGCCCAGTCCTATTGAGACTGTGCCCCTTCTGCATTATACTCCCGGGGGAAGATATCTCCTTCTCTCCACCCTGGGGTGTAATCTTTCATGTCCCGGGTGTGTCTCCCATGTATTGGTTGAATATCCGGATTTGGTAGCAGATGCTCTCCGTCATGCAGTTCCTGAAGAGATCCTGGATCTCATAATACAGGAATCCTGTCTTGGTGCGATATTTTGTCTGAATGAACCAACTGTGTCGTTTGATACGGTGATACGCACTGCAAAGACATTAAAGAAAGCAGGATATCTGGTTGGTTGTGCGTCGAATGGATGTATGGGCCCGGTTGTTTTGGATGCCCTCCTTGATGTCATGGATTTCATGAATATTGGGATGAAAGGATGTTCAAACACTGTCTATAAGAATGTCGGTGCTCCCTGTGAGATAGGGCAGGTGTTTCAAACGATCACCCGGATTTACGACTCCGGGGTTCACCTGGAGGTTTCGGTGGTGTATCAACAGGGAAGTGAAGATGAGGTAACCGGGGTTGCAGAGCGACTTTCTCATATCTCTTCGGAAATTCCTCTCCATGTTATGCGGTTTATTCCCTTTGATGGGGTAGACAAAGATCTGGAGCCAACTCCGGATCAGGCAGAACAGATTCTGCTGATCTGTAGGTCGTATTTATCCTGGGTATACCTGTTTAACACCCCGGGAACAGGAAGGCTTCGCACCTTGTGCCCGGCATGTGAACAGGTGCTTATTGATCGCACGTTCTATGGCCCAATGGGGGCACGACTCACTTACCAGAGTCAGATTATCACCTGTTCTTGTGGGAAATCTGTCCCGGTGATTGGATCATTTCATCAAAATCCCGGTTGCGAACCTCGTTTTCGGGGGGGATATAGAACTTCGGTAATCCTGGACTCAGTCACTCACACCCTTGATCAGTTAGGGGTTCAGAATGAAGAAGTGATAAGCAGGATTCTGGTGATGATACTATCCGGGCGGTGGCTTGAGAATCTCCAGGGATACTTGTCAACACCAGAAGGGTATATCTCGTACATTCATACCTTATCATCTCTGGCTGGGATTGATGAGCAGGTGAAACCTTTGATACAGTATTATCAGAAACGGCTTGAAGAAGCACAAAGTTATGCGAATGCGAATTCTCGGCCCCGAGTTTATTGTGCATTATCACACCCGTATCTTCCCTCGTATTCTGATAAGATGGAGGTTGCCCTGGCCTGTCGGGCGGGAGCTGAGGTACTGAATTATCAGATCCCCTATGAAGAATCTCAACTTCATCCATTTACCCGGGATCAATTTCTTCGTCTCAAACCTGACGTGATTATCTGTAGTGGGATGGGTAAATCGGAAGTTCAGACATTTCTTGATCATTGTTCTCGGGAAAATCTCACTGCGCCGGCACTGGATCGGGGAATGGTATTTTGTATCCCCCGGGAATATTCAATTGCAGGTCTTCAGTGGGTATTAGTGCTTCAGTTCCTTGTAAATGCTTTTTATCCGGATCTACGCCCATATGATCTTAAAGTTGAAGAGAAACGACTTATCGAGCTACTTCCGGGTATCATCAGTTAACTGATTGTTATTTTCTCTGAACCGCCATGAACTATTCCGATTTCGATCTTCCTGAGAGACTTTCCTTTTTATATGCGAAAAAAGTCTCATACATGGAAAAAAATTGGGGATGCGAATAAGCAAATTATCGCTTAATCTACTGCTATCATCACTTCAGATGCTTTCATGACAGCCCACGCCTGCTGACCCTCTTTTAGGTTCAGATTTTCTACGGCATGTGCTGTGATCATTGAAGTAATCAAAATCCCATTTCCAATATCAATGACTACTTCTGCATTTACTGGTCCTTTGATGATGGATTTGATAGTCCCTTTGATGGAATTTCGTGCACTTATTCTCATAATACTCTCCAGACCCTGATGGGTGAATAGGTATACTCTGCCTTGATCTATAAAAGGATATTGTCAGAGAAAAAATGAGTATAATTCTATTGAATTATCAGCGATGAAATGAATCGGATCGGTGCTTGTGTATCGGGAGATACCGGCTTAAGGGAGATTTATGAATTTTCAGACATAATCTCTGTAATCTGGACGTATATTTTCTGCTTTAATGGAGCGTTAGGCTTTTTGATTTCATTCCATGCATATCCAGTTACCAGGCAACGAACTGGTTCTCCGGCTATCTGTCTTTCAAGGAGTGTATCGCGACCTTCCTTTCTGTTGGTATGAAATTGAGATACAATCAAGTTCCAGTCTGTTGGGAAGATTTCAAGTTCATATTTCTCATTAACTTTTACCATGAGTAAACCTCTTAAGTGTTCCATATGATCTTTTTCATTAATTGGCATAAATCTTTTGATCTTTTCTTAACTCGGTTATTGATTGCTTTTCATTTTCTTCATATATTCCTTGTAATTACCTCACTCTCGACAGGTAAAAACCTCAAAGAGCAATTATTTATTGAGATATATAAATTAACGTTACCACTATTTTCCATCGGAATCCAATGATGAAAAAATGAGGCCTAATTTGAGACATTAAGCAATATCATAACTATGATCGCTTACACAGATCGGATCAACCATATTTCAGGCCAAAAAGGAAGCGCCAAAATGAGTAAATTCTGATTCGTTGGATTTGATAAAAAATCTTCATCTCTACAATGGACATGACGAGTTTCGGGAGTTCGGTTATCTGTACGAATAAAACTTCTTCTGGTTTACTTCCTTTTCAAAGGTCTAAAAAAAGTACGTTATTTTTTATAATTCTGATTTCTTACAAGCAAATCTGAATTATCAAATTAGTACCCAAACTTCTCTGCATTAGGTGGAAGTTTATGGCTCATTATCAGTTCTACTTCCTCATCTGTCAGGTCATATCTGAAGAATTTCGAATAAAATTCCTTTAATTCCTTCTTCATATCAAGGTCCGGGAAGAGTTCTGGATGAAAGAGTTTAGCCATCCATTCGAGTTGAAGAATCCCCTGCTGACCAGCATCCCAGAAGAAAGCTCCCATCGGACAAATGTATACCTTTTTGTTTTTCACCGCATTAATGCCCTGGAATTCAGGTTTTGTAAGAATCTGCTTTTGAATAGACTGAGCATCCGGTGTATTGGAGGTAGCACTGCTGCTAGGATCTGGAAGATCTGGAGCATGATCTATGATAATAATGTCCGGATTCCAGGTAAGAAGTTGTTCAGCGTTAATGGTTTGTGTTCCATTCAGATCATTTGCCACATATATTCCGCCGGCTTTTTTAACGGTATCTGCCATCATGGAGTTACCTCCTCGTGTTCGAAGCGGTATCCCACTTGTTACATAGACTTTCGGTTTTTGATTATCCTTAACAAATGAGGTTTTTCCTAATATGTTGTAGAGTTTTTCATCAAAATAGGAACAATAATCCTCGGCAAGTTTACTCTCCTTCTCTCCAAGAACTGCCCCATATAACCGAATCTGATCTTTCAAGGTCTCGAGTTTTGGAGCTCCTCCTGTTGAACAGATTACTGGTATACCAAGTTCGGTCATCTTCTGAGTGAATTTATCATTTCCAAAGTAAAATACCACATCCGGATCCTCTTTCATAACCTCTTCAACGTTTGGCTCAGATGGATTACTTAATGCAGGAATTTTATCAAGATATTTATAGATAATATGTGCCCAGGATGCATGCGTTTTGTGGAAATCTGCACATATCGCAATTTTATCTTCTGCATCAAGGATTACCAATTTTTCATATGCAGGTCCGTATAATGCCATGACTTGGTTTACTTCACTCGGAAGATCTACCGTCCTTCCTGCCATATCTGTGACAGAATGCTTCCCTGAAGAGGAAATAGCAGTTCCGGAGCTTTGATCCGCATTCGCAACTCCTGCTGCCATACAGAACAGAAGGAGCAATATCAGTAAAATTCGTCCTACTTGTTTTTTCATACATCCACCGTGGTATTCTTTTTCCACCAGATTAGGGACCAGATCGGGTTATTATCCGGGACCTTATACTGCCCGTTAGATTGTTTGATAAGATGACTTTCCAGGTATTTTCTTGCAATCGGAATCTCCTCTGGGGAAAGATTAAATAATACCTGATAATTTCGTACTGCTTCATTCAGCGATGGGTAGATGATAGTGCTTTTACACTCTAACTGTTCGACATTGGGCCTAATTCCCATCTGATGGAGAAGATTAAAAATATACACATAATCTGCAAGATCATGGTATTCATACCCAAGTTCTTCTCGAAGACCGCGATTGAGAGATCGGCCACATCCTCCCCATGCAGTTACGTACACATATCGAAGAGCCATCTGATCAATCTTTATCAGAGATTCTTTCAGATCACCTGTTCTGGCTATCGAACGCGATGTGATTACAATGTCATGAGGCGCTAAATCCTTCCCTACCTGAATATCCTCCCAGGAACGATGAACACAGGATATATTTTCAATACCTTTTTCATCAGCATCACTTTTAAGGATGTCAAGCATCTTACTGGAAATATCTAGTGCTGTTATTGATTTTGAACACAATGCAGCATTAATTGCAATAACTCCTGTCCCACATCCGATATCCAGAACCGACCATTCTGGTCGAAACTGAATTTTCGATAGAAGTTTTTGTGGGTAATCATCAACTTCCATCCACGTTCTGAACATTGGAGCAATTTGATCCCATCGTTTCTCTTCACCCTGGTCAATAGAGGGCATCTGACTTTGTTTTAGGTCTTTTCTCCATACTTCAGCCCAGTTAATGTCGTTTAGAATCACCTGATAACCACGAATCCTCTTCTCTGGTATAGGGTATTTTTTGTTGTTTCTGGATATATGTTATTCGAAATAAATTAAAAAATTTGAAAATAAATGAAAAAATATTGATTCAATCTATCACAAATTCCTCCTATCTTATCAGTGAGGAGGTAATTTTCCTTTGTAATGAGAAACTGCTCAATGAAGCGAATTATGAATAAAGGGAAAAGGTACGTCATTTTCTTTTGAATGATCCTGTGAATCGTAGCGAGCGTTGACAAATCGGTATATGACTTCAGTAACGGTTACGATATTTTGTTCCCTTACGATTTCCGATGTCCCTGAGTATGGTGATGCCATTTCCTTAACTGGCACATATCTCTTTGAACTTGGTATTTGATTATACTTGAAATTCTGATATTATTACGTAGAATAATTGAATAGGAATGAATAAATGATGAGTTACTATTGCATGTAGCTATTATTTCTCATAAGTTGATCTAATGTACATTACTAATTATGGGAAGTTACTATGCCGAGAATTATTAATCCAGATCGATTGATCTCTATGAAAGATGCACAGAAATCTATACTGTCCTCATTCACACACAATCCACATAAGAAAGTAATATCAATTACGGATGCTATTGGAAAGGTTCTTGCAGAACCGGTTCTTTCCAATCGGACAATGCCTCCGATGTCTCTGGCAGGTCCAGATGGGATTGCGGTAAAGAGTATAGAAACTCAAGGGGCATCTGCGGAACATCCAATTATGATTCAGGCTGTTAAGGTGAATACTGGTCTTCCGATGCCTGAAGGATATGATGCGGTAATTGCAATTGAAGAGGTGGAACAAATAGGAGATAATCAATATCTGATTAGAACTCCGGTAGTTGCCAATCAAAATACCGTCCCTTTCGGTACGGATGTAATGAAAGATCAAATAATTGCATATCCGGGTCACTGCCTGACTCCCTATGATGTGGCAGCATGTGCAAATTATGGGGTTCGAAACGTTACTGTGACAAGCTGGAAACTGGGGATCATTCCTACCGGAGATGAAATTATTCCTATTGGAAAAGAACCTGTGCCTGGGCAGATTATTGATACAAATTCCCTGATGATATCCGGATATCTGCATAGTTATGGTGTTTCAACGGAGATTTATCCAATTCTGCCTGATAACGCAGATACTCTGTCCTCTCAAATAAAGGCAGCATGTGAGGATTGTGATATGGTCCTGTTATTTGGTGGTTCTTCTGCAGGATCTAAAGATTATACGGTGGATGCAATTGATATGAGTGGTTCCCTTCTCTTTCATGGGGTAGCGATGGGCCCTGGAAAACCTGTTTCTTGCGGGGTTGTTGATGGCAAACCAGTAGTGGGAATGCCAGGACCTGCGGTAGCCAGCCTTATCACCTTCTATCAATTAATATTTCCTCTTCTTAAGTCCTGGGGAGTTCCGATACCACCAAAAAAAGTAGTTCTTGGAGAGATCACCGATGATATCACTCCCTTTAATGGTTGGGATGTTTTTCATCTGGTAAATGTGAAAAATACTATGGGAAAGGTTTATGTTCTTCCGATGGAGCGACGATTCGGCCAACTCATGGGGCTGAAAGCGGATGCAATTCTCCATATTCCTCGGGGCAGTGATGGGTTTAAGAAAGGAGAACAAGTATCAGTAACATTGCTCCGATGATGGTTTGGTACCTCATCTGAGCGCAGGTGAATCATCAATCATCTGCGGTTTGGAACTTCAGAGGTGCAGAAAGGAGTAGAACAATCACCTATTTTTTCTACTCCTCGATCGATTATCCCAAAGACCTTTTGTGCTATTTCCGTTAAAAGCGAATCGAAATCGGGTGATTCTCTCTACAAACCATCGTTGCTCATGTGATATCAGGGAATACAAAGGGATACAGAGATGATAGAGGAATAGTTTCGATGAGTCAGACTGGGTGATTGGATGATTTCAGAATCATATGAAATTGGGTATGGATCTCTTTCATACTCTTCCACGAAAAAGGGAGAACCTCCCTTGGTTCAAAAAAAGAAACAGCCTCAGGCTGGAGGCAGGTGCTCTAAAATCCGCTCTGCCTGATCATCTGTGAGGCTGTAGTTATAGAAGGTAGAATAATACTCTTTAATTTCTGATTTCATGTCGATATCTGCAAACTTATCTGGGTGGAAGAGTTTAGCAAGATACTCCAGAAGCAATACTCCTTCACTTGAATAATCCCAATACATTACTCCCTCAGGATTTGTGAAGACTTTTTGGTTTTTCACTGCAGAAATGTCCTTCCATTTGGGATCATTAAGGATCAATGAAGTGGAATTTACTCTTCCCATCACAATGATGTCAGGATTCCAGGAGATGACCTGTTCCATGGATACTTTGGGCATCATCTCTTCAATATCTGATGATACCAGTTTACCTCCGGCCATATCTACCCACCACTGGGTATACGTGTTTTTTCCATGGGTGGTTAATGTATCAGGGCCCCGGACATAATAGACCTGAGGTCGTTCACTTTCCGGAATCTTTGAGGTAATCTTAAGGATCTTATCCACTTTCTCATCAAAATACTGATTATACTTATCGGCACGATCTTTTGCATCCTGGCCGAGAACCGAACCAAATGTGCTGATTTCGTTCTTTATGAGACCTTTGAATTCTTCAACAGATTGTGCCTGAGTCGTTGTTGTGGTCGGTTGGGTTACCACTACCGGAATTCCGGTTTCCGTCATTTTATCGAGGGGTTTTGGATAATCCCAGAAGAAGACCACATCTACATTCTGCTTCATCAGTTCCTCAATATTTGGATCCTGGAAAGAGGTCATTGCCGGGATACTTGACAGATTTGGAATGACTTTGGCTGCCCATGGCATCTGTTTCGGAAATGGCGGTATTAAGGCTACTTTATCCATCGAGCCCAGGAGAAATATCTTTTCATATGATGGTCCGACAAGAGCAGCAACATGTTGCACATCTGATGGAATTTCTACTGTTCTTCCCGCAAGGTCCGTGATTGTTTGATTTGCTCCGTATTCGGTAGCTAATGCCGGAGAAATTGCTCCCAAAAGGAGAATAATTCCGATAATTAATCCAAATTTTTGTAGGTTCATAATACGTTCCGTATTTACATTTTCCTCGCAATATGGAGGGTGGATAAGCCGGTGGTCGACTGAACTCTTCTGGTTACCATGAGATCCAGACCTTGTGCTTTCAGGATTTCAATAAAATCTGACTCTGGTATCATTTGGTGAAAATCCCGAATCATTTCATGTTCCAACGCGGTGAGAACATCATTCTCCGGAAGTTTCCAGTCAGTAGAGAATTTATGGTTTGAGATAAACAGGCCTCCATTTCGAAGTCCTGAAACAAACCGTCGTATGTGTGGTTCCAGGGTTTCCTTGTGATATAGAATATGGGACGCCAGCATCAGATCGTACCCGGTTCCGGGTATTTCCTTATTCATATCTCCGGAAATTACCTCAATTTGTTTTTCCATTCTGAATTTCGTAACATTTTCTTTTGTTGCTTCGATAATGTGGGGTTGATCCAGGATAACCGAGTTGAGATCTATATTCTGCTGACAAAGTGAGATCGAATACAGTCCGTGTCCTCCTCCGATATCCAAAAGTTTTCGTGCAGATGTAAATTCTGTCATAGTTGAAAGAATTTTTGTTATTTCCTGGATTTCTCCTCTCATCGCATGCTGACCTACGACCTTGAGAAACTCTGGAGTCATCTCTCGCCTGGTTTTTTCGCCCAATTGAGCATTTGACATCAAAAAATTTCCTTTGGAGTACCAGGGACTCTCCTGCTTTGAGATAATAGAATCTCCCTGGTATATCGCACTTTTAGGATTGAGGAATTTGGTCATTCCTCGCGATATCTCCACGAAATCTCCATCTTTCTTCAGAATTCCGATATCAACTATTGCCTGTATCCAGAGATCAATTTTGGATTTATCACATTCTAATTCACTCACTAGGTTTTCGACTCTCATCGGCCCATTTTGAATGAGGGTTTGCAAGATCCCGGATGTAATCGCGGATAGGAGAATGGTATATCGCTGGTGTCCCCTGATCAGATCCGTTATCATAGCAAATGAGTTGTCAAAATCCTGATCCATAAGGATTAGGGATTTTTCATCCCCCTCTCTCCTCCCTTGCATCAGGCGGTATCCGGATTTAATGCCGCATCAATCTGGGTGTCGGTAATGTCGTAATGCAGGAATGTTGAGTGGAATTCTTTTATGAGTGAGGTCAAATCCAGATCCTTAAATTCTTCAGGGTAAAGCATCTTTGCAGTCCAGGGGATACCGATGATTCTGTTGATTCCTGGAGGATGGTCATACCAGCTAAAAGGCGTTTTTGGTGTTAAATAGACTCGATTATTCTTCACTGCAGATATCTGAGACCAGAGAGGATCGGTAAACATCTTCTTATACAAATTGGCATCTTCTACGATTATTACTTCGGGATTCCAGGTGATTACCTGCTCCATACTAACTTTGATCTCGCCAAATGCATCGGTAAGAGGTTCATCCACTACATTCACTCCACCAGCAACATCTATCAGCTGAGCATGAGGTGATCCTTTCACTTCAGTGGTGAGTCCATCGACTCCTGCTGCCTGATATACTGTGACCTTCTTGTCCTCGGGGATAGTGGCCACTCTCTCATTTACCTGTTTAAGGGCATCTTCGTAGAATTTGATCATCTTCTCTGCCTGATCTGATTCTCCCAAAAGGTCTCCCATGAACCGGATTGGCTCTGCGTAACCAAGTACATCTACACTGTTTTCGACACCGACAACAGAAAGATCTCCAAATTTAGATTGTCTTCCATCAACAGTGGCTTTCATATCCCCTTGCTGGTTGTATCCTTCCAGGATAATATCCGGATGCATGGAAAGAAATGATTCATAATTCCCCTCCTTTCCTCCAAACCATCCTCCCACGGTGGGGAGATTCAGATACTTTTCTGGGAGAAAACCCGTGTTATTTGAGTTCCAACCAATCAGTTTATCTGGTGCAATCATGTAGATGAGCATGGTTGTTGGTGGGGATGTACCAAGTACTCCGGTAATATGAACCGGAACGGTAACCGTTCTTCCAGCCATATCGGTGATGGTTTTTGTCTGGTTTTGGTCAGCATATACTGACAGAGTGCTGCTCACAATCATGAGCAGGAACAGGGTGATAAGTAATGTTCTTAAATTCATGTTACATCCATCCAGTATGTAATCCTTTTAATTTTATTTTTCTCCGAATTAAATATTACTAAAATGATCTACTTTTGGCAAATTGTAATTCAATGAGTTTATTTTATCCAGAGAATAACCTTTGAATATACTGATGTTATCAGGAATAGATGAATAGTATGATTCAAACTGCAAATTCAGAAATATGGCTGGAATGTTGGAATTCCTCTCCTGATGAATCTGATCTGATTACGGATGAGATACAGGCAGATCGATGGAATAAAAGAGCTGCTCACTTTTCCAAAGATGAAGATGAGGATCGAAAAAAGAAAAAGACTGAAGAATTTTTAGAGTTCTTACATCAAGCAGAATTTTCTCCTAAAGGTGCATCAGTACTGGATATTGGGTGTGGTCCAGGTTCTCTTGCTATTCCTCTTGCCAGGGCAGGAGCAACCGTGACAGCCCTTGATATCTCCCATCAAATGCTTCAGCGTCTCAAAGAACAGGCAAATCAAGAAAATTTAGCGATTCATCCTATCGAATGTTCCTGGTGGTCAGCTGATATCGATTCCCTGGGATATCGAAACAAGTTTGATCTTGTTATTGCCTCAATGACTCCCGGAATAAAAGATGCCGATACGTTTTCCCGAATGATGGCCTGTTCAAAGAAGTATTGTTATTATAGTAATTTTATTCAAAAAGATCCGGAAAAGATCCCTTATGAATTATTAGTCAAAGAGCTTGGGGAAATTCCTGAGCAAGTATCTCTTTCTTCAGGACTATTATTTCCATTTATGTACCTCTATACTCTGGGGATCCATCCACATATTAAGATCTATCGGAAATCTATTCCTTGCGAAATGAGTTGGTCAGATGCTGCTGATAAAGCAATTGATTATCTCGAAATCAGACGGAATGTAACTAATGATGAAAAAGAAAAGATCATGAGATATTATCAAAATTCATCACTCAATGGGATGGTTCATTCAAAATCTCAGATCTACAGTGGCATGATGGTTTGGTCGATGGGAAACACCTCCCGTCAATAAGCATATGGTGAAGACCTTCATCACCTGACATCTCGATTTTTTCATTTTTCTTTTATGCCTACTGCAATGTGGGTAAACCCGATTATTGGAAGAAATTTCCTTTTCCCAATTCTGGATACACATCCTGGAAGGTGCCAGAATAGAACTCCTGTCTTTTGGATAACCAGGAGTAATGAGATCCGGTTTGTGTATGACTGACTAGGAATAGCTTAAAAAAAAGATGTCAGGCTGGTTACCTGATATTTACCTTACAGGAAGAATCCTGACTGGTAGGCAAATGCCTTCTGCAGGTTCTTGATGCCACCGGTGACTTCAGTCGTGTCTTTCCAGGTGTTTTCTGCAGAGGTCTTGTTCCAGGTATTACCATTGCTGCGAGCCTCAAGAATACTACCTGCGAAGACGGTCTTTACAGTGCCCTCTGCAAAGCCAGAGCCGGAGTTTGCATCAGGGGTGACTGCTATCTGGTAATTCAGTTCTGCTGGAATGTCAGCAGTCTTTGCTACTGCACGGATCTGACCTTTAGAGGAGATCTGGGCGCTGTTTACATTGACAAGGCTGCTCTTTGCAGAGACGATATTACAGAAAGCAGGGAGAATGTTGGTGTTTGCTGCAGCGAATACACAGCGGATTTTGTCAGCTGCACTGTCATAGTTGCCAGCTACGGAGAGTGTGTACTCTTCTTCACCGACAAGGTGAGCGCCTTCCGTGCTGGCGTAGGTGAGGACTTTTTGGGATTCAATATTGTACAGGCCCTTTGCCTGGTTCTTGGAATTGAATTCAAAATTCTTGTTCTCGCTTACCTTTCCACCGTTGGTCAGGATGGAGTCTTTGTAGGTAACATCAGCGATTACCTGTTTTTCACCAAGAATACCTGTTGGAATTGCTCCTGGAGAAGCGATTACCCAGGACATGGTGCTCTTGTCATCTACAGCGCCAGTGACGTCAACAATTGTGTCAATGGAGAAAAGTTGATTTTCCGGAGTCTGGTTAGGTAACCTGTCTGCTGCTGCAAATCCGGTAATTGCCATAAGGGCTACCAGTGCAACAATTGCTACGGTCGTAAATTTCATTAATCCTCCTACATTATGCCGATACTCTCAGCATCAACGCATATTTGTTTGATAACGCTACTATTATATTTTTCGAGCTTGTTTACTATAAATGGTTTTCAAAAATGAGGGGAAGTAATGTAAATTGCTGTATCCGAATTATTGAAAAAATGTAAAAGGCCCTATTTTGCAGGTTTTTATCTGATTATCATGAAACTTTGCGATGTATTCAATTATTTGATCTCTTGTATTTTTTGAATTACCATAATCGCAATATCTTCACCGGCAAATATTTCCAGAGGTTTTTTAAACCGCTCTGCAAATTCTTCAATATTTTCCTGGCTTATATCTTCAGCAACCAAACCCATTTTTCGGCATTGCATTTGAACCACAGAAGTTGCTAAACCGGTACCAATTACCGGGGAGAGCATTTTGATTATTTCTTCTGCAATATTACTCATGATCCCTCCGAAAAAGGTTATACAGAATTTTACCCGCAAAAATTAAGCAAATTGTTCCGCATAGGTATGCAATACTTTGAAACCATTTCAAAGAATAATCCGAAGAAAAACCAAAATCAGTTCCATGTCCAAAGTATCTGAAAAGAGATCCCAGAGTCATACAAAGAGAGAAAAAGAAGAGGTAATCGATGAACCGATGAATATCCCCCCCGATTTTTCGCCTGGTATCCAGATAGATGATTACTACTACGATGAAGAGGAGAAATACCAGGAATTTTAATGCAGGATTAAGTGGACTCGTTGTATAATCCAATAGGTTCATCCCGGTCATAATTCCTCTTCAGATGATTCAAACAGGCTCGCAGTTTCGTATATTTTTCTTCGGACAAGTATAGCAATAATAAGCGTTATCAGGACCAGGATGAGATCCAGGAGGCTCTCTCCCCATTTAAATTCGGTGTAAAAATCTCCCTGAAATCGAAATAACGCTGCAATACTTCCGGTTACTGCACCTACAAACAGGAGAGTCGATATTGTGTGGAGAATTCCTCCATATTTTTTACGACTCTGATAAAAAAATAAGGCAGCAACACTAAAACCAATAATGATCATCAATTTTAGTAATGGGTTTACAATACTGGTGTTATATGATAATAATTCTATAACCATACGATAATCTCCTGATTAGTCCGGTCTCACAAAATCCCTGTGTCCCTTGATAAAACATTCTCCCTCATGTTTCAGATCCATTTTTTCATATTCTTAGATCTTTTGGTTTAATCATTAAGGAATCCCCAGAAAAATTACCGGATACTCCTTCTCAATCCTCTATCTGGAATGATTATTTCAAACCTCACCCCATGTCCTTCTTTTCCGGTCTCCTTGATGCATAGATTCGTAATCGCGAGTATCTCCCTTACCAGAAAAAGTCCAAGCCCACTATTCTCACCAACTCCTTTGTCGAAAATATCAGATTTCATGGACTCTGCAACCCCCACCCCATCATCTTCATAAACCAGAACTCCACCATTTTTGTCCGGAAAAAGTGAAATGGTAATTTTCGTTACATGCTTCCCATGGCGTTTGCTATTATCTATCAAATTGAAAAATACCATCATAAGCATGGAGTCTGCGAATACTTCATAATCGCTCGTTTGTATGGATAATTGCACAGATTCCGGAATATTGTCCACGGCTGCCATTTTTACAATAGTTTCAATGTGCTGCCATATTGGTGCATTATCTCCAAGATCCTGATAATCTTTTGAAAAGTTGATATGCTCTCTGATATTTCTACTGCACACATCGATATATCTCAAATATTCTAATTCTTTCTCCTCAAGGTGACGATTTTTGGTGAGGAGATCCGTAAAAATATCTAATGCCTGGAGTTGGTTCAGAATATCATGCCTGGTGATACTGGAAAGAATGTTGAGTTTTTCTTTTGCATTTTTTAATGCAGTCTCGATCGATTTTTGTTCAGTAATATCACGGATGATTACGGAAATCCCTAAACATTTCTTCTCTTTATCAAATATGTGAGATATGGTAAATGAAGCATCAATAATAGTCCCATTTTTGCATACCTGCTGTGTTTCATACTGATTGACGGTCTCCCCCTGAAGAATAGTTTCCAAAAATGTCAGATAATTATCCTTACTATCCATTGGATGAAGCATTGTTACGTTCTTTCCAAGCATATCTTCCCTATTATATCCTAGCATCCTTTCTGCACCGTTATTCCAGGATATGATGGATAAATCTTCTCCAATTCCGATTATGGCATCTTGTGTGGAGTCAACAATAGATGCTAATAATCGGTTTTCCTCCTCCATTTTTCGTTTCGAAGTAATATCATGAGCTATTAACGCTATTGCCTGGTTGTTGGAAGCAAATTGAACCCTGGCTAACGTGATCGAATAGATTTGACGGACATTTTTTTGCTCAAGTTCAATGGTATGGTATTCTACTCCGTCTCCCTGGTATTTTTTTAATAACAGCAAAATATCTGGTGATGCGAAAATATCAAGATGTATTGATTCAATCCTCTTTCCTATTATCAGTTGTTTTGAAATGTTTGAAAATTTTAAATATGCCTCATTTATAAATACTATTTTGAGGTCCTGATCCAGTACCAAAACAAAGTTCGTAGAAAGGTCACAGAGGTTATGGGAAGAGATTTCTGATGTGAGAAGATACTTTTTCGCCTTTCCAATTTCAAATAATCGCACCTGACCTGACAAGTGCATCTGATCGAGGTATCTTGCTACAGTTGCCCGGGATAGACCAGAAGTACGAGCTATTTCAGCGATAGATAATGGGCGTTTTTTATTTTCTAATATTCTTCGAAGTATCTCTACCTTCTCACTTCGCATCAGTGCTTTGATATATATGCATTTAATATAAATAATCTTTGTTATGGGTTAGCAATAATCGCGACTATTTACCCCTATCTGAAAAATATATCCTGATGTCTTTATCTTTGTCTTCTCAGGATTCAATATTATCCAAATCTGAAATATCCATATTTTATATCGATGACTCCCGTTCTATGCTTGAAATTATCAAAATTTTTCTGGAAAAAAATCCTCTCTTTGAGGTAAGGACCTTCCTTAACCCAAAATTGGCACTACCGATAATCACTGAAGAACAGCCTGATATCATTATTTCCGATTACGAAATACCTGGAATGAACGGCATTGAATTCCTCGGGAAAATACGGTCAGAAGGGATTTACACCCCATTCGTTCTATATACTTCTCATCCCCGGGATAGCATTGAAGAGTCAGTATTTACCATTGGCTCAGTCCACTATGTTCACAAATGGGGCTCAATATATGAACAAACGGTGAAGTTACAAGAGATAATCAGTCAATATCTTTCAAATATTATATCAGATCCCCGGCGAATGGTGGCTATATCTGAATAATAGGCAACGATGATACTTCTTATTTAATGAGGATAAACCCTTTTTTTGCTCACGGTGGAATAAAACGCATAGAAGAACCGATTTCATGCTCGCTGATTGTCTTTATATCAGTCGAAATTGGTTACATTTTTTCGGTTAAAAACTCCTGTTCACTCAATCGAAGGTATTTTTCTCTCTCGTTGCCATTGATTATAGTTAATGATGCTTCATCTCCTATGAGCTGGATCAATCTTCTCTCATCAATCAGTATGTGAATATCAATCTCTCCCCTCATAAAACCCCGGGAATGGTTTGAATGGTAAAAAATTTCTGGAATAATCTTTCAATTTCTCATAAAACCTCTATTCTGATCTTCATTATTACGTGTCTCATCATTGGGTACAGTTTTTTTGTATATATCGGTTTTATCACCATTACGATAAATGGCCCCGTATATGATGAAATTATTACGGGAAAGGATCTCATCGCAGATGTGCTCCCCCCTCCGGAGTATATTATCGAACCATTTCAGATATCTTTAGAGATGCTTGAAGAGAGGGATCCCCAGGAAATTAACCGTTCTATTTCTTCTCTTCATGCACTTGAAGCATCGTATCTCATTCGGCATCAGTACTGGGCTAGTACTCTCCCTGGTGGGGAAATCCGTGATTTGATGGTAAACTCTTCGTATCTCCATGCCATGAAATTCTGGGATGATGTCAATCTCCGGTTTATTCCGGCCATGAAACGGGGAGATTATGCAGGAGCGAAGAAAATTGCCTATGAATCTATGAAAGGTCATTATGATCAGCATCGGGTAATAATTGATAAAATTGTAGTCCTGGCTGCTGAAAAAAACCTGGCTGCTGAAAAAAAGGCTGCACAAAAAGAGACGTTCATCTATGTTGGCATGGTCTGCATTGCTTTTCTTCTCCTCCTTACTGTCATTGCGGTTGCAGTTATCTTATTTCATCTCCTCAAACCATTACAAGCCACAACGTTTATGATCCAGGAGATGAGTCATGGTCATCTGTCTCTCCGGTTGAACCTTGAGCGGAAAGATGAAATCGGAAAGATGGCTAATGCCATGGACAATCTTGCAGATTATCTCCAAGACACATTTCAAGGTTTTTCTCGCATTGCTCAGGGCGATCTTGCAATATCATTCCAGTCAAAAGATAAAGATGATGAGATAGCTCCGGCTTTTAATCACCTCATCCAGTCAATCAATGATATCATGCTTGAGGTAAGGTGTCTTATCACAAAAGCAGAGGACGGAAAACTGAAAACCCGGGGGGATCCGACCCATTTTCATGGGATATATCAGGAGATCATATGTGGAATTAATAATATGCTGGATGCAATTACGGTTCCCCTTAATGAGGCAATCCGTGTTGCTGATGAATTCTCTTATGCCCGGTTTTCCACACGGTTTGATGATGACGTTGTGGTAAAAGGAGATCTTATAGCGCTAAAAGAAGGCTTGAACACGATTGGAGAAGAGCTTTCTGTGGTCAAATATAAACTCTCCTTACTTAGTAGTATCACCCGGCATGACATTTTAAATCAGATTACCGTTGTAAAGTCCGGATTGGATGTTATTGAAGAAAATTTCACACCCGAAGATCCTGATTTTCAGGTTCTCAATCTTATTCGTTCAGCGGTTAGTAATATAAAGGAACAGATTGGATTTACGGCTTTATATGAGCAGATGGGAGTTCAACAACCGATCTGGCATCAGGTATCTGCCATCGTTGTGAAAACACGTGATAGTCTGAATACCGGCACCGTAACTCTTTTGGATCTGACAGATCATCTTGAGATCTATGCAGATCCGATGTTTGGACAGGTCATTTATAATCTGGTAGATAATGCCCTTCGTCATGGAAAATCATTGACACGGATCTCGTTTTCTTTTGAAGTATGTGGAGAGAGGGGGGTGCTGATTATGACAGACGATGGCACCGGAATTGCAGAAGAAGATAAAAATAAAATTTTTATTCGAGGGTTTGGAAAGAATACTGGCCTAGGTCTCTTTTTAATCAGGGAGATATTATCCTTTACTCATATTTCGATTCGTGAGACAGGTATCTTTGGGAAAGGTGCCCGGTTTGAAATGCATATACCTGCAGGTAAATGGCGAATACGGCAGGTATATCCAGATTAATCCAGATCCCTTTTTCATAGGGGGGACAGGTATGAGTCGGGAAAAAAGGTCTCTTTCTTTATGGAATTTATCAAGGAAAAGCCAGAAATTTGATAAATCCTCTGTGATTTGATTATTTCATCCAACCCATTTGTACATACCAGTCATATTCGTGAGAAAAGCGGTCTTTGTTATTTTTTACCAGTTCACAAAAGTATTCTTTCCGCTGCTGATGCAGTTTATCCTGATCCGGATATGTATGCTCCCCCCGGATAGATTGAACGAGTTTTTTTCCTAACTTCCGTGCTTCCGTTTCTGCTTTCCCAAGGGCAGTAGGATCCCGTCCTATAGCAACACCAACCCCTCCAACAACGGTGGTGCCCAGAGTTCCAAGCACGTTATTCATATACTGCACCACTTCCATTTCTCCACTTCCTCCAGCCGTACATACCGAACATCCATATTTCCCGTACAACATCTGACAATGGATAGCATCAGCCATTCGATCAAAAAATGCTTTCATAGGAGCCGGGACAGAATTGATATAATTGGGCGCTCCCAGGATAATTCCATCTGCACCCATTATTATTTCAAAGAGATCGGTAAATTCATCAAGCAGCGAACATTCCCCGGTTGCATAACAGATTCCGCAAGCGGTACAATAGTCGATCCGGTAGGTATAGAGATCCTGATATTCAATATCCGCACCTTCATCTTTTGCACCGGCAAGTGCTGCCTGCACGAGTTTTAATGTGCTACTCTCTTTTCCTCTGGGACTTGCATTCAACCCGACTACTTTCATTGATTCTCCCCTTCTGAACCTGAAACAGAAAGATAATGGATAATGGTTGATCTGAGTATTCTTAAGGATTCTGGTCAGTAGAAAAAACTATGTAATACGTATAAAAATTGATGGGGTAAGTTTTATGATCGGATAGGTATTCTCTTTTTTATTCTATAGGGTATCCAGGTTTTTCCCACCAGATGAGAGACCAGCGGACAATGGTATCAGGTAGTTCATATTTTCCATCCCGGGTTTTTCTAAGATTGGCCTGAATGACCCTTCTTGAGATCTCTTCTTCTCTTGGTGAAAGGGAAAAGAGGATCCGATACCATTCATGAGCCTCTGAAGGAGATTTGTATCTGGTATTGTTTCGACATTCTAACTGCAGGACATTGGGATGAATTCCCATTTGACAGAGGATATTATACACATAGATATCTTCAGATTCCTGGTGAGTTTTTCTTCCGAGGGCTTGCTTGAATGTCTCGTGAAAACTCTTTTCTTCGCCTACCCATGCAGTAACATATGCAAATCGGAGTGCCGCTTCGTGAATCTTGGTTAAGGTCCTCTGGAGATCCTCAGTTCTTGCAATTATCCGTGAAGCAATAACTACATCATGAGGTTTAATATCACTACCAATCATCATCTCCTCCCATGATCGATTGAGATAACGGATATTTCCTAAAAATCTTCTTTCAGCTTCTCTTTTGAGGATTTCAAGCATATGGGGAGAGATATCAAGAGCGGTAACCTGTTTTGTTCGCATTGCTGAAGCAATGGCAATTGCACCTGTTCCACATCCCACATCCAGAATAGACCATTCAGGTCTCATTTGAATATGTTTTAAAAGTTTACGGGGATATTCATCGTATTCTGACCATATCTGAATGAATGGTGCTATGTGATTCCAATAGTCTTCCGTGGTAAGAGGATCAGATATATGATTCAGATTCCTGGTTCGTTCTTTCCACATCCCACTCCAGTCAATATCAGTGAGGAGCATTCATCGATTCTCCGGACATGGCATGATATGGAGAAGATAAGCAATAAATGTTTCAGTTATTGTATTGAATTGTCGTTATGGTTAATGCATTCTGATGTACTTGAGGTTTTCATTCCTGTGTTCATCAAGTGCTATTGCATACTCATGGGGATTTCCCAAAAAACCGGATCGAATAATCGGGTGTATCATGATATTGGAAAGAAAAAATGGAATGTTTTTTTTATTCAGTCCCAAAATTGCCATTTTTCTTTCTACATCCTTCCTCCCCAGTAGTTGCCAAAAATGCTATTCCATCACCCATCAAAGATTGAGCACATAATAATTATTGAATTATGATAATGAGATTTTTTGTTGATAATGAAAGGAGATCCCTATGGTAACTTCTTATGTGCTTACCCCTGAGATGCTGGCCAATATTCAGCGATATGTGGACTTTTCAGAGTATTATCCCATATGTAAAGGATATTCAATTGATCAGAAATTTCTTCTTCTCTCCAGTACCGGTCAAAAAATACTGGCACGTATCACCACATCGGATGATATCAGGGTACTTACCGCGAAAAAAGATCAATTCACTCTTATCAGGGGGTTATCTTCGTATTCACCGCTTGTTCCAAAAGCACTTCATTTTTGGTTTGATGATGATTCTCATTCCTGTATCATGCTATTAACCTATGCTGATGGAGAGGATGGCGAACAATCATTAGGAATATACCCTGATGAAATTCAGTATGCCATTGGGTACCAGGCTGGAGAAGAGTTGCGAAAATTGCACCAGTATGTTGCTCCTTCAATATCCCCTCCCTGGTTTGACATGAGACGAAAGAAATATGAGTGGTACCTCAATGAATATCGCCGAATGGATCCATTCTTTATCGGGTTTGATATTGAGGAACTTGATGCGTTTGTGAGAAAAAACTTCTATCTTATGGAAGGAGTAATCCAAACGTTTCAGCATGATGATTATCATCCTGCAAATCTTATTTTGAATGATGGATCCTTGAACGGGATTATCGATTTTAATCGTTGTGACTGGGGAGATCCAATTCATGATTTTTACAAAGTTGCCATGTTTACCCGTAATATTAGTATTCCCTTTTCTCAAGGCCAGATACAAGGATATTTTCAGAATCAGATTCCCCCGAATTTTTGGGATCGGTATGCCCTTTATTGTGCAATGAGTATTGTATCGGATCTTGTCTGGTCTACCCAATATGAAAAGCGGACTGGATCTGATCAGGAACGAAAAAAGAGTATCCAACGAATCCAGATTATGTATACTGATCATGCAGGGTTTTCTTCATCGGTTCCCCTGTGGTTTAAGAATGGATTCTAACCGGTTTTTCTGGATTGGGATTTGTTGCAGAGAAAAACGGTACATCCGATTATGAGTGGTTGAAGCGACATAACTCGATATCGGCTTTTTTCCTTGCCGGGTATCTGGCGCGAAATACCCCTTTCATTTCCAATTGTCAAAATCCTCTCTTACACCCTGTTTATAAGAAAGCTTTGTGTTTTTTATTGAGAATGTTGGCAGGAATTTTTCTCTCAAATGGATTAGACAAAGGCACCGGTTCACTCCAGCCTCTACGGGATCATGGCAATCTATATATGATAATTTTCTAATATGATCATCAATTGACTTTTTGTTCAAAAAAATTATTTTTTATTCATTGATATACTGGGATAGGCTGGATAATTTGGTAACCCCAGTTAAATATTTATGGTTGATTCTCCTGATACACTGTACTTACCATACTTGGTGAGAGGAGAGTTGAAATGAAAATTAGTGCACGAAATGCAATCAAGGGAACAATCAAGTCTATCACGAAAGGTCCGGTAAATGCAGAAGTCATTATCGATATTGGGAATGGAGTCCTCATAACCTCCATGATAACTGCCCATGCAGTGGAGAATCTCGACCTGAAGGAAGGAAAAACTGCATATGCAGTTGTGAAGGCTAGTGAAGTGATGGTAGCAGTTGATTAATCGTCATATTCATTATTTTTTTAACTTTTCAAAGGCAATCTGGGCTAACATCTCTTCATGAAATTTTTTTCTGTTTTCAGTTCACTCACTTACTATGGGATTAGGGAACGACTGCATTTTCGAAGAGATCCAATATAAATCTCTCTGAAGTTTCCATTTCATCTGCCATATACCAGATTTCTACCTTTTGTCTTCCAATAATCCCTCTGACGTTGAATAGGGATCCATGTATAATGGTAAATACGGGATCTGCCAGATAATCCATGACATACACTTCCCCTCCCGATTTCATTGATTCTACATTGGCCCTGGTTATTGGTACGGGAAGCAGGTATTCTTTTTTTATCTTCCCATCGCCACATTGTTTTACTTTTACTTCTGTTATCATGATTAGTAGGGTTTGATTTAGATCAGATATAGTAAATGGAGAGATTCTTTTTCGATTGTCTTACTTAGTAATTCAGTAGATTAAATATATTATTTATTCCATATCGGAAGCTAATTTCCATCAACGTTATATATTTTAATTTCAAATGTAGAGTATGAATTCGAGTTCATTTCACGCCCACCAAATATCCCGACCATCTGACGGGTATTCACTCCAATCATCAGATTCAAACAAAAACGCAGCTTCTGATCCATGGAGAGAAAAAAATCCGAAAATAGCCAAAAAAAGAAAATTCCTTGTTGATCCTCCCCTTAATCCTGATATTTTTTTTAATGAGATAAATCGATTAAATTCCCAGGCTCAGAATTTTTATGCCCTCCTAGCTGCGAAAGAAATTCAGTTATTTGATCATTTGAATCATCCTGTCTCTTGTGCGGAGTTGCAGAGGATCTATCCCCGTCAAGAGATGGTTCTCCCTTTGTTGAAAACTCTGGTTAACAGTGGGTTCCTTCATGAAGAAGAAGGGAAATATTTCAATACCTCGCTGACTTCCACCTATTTTGTTTCCTTTTCTCCCTATTATCAGGGGGCGTATCTGGATAAGATTAAAACCCGGATGAATGACCTCTGGGTTCACCTCCCTGAAGTCGTCAGAGATGGTCCAGTAGTATACAACAAAAAGGATTTTTTTTGTTCTATGTGTCTGCCTCCAATGGCGGAAAATGCAATGACCGGCAGATTGCAGCATACTATTCGTTCAATTGTCTCTTTACCAGAATTTCTCCATGCCCGAAGAATGCTGGATCTCGGCGGTGGTCATGGGCTGTATGCTATTGCCTTAGCATCATTGAAACACGATCTGAACTGTATTGTTTTTGATTTACCAGAAGTGATTGATGTCACCTGCGATTATATTATTGCCAATGATATGGACGAACAGGTAAAAGTTCTCTCCGGAGATTTTTTTACCGATAATTTCGGTTCTGGATATGACATAATTTTTTCATCTTCCAACCCGAGTGGAAAAAATGTCCATATGATACCAAAAATTTATGATGCATTGAATCCGGGAGGATTGTTTGTAAATATTCAGTCTGGTGATACCGAAATAGATGAAAATCCATTGTCACTACTGGAAAGCAGGATGTGGGTGCTTGAAGGGGAACCAGAATGGAAGTCCCATAGAGGAAAAATGAAACATTTTCTCTCTCATGCGTATACAGAGTCACTGCACAAAGCAGGCTTTGAAATACGTCAGGTCGAAACTATTCATGATGGGTATTTTGAAAATTACTCCGTTACTATGCTTATATGTAAAAAAAATACCTGCTCTGATCCTTGCCGAAAGATTCAACTCTCCTTTATTCAGGGTGACGGAAAAACAAAGACAATGATTGTTGATTTATCGCAGAAAGAGATCAATCTTACTCAAAGTATCTCATCCCTAACCGGTTCATAGAAAAAGGGGACCTTCCTTATATCCCATTTTTCGATGTTTTTCCTATCACTTTTTGAGATACATCTCGTATTATTTCTCCGGCATATTGACAGTGTTCAGGGTTGGTAAGAATAGATGGGCTCAGACGGACACATCCCTCACCCTCTGTTACCTGTTCATGAATGAGTGGAGCACAATGTAAACCGGTCCTGGTGATAATACCATATGAGGTCCGAAGAATAAATCCTGCAGTATCATTATCAATTCCTCGGATATTAATCGGAAAAACCGGGATATCCGGAGAAGGAGAATATTGAATCACCTGATCTATTTCTGATAAGGGGTCATAAAAGGCCTGTATACATGCATCCATATGAGAAGCGATCTGAGAGAAACCCCGCTCCTTAATATAGGATATTCCCGCAGTCAGGGATACTGCTCCTGGATAATTGGGTGTTCCTGACTCAAATCGTTCTGGCAGATTATCTGGTTGGCGAAGATTTTTTGAGTTGGTGCCCGTTCCCCCTTGTTTTACAGAAGCTATAGTATCGGGATCTCGTATCCAGAATCCTCCAAATCCTGAAAGGCCAAAGAGATATTTATGTCCGGTGAAAACAAAGCCGTCAACTCCTAATGTTTGAACATCAATAGGAATCTGTCCAGCCGTCTGGGATCCATCAGTGAGGAGAAATATTTCGTTCCCATCTTTTACTTTACTAATCTCTTTGATATTTTGGACGGTCCCCAGAACATTACTCCCCTGATTGATAATTATCATTTGGGTACTCTTGCGAATCTCCTCGGCGATTGCATCTGCATGAATATACCCACCTTGCGATCTTACCACAGTGAGATCAATTTTTTTTTGATCAGCCAGGGTATGTAATGGCCTGAGCACAGAATTATGATCCAGATCCGTTGTGATGACATGAAATGGCTGCAGATGGTTAGCGGCAAACCCATGGATCAAAAGATTTAGTGATTCGGTTGCCCCTGATGTGAATATCAGATGATCCGGATCTGGACAAACGAAAAAATTTGCACATACTTCTCTTGCTTCCTGTATTGGGTCATGACTCAGTTCATCAGTTGAGCGTCCGGATTCTCCTGGAATTGACAAAAGATGATTGTGAACTGCGGTTATCACCGAATCCGGTTTTGGCCAGGAAGTTGCTGCATTATTTAGATATATATCCTGAAGATTGGTATGAATCATGGTATAGTATTAATAACGTGATCGAGTTCTACATTTGCAATCCCTTATTTAACGCAAAATTTAACCCTACCAAACGTCTGGGTCGAGCATATAGACGGCATCAGTCGTATGATGAGAAGTTACAAGGATCTTATGTATCTCCGCCGGCATGGGAACCGTCCTGCCATCCATGTCAGTAATTGTCCTGGTCTCAGCGGCATTTATCCGACTGAAACAACTCGCAGTTAATAGCAAAAATACCACGAATAGTCCTCTAAACCATTCCTTATGCATATACCTACCCAATTATCAGCAGATTCTTTCTCCCTACAAGGAATAATTTTATGCTGGATTTACTAATTATTTAAACCTAAAGGTGTTAATTATTTTGTTTATTAATTATTCTTGATAATTTATGATTTGTTATTTGTATCTTAAACGTCTTCTCCTCAAAAAAACCTCGAATTAGGGTTGAAAAATCCAGAAAATAACCATCAGAACCGGTGTTGATGAGAGGATATCAGGTAATTCGAACTTGTACCTTCTGTCTTCATTTTTTTATTCCAAACATCCTCGATGAAAATAATAACATTCCAGATGCAAAGGTTGCTATTATGACTATATCGATGAGTAATGGAAACTGTCCTTCATTGAGGATGATATGTCTCATCCCATCAACTCCATACGTTAACGGATTGCATTCACTTACTATCTGAAGCCATCCAGGAGCATTTGTCAGAGGCCAGAGTGCCCCACTTAAAAAGAACGTAGGCATTATAACAAAACTCATAATTCCTTGAAATCCTTCAAAACTCTCCATAACTGAAGCAAATGAGAGACCAAACCCATTATACCCCAGAGAAATCATGAACATCAACGGGATTAAAAGAATCACCTGTCTGAATGAAAGAGTGATTCCCAGAACAAAGGATAAGAGGAGTAATACCATACCCTCCATGAGTGCAATAGTAGAGCCACCGATCGCTTTTCCAAGAATGATTGACATCCGGGAGATTGGGGCTACCATGATCTCCTTTAAAAAACCAAAATCACGATCCCAGATGATAAATATCCCGGATCGCATAGAGGTAAATAGCAGAGTCATCCCGATTATTCCGGGAAAGATGAATGCGGTATACCCGGGCCCCGTGGTTCCAGTCCGGATGTTGATTCCCATTCCCCCACCAAAGACGATAAGCCAGAGTACCGGAGTCATAAGCGAGCTTGCAATACTGGTCCGCTCTCTGAAAAATTTCGTCAATTCACGAAGCCATATTGTGTATATCGCTTTTATCTCCTTGTTCACCGTCTTCTCCTTCTTTTTCCCTTATATATTGACATAAAATTGTCATCTTCCTCTCTGCGGATAGCTTTTCCGGTGTGATGAAGGAATACATCATTGAGCGTTGCTCCACTGATCTGAATTGACTCAACGATTACCCCGGCATCCCGGGAAGCGTTGATGATATCAGGAGTGTTTTTCCCCCCGTTTTGAACCGTACAGATAATAGAGTCGAACGATAATTGTAGATCAAGTACGAAATCTCTATCTGCAAGAGCATTCATTAGGAGATCCGGAGTTGAGGTCCTGACGATGACCCTTTCTCCTTTAAGGGAATCTTTGAGGTTTTTCGGTGTATCCCTGACTGTTATTCTTCCATGATCGATGATCGCCACATCATCACAGAGCAGATCTGCTTCATCCATGTAATGTGTGGTCAGAACGATGGTTAGATCTCGTCTTTTATTTCTGGTAAGATACCGGATATACTCCCAGATATGATCCCTCGTCTGCGGATCCAGTCCGATTGTGGGTTCATCAAGAAAAAGGATCTGGGGATGATGAAGAAGGCCTCTGGCCATTTCAAGACGTCGTATCATCCCACCTGAATAGGTTTTCACCAGAGAATCTGCCCTGTCTTCAAGTTCAAGGAGTGTGAGAACTTCATCAATTCGTCCTTCTATCTGTTCATCTGGAACATCGTAGAGCATAGCATGAAATTTCAGGTTTTCTCGTCCGGTCAATCGATCATCAACACTGATCCCCTGAAATACAATGCCGATACTCTGTCTGACTTTCTCTGCTTCTCTGATAATATCATACCCATTCACTGTTGCAGAACCTGATGTCGGATTGATAATTGTGCAGAACATGGAGAGGAGTGTGCTTTTTCCCGCTCCGTTCGGTCCGAGCAGTCCGAATATGCTTCCTTTCTCAAGTTTTAGGTTTAACGAGTCTACCGCAGTAAGTGTTCCATATTTTTTTGTCAGGTTGAATGATTCAACAGCATACATTGTTCATATCCGTGGGAAGATAGGTCTTCATTTCCACAATATTGATAAGATCCATGAATAATTTTCTGTATTTGATCTGCAGGATAATCCATAATATTCTCATCACAACCCTGCTTTGTCCCTGATACTAAATCACGGGTTATGATTTTGGGTAACAGATACTTTAGTAATTATGTCATTTGGATAATTTTAATTTACCTTCTCCAATGAATTAACCATATGTGGTTTGTATTCTGCGCTCCCTTCTTCTCTGTCTGGTAATGGCTCATCACTGAACAGAGGCTAAATTCAATCGTTCGTATAGAATCTTTTAGCCAATCAATTCAACCTGGGTGATACGATTCCCTTTTCGTGAATTAGAAAATCCAAATAGTTGATCATCTCTGGAAACGAGTGAGAGTTCAGGAGATGTAGATTTTTGGCCAATATACTCACTAATTTAACCGTTTCTTTCTTTCATAACTGAATTAAAAATGCGACTATTTATTAACTTCCAGATAAATAAATTCTGATTGTTAATCTAATATAGAAGGTAAGTACTTTTGCTTTCGGCATAAATTAGAAATTTATTAGGTTAATTATGTTAATCATTATTTGGATGCGGATTTAGATGAAAAAACCAGATTTTCTAAGGATCTTGTTAGCCACAGTTCTCATATGTGTATCAGCATCAATTGGGGTATGCCTTGCAGAACAAACGGACAATCAGTCCGGAACGATGATCACCGTTACAGATCTAGCAGGAAAGACTGTTGAGATTCCTGCTGATGTGAAACATGTTGCCTGTATCTCCGGTCCTTCTTACGAAAAAACGTTTTTGGTAGGGGGTTCGGATAAAATTGCAATGATCACTCCTTTTGTATTAGGAATGCCATGGGCAGTCCAGATTATCCCCAATTTGAAAAAGATAGCAGTCCAGACAACTGAACTGGATCCAAATATCGAAGAGTTAATGAATGCAAATATCGATCTGGTTTTTTTCTGGGATTATGAAAAACCGATCGAAAAAATGAATGAGGTAGGAATTCCAGCCCTCACTACAACCCAGATTGTAAACACTCCCAATAAACCAGATACCGAGGAAAAGTTCACGAAAGGTTTTAAGGGAGAAGTAGCCCTTTTCGGAGAAGTTTTTGGGGCTGAAGGTCAGAAAAAAGCAAAAGATTATGCGGAATATTTTGATGAAAAAGTAGAAAAAATAGTCTCGATAACATCAAAGATTCCAGAAAATGAGAAACCTAATGTATACTATGCAGGTGGAGTCAATGGATTGAAAACACAAGGTCTGAATACGTATACAAACTGGTGGGTAGAAATGGCTGGAGGGAATTTTGTTTCAAAAGAAATCACCCAGCAGAAGGCTGATGTCACTGTAGAACAGGTTGCAACCTGGGATCCTGATATTATTATGATGGGTCGCATGAATTCTACCGATGTGATTCTGAAGGACCCAAAGTGGCAGGATATCAAAGCAGTGAAGGATAATAAGGTTTTCATGTGTCCTGAAGGGGTCTTCTATTGGGACTATAGTAGTGAAGGAATTCTTCTTCTTGAATACCTTGCTAAAACCTTCCATCCAGAAAAATTCAAGGATCTTGATATGAACAAGGAAGTCAAGGAGTTTTATTCACGCTTCTACAACTATGACCTGTCAGATAACGAAGCAGATAGAATATTGAGTCATTTGCCTCCTGTATAATAGTAATTAATCCTTCTTTTTTCTTTGATGTTGAGTTCGGGTAATAATGGTAAACCGGTGACATATGGATCATGTAGATTGGAATGGAGTATGGTCTGATAAAATGAAAAAAAATCAAGATTCATACCAGAATATTCATTGGTCTCAACGATGGAATAATGATCAATCGGCAAAACGGTTTAATAAACACGCAATTGGAATGCGGAATCATTCCATGAAACTTGTTGATGAATTATTGACAAATCCTCATGATCATATTCTTGAGATTGGGCCAGGTACGGGACCGCTGACAATTCCTCTCTCGTCCAAAGTAGATCATATCACCGCCATTGAACCCTCTCCATGTATGATTAAAGTGCTCAAAGAAAATCTAAAGAAGCATCACATTCAGAATGTGTCAATCATTCAGAAGAGATGGGAGGATGTTGATCCACTGTTGGATCTCCATGGTCCCTATGATCTTGTTCTTGCATCACACTCATTTGGGATGGATAATCTAAAACCCGCTTTACAAAAAATGGATGATGTATCGTCAGGATATGTATACTTGTTCTGGTTTTTACACTCTTCATTCTTAGAACAGGCATATATCAGACTGTGGCCCTCCCTTCATGGAAAAGATTATAATCCGTTACCTAAATCAGATGTAATCTATCAGATTCTCCTTCAGATGGGTATTCAACCTGAATTTGAGCCATATGTGACTGAAAATCAATACTGTTATTCTTGCATTGAAGAAGCAGTATCTGATCTCTCCATTAATTTTGGTTTTTTTACTAGATCTCCCCCACAAATCATTGAAGATTTTATCAGACAGAAGAGTTTTTCAAAAAATGATAATGTAAATATTTTTGGAACGTCTATGAATGCAAAAATATGGTGGAAAAAAATATCAACAAATACACTTCAAAAATGAGTTTAAAATCTTGGTAGTAATTAGGTCAGAAACTTCCATAATGTTGAATTCGAGGAATTTCTTTCAACATGAGATGCTTCTTTTCGATACCAATATGTTGAATTATTTCAATTAACTCTCGATATCCACATCTGAAGTACTCTTTCGGAGAAGAAGTCCAAGCAACTGGTGTTAATTATTGCGTTTTTTTTGAGTCCGGGGGACGGTATTTTGGAATCTGTGTATCTTGAATTGCTTTTAAAATAGTAGTCAAAATAAGATATAATTTTGATTAGAGAGGAAATATTGCTCCTTGTTGGGTTTAGGTATATTCTAAAGAAGGAACGGTGAGATCTTAGATCTTCCTGTTTGCTTTTTTAGGATTTTAACAGAGCAAATATCCCCTTATTTATTAAATCATAACTCTATCTATGATAGGAAATCAGATTAAAATCAGATAAACTCTGATAACCCTCCTTCTCATTGTTATAAATTAGAAATAATTTTGGCATTTATTGGTAAATAAAATTAACATATGGGATTAGTTAAACCGTTTCATTTATTTTCTGTGAGGTAGAGATATATGAGTGATATGGTGAGAAGATCTCACGAGATAACCCAATATCAATTACTGATTCGAGTAAATCTTCTTGTCTATCGGGAGAGATTTTTATGAGGAACTCTTCTTCGCAATCTGATTGGTTGTCAAGGGAGAATTTATCACTTGCATATATTCGTAATTCTGTAGAATTACATAAGGCCCAGAATGAGGCAGGTTTTTGGAAATCTTTCGATGATGCCAGACAGTATGATGAGTACACCAAGACCTCATTTGCCCGGATTTATCCCATACTTGCAACGCAGATTCTCGCCCGGACTGGAGTGACGCAGGGTATCTGTCTGGATGCTGGCTGTGGACCTGCTCCATTATCGATTGCTCTCACTCTTCAGTCAAATCTCCGGGTAATCGCTATGGATAGTTCTCCCATAATGCAGCCAATGATTGCGCTAAATGTTCAAGCCTCTCATTTTGACTCTCGGATTTTTCCCCTTCTTGGAGATGTTCATAATATACCGGTTCAGGATGCGACAATAGATCTCGTAGTAAGCAGGGGTTCGTACCATTTTTGGGATGATCTTCCCTGGGCTCTTAAAGAGATCTACCGTGTAGTAAAGCCAGGGGGTGTTGCATATATTGGCGGAGGATATGGGAGTAATGAGGTGAGAGCAAAGGTTATTGCCTGGAGAAAAGAACGGGGAATCATAGATGATCCTCATTCTCCTTCGAGGACGCGGTTTCGAAAGTATCAGTCTGCAGAGATCACTACCATCCTTATGCAATCCCATATCAAAAGATATTCACTAATTGATGATGAGTCCGGATTCTGGATAATTATTCACGTATGAGTGATTACTTTAGGTAAGATCTTGAGATACACTTACATTGTATTTTTGTTGATGTTTCCGCAGAGCTGTTTCCATATCTGGTGCATTCATTACGTCTGATTCAAATTTATCCGGGTTACTGATTGCTACCGACATGGCGATATTGATACCATTTGTAAAGAGTACATCAGGAATCATCTGGGCACTTGACCCATACAGTGCACGAATGCGGGCGTTCTTTGCATATCCTACCACTTCTTCAAATGTTCCATTTACCAGAGTAGAACCGGTAATAATAGCCACATCCGCATCCTTGAGTACTTCCCTGTTTTCTTCGCTAGAATGCACAATTATCCCTTCAGGTCCGTATTCGATTGTCTCTCCGATAATGGTTGTCTGAAAAGTTTTTATTGGTCGTTGATCGGTAACATGGAGTTGTCGACACCGGCCTGCATAACTCTTGATAAGCCCTCCATAGCCAACGATAACCAGATTGTCATCAGGTCGGATCAATTCTTTCACTTCTACTCCGGTATGATAGCCTTTTTTCTGAAGAATTTCTTCAGTCAGGCACGGTTGGGAGAGGGCATTAATTGATGCGAGAGCAATCGAACGGTGGCTTATTGAGTCACTGTTCATCGTATTTTTCACAATTTCAAACAGGGGTTTTCCTACCCATGATTTGAGGTTCTCCAGATCCTGAAGAGTTTGTGATGTATCATAGAGGGGATTATTGTCTTGAAAACTCATGGCCACGCCACAGCATCCACTTGTTCCAATTACTGCATTCCATCCAGGATTCAGACCAAACTTTTTTACCATAACTTCTGGAAAACCATAGTTTCGGTATTCATTATGTAGTGCATGATATCCTTTTTCCAAAATTGAAGATTTCATATGTATCGGTTCATCTCTCCTCTGTACTATCCTGTCATTGTTCAGGTATCTCAGTTACGTCGTATTCGGTTGTCTGTTTCATCATCGGAAGATTAAGATTTGGTATCATGTTGTTACGGAGATCCTCAATGTATCCTTGACAACATCGAAAAAATAGAAATAATAGGGAATTTTCCGGTGTAATGGAATTCCGATTACGGGTTTTTTATCCCGGAGGATGTGATGATCTTTTTGACCTCGTCATCAGTCAGGTCATAATGATAGAATTTTGAATAAAATTCTTTGATCAGGGCAGCCAGATCCATGTCTACGAACATATCCGGATAGAATACCTTTGCAAGCCATGGAATTCCAATGATCCGGTTTACGCCTGGTGGCCGGTCAATCCATCCGAATGGCTGGTTTGGTATGAGATATACCTGCTTATTTTTGACTGCATCAATATCTTTCCAGTTTGGATCTGAGAGGACTGATTGGTAAAATTTGGCATCTCCTGCCAGGATGAGTTCAGGATTCCAGGATACCACCAGTTCCAGAGAGACCGGAGTCATTCCACCGCCTCCCTTCTCTTTGACATCTGCTACATTCTTTCCACCGCATATCGCAATGAGTTGTGCATGGTCAGAGACCTCCGGGTCCGTCTTCAGTCCATCCGGTCCTTCTGCGTAATAGACTTTAACTTTCTTGTCTTCAGGAATAGATGCTACCTTCGTGGTTACCTTCTCATACACGTCCTTATAAAAGCGATTCAGTGCCGCAGCCTGGTCCTCTTTATTTAAGAGTTCTCCAAGGTATGTGATTTCGGTATCATAGTCATGAGCATTGGTGGAATCCTCGACACCGACGATCGGAATTGGTTTCAGTTTGGTTTCGATATCAGATATGGTACCTGATACATTTGTTCCCGGACTGGACCCGTAGAGGATAATGTCAGGATTCATCGCGAGGAATGTTTCATAGTTGAGCGTATTGCCCATCTGCTGACCCCCGACGTTTGGGAGACTCCGGTATTTTTCTGGTACATATTTGGTGCTGTTAAAAGCAAAATTCAATCCAATGAGTACATCAGGATCGATCATATATACTGCTTCGGTGGTTGGTGGAGAAGTTCCAAGAACCTTGGTGATTTCAGCAGGAACCGTGACTGTTCTCCCGGTCATATCGGTAATCGTTTTGGTATCTGCAGCATATACGCCACAAAATCCAGCCGCTGTCCATAACACAACGAGGCATAATAACGCCTGAATCAATAGTTTTTTCATAATCCATCCTAATTATCAGCGTGAGAATACCCGATCCAGATTCATACCTGATAATGAGTTAATCAGTATTTATTTAAATTATATTACTCTTTTTGTTAATCTATTTCATATAACTTTGCAAAAATGGTGCATATTTTACGTCGAATATAAAAAAAGCCTCCATATGTTTGATTTAACTGTGACTTATTTCGATTCTCGTATTTCAATCAAACACCGGGCTTTATCCTCATTGGTAAAAACGGTGAATGGTCTGTTAATTTTTATGGGTACTTCACTTCGGGCTATCATCGTATTCTTATAATGCTTCTCAATAATGAAAGTATTCCCAAAATTTATAGGATAAATTATTGGTTATTTACAGATGGTGTAAAATGTCCATGAAAAAAAATTCCCTGAGAGATCATTCTTTATTGAGCGGAAAGTTTGACTCTATCATATCATTTTCTCAAAATCAAATCCACGGATTTTGGTCAGGGACGTATCCGGTAAATTCCCCGGATGAGATCAGCCAGGCGGGAGAGCGGGACCTCGGCGGGAAATTTGGGGTTTAAGCGGGAGCTCCCGCTGCTAATTCCTCGTCATATGTCTCTCTAAATTTAATTTCTTCTAATTATTCTAAGATCTTATTCGTATCAGCGGGAACATTCAGGTGTATGGAGAAAAAAAGATCCTCCTCCTCCTCTTCGGGTGTTTCTGTGATTCTTTCTCTCCCGCCTGAATATCAATCCCTGGATAATGTAGCGTTTATATGCTAAACCCGGTAAAATAATTGCGAGGGATGCTCCCGCTTTTGCATCTGACTTCCCGCTCTCCCGCTCTGAACAGTGTCATAAAAAAAGGGGAAGTCTTCAGTAATACTATCGGCTGAAAAAAAAGAACACCGGAGGGGTTATCTCATGACACTAATGGGACCTTTCCGGTTCTTCCCCTCGATAACTGCCCGGACACGGGCAACCGGAGTCACATACCGGGTTCCATCAATCTCCAGATAGAACCCTTTCCCGCTTTCTGAAAGTCTGCATATTCCCGGAATCTGTCCAGACACATCTCCATCTCCAAGACCCAGAATAGTATTCACTACTATCCGGACAGGAACTGAAAATCTCCCAACATCATCTACAAAGATTACCAAATCTTCCTTATCCCGGAGCATCCTGCCACAGAGCACATATCCCGATTCGTTTCGAATCGTTTCAAGAAACCGATTCATCGTTTCATCCTCCCCAGTGGTCGGGTCTCCCCCTCCTAAGGACACCCATTCATAATTCCCGGAGACTTTCCGGTGAATTTACAAATTCTTCTCCTTCTCCATCGATAAGGAGGATTTTTTACCTGATACCATTCCCATTCCAACTGGTCACAATTTTTATCCTGACACCGTTCGGTATAATGTCGCATCTCATCACTCCAGCACCCAGCCATTCTCCCTTCCTCCACCCGAAAATCTATCAGGGAGGGCCTTCTCTTTCCGATCCGGGATTGGGATCTGAATTCTGTGATTCCCGATCATAGCAGACACCACAGAGATTGACCCGGCCATGTGCATCTGACCATACCGCAGAACGAAGAGAACAGACATGACACAGTCCAATTGCATGATCCCGTTCTATCATCGTTCTCGTATTGATCAATCCCGGAAGGGGGATGATAGCCGCTGCAGCACGTGAGACCGCAAGCTGATAACAAGAGGAGCACAGCATCCGGTTCATCCGGGGAGGCTGCTTCATCCTCCTGGTCGTCATCCGCTCCTGGTATTGGGTAGGTTTCTTTCCACAGACATTACAACGCCTTCGGTCAGGAAGACCGTCGAGAAGAAGATAATCCCGGGGATCTACCGAAGAGAGAGCAATACCAAAAGAGTCAGAATCATCCGACGAAATATCTCTTTCTGAATCATCTGTCCTGATTCTGTTCGTACTCAAACCAAACAGTTCCGGGCCTGATGCATCATGCTCGTAAGAATTCGAAGCATTTATGTGGGGAACGTCTGCATTATCGTCTGATATGTCATCAGTACCTCCGGATTCATCAGATGTTCTCTCTATGCTCTTTTGTGAATCAGAATCCGGTAAAGGCCCTTCATCAGTATCTGGTTGTGTTGATTCATCTACCAGCCAGACACACCCTCCTTTCAGCCAGGAAGAATACAGTTCCGTGTCCCATTGATATATTCGGGTACTGCGAAGAGTGGTATATCCATTATCTCCTTTCGCAACTGTCCGTTCCAGATAGGAAATAGCTGGACATTTTTCTAGAAGACCGGAGTAGGATTTTCCATACGAACGATACCCATGAATCAGTTTTCGAATCGTATCACTTGTCCATCCGCTGATACGCTGAAGATCAACCGTCGATATCTCGGGAATATCCAGTGATGCAATCTTCTCTATAAGAGCAGACTCTCGCTTTGTCAGCTTATTCCCCTGTCCTCCGGTTTCTCCATTGAGAGTGACAAACAGCCGAGCAGCCTGATCAAAATCTTCCTTTGTAGCAATAACCGATACCACTGACCCAATAATTTCTTTCTTTCGTTGCTGCTGGTTCAGAGCAGCATTCGTCCGGGTAAGATCCAGAAGCATGTCAGGATTTCTTCGGTTTTCTGAAGACTGAAACCGGATTCTCCGGGCAAAGGGAATCACCACATACACGGGAGTGAGTTCTTCCCAGATCTGTTTGCATACCCGGATGTCATGATCATCCATGAAATCGGATCCTGGCATCTGTTCTGCATTGGTCAGTGTTCTTTCAAGAACACGAAGATCCTGTTCTTCTGAATCATCGATCCAGCAGGTGAGCATCCGGTTAAAGACCTGATCATCTCCCGCTCCCTCAACTTTTGCTATCCACCAGACGCACCGCTCCGGGATAGTGCAGACCTGTGCTTTGCGATCCTTATTCACTGTACGGTAAGGAAACGGTTTTTGAAACGATGTCGTAACTCCTTTGAGAATCTCCTGCATCTGGTCTGAAAGCCCCATATCATCCAGGGTAATAACCGTTCCCGGAATGAGATCTTCCATGTAAAAGAGGGCTTTATCACTGAGACGGCCATCCAGCCGGAATCGTCCGGGAATGAGCGTTCGCATCGTATCCATTGCATGTGACTTTCCTTTTCCTGATTCTCCGGTGATAGAAACATGCAGCCCTTTGCTGTTGATAACCGTTCGGGAGACCAGAGAATGAATCAGACATTCCGCAACTGTCTGATCTCCTTCATGAAATTTCGCAAATGTGGCTTTAAGAAATTCCAGAGGATCTCCGGATACCAAAATATCTTCTGCCTGCAGGTGGATCTGCTCATCAGCATCTCCCGGAGGTAAAGAAAGCGTACGTTCATCCTTGAGATTTGGAGAATTATCTGCGACTTCATCAAAATATGCTGATTCTGCTGCATACTTCCTTCTGATTCGATCCCGTGAAAGTTCTGCCAGCCTGGCTCCAACATCTGCCTTCTTCGGTTCATACCTGGCCCGAAGTTCAGGCCACCGTTGTTTTCCACTTCCGCACGAATTATGGTGACATCCGGCAAATATCGCACCATTTGGAAACTGGATGGCATAGGCCCCATCCGTATGTTCTGAAGAGAACGGACATGAGTCAAAAACAAAGATGGTTCCTTCGTGGTATGGTTTAGCTGTTGCACCAATTTGATGATCCGAAAGCCATGAGCCCAGATTGATCTGATTATGTTGGGTAGAATCTTGCAAATCTGCCCTTCCGGCATGTTTGTTCTGATTCAGGTCGAGCGAAACCGGAAAGAGTGAGATGAGTTTTTCCATCTGATCTGAAGTGATCATCCCTGATGAGGGAGGCACAGAGAGTATCCGGGATCTTCGGTGTGGTCGATCCGCGATTTCATCTCCTTTTCGCGAGACTGTTCCATACACTTTCCATATCCTTCCGGCATTTCCGTTAGCCGTATCCACTTTGCAACGGGAATCGGAAAACCGGAGGTGAAGCGTTTCCAGCACCCGGTGAATGAGAACCTTACTCTGTTCATCATTTGGCAGATCGACAGGATAGAGCAGATGAGCTCCATTCCCAGAATCACCAATAATTGGAGCTGCCCATCCGAGATCGGCAAGAAACCGGGATATGGTATCAGCAAGTGCTAACGCATCAGACCGCTCTGATTCAGAAGAAGAAATACCTGAAGGTCGCACTGGATCAATGTCTACGGGCAGCCAGCGTCTTCTAATAATATCTGCATCAGCAGTCAGGGGGTCCTTACTTCCCACTCTGAACTTCATCCGGTTTGCCCGTCTGGCAAGGAGGTCGGGTCGTACTTCCTGTAATGTGACATAGATACCGTGAACCCGGGGATCATTATCCCGGATAAGGAGATCATTAGCTGCTGCTGCATGATCGGTATAATATCCGGAAGAAACGCCGTCATCTCCTAAAGCCCGGATTTCTATGACCTGATCCGGATGAAATAAGAGGGAAAACGTCCGGAGAACCTCCTGATACCTGTCACCAGATGGCATGGTCTGCCTCGGTAATCAGGACCCAGCCTCCGGCCATCACCCGGTACATCATCCAGATATTCCTTTCTCGAATCCAGTACTGTAGTTCTCCCGGATAGTATCCATTCCGGACAAGACCACTTAAGGAGAGTAGTTCTTCCTGAACAGAGAACCTGCCTTTCCTGCCTGCCATCCGGTCAATTCTGATACAGAGTAGATGCTCCGGATCTCTCCAGGCGATAAGATGAAAGGGAACCGGGAAAGCATCGCGCCGGTGAGATATTCTGACAACCCGATAACCTCGTTCATGAAGGTAAACCATTGCGGAATAGGTAGATGTCCGGGTTGCCTGATGAGCCGGGGTCAGCGACATGGAACCCTTGACCTCATGCACAAATTTCCTTCTCCGCGTAAATCCTGATCCACCACAAACCTTTCATGGTCAGATCGAATCCATTGCAAAATAACGGAAATACTTAAGCAATCGGCAGATAATATCTGATTACTCCCCGCCTTGATGAGCCTGGCAGCAAATTCATGTGTTGGGGGGTATTCTTTTGTCATGAAACTTCTCCAAAATTCACGTTGGGTTCTCCTGTGTTCTGTTATTTCATAGGGTATCCTGAGAAAGATGGCGATTTAAAGCGCCGGACTCATGATAGAATCTGATGTCTCCTAAAGCTTTTGTTATAATTCCCGGGATAAATCAGAAGGATTATACGAATTCAACCTTCACACTGCTTCCTATCAGTATCCGAATAATCTGGTGCGCAGAATCTGAAAAAATCGGGATCACTACAATGTTTTGAGCGGGGGAGAATGCCTGGGCCTGATTGGTATAACCCGGCGATTATTAGGCGTGGATTGTATGCCATGGTAAAATACTATATCATCCACGATCCTAGTCCATAAAGTCGCATGATGAGCGACAATGGGGGGAAAAATGGGGGATTTTACGCAGAAAACCGTAGTGAAATCAGCGGTCAGAAAACTTGCTGCACCGATTGCTGACTATAACACCTTTCAGACTCTGGTTCAGGACATTCTGGACAACAATCCATGGGGTTGCACTACGTATGAATCCGGAGGGGTGACAAAACCTGCCGTGGAAAAGTCAAAGGAAGCATATGCCGCAACTATCATCTATGAAAATGCGGAAGCAAAGACAGTTGGCAGCATTCCTATCCGTGGGCCTACTATGACAGCAGTCAATACTGCAATCACTCAGATCACGGGAAATGCCGGGATCACTACCGGAATGGGGGCCGGAGTGACTGCTTCCCGGGATAGTTCTGAGGACTCGTTCAGTTGTTCTCTGAAATGCCATCATACAAACGGAGAACTGTATTCTGTCACTATCAAACGTGACAGCATCACGGTTTCCAGTTATGAGAGTGACGCTATCCGGACTGGCCTTGAAACATGGGCTGATGGGATAACCATTCTGGCATGATCTCTTTCCTTTTTCTTTCAGGGGGGGAAGATGAATGGGGTATGCATCGTTGTAGGGGCACTCTGCTTCATTCTGGCTGGTCTTGTCGGATCTGATTACCTGGCAACTTCTATCAGCACGGATGGAATGGCGATGCTTGCCACATCTGGAGAGGATTCTAATGGATCCTTTACATCCCGGGTAATGACTCTGCATCCGGCACAGATGAGCAGATCTGCATTTGGAGATGGGGAACTTTCTGAAGAATTGTCAGTACAAGGGAGTGGACCGGTTCTCTTTGATGAATTTGGATCTGCCAGGATGCAACCTGTCAGAATTGATGAGCGATGCTCATTTCTTCAGCAGTATACGGATCATGGTCTAAAAGAAGCTTCCCGGTATCTCTCGGGAATTCTTTACAGTGGATCGTATGAGTCATCCCGGCAGATCGGAAAGGAATTTAGCGGGATGACTGGGGTGAACGGGAGTGGAATGGTAGTGCTCGGTTCCCAAATTCTTGGAAACCGGTCTTTGATGAGTCAGGGTTTTGTATCGGGAAATCTGTCTGTTCGTGATATGTTCCGGTATGGGGGGAGACTATGATTCTTCAGCTGGTATCTGGAATTTCCATCGGGATGATGATTGTCAATGGTGGTGTTGCATATTTTCTCTTCCGGCAGTATATGACACTGGCTGAGACTACTCTTGAATTTGCTTCAATTGTGGTAGATTCTATCCGGGAGCAGGAAGATGGTTCTATTTATATCGATCCGGAAAACCTAATTGGTATTTCCCTGGACCATCTCAGTCAGGTAAATGGATTACTCGGTTGGATACAGAGATAAGGGGGATCTTCCCCCTTCATGGTCAAATCCGGAGATGTATCTCAAATGGATTTTTGCGATTCTTCAATCATGCATATGAGAAGCAATAGGTAGTTGAGTAATTTACTATTCTATGAAAAAACGTTGCTCTCTTTCCAATTGACGTGAGATCGGTATTGATGGGTCTTTTCAGAATAGAAAGAAAATGGAGATTTTCATATGAATCGTACCTTTTCATCTAGTTACTCTCCTGGGAAAAGACTCATATACATCACAGAATAGTTACTCCATTTGAAATAAGACAGAGCATACGAAACCAGAATAATCATATGCCGATTTGCGCTTCTAACGCCTCCATCTTTCATATGGTAATTCTCCCTGGTAATATCCAATGAAGAAAAACCGATCTTCGGATCTTTTTTTCTATCAGCACCCTTCACCAAATTTGTCAATCAATTTAAGTAAATTAATACAAAAATAAAAATAATTATATTATCAAAAGGTGAATTAGTTATATTGATGCATGACCGGAGGTAAGACATATATTAGAAATGATCCCTCTGATTTGTCCAAAGTTCTCACTAATTCGAAATCCCCAGCCTGATACCTCAGATTTTCGGATTATTGAGAATTCATCACATTCATGATGAAGAGAGATATCGGGTCCCCTTTTCTGATGAACTCTCTTATCTCTGGCCTATGTCATCAAAGGCCTATTATGAATCAACATACGATTTTTCGCTCAATTTTAATGGGGGTTGCAATTCTCCTGGTGATGGGAGCGATTGGTATTCCGTTCTCCCTGGTTACCGCAGAAGATACAACGGAAAAAATATCCTCTCAAACTATCACGGATCTCGCGGGGAGAGAGGTAACAGTCCCAGACCCGGTGACCCGGATAACCTGTCTTCATCCGATTCCAACTTATATGGCATGGAGATTAGCCCCGGAGAAACTGGTGAGTATTGATATGGTATCAAAAACACGAACATATCTGATGCCAGAGAGTGAACGGGAGAAATTCTCAAACCTGCCGATGACCGGAGTGTATTTCAAAGGACTCAACAACGAACAGGTGATCTCACTCAAACCTGATGTTATTGTTTCAATGACGAAAGATCCAAATATCGAAAAAGAAGAGGATATTTTTAGCACTCCAATTGTTGCAGTGAAAAAAGATACCATTGAATCATACGAACCATCGTTCAGGCTCATGGGCAAACTTCTTGGTAATGAGAAAGAAGGGAATGAACTGGCAGATTACTGGAATGATGTGATCACACGGGTAACCGAAGCCAGTGCAAAAATTCCGGAAGATCAACGACTCAAAGTCTATTATACGGCGCTAGAGAATGCACATACCACGGTAGGGTCAGCAACGATTATGTCCTCAATGGTGAAAGATGCCGGTGGGATTAGTTATGCAGATGCGGTTTCATTAACCGGAGATCCGACAAATGAGCATATCACTGTGCCTGTAGAGGACGTCCTGAAATGGAATCCTGACGTGATTATTGCCCAAAACGCGAATGTAAGCACAGAAGTGATGACCGATCCAATCTGGAAAGATACATCGGCGGTGAAGAATAACCGTGTGTACTGTGTTCCAAAGTATGAATTCCCTGATGGAGTAACATCGATCATCGGTCTCATGTGGATCGCAGAAAAACTGTATCCCGATCAATTCCAGTTCGATTTCAGAAATGAAGTGAGAGAATACTTCAAGAAATTCTACAAAGTAACAGATTTAACTGATGCTCAGATTGATCAGGAAAATACCTGATGAGGGATGATGTCAGGTACATTTGATGAAGTACTCCAAAAAGCCGAGACTGAGGAGATAACTCACGAAGAAGCGGTCTTTTTGTTTAAAGAATCAGAGGATTTTGCAGCTGCTCAGAAACTGTTTCAGACAGCGGTAAAGGTGAGAGATCATGAGATGGGAAGGAAATTTCAATGGAGTGGAGGAATAGCCTCCATCCTTCCCTGCACGCTGGATCCTCTCTGTACATACTGTCCGTACTGGGTAAAACCAACTGATGCGTTAACCATGAAAGAGATCCTCACTGGGGTTCAGTACATCCTGGAACATGGGATTACCAACTTCCATTTAAGTGGAGGATCCAGCCTCAATAGTGATGGAAGCGATGTCGTATCTATCGTTAAAAAGATACGAGCGGTTACTGATGCTGAACTTACGGTAAACGTAGGGGTGGGGCTCTCTTATGACTCTTTGGTTGCGTTAAAAGATCTCGGAGTAACGAAGATCGGATCATCATTTGAAGTGATCAATCCAGAAATGTTCTCCAGATTCAAAGCTGGAGATAGTCTTGAAAAGAAAAAAGAATTAGCCAGACAGATTAATGATCTCGGGATCGGTCTTGGAACCGGTGTTCTTGCAGGGCTAAATATTGCACCATCCCGCTATGAGGATTATGCAGATTTTATCTTTTACGTCAAACAATTCAAACATCTGGATAGTGTGTATGTGAGCCGGTTCTTCCCAAATAAAGGAACTCCCCTGGAAAATCATCCCCGGTGCTCTACAACTGAAGGGGCTCGAATCATGGCGGTCATGCGATTAGTCCTTCGAAATGTCAATATCGGGCCTGCAGCAGGTTGGAGTTATGATGATATTCCTATTTGGGTGAATGCTGGCGGAGGGAACCGTATTGGAGGGATTCATATTACCCGGGTTCCTACGTATCGCAAACCCTGGTTCTTACATACTGCACTGAAGTATGAGGATCGAATAGAATACTGTAATACGATTCCTATGGCAGCACAGATACTGAAAGAATCAGGTATAACCGAGATCGTTTATTAATCAAATTCTCCTTACACCCACGAAATCAGGTTTGGAAGTGCCCTTTGCTCTATCCTTACCTATTTTTCGATGATCGGATCTTTCGCAAACGATAATCACTCGGGATCTTTCCCCTTTTGTTTCTGTGTTATCCCCTGTTGACTCATCACGATACCACTTCAAAGAGAGTCATTTGTGAAGAATCCTGTCATCCTCACTAGGTTATTGGAGATTCAGAAGCAGAGCGGTAGATTGATACCGCTCTTCTCAGTTCATTGATGAGAATGGAAGGACTCATCCAACCGACTTCAATGATGATTCTCCTCTTTAGGTTCCACCGATTGATGACATCATCCACTAGATTTCGTCTCACGGTCCATATCATGGGGGGATAAGGCATTTGAACAATTTGATCAATACAATCTGACCATATTTCTCCCTGCATTTCAAATCTTCCCACTTCATCAATGATAAGAATCTCAGTCCGGTTTTCCTTTAGCGGTTTGAGTAGTGCAGCATATCCGAAATGAAGACCTTTTTTCCTGAAATAAAATCGTCCGTGTTTTTCACTGTCAGGGGATTGCACTCCTGAAGAGAGTTCTTCCACAACTCCAGTCTCGGCGTCAATCAGGGAGAATCCTGCGCGAACACTTCCTTCAAAATACCCGGGTGCGATAATGCCACTCACCCTGATATCTGTTTTCTTAAGTCCATTCAGAACGTCCAGAACAAAGGTAGTTTTCCCTTCTCCTTGTTCTCCAGTGATAATATACACCGGTGGGTACCAGTTATCTGTAATTTGTGTCTCTTCTATCATTTTTCTCTGGAGAAATACTATTCAGCGTACCGGTTTTGGTTAATTTCACATCAACAAAGGGTGATTAGATCAAGAAAAACAAACGGAATTGCATACCTTTCTCTTCATGGTACCCTTTCTCAAAATATGAAAAAAATTTTTGACCGCTGTTTTGAGTGTTCGCTATATCAACATTCCTTGTATCGGATTTCCTATCAATATGGATATATATATAATATTTTTGATATTTGTAATTAACTTATTCTAAAATAAAAATGTAATAATTAATCACGAATGTTTTGAAACACAAACTTCTGATTGTGTATGATAAGAGGTAATGGAAAAATACTATGAAATGTTCATATTGTGAGCGCGTTTGCGATATTGCCGATGGTATGAATGGATACTGTAAGATGTATCAGAGTATTCAGGGAACCATAACGGAAAACTATCCTGATGCGTACCTGAATGTCTACCCGGTTTCAAGTGAATCCATCCCGATGCTTCACTTTTATCCAAATAATGTGTTTCTCCTGATCAGTACTATCGGATGCAATTTTGCTTGTGAAGGATGTATCTCTGAATTTCAAACCACAAGGTCGGGAAATCTTCATGAAGTTCTCACCCCTTATACCCCGGATGAGATCCTTGACATAGCCCGGGAACATGAGTGCAGAGGCATCACCTTCTGTCTGAATGAACCTACGGTTTCTCTGCCGACGTTCCTTCGGGTAGCCAGAAAAGCGAAAGATAATGGCTTCCTGGTAGGATGCTCCAGTAATGGCTATATGACAAAGGAGACACTGAATCTTTTGATACCCTGCCTGGATTTTGTTAATATCGGTCTGAAAGGATACTCAGATGGACGATATCAGGAATGCGGGGTTGCATCCGGTGATCCGGTGTACCGGAATATCAGGGCCCTGTATAAGGCCGGAGTGTTTGTAGAAGTCTCTGTCATGTATATTTCCGGAAGAGAAGAGGAGGTAATCGGAGCTTCTGAATGGATTCAGGAGATCTCACCGACCATTCCATTCCAGGTGATGCGATTTGTAGGAACTCATGAGAACCTTACCCATCTTGAACCAAGTAAGGGACAGGGCGAAGAGCTCTGTGAGAAACTTCGCCAGAATCTTGATCACGTATATCTGTTTAATACTCCGGCAACCAGTGATCTCGACTCCCGGTGTCCCAATTGTGGGAATACCATTATTCACCGGGTTTTTTTTGGTCCTATGGCAGCCCGGGCTCTTTTCTGTCTTCCAGATGGGATCTGCAGCTGTGGATATCAGTTTCCTTGTAAAGGGGAGATTACCCCTGTTCCCCAAGGAGGTACCCGTATCCTGGGTGGTTACCGCTCAATTATGGGAGTAAAGGTCATTGCATCGTTCCTTGAGATCCTCGGGATAACTGATTCACAGGAGGTAGACCGGGTCTGCAATTTGGTGATCAGCAATGGATATCTCACATATCTTCAGGATCAGAAGGATTCCGTTGAGACATTTACTGAAATGATCCGGTATATCGGATCCCTGACCCGAAGGGAGATACAGGCAGAACGTGTTCTCAGATATGCATTATCTATCGTATCTGACGTTGGAAAGAAAACAGCCGGCCTTGATAAACCACGGGTATTAGCGGTATTATGCCACCCGCTCATCCCATTATACGCTCCTAAATTTGGAAATACTCTTGTTGAAATGGCTGGCGGATTCAGCCTGAATAGAGAGCAGGATTTTCAGGAAAGTGTGAATGCAGAATATACGGTTGAAGCTTTCAATACCCTTGACCCTGATATTATCCTGGTTGCTGGAAACTTCGCTCCTTCTTCTGAGGACTTTTTTCGTATTTGTCATGAACTGAACATTACGTGCTCTGCCATTTCCCATAGGAAGGTGAGGATTATGGATAGTAGGTATATCTCAGGGCCTCTTGGTTGGACAATCAGCCTTATGGATGTGGCCAATCTTCTACACCCGGAATTATTTCAGTATTCCCTTGAGGAAGAGAAGAAACATCTAGATTCAGTTATTGCCGAGAATTCAGTGTTCTGATGAGTGAATCATGATACCGGGTAAATAGTGAAATCGAAAAAGATATCATGAAAAAAATAGCATTACCCATTCCATCAAAAGACATTTTTGATGAAGACTTATCTTCAGTCTTTCAGGCAGAAGACTATCTGTATTTTTATCAGGACACCTTAAAGGAGGAATATACTCAGGAAGAGGTAGACTTTCTTATCCGGGAGTTACCCCTGGATAAACCGGGAAGAATTCTTGACCTTGCCTGTGGCCATGGCAGGCATGCAAATAAACTTGCAGGGTATGGACATGTAGTCACCGGTGTGGACAGTAATCTGGATTTTCTCGATATTGCCCGGGAAGAAACCAAAAAAATTGGTGCATCAGTAGAGTATATCGGTGCGGATGTAAGAGAGTACTGTTTTTCCCACGGGTATGATCATATCATTCATTTATTTAGCTCTTTTGGGTACCATTCTGATGAAGATAATGAGAGGGTTCTGGGCAATGTGGCTGCTTCACTCAAACCGGGAGGATCCTTCTGCCTTGATATTCTCAACCGGGATGTATTTTTGAAAGATTATCCCCGATATTTCGTTCGTGAAAAGAATAGTGACCTGATGATCGACAGGAATCGGTTTGATCCGATGACTGGACGATTGTACAACTCACGAATAATTATCCGGAATGGGAAACGAAGGGATTCTCCGTTTTTCCTCCGGCTTTACAATCCTACAGAGATTATCAGTCTCCTGAATAAGGTGGGTTTTACTCTCCGGAATATGTATGGAAACTGGGATGGGATGCCCTTTGATGGAGAGTCAAAGAGGATGATCCTCATTGCTGTAATGAATACTCCTGAAAAAAAACTGTGTGAGTGATACGATGACAATTGAACACGTTCCAGGGAAAAATCCGACTATCTTGTCAGATTCACTCCATCTCTGGGATCAGGTAGCGAACCGGTACACCGGAGATCAATCCTCTGGCAAATCCTTTCATGATGCTCTCTGTATTCCGGTAATCGATACTATGATAGGAGATGTACGCAATAAAGTAATTCTTGATGCCGGTTGTGGAAATGGAGCATATGCGAAAAAACTCGCTTCTATAGGGGCAACAGTAATTGGAATCGATGGTTCTTCTGAAATGATCCGACTGGCTCAAAGAGACAATTCCCACCCTTCTGTCACTTATACAGTCATGAATCTGACAAAGCCCCTCAATCAAAAAAGCAGCTCCGTGGATATCATCGTGAGTTCTATGGTTCTGATGGACCTCCCTGAAATTGAGAATTGTATCAAAGAATTTGCCCGGATACTAAGAAATGATGGATTGATTATCATTTCAATCACTCATCCTGCATTCTTCTCTAGCGAATGGGCTAGAGAAGAATCAACCCCCAGAGCCTATAAAAAGGTAGGAGAATATCTCCAGGAAAAATGTGAACTCTTACATTTCTGGGGTAAAACTCTTCATTTCCACCGGCCTCTCTCATCATATTTCAATGTATTAGAGAAGTGTGGTATCTGTGTTCTCTCATTAGAAGAACCAATCCCTGTTCTGAGTACAGATGAATCTGATCCATGTCTTCTCTGTCATCAGAGGATCCCGTCGTTTCTGGTAATGAAGGCAGGGATGAGAAAAATAACACCGTCCCTTAAAGAAGATCAGGAGAACATTTCTCCAGATTAATTTCGCAAGGACCAACATGAGAAAAAAAGCAGATGAATTGAGTTTTCAGGAGCTTGGTAGGCTTTACCCGATCATTCTCACTGAATATAATACCGCTTGGCCAGAGTGTTATGCTACCGAGAAGACGCTCATTGATCAGAAAATCGGTGTCCACAATATTGCAAGAATCTCACATTACGGCAGCACTTCTGTTCCTGGTATCATCGCTAAACCAACGATAGATATCCTGCTTGAAGTACATGAAGAATTTGACAAAGAGAACCTGATTCGAAATTTTGCAGATTTAGGATACATCTACGACCCCCAGCCACGAAGTCCAGCTCCTCACATGATGTTCATGAAGGGGTATGGCCCGGATGGATTCTCCGGACAAGCCTATCATGTGCATGTCCGGTATAGCGGCGACTGGGATGAATTATATTTCCGTAATTACCTGATTCTCCATCCAGAGGTTGCTGATCAATATGCTGCCTTAAAACTTCAGATGCGGGAGCAGTATGAATTTGATAGGGAAGCATACACGCACGGCAAGACAGAGTTTATCAGGAAAGTTACCCGTGAAGCACGAAGAGAACTTAACAATAAAAACGAGAAAATCTAACCATACGACAAAGAATTGGACTTCTCACTTCTTCTTTTCATATCAGATTACTCTCCAACTATTCCCGCTTTGCGACAAGCAGTTGAATAGTAGCCTCATTGACAAACCTTCCTGAAGGTTCATGTGCAAGAAGTCGCTCGGTAATACGATTTCGAAGATCCTGATTTCGCTCTCTCAGCAAAACTGGATGTACGTATGAATGGCTCAACAGTAAACCGATAATCTCATCAATGGAGAGGTTTTCATGAACACAATATGTATATTCCTTCAAAACCGGAAATGAAGAACGAGAAAAGATGACTTCATGCCTCTCTCCATGTCTGATTCCAGTACGTCCGGAATAATCCCAGGATTCACCCATCATCTCCTGGATCACTTGATTGACGATGTTACTCCATTTCTTTGTATGAATAGGATAAAGACTAAAACAATCACTTCGGTTGATACAGGCTATTCCTCCTCCCTGTTCTATCATTTCATCAAGGATGCAGAGGAGTGCATCCTGATTCATCCAGTGAAAACTCAATCCCATCGTACAGAGCTGAAGTTGGGGCAATCCCATATCCCTTACAGTATTGTCAGATCCGATCATCCATGTAATCGGACATTGTAGTAGTTCTTTCTCCTCTACTTGCTTTCCTTCGGCTATCATCTCGGAATCAGGATCAATTGCATGGACACAAAAACCCCGTTTCGCTAGTGGAATTGCTATGTTTCCCGTTCCACAGCCAAGATCCAGTATTTCTGACCTGGAGGTGAGATCAAATTGGGAAACTATCGTTTCAAACATTTCTTTGGGATATCCCTGTCGATACTTCGCATAATAGCTGGATTTTTCCGCAAAAAATTTAATCATATTGCCCTCGGGTAAAATGGTGAAATAGGTTCATTAGGGATCAATCTTATGGGTTTGCACTGAGTTTTGTAGATAATCGTGGAATCGTTTTTCTTCCTCTCTGTTTAATGGAGAGAAACATTCTCGATGGTTTTTTAGAGGTTATGGAAACATAGTTATTTAGGTGATATCTTCAGAAAATGAGAACAATCACCATAGCTCCTGCTGATTCAGAATGGGTCGGAGAGTTTGAAAAGATTGCTACCATGATATCTGCATATATCGGCGATCTGTTTCTCGGTATTGAGCATGTCGGGAGCACTTCGATTCCCGGACTTGCGGCAAAACCGATCATCGATATTGATGTTGTTATTGAGGATATGACCTGCCTCCCCGCGATAATTGATCGATTGGACAAAGCAGGGTTTGACTATGAAGGAAATCTTGGTGTAGAAGGGAGAGAAGCATTTAGAAGACGTTATGATGATGATTGTATGCCCTATCATCTCTATGTCTGTCCGAAAGATGGGAAAGGATATCTGGAACACATCGCATTCAGAGATTATCTCCGGGCCCATCCTGATGTTGCTCATGAATATGAACGGGTAAAAAAGAATTTAGCGAAAATACATCCTCATGATATTGATGAGTATATAGCAGGGAAACAACCCTTCATAAATCAGGTTTTAGAGAAGACGTTGTATCAGAAAGATTATAAGTTCAATCCAGTATAATAGGATTTCATGAAATCAGGCCAGGGAGAACTGGGCAAGAATAGATTTTCCCTCATTCAACTAATCTTCGGCCTGATAATTTTCATCACCATTCTCTTTTTTACTCTGCCTCTGCTTTCTCTTGTTCTCCGAATAACTCCGGATGAATTTATTTCTGCAATATTAGAACCGGATGTGCAAAATGCTATCATCCTCTCTCTTCTCACTGCGTTCACGGCAACAATAATCATTGTGGTATTTGGAACACCACTTGCGTACCTGAATGCCCGGATTGACTATCCGGGTCGAACCTTTGTGGAAACCTTGCTTGATCTCCCTATGGTACTCCCTCCTTCAGTGGCAGGTCTTGCCCTGTTAGTACTTTTTGGAAGACATGGCCTGATTGGAGGTTATCTCAATGACGCAGGAATATCTATCATCTTTACAACTTTCGCAGTAATTCTCGCTCAGGTTTTTGTCGCAGGACCCCTGTACATCAGGCAGGCAAAAAGTGCTTTTTCCATGGTAGATCCGGTTTACGAATCTGCTGCCCGGACCCTTGGGGGAACGCCATTGTCTACTTTTATGAGAGTAACCATTCCTCTTGCCTGGACTGGTCTGATTTCAGGAGTAATTCTCGGATTTGCCAGGGCGATAGGAGAGTTTGGAGCAACCATCATGGTTGCCGGGAATCTCCCGGGAAAAACCCAGACGATGCCTCTTGCAATATATGGGATGATGCAAAGTGATCTAACCGCATCGATTGCCCTGTCATTAGTACTAATTGGGATATCCTGTATCATATTACTCATTATTCGTGTTCTCTCAAAGAGGGATCTCTGATGCTGAAAGCAAAACTAAGTAAAAATCTTCGTGATTACGACATGAAGATAGAATTTGAAGTCAAAGCAGGGGAAGTTCTGGTTCTTCTGGGAGAGAATGGTTCTGGGAAATCAACGATACTCAACCTGCTTGCAGGTCTTCTTATCCCTGATCAAGGAGAGATCACTTTAAATTCAAGAACATTATTTCAAAGTGAAGCGAATTTCTCTCTCTTGCCTGAAGATCGAAATATTGGGTATGTCTTTCAGAATTATGCACTATTTCCTCACATGACGGTGTTTGAAAATATCGCATTCGGACTAAAGATGCGAAAATTCCCCCGGGATCAGATTGGAGTTAGGATTGATCAGATTCTTGAGGGCCTGGAAATGGCCCATTTTAAACATGAACGGGTCACTAATCTCTCCGGAGGCCAGAGACAACGAGTAGCTCTCGCAAGAGCACTAATTATTGAGCCTCACCTCCTCCTGCTTGATGAACCCCTCACTGCTCTGGATCAAGGGACCCGTGAAAAAATTCGAGTTGAATTGCGAGAACAACTGGTGAAAAGTAATCAACCATCCATACTTGTTACTCACTCCCTTAAGGATGCGATGATTATTGGAGACCGGGTGATGGTTCTTCAGCAGGGAAAAGTGATATGGTCCGGGAGGCCTGATGAACTCAAGACAGATATGAAAGCACCGGATCTCACAGATCTCAGTTACCAAAGAGAAGATTATCGAAACTTTGGAGCTATTGCCATTGATTAACCCGGGTAAATGGTACATTCAAAATTTTACATGAAAAACCATTTTCACCGATGTTCAAGTTAGGTTGTTTGTTCTTTTAGAATGAGTAACTCCTCGGATGTCTGAGTAAATCACAGTGTACATGAACTTTTGGCATAAATCACTGTTGGAGATTTAAATTACTTCATACAAGCATGTTGATTTCTCTCATGTATCATTAGTTTCCAGGATGTGAAAACACAATTGAAGATCGTTTTGCTATTCTCTGATAAGGACATCGTTTTTCTCATGGTATCTCTCAATACCAAGCATTGCGCGAATCGTCTGATAATTAGTAAAAAGCCTTGAATTTAGATTCGATATCGAAAGTTGTAACAATTAAAAAGAAAAAATAGAGAAAGACATAATGTTAAATTATTTAATTAATTAACATTTCATAGTTATATGTCTAAATAATTATCTCGGTGTGAGAATTATGGAACCGTCTTCTTTATCTTCAACAAATCACCGTATTACCCCGGATACTCCGGTTAGTGATATATTGAACAGATATCCAGAAACTCGTAAAGTTTTCCGACATTATGGAATGGAAATCGATGAACTTGGATCGGAAGCATCGCTTCATCTAGGGGCCTTTCTCAAGGTTCATCAGATAGACAAAACAGGGTTTATTACATTATTAGAGGAACAGATTCCTGATCCAACTCTGGAAACATCCCAAAGTCTCTCTGAACGTGGATATAATCAACAGGGGATCAATTTCCTGGCATTACTCCCCTGTCCTATTAAAGTACCATTTGACTCTGCATTTGCGGATCTGTTATCCCGGACATGGGATAGTGCCCCTCCTTTTACCTATCTTCTTGAATCAAATGCGAATAATCAATTATCCTATTATGAACATGTCAGACGTTTTACTGATATCTCACAGATGCCGGATATTGTAATCTCTCCTGGATTGAATGGATATTATTTTAAAGATTTTTTTGATAAATTTCGAAAAAAGAACTTATTCATGGATCCGATGGAATCATGTTGCTCTCCGTACCAAAACCTGGATATTCAGGATCCAGAGCATCAGTATGCAGTGTTAGGGGCCAATATTGAAGTCCTGATGGTCGATCATAGAAAACTTGGAGATCTTCCGGTTCCCGAGCGGTGGAGTGATCTGCTCAAACCTGAGTATGAAAACAGTCTAACGGTAAGAGGGCAGGATGGGTTTTTTTGTGAAACCGTTCTTCTCTCCATATATGCAGAATATGGGATGCCAGGAGTCCGACAATTCGCAAAGACAGTAAGGACTGGTTCACACCCATCAGAAATGGTAAAGGCAGCGAAATTCAAGCGTAATCCTTCTCCCCCAATCTCAATTCTTCCCCTGTTTTTTGCAAAATTAGCAGAAACATCTCCAGATGTATCAATAATCTGGCCAGAAGAAGGACCGATAGTAAGTCCGGTTACGATGATCGTGAAAAAGGAGCACCCCGCTGAACTCGATCCCCTTATCTCCTTCCTTGCTGGTAAGGAAACAGGTTCGCTCTTTACAAATGCCTCATTTCCAAGTATGACCGGAGTTCCCCCTTGTGTGGACCCTGACTCATCTTTTCATTGGCTTGGTTGGGATTATATTCATTCACACGATCTCGGAGCTGAGATTGATCTGGTTTCTTCAGAATTTACCCGGCTATTTTACGGAAAAAGTCCATGAAACTCATGACCGTTGCCGGCCCGCCATCCTCAGGAAAAACCTCGGTAATTCTCCACCTGGTCCGGGAACTACAAAAAGATGGTGTCTCTGCTGGAGTAATTAAATTTGATTGTATCTCGCCAGGAGATGAAGAGATCTATCAAAAAGCAGGTATTCCTATCCGGGTTGGTCTTGCAGGAAATCTCTGTCCGGATCATTTTTTTGTAGCCAATATTGAAGATTGTCTTATCTGGGGGAAAAATCAAGGCTTTGATCTCCTGATAACCGAGAGTGCAGGATTATGTAGCCGATGCTCGCCCCATATCCGGGGAATTTTCGGGGTATGTGTGATTGATGTTCTCAGCGGGATGAATACTCCCAAAAAAATCGGTCCAATGCTCAAACTCGCAGATATGGTGTTAATCACAAAAGGTGACATCGTTTCACAAGCAGAGCGTGAGGTATTTTCCTTCAGGGTAGGCCGGGCCAATCCCTCTGCTATGATTGGTAGAGTAAACGGTCTGACAGGTCAGGGAATTTTACCACTTGTTCAGAAATGTGCAGATATATCAGATGTATGTTCGGTAAAAGATACTTCTTTACGATTTGCCATGCCTGCAGCTCTCTGCTCATACTGTCTTGGGGAGACCCGTATTGGCAGAGATTACCAGATGGGTAATGTAAAACGGATGGAATTATGAACTCTTACTCAAAACCTGATTTAGTCTTACCAGAATCAGCTGAATACTTTTCGACTTCTGAAATGCTCTCTACGCTTGAAAATATAACGATAATTGGAGGAAAAAGTAAATCCAGAGAATCAGAACCTCATATCATCACCTGTAATGCAGGAGATATCATCTGTCTGGTAGGGCCTACCGGGTCTGGAAAAAGCCGAATGCTTGGTGATATCGAATGTCTTGCACAAGGGGATACTCCTTCAGGCAGATATATCCTGATAAACAATAAAAAACCCTCATCATTCATTCGTTCGAGTGCACTTGGCATAGTGGCCCAGTTATCTCAGCAGATGAATTTTGTTGTAGATTTAAGTGTTCGGGAATTTATCTCACTTCATGCAGAATCCAGATTAATTCAGGATTCAGATACCATCGTTGAGAATATTCTGTGTACTGCGAATGATCTCTCTGGAGAAAGATTCTCACCTGATACTTCTCTTACCCAGCTCAGTGGAGGCCAGTCGCGAGCTTTGATGATAGCAGATACCGCCCTTCTCTGTCCCTCTCCGGTGGTTTTAATTGATGAAATCGAAAATGCCGGAGTAAACCGGAAAAAGGCACTTGATCTCTTAGTACAAGAAGGGAAAATTACCTTTATCGCAACTCACGATCCAGTTCTTGCACTTATGGGATCAAGACGTCTCTTTTTTCGGGATGGAGGTGTTGCAGGAATCGTTGAACCTGATGAACAAGAGAAGGAGGCGATGACCTATATTCAATGGATGGATGAACAATGGACCTCCTGGCGAGATCTCATCAGAAGTGGAAACCATCTGCATCTCAATAAATAAAGGGATTTCTGAATTTATTCAGATAATTCCTCTTTATGAGAGATAACAAAGTCCATGAATGAAGCAGCTTCGGTTGGGTTTGAAGAATTTTTTAACGTTACGATGTAATTATCCATTCCGTACTCTGGAATAGGAATGGCTTTTAATTCTCCATGATTTTTCTTCTGGGCTATATAGTCTGATTTCCATAGTACTGTTGCATCTGCAGATGAATTTGCTACAGCCACATAGATAGTATCAATCCCTGATTGATTCACCACAATAGGTTTTGCAGGCATAACGTCCATAACCGAATTTGCAAGGCATCCTCCCGGCATATGGTAATTCACGAGATCCACTGCAGCGAAGGTAGTTCCATTCAGTTGAGTGAGGGAACTGATCGAACTTTGCGGAGATACGATCAGATCTGCTTCAGCACTTGAAACCTTTTCACTCTTCTCTACAAGATCTTTCTTCTCCAGAGTCTTTAATCCGGTCAGATTAAAGAGGGGATATTCCTTTTCAATAATAACGAGATCTGCAGAAGTATTTCCTTTGGTGATCTCTTCAATGATTTTTTTCCGCCCTTTCACGGTTACAATGTTAATGATCGTGTTATGATCTTTTCCATATTCTTTTGCTATGGATTGTAATCCTTTGTTCAATGACTGATCATACGGAATCAGAATGTTCAGAGTGGCAGAATCCCCTCCGGGTGATGAAACAGAATCTGCGATTACTACAGAACTTAGGATACTGAGAGCAATTATTCCAATTATGAGAAAATTCCGAAACAAGCTGGAACCCTCCGCCCTGATGAGGTATTATACCGTTTAGCCATTACTACCAGTATAACTGAGATCATAATTCCAACAACGGCAAACATGAGAAATCCTGGATCCCCATGAGATGCCGGATAAATCGTTGTGACGCTCATCCCGCCACATGCATTTCCCACACACATAGTTAACACTACACTATTTCCTACTATCTATTATTAACTTTTACGTTATTACCTTATTTAGGGAATAATTTGGTCTTCATCTATGCGAATTCACTTGATTGAATTCGGAAAGTAAATATATGAAGTTAATAAAATATGTATTGTCCCGGATCAGTCATTATTGAAGATGAGCCAGAGTGTAAACTATTTCTTCACTAATGAATGATTTGTCCATACATTGGTCCACAATGAAGTCGTCAAACACCCCGGGATGAAAAGGAACTGGTAATTCGCGATCCAATCCATACCAGATCCTTTTTCGTCATGCCTTAAGATAAAAAAACTTAAGCAATATTTCGTTGTATCTCTATTTTATCAACCAAATGACTGGTTTCCTCCTCTTGGAGAAGAAGAGTGGTTCAAATTCCTGTATTGGATAAGGCTAATGGATTTTCACGCTATTTGGTAATTGAATTAGAGTTATATCTCCGATAAGTAAAAATTTATATCTTTATTTCACTCACCTTGTGGAGTATTACTGAGGTAATCAATGAAGAAAGTTTTTTCCTACCTGACACTGGGGATTATTCTCCTCCTGCTTGCAATGCAGGTTTCGTGTGTTGCTGCTGCCGGAACCAATGCCACTGAACTTGATGTGTTCGCCGCCGCTTCCCTTACCGGCGCTATTGTGGATCTGAACAAAGTGTTTGAGGCTGCCCATCCCGGAGTACATGTCATGACAAATTTTGACAGTTCCGGAACTCTGGAAACCCAGATCAAAGAAGGAGCTCCAGCAGATCTCTTCCTCCCGGCAAGTGATCAGAACATTCAGAACCTGGTGAAAGCAAAATTACTCGATAATTCCAGCGTAACTCCCTATGCAACCAACAAACTGGCAGTTATTGTGCCTGCTGATAATCCAAAAGGAATTACCGGACTTGCAGACCTTGGGAAAACCGGGGTTAAGATTGTAAGTGAAGTATCTACCGTTCCTGTCCGCAAGTACACCGAGCAGATGCTTACGAAATTATCCAATGATGTCGATTATGGTCCGGTATTTGTGAAGAGATTTAAGAGAAATATCATCTCTGAAGAGACCAATGTTGCTGGAGCAACCTCAAAGGTAGCACTTGGAGCCGCTGATGCAGGCGTCACCTACTTCTCTGATGTAACGAAGGGCTTAGCGGATCAGATTAACGTCATTGAGATTCCTGATAAGTATAATGTTGTTGCCTCTTATAGTGCAGGAATCATCAGTGAATCACCTCATAAGGATCTTGCGAAGGAATACATCGATCTACTCAAATCCGAACAGGGTAAGACCACTCTGAAAGATTACAAGTTTAGTACGGTGTAAATGAATAATGGGAATGCTTACCTTTCACCAATAGAGAAGTCCCTCCAGATAACTTCCCGATAAGCATTCACCCTCTTTTCATCGATTCTCACAGACCCATGCACTTTTGATTGGATAAGATTACTTTTTTCCCCATTGGGTATTTGGTCTTATATACATCGGTAATATCTGCATTTTTGTTAAATCTCGGGAGGATTCTCCCTTTTGATAAATTAGCCGATGTAATTTCAGAATACGTCTTTAGGTACTTTTACTGATCTTGTATCATCTTGCATCTCATATTAACCTCGGGAAATCAGGTCATATGAATTACTAAATCAAAACACATAATTAACATGTTTTAGAGAACTTATCTGGTAACTCAGATCAGGAGATATCATTTGGTATCACCTCATCAGCAAACACGGAGTAGGAATGAATAACTCGCCGCAATCATCCCCGGTTGAATCTGACTCACTTATTGATGAACGGATAAATCCGTCCATGAATACTGATGAAGTGTCCCGGATTACCCGGAAGATGAATCTTTCATTACCGTTATCACTCATATTTTACCTTCTTCCGCTGGTAATTATTATCTGGTCCCTCTTTATCGGAAGATTTGAAGTAGAGCCGGGAAATGTCCTTCGCATCCTTTTCTCTCCTCTCATCCCGATGGAGCATACCTGGAGTAGTGCTGAAGAGACGATCATCTTTCAGGTTCGCCTTCCTCGCATCATCGGTGCAGTGATGGTAGGTGCAGCTCTCTCTATGGCAGGCGCTTCATATCAGGGCCTTTTTAAAAATCCTCTGGTATCTCCTGATATCCTGGGTGTATCATCCGGAGCGGGATTTGGGGCAGCGATTGCCATCCTCCTCTCATCTTCCTCCTGGGGAATCCAGGTCTGTGCATTCGCAGGAGGAATAATGGCAGTTCTCTGTACCTACCTCTTAAGCAGACTCTATAAATCCGGACAGATTCTGGTTCTTGTTCTCTCCGGAGTAATTGTTTCATCATTTTTTGGTGCTCTCCTCTCAATCACCAAATATGTTGCTGATCCCTTTGAAAAACTTCCAACCATCGTATTTTGGCTCATGGGTAGTCTCTCTTCGGTTCGGTATAGTGATCTCATGGCAATTGCCCCGGCTATGCTCCTCGGGGGAGGGGTATTACTCCTCATCCGATGGCGAATCAATCTTCTCGCACTGGGTGCAGATGAAGCACGGACTCTTGGCGTTGACATGAAACAGATCACCCGGATAATCATCCTCTGTGCAACCCTCTTGACCGCGGCTGCCGTTTGTATCAGTGGAATTATCGGATGGGTGGGCCTTGTTGTTCCTCATTTAGGGAGGATGATTACCGGCCCGGATTATCGGAAATTACTCCCGATGACAGTGGTTATGGGGGCATCTTATCTGCTCATTATGGATGATCTTTCCCGGACTCTTATTACTACAGAAATTCCCCTTGGCATCCTTACCGCACTCCTGGGTGCTCCGTTCTTTGCATATCTGCTCTGGAGGAGGAAAACCGGATGGGCATAACTCTGAGTGCTCATGAGCTTCGGTTCTCATGGGACAAAAAACGAAATATCTTTGATAAAGTTTCTTTCACCCTCAAACCTGGGGAATTGTTTTGTATCCTGGGACCAAATGGAACCGGTAAGTCTACGTTACTTCGATGTCTGATTGATCTCCTTGATCTCAATGATGGTTCAGTCAGACTGAATGGAACAGATATCCGCAAGATGGATCGCCAGGATCTCTCTCAGAAAATGGCGTTTGTTCCCCAGGGGTATGATGTAGCATTTCCCTATACTATTCTTGAATATGTAGTAATGGGCCGGGCACCTTACATTTCTGCATTTTCTTCTCCTTCAAGTGAGGACTTCCGGATCGCTGTTGAAGCGATTCAGGAGGTAGGCGTTTCCCATCTCATGGAAAAACCTGTCAATGAAGTAAGTGGTGGAGAACATCAACTTGCACTCATTGCAAGGGCTCTCGCCCAGCAACCAAAAATTTTACTCCTTGATGAGCCTACTTCTCACCTGGATTTTGGAAACCAGATGCAGGTGCTATCTCTTATAGAACGCCTTCGAGACCGGGGGATATCCATTATTATGACCTCTCATTTTCCGGATCATGCCTTTATCGTATCTGATCAGGTTGGCATTATGCGCAAAGGGGCATTTTCAACCATTGGATCGGCTGATTCGGTTATTACCAGCGAGGCTCTCCAGGCAACCTACAATGTAGATGTTCGGGTAGAATTCATCGAAGTTGCTGGAAGAAAAGTCTGTATACCAATAAGATACCGTCCTGGATGTCTCTGTCCGGCTGAATCGATAGTAGATCAGATTCTACGGCAGTTTGCTGATCCCGCCCATCGGTGTACCAATTGTGGAATTATGATCGAATAAACACCCTTCATTTTTCCCATTCCCTCTTCATTTGTTCAAATGATATTCTTGAAGGATTCCCTTTTTATCTTCCCTGACATCTCATGTCTCCCTTCTTTCGTGAGTATAAATATAAGTGGATTGATGGGGAATTTCTCCATTCTATGCTTTTTTCATAGGAATAGGAATACCTTTCTTCTCTTCTTCACTGGAATATTATCCAAGCGTATCATACAGGAGAACTCTCGATCACAACTATCCTCTATTCTCGTTCAGATCTGATATCTGGTTCACAAACCTGAAAGGACAACTGAAATGGTGGTATTCCATATCGAATAAGAATTTGATTGCACGAATCACAATCATCTTTCAGATGAGGTATTATTCTTTCACGAAAAACCGGATAATCATAGTTCCGCACCCGGATGATAATTAGAGGGTAAGTGAAAGTTACTCCCAGTACATTATGATGAGCCAACCAATGGCTGTGATGATGGTCATCAAGCCCGTCTTTAATCAGATGATAGACCTCTGGCGGACACCGATCCGTCCCGATATCCATTGCATCAGCAAGTCTGAATAAGGCAGAAATAAGGGTCTTGCGAACCAGGGGAGAGGATTCTTGAATTCGGAGAAGATCTTCATGACTCGCATGGTATCTGATGATAGTATCGAGAAGAGGAAACTCTTCAGTTTGGATGAGCTCTTGAATACGAGGGTCTGTATGGATCATCCCGGCCGATAAGGTGGGATGATTTTTTCGGTTTATTATGGAATCCGGATGGAGATATCCAATATCATGAAACCATGAAGCGACAAAGAGAAGGAAAACTTCTGGTATTGTTACTTGTAACTTTGAAGAATGAATCACACCGGTGAGATTATGAATAATTGTTAAAGAATGAGAAATACCGTGCGATTGGTAAACTGGGAGACCTCGGGGGATAAAGGGGAGTAACTGGATTGCATATTCTTCGATCTGCATGATCCGGGAAAAATAATCTGCATCTTTAGAAAGTACCGCATATCGACCTTGTTTATCATGCAGGTTATTCATATCTCCACTTTTCGAATAATCCGGATTATTGGCGTCTCATAACGATCTTCTTCGCCGATGTCCCAAAGAAATGGTACCCAGAACCTCCTTCCATAATGGTAGTGAGCAGATGATCCGGATGGGTAACAATGTCTCCCCCAATAGCTGTCACCCCCCATTCAAATAGAACATCCGGAATCATGCTCACCGTGGGACCCCCGATTATGATAGGTACTCCTTTTGGAATCCGGGATAATAATGACTCCAGGGTACTGGTTACAAGAGTTGCTCCGGTCATGACAACACATCCGGCAGATGCAAGCACAATGTCCTGCTCTTCATGAGGGACGAAATAGGGAAGTTCATCTTCTCTCAGTGCTTCTCTGTTCATCTCAAAAATTCGATAAGAGGCATTTCTCTGTTTTAACCGGTGAATGACAGGCCAGAGTGCCCCCACAACAACCACTGGGAGAGCAGGGTCAATCTCATCCACAAGATCAAAGGCATCCTTATCGTATTCAATGTTATATGGATTATCGGGGATGATATCAATGTTCCAGGCTGATAATGCATTTACAATACTAATCATCACTGCCCTTACGAGAGGCGAAGGAGAGGATATGTGAGAAAGAATTTCATCTAATGTAACACCGTGCATCTTTCCACAGTAGGGCATAGCACTTGCTGAGGTTGTGCAACAGACAGCCTGTGGAATCAGGTCCACCGGAGTAAAACAGATCCCTCCATATCCATTGCTCAATTTTACCCCGGTAAAAAAAACTCCGACTACCACTCGTTCTATCGTAATATCGGAGAACGAAACTGGAAGGCGGGATTGTAAGAGATCTAAAGTTCCTTTCAGAATCAAATCGCTTCTTTCAGAGAGGGAGGGTGTTTGAACTGTCATACTATTCTCATAGAAAAATTTACTTAAATTAGTAAACTATTGTCCTATATTCATATTATTTTTCTTATGAGTTGCGATATTTGAAAATGATAGCATTGTCTTTGAAAATCTGGCACCGTTAAAATCCTCCAAACGCGTTTCTGTTGTTTTTTCCCTCAATATCCAAACCAAATGGTTTCTCGAATTGGACGATTTCAACAGATCTGAAATGTGCTCTCTATGGTATCTCTGCCTGACTGCATCTTTTATTCATATCGGATGAAATCAATTCAAATGATTTATATATACTATTTATAAATACTCATTGGGGTTTTTATGCGTCACAATGTTGACAGTGCTTTTTCCGGATTAGAAGCAGCGATAGTGCTCATCGCATTTATTGTGGTTGCTACAATTTTTTCGTATTCGGCTTTGGGCTCTGGAATGTATGCAAGTGAGACAGCATCAGGTTCGACTCATGGGGCAGTCAAACAGAGTATGTCTAACCTGGTGATGGAGGGGTACATTTATGGCACCTATACGAATGGTATTGACACGATTGGGATGACACTCGCGGTCCCTGAAGGGGGTAATCCGCAGGATTTATCCAAATTAAAGTTAGTCTGGAACATTAAAGGTCAGTCTCCTGTTGAGTTGCAACATGGACTTTCCGGTATTCTCACTGATAAACAAAAACGTTTTGTTAGTGGAATACCGATTCCATCTGGAAATCGTCCAATAGCAGGAGAAACGTTTACTTTACAGATAATGCCAGAAAAGGGTGCTTCATGTTTACTCACTCGTGATGTTCCTGCTGGTTATAGTGGTGGGATTCTTCATTAGATATCCATACGTGGCGTGATTTTTCGGAAGATTAAGCAATGCTTTCAACCGACATACTGGAGGTCTTGACGATTTGGTAACTAATATTACCTCTTTTCATTTCGTCGTATTTACTCGATAATCCACTTGGGGAAGTTGGGAAAAGGCGAGTAATACATCATGTTCGTAAAGAACATGAAAAAAAATTCATATACTTAATAGCCAATTGCATTCTAATAATTTACTTATGATTGATGTTAATGAAATTGATTGGAATGAAGCATGGAAAAAACCTGAATCTCCTTCAGGAAAAAAGAAAGGGTTTCTTACCTGCACCGATCGATGGTCAGACCCTGATCGATGTCGAAAATTCAGTAGATCTATACGAGAAAACAACTGGGAAGGTTCCCGGGCACGAATTCAGGGCATGCACATTACCCCTGATTCACGAGTTCTGGATATAGGAGCGGGACCTGGGACACTGGCTCTTCCTCTGGCAGGTATGGTTAACCATGTGACCGCTGTAGAACCATCAGAATGCATGCGGTTTTGTCTTAATGAAACACGAGAAGAGCTGGGAATAACAAATATTACGATTGTTCCGAAACTTTGGGAAGATGTAAACATTGAACAGGATCTCAAACCCCCGTATGATGTCGTAGTTGCTTCCTATTCTTTGGGATTTCCCGATCTTCGAGAGGGTCTTCTCAAGATGAACGCTGTCTCAAGCACCTATGTGTATATTTTCTGGTTTGCTGATATGATTTCCCCCTGGCAGAAAAATTATGGACCAATCTGGGAAGAGCTCTATGGCATTCCAATTAAACAATATCAAAAACCGAATATTATCTTTAACCTTCTTCATCAGATCGGTATTTATGCCAATGTAGAAATTACCAAAGAAGAACAGGTTCAACGATTTACCTGCATAGATGAAGCGGTAAATGATCAAGGAGCAGGACTCAATCTTGAGACACCTGAACAATATGGCATCCTTCGAACCTATCTGGAATCAAAACTTCAAAATGAAGATGGGATCATGGTTATGCGGAATAATTCTCCCCGGGCAAAAATTTGGTGGAAAAAAGAGTAAATGGTTAAGGTGAGATTAGAGTATAATATGAACCCAGTGCACAGTTTTTACAAACGGCAATTCCCTCAATAATTACTTCTTTTCGATCCATAATTTGTTCCCCACATCTGCTGCAAGTATCTTTATGGGTGGGGAAACCGGGTAAATCCTCTGGGGGAATTGAGACAGTTACCTGCTGAATCTGAAAAAGCTCATCCTCCGGGGCATTGCAGACCATTTTCGCTACTTCCTTCATATCCTGGGGCTGGTCGGGTTTTTTGGGAAGAGCCGTGATACGAACCGCTTTGTTGTTCTTCGTGTCAACAAATGTTGCAGCAAATTTTCCATAGTTCATATGTTTCAGGGATCGATGTCCGAGTGATACTCCGGTAATTGCCTGAATTGCGTCAGTAGCACAGCGATCAATTTCCACATATACGAGCAGATCCCGCTGTTTAGTGAGAGGATCCATACCCAGCTCTCGTAAACCCGCCATCGTCATTCTCGTCCCCATTACAATACCTGGGCATATTTCACCATGAAATTCTTTTGCTTTCTGGAGTAAAATGTCGATAGGTTCCATAATATCAGTAATAGTATACTGTCCAATTATGTTAAAATATTTTGTTTATTCAAATGATAGCACAATAAAGAGTTTTAGATAATGCCCTCAAATTTTCATCTTATATCCATAATGTTCTATCAATTATTAATCCTAAACTCATTGAATGAATCAAATACTTTTTAATGTTGGGAACTCAATATCTATATGCCGGATGGGGAAAATGCATTGTATCTGATTATTGATACATTGGGAATTTCTCTATAACGGTCGGGTCCAATCGTTCCCGTAATCATGTCACTGAATGCTATACGAGGATAATGGGCGTAATCTCAAACAAATACTCCTGTGTTCCTCAAATACACATCATCTCTGCTCGTCACAGAATGAGAATATTTCATATCCGGGTGAGTCACACCATCCCGGTAATACACGCAGGAATCAGAGTCACTCAAAGTATCTACCTCCAGAAGATCTGATCCTGGTTTAAGAGGTGAAGAAATTCCGGTCACCCAAATGATCCATCCAACAATTGGATATCGTCTCATCGTATCCCGGAATTTCATCCCTCAATGCGTGTTTTCTAATGATATACTGCGATACTTCATTCATTCTCCTCATTCATCCATCGATAGAGGCGTATGATATTTTTTCCCTACTCTTAATGAGGCGGTAAACTTAGATCTGGTTTCATTTGCTACAATCATTAACCCGATCATAAACTGGAAAATGAAAATCTCTGTAGTATGATCCTAACCTGAACTAAATGAGTAGCATTGAGGAATGATCGAGCTTTTCAGTTAGAGAATTATCAAAGTTATTTTTAAAATCTTTAAACAAGATAATGCCCTAGAAAGTCAGTCGAAATATGAACTGATTAACAAGATAGATGCAATAAAAAAAGAAAGGCCTATGGCCTATTTTTTTAATTCTTACAGGAAGAATCCGGACTGGTATGCAAAGGCCTTCTGCAGGTTCTTGATTCCACCGGTGACTTCAGTGTTGTCTTTCCAGGTGTTCTCTGCTGCGGTCTTGTTCCAGGTTCCGAGGTTGTTGTCGCGTGCTTCAAGGATGCTGCCTGCGAATACGGTCTTCACGGTACCCTCTGCGAATCCGCTGCCGGAGTTTGCATCAGGGGTAACAGCGATCTGGTAGTTGAGCTCTGCTGGAATGTCAGCTGACTTTGCAACTGCACGGATCTGACCCTTAGAGGAGATCTGAGCGCTGTTTACATTGACGAGGC
>CAZUXC010000014.1:0-100225 GCA_964624045.1 uncultured Methanospirillum sp. | reverse complement strand
GTTTGGTGGTTGTTGGTACTGGTATGACTGCAGGAGTTGTTGGTTTGGTGGTTGTCTGGACTGGTGTGACTGCAGGAGTTGTTGGTTTGGTGGTTGTTGGTACTGGTATGACTGCAGGAGTAGTTGGTTTGGTGGTTGTTGGTACTGGTGTGACTGCAGGAGTAGTTGGTTTGGTGGTTGTTGGTACTGGTGTGACTGCGGGAGTAGTTGGTTTTACCATCGTTGGAGTCGGTTCAATTAATGTTGGGATTGGTTTACTTATGGATAATGGATGATGATCGACGTTATCCCGGTTAATATAATATGGCAGATCTGCTAACCCATCATGGTTTAGATCCGGAGAAGTTTCTGAGAAACCACTTCCATTCATATCAAACCAGGCATTCCCTGCTACTTTTGAACCCCCGATAATATTCTGACCAGACACTGACGGGGAGCCCCACAGGTTTCCTTGTCCTTCAGTCACCATAGCGTTTATGGTATTTTTAAAGTAATTGTTCATAATGACGTTGCCTGATGCCTGGAATAACCCTAAACCAATTGCATTATCTGAAAAATTGTTACCTGAAATAATTGCCCCTTTTGAATGATCAAACCGGAAGCCGATGCTATTACAGTTAAGAAATTTACAATTTGTAATCATTGCACCTTTAACTCGATATAAGCCCAATCCTATATCCATTCCCTCGAAATTACAATTGTTTATTACGATATTTGTAAGTTCAGAACCTTCGTCAGCATAGATCCCTTTTGAGTATCCTGTTGATACTCCTCGTATCGTATGACCTCCTCCATCAATTGTGACGTTTGATGCGGTAATCCTGATAATACTGTCAACAGCACCCCCCTGGATATCATGTTGTAGATGAAATGTGCCCGAAGTATCGATGGTGTTAGTAGAATTGAGGAAAATTGTTCCTGTGGAATCACCGCCCTCTCCGATAATCCCGCTTTTATAGATATCACCAGTCCCTTGTGAATCACTGAGGATACCATCGGGCATAGAATTGACTTTATCTACTGTTTCACCCGTTACAATACTAGTCGCACCGATTATAAAAAACGCCACAAAAACATAAAAAAATGTACATCTCAGCTTTTTAGATGATAGAACAAAATATTGGCTGTTCCAAACTCCCTGTGGTAGATCCATATTTTTCTTACCTCCATTTACACGTGATAGATATCCGGAAACATCATGATTTTCATAATCCCTCAAACAATAGTACATCTCTTATCCAACAATTATGAGTAAACTGAATTTTATATGATCTGAAAAAAAAACTGATCCTCTTATGAAGAATCGATAGAATATTAAATTGATAATTCCCCGGATTATCGAGAAAATAAACAGATATTTTCAGTACTTCTCTTACTATGATATCGAGATCATAACAGGCAAATTGAGCATTCACAATATTGTTATTCCCCGTTTTCATCATTCATATCAGGGCTTCGATAATTGGGAGATTTTTTTTATCTATGAGAAGGGAGAATGGAAAACGTATCTTCCATTCTTTCCCGTACATATGGTATTCTCCTGCCACATAATTCCCCAGATATAACTTTAGATTCTGATTATATCGCGTCGAAAATAAAATGTAATGTGGCTCGATAAATCCGGATATAATACGCCAGATGAATGGAAAATATAATCCCAAGGGATTAGGAATTTTTTTGAGGTGATGTATGAAAGGATAAAAATTTCTCCATATCGATCTCCGTGCCTGAAGTAGTTTGTGAATAATTAATCCGGGTGTTCCCCCTGTTACCGTTCGTGTTCCGGATAATCTCGAAACCGTTTTAACCTTTCCGATTATTTCATCTGGATTTATCAGATCAGGGTCTGGTAAGGAGTTGTTGTCCCCTTTCGTTTGGACTCCATGGGTATGAATGCTGATAATTCGATGGATAATATGCTTTTCTTTTTCATGAGAGAAAAAGCAGATGACGTCTCCTACCCGGCATGGTCTGGTTCCATACGGAACCACCTCAAGGAGATCAGCATCCCGAAAGGTCGGGTCCATACTTGGTCCAGAATAAATAATGGGGATACTTTGTTCATCAAAAAATCTGTAGACATCATTTATGGGTGGAGATGACATTTTTCTCTTATTTGAAGAGTGATATAAATCTGGTTTTATTAACGTTTTAGAAATTTCTTCCCAGAATGCTCCTTTCAGACTGATCTGGAGAATATGGGACGGTACTGAATTGATAAGTCGTTCCGCTGAAGACAAACACATGGGTAGTGGATCATCCATCCTCCCTGAATAGTGATTGCATATCAGAGGAAAGAGCATGACCTGTCTGATTGATTCCATGATAAAAGCAGTCGCATCTCCTCTGGAAAGTTGGGTAACCTGATCTACTGGTGATTGTTGTAAAAAAAAGATGGATGAGAGAGGGATTGCCTGTTCAACATTCCATGTTTCCTTTGATTCTCCCTCGAGAAATCTGCTCCATGTTGGCCAGGGATGAGCGTAATATGATCCTTCATTCGTTTCCACTACCAGGGTTGCATCATCACTTAATACATCCCAGGATTTCAGGAGACGACTACATGCCGTTGACTTTCCAACCCCTCCCTCTGCAGCGAGAATGACTCCCAATCCCTGATGCATGATAAGCCCTCCATGGATTAACATCCCCCCGGACGGAATTATCTGTGTGGCAATGAATCGTGCCAGCTGCGACATCTGATTCGGTATCGTAAGCTCACCCATTCCGCATGAGAGACTGCATATCAGCGGCCTCATCTCCTGAGGTTTTATACCCTGAACAATTTTATCTGATACACAAATGAAGATTTCAGAACCCTCACTTCCTGGAGAAAGTTGCATGACCTTTGTAAAACGAGCTACCACTTCTGCTGAAAGCGGATCCGTTGGTCGTAAAAGAAATTTTACCCCATTTGCAAGGGATAGTGATGAAAACAAGTTAGAGTTATCTGATTTCTTATTCATGAGTTTTTATGGGATATAGAACCAATCAATTTTGCTCAAATATCTACAATTTTCATTATTTCCATAATGAATGGCTACCATTTTTACCCACGAAGTCTGCTTTTAGGAAATACTCCCAAGCGGTCTGCCTCACCACAGAGCATCTGGGGAGAGACTAATTTTCCTCCATAAGTATAGTTATTTGCAACACAGTCCGTACGGCAGGATCGTGCATGGATACATGATCCACAAACCCCTGGGTATTCTTTCACATTTGCAAGATCCTGACGTAATTTCAGAATTGTCGGGTGATTAATCCAGATTTCCCTGATACTATCTTTTCCTAAATGCCCATATACCAGTTCAGGAATAGTCTCCCCAATACCACAGAGAGCGATCTCACCGGTTCCGAGAATTCCAAGAATAGTCGAAACACCGCAATCGCATCCTTTTCCTTCTCTTCTCCAGATCTCTTTATGGGGAGTGAGGGCCATAGGGAGGAATAAATGTACCGGGATAGGTGATTTTGGTCTCAATTCATTGTTAACATAGGTTCCAAGAGCAAGATGTCCTTCAAGATCAAATGCTTCCCCCCGCTTATGCATGGTAATACCTCTGCCAGTGGCCATAACCGGGTTAAACTTTACCGAAGCAACTTTATGTTCTGCTGCAAGTTTTACCAGTTCTTCCATTCTCCCCACATTTCCTGGATGGACTGACATTATTATCTGGCAGTTGGTATAGCCTGCATCGACCAGTGCGTCAACTCCAGCCAAAGTTCTTTGAAATGCTCCTTTTACTCCCCGGAATGCATCATGTTCTTCTGGTACTGGGGAATCTATGCTTAATGAGATAAAATTCATCCGTGTCTTTTCTTTTAGATGTCTGGCGATTTCGGGGGTAATTAATGTCCCGTTCGTCTCCATAATGAGCGAAAGACCTTCACTTGAGAGCATATCAACAACATCCAGGAACTGGGGATGTAGCATTGGTTCACCTCCTGTTAGTTTGGCACTTGAAAGACCCAGAGTCTTTGCTTCGTTGACTGCCTTATGAAGTGTGGTGATATCTACTGTCGTACCTGGTACGGGGGTATCACCTGAAAACTCGGGGGTGATCCAGCAATGTCTGCACCGGAGATTACAACTGGATGAAAGGTAGACATAAAAAGTTCTTAGCGGAGGTATTCCTTCAGGCAGACAAAAACTCACAGGTTCTGAAGATGGGATCTCAGGAGAAGGCAGATCACAGCGTGTCATTGAATCTCTACCTCCTGCTTATACGCCCGAAAGCAAGCGGATGTATCAGTCCCGATTATTTTTCCGGTCTTAGACATCACCGAAGCTGGACATCCCCCTGAACAAAATCCGGCATAAGGACAATCACTACATTCAGGAAGTGCAGACAGTGGAACATACCGCCGATATCGAATTGCATTGATAGCAGGTGAGGAACGCCATGCTGCTAGTATCGGATGCATTCCAGCAACCCCCATGATCATAGTGGGGAGCATATTACATGGTACCATGGTTCCATCATGGAGAATTGCCATTTGAGCAAAGACTCCGCCGCATGAGCAAAGTGTTCCTCTGTCTGATCTACCTGTTTCTCCTGCTGAAATCCGGGTTTCTATCTCCGATACCATGGTCGCCATGGCGAGCGGCCCGGCAAGAGCACCAATCTTCCCTCCATATTGTTTGTTCAATTCAGTCAAAACTTTCATTGCCTGTAATCGTTCTTCTTTTGAGAGTACAATATTTTGGCCGTTACACCTGGCAGTTCCCATAAATTCGGCTTCATTTGTAGAAAAACCATGAATTCCAATATCATTGATGAGAAGAGCTGCAATCTCGGGGAGATCATTGATATTATGATGATTTATCGTAACACGGACTCGAATCGGAAACTTTTCCTGAACCAGAAGTCGAAGAGCTCTGATTGCCCGGTCAAAACTCTTTGGAGGCCGTGAGAGATCATGGATTTCTGCACAGGATCCATCAATGGAAATCTGAATAGAATTGAGGCGTGGTCTGCGTTTTCCTACCTGAAAAGATGCTATGGTCTCTTCATTAATCAGAGTTCCGTTTGAGAGAAGAGAGTATCGCATCCGGTTTTTGATTACTCCGTCAATAATGGTAAAGAGGTCAGGACGGGCAAAAACTTCACCCCCTGATAGACATACACGCTGGACTCCAATCTTTCCCAGTTCCTCGAGGATCTCTAACCATTGTTCTGTTGAAATATCCTGTTTTGAAGTCATACTGTCTGCATAACAGCAGTATTGACAGGAGAGGTTACAGCGTCCAGTAAGGGCCAGATCAACCGATTCAGGAGCAGATAAAATCCCCCTGGGAGGAATGGTCAGATCTGGATAATCTGGGACAGAGTAATCCATTAGTTGATCTCCAGCGCAAACTCTGGAATCAGGTTGCGTATATAGAGTACGACATCCTTTTGAAGAACATCAGCCTCCGGACAATCGGAATAACATCCTGTCATAAATGTCATAATTTCTGCAACAGTCCTTGACTCTTCAATATAATTCCATATCAACAGTCCAGAATCATCAATTAGTATTGAATTATCAGTATCTGGATTATAGAGGAGTGCATGTTCATCGTCCTCAATCCGACAGGAAACATCCGGGTTTCTTTCAACTCTGACTGAAAGTACATTCTTATCTGCAGGTGCATTAAATAAATCAGATTCCAAAATTTCTATGTTCTCATTTGCTTGCATGGTTAATTACTCACTTTTGATTTTTAAGGAATCCACTGGTATTTCATATCCGACAAAACCCTCCTCTGAAAGAGTAAATATCAGGGAGATTACATCATCGGTGACTGTATCAGGAACACTTTGGAATTTTTCCCGTACTTGATCGATGATCTCTGTTTCAGTCAGTTTGCCGTCGATTAAATTCCAGATCTCTTTCCCTGAACTATTTAACGCAAGAAATGCACCATTTTCACCATTAACGAGCACTATACTGTCATCCAGAGTAGGGCGGGAAAGCACGTATGGATTGGGAAAAGGCTTTTTACCGGATTTGATATCTTTGTTCATGAAAATCTTCCTTGATATAAGAAATTGAAACGTCCTGTCATGATCTATCATTATCTCCCCCTATGTTCAGGATCAAAACCATATACAAAATACAATTCTGTTGTAAGATGGAGTGTCTCATTTTCACTTTTTGACAAGATCTGAATAATTCTCGCTTTCTTCTTATCCCTGGTAAAATTGATACAATGATTGGCAGGAATATCATAATCATCCTCGGATAGAGAATCAGAGCCTATTGATCATGTGGTAACTCATAAAAGGCTTACAAATTGCATAAATCAAAGATTTGGTATTTTTCCTTGCTAATTTATTATTGATAGATAGTTAAAAATAAGATGAGGATACTGTGGATCAATATGCGTATTATTATATACTAAAATTAGATTTAGTAAAAAAATTCCTAAATAATTAGGTCTTTATTTTATGATTAGGGCCTCCAAACTGGACGAATCTTTCACAAGTTTTTTATGTTTATGTCACTTAAAAAATGTACATGACCACGGAAATACCTGAACAGAATACTTCTCAATCACCCCTTCCAAAGTATCGGCAACCTCATGTGATTCGTATGAACGATTTGCATGGAGGATACGGTGATTGTTTAACCGGATCAGGTAATGCAACGGGGGCTTGCTCTACGGGAACTGCAAATGTCGGACCTGGTGGATGTGGTGTTGGATCTACGAATGCAGGGCCCGGAGGTTGTGCAACTGGCAGTCTGAATACCCAACCCGGTGCTTGTTCTGCGGGTTCATCAGTTGTAACTCCTACACCTGGTGTAAGTTGCAGTGCTGGAGGTAGTAATAGTAGTGATGCTGGGTCATATTGCACTGCAGGCACGGTTCATACATCCAGTGGGGATGGGGGATATTGCAGTGAAGGAACTCTTAATTATGGGGGAAATAACGGGTATTGCTCTGAAGGAACCACGAATCACGGAGGAACTGGGGGTTACTGTAGTGCAGGAACTACCAACCATGGAACGGGGGGCTGCCTCCCGGGTGGAACCGTCAACTGATATTCTTTCAATAACAGAGCGAATCTTTGGAGGAATTCATCCCATCATTTTCCCTTTCAGATTTCAAATATCACTGTTGCTATGGATTTCCGCACCTAAAAAGCCTGTATTATCCCAATAGAAGATTTTTTTAACCATTTTTCATATTAAATTTCTTAATAAAATGGAGGGATATTAGCAAATGAACAATATAATATTCCTGATTTGTATGAAACATCTGGAATTACCCCCTTTATGTGGTTTAACTGAAGAGAAAAAAAGTAAGATTACCTGCATGTCAAATATCGAGGGTGGTTGTATTTACCTGCTTTTTTTGAAGAATTCCTCTCTAAAACTTAAGAAGAGTGCAATTATTGGGAGTTAATTCGGATCAGATTAATTGCATTATCACAAAATCGTTCCCTTGTCTTATCTTTATAACCCATGAAATGATGCCCGGTCAAGTCAATGAAGTTTGATTTAAAAAAGTTGAAGCAGAGTAGGGCTGACGATATTGGTCCGATTGCAAAGATCCCTATCCGGGGACGGCTTGGAATGATCAAGGATAGCATGACATATATCCCTGTACAGAAAGGAGAAGAATACAAATATCGTGATATTTTTTATTTCACACGGTATCTCACACCCCTTATCCGCCCTATTACCATTTCGCTCATACTCTCTTTTTTTCTGTCTTTATTTTCTACAGCACTACCTCTTTCCAGCAAATTATTGATCGACTACATCTTTATGGGTGAGAGTATTGAGCCGATCATAGATACACTGAACATTCATCATCTTTCAATACTGATCCCTGTTGTAGATTTAACTCTGCGATCCTTACCTGCATTACTTATTGTTCTTGTATTTATTGAGGTCATCAAATATTTTATCACGAATGAATATTCTCTTATCAATTACCGTATCAACACCGAATATAATTACCGGGTGAAGATGGCTGTCTTTTCCCGGGTACTGAGATACCCTATTTCATATTTTCGATCTACCCGGAGTGGATATCTCCTGGCACGGATTTCCAGTGATACCGCATCACTGAATACTATTTCCAGTACTTTTCTTCAAGGTATTATCAGTTCAGGAACAAGTTTGGTAGTAACCTTTCTGATCTTAACTTCACTATCTTTTCCTCTGACTTTGTTAGTTCTTTTCTCTGTACCCTTAACGGTAATTATCAGTTATTGGATGGTGAAGATCAACCGATCCTATAATATTCGCGGTCGTGAATCAGCTTTGACAATCTCTTCAGATGGGCAGGATCTTATCAATGCTATCGATATCATCAAGACACATGCATCTGAAAAACGAGAACTGGATCGATATGCCGATCGACTTAAAGAGAATATCTCTCTGAGCATTGCAGTCATGCTTTTTGGTCAACTCACCGGAATAGTCCAGCGAAGCGTTAAATCAGGATTTCTTCTTCTGGTCATGTTAGGAGGTGGGTCTATGGTTATTGCAAAACAAATGTCAATAGGAGATTATACTGCATTTATCGCATTATATCCACAACTCACCGGGGCAATAACCTTCTTTTTCCAGCTTCCCATCTCTCTGCAGAGTACTGCCATCGCTTCAGGTCGTGTTCGTGAATTGCTTGAAATGGCTACTGAGGAAGATTCAGGGGATCCGGACCATCCCCTGATAGAACCAGATATGCCCCTAAAGGGGGAAATATTTGTGGACCGGATTCAATTCTCTTATGATCAAAAAACACCGGTTCTTTCGGATCTCTCTCTTAAGATTGAGCCCGGAGAAAAGATTGCAATAACCGGGCCGACAGGTGCTGGAAAAACAACCTTAATCCATCTCCTTCTCCGGTTTGCTCACCCTGATTCCGGGCGGATTTTGATCGATGGATATGATCTTAAAACCCTGCATCCTCAGTGGCTTCGTCAGCAGGTAGCGGTTGTATCTCAGGATCTCTTCCTGTTTCATGACACAATCCTGAATAATATCCGGTACAGTAAACCAGATGCAAACGATGAAGAAGTGATGTTAGCAGCCCGGAAGGCGGGTCTCCATAATGAAATCATGACTTTTCCGGATGGATACGACACAACTGTCGGAGAGAGGGGAGGAAAGATATCTGGAGGACAAAAACAGAGATTATCTATAGCCAGGGCATTACTTCGCAATTCACCGGTCATGATTCTTGATGAACCTACTGCCCATCTGGATCCAGAAACCGAGGAAAAACTGATTCAGGAATTTCTCTCAATTGGTCAGGGGAAGACGATGATCATTATTACTCACAGAGAACAACTGGCCCGCAGTGTGGATCGGGTATATTCACTCCGGGATGGAACCCTCTCTCCAGGTAATTTGGCTTTTCAGAAACGTGATGTCAATGAAGTCGATACCAGATAACCATCAGGGAGAACGGGATAATTCCTTATCTGTGCTGGATTCACTCAGGTCCTATTACAATTCTCGGGCCAATTCAGAAACGAATGGATTCGATATCTTTTCACTTCCGGATTCACTCCTCTTCTATCTGATATCACTTTTCCATGGCGATCCTCTTCCCCCGCCAGATCTCGCAGACGAAGAATGGAAACATTTTATTTCCATAATCTCAGCACACTGGATAGGACCCCTTCTGTTTTATCTGTTGGAGAATATTTCGTCTTCCGATAAAATCCCGAAACATGTTTATCATTATCTGAATGAATCATTCATTTCCAGTCATAAACGCTCTCTTCATACTGAGGTCCAGATTAGATCCCTATCTCAGATATGTTCTGATGCAGAAATTGAATTTCTGGTGATTAAGGGCCCGGCTCTCGGTCACTGTGTATACCCTCACCCGGCATTACGAACCGGAAGTGATATCGATATTTTGGTGAAAGAAGAACAAATTGCAGATTTAATAGCAACTCTTAAAAAAAGCTGGTATCTGGTTCGGTTTGACAGTTTCTCTAGATCAAAAAACCTTTTTCATCACGTGATTTTTTTTCCACAAACATATCATTCGAACAATCTTCGTCTTCCGGTAGAAGTGCACTGGCGTCCTCTTGTTCTCACCGGTTCTGGGGGAAAAGTTACCATTTCTTCCCTTCTATCTACCGCAACAGAGATATCTACCGGACTTGTCACATTTAAAATGCTTCATCCGGCTGATGCTTTTGTGTATGCTGCATCCCATATGTGTATTTTTCATGCAGGGATGCTTCGGTTGATCTGGGTTGCTGATATCGCCTATCTCATGAAGGAGATCACCCGTACGAACTCCTGGGATCTGGTGATTTCAAGTTGCAGAAAATGGGAGAGTACTTTGGCTTGCAGAGAAGCACTCATTCAGGCTGCACTGTGGTTTGGAGTTACTCCACCGAGTCCCTATGATTCCATCACGGTCTGGCCCGAACCCTCAGAAAACGAGAAACAGGTTTTTTATCATCTCAAACGTCGGAAAAAGGGGTTTGAAATCCATTTGAATGAGCAGTTTAAGGAGATGCCGACGCTAAGGGAAAAATTTCTGGCGGTGTATTATTTTCTGTTCCGAACTGATACCATACAACTGGAATTCCCTAATTTATCATGGTGGGAGTATCCCGAATGCTGGCTCCATCTTGTCCGTGGTGAGTTAAGAAAAAACCGTTAGATTACCGGGTTAATGTATGAATATTCCATTGAGAAATCCTTCTGAACCATCAACGAGCTATCGTGTCCCGGGGATACTATGGGACATTTTGATTATTGGAGGATGTATGTTCATTGCATTCATCATGCGAATACATCCCGTTCTTACTGGCAACCTTGTACCCGGCGATTATCTTCCATTTGAACCAGACGTACTGTATCATCTCCGTCAGGTGGAGATCATGGTACATCATTTCCCGGAATACCCTTGGTTTGACCCGATGACAAATTTCCCAACTGGTACAATTATTAACTGGGGGCCGGTTTTTTCTACATTTGGAGCCATAGCATCTCTTCTTACTGGAGCATCAGATCAAAGAACCATTATGAGCACAATCAGCTGGCTCCCTCCTCTTCTGTTTTGTCTTGTTATCCCTGTGATTTACGGGATCGGGAGGGTCATCCGGGGCAGGATGTGTGGGATTCTCGCTGCAATATGTTTTAGTGTCATGCCTGGAATGATCTTTTACCGTTCATTTTTCGGTTTTTTTGATCATCATATCGGCGAAGTTCTTGCGACTTCAGGATTTTTTCTCTGTTATCTCATCGCTTTAAAAAATTCTGAAAATCCGGGAAATGACCTGCTCACGATAGGAATACCCTCTTGTATTGCCGGAATGTGTTTTACCGTGGCAGTACTGATCATTCCGGTGGTGAGCCTCTATGCAATGATTACCCTTATCTTTTCTCTCATTTTCATTCTTTACTCCTTGAAATTGAATGATACTAAAAAGATTTCCAATCTTGTGATTATCAATACCGTGGTATTCACTCCTGTTGTTATTGCATTATTCGCAAATGGAATTCATTCTTCTGAACTAAATCTGAATGGATATTCTATTCTCCAACCTGCATTATATCTGGGTATCTGCATGGTATCACCAGCTGGATATCTTTTTCAGCGATATTTTCGGCATTTTTCATCCATCCGATTAATGATGGGTATTGCCGGGATAATCGCAATATTCTCACTGGTATGTGTGATATTTCCCAGAATAATATCTACGTCTGTTTACCATCTTCGTCAGTTGATGATGGTTTCAGATCTCCAGACTACGGTCTCTGAATCCGGACCCTGGCATATCGGAGCTGCAGTATCGACTTATCAGGGAGGATTACTGCTCGTCCTCGCAGGGATGTTATTTCTTATCATCTCTCTCAGACGTACATTTCATGCGTCAGAGTTTTTTTTGTTTCTTTCTGCCTGTATCCTGACAGTGGTTACTATTCAGCATTGGCGATTTGAATATTATCTTGGACCAGTCTGGGCAGTGCTCATGGCAATTCCTCTCTCTTATGCAATCACTACTCTCCACTCGGTCACTGCTTCAGATGGACGGGTTTGTCGGAAAAAAAAGGTAGGTGATAAAAAGATCCAGGAACTAATTGCAAAACTCCATCATGGAGTCTTTTCCCATCCTGTTCAGGTAATCGTGATCCTGTTAGGAGGATTATTTCTCATTGGATCCTTATCAGCCGATTTATCCTGGCATGGTGAACCATTAAATTCAGACTGGGAGGAAGTTCTCATCTGGATGGCTGAGAACACTCCAGATCCGGGATATGATCCATATGCCATTTATAACGCAAATGATTTTTCTCCTTCCCTTCAATCGTATGGAATAATGAGCGTATGGGATGTAGGGCATGCAATTACTACTATTGCAGGCAGGATTCCATATGCAAATCCATTTCAGGAAGGGGCTTTTATTTCTGCAATGGTCTTATGCAATACTGATGAAGAGTCTGCATCTTCAATTCTTTCGTCTACAAAAGGGCGATATGTCATCACTGATACCCGGATGATATCTTCAGTCTTCCCGAATATCGAGATATGGAATCCGTTTAAAAATGAAATTCTGTATCACTTTGATTCTAGGTCTTCAGGAATTTCAACGCTGATCGCTCCGGCATATTATCTCTCACTCGCTCCCCGCCTTCATATTTATGATGGTTCGATGGCTGAACCGGATATGGTTATCCTGGTAACATATAATCCTGATTTACACCAGTCAGAAGAGAAAAAAATTTTAGGTTCACAGATGAGTCTGAATCTTGAGCCCTTTCAGGAGGCATTAAATGATGTAAATGAGTCAAAAAATTCTGGAAAAGCGTGTGTTATTGGCCAGTCTGATATCAGCCAGCCGACAGTTCCTATCTCTGCACTCAGGCATTTCCGATTACTGTATGAGTCTCAAACGAAAACAAATTCAGGTATTCACGTCAATGGAACGCCGGTACGAGAATTCAGTTTTGTGAAAATTTTTGAAGTTGTTCCTGGAGCTCATATTCCTGGCGAAGGAACCGTTAGTCTGACTCTTCGCACGAATACCGGACGGGAGTTTCACTATCAGCAAAAAAGTATCAACGGTTCGTTTGTTCTCCCCTATCCTACTGATAGGTGTTCAGGAGAGGTATGTCCGGTGGGACTGTATAATGTACTCGGGACTAATCAGACGATTAAAGTTTCAGAATCAGAAATTCGGGGAGATTCTTGACCGCTCATTATCATCTTTTCAAAGCTACGCATATTCACCATATTTTCACCTCCACCCTGCGACACCGGTTGGGGATGAACGTATTTTGTGAAACCTCAATGATACCGTTCAAGGGATATACGAAATCCCTCCTTCTGTATTTGGGCTGGACCAGGCCATATCTTACGAATGTACATCCACTGACCGGGAATTTTCTTCTGACCCTATTTCAGATTCTGAATTTTTTGCAGAAGATATATCTCATTCATCCTGAATCAGAATCATCAGGTGATTTATCGTCGTTATGGTTTCTTTCTGTTGATATGGAATTCCTGGATGATGTGAAAGAACAAAGAAAGGGTTTTCCCTGAATGATGAATTTCTGACATATGTCAGAGAGATTCTAATAAATGACCTAGTGATTACAGGGGGTATTTCAACTGGTGATAATCAAATTTAACCAGGTATCATGTAAGAAAAAACCAGTGGAATGATATTTGTATTCGTTCGTCTAATTACAATCTACCTGACTACTATGACGAGGGCTGCAATCACTACCAGATAATGAAAAATAGACGGAAAAATCCGAAAAAACTCCTTACGGTAGATTATGAGAAATGGTGACTTGAGAGGAATGTTCGTACCACTCCAGATAAGGGAAATATGGTAAGTTCAATAAGAAAGGGCAGAAGGATTGACGGGAAGGATCGTCTTCGGGCGAATGCGGAAAAACTTCTTTCCCGGTTACCGAAAGGATTTCCAATAATTCCTGATAAATGCTCTGCTGAGATAATCCATGAGCTCCAGGTCCATCAATGTGAATTGGAAATTCAAAATGAAGAATTAAAAACTGCACATCAAAATCTGGAAGAAGTTCGCGACAAATATCTGGATATTTTTGATTTTGCTCCGGTAGGATACTTTATCCTAACGAATACCGCTCTGATTGCCGAAGCAAATCTTACTGGTGCTGCAATGCTTGGAGTAGTCAGAAAGGTCCTCATTCATGATCGGTTTCGGAAATATGTTGCTTTAGAAGATGTTGAACAATGGGACCGCTTTTTCCTGGCAGTCCTTGCTCACGATAAGCAACGGGCGTGCGAAATTCGCCTTAAAATGCAAGATGCGAGTATAATCTCCACTCGTATGGTTGGGATCCGTCTTGACCGGGATGGAGAGCCTACCCAGGTGCGTATCACGATAAGTGATATTACCGATAGGAAGAAAATTGAGGATGCTCTGAGAGAGAGCGAGGAGAAGTTTCGTTTGGTAGTTGAAACTGCTCCCGATGCAATTTTTATTCAGACAAACAAACGGTTTGTCTATCTCAATCCATCCGCATGCAAACTTTTTGGAGCATCATCAGCCGATGAACTGGTTGGCGGGGTAGTAACAGATCGGTTTCATCCCAAGTTTACCAATAATGTCCCAGAACGAATGAGAATACTCAATGAAAAACGAATAAATTTTCCAAGAAATGAGGAAGTAATTATTAAACTCGATGGAACACCGGTGGATGTTGAGACTTCAGCAGTATCTATCAGATATGCTCAAAATGATGGGGCATTGGTTTTTGCACGAGATGTATCCGAACGAAAAATCGCTGAAAACATTATCCAGTCTACCATTGAGGAAAAGGAGATCCTTTTACGGGAAGTACATCATCGGGTCAAGAATAATCTGGCTGTCATTATCTCCCTAATCGCAATGCAAAGCGATATTGTATCTGATGAAAAAACTCAGGAATTACTTGCAGATCTCCAGTCCCGTGTTATGACAATAGCATTAGTGCATGAATCCCTTTATAACACCGGAAATATTGCTCAAATACATTTTGAAGAGTATCTCAATCGTCTGATTCGACAAATTATTCATTCATTATCTCGTCATTTAGACCTGAAGGTTATAATGAATATCGAACCAATTCCCATTGGTCTGGATATTGCAATTCCTTGTGGATTAATCATTAATGAACTAATCACAAATACCGTCAAATATGCATTTCCCAGAGGAATTCCTTCAGAAAAGGGAGATAATATTCCCTGTTCAATAACTGTCAATTTTCGACGTTATGGCGATCTGCTCTGTCTTCAGGTTAGTGATAATGGAATTGGAATGAAAGAGGGAACTGAGTGGAGTTCGATTAAAACCCTTGGTCTTCAAATTGTTTCTATGCTCGCCACTCATCAATTGAGGGGAACCATTGATTTGGATACGAAGAATGGAACAAAATTTATGATACGATTCAGAGAACACGCAAGGAGAGAGTAAATGACTGGAGAAAGAATTCTGATTGTTGAGGATGATGCTATTCTCGCTATGCATCTGTCCCTGCAGTTACAAAAATTTGGGTATTCGACTGATATCCCGGTTGCAACCGGAGAAGATGCAATAATGTCCGTTCAAAAGAATCCCCCAGATCTCATTTTGATGGATATTCAGCTTGGAACAGACATGACGGGTATCGAATCAGCAAAAAAAATTAATGAATTTACCTCAATCCCTATCGTTTATCTTACTGCATATTCTGATAATAAACGAGTAGAGGAAGCGAAACAGACAATGCCTTATGGGTATCTGCTCAAACCTATCCAGACCCGGGAATTATTCACCACATTAGAGATAGTTCTTCATAAACATAATCCGGATAAAACTGAAGGAACAACAACATTTGAAAAAAGGTAAAAGCAACACATCGGACGAAGCCCCGATTTCTCTCTCAGGCAAATGGAGATTTATGCATTAATTATCGCCAAACGGATGAGTAACCTCTGACTGGTATTCATTGCGGCATGCATTCCTTTTAAAAGAACGGGTATCGAAGGTAATCCTCTTCTTACTAGCGAAACCCGACAGGACAGAGATTTTTCTGCGGTTTGAAGTTGGGACAGAAATATCACAAATTGCGAGATGCTATCTTCAGAAATAAAATGTTGGAGAGGCTTACCGATGACTGGTAATTCATTGGATGAAAGAAGGGTATTTGCTATTGAATTGGATTCACATATTGTCCCATTCCGATCAAGTGCAATATACCCTACAGGAATTGATTCATACAGTTCACGATAATTATAATTATTGTCAGATTTTTTTGAGTTGTCTGGCAAAGATACTAACCCGGGAGATAAATTCGGTAAGGTCTCCTGGTTTTGGATATCCCCTATTTTGTGTAATAACCTACTATCATTATCTATGTTTACCCATTGATTCGGATCTGGAGATGACCAGGATCCACCTAAAAATGATTGCCCTCCTTGTGTAGGTGAATCAATGTGACTCATGATGTTTTTCTCAAATAATTGGAGATTTATTTTATCTCGCTCTCGTATTTTTTCTTCCCTTTCCTTCTGTTCGGTAATATCGGTATTACATCCAATAAATCCTATTACTTCACCATTACGGTTTTTTAATTCGGCGGTGGTTGTTTGGACCCAGGTTTCAACCCCTTTTTTCGTTAAAAAAGAGTATTGGTGTACCCATTGACCAATATTATGGTCTGACTTTTGTCGGTTGGTATCCTGGGACTCCATGGTCGCAGAGTTAGTACCAAATATCCATCCTCTTTCTACCGCCTCTTCATGGGTGAGGCCAGTCTGTCGGCACCATTCACGATTCGTATACTGGCATGTCCCGGTGGTATCGGTTATGTATATACCGACCGGAGCCAGGTTCGCTAATAATCTGAATCGCTCCTCACTCTCCTGGAGTAAATTTTCAATAACTTTTCGTTCGGTAATATCCAGGATAAAACCGTCGAAATAATTCGTTTCTCCGGATTCATTTTTTATCGGCCTTCCTCTCTCAAGAAGAAATCGTTCTTCCCCGTCTCTGTTTAGGATACGATATTCTACTTCATATTCGTTGCATGTAAGGAGGGAGAATTGGAGAGCGTTAACATATGCTTCTCTATCTTCAGGGTAAATACAGGAATCGATGATATTTACCGAACCATTATCGTACTTTTTCGAGAGATGTCCCGCAAATAATTGAAACATACTGTTAAAAAATTCGATCCGGTTTGTGGGCAGATGTCTTCTGAAAACCGCTCCCGGAATATTTTCGGTGAGTAATTTGAGTTGATGTTCCTGTTTAACTACATTCATCTCTATCTCTTTGATAGAGGTAATATCATACCCGGTCAGAATTATGACCTGGTCTTTATCTGATAAGGTCAGGGAAGCCAGAGTATAACGAAATACTTTGTTCTCTTCATTATATTCCAGAGATTCCTCAAAGGTACAGGAATCTCCAGACGGTAAATTTTTTATGTGGGATATGATTGTTGGATTATTGAGGAGTGGGCAATCCAGGGTAAGAAGGCTTTTTCCAACCAGTATATTTAAAGGGACTTGAAGATTCTGAATACATACCGAGTTGGCCCATCGAATTGTAACATTAGAATTGATTATGAGGAACAGAGGTTCATATTGATTAATTGATGGAGATTGAAGTTGAATTATCGTATTTGGATTGTCACGAAGATAGAATTTTTTTTTCTGACCGTGTTGTATCATCTCCACTTTTTGGGCGATTAACAGATGGTTAAGAATATTTGATATTGTCCTCCGGTCATGTCCCAATACCTGAGATATTTTTGTTATCGTTTGTGCCCGTTTTGTCTGTTGTAATAACGTTATTATCTCATTGGCAAGGGGAGGATCAGGACTCACACACCTAAATATGTTTAATTATAGATATCATTATCTATTTGTTGTGCAAAAATGGGCTTTCTCTGAAATGAAAGAAAAAAAATTTCATCGTTTTCTGTCCTTTTCATTCAAAAATGTGACCTAATATTTCCACCATTATATGACCAAGGAAATTATATGAATGATAATTGAATTATTCTCAATATCCCTGTCATATAATCTGGAAATATATTTCATCAACTCGAAATGAATCGAATTTGTTGTCATTTCATCTAAGAGATCTGTTAAATAGTACTCGACTCCAAGATTAGATGAGGAAATATCTATTCATTATCTTCCTGGAGAAGTTAAAAAATTGCCCAACTTTATTTTGTGAGGAATATAACTAATTTAATTTTCGATTGAATATATATAATCTTGTATTTTGGTCCACTATATACTCACTTCTATCGTATTATCTGAACCTGATCTATTGTTCTCTATATGGGGAAATTCCCTCATGGTAGATAATTAGAGATTATAGTATATCACAATAATATCAAACCGAAATGCGTTTCATAATGGCCATATATGAAAAATTAGAGTCACATTGAGCAGATATTTCGTTTGAATGAATCAATTTCTTTAGAATAATATTCAATTCTCTAGAGAAATTAGATTTATTTTTCATAACAATGCTCCTGATTTAGGGGAGATATCGATATGGACAATCTGTTTCCATCATCTGCAATATTTGAAAAATAGAGATAATTATTTACCAATTTCGTTTCAAAATCAGGTAATCCGTATAATGACTTTTAATCTATCTCTAATTAAGATATTTCTGAACTGAAACAAATATTGAGGTTTTATGACGATAATTCGTAATATTCAAAGAAGAACCCGGGTTAGGAGATGGCTTCACTCTGAATCTCAACAATCCCCACTCCAATATCCTGAGCAAGCGAATGACATGATAAGGAAGATTTTTGAAGGGAAGATCAACAAACTCAGGATACTTAAAAAAGCACGAGAAAATGAAATTCTTGTCTTGAATAAATCCAATAAGGAATTAAAACAAAGCAACGATTTTTATGTTGATCTTTTTGATAATGCGCCTGTCGGGTATTTTCTTCTATCTAATGATGAGAGTATTTTGCAGGTGAATCAGGCAGGCTCGACTCTTCTGGGAATTGAAAGAACGAATTTAGCGAATGAATTGTTCACGAGATTTATTAACCCAGAATCTCGTCAAATCTGGGAAATTTTTATTCAAAATGTACAGAATCATCAGGATCCTCAGATCTGCACTCTCGAGTTGGAATGTAGCAATGGGACGATGGTTTTTACCCGTATAGAAGGAGTTCGAAAAAAGACAACAGGTGGTGACGTCCTTATACGGCTTGGAGTTATCAACATTTCAGATTTGATGGTACCTGAAAAAATATTGCGTAATGATGGAGATACGTATAAAATTCTTTTTGATAATCTTGAGATTGGAGTAATTTATCAGAATTCAGATAGTACCCTGATTGGATCCAATCCATCTGCATTAACTCTTTTAGGACTTACATCGGAAGAATTCATGAGCAGGTCATCCATGAATCCCCGGTGGGAGTTTATTCATACCGATGAAACGCCCTTTCCAAGTGAAGAATACCCCTCGACTCGTGCATTATTGAGTGGAAAACCGGTCAAAAATGTAATAGCCGGGGTCTTCAATCACCAGATTTCGAAGTATATCTGGCTTTCTATTGATGCGATTCCCCTGTTTAAACCAGATATGGTTGAGCCATATCAGGTAGTAATCACTCTTCAAGATGTTTCAACAGAAAAAAAAGCAATTGATCTCATCTATAAGAAAAAACATTTTCTCCGTAAAATCCTTCGTTCAACTCCCGGTCTGATATATGTTCAGAATATGGTTGATAATCGTATTACCTTTATGAACAAGGAGGTATCTGACTTTCTTGGTCATTCCTATGAACAACCCAAAGGGACGATAATCTCAATATTTGACTCATATCTTCACCCTGACGATAGGCAAAAGGTTTCTGATCATTATGATCTGATGAAGACGGTAAAAGATGGGTCAGTACTTGTTTGTGAGTACCGGATAGCACATCCGGATGGCTCATGGCGAATCATACAGAGCAGTGATGTTGTTTTTAGCCGTGACTCCATAGGGAATGTAATAGAAATTCTCGGGTTTGCTGTAGTTATTATTCCCCATCCCGAGACCGATGATCCCGAAAAGGCCGCCCTGTTTGATTCAAAAGACTCCCTTCGTGAGATTCATCATCAAATCAAAAATAGTATGGCCACAATTCTCTCCCTCATCAACCTTCAGGGAGCATCTCTCTCATCAAAAGGAGAAATATCTCATTTTCAGGATCTTGAGGCAAGAATCAGAAGCATTGCCCTGGTTCAGGAATTTGTAGATCTGCAATCGAAAACCTCTGGTATTTCGGCTTTTGATTATACTTCACTATTGGTTAAGAATTTACTTCAAATCTATAATCCACGCCCGGATATACGGTTTCAATATACCTTCGATCCGATTATTCTCCCGAGAAATATTGCTGTCCCATATGGGTTAGTTATGAATGAAATCATTACTAATGCACTAAAATATGCATTTCCTCTGGATTCGCCTGGAGAACCGGAAGAAAAACCCCAATATCTGATCTCCATCAGTATGAAGATGCATGAATCCCGGTTGGAATGGAAAATTTCTGATAATGGCAAGGGGATGTCTCCTGAAATAGCCAGATCCCATCAGACACTTGGATTACATCTGATTTTTTTTATTGTATCCCATCAACTTGGAGGAACTGTAGAGGTCAACACTGTGGGGGGTGCACAGTACCTCATAACCATTCCGAATTTCCGAAATACTGGAGATGAGAATCTGCAATGAGTCAGCATAGTATCCTTGTAGTTGAAGATGAAGCGGTTATCGCAGCGGATATTGCCTTTACTCTCAAAACACAAGGGTACAATGTTATCGGCCCGGTATCTGATGGAGAAAGTGCATTACAGGCAGCGGAACATTTCAGTCCACATGTAATTCTCATGGATATTGAACTCGCAGGAGATATGAATGGGATTTCTGCTGCAGAAAAAATCCGTTCAATAGCCCCGATTCCGGTGATATATCTCACTGGATATACTGACGAAGATAGGTTGCGAAGGGCATTGAAAACAAATCCGTATGGGTATCTGTTAAAGCCTGTTCGTAGTCGGGAACTCTATTCAATGATAGAGATGACCCTGAGTAAAAGCCCTGTTGACAGGAGTATACAAGAGAAGCAGGAACGGTTTCATGCGGTTGTAAACAGAGTAATGGAAGGAATCATCGTTTTTGATGCCAATACGAAAAAGATTCTGGATGCAAATCTTGCATTCTTAGATCTGTTGGGATACACTGTCTTCGATCTTTCCTCTCTTACCTTATACGATATTATTACAACTGATCTTGGAGATATCGATCGGGATATTCACAATATTTTGGAAGAGAAGAATATCACCAAGAAAATGGGATTTCGATGTAAAGATTCTTCTGAGATTCAAAAAATTGTGAGAGCTGAAGTAATTGAAAGTAGCAATTTTTCGGTAATTATTTTTATTATCCCCCTGCTTTTCTCGAAAGATAAAAATTTTGAAGGAATTCCTGAAGAAATTAATCAAAAACTTCGTCTTCTCATTAGCCTGACCCGTCATGATATTCTGAATCACCTTTCTGCCATAATTGGTGCTCATAGTCTGATCTGCAATGAATCAGATCCTCATTATATACAGAAGTATGTGTCTCTTGCAAGTAAAGTCTGTAATTCATTAGAAACAACCATTGGGTTTACCCGGGAATATGAAAATCTGGGATCAGAACACCCCAGATGGATGCAAATACCTTTACTTCTCAGGTTAGCAATGGATGAAGTCTCACTTGGCAGGGTAATTATGGATGTACAAGTACCTGAAGATGTAGAGATCTATTCGGATCCCCTCATACGAAAGGTCTTTTCTACCCTTTTGGAAAATGCCATCCGTCACGGAGGAAATATTTCTATGATCCAGATCTCCTGTTTGGTTCAGGACAACTCGATGATCCTGATATTTGAAAATGATGGTTCTGGTATCCCGAATGATGAAAAAGAGTTGATTTTTGAACATGGGTACGGTAATCATACCGGAGTCGGATTATATTTGGCGCGTGAGATTCTTTCCATTACGGGCCTTTCCATCCATGAAACTGGAGATCCGGAGCGTGGAGCGAGATTTGAGATTACCATTCCTGCAAAAAATTATCGAAGAGCGATCAAAACTGATTTGAATCATGAAAATCAGTAATTTCTGAATCTGAAAGAAAAAATTTAAGAAATCTGATTACTTATGAGAGTCACGGCGGTTTGAGCCAGGGCTTTTCCACGTAATGATGCTCCACTCTTCATGGTAATAGCTTTTTGTGCGAGAATACTCCCTTCAATATGGGCACCGGGTCCAATTGTAACTCCGGTCGGACCGGCAATCTGCCAGAAGACATTCCTGGGTCTTGCATTATTGATGAGTATCACCTGGGAAGAAGGAGACAGAGTAAGATCACCAGCAATTTGAAATATCCATGTTGCAGTTTCATCGCCTTCACCGTTTAAGGTAAGAATCGTTGAGGGCGGTAACTGTACGACGGTAGACCATTTGTATACTCCCGGACTCAAAGTTTTCCCTCCCAGATTTCCTCCGTACAATTCAGTTGCCACAGGATTTACTCGTCCGGCAGCATCGGTATATGCAGTCTCCATATTACTCACTGCTTTGGTGAGGAGGGTTGGAGTAGGGGCTGCATAATCAGGAGCATAGATTTTTCCCTGAACCAGAGATGAAGTTGAGAATTGGTTAGAAACATCTTTCTTCTGCTGAAATCCTGTTAAAGACATCGAATCAATAGGGTTGACCCCGATATCTCCGGTAATTTTCGTAGATCCTGTTGAGGTGATGCCGGATTTAGCTAAAATAATAAAATTATCAGCCGAACCTAGTTCCACGGGTGAACCTCCTATCACAGCAGGTGACAGAATGGCCACAATCAAGCATGAGAAAATAAACCAATTGATCACTGAAAAACGATTTGGTTTGGCATGTATGGAAAAACTCATGATACACCTATCCCGGATGGTGCTTCTGATGTATGAAGCGAATATATACTTTTGTGGTATTTACAGAATTTGCACGACTCATCGAAAAATTCTACGTGTATGAACTGCAATCCAGTATCAGATAATACTCTATATCATGTGATCACAGGATCCTGGCTGCTCATTTTTGATAGGGATCTATTGTTGGGATTGATTCTGAATTATTGTTGGAATCGTAGAAACATTATGACTGCCTGTTACTAATCAGGGTTATTGCTGTCTGCGAAAGGGCTCTTCCCTGAATGGTTGCACCACTGTTCATGGTAATCGCTTTTTTGGCGAGTATATTGCCTTCAACATGGGATCCTGATCCTATGGATACACCTGTAGGACCGGCAATCTGCCAGTAAACGTTTCGGGATGACGCCCCGTTGATAAGGTTAACTCGTGAACCTGAATTCATTATTAAATCCCCTGCTACCTGGAATATCCAGACCGCATCTCCTTTACCCTGACCATCCAGAGTGAGGTCAGTCGCTGTTGGTATAAGGATGTTGTTAGACCATTTGTATAAACCCGGGGGGAGGGTTTTTCCACCCAGAATTCCTTCGTATTGTTCGGAAGCATCGGGAGGTCTTCTCCCTGCTGCTTCATTATATGCAGTTTCCATATCGCCTATGGCTAATGTGAGCAAAGTTGGAGTCGGGGTCATATAATCGGAGGCATATACTTTTCCGACTACCAGGGAAGAAGTAGAATATTGGTTGGATGGATTCATAATTAATCCAAATCCGGTTATGGCAGTGGCAGAAATCGGGCTGACTCCGATATTACCTGATATTTGTGTAGTACCTGTTGTGGATATTCCGGTTTTAGCCAGAATACCAAAATTCTCTGATGATCCCAGGTTAACTGGAGAAGTAGCCATCGCACTATGAGCACTGATAATGAAAATCAGACACACCATGGAAATGAAAAAAACTACCGATCGATATTGCTGGGTTTGGTAATGTATTATGGTCATTCTTACTCTCCTTGATTGTATCTCCCATGTTTGGAGAAATGATAACCCTTCTTCGGAATTGCAAGAATTGGAACATACATTGAAAAGAAGAGAAACATTGGTGGTTTATCTTTCTTTTAGCATTGTATCATAAATCTGGTGTGATTTTCCGTATAAGATCCCAATAGTCACCCTGATTGGTATCCTAACCGATAATGCTGTCTTATTTATTCTACCATTGTGATTTCACGGTTGCCTGAAAACATCCATCTGGGTTCTGACCTAAAGATCCTTGATTCATTTTTGTCCACCTCCTCCATGGTAGGTTACCGGGATTGTATGATCAAAGGTATCTTCATCAGCTGACTCGTACTCATATTTTTAAGGAGTAGATGGGTCCATCCTGTTTGATACAGATAACTGGTTCTATTATTGGGCCTGATGAGGGAATTTTTTCTGGAGTCATTGAGAAAACCTGATTCTCACGGATTATTGCTCGAAAGACTACTGTCAGAACATCCTACCAGATATCCACATCTGGTGTTGAAATTTAAGAATACCCCAGATCTTGAGTGTACCTAATTCCACATTATCAGAAGGATTTTTCGCATTCTGTCAACCAGGTTTTAATCCAGCAATTCTTTCAAAAAAAAATATTTGTTTCACCGTTTGCAATATCCGACAAGAAGTATATGCTCTCATTTCCTATGCAGGTCAGCTCTGGTATGAGGGGATCATATGTTCAATGGTGTGTTGTTAGAACCATATCAGGGAAAGAATTTGAAAACGGTGAGTTTTAGTTACCAAACAAGACTTCTGCGTTGAGGATGAAAATGATGAAAAACATGTATAAATTCAGCACGATATGCCTGACGTTACTCCTGTTTGCGCTCGTTGCAACAATGGCATCTGCTGAAGAAGCGAGTGTAATTACTCCGGTAACGCCTGGAGAAGTTACTGTAATAACTCCGGATACTGCCGGAACTGACACAGTAATGTCTCCAGCACAAAAAGAAGAGATGAATATTCTCAGTGAAACGGAAACTGCTCTTATGCAGGGGCAGTCATCACAGGTGTACCGGGTAACTCTGACATGTCCGGGAACTGTCCGGATGAGTTCGAGTTATGGATCCCATTTTACCCTGTATGCGAAGAAAAACTTTGAGTCTGGATACTGCCCATCAGCTTTTGCCCTTCGCAGTAACTATGATAAAATTATGTATGGGTCCAGTGGGACCACGTACCTGAGTCTGGAACCCGGTGTCTGGTGCATGGCTGTCTATGGTTCTTCGGGAAGTGGTTCTTATTCACTACGGGTAACTTCTGTCTGCTCCACTCCGACTCCATATCCCACCCGGACTCCGACTCCGTATCCTTGTGGGGTTTATAAAACTGATTCACGGCAGGGATACCTGAATCAGGGGCAGGCTGCTGTCTATGGATATTCCATTCCCAGTGATGGACGCTCCAAGATTGAGTGGACCATGACTTCTACCGGCTCTCAGAGTGGAGGAAACACTCCGATAATTGCCGCATCTGTAGGTGATAAAGCATCGGTTAGCAGTACCTCAAGTTCCACGTCCTTATTTGATCTCTACATCTCCAAGGATTGTAACCCGAAAACTAGCGGATGCACTACCCGATATTATTCACGTGGGCCGAACTCCTATGTATCGGTAGCATCTCCATCAACCGGTTCAATCTATTATGTGATGGTATACGCAAGGAGTGGCAGTGGAACTTTCGATCTAAAGATGAACAGTTTCAAGTGTACAGGAAGTTCCCCGATAATAGCATCTGCTTCCAGTGTTCAGGATATGGGCTCCGGATCAGAAGTAACTCCGCCAACTGCAGAGTTTGTTATCTCTGAAGGGGCATAACCCCCCGGGCTATCCTTTTTTCTGAACCAGGGAACTTTATCTGATGAAAATGCATGTTGAATAACGTAATAACCGACGAAATACGGTTATATCTTGAGGTGTGTGAATTATGCGATCATTCTCTCATTTCGGTTCTCTTTGTCTGTTATTTGTTACTTTTTCGTTGATAGTTTCTTCTGCCAGTGGATATACGAATGATTTTCCCAAATCCTATTATCTTTGGGCAGGATCAGCTGCTATGCATGAAATCGGGGTATATGGTTCCTGTGGGTCACAGATTACCGTTGTGTCACCGTATGAAGCAGCATTTGATCTGTATGCAGTAAAGAATGAGATTTCGCTCGGGGCCTGCCCTTCAAATGAGGATATCATGACTCGCTATGATAAGGTTGCATATAGCAACCGGGGAACTGCAACCATGTATCTGGACGAAGGTCTTTGGTGTGTTGTGGTATCTGCCCGTTCCGGGAGTGGCACTGCATATGTAACTGCAGATAGCAATTGTGTCCCGCCAATCCCTACTCCCACCCCGATTATCCCTTATCCCGCTATGTGTAGCCCATATAAAACCGTTGACAGGTCCGGATATCTTTATCAGGGACAGGCAGCGGTTTATGCCTATTACATCCCGGATGATGGCCGTTCCCTTATTGATTGGACAGTTACGGGTTCCGGGTTTTGTGAGGATCCCCCGATAATCATGGGAATGTCCACAGATCAGAGTATCCGTCCGGATTTGCCGACGAGACGGTCGGATTGCGGGGATATTTTTGATGTATACGTATTCAGGGACTGCGATCCGCGATCCTCATATTGCTCCACCAATTATCATGCCCGTGGCCCGGATGCCTTTGTATCGATAGCCAGTCCACAAAGAGGATCGACGTACTATGTGATGGTGTATGCCCGCAGGGATAGTGGAATATACAATCTCCGAATGAATAGTTACACCTGTTATTCAGATATCCCTATCATTGTTGCTGAAGCACCAAGTATGAAGGTATTGACTGATACAACGTACACATGGGCAGAAGATATGCCAAAGATTGAGAGTACATTTGAAAACAGTGTTTCAGCACCAGAAGCTGATTTTGTTCCGGTGTCCTCTCCATAAGCTCTTTTTTCCCTGGTATCTCAAACACTCATGTATTCAGGTAATATCGTAAAAATAATCTGACATTACCCTTTTCTCACTCTGATATATCAGAATCTGATTTTCACCTGTAAAAATTTATACTGCAATTATCCATACTCAACGTAATTGTGGTGGATCTGATGAAACCCTTTTTGATCATTTTACTATTATCGCTAATTTTTTGTAGTGTTACTCTTGGTGATATCAAACAAGACAAAGAATTGCTGATCCATAATGGCACAGACCTTGTTGAACAGGGAAAATTTGATGAAGCGGCATCGGCTTTTGCTATTGTTACCCGGATAGATCCAAAAGATGCAGACATTTGGGCAAAAATGGGATTTGCATTGTTATGTGCCGGTCATTATGCTGACGCGGTCGATGCATATGATTCAGCTCTTCAGATAACTCCTGATGATCCGTTTATACTGGCTAATAAAGGACTGGCATTAAATGCACTTGATCAGTATGAGGAAGCACTACAAATGTTTACGTTATCTCTTCAGATTGAACCTGATAATATCCCGGCTCTCAACAATAAAGGGATTATATTAATGTCAATGGGAAGAGGTGAAGAAGCCCTTGTTCTTTTTGATCATGCCCTGCAAATTGATCCTGATTCTACCGACTCATTAAATCACAAAGGATTAGCTCTCAATTCAATTGGAAGGGTTAGTGAGGCGCTGACTGCCTACAATGCAGTCACTCAACGAGATCCTTCCTACATAGAAGCATGGAATAACAAAGGTCTATCATTACTTACTCTTGGTCGGTATGAAGAAGCAAATGCCATGTTTGATATGGCGACGAAACTGGATCCGGCTGATCCAATTTATTGGAACAATAAAGGAACTGCAGAGTTTAAAGCGGGAAAAATAACCAGTGCCTTACAGGCATATGGGATGAGTTTATCTATTCATACGAATCCCCATCATGCTGGAAGCGCTTTTGCAAAAGATTTAGGTGAGGATTCAAGAAAACAACAGATTTCGAATGACATTCTAAATTTATCCTTATTTGATGCTACAAGTGCGGAATCATGGAATAATATCGGCTCCTTATTCTTATCTCATTCAGATTACCCTGAAGCCAATGCTTCATATATGAGAGCAATTCAGATAGATCCTTCTTCAGTTGATGCGAAGAATTATTTTTCCCGGATATCAGGGTCTTCGGGGTTTATGGAAAAAATGACTCCTGTTACCCTTTCATCAGTTGAAGAATTGGGTCTAGCGAACAGCGAGGAGGACGGTTTGAATATTTCTTCGGGCAGGGATGCCACACTGGAACAGAATGTTACCGGCACGGTAAAGTATCTGGTTGAGCAGCAGGGATGGAAGATTACCTTACCAGGTACTATTACCGGACTCATATCTCCGGAAACTGGAAAAATCGAGATTACTTCTACTGACGCCTTCATTTCGTATGGGGGAACAACATACCCGATAACCATGAATGTAGAAGGAATTATTCATTAAAACAGGGATACGAAAAGTGAAAATAACGCTGATAGGTAATTTCACTTTCCGGATACATACCTTTTCCGTCTTCATACATACCTGATAGCCCGAATTCTTTTTTCTGAAACAAAAATTGAAACACCTTCTCTTTTCCAAGTAAGATGCACATATCCATGTCAATGAAAAGATATATTTGCTGGTAAAAATCCTTAATCTCTAACGGTTTCCTCAAATAAGTTGACATTGGGATCGAATGCGGTTTTTTTCTGAAATATTATGCTATACCTGGTCCTTATGTTTCCGGATCTTCATCGGGTTTCTTGAGGTGTACTGTCAGAATACCATTTCTCAAAGAGGTATGTTTTCCTTCGCTGGTGACAGGTACCGGAAGAGAAATAATCTGTGAGATAAATTCAAAGTGATGTTCCCGTGTGGTATATTCTTTGGTATTCTCCAAATTCCACTCTCGGGGTATACAGAATATTTTCAAAGCCATGGGATGAATCAGGTCAATGGCGATGTCCTGACTCAGGTCACCGGGAATCTTTTCCACTCGGATTACTATCTCATCATTCGACTCTTCGATCTGAATCCGGAGGGTATCCTGGACACCTGGGAGTAACTTCCTGGAGAGTTCACCTGAATCAGGGAGTAAGAGAATCGGGCTGCTCTCCTGGATCTGCTGGAAGAGCGAATCCAGGTAATCTCTCATCACTTCAAGTTCATCATACAGTTGCCGGAAATCCAACCGCTCCATGGTATTCACCCCTTATGTTTCTCCTGCAAATGCTTCCAGCATCAGACTCTCCTGTCTGGGAGTCAGATTTTGTGGGATATTCACAATGACTTTTATGAGGAGATCCCCACGTTTGGTACTGTTTATGTGTGGCATCCCTTGTTCCCTGAGTCGAAAGAGGGTGTGACTCTGCGTTCCCCGGGGTATTTTCAGGGATGCTGAACCGGTAATCGTCCGTACAGAAACCTCTCCACCAAGTATTGCCGTTTTTACTCCGATACTGGTTGAACTATACAGATCCGTCCCCTGTCTCTCAAATGTGTTGTCAGGTTTCACATGGACAACTGCATACAGGTCTCCCGGTGGTCCCTGGTTCTCTCCCGGTTCTCCTTCTCCGGCAATCCGTAAAAACTGCGTATCCTCAACACCACGGGGAATTGAAACCTCAATTTTTCTGACTTTTTGAAGCACTCCTCTCCCCTGGCAGGTTTTACAGGGCTTCTCAATGATTGTGCCAATCCCCCCACATACCGGGCACGGTGCAATGTTCATCACCTGCTGATTACCTCTTTTTTGCACTGTCCGGATTTCTCCGGTCCCATGGCAGGAGGCACAGGTCCGGGAAAAACCGGGTTCAGCCCCGGTCCCCTGACATACTGAACAGATGATCTGGTGGGGAACTGCCACGGAATTTTTTGTCCCGTAAAAAGCATCAGTAAGAGAGATTTCGATATCATACCTGAGATCCGCTCCTGCCCGACTCCGGGTTTTGGTGGTACCCGATGATACCGCATCAAATATGTCGCCCAAGCCGAAATCTCTGAACAGGTCATCATAACTGGGAGATTTCGCCTGCGTATACTCACCCGGTTTGAAATCTGCGTGTCCCACCTGATCATATTGGGCTTTCTTCTGCGGGTCACTCAGAACCTGATATGCCTGATTCACTTCCTTGAATTTTTCTTCCGCATCACTGCTCCCCTGATTGAGATCAGGATGATATTTTCTGGCAAGATGGCGGAAAGCTTTTTTCAGATCGTCCTGTGACGCATCTTTTTTTACGCCTAGAATCTCATAGAAATCCTTCTTTGCCATAATGGATATCGGATACCTTACTCCTCATCCTTGACTTTGAAATCAGCATCAACGACCTTTTCTCCCCCTGATGCTCCGGTTTCCTTGCCAGTTTGGCCACATCCCGGTGATGAACACTGCTCTCCTCCCTTCTGCTCTGCATACTTCTGGGCGGTTTGCTGGTATACAGCAGATCCTGCTTCACCGAGTACTTTCTGGAGTTTTTCCGTCTCTATCTTGATTCGGGAACTATCTTTCCCTTCTAATGCTGCTTTCACTGCCACAATTGCGGCATTTATCGTATCAACATGGTCAGGACCCAGTTTATCAGTAAGGTCTGACTTTGTTTTTTCTGCGGTGTACAGCAATGAGTCAGCAGAGTTACGGACTTCAACGTCTTCTTTCCGTTTCCGGTCATCTTCTTCAAACTGTTTTGCTTCATTGACCATCTTCTTCACATCTGCCTCCGGAAGTTTTGATGAAGCGGTGATGGTCATCTTCTGTTCTTTGCCGGTGCCAAGATCTTTTGCTGATACATTCAGAATCCCTGATGCATCGATGTCAAAGGTTACTTCTATCTGGGGGACTCCCCGGGGAGCCGGTGGAATACCTACCAGATTAAACTGGCCCAGACTGACATTATCGCCTGCCATGGGTCGCTCTCCCTGAAGGACGTGAACCGTGACCGATGTCTGGTAATCGGCTGCTGTTGAGAAGATTTCACCTTTTTTTGTAGGGATTGTGGTGTTTCTCTCGATAAGGCCTGTCCTCACCCCTCCCATTGTTTCAATACCAAGGGTGAGCGGAGTCACATCGAGCAGCACCATATCAGTTATCTCGCCACCCAGTATTGCACCCTGAATAGCTGCTCCAATCGCAACACATTCCATTGGGTCGATTCCCCGTTCAACTTTTTTCCCGATATGATCCTCAATAAATTTCTGGACAACTGGCATCCGGGTAGGGCCACCTACAAGGATTACTTTCTGGATGTCATCCTTGGTCAGACCGGCATCGGTAAGCGCCTGTTCAAAAGGATGCATACAGCGTTTGATGATCGGTTCAACCAGTTGCTCAAGTTTGGACCTGCTCAGTTTCATCGAGAGGTGTTTGGGTCCTGCCTGAGTGGCGGAAACGTAAGGAAGATTGATTTCGGTTTCGATGACGTTGGATAACTCGATCTTTGCCTTCTCTGCAGCTTCCTTTACCCGGGTAATCGCCATTTTATCAGTTCTGATGTCGATTCCCTCAAGTTTTTGAAACTCGGCTGCTATCCACTCATAGACCATATTGTCCATGTCAGTGCCCCCGAGTTGAGTATCTCCGGAAGTGGCCAGAACGGTGAATGTTCCTCCTCCAAACTCCATGATAGTGACATCAAGCGTTCCGCCACCAAGATCAAACACGAGGATTTTGTATTCCCCACTTCGGTCAAGGCCATATGCCATTGAAGCAGCAGTAGGCTCGTTTACCAGTCTCACCACATCAAGGCCTGCAATTTTTCCGGCGTCTTTTGTTGCGGTTCGCTGATTGTCATTAAAATACGCAGGTACGGTGATCACTGCCTTGGTTATCGGTTCTCCAAGAAACGCTTCTGCATCCCGTTTTATCTTTTGCAGAAGAAATGCAGAGATCTGCTGAGGTGTATATTCTTTCCCTGAAATTTTGTACACATAATCGGTGCCCATCTTTCGTTTTGCACCAGTAACGGTGTCTTCGGGGTTACTCACTGCCTGTCTCCGGGCAGGTTCACCTACAAGGAGATGTCCTTCAGCAGTAAACGCGATATAGGAGGGAAACATCTTTCCCGCTACCGTGGCTCCCTCGGCTGAGGGAATAATGGTAGGTTTTCCCCCAAGTATGACCGCTGATTCACTGTTGGATGTTCCCAGGTCAATTCCGATGATCTTCTCTTTCGTCATTGTTTTCCCCTTCACTCTCTGCATTATGCTCGACAATATGCTCTGCAATCTTCACTTTAGATGGTCTGATGACCTTTGATTTCAACTGATATCCGGTACTGAAATCCTCCAGAATCGCGTCTGATTCCTGCTGACATTTCTCCTTACAGATTACCTCGTGAAAGCCGGGATCAAATTTTTTTCCTTTACACTCGATTGGCTGCAGGCCATAGTCGCTCAGGACTTTCATCATTTTTTTCCGGATCATCAAGAGTCCCTCCCGGTTCTGCTCCTTCTCAAGAGAGGGGATAGCCTGGTCTAAATCATCCAGTATCACCAGAAGATCTTTGATCAGGCTCTCATTTGCCATGTTGATAACTGATGCTTTTTCTCTTTCAGACCATTTACGAAAGTTCTCAAAATCGGCCTGAAGGTATTTTAACTGATTTTGCCGCTCTTCAGCAAGTTTGACATACTTCTCGAGATCTTGGGTTATCTGCTCCAGATTTTCTGCCATAGTTACCCTTTTCTCCGAATTCCATTATTTCATACAGATATTTGGGATCAGTCACTTCCGACAGGCCATTGAGATAATGAATCTCCTCTCGGTTCTGCGGTTCGACCTGAATTGTGCATATTATCGATTTACCATTATCATACATGCCTGATTTCTGGTCACGAGATTTGACTCATATCTTTCCGGTATTTGATTTGAGGATTTTTCAAGCCGACTTTATGATAGATGGTCATTATCTCTTTCCCTTGTTCCTGCATGTACCATGTATGGGTCGTTAGTTGCCATGAGGAAAATTCCAGTATCTCCAAATATATTCGTAGTACAGGCTATCCAGAGAATCTTCGTCATTATTCTCTGCAAATGGTCCGGATGCATCAAAGTTCAAATATCCGGATGCGTGGTATTTACGGAAATTTCCTTTCTCATCGAGATACTTTCCCCAGGTAAGACCAATATCATCGCCTACCTGGTACATTTCCCACTCTCCTGTATTACTCAAAATTGTCCTCACTGGCGAATATGGAGTGATGATTTGTATAGAATTACTGGCAGGAAGCAAATTTTGAAACAAAATCTGGAATAGATTTCGGGTTAGAATAGGGCTTAACCGGACAGATTCGGTGATGGATTTGAGAGTATTTTTTCCAGAATAATCTCGAGAACCCCATCTGAAAACCGTTTTTTCAAAAATCTTACGTCGCAGGGGATGACAATTCGTTTCTGATACTGGACATCTGCTCCGGATGCGGTAATGGTAACCAGAGATGTCGTTTTTTCCAGATCAATTCGAATCTTTTCTTCATCGATATCAGGCAGAATCGTAAGGATCCGGAGAAACATCTCTTCATCGATAAGTGTAGTGGAAGGCTCAGTTATGGTGATTGGCTTCATATGTTTCCAATTCCCGGTATTGTATATCAGCATCAATTCGTCGGTACCACACTGTGCACCTAAACTCCATCCTTTCAATTCTGGTAATCTCCTGTCATCAAAAAACAACCAAGAGGAGAATGACCAATTGAAACCAATTACCAGGATACGGGGCTATGCAGAGCCGAAACCGATACCCGGGGTATCGTTCTTTGAATGACCTGATGAATTCCAGAAAATAACCTCATTTCTTTTTTTTCGAGGTTTTTCTGATGTATCTGGAGTTTGACATATTGTAGGATGTATAGGTCAGCATTCACCTGGTCAGACAAGTCCTTGAATTTCTCTCAATGGAAAGGTACTCCTCTTGTAGGTACCTGTGTACCCTTTTATTTCCATTATACGAAACCAGATAAACCTGACTGCATGTTACAAATCTTGATTTATGTTTTTACCCAAAAAAAAGTGAAAACTGTTTCCGTTAGTGACTCTGATGGGGCAAAGATCAGTATTGTGGTTGTTGTAAGGCGTTTATGAATCCGATCCCGGCATCAAAGTTTTCGAGGGCAATTCGCCTCCACCACCTAGTATATGCTCAAACACTTTTTTGAAGTCATTGAGTTTCTGACTGATGTGGTTCTTTCCCTTTTCCGTTGGACAATATAATTTTGACTTTCCCGAAATACGTATTTCCAGGTGCCCGTTCTCCATCATGTCATGAAGGAGGGTATATACCCGTGCCTGGGGAATTAACACCTGGTACCTGTTGTGAATCTCATGAACGATATCATATCCGGAAACCGGTTTATCCAGAAGAGATAGGACTACTGGCTCGAGTAATTTTTTCACGACATCATCGATGGTAGACTGGGGGACCACCGAAAGTGAATCAACCGGATAGGTGTGATGGGCAAATGAAAGGGTAGTCTCTTTACCGGTGGATACAATAATTCTGGAAATTCCCTCCGCGAGGATTTTTATCAGCGTGTGATCCATTTTTCCGATATTCAGGGCTATTATTCCTGATATGAGGGTTCCATTTTTCTTTTTATCAAGGAGGAGATTTTTAACGGCGATTATCTCATCAAACTCCTCGGTTTCAGAAAAATCAAAAAGTATCTGGAGTGAATCTTTTGTTCCTTCGTAGAGAAGTGAGTCGGTACATTTTTCCAGAATTGGCAGGAGCAAATAGAGTTCGTGGATTTTAATCCGGTGGAGGTAGAGTTCGTGTTTTTGAATCTCTTTGGGAAAATATTTCTGAAGCGTTGAATGACAATATGCAAACAGATTGCGTCCTCCCTTCTTAATTCCCTCCTCAAGGGCAAATTTAAAGATGGGATCCTTCTCAGCCTGATCGGTATAAAGAAAGAGCATGATATCAGTGAAGATATCTTCAAGTAACACGGTTTTTATTTCTGGCTGGTCCAGATAGGTCAGATCGTCATCATCAATCTTGTCAGGATAGACCGATGAAGTAGTTTTCTGGTGAGATGTTCGGATTGATTGCAGTTCTTCCTGTTCTGCAGATCGGCGAAATAATGCTACTTCTATTGCGGCTTTAATCTCCAGTTCATTAAAGGGTTTGACAATATAACCGTAGGGTCTAACGCTCTTAGCTTTTGCGATGATGGCATCATCTGCATATGCAGTGATAAAAACAACCGGGATATGTAATTCTGTAGTGATGATTCTGGCTGCTTCAATACCATTTACTTTTCCCGGCATGACGATATCCATCAGGATAAGATCTGGTACCAGTCGTCTCGCTTTCTCGATGCTCTCTTCACCACATGCAGCCATCCCTGCGACTTCGTATCCCATTGCACTGAGGCGCTCTTCAAGTTGCATGGTGATGATTGCTTCATCATCAACGATGAGAATTTTAGACATGGGTAATTACACCTTTCCAATATTTGGGAATTCCACCAGGACCTGCGTCCCCTGAATACTGGTAATCTTCAGGGAACCTTTGAGCTGATGCTGAATCAGGGTCCGGATCAACTTCACTCCGAGACTGTTTGAACGACTGATCTCTTCAGCATCAGGTATCCCGATTCCATTATCATGAATCGAAATCCGGATAATTCCATTCTTCTCTCTCACTTTAATATCAATACTTCCCTTCTCTCTTCCGGAAAATGCATGTTTATACGCGTTAGAGAGAATCTCATTTACGACCAGAGCACAGGGAAGAGCCAGGTCTACCGGGAGAAATATTTCATTTTGTTGAATTTTACAAGTGATCTCATGCCCTTCATTGGAATATATATTTGAGAGTGCTTTTGACTGATCCCGGATCTGATCGGTGATATTGATCTTGCCAAACTGCTTGCTTTCATAAAGCCGGGTATGAATCTGAGCCATGGTCTGAATCTTGAGCATCATATCAGTCAGTATACTGTAGATTGCTTCATCTTCTGTCCGCATCCGGGTCATATCGAGCAGTCCGGATATCAATTGGAGATTATTCTTGACCCGGTGATGGATCTCCCGAAGCAGAACATCTTTTTCCTGTAATGAAGCTACCAGTTTTCTCTCTGCTCGTTTTCTATCGGTAATATCCCGAAAACTCCAGACTTTTCCAACCACGACATCCCCGATAATCTGAGGTTTTGAATACCGTTCAAAGATCTTCCCATCGAAAAATTCAATCATATCAAAACTCTCCCGGGTAGGATGGGAATGAAAATTGGTAATGTTGTCTGCAAATCTTTCCGGAGTTTTAATCTGTGGAAGAATTACATCAAGAACCGGATTGGCCTCCCCAGACTCCAGAATGCTCCTGGGGATATTCCACATAGATGCAAAATTCTGATTATAACTCGAAATTTTCCCCTGTTGATCGATGACAAAGATCCCATCTGCAGTTGATTCAAGTGATGCATGAAGAAGAGAGAGGGTTTTTTTCAGGGTAGTGTCTGCCTGTATGCGTTGTCTTATCTCCTCGTTTAACGTCACATTCAGCTTCTCATATTCGATAGCCCGGAGTCTGAATTCAGATTCAATATTTTTGCGTTCAGTGATATCCTGCCCCTGGGCAATGGTTGCAACGATAGTTTTTCCATCAGAACCTAAAATCGATGCAGAATTCCAGAGTACGATTCTGATATCTCCATTCACATGGAGAATGGGAATCTCCACACTTTCCCACCGCTCTCCATCCTTCGTCCTTTTGATGAGATCCATGACCGAAGATAGATACCGCTCATGAAACAGAATCTCCAGTTGTTTCCCGATTACTTCCTGAGCCGTTTTTCCGGTTAATTGTTCAAATGCCCGGTTGAATAATGTTATTCGAAATTCCGGATCCCAGACTATGATGGGGGCGTTGGCGTAGGTAATAAGATTATCCAGATAATCTTTTGTCTCCCGTAACTCTTCATCCATCAATACCTGATTGGTGACATCATACGCAACCTCTCCGGCTCCGATGATCACTCCCCGGACATCCTTTATGGGAGTGTACAGGACTTGATAGACTCTGCGATTCTTCCCTGGTTCCCCGAATTCAACCTCCTGATTTACATTTTCACCCTGAAGCACTCGTTTCCACCCCTGGACGGTAACCGCATTTCCTTGAGGATCCCCTTCAAATAAATCTATCATGCTGGAGCCTAACATTAGGTCTTTCCCGGTCCGTCGTTTCATCTCTTCTTTATATGCCTGATTGAAAAAAATATAGCGAAAATTGACATCCTGTGCGGCGATGAGTATTTCCGTCCCTTTCGTTACTGCTTCGAGTATCTCCTGAGTCTGCTGAAGGTTCTCCTCACTGTGCCGTAATGCATCTTCAATCAGTTTTTGCTCGGTGAGATCCAGGGTTGCGGTTCCAATCCCGGTGATACGCCCTTTATCATCAAGGATGGGTTGGAGATTGAGTTCAAGATATATTCGTCTCCCCTGGATGATCATCCATTTTTTTTCATGGACTTCATTCCCGGTTTCAAGAACACTGCGTTTGAGATTTATTAGATAGTGGGCATCTTCCGGAGTGTAAAGATCCGTATCCTTCTTTCCTTTGATCTCTTCTGTCTGCATAATCTCCTGGTTATATCCCCACTGAAATACGAGGTCTTTGTCCTGGATAGCCACAGATACGTGAGCATTTTGTATAGCAAGTCTGAAACGGTCCTGACTTGCTTTCAACTCGTTCTCTGTCTTTTTCAGATCGGAAATATCACTGATTGCAACTCGTATCGATGGACTTTGAGAAAGATGTGAGAGATTCACGCTCTCCAGCCTGGCAGGGAAGACCGTTCCGTCACTTCGCCGGAGCATGCAGGTAATGGTGTGTTTTGTATCGGTCCGAAGCAGATTTTCCATATAGCGATCCCAGATCTCTCTCTCCTGAGGATCTATCCAGGTTCGAAACCGGGAGTGAATCAGGTTTTTCCGGTCAACACGGAGAAGAGTTGCAGCGGTGAGATTGGCCTGAGAGATGATTGCCATATCTGAGAGAGTGAGGTAACCAACCGGAGCAAATTCATACAAATCAAGATACTTGTCACGGGATTCCTCGATGATCAGATGAGCCTGCCTGAGTTCCTCAGCCTGTATCTCAAGTTCAACCTGATGTGTCTGGAGATCAGAAATCAGTTGTTCGGGTGTTTTTCCGGTTAATGATTCCTGATCCCTGAGAGAATTGTTGATTTTTTCAACAGCGATGGTTTGCAGTACACTTCTCTCATCCCCCCTGTCAGGATTTACGGTTTTCATCGGCACTTTTTTAGTATGCATTCATCTCCAGTCACGAAAGGATAATCGCAGGTTGAACGGTGCTGATTATTTCACACGAATTGATTGTCGTGGGATGTCAAATCAGGTTTTTTGAAATGATTCTGACATCTCATTTTGTGATACTCACTATGAATCAAGATCAAGACATTAGTCAATGGAAAATATCGTGAAATGATGGACCAGAAGCACCTGTGGAGTATCTGGTTTTACTACTCCGATTGCAACTCCGGTGGTACAACGGATATATCCAGATAGGAACCTGTTTCTGCTCCATAAAAACCTATTTCTATCTTTCAAATTTTGAAATGTTGAAACCGGATATATGGCGTCAGAGTAATTTCCGGGGCTGGTATCAGGGCACTGTGAAATTTTTACGATTTCTGTCTTCAGGAAAATCTGAAGAATTCGCAGTTTGAGGATAATTACAAAAAAAGGAAAGGGGATACTATGAAACCCTGTCGGAGAGAGCAAATACATTTTCGAATGAGTCATCTCTTTTCCGTGTCAAAAGGATATACTTGTATTTTCTCAGTATCATTTGAACACCTGATCTACTTGTTACACTTCCGCAGGTAATTCTTTCAATAAGCGTAACAGGTTCTGATAATCATCACTATACGCAGCGTTATAAAAATCAGTAACCCACGATGATGCAACATCGGTACGCCCATAATATTCCCGGGTTGCTGCATATTTAACCGAGCTTAGTTTTATCTGCTGTTTATCGGTCAACTTAAAAACCGATTCGCCAGCCTGATAATACGGATTATTCACTAAAATCAAAGCCACTTCCTGTGACCTGGTGATAACCCCTAATTCATCCAGAGTTAATTGTTCTCCCGATGGTTTTATGACAATACTATCTTGTTGAAGAACCGGGTTTTGTGAGTTTGATGTCGGAAGAAGAATCCGTGTTTCTACTTTCCCGATTGATAGTGATTCCCGCTCATTCCAAAAGGATGGATCCACCTGGGAAGACATGACATTGCTCCGGGCAACAGTAATACTGTCATCAAATGTATCTTCAGCGGAGACGGTAAGAATGCCGACTGTTGATACCAAAATCAGAATGACTATGAAGAATCGTAGTTTTAATGTAACTGTTCTAAAAATGTTCATTTTATCATCTCGAATTTTAAGTACAATTAGGTATGGAAACACCGTGCGATACCATAAGAGTATGTGTTCGTTCTATTTTTGAGCAGTGAAAAAAATACCCCTACAGTAATTATACGAGAATAGATTCAGGTAAATTATATTAAATTACCTATGTATGGCTCATAGACGTTGTATGTAGGTAAGTTGAATTTGAAGTACCCAAGTTGTAATAACTATCGTCAAAAAAAATATCGTCATTTCGATGACCTTTTCCTTCAGATTGAGTGACTTGAATGATGCAATGAACCGCATCAATTAAACCATATAGATATCGATTGGAAAAATATGGGATAATCTCATCCCAAGTGCGATTTCAAAGTCTAATCCCTTAAATCATTCATGGTAGGCTACTATGTCCTGCCCAGAAATTCAATATCTTAAAAAATCGTAATTACTCTCAACGAACTTGAATACGTTAGAAATATCTTCAAAAATCGCATCAAAGAATCGTTCACTAATCAGACCATCTTCAGATACCATAATTAGGCTCATGTCTCTGTTTACACTGGTCTCCGAGGAGCATGGGTTCTATATTGAGAGTAGGATGCGTGATGTAAAAGAGCCGATTCCGATATTTTTTCAACTAACCCGGATTGATATGGATTTCATATTATAATGTTAAGTGCAGAATAGATTAACCTGGGATCCGATTCAGAGGCCTGTAGGTGAATATTCTCTCTTCACGTGTAGTGACTTTTTCGCAATGAATGGCTGGAGACATCTCATAGTTTCGGTAAAATTTCCTCGGGATCAGTGGGGTGCGAAATGTGTATATTGAGTCCCGAAATAAAAAAAAAGACAGGGAGGTTATATCCCTTTCTGATTGGTGCATCTCTGACCGTGGTGTTCAAATTGATTATCATTCACGCAGCCTTCCCCGGATTTGCCACATCTCTGCCCGGTTCCATCACGCAGTGGTGTCCCGTTCTCTGGACATGATGCATTCGGACAACTCATGTTACTAAGTCCAGTCTGCTGATATCCCTGGCAGGTCCCATTCTGATATGCCTGGTCACCATACTGGTTTCCCGTTCCATCCTGAGGTCCATTTCCTTTGAACCCTGATACCGGAAGAACAACGATAAGAATTATCAGAGCAGCAACAAAACCCATTCCGAGTACTGCAATCGTATTTTTTCTCATATCATTACTCTGTTCTGCCGTTCATATTCTTTCCATACTGATTTCCGGTTCCATCCTGTGGAGGGATCTGATTGTTTGGACAGTCTTCCTGTGGGCAGTCGGGATTTGAGCAACCCGAAAACTGTTCTCCTGAACCAAAGTCATTTTGCAGCATCTTTCCATTCCCGCCCTGACCCGCTGCGGATACCGGTAGGATTGTTGCCAGGGCAATAAGACCCAGGGCAAGGATTATAGGTATTATTTTCATGATTTCCCTCGTCACTGCTTGTGCAGTGCATAATCACTCATACCCCCCGGAGACTTATAAAGAGCCAAAATGATAACAGTTCCACCCCTAAACCTGGAGGTTATCAGGGGTAGATTAGGATGATTGTATTATCGCTATCAGTGCAGCGTCCGGTAATCTCGTATCAATTCTGCTCGTGTTTTGCTCAAATGATTTACTCTCGATTGAATTCGGTGATTCGTTCTATGGAAAAAATGCTTCTTTCTATCGCTCAAGAGGTCTTTGTATACTCACTTAGAGGATCGACATAGGTCAGGAAATTGAATTGGTTCCCAAAATGTCGATTCATATCTTCTTCACCTTAAAAAAAAGAGATACATATCACAAATCTCAATAATGCCATAAAACCGGAGATCACAGAGATACGATCCTCATATTCATCATGGTCCTGGAATGATTCCGGAGCCATTATCTTCACCTCTGACGGATCGATGGATATTTTCATTGGGGTTTTGGCTACCTTTTCTCCCCCCATAATCACATATTTTTTGGGAAATATTTCGATACTGGCAGACTCTGTTCTGAATATTCATGTTTTCAAAAATGCCAGATGTTGCCCGAGTAAAAAGCCAATTCAGAATTTGAATCCCTGTCATTCACTGAGACTATCCATTACAAAGATAATGAGGGTCTTGTTGTCGATATGGGCATCGGGGGTGATTGTATGGGCTCCATAAAAACTCACGTTTGCGATCATCAGTTGCCGGGTCTTGAAATATTTACTTCTCCCTTCTAAAGGGATGATACACTCAAAGAGCCCCTGAGTGATGATATACTTAGTCTCATTGAGAAGATAGGAAGCAACTCCCAGATACTGTTTAAACGCCGGGGGGTTGCAGACACTCCTCCCGGGAAAACCCGATTGTGCAATAATAATGAAGGATTATTCTTCTCTTTTCCAATCGATAGGTAACCTTAATGGATAGAGTGATCTTATCCTCATACAAGTGTATGACTTCTCCACTTTTTGTGTATAACGATGTGCGAACAGGGCTTGAATCTATTTTCCGATCAAGACTTCAAATGCAGATTCTCCTCTCGTTAGGGGAAGGATGTAAAACCCTTTCTGACTTACGGGAGATCACCGGAAGTTCATCACAGGCACTCATTCCAAAAATCCGTGCTCTTGAAAAACGGTATTTTATCTCCTCAAATACCTACCAGTATTGCCTGACCTCACTGGGAAAAGTACTGGAAACAAAAATTGCTGATTTTACCAAATTTTTCGCAACCCTCACGTGTCATGATGAGTTCTGGAAAGATCATTATCTGCAGGGGATCCCTGATCAGTTCATTCAGGAGATGAGTGATCTATACAATTCTCATATCATCGCCGACACATCGGTAGAAATTTTTCAGGTTTACGCATATTATCATGATATTATCAAGAAATCCAGGAGAATATGCTGGATATCTTCCCTGGTAAGCCCGGGTCATATCCATGCCCTGACCTCCCGGGTATCTGAAGGGACTCTGGTTGAGATGATTGTGACTCGAGAAGTTGAGGCACAATTACATGAAGAACCGTATTCTTCCCTATTGAGACAATTGGGACCCTCCTCATCATATCACTGGTATCTTACCGATGATCCGGTAAAATTCAGTATCATGGTCAGCGAAACGCAACTGATTCTGGGACTTTATAAAGAGGACCTGCTCACCTTTGATGTTTCATCCCATTTTGTCAGCTCGGATCCCCTGGCAGTATCCTGGGGTGAGAAGGTATTTTCGTACTTCAGGGATAGTGCTACGGCTCTTCACATTCATTGATGTTCATCGGACTGATGCATCCAAACCGGAGTTCATCAGATCGAAGAACATTCACCATCGGTAATAATGTATTCAAACCCGGATACTAATAGATCAAATGCAATTTCCAGCCTGTTCAGCCAGAAACCCCGGAGTATTTCATGGCATCCTTTGACCCTTCGATTCTCGGCATTTTTATCTTTGGGTTACTTGCCGGTATCTGCCCTTGTAATAGTGTCCTCTGTCTGGGATTGATCGGATACCTGACGAGTGGAAATACCTCCCTTTCGTTATTCAACATTCTCAAACTGACGATATCCTTCTGTGTTGGGACAATCCTGGTTCTCCTTCCCCTTGGGATGATTGCCGGATACATCGGTCATTACCTCCTTTTCCTGAATGATACGATAGCCTGGTCGATGGGTGGAGTAATACTGATCCTCATGGGTCTCCAGCTGCTCCACATCTATAAACCACCGATCCGAAGCATTTTCAATTTTCTCCGGGCTCCAACTTCGTACACTATAATGGGGGCATTTATTCTTGGTCTTTCGTTTGGGGCAATAACCGTTGGGAGAGGAGCCCCAATGCTTCTCATCGTGCTTACGTATATCGCACTCAATCAGACCGCGATGCAAGGCCTCATAACGATGCTGATCTATGCAATCGGCCTCTCTATTCCCCTCATCATAATCAGCTCTCTGGGTGGAGCAATAGGGAAGAAGATCAAGGAATATTCCCGGGTGAGTGGGGATGCAATGGACAGGATAATTGGAAGTGGGATCATCATTATCGGCATATATTTTCTTTTCATTGCCTTTCGGTAATCATCTGTTTCTTCCAGAAGAAGGTGGATAAAAAACAAGAATTGGTAACTTGGTTTTCAACTGTCCCCTGGTTACAGACCTATGAAAATATGGGGGATATAGAGAATCATTACCAAATACATAATTATGCACAAGATCCTATAGCAAATCATGCCTGCCGACTTTACTGTCCGTGGCATCGCCGTCGAACAATCGACTCCTTTCTTCCTGATCGAGCCCCCACCCTGTGGTGAGTAGTAGTTGAAATCGAAAAATGCCTAGCTGGTATGTGATTCCTGATGGAGTAGAAAGTACCAGTGATCTTCTGACCTTTTTTTCAATTCACCTCTCCGGATGTTGTCTGAGTCATCCGTTTCATTCTCCGTGCATGACCTGATGCAGAATAAGTTGATCGCCATTGTATGGCATTCGGAATTTTTTCCTTTGCCTTGTTTTCGCTTTTTCCTCCCCGTTCTATTCAGATGACTCCGACATTAGAATCAGGACAGGGATACATTCTCAAGCGTCATCATGCACTTTTCAGAGACGGGATGATCTTTTTGTCAATACCCTGTCAGGAATCAGAAAACTGGTGAAATACTCTTCACATGAATCCTTCATAGATATCAGAGACTCTGATTCTCTCAATTCGCTCAATAGTCTCATTATGGAGTTATAATCTAGGATGCGGCATAAAAGTGATCTATTGTGAATCCATCCCCCCGGATCAGGGTATCACAGGAACAGGACATGAATAATGATTCATCAGCAATGAACCCTGGCACTCATCATTACGCAGGAAATCTCGATCTCAATCCGGCAGGTCAGATTACCACCCCGGGTGAAAAAAATGATTCCGGTAGAAATGGCATTATAACTTCGGATTCTGCAACACTAGCAGGTATCCTTGACGCTGCTTGTGTGGCTATTCAAATCGTGGGAATGGATGGAACGTTTATTGATTGCAATACTACCACGCTGCAATTGTTCCGGGCTCAATCCCGGGATGCTATCATTGGAAAACCTCCTGGAATACTTTCCCCGGAGATACAATCAGACGGGAGAAAATCCAAAGATGCCTCAAATTCGAGGATCTCTGAAGCATTTTCCCGGAAAACCGTCACATTCAAATGGGATCACCAAAGACTTGATGGTGAAATCTTTCCCGCTCAGGTAACCCTGAACCTGATCCATTATGAGGGAAAAGAATGCCTGATGGCAAGTGTCATGGATCTCTCCGACCAGGTGAAGCGTATTAATGCCATGTCCGCCCTTATTCGTGATGCTCCCTTCTCTGTCCTCACCGTAACACCCGATATTGAGATAACCAATTATAATCAGGCATATCTTACCATCACCGGGTATTCAAAAGAAGAAGCAGCGAAATATAAATTTAGTGATTATAAGGTTCTTCATCGCGAAGGGGGATCAATAATCGATGCTAAAAACTCAAAGAAAACCGTTCGCGGGAAATTTGTATGTGATTTTGGTACCAAAATCAAGCATCTTGATTATACCTATATCCCGGTTCTGAACCATAAAAACGAGGTCACTCAGATTTACCATGTCATGGCTGACCAGACAGAGATACTACAGAAACTCAACGAGTTTGATGCCTTAATTGCAGGCAGTCCGGCCGGTATCCTGACCATGGATCCGCAAACAAAAATTCTCTCTGCCAACACTGCATTCTCTGATATCTCCAGAATTCCGGTTTCTACTCTTACTTCCATGTCAACCCGGGATTTTACCATCACTTCACGTACCGGACCGACAATTACGGAAATAATTCATCAGAAGAAACCTGGAAAAGGAACATGTACCTGTGATTTCGGACCAACTGTCCGGGTGCTTGAGTACAATTACATCCCAATTCTTGATATCAAAGGAGATGTCAGCAAAATTATTGCCCTCTATATCGATATCACCGCAATAACCCGGGTGGTAGAATATCTGGAAAAATCTGTTCAAACGATATCAGAATGCCTGGGTAATCTGGCAGAGGGTAAAACTTCTTTTGATCCGAGAACTCTTCCCGCAGATGAATTTACGAAAACTGCCCATGAGAGTTTTCTCAACATTAATAAAGCCATAAATCATGCCAGACTCGCTATTGAGAAAGTAGTTGAAGATTCTCAAAAATTAACCAAGGCCGCAATTGATGGGGATCTCTCCTACCGTTCCAATTCATCAGAGCATAAAGGAAATTTCAAGTCAATCATTGAAGGAATGAATCAGACCCTCGAATATACCATCGCTCCGGTGAATGAAGCAATGCGGGTCTCAAAACAGTATGCCAAATATAACTTTAAAGCCCGTTTTACTCCTGATATCCAGGTAAAAGGGGACTGGATATCGTTTAAAGATAATATCGATACAACCGGAATCGAAGTATCACGGGCAATTTCAGAGTTAATGAAAAGAGTAACTGAACTCTCTTCCAGTGTTGAAGAAGCAAACGCTAGTGTTGAGGAGATTTCTTCAGGAGCACAGGAGATCGCCTCCTCTATGGAATCAGTCCGGATGAATAGCCAGCAGGGAGATCAATCCATCGCTCAGATCATCAATGCAATGATAGATCTGAATGCAACCGTGTGTTCGGTCTCTTCAAAAGCAGACTCGGTTGCCTCTGCATCACAGGAAGCAACCGATTTTGCCAAATCTGGGACTGAACTCGTCCACAAATCAGCCAGGTCTATGACAGAAATTACGAAGTCTGCTGAACATGTTGATGAGATTGTAAAAGATATCAACACGCAAATGACGGAGATTGGAAAAATTGTGCGGTTAATCTCGGATATTTCGAATCAGACAAATCTTCTCGCTCTCAATGCAGCAATCGAGGCTGCCCGGGCGGGTGAAGCCGGGAGAGGGTTTGCCGTGGTTGCAGCTGAAGTTAAATCTCTGGCACAGGATTCCCGAAAATCCGCAGAAAACATCTCTGAACAGATAAAGGCGTTACAAACCAAAGCAAAATCTGCCGGGGAAGCAATGAATTCATCAATCGCCACCGTCCATGACGGAAGTGCAGCACTGGCCGAGACCGTCACTGCATTTACCAAAATTGCTGAAACCATTGACCATATTAATAAAAACATTATGGATGTTGCAGCAGCATCTGAGGAACAGGCGGCATCTGTTGAGGAAGTGACCGCAAGTATGCAGGAGGTTGCCAATGTCACTCATAAAACCTCGAAAGATGTTATCTCCACAACTGCTGCAATCTCTCAAACCTCAACAGCCCTGCAGCAGATTAGCCAGGTTATCAACACGATTGTCGTCATTGGAGAAGAGGTAAATTCAGAGATCTCTAAATTTGCCGTATAACGATTCAGGATCATTACTCCATCCCTCTCGATTACCTTCACGTCATATGGGCCGTTCAGGCATAGAACGTATCAGCTCCAGGCATTCAAACCAAGAGACAAGATCCGGACATACACATGGTAATAGAAACGAGATTAATCACATTATTCATCATAACTGTCGCGATTCTTTCCATTTATACGGCATGTTCAGTTGTCGGGGTACCTGAACCATCAGAAAGTAATACGGCAATTTCTGTTGTGATGGATAATAATTATCCTCCCTATGCATTTCTTGATGAACACGGAAACTTACAAGGAATTCTGGTTGATGAATGGAAATTATGGGAAAAAAAGACCGGAATACCCGTAAGGCTGGAGGGGCTTGAATGGACTCAGGCCCTCAAACGGATGGAAAATGGCGATTACGATGTCATCGATACCATTTTCCTGAATGAAGAGCGGGAGAAGGTATTGGATTTTTCCAAACCCTACCTGACTGTAGACGTCCCAATATTTTTCAATAAAAATATCTCCGGTATTACCAGCCCGTCCACTGCACGGGGATTTGTTATTGGGGTGAAATCGGGAGATAATGTCATATCAGTTTTGAAAAAAGCCGGGGTAGATCAACTTCGTGAATTTGCAAATTACCAGGATATCGTTGAGGCTGCGAAAAACGGTCAAATCATGGTATTTTCAATAGACAAACCTCCTGCATTCTATTATCTCTATAGGTACGGATTATCAGGGGATTATTACCAGACTGCACCTGTGTATTCCGGAGAATTTCATCGTGCAGTCAAAAAAGGGAATACCCAATTATTACAAACGCTCGAAGCTGGATTTGCCCGGATCACTCCAGAAGAGAAGACTCATATCGAGCGAAAATGGTATGGATCCCCTCTCCTGACTCCGGAGAACATTTCAGACGTAAAAGTAATTGCAGCCATCGTTCTCTGCCTGATCCTGTTTCTTCTTTTCTGGAATCATATCCTTCATAAAAAGGTCTCCCAAAAAACACGAGAACTGAAGAGAGAAGTACAGATCAGTAATGAAAGAGCAGAAGCGTTAGCGAATAGTGAGACATTTCTGAGTAACATCATTGAAAACATCCCTAATATGATTGTGGTCAGGGATGCTCAAACTCACCGGTATATCTGCTTTAACAAAGCCGGAGAAGAACTCCTCGGTTATACCTGGGAAGAACTGAATCAACATACCGTTGATGACATATTTGAGAAAATCAAATCCGAAGCTTCATGCAGGCCGCATGAGCAGCCTCTGATAGCAAAACAGATTACAGAGATAGAGGAGGAGATCATTCACACCCGGTACAGGGGAAACCGGCTCTTATTCACCAAAAAAATCCCCATTGCAGATGAGAAAGGAGAGCCCCGATATATCCTCAATATATCTGAAGATATTACCGAGAAAAGAATGGCTGAGGATGCTCTTAAAAAAGCTCAACGTAAACTCAACTTCCTGAATTCCATTATTTTTACCGATATTCAAAATAAATTATTTTCATTATATGGTTTTATTGAACTGAGAAATGATACTCCGCGGGAAGATGAGAGAGTCATTTATGCAATGCAGGAAAAACAGATAATCAAAGATATTCAGTATCTGCTCAATAGTACAAAAGACTATCAGAATTTAGGACTGAAACTTCCGGAATGGAAAAATGTGGACCAGGCATTTTTGTATGGAATATCACATCTTGATATCTCTCATCTCACCAGACACGTTCATCTGGAAAACCTGGAAATTTTTGTGGATCCCCTGCTGGAAAAGGTATTTTTTATCTTATCAGACAATATCGTAAAACATAGCAGATCTGCAACAACACTCACTTGTTCCTATCAGGAGAGCCAGGATGGGCTTGTCATCATTTTTGAAGATAATGGTATAGGAATTATCGATGGAGAAAAAGAAAAAATTTTTGAACGGGTCGGAAAAGTCACGCATCAGATGGGGTTATTCCTGGTAAAGGAGATCCTGGGTATTACCAAAATAACCATTCGGGAAACTGGCGTCTATGGAGTTGGTGCAAGATTTGAAATCATCGTCCCCAAAGGAGGGTATCGATTTCTGAACCTCCATGATGGATGGAGTGAATATACTCGTTCGAATAATGAATGTAATAGTATGACATGATTTTGGATCCCTGAAATGTGAGAACTATGGATTATTTGATTCCTCTATATTCTCTAGAGATGATTTTCATTGTGGTTCAAAGACAAGGATCATCTACAGGTATGAGTCAGAACGTAGTCGACCATCTACCCTTTGGTACTATCTACTCATGGATGTAATATCGAGTCTTACCGGTGCCGGCGTCTGTATTGTTGTGATCGTTTCTGTATATTTTTTCACCAGGTCAAAGTCCTTTTCTAACCTCCGGGAATATGTAAATATATTATCTATGGCTCCATTCCCGGTAATAATACTGGATCAGTCAGATACAACTCTTCTCTTTATCAATAATCTGGCTTCACAGATGCTTGGAGCGTTTTCTCCTGAATTAGGTTCTCATCTTCATCTTGATTTCTTTGTAGACATGAGTAAAAAAGAAGAATTGTTGACTATTCTGAAAACGAACGGATCAGTCAAAGATTTTGAAATTCAGATCTGTTCACAGCAGGGGAGGGTATTATGCACGTTAGTATCTGCAACCCTGATTATAATTGACGAGAAACCCGCAATTTTCTTAGTGTTTACGGATATTACCCATCAGAAAGAATTGGAAACTGCGACTCAGCAGAATAAAGAATTATATAAATCAATTTTACGCACATCACCGGACCCTATTGTTCTGGTTGATACGCTTGGAAAGATTTTCATGCTCTCTCCATCTGCGTTTCAGATTCTTGGATACTCTCTCAAAGAGCATTATCCCTATGGGATGTATTTTTTAAATTTTATTCATCCCAGCGATCAAAGCCGGGCAAAGCAGGATCTTCGTGAACTGAAAAACGGGACAAACACCGGACCAAATGAGTACCGGGCCGTGAAAAGAGATGGAACAATCATTTCGATTGAGAGTCATTCTGAAGTTATCAGGGACCAGAATGGGAAACCCGATAGTATTCTCTATATCGTGCGGGATATTACGAAAAGAAAAGAAGTAGAGATGATGATTCGTGAAAATGAAGAGCGATTCACCACGATCTTCCAGGAGGTTCCGGATCCCCTGATTATTGTAAACACTGAAGGAAAAATACTCGATATGAATTATCAGTGTGAGCGATGGTTTTCTGTCAACAAAAATCAGTATTTATGGAATACTCTCCAGGAGATTGGATTTCTTCAATCAGAGATAGCCGAATCTACACTCATGGACACTATATTGGGGCTGGCTCCCGGAGAAAAGATAGAGACAAAAGTAATTCTGCCAGATGAAACCGAACGATATGCAATCATATCAACGAGAATGATAACCATTTCAGGATCACCTGCATTTCTCATCATGATTCATGATATCGATGATATTAAACGGGCGTATCAGGCTCTCACTCTTGCAAATAATCAGATAAACCTCCTCAATAGTATTACCCGTCATGATATTCTCAACAAAGTCATGGTCATAACCGGATATAGTGAGATATTACGAGAAGATAGCACCGATCAACATACTCAGATGATACTGAGCAATATTTCGATCTCCGGGAATGACATTAAAAATCTCATCGAGTTTACCAAAGAATATCAGGATCTTGGCATTGCAAAACCGAGATGGCATGCAATCCATCAGATGATTGACAGACCGGTTATCAGTTCGGTCTTATCCGGCATTACCCTCACCTTACCGGATGAACCGATTGAGATTTATGCCGATCCCATGCTTGAGAAGGTCCTGTACAATCTGATTGAGAATTCAAAACGTCATGGCGGCAATGTATCGCGGATTTCCCTATCATACCACCTGAGTGAACTGAGTTGTATCCTCATATATGCAGACAATGGTCAGGGAATTGCTGACTCTGATAAAGAAAAAATTTTTCAAAAAGGATTTGGAAAAAACACCGGTCTTGGTTTATTTATTATCAGGGAAATTCTTTCAATCACCGGGCTTTCCATCCGGGAATGTGGCGTACAAGGAGAAGGGGTACGTTTTGAAATATCGATTCCGTTTGGAAAATTCAGACTGATGCAAAGTGAATCGGATATACCCGATTAAAATCCCGAAGCGGCAAAATTGGGGCATTTCCGCTTGTCCAAATCTGTTTTACCTCCCGATGGCTGAACCCTGAACTCCCGGATACCACTAGAGTTGTCTGGCAACTATAGAGAATCTATTCAAAACCTATACTTGCTCCCGGTTCTATTTACCATTATCATTGCCTTCACCGATATCATTTTTCCAGGGAACGATTGGAGAATTGGAGGATTATGGAGGCGACGACAGGAGCATATTGATGAGTGTGAAACATATTTCTCGTAGTTACCCTCCGTTTATGAAGGAACAGGTAATGAAAAGTCGTGACGCGAGCAATCATGCAGAGTCAATACTATCAGTCATCAGACATGCATTCCATTACGCCCGGACTCCTCGCGATCCAAACACACCGATCAAAGAAATTCCCCTGCTAAAGAACAGTCCCTATAGTCTGCATACCCTGATTGCCGGATCTTTTCAGGACAAAACCGGAAAAGTCGGAATACCTGGATTGCTATGGATGATGGATTCTTTGTGCATTTCATTATTTGAGATGGTTTCGATCTTCCAGGAAAATTCCCCTTACGCCAAACCTGATCTCTTTAACCGGGCGAAAGAGTATATCCTCTCCTTTCGGGATCCAGATGCGATAGATAATGAATTACTCCTCAGTACCATTGCATCCCAGGATACCGGATCTCCTTATAGTATCTGCGGATTGATCAAAGAAATCCGTCAGAATCTTGATCATATCGAACGAAGCATCCCCTCAGAGCAGGTGGGCGGAGCTGATTGCTTCCAGATATTTCCGGAAGACCGGTTTCTGATACGCTCATTTATGTTAGGAATTCACGCGATTTATCCTTCAGGCCATAAACACACTCCCAAAGTGAGTATCATCCGCAAAGGAACTGAACTGGAAATCACCTTCACCCCTGTGGAAAAGAACAAACCCTCTTTCTCGCTTCTGGTTGTCGGCCTGGTTGGCACCATCAGCCTGAAGGGAGTCAAAGCAGAGCATATCACGAAATATCAGGGACACTTTAAAAAATATCTCACGGTTTGGAGAGACCGGAAAAAAGAGTCGCATACGGAAACAGATACTCACAATGTCATCCGGAAAGGAGTGTATAGTTCATTTCATGCACGTTCTCACGATGAACTGATGCAATTCCTCACTTACACCAGTCATCAGATGTCTTACAGTGGAGATAGTTCTCCGGTCTCAAAGGCATAATTATGGAAACGAAAAAAATCGCATTTTTTAGCTGGGAGTCTCTTCATACCGAAAGAATCGGAGGTCTTTCAAATGCGACCACCTACCTTGCCCAGGAACTCGCAAAAACCCATGAAGTGCATTTTTTTACCCGGGGCGATCGGGATTTCACACTCATGGGAGTCCATTATCATACGGTCCGGCCCAATGGAAATAACATCGTTGAATACTGCCACAACATGAGTCATGCTCTCGTGCAAAAATTCCACGAATGTGATACTCCCGGATTTGACATCCTCCATTTTCATGACTGGCATGTCACTGAAGCTCTCCATCTCCTGAGGGACAGACACACCACATTTACCTTTCACTCAACTGAATTTGGCAGAAATGGGAATCAGCACGGAGACTGGTGGGAGTATCGGGAGATCTCCGGAAAAGAATGGTATGCCGGACTCATCGCAAAAACCGTAACCACCGTAAGCCGTGTCCTTGCAGATGAGGTTATGCGACTTTACCATGTTCCGGACTGGAAGATCAAGGTATATCCAAACGGGGTTATCCCTGAACAATTTGATGTGATTCTGGATCAGGGAGAGATGAAAAGACAGATGGGCATTCATCCATTTTCTCCTACCATCCTGTTTATCGGGCGGATGGTATTTCAAAAAGGGCCGGATCTCCTTCTTCATGCCCTGAATAAGGTTCGTGCCAGACACTGGGGCGTACAGGCCATCATGGCAGGAGACGGAGGGATGCGACCATGGCTTGAGGAGACCGCACATAAGCAGAATCTTCCGGTTCGCTTTACCGGATACATTTCTGACTCCCAATACGTAAGACTTCTGAAAATGGCTGACCTGGTGGTGATTCCCAGTAGAAATGAGCCATTTGGTATTGTTCTTCCCGAAGCCTGGAGTGCTGGAAAAGCCGTGGTAGCGAGCGATGTCGGGGGACTTCATGAAAATATCGAATCCTACCGGGATGGCATCAAAGTGAACCCATCATCCGATGATATTTGCCAGGGGATTTGTCAGGCCCTTGATGATCCAAACCAGATGCACCGGTATGGCAGAGCAGGGCAGGCAAAAGTGTACAGGGAATTCTGCTGGAGCCGGATTGCCAGCCAGATGAACACATTATACGCAGGGATTGGAGTATAATCCGAGTTGAGTTGCCACGAGTTGATCTCATATGATGAAGATAGAAAAGCACCAAAAGCTCTCTTCCTGTTTTCCGGGCCTTGCTCCATTGACCCGGAGAGAAGATCGAAATGACCTGATTCCTGATTCTGATGTCAGGCTTTCCGCTCTTACCTGCATTCCAGATCTTCTGAAGACCTTTCCCAAAGCATTGTATGCCTATGACTTCCTCATTCAGGATCCCCACATCAACACGATCTGGAATATGTCCCGTTACATCACCACCCATAAACTGGGTATGAATGATCATGGAAAAATTCATGCACTGGTGGCTACTGCTTCAGCAATTCGAATATTTACCCTTCTGTGTGAATCAGGCGTTACACCTGATATTGTCTCTTGTGAAGGTGGGGATCTGGATGATGCATATCTGGTTGTCCTGGTCAGTTCACTCTGTCACGATCTGGGGAATGCCATTCACCGGGTTGATCATATCTCTCACAGTCTCCTTCTGATGCAACCGATTTTAGATCAACTTCTCCCGGTACTCTATGATGACCCGGAAAAATCCATGATGATTCGGACATTCATCTATGGTGCAATTTATACGCATCACGGGGATCCAAAACCGCTGACCATCGAGGCGAGTGTGGTGAGTGTCGGGGATGCATCGGATATGACCAAAGGGAGAGCCCTTCATATCCATAATCAAAAAGACGTAACCATGCATGCTCTTTCCGCCTTGTCAATCGATGAGGTAATTATTGCGAAAGGAAAGACAAAGCCGGTGGAAATCCAAATTATCATGTCAAAGACAGCCGGAATGTACCAGATACAGGAGATCCTCACGCCAAAAATTATGGCTGGATGTATCAGTCAGTATATTGAAGTCACCATTCCTCTCCTTGAAAACCAAAAGGCAGACACTCACTCCAATCCGGAGATATAGGGAGAAATCGGGGATCTATGATGTATCGGTTTTTCCATAGGATAGGATTACTATTTTTCCCGGATATCTGATATCAATTCACCGCTGGTATTGCATGATTGTTGCTGGATATTTTGTACATTGTAAGAATCATTCTCTCCCATGTCTATGACCCGGGATACGATTGTTGCATTTTTGGATATTGGGACGAATTCTATTCGGATTTTGATAGTTACCATAACCAAAGACAGAATTTGCAGAATTCTCACCGATCAGAAGATGGTTGTGCGTCTGGGACAGGGAGAATTTGAATCCGGTCATCTGACTCATGAAGCGATACTCCGTGCAGAACATGTTCTAGTACGGTTTTTGCACATGGCTCATAATTACCAGGCAGATGAGATCATTGCGGTAGCAACGTCAGCATTACGCGAAGCGAAGAATCAGAAAGAGATCATTGATCAGATCTATTCGAAAACCGGCATTCAGATTCAGATTATTTCAGGTCTTGAAGAGGCACGATTGATCTGGCTCGGGGTTTCAAGCGGCATTGAGTTAGGGGAAGAAAAAGTTCTTTTCATCGATATCGGGGGAGGAAGCACCGAGATTATTGTTGGAGATCAATATGAACCGGTCTTCCTTCGGAGTGTAAAACTGGGAGCCATCCGAACGACCCAGAGTTTCCTCCCCGTAGGGTACAAAAAACCGTATACTCCTCACATCATCGAGATGATGACGAATCATATCGAACTGGAAATTGCCCACACGATACGAAATCTGAAAAAATATCAGTACTCAAAGGCATATGGCAGTTCAGGTACGATTCTGGCGCTCGAATCAGTTGCCCGCAGTCACAAGGAACTCTCTGGAGATCACGTCCCGGGAATTCTCACCCTGGAAGAGATTGGGACAATCGTTCGTACTCTCTCTTCAAAATCTCTGGAAGAGAGAAGAAAGATAGAAGGTCTGAGTCCTGAACGAGCAGATATTATCATTTCCGGGGCACTTATCCTTCAGATGATACTCCGGCAATCCGGTCTGAACGAGATCCGGATGACGGAAAGAAGCCTCCGGGATGGTCTGCTCAAGGATTACCTGATGAAAAAAACTGAACCTGATTCATCACCGGGCATTTCGGTGAGAAAACAATCTGTTCAGGAGATGGGGGAGATATTTCAGATCAACCGGGAACATGGAGAGCATATAAAAAATCTTGCCCTGATGTTATTTGATAGTGGAATTCGTGTCAAATTGTTCAATCTCCCGCTCCATTTCAGGGAATACCTCGAATATGCGGCCTATCTCCATGATATCGGGCAACTGGTATCCTATTCCGGCCATCACAACCATTCGTTTTATCTTATCAGATCCGTTCCCCTCCTTGGATTTACGCAGAATGAACTTCTCCTCATTGCTCTCATTGCCCGCTACCATCGAAAGAAAATTCCCCGGGTGAAGGATGAAGGATATTCAACCCTGAATAAGCCCGATCAAAAAATTGTAAGGATCGTATCCCAGCTGGTAAGGATAGCAGAAAATCTGGATCGATGCCATGATGGGAGGATTCGCAGTGCATCATTTGTCCGGAATACGGAAAACCATGTAATGATGGAGATCGAATGTAGTGATGATTATTCACTGGAATGGGCTGCAATACAAGAGGATTCCCATGTATTTAAGAAAGTGTTTGGCCGGGAACTGATAATAACCGTATCTCCGGTTGGCCAGACATCTTTTGTAAGGAGCTCGGTGTCAGAATTGCCATTCAAATCAGAGAGTGGATAAGTCCGATACGACTGCCTGTATGAAACACATATTATCTTTTACATCCCATGAAAAAGCATGGTTGCACCCTCAGGATGTTATAAATGATTCATGAAATTCCTCTGGTGCATCCTGAGAGTCTCGGAGAGGACAAGAGGGAAGACACCCTTACGCAAAAAACCGTTTTGGTATTCTCCTGGATCAAAAATAATTACCCTTTTCTTATTCAGGCGAAGAACCAGCGTATTCCCCTATTTGACCGCATAAAAGGGCTTGTAACATTTGCAAAAAATCTGGATGTATTTTATATGCATCAGGTCTCCCTGTTGCACCAGATTGATGATGAGACATTTGGACCCAACTCTGAATTCATCACCGATACCCAGCTGCTCACTGATGTATTTTATATTTTTACGCCGGTATTAGAAGAACTGAATTCCATCTGGACCGATGAGATCATTCCGGCTCTCCGGGATACCAATGTGATCCTTCATACGTATGACACATTACATGCCAAACAAAAAATTTTCATCAGAAATTTCTTTCATGATGAGATCTTTCCGATCCTGACACCGATGGCATTTGATAAATCCCATCCTTTCCCGGTGATTTCAAATAATGCCGTAAATCTCGCTATTACGATCAATGATTATTACGCTTATCATGATCATTTTGTCAGGATAAAAGTTCCCTCAGATATGTTTCCCCGGTTGATCCATATATCAGACATCGAACATATCGATAAAGCCGAAGGTCTTGATGAGTTCATTTTCCTGGAAGAGATTATCATTGCAAATCTGGATCTGCTCTTTCCGGGAGTGCAAATTGCCACTGCGTATCCATTCCGGGTGACCCGGGATATGCAAGCGCAAAATGAAAGGGAAAAATCCCATGGACTGGATCTGGAAGCCGATTCCCGATCTCCCCTGGGGTTACCGGTCCGGATAGAGGTATCATCAGAGATGGACAGGATGATCTGCGGGGTCATTTGTGATAAACTGACAAAATATTCGCGATTATTTTACCGGACAACAGGCCCTGTCGGAATAGCCGATATTGAATGTCTGCTCCGTCTGGACCGCCTGGATGCATCGAAGATCGATTGAATCCTCCACTCGCAATATGGAGATCTTTTTTCCCGGCATTTTTCTTTCGTCCCTCCCGTAATTTATCGATTCACCTGATTGATCTCGTTGTATGACATTCAGCAATGTGTTTTGATCATGGTCATAGATTCATCGAGAGAAATGATCGCAATTCTGAATCGATGCATTCTGTGAAACCTTAATACCCAGTGATACAAATAATTATTACGTATTGTATCCATTGTGTAATACGTGGCGAAAGCAAAAGCGAAAAGTCAGGCCAGCGTCTCATTACGTATGCCTTCCGAGTTGAAAGACGCTCTTGATGAATACGTTACGTCTCACGATTGTAATTCCTTATCAGAAGCGATAATTGCCATACTCATCGAGAAACTCAACCCGCCAATTCCCGGATTATGCCGGGCATGTAACTATCAGAATCCGGTTGATGCCAGGTTTTGCTGTCAGTGCGGGAAAAAAATTCCTATTATCGCTGAAAAGAAATGATAATCTGGCAAAATATGGGGGAGACCTGGATGATGAAAATCGAAAGGAGAACATCATGAGGAAATGGGAAAACTATCTGCACGGGTATACCCACTGTATGAACGATGAAACGGGAAGAAATTGGGAAGATCACTTCTGCTTTTTCTCTTTCAGAACCGTTTCCTGATTTACCTGTCAACAAAGAAGAGGTGCGAGAAAAACCAGTGAATAATTACCCAGGTTCTATGATGAGGATGACTCCGGGATCCAGGTCTGTGTCCGGGTCCAGTCCATGTTTGTCTCCTCAGAGATAACCGGTGGGTTTCAGGGTTACCCTGAATAACCCTCCCGGTAACCGCATCGATAACCGGTGAAATTGGGGATACAGCCATCTGCCGGTAGAAATCTGACAAAACGTGAATGAAATCAGGAGATATCAAGATGAAAATTATTTCGATATGTGGAAGTCGTAGAAAAAAAGGAAACACAGCAGAAATTCTTCAGGCAATTGAACAGGAGATCAAAAACGCCGACATTGGCAAAATAAAACTGAAAAAACATGTCATATCAGATCTTCAGATCGACCCATGCAAGGCATGTTTGAAATGTATCAAGAAGGGTGCCTGTGTTCTTGATGATGATTTCACAAAGATTGCAAAACAGATGCTTGATAGTGATCTGATCATCATCGGCAGTCCGGTATATTTCTCTGATGTAAGCTCTCCAATCAAAGCGTTCATGGACCGGACTGTAAGTTTGTGGCATGAAAAACAGTTGAAAGGGAAAAACGTGATCTTTGCTGCAGCGTGTGCTGAGTATGGATCGGATCATACCATCGCCTCATTGCAGTTATGGGCCCGGGATCATGAAATGAATGTGATATCCGCAATAGAAGGGAAGGGAGAAAATATGGGTGATATTCTCAAGGATCAAAAAGCAATGGATGGAGTAAAAAACTCTGTAGAATTATTGAAAAAAAATCTGCAACCTGAATCCTGATTTTCACCCTCTTTTTTCGCTCTCTGGTTTTGGAGAAGGCGCATTAGGTACTCTTTTTCATTATGCATATGGAACTATCAGAGTTGAGATGGATAGATAGAGATCTCCCCTCATATCCGATATTATTCAGATCATGCATATCTTTTGAGAGGCCCTATCAAGATCAGTCATGAAAAAAATAGAAGCGTTTATCAGACCGGAAAAGATCAATGATGTCAGGAATTCTTTGAAAGCCATCGGTCATGGTTCGATGATTAACTATGACATCTGGTACCGGGGGACTTCCAAAGAGATCAACCAGTATAACGTAGAATCCCTCTATGATTTTATGCCCAAAGTGAAGGTGGAGATGGTTGTTGAGGATAATATTGCACAAATCATCGTGGACACTCTCTGTGAAAGTGCATTTACCGGCAATACGGGGGATGGAAAAATCTTTGTCATTCATGTTGAGGAGGCAATCAGAATTCAGACGAAAGAAAATGGCGATATGATCCTCTAAATCTGATACAACTCTGCATCAAAAGTCTGTCTGTATTCCCGGTTGAATTGAGCATCAACATACGTTCTTTTTTTCCGATTTTTATTGAATGTTCAATTCAATTTTCAAACGGCTTTCCTATCCGGAATAATATGAACCTACTCGTGAACCGGATACCCCATAATACTCGGCGAGTAGTATCTCTCATCCCATCATATCGTTTCTGATACCTATGGGATCCCTATAATCTCCAGAGAAAATTCTTATCTCGAATTCCATCAATAATCACGTTAATTAACTGGATTTCGCCATTCATTACGCGAACCGGGGAGTTAGGAAAAAATGAGAGAGAATGGTTGGTATGTATCCCAAATTACCCAGAAAAAGAGCCGAATAACACAGGGTATCACTGCTGCTGATCAAGCTCTCCGGATTATCCAGGATATGAATACCTCTTCTCATCTCAGAAACGATGCTTCATCGGAACCATATCCAGGAACCCCGGCATCCTCATATCCATCAAATCTCTCACCGATTGAGGGTTCTCACTATGATCTGGCAACTTCGCTCATGACTCCCGGGTTGTTCCAATTACGTGATATCCTCAATGACCATCTCATCACCCTGATACAATCAATTGACAAAGGCATGATTTCAGAGTCTCCTGACCTCATTGATCAGATCACCCGGTTGATAACACTCAATACCCAATTACGCTGCCACCATTCTCTTCTGGAACAATCTGATCAACCCGGATGCGAACATGAGTCCGGTACCCCGGATTCGTTGTCAGCACTCATTATTTCTCTCAAACAAACCCTTGAATCCGCCCTGGCCGATCTTCATCAGAGTAGTGAATATGGGGCATTCTGTTACCAGCTTGAGACAATTGACAAGTTTATGGTACGATCATTCATGCAGGGAGTGAGGGGAGTCAGGTCTGAAGATGAAATGGATATGTTTCCGGTCACGATTGCAGCTCGGGAAGACAACCGGCTGATTATCGGATATTATGTGAATGAAACAGAGAGGATTTTCCGTGTGGAAATCCAGGAGTATGATGTAACGGTGCAGATAGCAGGCTCTTCTATCCAGCGGTTTCATGCATCATTGGGACTCAATTCGATATTTCCGATCCCCTGGAGAGTAATTACTCCTGGTTCCGTAGAATTCGATAATGAGATTCCGGGAGAGCTTCCCTGCATTACCGGAACATTTCACGCCCGGTCATCAGATGAAGTGATGCAGTTTCTCTCGTACTTTGGATTTCAGATCAGCCGCAATATTCTGGAATTCTCAGCCTGTGAACAAATTGTCGGATAGAAATTGGGATGGCTGGTATTGGCAGAGTGTCTACAGGAAAAAAAGGGTTACTCTTTTCCTGAAAGAGCAGACTTCATCGCGGTTTCAATTATACTGGAGAGATAATCTCCTGCAAGATCTGGAATAACTGATTCATTCAGTTCTGGAAGATCCACCACTTTCTGAAGTATGGTATCCTGTTTTTTCAGAGCTACCACGGCCTTTTCCCTTATTGGAACCACCTTTTCAGACACCTGAAGAGAATTCAGATGATCAATCTCTGCCTGTATTATTCCCTGGTATTCAGTGAGATCCGTCTTCACACTGTCCCATTGTTTGAGCTTCACCTCATCATTGATCTGCACGATTCTTGATATTGACTCATTCTGAAACTCTTGTAAGGATGTCAGAAATGTCAGATCATTTGGGTTGAATACGGATGTGCATCCGGAGATACAGATTGACCCTGTAATCAAAGATGCAAAAATAAGGGTATACCAAATAGTTTTCATGTGTACCTCGTACTGAAGAGTGAAAGAGAAGCCATTTCTCTATCTGCATCTTAGGTATTACGATCGTGAATATGAAGTGTCCGGTGTGTAATGTTGATCTCTTAATGGGGGAGCGATTGACGATATCGATCGATTATTGCCCTCAATGTAGAGGAATCTGGCTGGAAAAAGGAAAACTGGATCAATTGCTCAACGGTGCAGGGGTTACTCACCAGCCCGGAAACTCTGGAGGTTCAGGGGGATTACTTGGTTCAGTGCTTGGAAAATATTCGGATCATGACCATGATCATCACCATTCAGATCATGACTCATATAAGAAAAGTCATAAAAAGAAATCATTATTTGATGATCTCTTCTAACGATTCCTCATTTTTCAGCAGGTAATTCGCATAAGGAAGGTTTTAATGCATTTTCCCCGGTATTGGGCTCAACATGAATCGTCACACACGCCCGGGGGAATTCCAGTTTCAGATCTGCTTCAAGGTGGTCAGTCAGGTCATGGGACTGTTCGACCGTGATGTCTTTATCAACTACCAGATGAAAATCGATGAATATTTCCGGGCCTGCCCGCCGGGAACGAAGACCATGGTAATTGACATAATCTGACTGATGCTCACAGATGATCCGAATAATCCTTTCCTGCTCGTCATCATTCAGCCGGTAATCTATCAGATCTTTATATGATTTGAGTGTCAGGTCATATGCTGCCTTCATAATAACCAGAGCCACGCCGATAGCAACGATTGCATCCAGAATCACGATCCCTGTCGCCCAGATCAAGATAAGACCGGTCATGACTCCAACTGACGTATAGACATCAGTGCGAAGATGCCAGGCATCACTTTCCAGAGCAATGGATTCGGTTTTCTTTGCTATCTTCATCAAACGGGCTGAAACAAAGGCGTTGACGACTGCTGATATTCCCATCACAGCAATACCTGCAAGCATCAGGGTCTGATTCATCAGTTCAGCCTTGGGTTCGATGAGGATAAGCACCGCTTCATGGATAATAAGAATGGCAGCGATAAAGATCAGGAGTGCTTCAACCATCCCTGATATTGATTCATACTTGCCATGCCCAAACGCATGTTCTTCATCCGGAGCTTCTGCAGACTTCCGGACTGAGAAGAATGCAATCACGGATGCAAGCAGGTCCATACCCGAGTGAATCGCTTCTGATATGATACTGACCGATCCAAGGGCAATACCTACTACTAATTTCAGGAGGACAAGTAAGGAATTCGAGATGACTGAAAGGAGGGCAGTCTTTTCTTTTTCCTTGTTTAAGGATTGAAAACTCTGTGTCATAATCTCTGGGAAAAACTCAATCACATTTGTGAAAGGGAAAGATAAGGTTTTTGGAGTCCTTAGGTCAGAGTCTTTTTGATGAACCGGTAGCTAATCGGACCAGAGTGAGTTTTTATGAGTAAGGACAATTTTTCATAGGACGATAGATGCATGCTATCGCCGCTTTGGAGGTGAATATTCAGACAATTGGAGGGTCTGCACGGTATCATGACCGTACCTCTGGTTATCATGTCACCGTCTGGCCCATGTGTTTCGGTAAAAATATAAGCCAAATCATCTGGTTACCCCTTCATACGCTTTATCACTTATCGCCAGATGTACCAGAAAATTTCGTTTCCCTGATGATGAATAGATCCTTGTACCCCTTCCAAACCTGCACTCAAAGGTTGAAATACCTCCAATCTCTCTGAACTTTCTCCTATTCTCATCAGGGAAACATTTTCTGCAGCCCTTGAAAGCAAAAGCCAGAACTCTTACCCGGTGTTCATCCGGAGCAGTGGGAACAACAACCATTTCTGATTGCATAATCGGGTAAAATCCTGAGACACTGAACTTCTTCAAATTCGCTCATGTGAAGTACTCTTCATTTCCCATCTTCTCATTTTTGTCTTACCGGCTGGTATTCATATAGAATAAGCACCCATCACGATAGTAACGCTCATTTGGATGAGTGCTTCTTTGGATCTTTTCCAGTTCCCTACAACCGGATATGACAATACTATCTGACCTATTAGAATCCGGGCTTTCAGAAGAGACTGCACATGCCCGACTGGAGAAAGAGGGATACAATGAGCTCACTGCAGCCAGTTCGAAGGGCATTTTCTCCCTCATCGTAGGAGTTCTGAAAGAGCCGATGCTCCTCCTTTTAGTGGCTGCGGGACTTATCTACCTCTTTCTCGGTGATGCCCATGAAGCCCTGATGCTGATGAGTTTTGTGGTTCTGATCATTGGAATCACCGTGTACCAGGAGTATAAGACCGAGAAAACTCTTGGAGCTCTTCGTAACCTCTCTTCCCCCCGGGCATTAGTGATTCGGGATGGGAATCAGATCCGGATTCCGGGAAGAGAAGTGGTCAGAGAAGATCTTCTGGTTCTTGCCGAAGGGGACCGGGTTGCGGCTGATGCAACCCTGATATCTTCCCGAAACCTGATGGTAGATGAATCCCTACTTACCGGAGAATCGGTTCCTGTGAGAAAAAAACCAGAATTAGGGGAGAAAGATACCTCCGAAAGAGATGAGAGAAGGGAAAGGGTTTTTGCCGGTTCGATGGTTGTTCAGGGGCAGGGGATTGCAAAAGTGACCGCCATCGGTTCCCAAACCGAGATGGGAAAGATCGGCGCAAATCTTCTGACTGTTGACCGGGGTGAAACCAAACTGAAGATGGAGATCCATTCTCTGGTCAAAATCCTCACCATCATCGCTGCCTTCCTCTGCATCATTGTTTTTCTTATCTATGCCATCCGGGTTCAGGACTGGATATCAGGACTTCTTGCCGGGATAACTCTGGCAATGGCAATTCTTCCGGAAGAGATCCCCGTAGTCCTGACCATTTTCCTCGCTCTCGGGGCATGGCGGATGGCCCGGAAGAATGTCCTCACCCGTCAGATTCCGGCTATCGAGACACTCGGGTCTGCTACCGTTCTGTGTGTTGACAAAACCGGAACCATCACGGAAAACCGGATGACCGCTCAGGCATTTTATGCAGATGGAACCGTTCTCTCTTCCCGAACCGGTGAAAATGATTCAATCGAAGAGCATTGTCATGAGATTGTAGAATATGCCATCCTTGCCTGCAGGCAGGATCCCTTCGACCCGATGGAAAAAGCTCTCCGAATCTTAGAAGAAGGAGAGTTCGGAGAGACTGAACACATTCATAAAACCTGGGAGATGATACAGGAGTATCCGCTCTCAGATGATCTTCTTGCCATGTCCAATGTATGGCGTTCTCCAAACGGGTCTTCCTTCATTATTGCGTCAAAAGGTGCTCCTGAAGCGATCGGCGATCTCTGCCATCTATCCGATCTGAAGATGGAAGAGCTGAAATCAACAGTGGATCTGATGGCTACCAGAGGACTCCGGGTTCTTGGAATTGCCAGAAGTCTTCATTCACTGAGTGAACTGCCGACGATCCAGCATGATTTCACCTACAAGTTTCTCGGTCTGGTAGGGTTTGCTGACCCGGTCAGGTCAGGGATCGATCAGGCGATCCAGGAATGCTACACCGCAGGAATCCGGGTGATCATGATCACCGGTGATTATCCACAGACTGCCTGTAGTATTGCAAAAGAAGCAGGACTGACTCATTCTGATCAGGTTCTCACCGGAAATGAACTTGCTCACCTGAATGATGCCGAGCTTGCCGCCCGATCTGCTCAGGTGTGTGTATTTGCCCGCACGGTTCCGGAACAGAAATTACGGATTATTCAGGCATTGAAAGCATCCGGAGAAGTAGTTGCAATGACTGGAGACGGGGTGAATGATGCACCTGCTCTCCGGGCTGCTGATATTGGAATCGCCATGGGAATGCGGGGAACGGATGTTGCCCGAGAGGCTGCATCACTTGTCCTTCTGGATGATAATTTCACCTCTATTGTTTCCGCAGTCCGGATGGGGCGGCGTATCTTTGATAATCTGAAGAAGGCAATGGCGTATATCTTTGCGGTACATGTTCCAATTGCCGGACTCTCCGTAATTCCGGTTATTGTGGGATGGCCACTCATGCTTCTTCCGGCTCATGTGGTATTTCTCCAGATGATCATTGATCCCACCTGCTCAATTGCATTTGAACTGGAGCCTGAGGAGTCAGGGGTTATGAAGCGTCCACCCCGGAATGCCGGAGATCGGCTCTTCTCATCCCGGCTGATTCTGATGTGTCTTATTCAGGGGTTTGTAATTCTCGCCGTCCTGACCGGGATTTTTGCTATGTTAATGAACCAGGGTGCAGTGGATACCTACATTCGGACCGTACTCTTCACCACCCTGATCTTTGCGAACCTTGGACTGATCCTGGTGAACCGGTCCTGGACTGAACCATTCTACGAGACATTTCGAAGACAGAACCCTGCCATGTGGATAGTCATCGGAGCCGCAATGCTCCTTCTCGGACTTGTGCTTTTCGTTCCGTTTCTTCGGGATCTCTTCCGGTTTACTCCTCTCACCATGGGTGAGCTCGGCCTGTGTGCAGTAGCCGGACTATTGAGTGTTGTCTGGTTTGAAGGCTACAAATGGGTAAAAAATCAAAGATCATAATCTCGGGAGCTTCCTTTCGTCACCTGGTTCAGGGAAATTTTTTCCGGGAGAGAAGATCCGAAATAATCTGGGAATTATCGTTTTTGGTAATCGGTGTGGAATGAATACGACTCCCATTCACTGAATGGGTAACTGACCGAATCAGGTGAATATGAATAAGGTTTCGATTGGAAACGAACATTTATTGCGGTGAGTAATCTCAATGCTGTAGGAAGTTCAGATATACAGTCATCCCTCCCTCTTTCTGATAGACGGCAGGGTTCGATATCTGGTCTGTATGAACCAGGAGTATGAGTTTGATGAAATGGTATTCGATTGGAATAATTCTCTGTGTACTCATGATGACGATACAAGGAGCTTTTGCTGCTTCCTTAATCTCATTTGAAAAAAAGATTACCCCAAACCCGTTCGCAACAGATGATCTCATATCCAATGCCGGAACGATAACGATTCCGGCAGGATATGGCATCGTAACCACCAGCGAGATCCTTCAGCCATATTGGCATCCAAAACTGAATGGTATGCCTATTCGGATAGAACTTACTTCAGTGAATCCTGATATCCCATATCATGATGAGCTATCACTTATTGGCACGAATTACTATCAGTTTGGCAATGAAGTTATTGGAAATAGTTTTTCAAACGGAGAGCCATTAACCATAGTCAACCAGTATTTCGCCAATACCTCTGCCTCTATCCCATACAACGTCCTGATGTATCAGTCATTGGATAAAAGCGATGAAATCCATGAGTACAACCTGGAATACTCCGCAGAGTATAGACCTATTCCGGTGAATCACTCCTCATATGAAGAAGGTTACCCTTCGGGAGTTTTTACCACGAACAAAGGTCTGCTTAACATTTCCCACTACACTGGTATGCCAAATAGTCCGGTTATTGTGCTAAGCGGGAAGTTTGATAATGGAGATTCGTTGAATGGGATTCTTCATGGGCCAATATGGTTTGGCGAATGGATTTCAAATCAGTCGGTACCGGGGAGTCAACCACCCACCTATCAGCTTGGATGGTTCTTTATGATATTTACTGAGAAATGGTCGGAGTTCTCAGGAACAATTGGCGATCACCTGGAGAGCACCAAAAACGGAAATTTCAGCGGTGAGAAAGAAATCCGGTAATATTTCTCTTTTCCCCTTCGTTTTTTTTGTAAAACCGGAACATGCGATGATGAATCCGGTGGATACGGATGAGTTATCCATGCGACTATTTTTCTGGTTTTTCCCTGCCACAGAATTGGTGTAATCGTTCCTTTGCGTTATGGGTGATTGGAACGCCATGACCTACAAAGATGGCCGAAATATCATAGGATAGCAGTTTTTGCACTGAAGAGAGAGCCTTGGTAAGATCATGGTTGGCGAACTCCGGTGGATTTTTGATAACTCCCTTCTGAATCACAAACGCATCACCGGCAAATACGACCTTTCGGGTGGGATCATAGAGCGAGATACTTCCCGGAGTGTGTCCCGGTGTATGAATGCATTCGAGCCCTCCTATCGTGTCGCCATCTTTCGCAAGGATGTCAGCCTGTATCGGCACCGGTGGTCTGAATTTCATCATCAGTTCGATGAATTTCCCTTGAATTCCCCGAAGTTTCGGGGGAGTGAGCGTACCTGATAGGTATTCACTATCCGCCTGATGAATTACTATCTGTGCACCCGTTATTTTGGAAATTTCGCGTGCAGATCCGATATGATCCTGGTGATAATGGGTGAGGATGATATGGGAGAGGTCAGAAGGGTCTCGATGCAGATTTTCTCTGATATAGGAAAGAAGATGGGTACTATCTGATGACATCCCTGCATCAATGAGAATGAGGGTTCCCATATCAACGAGATAATAGTTCACGATGTTGCTCGAAACCTGATGGATTCCCGGCATAACTTCATGGATATTCATACTCATCATAGGAACTTATCGGAGAAAAACATACGCATCGTCAGTTTTAATTCTGTCATACATTTTTATTAGCTTTCAATGACCATCAGTTATCAGAATGCCGAAGGTTATTCCGGAATATAAGGAAGAAGCAAAAAAACGTATCATTACGGCGGCTCTTGAGGTGATGAAGGAGAAGGGGTATGCAAATACCACCATGGATGATATCGCTGCTCAGATGGGAGTGAGTAAAGGGGCCATCTATCAATATTTTAAAACCCGTGATGAACTTCTGGCCGTTTTAATCCAAACGATGCAGGAGAAGAATCTGAAAGTTGGAAAAAAGGCGGTAACCAACCAGTCTCCCATGGAAGCATGGACGACAATCCTTGAGCAATATCTTCTTCTTGATGATCAGTATAATGCTCTGTTCTTTGAAATTCTTGCCGTTTCCTCTCATAATGATGCGGTAAAAACCATTTTTTCCACGGAGATAATTCATAAACTGGATCATGTTGCAAAAGGTCTTGAGAAGCAACAGAAAAACGGTCTGATTCACTTACGTTCTGATCCGGAGACTATTGCCGTTGCGATAACTGCTCTGTTCCTCGGCCTTCGGGGACTTGTTCTCATCGGGAAGGATAAGGATGAGATAAGAGAAAGATGGCGATCTATCGGGAGCATCATCCTCGGATTAGAAGAATAGACCAGAAATCAAGGGAGAGTGCAAACCATGATCTCCATGGATTCATGATAAAGAACGGATCATGATGGTTGAGTAAATGGTATCCTCTCATGATAATCGAACGATTTTCTCTTCCAATACCTGTGTGAGGTATTTGTCCCCCGGGTACACTCTTTTATAGATCTGCTACCGATATGAGAACTGGATTCAACAATGAGCTTTTCAATCGATATGCTGGTTGTCCTGATTCAGATGGCCTGTGTCATTGTGGTGGTTGCCCAGGTGGTCGTCGCCTGGCCGTTTCTCCGGGTAACCCTGGAACAGAAAGGAACCTGGAGACAGATTGTCATCATCGCCATTCTCTTTGGTCTTCTCTCTATCTTTGGTACCTACTCCGGACTGGAAATTCTCGGAGCAAAGATCAACATCCGGGATCTTGGCCCCATGATTGCCGGATTAGTCGCAGGCCCATATGCCGGTCTTGGTGCCGGTCTCATCGGAGGGATTCATCGGTATTCTCTTGGTGGGATCACCGCAGTCCCCTGCTCTCTCGCTACCGTTCTGGCTGGTCTCTTCGGGGGTCTTATCTATCTCCGCTATGGACACCGGTTCTGCGGAGTTCCTGTTGCAGTGGGGTTTGCGATCCTGATGGAGTGTCTCCATATGCTCATGCAACTCTCGATGGTTCAGCCCTTCTCCGTTGCTCTGGAGATCGTTTCCACCTCGGCTATTCCGATGATTGTGGCAAATGCTCTTGGGATGGGAGCATTCTCCATTATCATCTCTGATTATCTCACCCGGATGAAGGAGAAGGAGAAGCGGATGAAAGAGACCGGGGAGACATGAAACGTGGCTGAGATGGAATAATCCTATTTTCCCACTGAGCAATTTTTTTTGAGAAGGGGTATGTGAAAGCAATGGTTCACATACCATCACAACAGAGTTATATGAAAGCCAGGTTTCACATAATGATTCCCTTCGTACTGGTGAAACGCTCTGTTCATATAATTCGGATCCATCATGCACTATACGACCGGAAGATATGAAGATCAGATTGATGGGTATACGGCATTTATCCCCGCCTATCTTCCGTATTCACCGGATTTAGTGTATGATACCGCATTACATCTGATGCTCTCTGAAGCAGACCGTGCAATGTCCGGTCTTGATGTCATGGTTGAGATGCTTCCAAACCCTGACCATTTCATCTGGATGCTTGCCAGAAAAGAAGCACTGTTAAGTTCCCAGATAGAGGGTACAATCGCAACCTTTTATGGAATTCTCGCATTTGAAGCAGATGTTTCAGCCGATGACGACCCTAATCAGATCCGGGAAGTTACCAACTATATGCAGGCAATGCAGGTTGGTCTTGAGAGGGTACATCAGGAACCAATCTCACTATCAATGCTCTGTGATCTGCACAAAATTCTCCTGACAAAAGTTCGTGGAGCGAAAGCTCTTCCGGGAAAGATTCGCCCCATACAAAATCAGATTGGGGGAGATTCGATCTATAACGCCAGATATATCCCACCCCCACAGGAAAATGTCAGATTTCTCCTGAATAATCTTGAGGAGTTTATAGCACAGGAAAAAGACATGCCTCCTCTGATCGCCTCAGCGATTATTCACGGACAATTTGAGATGATTCATCCCTTTTTAGATGGAAACGGAAGAATGGGAAGACTCCTTATCGGGCTCTATCTCTGCTGGAGAGATGTCCTGGCAAAACCCACGCTCAATATCAGTTATTATCTGAAAAGAAATCAGAGAGAATATTATTGCAGGCTGGAGGCTCTGGAGAAAGAAGGAGATCTGGAAGGGTGGGTGAAATTCTTCCTGCAGGGAGTAATCGAGGTTTCCAACGATTCACATCAATTAGTGAAAAAGATCATCAATCTGGAGCGAGGTCTGGTCAAAAAGGTGATCACCGAGGATATTGGAGGAATTCACGGAGCTCAGATGATAGAACTGCTATTTGCCAGGAATATCGTGACCAGTACTGATATCAGTACCCATTGTGGAGTCTCGCTCCAGACCGCAAACAATCTGGTGAAGAAATTTGAGGACGCGGGTATTGTTCGGGAAATTACGGGATGGAAGCGGAACCGGAAGTATCTTTTTAGTGATTATGTGAAACTGATTGCCGAAGGAACAAACCCATAACCTCCGGTTTCATCGCGAAGAACATTGGAGAACCCTTTTCATACAGGCGGTGTATGTGAATGTGAGGGCTCACATATCCTCACAACCGGGTTATACGAAAGCCAGGTTTCACATGCTGCTCATTTCGAAAGGCTCCGGGTATGTCTCTGACCGGATCGGGATTCCCTGATCCGTTTCATTCGGGCCGCTCCCCCCCGGGCTCCCCAATGCCTTTGCCGATAAAATGTGTCTATTTTCCCTTTTCCTCAGATTCACCCAAATATCTGAAGATCCCATCTTGTATAGCTATGAACGATTCCGAAACACCCTTCGAAGGTTTGTATGACAGACAATGAAAAAGAAGGGTTGGTCGCAGTAATCGGCGGTCATTTTTTAGTGGATCTCTACACTCCGATTCTGCCAATCATTCTTCCCGCTCTTATCACTGACATGGGACTTTCATTTTTTCTGGCCGGAGCACTGGTCACGGTATACAATGTAACCTCATCCATCATTCAACCGTTTGCAGGCCTGCATGGCGACAGAACCGGATGGAAAGCCGGAATGCCCCTCTGTGTTCTGCTCTCCTGTCTGGGTATCTCACTGGCAGTCCTCTCTCATAATTATATCATTATGCTGGCCCTGATATCCATCGCTGCAATTGGCAATGCTCTCTTTCATCCGGCTGCAATGGAACGGGTATACCAACTTAGCCCGGCCTATAAACTCGGGGCATATAACTCAATATTTACCACAAGTGGAAGCATCAGTTTCGCTATCGGCCCCCTGATTGCGGGAATCCTGATCTCCCTCTACGGTCTTTCCAGTATTGCCCTCATGGTAATTCCCGGTCTTATCGGAACCATATGGATCTACCGGACAGAGAAGAGATTTGCAGGCTCCAGAGATGTACTGGTTACCCGGAGGAAACCGGTCAGTTCGGTGGAAAAAAAGAAGTACTGGTGGGTCCCGGCATGTCTCGTGGTGATCCTCTGTTCTCTTCGTGCCTGGACATATATTGGGATTATTACCTATCTTCCGGCTCTCTTAATCCTTGGCGAGCATGGAATGGATACCATAACCACTTCGCTGATTGTGACCATCATGCTCTTTACCGGAGTGGGCGGACAGATGGCAGGTGGGTATCTGTCAGACCGGTATGGCAGGAAGAAGATGTTAATTCTGGGTTTTGCCAGTGCTGTTCCGTTCTTCTGTCTGATATTTCTGACAACCGGGTGGCTGATGTACCTCGGGATCTTTTTGTACGCCTTCTTTGCCAGTTTCTGTTATGTAACATCGGTTACGATGGTGCAGGAACTTCTTCCGGGAAGCATTGGGTTTGCATCCGGGCTTACTTTGGGGCTGTGTCTCGGAATTGGCGGGATTGGTGCCGCAATTATTGGCTGGGCTGCAGATGTGTTAGGCACTCTTCCGCAGGCTATGTTCCTGATGATTATCCCCACTATACTCTGTCCGATCCTGGCGTTATTTATCCGGTACCCGGAAAATCGGTTCAATGGAGGGTTTACTTTTCAATCTGAATAGGGATGGTAAGATCTCCATGGCTCCTTATCTCTTCTTCGATTCTGAAAGACGAAGCGAAGAAGTACAATCCGGGCGGATTCTTTTCACCGGGTGTTTATACGCATCCGGTCAATATTTCTTCTGCAGTGCTAGTGGCGGAGAGATCGACACAGGCGGATTGGTATTGCAAGTCCCCTGTCTGGACCGGAGTGTCTGCCGCCTCAAATGCTCCGGGTAATTAAATCACCAGCCTACGGCTGAATCCGGTACACCTCGTATGTTCACACCCAGTGGGGGAGAGTCCTGCAGGCGGTTTCCTAATTATTAGGACACATCTTAATTCCAAATCATTGTTTGTTTTCGAATCCTGATTTAATCTAACTCTTAAAAGATTGAATGAAGGATTCATGTCGAAAAAATCCTAATAATTCGATATGAGGAAAAAAAATATTATTCTATTTTAGAATTTTCCTCTTCGATAATTTGGCGTTGTATTTCAATGAATTTCGAGGTTATATCTTCAATTATCCGGTTTTGGGTATATCTCAGAAGATCATTTTTACCACTTGGTCTTAAATCAAATAGAACTTCATTCAGTAATCCTAAAGATTCAGCAGTGAGAAATCCTGGATCAGCGAGACCATAATTTGTCATACCTGCAGGGATGAAGTCGTGAGCGTCTAAATATCCTACTGACCAGTAAAGCCCTTTTGGCTCACTGTGAACGGGATTGGATGCCATTTTATAATAAGGGCGAAGGTGATCAAAACCGATATTTTTTTCGATGTCAGAAAACTTTGCCCCTTTTGTCCCCAAAGCAAATATCGCCCATCCGTATTGATCTTTATATCCAGATCCATATTGATTTACTAGGTCATCTCTTAATTTTTCAATTTGATTTACTTCTTCTGATGAAAAAGGAATATAACCTAAAAATTCTGCATTTGCTTGAAAATTGGGTAGTGCTTTACTGGATTCAATATATTGGTACAGATAATATCGCTCTGCTGTTTCTCGGCCGTGGTTAAAAATAAAACGAGCCGTGACTAATACCTCATGAATACTCCGCCATCGAGCGATTGCTCCATCAGAAAAACCTCCAGTCAGTAATAGTAGGATTTCTTGAGCAATAGTACATCCTCTGGCATGAAGACGGTGAATTACATCAAAGAGAATATCATTCTCTTCTGCTGCAGAGGGACGGTGTATTTCATGCCACTCCTGACCGATTTCGAGAGATAGAGCAATGAAATATTCTAAATCAGATAATGGTTCACCCCACCGGATGTATAACCGCTCTCTGAATCCCCATGTATTAGTCTGAAATATTTCTAAAACAGGATCTTTCATTGATTGGATTGCTGCTAGTGCAGCCTGGTTAATATTATCGACTATTGCAGAATTGATAGGTCCGTCAATATCAAACCCATGTTTCCCTAACTCTTCCCATAATAATGCAAGAAACTTAATGTTATCTGAAGATTTTACCATTGGATTAAATAAATTAGATCTATGTATTCAAGAGACAATTTTCAGATTTGACTAATTTTCCGGTAAATGCCTGATGGAGGATGGATTGAGTTATTGTTTCAACTCGGCTACGAGCAGATACGACTTGTGTTTCAATACGATCAGCATGGGTAAAAAGTGAGTTTACCCGACGGATAATTTCTTGTTGCTCTTCAAGTGGTGGGAGTGGGACAGGCATCTTGTTGCATTTTGTTTTATTTAAATATGAAATAGTCGTCGCAGATGCAGTTTTTTCAAAATATTTTATATTGTTTCGAATTACGAATAATAAATAATGGGGAATGATTTTATTAGATGGTAAAAAAGCGTGGAATTGTTGATTTACTACTAAATCTTGTCCTACAATGACTGATATCCCAAATTTACCAACGCAACTCATAATCACACTTCCTTTTGGAATTATTCTAGCTCGATATTGTTGGATTTCATTTTGTGAAAGCCCTAATCCAGATGAATTTGAATTGATTATGAAGGATCTTTGAGGAATATCAGGTAAAGTAACCCAGGGAAAATTTCCTGTAAAACTTTTTGGTTTATCTCTATTCGGAACAATACAATCACATATCTCTTTTACAATAACCTGTTTCCAATATGGAGGGATATCTGAATTTTGATTATTACTATTATCGAACCCATTCGATTCTCTCCATTCCTCGGTCAACATACCCGAACAGGCCGCCGCCAGCACCGACTGCCTGAATTGCTGCATGATGATCGGCACCCGGTCAAGTCTTTCCTTCACTTTTTCCAATGGAGCCAAAAGTTGTTCAATTCGATTGACAATGCGATGTTGGCTTTCAAGAGGAGGAATGAATACTTCAAATTTCTTAATATCCTTTTGAAATAAATGAGGGACTGCAGAACCTGTAATTTTATCCTTTACTATTTCTTGAAAAGCAGGACCTCTAAAATAATGAAATAAGAACCGTGAATCAATACTCTGATCAGGTCTTACTACAAGAATAGATGAGTTGACTGTTGTTTTTTGGGGTAATTTACTTACAAATCCAACTTTACCGATAGTCCCATCTTTAGTAATTAAAATATCGTTTTCATGCAGCTGAATCTCGGGTGATTCATCATACCTGAAGTCAGATATATGATCTGATACTTTAGAATAATCAATTTCTCCATTTTTTTGGATATCCTTAACAGAAAGGAAGAGTGGCCCTTCTTCAGTATATTCTGCTCGTTTTAATCCTTTCCACCCTATTCTTGCTGCAATATTAATTTTTGATTCAAGGGTTATGCGATCCCATCCATCTAAGTTTACATTATTTGGATATTCCATTCCCTAGTATCTCCAATATCGCCTCTAACTCCGCTGTTGCCCCATCCAACTCATCGATCGCCATCGCTGCCAGTTCCTCAGGCAATAACATATCCTCTGAATCAGTGATATTCTCATCCTTGATCCATTTCAGTGAGTCTATCTTGTACCCAATCCCGGAAACCTCAGAGATATGAAACGAACGCCACCGGTCATCTGGTGAATCAGTGACCTTCCGATCACTTCGACCCCCCGGGTCAGCCCCATAACACCGTTCAAACCCGGAAAAATGCTCCGGAGATAAAGGCCGGTCTTTCTTCGTTATCGAGGGCACATTGGTCCGGGAATCATACACCCAGGTCCTCTCGGTGGGAAATCCTTTTGTGAAGAATATCACATTCGTTTTTGTCCCCGGACTGTACGGAGTAAACGTCCCATTCGGGAGGCGAAGGACCGTATGGAGATCACAGACCTCACAGAGGTCTTTGAACACATCACCGGCAGCATCGGCAAACAGAACATTATCCGGGACCACAACTGCAGCCCTGCCACCCGGCTTGAGGATCGTCATCACATGCTGGATAAAATTCAGCTGCTTGTTCGAGGTCTCCACCACAAAATCATCACGGGTGGGAGCGGCATTCGCCCCCTTCGTCCCGAACGGAGGATTGGTCAGGACAACGTCAAACCGGCGGGAGTCCGGGACCTCAGCGATAGAATCCCCGAGGTCAATCTGGGGTTCAAGATTGTGGAGAAAGAGATTCATTAACGCAAGCCGGCGGGGACGGGGGACCAGTTCTTTCCCAAAGTACGTACCAGTTTTGATCCGTTTCACATCAGACCGGTCAAATGCCCCTCCCTTCGATTCATCGAGGAGCCATTCATATGCACAGACTAAAAACCCCCCGGTACCACAGGCCGGATCACAGATCGAGAACTCCTTCTCTTTCCGGGGGTCAGGCTTCATGCACCTGACGATCGTCTGGATGAGCAGCCGGGGCGTAAAATACTGACCAGCCCCCTTCTTCCCTTCGGATGCCGCCTTCTCAAGCAGACCTTCAAAAGCCGCAGCCTTCACATCCACATCAAGAGTCGTCCATTCTACCTCATCAACGAGCCCGATAAGCCGTTTTAGATTCACCGGATTGTTAAACCGGTTCTGAGCTCCTGAGAAGATGTCTCCCAGAAGACCAGTCTCTTTCCCATACACCCGGAGAAGATCCGTATAGAAATCTGTCAGGTCAGTCCCGGACTGAAGGGAGAGATCCTTCCACTCATATCCGGGGGGAAGGGGCCGGCCACGTTCATCAGCCATTTTGATAAAGAGGAGATACGTGATCTGCTCGATATAATCCCCATAATCTATCCCATCATGCCGAAGCGTATTACAAAAACCCCAGAGTTTGCCGACAACGTCTGTCATAAAATGATAAAAACTCACACAAAAGAGATCAGAAAATCAATCATCTCACGATAATTTGGACACTTCTCATAGACCTGTTCTGGATTAATCCTTCCCATGAGGACTTTTCCATCAACCGTCTTCTTGTATTCCCTATGTAAATATTCGGAATAGATCCGCTTCAGATACCGTGACGGTGGCTCATCATTGTTCACTTCTTCAGGCTTTTTTGCATGGATTGAGATCTTCTCTCTGATTGCCGCATCAAATCTGTCAGGATCACTGAGTAACCATGCTTCGTATTCATGCACCGCAAAGAACATACGAAATCGGTCCTGGTTGACCTGCTCTTCAAAAAACCGTCTCCCGGTAGCAATTCGTTCAGGGACCGGGAGATGAACATCTTTAGCAAACGGAGTCAGATACAAATCTACAAGACCGATAACCGCAAGAATCTCACCCTTATCCGGACTGTTGATAAATTTTTGAACCTTTCCCGGAAGATCACGACGAAAATTCCCATATCCTCTGATATTGACCGCAGTAACCCCGATATTCTTCCCGGTTTTTTTTTTCAGGTCAGTACGGACTAATCCTTCAATCGATCGTTTTTCCGTATCTCCTTCTACAATAAGGACGAACCTCATTGCATCCCCTCAAGTTCACCGGTAACAAAAAGGGAGCCCAGAGTATAATCCTGCAGCCAGAAGGTAAGGTTCTCTTCTGATATCTGATGGATCGTCGAGGCCCCGTCGTTCCATTGAATAACTGATGTACTGGGGGCATAATCACTACATGAAGTCAGGAATTCAGCAGAATGGGTGGTGATGATAATCTGAGTCTTCTTTGAAGTCTGTTCAGCATATTCAGCGATGATTCTCATCATTGCAGGATGAAGACCTATCTCCGGCTCATCTATCGCTATCAATGATCCCGGATTTGGATGGGCCAGAATTGTCAGTAAGAACAGATATCTGAGCGTCCCATCTGAAATTTCTGAGGCAGACTGTTCCTGGCGTAATGTTTTCCATCTGATACGGAGCTGAACCTGGTTATCTGCAGCGGGGGGGAATACCAGTTTATCAAAATCTTCTCCAAATGCTGCGATCATCGCCAGATTAACCGACTTTTCAAACTTCCGATCTGTTGAATACAGAGTATGGAGGACAGAAATGAGGTTATGCCCGTCTCCTGCGAGAACAGTATCATTTCTGGCTACTACTGGCCTTCGTATTACCGATCCAGGAGAGGTATCAAGGGATTGAAAAATCCTCCAGGAGGAGATTACCTGCTGAAGTCGTGAAGAAACATGTTTTTTGGTGAATGGAGTTCCAGATTGAGACAGGAGTGTCTCGCTTGGATTAAAATCTTCAAAATCGGGAATTTCCTCGTTATTTTTATTCTGAATAATTGCTTTCGATTGAGTTCTTACAAGATACTGGAATGGTTCAGGATCGCCAGGGGAACTCTCTGAACTCTTAAGAGTCTCCAACCCGATCTGATAATCACCGGCAAACCCTTTCTTTTTAAGGAGCAGATGGTAGACCATATCCTCAGGGAACATATCATGCTCTTCCTGAGCCGGTGAAAAGCGAAGAGACGTATCTATTGAATCAACCTGACCATCCCAAAGGAGTCTCTCAAACCCCCCTTCACGAAGAATATGATCTTCCAGATCTCCATCCGCAGACTGCCTAAGAAGATCAAAAAATTTGAGGAGATTAGATTTCCCGCTCCCGTTCGGGCCGATAATAAGATTAAGTGTGGTGGGTGACCATGATATCTGTTTAAAAGAACGAAATCCCGTGACCGTAAGATTACTGAGTTGCATGATACCTCAATATGTTCTTCTCACCTACATATTGACAACGATTACCGTGATACATACCTTTCTCCCTTCCGCACAGATTGCCATATTGAGATCCGTACTCATCTGATTGAGCATCCCTCCAAAGATTTGGTCAGCCCGTCCAAACCCTCCACGTTCTGTAAATACCGGCATATCCTCAAAGTCATCAGCAGCGATGGAAAGATTCTCAACCAGGTGCATCCGTATCCGATTGAGCCCCTCCTGTTGTGTCATGGGTTTTTCTCCTGAGATCTCACGGTCACCGCCCCGTCTTCTCCTACGGTCACGGTGAACTGTACCGGCTCACCTCCCGGGTTGATCCATCTTCAAAACACTTCCTTCCATTCCGCTTTCAGACCATCAATTCCGGATAAAGTTCGTGCGAATCGGATCTTCCTGGATCGGGAGACTCACCCCTGCCTTGAGACCAGCTTCCTTGCATTTGAGGAAGAACGCCATGTTCCTTGCAAGAACTCGCATGATTTGGAGACCCTCCAGATCTTTCTCCACATCTTCCGCTTCCATTCCATGAACCATATTCCAGTACGAGGAAGAGATTATGGGCATCTGTGAGATGGTAAAATACTTGTTGAGCTGGTCAAACGTTGCGGTTGTTCCTGCCCGTCGTGCAGAAACAATTGCAGCTGCCGGTTTCAGCCTGAATAATTGTCTGCCGGACTGCGCATTCGTATAAAACGCCCGATCCATGAATGAGGTAATCGCACCGGACGCTGAAGCATAATGCACCGGAGATCCGAAAATAAATCCGTCTGCATCCTTCGCAAGATCCAGGAATTCGTTGACCGTGTCGTCAAACATGCAGACTTTGGTTTTCGCACATGACTTGCAGGCCGTGCAGCCGGCAAGCGGTTTGATGCCTACCCAGAATAGTTCTGTGTCGATACCCTCTTCGTTCAGGGTTTTAGCGACCTCTGAAAGAGCAGTCCAGGTGCAGCCATTCTTGTGAGGGCTGCCATTTACTAATACTACCTTCATGTTATCTCCTGATTGGTTGTTGAAACCCGTTCTGATGTCCGTTATTCCGTGATTTTCCGAATTCGTTTCTGTGACTCCATTCCTCTCAACATCCTAGATGGTATTTCATTGGATTATGTGTATCCATGTCGGGTTCATCCAGTGAACTGCATCGCATGGTGGGGATGGATGTTCTGACCTGATATTCAGATCCGGAAAGGCGGTTGAATCCAGGCATCTGTTCCGGAGTTTCTCCTATCATTTCTGGCTGAAAAAACCCCGTGCCATGGTTATTCGCTGATCAAGATCCGGTCCTCCAAGTTCTTCATTAAGGGCATGAAGCATTGAGGGTATGTCAATGTGCTGAGGACATTTTTCCAGGCATTTTTCACATTCTATACACTGGGAAGCGAACTCCGGATCTCCGGCAGTGACGAGGCCCGATAACCGTACTACATAGTAGAACTTTGCCTCGTCCGGATTTCCGGATAAATACTTGTTATTGTAGATTTCAAAGCAGAGAGGGATGTTCACCGCTGCCGGGCAGGGCATACAATACCTGCAACCGGTGCACCCCACTTTCATCAATTCGTGGTACTTCTGTTCTGCTTGCCCGATCAGGTCTAACTCTTTCTCAGTCAGAGAATCCGGGTATGCCTGGTCTGCAACGGCAATGTTTTCTTCCACATGGCTCTCTTCATTCATGCCTGAAAGAACAACGGTAACCTCCGGATGATTCCAAATCCAGCGAAGAGCCCACTCTGCCGGAGTTCTTTTCACCGGAGCCAAATCCCAGATCTCTTTCACCTCAGGAGGCACTGGATTTGTGAGAAGCCCTCCCCGGAGGGGTTCCATGATCATGACACCAAGACCTTTTGAGGCTGCATATGCAAGACCAGCAGTACCTGCCTGATTTTTTTCATCCAGGAAATTGTACTGGATCATGCAAAAGTCCCAGTCATATCCATCCACAATCCCGTTAAAATCCGTCCCATGCCCGTGGAAGGAGAATCCGGCGTTTTTTATCTGGCCATCAGCCTTTGCGTTATCAAGGAACTCTGCGACCCCCATTTTATTGAGATTATCCCAGAGATCCCCAACGAGATAATGGAGGAGATAATAGTCAATCTGGTCTGTTTTGAGTTTTTCCAGTTGAGCATTTAGAAATTTGTCCATATCCTCCCGGCTTTCGACAAGGAAAGAGGGAAGTTTGGTTGCGATTTTTACCTTCGAACGGTATCCGTCTGCAAGGGCACGACTCAAAAAAGGCTCGCTCTCTCCCATGTGATATGGCCAGGCAGTATCAACATAATTTACTCCCTGATCGATTGCATAACGAACCTGCTTTATCGCCCGTTCTTCATCTATCGAACCGTCTTCTTTTGATGCAAGACGCATACATCCAAATCCAAGGATGGAAAGTTCGTCTCCGGTTTTGGGTACTTTTCGGTATAACATGAGTGATCACCTGGGTTTTGTAATGAGTGGATTACGTGATTATTTCATCGATTGATGAACGATTTTTTCTGATACCTCATTTTCATCAGGTCAGAATTTTTTGGCTAAATGCAGTATACATATCACCAGTATCGCCTTTATAGGGAGTTCAAACAAACATGATACCTAGTTACATGGATGAAACTAACGGGCAGGAATCTAAAAAATACAAATATAACTGGGGAATTGACGCTGCTTTGGATGTTATCGGAGGAAAATGGAAACCTCTCGTTCTCTATCAGTTAAAAGAAGGGACATTACGGTTTAGTCAGATAATGACCCTGGTGCAACCCCGGATCACACAGCGAATGCTTACCAAAGAACTTCGTGAGCTGGAAAAAGATGGACTGATAACCCGAAAGGTGTACGCAGAAGTCCCCCCGAAGGTTGAGTATTCCCTTACCGAAAGAGGTGCATCTCTGATACCGATTCTCGATCAACTCTGTGAATGGGGATACGAACATATGAATGAGGATATCGAATTTAAGTGCGCCGAATGAACAGGAAAGCCATATTTTCGTGAAATCCGGGTTTCGGTTTTTTGTCAAACCGGAAAAAACCCTTTCCATCTACCACATCTCGTTTCTCATCCCGGATTTTCGGACTGTTCCCCAAGTATCCCCGAATGTATAAAGAAACCGGGATTTGGGGAGTTTTCAGATCCCGGAAAATCCGGGATTGAAAGCCCTCTGATAATTTCCGATCCCTTCCCCTTCCCCTTCCTCTGCACCGGTTAAGGCCGGATCCACTTCACCAGCCCGGAAATCTGGCTGAGATGATCCATCGAGTATCCCGCAAGTGCAACCGGATCCAACGAGAGTTCCCCCTCATCGCTCTCCTCAATGGATTCAATGACCATCGCTGCATACTCCAAACTTGATTCAGCAAGGATCAGATACTGCCGGTACAGGAGAATCAATCCGCATGCTTCGAGGATGGATCCCCCCAGGAAAAACCCGCTGAGAAGCTCCCAGATCATCAGATCTTCCCCCCATACCGGACAAAATCCCGGAGTGTCATGTTCCCGGTGACAAAACCGGATGATCTCAGTGAACGATTCCCGGACGATGCAGAACCAAAACCCATCATACCGGTTCCGTTCACTTCCGTAACCCCGACAAGTCCGGATCCCATTTCCCGGGAGATCAGATACCTCCCACCGCTCAGAATTCCTGAGGTATAGAGTTCAGACCGACCCATCTCCCGGGCCCTTGTGCCGGTCAGGAATACACATGCCGAGGGATCCCATACCTTCGACTCCCAGGCGTTTGCATAATCAGATACCAGCATCGGACCTAATCCCTGCACCGATACCTCATGTCCGGAATTCTCCCCATCCTCCACGGATCGGGATATCCCTGCAGTATCCACCGTCATCACCCGGGATGCAAATGATCCGTTCTCATCAGATCCAGCGGTTTTGATCAGGATCGATCCGTCTGAGCTTACCGTAGTGGTAAGATAATCCGCTCCCACAAGGCCGGCCAGCACCAGAAAGACCAATCCGGCAATGACATATCCTCCTTTCATATTCCCCCCAGATATGAAAAAAGAGATGATTATGCCAGAATGCCGATGCTATCAGCCCAGGATTCCAGATTGGTTCTGATAGAATCAGCCTCATAACTGGAAAGACTGATGCTGTCCCGTTTGAACGTCACCGAGAAGAGTTCCCCGTTGCTGGCATGACATTTCAAAGAGCAACTGAATGTGTCCTCTGAAGTGTCCCGTGATGCGGTTACTCCGGCCCCCATTGCCGTAGTGATCGCTGCATTCCCCGTGATATGAGTGACCGCAGTGTTGACTGCAGCCATCGTCGGAGCCCGTATTGGGATCTTCCCCACAAGTTTTGCTTCGGCATTTTCGTAAGATACCGATGCTGCATAGGATTCTTTGCTCTTCTCAATTGCCGGTTTCGTAACCCCGGCTGAGTCGTACCCCGTGCATCCCCACGGGTTGTTGTCCAGGACATCCTGAACTAATGCGTTGAAGGTAGTGTAGTCTGCAATTGGTGCTCCAAGATTTCTGATTGCTGACTTTACTACGCTCTTCTGTGTGAAATCCCCCATCTTTTCCCCCCTTGTCGCGTACATGCGACACTATGGGGTATGTCGTGAGCTAATAAATTGTTCCGGGAGGGGGGTAAAACCCGGTGACTGTAGTGCTCCGTTCGGCAAACGGACGACGGATGAGAGCGCCTGAATGTACATACTCTGATGATCGCCGGATCTTTTCAGGATTCCACCTCATGCGCAGTATCAATAATGGATATGCGTTCATAACTGGCCCAATCTCCTCATGCGTATATATATTTTGTTTTGAATGCGTTGGGTAAACCGTAACCTTTTAGGAGGGTTTGCATGTACTATGTGTTCACTGCCCTGACCAGCAGGAAAGGCAGCAGGTTGTTCCGTTCAGAAATTTTCGTAACGTGAGGTACTTACATGGTATCAGGAGACGAGACAGAACAAAAAGAATACTCCCCGACCGTTGATTTCGCTTGCAGGCTAGTTACAGCGGGGAGTACCATTGTATTATCGGCCAGTAGTTTAAGTATATCCGTCATCGGTGGTTGTATCCGGACAGTTCAGGAAACCCTTGTTTTCCGCTATCCCCTCCGCGGATGTGTATCTATCGCGATGCTTCCATGGGCGAATTATGACCCGGCCCACTAAATATCAGACCCGGGGGACCGCTGAGCACACGGCAAAAAATTTCCTCATGAGCCGGGGATATGCGGTATTCCGTGTTTCAGAGCGACATAGCACAACCTCGGCTCCGATTCAGCTGCTTGCCTGGAATAAAGAGCACTGGCTTCTCTTTATCAAGATCTGGTCTCCCCGCAGACCGATGAAACCAGAGTCGTTTCGCCGTGAAGTTTCCCGTCTGGCAGAGATGGTCCGGAGCAATCACTATCCGGGAAACGTTCAGTTCTGGGTGTGCGATGGAAACATCCTGAAACGATACCAGATTCTGAATGGAGGAGCAATCCGGCTCCGGGGGGAGGTAGATGAGATCTTCTGAACCGGCTCTTTGGACAGGTTTTCCTGATTCTGGGCAATACTCTGGCATAGGATACCGGCTGGTATGGAAGATAGCAGAGGCGTGATGCCGGTTAGCGATATTCTCTCTGATCTTCACGCCAGTCTCCGGCTTTTAGCCGGGAAAGCGACGGTCATTGAAGTCAGGTTATTTCGTGAGGATGGCACTGGCTCCGGATACTATGCCGATTATGCAAAAGCGGCTGCGGATCTGCAGATACTTGACGCTGATTCCCGGATTTCCGGGATCTATGTCACGTTGAATGAGGTAGATCCCACCCTGCTTGCACGGCGGGCCAACCGGATCAAGTTCAGACTCGGAAAGAAAGAGTCCAGCACGGCAGATGCAGACATTATCCGGCGATGCTGGCTGCCAATTGACATCGATCCGGTCAGGCCGTCCGGTGTTTCCTCATCAGAAGCAGAACATGCCGATGCCCTGGTCCGTGTTGATTCAATTGCGAGGTTTCTTGCAGATAAGGGATGGGCAGATCCGGTCATTGCCGATTCAGGAAACGGAGCCCATCTGCTCTACCGGATCGATCTGCCCAATGATGATGCAAGCCGTATTCTGATCAAATCCGTTCTGGAAACGCTGGATCGTCGGTTTACCGATTCCCGGTGCAAGGTGGATACGGTAAATTCCAATGCAGCCCGGATCTGGAAAGTGTATGGGACGGTCTCACGGAAAGGCGATAATCTCCCGGATCGTCCGCATCGTCGTTCCCGGATCCTCTCAATCCCCACGGAGGGGATAGTCAGTGCCGATCAACTGAAAGCACTGGTGGGCGAAGTGCCTGCACCCCCGGCGAAAATGACGATCCGGCAGGAGCAAGGAGCTCTTTTTGGAGGAACGAAGATCGATCTCGCTTCCTGGCTCACGGAGTATGGACTGTCGTATACGGCAAAGCCCTATCAGGATGGGACGATTTTTGTCCTTGATGCCTGTCCGTTCTCTGAAGCTCATACGGACGGAGCATTTGCAATTCAGTTCTCCAATGGTGCTCTGTTTGCGGGTTGTCATCATAACTCCTGCGGAGGTGGCAGACAGCGGTGGCAGGAGCTGCGGGCCAGGTTTGAACCGACAAAGCCGGATGTCGGAGAACGACTTGCAAAACTTCGGTCAGACCGGATTCGTCAAAAAAATGAGGCCGAAGGACGGGTCAGGATTCCGGATACATCAGCGAATCTTTCTGAGCCGGATTTGGATCGTTCTCTGGAGGTTGAACCGGCTGAATCCGTTGTTGATGAGACGATTCGTATCAGATCCACCGTGATTCTGACAACCGGTGATCCCTTGGCATTCCTGCTTGAAACGTTTGCCAAATCCCATGTAGGAGATCAGACGGTTGCTGAATGTCTGATTCACTCATTAGTTTCCCGCACCGTGATCAACAGCAAGGGACTGCATGTCTCTATCACCGGAGAGTCGGGAAAAGGGAAGTCTCATGCCATTGACACGATGCGGACGCTTATTCCGGAAGCGTTCCGGCTGGATGGCCGGCTCAGTGACAAAGCCCTCTTTTACATGGAAGATCTCCAGCCCGGGACCGTGATTACGCTGGATGATGTGAGTCTTTCTGACCAGATGCAGGAGATCCTCAAAGGGGTGACGACATCGTTTCAAAAGCCGTTCCCGTACCGGACGGTGAATAAAGATCGGAGATCGCAGACCTGCATGATTCCTGAACGGTGTGTCTGGTGGATTGCAAAGGTGGAGGGATCGGGTGACGACCAGGTGTTTAACCGGATGCTGACCTGCTGGATCGATGATTCAGAAGAGCAGGATCTAAAAGTGCTTGACCGGACACTGGAAGGAGCGGCACAGATGCCGGGATCGCTGGTCCAGACCGGTGAAGAGGTGCAGGTCTGCCAGCAGATGTGGGAAGATCTTGCTCCGGTCTGGGTGGTGATTCCGTATGCGACCCGGATCCGGTTTCAGTCGGTAGAGAACCGGCGTAATCCTGACATGCTGCTGGATCTGATCCGGACAAATGCTGCACTGAATCAGCGGCAGCGGGAGACAACCGTAGTTGCAGGAACGACCTGTGTGATTGCCAGCCGGGAGGATTTTGATCAGGCTGCACGACTGTTTGTGACCCTGAACGGGGAGACGGGCGCTCAGGGCGACAAACTGACGAAACGTGAGTCTGCTCTGATTGATGCGATTGCTTCGTTTGGGATTCCTGAGGTGACCGTTGCCCAGCTGCAACGGGTTACCGGATTTACCAACTCGTCAATCGGGAAACTTCTGCACGGATACCGGTCGTATGGAAAATCGTACACCGGAATTCTGGAGAAGTGTCCGGCGGTCTCGTACCTTGACCGGACGGTGACGAAAGGTGATGAAGGATGCACTACGATGCGACGAAACCGGGTGTATCTCTGGGATGAGGGGTTGTATGCTGCATGGGTGAAAGGCGGATCTGTCTGGCTCCTCGATGATGAGGGAGAATCACCGGATCCTCCGGGCTCTCCGGGAGGGATTCAGCCGGATGGGGATGATTCTGTCTCCAGCCGAACAGAGGGTGCATCTGCTATGGATGATGGTCCGGAAGGTTCTCCTGCCGCAACCGGAGAAGCGATCCCCCCGGACAGTACGGGGGACGGATTCGTAGATTTCCGGTCGATTGGGGAATCGCTGGATGAGGGGTTGGTGGATCCGGGTGGTACATCAGTTGATGGAATGAGTCACTCAGAAGGAATGATGCTGGCGGATGTTCATCCCAACCATTTCTTTCTGGTGGACGGAATCCCGGATCGACGTTCCTGCAGTGTTTGTGGAAAGAGACCGACCCAGTATCAGGAACGAATGACTCCAGAGCGGATGAGACAACCACCCCGGATGAATCACATGCTCTGTGCTGCATGTTATCAACGGGCGGTTTCTCGGGAGATTGCATCAATTGTGCCACTTCCGGGAGTGATTGAACCTACGAATCTGGTCAGGCGGACATCGTCGGTGGGAAAGTGTCAGATCTGCTCTCTCATGCCGGCAGTCTGGTCGGATCCGGGTGAGCGGATTCATGTGTGTGATCGGTGTTATCGCCGGCTTTTGGATAAGGAAGGATCTCCGGTTGGAAAGAGTCCTCCGGTGAACTGAAGGAGAATTGGTACGGGTAGCGAATTGAGTACCGGCAGGTATGCATGTCTGGAGAGATTGATGGGTAAATTTATTGAGACGATGAAGAACAATCCGGGTTTTGTCCTGTGTGGACGGATGATCCGGGAAGGAGATGATCTGGTGATGTATATTGATGATGTGGGAAGATTTTCCATTCCGGGCGGTGTGCTTACTGCTACACTGGCCGGACTAGGGGAAGGGGAGATTCCGGGTGGTCGGATCCGGTTGTCTGAGAGTGGCCGGGGGTTGTATCTTGAGAGGAACGGGGCTTGTTATGTGACTCCGGTGGCTCGGGTCCGGGCGGTTATGGATGGGAGGAACCGGAAAGGTCCGGTGAGTTTCGTTCTCTAAAATACCCATACTCCGTATGGGTATTCCCGGGGTTCAGGGGTTCTTAGCATACGGTTTCCTCCTTCGTACTTTTTTGTTTTCCGCGATCCTCTGTTCATCTCGCTTTCTTCTCCACAGAAATACTCATTCACCTACCTGGATGGAATCCTGAATGGAAAATGAAGTTCATTCGCTATTCTCATCTCCCAGATGGTATTCCGTCTTCATTTTTGGATCGGACATTCGATAGATATGCATTGGGGATATCAGACTTTCCTCTGTTTGATATCTCCTTCCTGCATATTCACCGGGCGGGAATTTTTCGCTTTGAGCGGGAGCGTCCCGCTCTCTAAAATCCTTCCGATTCTCAAATGCCCGGACTATGGGGGAAGTATGCATTTCCGGGCGGGAGAGCGGGAAACTCTGTCAGATAGTATTCCAACCAATAGAGTTCCTCAGATCCTCTCTGATCCAAAGTTCCCGCTCATATAATATAAAACTCATAATAGTATGAGTAGAGAGAATATCCTGTCTGATTTGACCGGAAAAAGTGAGCGGGACCTCCCGCTCTAACGATAATTCTTCCGCCGATTTCCCGCTCTCCCGCCCGGGGATATATCCTGCCCAGAGATTTCGGGATCATACCGGTTTCTTTTCCAGGAGGGTGACCTGAAATCTGGAACCATTTGGGAGTATCAGATTTCTGTATCTCATTGGGGGGGGGTGTTCCTTCATAAATGAGGTATTGCACTTTGGGGGTCGTGGCTTTCGCTCACATCACCTCCCTTCAAAACCCCAATGTAAAATTTCAGTTTTTCGATGCCGGTCGTATCTTCTCCTGCCTGCCACTAGGTAGACGCCATATCTGGTGTGGTTGGACCTTCCTGGCTTGTGGGATGTGAGGAGTAAATTCATACTCTCATAATGCATAAAAAAATTAGATACCAGACCATTCTAAATTTCAGATATATCAGGAGAATGGAAATGGTAGAACCTTTGAATTCATCAATAACTCTCACCAAGGATGATGCCCGTCGTTTTCATGAATACGATAGTGATCCGTTGAAATATGAAAATGACCGTAGTAAAGCCGCAACTCGCCGGGCCCAGCAAATCGCTCAATATCGATTCATTATTTTTCTTCAAAAGTAGGTCTTCCCTAGCTACTAATCCCGAATATGAGGACGATATGTGATATTTTGGGTTAAGTGTCAAAATTGTATTAGAAATCCAGTTTCACGGGATTTTTCCAGAAGAAATTCGTAGAGCATTCATTAATCCTGGCTTGTTTCAAGATGATCAGGGTAATGGTGAGCGGGGTTTGTATATCCTTTCATTGACTCGATGGTTCGCGGAGTTCTGTACGAAAATGTATAAATGTTTCACAGTTTCGTGTTTTTGCGACCTATCCTCAGTAACACGATGCTTCAATGTGGTACCAGCAGTTAGGTTGATGCTCCCTTTGATGGAATCACCTTATTATGATCAATTGACCCAACTATGAACATTCATGCGATAGCAAAAAGGTCTTTGGAGAGGATGAGTATATGAACGACTCTATAACCGAAATTAATAATTCCCCACCGAACAGTCTGCGGGTAATCTTTGACAATTGCCCCTATGCAATGCTCATTATTACAGATGGAGTATTTGTTGAAGCAAATGAGGCTGCCTTTCAAATCTTTCACGCAAAGACCCAACACGATATCATTGGAAAACCTCCAGCCATCCTCTCACCTCCAATACAACCAGATGGCCGTTCTTCAGACGAATCTGCTCTCGAAAAAATTAAACGAGCACTGAGTGGTTCCCATGAAGTCTTTGAATGGCAGCATCAGAGACTTGATGGCATCCCGTTTTTCGCCAGGGTCAATCTGAAGGCCTTCGAATACCTGGATAAACCTTCATTGATGGTTGCCTTTGAAGATATCTCCGGACAAAAAGAGCGCGAGAAGGAGGTCATGGTCGCCAGGCACAATATGCAGACCATCTTTGATAATACCCCGTACGCAATGCTTGTCATTACCGACGGTGTGTTTGTTGAAGCAAATGCAGCGGCAGTGAGAATTTTTTATGCAGACAAAAAAGAGGCACTCATCGGAAAACCTCCGGAAATTCTCTCACCAAGACTCCAGGCAGATGGAAGTTCTTCAGAAAACTCCGCCATGAGTTATATAAAGAGAGCAATTTCCGGGGAAGTTGTATCATTTGAATGGGTTCATCAGAGATTAGATGGCAATCTGTTAGACTGCCAGGTCACCCTTGCAGGGATAGAGTATAACGGAAAACCTTCCCTGATGACGGTAATCCAGGATGTGACCGAAGAGAAAGCACAACAGAAAGCAGTACAAACTGCCCAGAAGAACATGCAAACTATCTTTGACACAACCCCGTACGCTATGCTTGTCATCACCAACGGGGTTTTTGTTGAAGCAAATGCTGCTGCGAACTCCCTCTTTGGAGCGAAAAAGAGCACCGATCTCATCGGTCGGCCACCGGATATTCTCTCCCCTCCAGTGCAGAATGACGGATCACCCTCTGACAAAGCGGCTCTCTCCCATATCCAGCGGGCGATATCCGGTGAGATTGAGACATTCGACTGGATTCATCAGAAACTCGATGGCACCAAGATGGATTGCCAGGTCACCCTTGCAGGGATCGAATATAATGGCAAACCCTCCCTGATGACCGTTGTCCAGGATTTAACTGAACAGCGGAAACAGCAGAGGGAAATCCATCATCTAAAAGAGAAGGCTGACCTGATAATAGAAAAGAATCCGGCACTGATGTTTGTAATTGATCCAAGCCAGAAGATCATCAAAACAAATCAGGCATGGGCTGATACCAGTGGGTACACAATTGACAAACTCCTTTCTATGAGACTCAGTGACTTTGTGGTCACTGAGCGGAGCGGGGGATCTGCCAAGGATGTATTAGAGACAGGGAAACGAGCGTCAGGCAATATCCGGTTGGAAGTACCAAAAGGGATTCTTTACCTGAGATATTTCTATGTGCCCATGCTCGATGAGAAAGGAGCCATTGACTCCATTCTCGCAGTCTATTTTGATGAGACGAGTCTGAAAAATCTTCAGATTGAGCTTGACGAAAGTATCGCAGAAGTAGGCAGGGTTCTCTCGCTCCTTGCAAAAAGGGATTTGACCGCTGTTACATCAATAAAACCTGACGATCCTCTCCAAAAAGTTAAGGAAGACCTCAACAGGACCATCTCAGATCTCCGAAAAATCCTCTCTGACATCCTTACAGATGCAGAGTCACTTGACGGTTCAATAAGGGATATTAACCGCAGTACCGAGGATCTTGCCCAGGCATCAAATGATGTGGCAGAAACCAGCCAGCATGCAGCTGATGAAATTCTGAAACAGCGGGATGAACTTGAGGCTATCGGGAGGGACGTATCAGATCTTTCAGCATCTATTGAAGAGATTGCCGCAAGTGCAGTCGACGTCCGTGATATAACCAATAAGGTATCAGAATCCGGTGCTCTTGCCCAGAAACGGGGAGATGAAGCAACTCATCAGATGAAGGTTGTTGAGGAGATATCAAAAACCTCGGTAGATCAGATTCGAAGTCTGAATACTCAGATGCAGGAGATCGGAAAAATTGTCAGACTGATATCTGATATTGCCAGTCAGACAAATCTTCTCGCTCTGAACGCAGCAATAGAAGCAGCCAGGGCAGGGGATGCAGGTCGAGGATTCGCTGTGGTCGCAGGAGAGGTTAAAAGCCTTGCCGGAGAGTCACGACAGGCAACCCAGAATATTGAAGAAGTAATCAGTCGCCTGATGGAGGGAAGTAGTAAGACTGCAGAATCGATAGAACAGGCGTATAATACCATTGTAGCAGGGATTGAAGCAGTCGACACTACGGTTGAAGGACTCAACAAGATGGTGGCAGATGTCGGAATTGCTTCCGGAAATGTCTCGGAGATCTCGAGGGCTACGGATAGCCAGGCAATGGCAACGAACCGGGTGAACCAAAGCATCGAGATGGTAAGTCAGATGGTCATCGCAAACCAGGAGAAGATGGATTCATTATCTGCAAATGCAGAGGAATCAAGTGCCGCAACTGAAGAGATAGCGAGTGCATCATCGATGATAATTGAGATGGTTGAGAGACTTCGAAATAAGATCAGGGAGTTTTCCGTTTAACCATGGAAGAAAAAACCATCAGGGTTCTCTATGTTGATGATGAAGAGTCCCTTCTCCAGATAGGCAAACTCTTCCTCGAAAAAATGGAGAGTATCTCCGTAGATACCTCGCCATCTGCCCGTGATGCTCTTCCGGTTATTGCTACCGGCTCATACGATGCGATCATTTCAGATTATCAGATGCCGGGGATGGATGGCATTCAACTCCTCAAAGAGGTTCGCAGCAGGTTCGGAAATATTCCATTTATTCTCTTTACGGGCCGGGGAAGAGAAGAAGTGGTTATTGAGGCGATAAATAACGGGGCAGATTTTTACCTTCAAAAAGGAGGAGAACCAAAGCCTCAGTTTGCTGAATTGGCACATAAGGTTCGTCAGGCGGTATCCAAGAAAAAGGCCGAGCATGAACGTATTGAGAGTGAAAAAACGTCCCGGGCGCTTCTTGATGCAACCACTGATGCAGTGGCCCTGATTGCCGGGAATCTTACCATTTTAGCAGCGAACGAGGCATTCGCACAGCGATTTAATAAACTCCCCGAAGAGTTGATCGGCCATGATTACCGCTTATTTATTTCTCCTGAACTTAGTGAGGAACGGGTATCCCGGGTGAAAGAAGTCATCCTGACAAAAAAACCTGTCAGGTTTGAGGACAGACGTGACGATTTATTCCTGGAAAACAGTTATTATCCTATCTTTGATGAACAGGGGGAAGTTTCCAGACTTGCAGTCTACAGCCGGGATATTTCTGAGAAAAAGCATGCTGAACAAAATTTACATGCAGCATATGAGCAGATAGCTGCTGATGAAGAAGAACTTCGGGAAAAATATGAGGAACTAACCCAAAGTGAGAAGCAGGTGCGGGAGAGTGAGGAAAAATTTCGAAGTCTGACCGAAAATTCTCTCGATACCATCATGCTCTTCGACCGTGATCTCAGGCATCTCTATGTCAATCCGAATATTGAGGCACAGATCGGAATTCCTCCATCAGAGTTAATCGGAAAGACTCATGCAGAACTGGGTTTTCCACCTCACCTGACTCAGTTATTAGGGGAAACATTACAGGATGTATTTAAAACGGGCAACACCAGGCAGATAGAATTTGCTCTTCCCTCCGGAATCTGGGTGGACTGGCTTGTTGTGCCAATACGAAATACGGAAGGCGGTATCGATCAGGTCATTACTTCAGCCAGGGATATTAATGAAAGAAAAAAAAGCGAAGAGCGTATCAGACTTGCTGAATTCTCGATTGAACATTCAGGAGTCCCCACTATCTGGTTTAACGAGAAGGCGCAGGTAATACGGGCAAACAGTGCACATTGCCATTCTCTGGGGTATACTCCGGAAGAAATGTCTCATCTCACGGTTCATGATTTTGATCCCTGGTATCCCAAAGAGGCATGGGATCAGATCTGGCTGAAGATCAAAAACGAGAAGCATGTGATTATTGAATCTGAGCACAGGCGAAAAGACGGCACCATTTTCCCGGTTGAAATTTCTAACAGTTATTTCGAGTATAAGGGTCACGAGCTCTGCATTTCATTTGCTCACGATATATCAGAACGGAAAAGGGCAAATGATGAGTTGCGGGCAGCATATGAACAAATTGCTGCATCAGAAGAGGAATTACAGAGAAATTACCGTGAGCTGATCAGCAGTGAGGCTGCCCTGCGTGAAAGTGAGCACAAATTAGCAGATATTATCAATTTTGCTCCCGATGCAACATTCGCAATAGACATCGAGGGAAAAGTTGTTGCATGGAATCATGCAATCGAGGAATTCACTGGCATATCCGCTTCAGATATCATCGGAAAAGAAGGATATGAGTACGCTATCCCATTTTATGGAACCAAAATACCGATGCTTATAAATCAACTCTCCGCTCCTCAAAGCGAACTTGAGAGTAGGTATTTTAATATCCACCGTGAAGGAGAGACCCTGACTGCTGAAGCAAGTATTCACTTGTTATCAGGAGAAGAACGGATTGTATGGGCGAAAGCAAGTCCGCTGTATGATAAGGAACACTCGATTGTCGGTGCGATCGAATCAATGCGGGATGTTACTGAGTGGAGAAGAACTGATGCAGCCCTTAAGAAAAGTGAGGCATGGTTCAGGACTATTTTCGACCAGGCTTTCCAACTTGCCGGTGTTTTAGATTTATCCGGCCGGGTTACCCAAGTAAATCAGACTGCGTTAAACCTTATCGGGAAAAATTCAGAAGAAGTAGTGGGAATTCACTTTTGGGAAACACCCTGGTGGATTCATAATCCTTCTGCACAGGAAAAAGTAAAATCTGCAATACATCAGGCATCAAATGGGGAATCCATACGATTTGAAACTACTCATGTTGATCAATCAGGATTCGTTCATAATATTGACTTCTCTCTCAAGCCCATTATTGATGAGAACGGAAGAGTAATTGCCCTTCTCCCGGAAGGAAGAGACATCACCGGGATAAAAAAGATTGAGTCAGATCTGATCAAATCCCAAGAGAAACTCAGGACCTTTATCAATCATACTCATGATGCCCTCTTTATTCATGATCAACAGGGCAGGATTCTTGAAGTAAATTCCACGATGTGTCAGATGTACCGGATACAACCTGAGGAAGCAGTTCAATACTCCATCAAGGATTATACCGGGCCGGGCAGCTCGATTGAAGACGCAAAGATCCGTTGGAACCAGACGCTGGCCGGTATTGATCAGATCTTCGATGTACAGGCACGGCGTCCGAAAGATGGAACACTGTTCGATGTGGAGGTTTTCCTTACCAGGATAGAATCGGAAGACGGGCCGATTGTTCTGGCGAATGTTCGTGATGTGACTGAGAGGAGAAGGTTTGAAAATGATCTCCGAAAGAGCAATGAGCAGATCACCGGAATAGCAGACACCATCCCCGGCGTTGTGTATCAGTTTTATGCACGGGCAAATGGGGAAATGGGATTATATTTTGTAAGTGCAAGATCGTTTGAAATTTTTGGAATCCAAAGCGATATTACCTCGTTTTTCCCTCGTTTCACCGAGCATATACATAATGAGGATCGGGAGCAATTCCTAGCATCAATAAATCTGGCAGTTCACCATGAGTCACGATGGGAGTATGAAGGGAGATTTATAAAAGATAATGGATCCTTGCGGTATTTCAGGGGTATATCTGCCCCCGTCAGAGTGGGAGACGAATTGGTGTATAGTGGCGTACTCCTTGACATCACATATCAGAAAGAAACAGATCTGGCTCTTTCAAAAGAACAGGCATTTAACGCTCTTCTGATTGAAACATCACCTGCATATATTGTAGCCATAGACTCTGGCGGTAAAACCCTGATGATGAATCATCTCCTTCTGGAGACGCTAGAATATACCGCTGAAGAAGTTATTGGAAAAGATTACCTGACAACTTTTGTTCCCGAATCTGACAGAGAAGATCTTTCAAAGGTTTTTAAAACGATTACTCATGACTATTCGATAACCCTGAACGAAAATGTTATAATAAGCAAATCAGGGAGAGAATACCTTGTAGAATGGCGGGGCAGACCTGTTATTGGGAAAGCGGGTGTAATGGATTTCTTTGTGGGAATAGGGATTGATGTTACTGCATCCAAACAAGCTGAAAAAGAAATTCAGGAGAGTGAACTTACATATCGGGGGATTTTCAATACTATCGAGCAGACAATATATGTTCTCGACAAGGATGGAATCTTCATTGATATTAACTCCGGGGCCGAGAAAATGTATGGCTATCCCAGGGAAGAAATTATCGGAAAAACACCTGTTTTTCTCTCTGCACCGGAAAAAAACGATATGGAAAGGGTATCCAATTTCATAGAAAAGGCATTTGCAGGAGAACCCCAATTATTTGAGTTCTGGGGACAACGAAAGGATGGTGATTTTTTCCCAAATGAAGTCAGGCTTTGCAAAGGAAGGTATTTTGGCCAGGATGTCATAATTGCGACTGACACTGATATATCTGAACACAAACACGATGAAGATAAAATACGTGATGGTGAGCAGAGACTTCGGACTCTTATCAATCATATTCCCATGCTGGCAATTCAGGGATACCAGATGGATGGGAAAACGATATATTGGCATGATACAGCCGAACAATTATATGGGTATTCTCCGGAGGAAGCGATCGGGAAAAATATCCTTGACCTTATTATCCCGCCTGAAATGCATGATGATGTCAGATCTTCGATAGTATACATGGAGAAGACCGGGCAGCCAATTCCTTCTTCAGAATTAATTCTTTTAAGAAAGGACAGAACCAGGGTGCCGGTATATTCAAGTCACGCAATTCTCACCAATGCAAATGGGGAAAGAGAATTATTCTGCTTTGATATTGATCTGACCAGACATAAACAGACTGAACATGCAATACGCCAGGCTAACAGGAAGCTAAATCTCCTCACCAATATAACCCGGCATGATATCAACAATCAGATAACAATCTTGCAGGCATACCTGGATATCATCGGATTGGAAGAGCTAAACCCTGACATTCGGAATTATTTAAACATTATTCAACATGCTACCAGCACGATAACGTCAATAATAGCGTTTACCAAGGAATACAGCGATATTGGAGTGAAAAATCCGTTATGGCAAAATTTAGCCGCCCTTATACATTCTGTGGTAAGAGAATTCGCACATCCGAAAGTTTCGATTACCTGTGATATACCAGAACATCTTGAGATATTTGCGGACCCTTTGATTCGGAAGGTTTGGTATAACCTGATTGAGAATGGAATCAAATACGGGGAGAAGATAACAGCAATCCGATTCTTTGTTGAATCATCTGATCAGAATCTCATCATAATATGTGAGGACGACGGCGTAGGGATCATATCCAGTGAAAAGGAGAAGATATTCGAGTTCGGGTTTGGCAATAATACCGGCCTTGGTCTTGCGCTATCCCGGGAAATCCTTGCAATAACCGACATTACCATCAGTGAAACGGGGGAGAAAAACAAGGGGGCACGATTTGAGATTCTTATTCATAGGGATGCGTACAGATATCACACAGATTTCGGAGCCTGATAAGTCCCTTGTCACAATATGTTGAGCGTTCACACTATCAGTACTTGTTGGTATTATGATACATCATGAAGTGAGTTTTCTGAGATCATATCGAATGAGATAGTATTGTACACACATAAAGGGGAAGGGAATTAAAAATAAATGCCATTAAGACGGTGTTTGCCTCCTCTTAACATTGTATTTAAATGCATCACCTATCTTTTCCGGTCTTCCAGATGGAGATATGGCACGGTATTATGAGACTTTCAGCAAAGTTGGACGGCTAAAGATTTCCGGGGATAGTTCTCATGATATCCCGGTCTCTGATGTGATTCGGGTGATTTTTGATGCTGTTTAGATACCGTTGAGCCTGGACAACTTGTTAGAAGGGATCGCGAGTTTATCTATAAGTCATCTTGGATTGAAGTTTACGATTCGGGTAGTGGGAAAATTGTACGTGGCGATTGTCCGGCAAGTGGTGAATATGATTGAATATCCGGGGAAGAAAGCGGGGTTGTTGGGGGTAGTGAATTAATCTTCGTTTTCGGTTGAATCTTGCATCATACTGATGTTTAATTCATTCTTTTGAATTTCTGTTAAAACCATACGAATTTCAGGAAGAAGTATCTTGGCCCGGACTGTTGCCATACTATACAGATGATGAGGATCGGTTTTGAAATACCCATGAATCAGTCGATCCCTTGTTTTTGCAAGTTGGCTCCAGGGGATGACAGGGTAACAAGAGCAAACATCCGGAGGAATGTGTTTTGCCGCTTCTCATAGAATCATGATCTGATCTCATGCAGCAGATAGTATCACCCAGTTTTGTGAGAATTCTTGAAAGTCAATTGTTTGAGTAATCTCACTCATCCGAATGAGTGCATCTCTCATATCCTCAAGAAAGAATGATGAGGTTCTCATACAATAATCAGATCACGAAGGATCGACCCTCTCATCTCATCTCGTATCCCTGAAGGTGTGGCGATATCCACTGACCGATGGAATAACTCTTCGAGTTCGATGGTGAGACCTGAATAATCAAGAATGTCTGCTTCTGGTGTAAATTCGGCATAAATGTCAATATCACTCGTATCTTTCGCTGTTCCTCGTGCAATTGATCCAAAAATGCCAATCTGTTTTACCCGGTACTTCACGCATAATTCTTCCTTTTTCGCACGGAGTGAAGATATGAGATCATTAGAATTCATAGAAATCATGATCGTTTCGACAATTGTAGAACCTATTTCTTGTTTCATGAGAAAAAAAGTACCCTTGACATGTGGTCAACCGGCGTCATGTTCAAGATGTACACATATGCACTTGGAGATTTCGCTGATCGGTTTTGATTGTGTTATTCTGTTTTTCTTGCTTTCAATCAATTTTTACCCTTCCTCCAAATCTATTTATATCGGGTTTCCGGATGGAGGATGTACGAAATGGCAGATTTTACTCAGAAAAGTTACGGTACAGTCAGCAGAGCGGAAGCTCGCCGATAAGATTGCTGACCTCACTCCCTTCAAAGCTCTTGTCCAGGATATGATTCCGGTTTGACCGGGGGGACTGAAGTTAATGGATCCTTCTCCGTCTACAAAAGAGTTAAGTGTAAATTCAAATGGTTACGGGATTTGGGGTTATAATCCTCGTCCCTTTAGGACAGAAATATCACAATTTGGTTCTAAAGCAACTTCGTTCAATTATTTTAATGCATCAAGTCAATCCTATAAATCTATTAGTGATCCGACCCAATTGCTTCAACCTGGTATTGGTTATATTTTAAATATGAATACTCCGGCTACATATTATCTATTAAATTTACCTTTTTAAGCGAGTAGTTATGGTGTAAAATATGTAAGTATGGATTCCACAGGAGAAGCAAACAACGCAGCTGCAAAAATATCTACCTATGGATATAATGCCATGCCGTATTCGAGTTCTCCAGCTGCATCAGACTCATTTTTCCGTTTGAAATCCGATCACATATTCTATTTTACCGGCCATGGAGGTACTGGAGGAGGATCGATAAATTTTGCAGAACCACCTGTAGATGGTAAAATAATTACAGGCTCACAAGGAACACATAAAGTATCTGATTATTCTTCAACTGACTTAGTCGATCTTGTATTAGTCGTATTGAATGCTTGTTATTCTGCGAAATCAAATCCTGCATCAAATAATCTTAAGGATGCTTTCTTTGGTAAAGGAGTTGATACAGTGGTTGCATTTACTGGTGATGTAAATTCGGTTAGATCTGCTGAATGGTCCAATATGTTTTGGACTGGACTATCTACAAAAAGTGTAAATGATTATAGAACTGTAGATGAATCAAGAAAAAGTGCCATTGAGTCTATGGGGGTTGTAAAAGGAGGATATGACCTCTCAGACACATATGGAAATAAGGATTTTAGAGTATATCCGTCAGTTCAGGGAGCGAGATAAAATGAAATTAATTTTGGGATTTTTATGTACTGCATGTTTATTTTATTTGATAATAGTTCCATGTATTTGTGATAATCAGGAAAATCAATCTGGTTCTAATAGTCCGTTAATCGGAGTGGAAATCGCGAAAAATAAACTAGTATCTTATATTAATTCACATTTAAGTGATGAAATATCTATAAGTAAAGAGAAAGGGCTTTCCGATGCTTCATTGTTGCAGGTAAGTTCAGTGAAGAGTCCGTCTGATTATTTATACGAATTTCAATTAAATGACTCAACATATAAGGTAAATGCAGTAACTGGTCAAATTGATGGAGTTATTTCATATAACCAGGTCTCTGGAGAAATAAAATATACAATTGAGCAAGGGGAGCCTATTGCAAAAAAGTATTTAATTCAATTATTCCCCGAATTTAGTAATAGAACAATACAGTTATTAGAAAAAACTTCGTATAATTATTCGGAAAGCAAAATCTATTCGTATTCGTGGGGAGAATTTATCAAAAACGTAAAAACTCCTAATTATGTGTCGATTAGTATCAATCCGGTTTTGGGTAGTCTTGATTCCTTTAATAGCCATATTTCTCCAATAACAATTGATGATTTAGTTCCAAAAGTTACGCAAGATAAATCAATTTTGGTCGTTAAGGAAAAATATCATTTCTTGGATAAAATTACTTCGATTTCTTCGGTTTTGGCCATTGACTATATGGATTATGGAAAGCAAAAATTGGTATGGGAGGTATCAATAAAGGGTGAAGAAGGTATGTCCAGTATCTGGAATACTGAGTATATTGATGCATTTTCGGGTATAATATTGCCAGCTCCACCACTCCAAATTACATTTTAATTACCTTGTAATTTGCTGATTATTATGACAAAAAACGATCTTATTTTAGTTATTTTTATCCTTTTAATGATTTTAGGATTATTGTCTCTAACGGCGCTTCAAGGTGAACACGGAAAGGAAAAATATTCTGCAAAAGAATGGTTTGACGAGGGTTTGGAGTTATATTGGATAGGTAAGTATGAAGAATCTGTCAAAGCCCTTGATGAAGCATTGAAAATTGAACCAAACAATTACGAAATATGGATGCAGAAAGGCTGGGCATTGCATGGATTGGGAAAATATAAGGATGCTTTAGAAGCATTCAATCAATCATTGAAAATAATGCCGAATTATGCGTATGCAACATACGGTCGTGATGATATTTTAAGAAACTTAAGCAGAACTTAATAATAATATTTTTAAAAAAATTATTTTTTGAAATAGCTAAGAACCCCCTGTTTTCATAATCTCATTTATAATGGGGATTTACATTCCAAATTCTCAAAGAGGGGTTATTAGATATCCTCTTTTGGTTAAATTTTTTTTATTAGAGTCTTTCTTCACCCAACTTTGCCACTAAATAAAATGTATTTTTGGAGATGCTTGGATCGCCTAAAATTCAAACAAAACTAATAACCAATGAGTTTTACCCGAATGAAAAAATGACCTTTCCTATCTGAACCTTTTTTCATGTTGATAAATTGTATGAAGTCTAATAATTCAATGAAATTTTCGGGAAACACAAGACGAGGGGTATCGATATCAATCAACTGCTTCGAGCACTCATCAGCTACAAATTGACCGATAACTTTAGCATCAAGAGATCTCACGATTGGATTAACCGTCCTGAAGCACTTGAGGAATTTTCCCTCCCATCCTTCAGCGAAAGAACCCTTTATCGGGTCTTTGAAATTCTTGATGCTAATCGGAATGAGATCATCTCTGACATCCGGGATGTCCTTTTTTCCAGGTAGGATCTCGAGCATACCAACATAAACATGGACTTGATCAGTATTGTCCTTCATGGTAATGGCCCGGCTCGGTATGTTTGGATACCGCTGTGATCACCGCCCAGATGAAAAATAAATTACCGTAGGCGGTACTGAACTTTCCGACCCTATCAATATCCCCATTGGAATGACAATCGAACATAGCGATCTCGATGATCAGACCCATTTCAAGAAGACATATTGGCAATCAATGAACCGGTTGAGAGA
>CAZUXC010000013.1:0-100998 GCA_964624045.1 uncultured Methanospirillum sp. | reverse complement strand
TGCTTTTTTGTTATGTATTATATGAATACCGTAAGGGCTTTTGTATAGCCAGACGGAATTATTAATCTAACTGTTCAGGAGCATATGGCTTTTCAAAATTGGGTCATACCAGTTACAGTTCTCTCATAAGTATGATTTCTTGTAATAATGAAGAAGAAAATTTATATTGGGTCTTTTGATCCATTAGAAATTTTTTTAGGTACTCTCAATACGAAAAACAAATTTTTCAGTATATTGATATTCATTGTCTAGAGAAACATTTACCTGCCAGTTTCCGTGAAGTGATAGATTAGTTTCAAGTGTGAGATTAGGATCTATACATGAAGATCCGTTTTTTTCTTTTGAACAGTTTACATAAATCTTGGAGTAGAGGTAGTCATCAAAGACACACTCACAAAAATTCACTGTAGAAGAGGAATATAAATCTCCGATCGGAGTATACCAATCGAACCGAATAGAATGATCCGTATCAGTCAGATCCAACCATTTATAGTGAGCCCAAGCATAGATTTCTTGGTCATTTTCGGTAAAATTTAATTGTTTTTTTCCGACAACTGCTGGATCTTTACTTTCTACAAAAGACGTTAATTTGTGTTCATATAAAAATGGCTTTTGAATATCTCCAATAGAATTCACTGGTATATTCAGGATAATCAGGAGTACAAATATACCACGCAAGAAACCCAAAGTTGTCATCCTTTTCACACCATGTAGGTGATGATTATTCATATGTCAAAAAGATTTGCGTATGGACTAACGGTTATTGTTATAAGTAGCTAATTATTCTCATGTAAGATGTCTTTATTCGGATACTTTTTTTGACACTTGAACTTATGAAAATTAACGATATTTGGATATGGGATTAGAAAAAGTCAAATAAGATTTGAAAAAAAATAAGGATTAATTATCCTGGAATTGCATATTTCCGTTCAAGAGCATTCGCTCCGAATGTAGTTATTGTTACTAGAGCCAGATACACGATTGCGAGTGCAAAAAATGTCTCATTATAAGCAAAGTACTTCGTTGCAATGAGTTTTCCTGCACCGGTCAATTCAATGACGGTTATCATGTATGCAAGTGATGAATACTTTATCAGATAGATAAACTCGTTAGAAATACCGGGAATTGCCCGGCGAAGAGCCTGAGGTAATACAATGTACCGGATTGACTGACTCCGGGTCATACCAAGTGCTTTTGCAGCAGTAAGTTGTCCTTCTTTTACCGACAGAATCGCCCCTCTGATATATTCTGAATTATATGCACTATTACAGAAGACAAATCCAATGATTGAAGCAATAAAAGGACTTAAGGTGATTCCGTATGGGGGGAGACCAAAGTACAGAATGAAAAGGAGTAGAAGCAGGGGGCATCCTTTGAAGAATACTGTATATAATTGAAGGACTCCGGAAATACTCCGGTTGCCGTATACCCTTCCACATGCGATTAGAATGCCCAGTAAAAGACCGATGGGAGCAGTGATAGCGACAAGACCAAGGGTTACGAGTAGGCCATTCCAAAAAGCCGGGATGATTATCTCAATCAGGAATGTTATTGGCTCCATGATCTTTATTGAGCATACTCCCTGAATTGCCCGATAAATGCCTTACATCGTTCAAATTTCGGGTCATTCATCAAAGCGTGGGGGCTACCCTGTTCTTTGATAGTTCCATGTTCCATGAATAATATCTGATTTGCAACCGAGCAGGCAAATCCCATCTCATGGGTAACTACTAGCATAGTCATTCCAAGCTGAGCCAGTTTTTTCATAACCTCGAGGACTTCACGGGTCAGTTCGGGATCCAGGGCACTTGTGGGCTCATCGAAAAGCATCACATCCGGATCCATGGCTAGAGCCCGCGCTATGGATACTCGTTGTGCCTGTCCACCGGATAATTCGGCAGGATAATGATCTGCCCAATCAGCCATACCTACCTGTCTCAGTTCAACCATAGCTTTTTCCCTGGCATCCCTGGGATTCATCCCTTTTACTTTTATCAGAGCGATTTCTACATTTCTCACAGCAGTAAGGTGATCGAAAAGGAAAAAATTCTGAAACACCATACCGATTTTTTGTCTGAAATGGTTAATCCGTGACCCGGCATGGGTGACTTCTTCATCGTTAAGGAAAACCCTGCCACTATCCGGGATAGTCAACTGGTTAATACATCTGAGAAGAGTACTTTTCCCGGTTCCTGAAGGTCCGATAAAACAGACGGTTTCTCCTTTTCGCACCTGAAAAGAGACACCTTTGAGGACTTCCGAACTTCCAAAGGATTTGTGAATGTCCTCTACGCGAAGAATTAATTCTGATTCCGACATGCTATTATGAGCTCCCCGGGCCAAATCCCGGAATTGCGACTTTCTTTTCTAGACGTTGGATTAAGTTAGTTCCTGCATAACTGAGAAGGATAAAAATCACCGCACAGGCGAGGTAGATTGGCATGGTTACGTATGTTTGTGAGACTATCTGTGATGAACGGGTAAGCAGCTCGGCAACACCAATTGCATAACATATAGAAGATTCCGTAAGAATTTCGGGGTATTCGTTTGACCAGCCAGGCAGAGCAATCCGCATCGCCTGGGGAAGAATAATGGATCGGATTGCCTGCATTCGGCTCATTCCCAAAGATCGGGCAGCGGTCATCTGTCCTTCAGATATCGATTGAATGGCACCCCGAAAAATCTGCGACTGATACGCAGCACCCCGAAGACCTAAGACAACCGCACCTACCACAAAAGCAGGGAGATCGAGTCCTAAACTTGGAAACACTCCGAAATAGAACAGAAATAAAAGGACCAAAACTGGCAAACCACGAAAGAACCAGACATACAAGGATATTGCAGACTGCAACGGAAAAGATCCATATACCTGTCCAAGTGCCATAGGAAGGCCAAATCCGACTCCAACAACGAGCGCTATCGCAACAAGGCCTATTGTTATAAAAATACCTGTTAAAAGGTAGGGAAACCAGTCGATCAAAATCGTCATTGCATCCATAGCCAGCCTCCCTTTACCCGGGTAATGTGATCTCTTCCCCTGAGATCCCCTAGAACTCTTGTGAGCATGAAAAAATCAGAATAGTATGGTTGTTCAGAAGAGATGAAATGAGTTATCCCATCTCATACTTCTTCTTGAGTTCTTCCCATTTCGGGGACTTCATCAGAAGATCCAGACCTTGGTTTATCGTGGTCAGCAATTCAGTGTCGGTCTTTCGTATGGCAACACCATATTCTTCTCCGGTATCGATCTCACCAATAATGTGCATGGGTTTATTGGCGATGGCATCTACCATGGGTGGGCGATCATAAATAGCAAAGTCAACGCGTTTGTTCTGCAGATCAGTCGCAGCGAGAGGGAAATTGTCATAGGTGACCAGTTGGTCGGCAGGTATTAGGCTCTTATTGACCAGATTCTCCTCTACCCAGAATGCTCCGGTAGTACCTCTCTGTGCCCCGATTTTTCCTTTTCCTGCCTTAAAATCATCAATGGTGAGTTTGCTGTCATTATGGACGGCAACAGACTGATTTACTTTCCAGTAGGGGTTGCTGAAATTAACTTGTTCTTTCCGCTCGTCAGTAATGGTCATCCCTGAATAGACCATATCGATCTTCTTTGCATTCAGGGCAGGAATTATTCCATCCCAAGCAAGAGGCTGAATTTTTACATTAAATCCAAGTTCGTTTCCTATCCACTGGATTGCTTCTACATCAAAGCCCTGTGGGGTTCCATTCTTATCAATGAAACTATATGGTGGGTATTCTCCATCAATTCCCACAATATATGTCTTCTTCTCTGCGGGAGCTGCAGACTCACTGGTGGTCTCTGCCGGTTTGCTAACCGCAGGAGTGCTCTTCTCTGCAGTTTGTGTACATCCACAGATAAAGACTGCAGCGATCACAAGAATCAACAGTAGTGAAATGATCTTTCTATTCATCACGAAGATCGTTTGGCTGATATTGATATAGAAATTGTGATCCGAATGTCGGATATGATGTGTATTGAGAATTGATAATCAGATAACGAAGAGTCATTTTTTTGGAGATGTTCAATCAAATCCCGAATACATATCTGTATCTTCAAACATAGGAGATGATGATGAAGAACCTGATGATATCATTACTCTGTGTGGGAATGGTTGTTCTCCTTCTCACGGCCGGATGTACTTCAACAAATTCCCCGGCGTCACCAGAAAAAAAACCGGACACCGCAAATGCAACACCAACAGGAACCAAACCGGTGTACAAAGTTGGTATTGATGCAGTTTATCCGCCATTCTCATTAATGAACGTAAGTGGGGAGCCAACCGGATTTGATGTTGAATCCCTCAAATGGATTGCCAATGATCAGGGTTTTACACCTGAATTTCTCCCGATAGCCTGGGATGGTATCATTCCAGCACTGACTGCAGGAAAAATTGACATGGTGTATGCCGGGATGACTATTACTGAAGAACGGAAGGCAAAAGTCAACTTCAGCAAGCCTTACTGGACAGTAAATCAGATGGTAGTCACAAAAGAAGGGTCCCCAATTACCCTGGAAGAGGTAAAAACAGGAAAAGCGAAGATTGGAACACAACGAGGATGCACCGCAGCAATCTGGGTTGAAGAAAATCTGGTCAATAAATCTCTGATGCCTGGAGACAATTTGAAACAGTATGATAATACTCCTCTTGCAGTTGAAGATCTTGCTGCTGGACGGATCGATGCAGTTGTGTATGACAGTACCGTTATGAATGACATTATTGCAGGAAAGCCTATACAAAAAGTCGGAATGATAGAAACCAATGAGCAGTTCGGTATTGCCGTCCGTAAGGATGACACCGTTCTGCTTGAAAAGCTCAATACGGGTCTCGATCATCTTATGGCATCTCCAGACTGGAAGGCGCTGATTCAGAAGTACAATCTTGAATAACCGGAAAAACCGGATTATTCATTAGTCATCCTTTTTTGATCCGATCTTTTTACCTGATAGTCATCCTATTTGTAATACATTATCAGGCAGGAAAATGGGAGAAATCAAATCTATATCCGTAGTAGAGGGTTCTAACTGGCGTATCCCTGAGCTGGTTGGAGCGGCATTGGGAATCCCTGTCAGGCAGGCTTCTGTTTGTATTGATCTTCTCGATAGCGGAGCTTCTATTCCGTTTATCGCACGATATCGGAAAGAAGCTACTGGTTCTCTAGACGATGCCGTCATTTTCTCACTCGCCGTCCATCTGGATCGGATACGAAAACTTGAAGAACGAAGAGATTATATTATCACGAAAGTTACGGAGTCATCCCAGTTAACTCCAGAGTTACGGTTATCTCTGCAGAATGCAGAAACTCTGGCTGAACTCGAAGACTTATATCTCCCATATAAACCTCGCAAACAGACCCGTGCAGATAAAGCCCGGGCACAAGGATTACAGCCACTTGCTGATCTTATCCTTTTACAACGTCCTGATATAGAATTGCAGAGCGAAGCATCCCGTTATCTGAATCCTGATATGGGTATTACAACAGCTCAGGCTGCGATCCTTGGGGCTGAAGATATTATCGCCGGTCAGGTGAGCGAAACCCCTTACATCAGACAAAAGATAAGAGAATATTTTCATCAGTCAGCCCGTGTATCGGTATCTGCTGCCCGGGGGACCAGAGGCGATGCAGGAAAGTGGCAGGAATATGTGCATCTGAATGAATCATCTTCCCGGATACCCTCTCATCGGATTCTCGCTCTCTTCAGAGGGGAAAGTGAGGGGATGTTGTCTGTAAAGATTGAGCCCGAAGCAGTGCATGCAATCAGCCTTATCGTGAACGAGTATGTATCAGGGACGAATCCTTCTTCTGAATGTGTGGCGGATGCTGTTACTGATAGTTATCATCGCCTCCTGGCGCCATCTCTCGAACGTGAGATGCGAAATACTCTGAAAGAACGAGCAGATGAAGAGGCTTCCCGGGTATTTGCCTCAAACCTTCGGGCGCTTCTTCGTTCTGCCCCGCTGGGTGCACGACGTATTCTTGCCTTGGACCCGGGGTTTCGTACCGGATGCAAGGTCGTTGCCCTCAGTGCAGAGGGGGATCCCATTGAGTCAGCGACGATATATCCCCATCAGCCAAAACCCGATCCCATTAATTCAGCACGGATCATCAGGGATATGATAACCCGACATGGAATTGATGTCATTGCGGTGGGTGACGGGACTGCAGGAAGAGAGACTTGGCAGTTTATTCGGACCTTGGGTTTATCCGATTCGATAATTCTGGTGACTGTCCCCGAGCAGGGAGCTTCTATCTACTCAGCCTCTGAACTCGGGCGAAAAGAACTCCCTGATATGGATGTAACGATGCGGGGTGCGGTATCTATTGGGAGACGTCTTTTGGATCCTCTTGCTGAAATGGTCAAGATAGAACCACGTTCAATAGGTGTGGGACAATATCAGCATGATGTTGATCAGGCCATGCTTCAGATTCAACTTGAAGAAGTGGTCAAATCAGTAGTCAATGAGGTGGGTGTGGATCTGAATTCATCATCCCCTTCTCTTCTCTCTTATGTATCAGGTATGAATCTTCGTCTCGCTGAGTCCATAATCAGGTATCGGGAAAAAGAAGGACCTTTTCGGTGCAGATCGGATCTCAAAAAAGTGAAAGGTATTGGCGATCGGATTTTTGAGCAGGCATCCGGTTTTTTGCGAATCCGCGATGGGTTAAATCCTCTTGATAATACAGGAGTTCATCCGGAGCGATACGCTCTCGTGGAAAAAATGGCTGATAGTCTGGGTGTCAGACCTGAGGAACTCATCGGCGATGAAGCGATGATCAAAAGGATTCGACTCGAATCTTTTGTCACTGAAGAATGTGGGATGCCGACATTACTTGATATCTGTGAAGAACTGATCAGGCCAGGTCGGGACCCCAGAGGTGCTTTTGAACCGCCAGTATATGCGGACATGGTCTCCAGCATTGATGATCTGAAAGAGGGAATGAAACTTGATGGTATTGTTACCAACGTGACTAAATTCGGTGCTTTTATCAACATCGGATTATCTGAAAGTGGTCTCGTACACATCAGTGAGATGGCAGATCGATTCATAACCGATCCATCTGAAGTGGTGACTATCCATCAGAGGGTACGGGTAGTTGTCCTGAGTATTGATCGCAATCGCAGTCGCATTTCTCTCTCCATGAAACAGGCAGGAGGGGACTGATTCCCCATTTTCAAATGAGGTTTCAGGGTACCCTTTTATGGCTGAGGCTTTTGTCGGAACATATTGGTGAAGTCATATGAATCTATCCTTCAGAAGCAAACTTCCCCTGATATACGCAAGTTTATCAGCAATCTTTTTTGGGAGTTGTGCTCCCATGACAAAGTTATTTATCGGAGGAACCCAGCCGTTGAGTCTTGCATCCCTTTTTTATCTGGGTAGTGGCTTGGGGATGATGATGCTGGTTGTCACGGGGTATCTTGTGCGAAGAGGAAAACCCAGCCGGGAAGCCCCTCTTTCCCGATCCGATATCCCTTACCTTGCAGGAATGGCCATTTTTGGTGGGGTTCTGGCACCAATTACCCTGATGTACTCCATGATTCTGACTCCTGCCTCAACTGGAGCTCTGCTTCTGAATTTTGAACCAGTAGCGACCGCCGTCCTTGCCGCATTGTTCTTCCACGAAGCAGTCGGCCGTAGAATCTGGATCGCTATGCTGGTAATTACCAGTTCATGCCTCCTGTTGAGTCTTGATACCGACGGGGAAACCGGCATGTCAGTAGGAGCTCTCGGCATCCTTCTTGCTTGTCTGTTCTGGGGTCTTGACAATAATATCAGCCGGCATGTCTCCGGGAGGGATCCTTTCGTTTCGATTATGGTTAAGGGATGTGTGGCCGGAATTATTTCCCTTGCTCTTACGATGGTATTGGGTATTTCTCTGCCCCCACTTGATGCCATTCCTCTGTATCTATTTGTGGGATTTTTCAGTTATGGTGGGCTTGCCAGCATCTTCTTCCTCCTTGCTCTCCGCTCTCTTGGTTCTGCCAGAACCGGATTGTTTCTCGCTTTGTCTCCATTCTTTGGGGTATTTTTCTCATCACTCCTGTTTACTGAACCTCAGCCGCCACTCTTCATTATCGCATTTCCCATAATGATCATAGGCACCTGGCTTCTCATCTCCGAAAAACATGAACACATCCATTATCACTCCCCACTTGTCCATAATCACCGCCACCGTCATGATGATGGACATCATGAACATGAGCATAACTCATCATGCCCATTGATCTCCAGTTCTGGAGATCACACCCACCTGCATGCACATGTGGAATCTTCCCATACACATCCCCATAAACCTGATCTCCACCATCGTCATGATCATCACCGCTCTTTATGATCAGAAAACCCTCAATCATATTTTCGCAGGAGTTCTCCAGAAATGCATAATTGATTCCCCGGTACATGTACCGGTAGCATCATGGAGAATCGGATTGTCACCCTTGGTCTGATACAGACCTCGGTAACTCCCAACCTGAAAGATAATGTGGATATTGCTGTCCGGAAAGTTACCACTGCTTTGAAGAAGGGAGCAGAGATTATCTGTCTTCCTGAATTATTTCGTTCAGAATATTTTCCTCAGTATATTGGCCTTGATACTTCTTCTCTGGTTGAGACTATATCTGGCCCATCAATTCAGGTGTTTTCCTCTCTGGCAAAACAGACGGGAGTAGTACTGATCGTTCCTCTGCTTCTTCTCAAATCTGATAGAGAAATTGGTAATGCAGTTGTGGTAATCGATGCCGACGGGACAATATTTCCTCCCTACTTTAAAGTGCATATACCGCAGGATCCCTGCTTTTTTGAAAAGGAATATTTTCATCCGGGGTCAGGATATTGCACTTTTGAGACGAAATTTGGAAAAATTTCACCTCTCATCTGTTATGATCAATGGTTCCCGGAGGCTGCCCGTTGTGTCGCTCTTGATGGGGCAGAAATTATTTTTTATCCTACTGCGATTGGTGATGTTATTGGTTCCTGCCCTCAGGAGGGAGAATGGCAGGAATCCTGGGAGATCATACAACGAAGCCATGCAATAGCAAATAGTGTGCATGTAGCCGCGGTAAATCGGGTTGGGACAGAGGGGAAGATCCGGTTCTTTGGTGGTTCCTTTGTTTGTGATGCATTTGGTGGAGTTCTTGCCAGAGCTGGATCCGATGAAGAGATACTTATCGTGCAGGTTGATCTCTCGATGAATCAGGTAATTCGAGATTCATGGGGATTTTTTAGAAACCGGCGGCCAGATACGTATCACTCCGTATGCACTCCTTTCAGGAGTGTTCATAGAGGAAATGAGATAGTGCTCCCCGGTGATACCCCCCGAAACCGTGGATACCATATGCCCGCAGAATGGGAGCATCATGATCAGGTCTGGATATCATGGCCTCATAATACCATGACTTTTCCGTTTATTGATGCGGTAGAAGAGGGTTATATCCAATTTGTCTTAGCCGTTCATCCTTCTGAACATGTATCTGTGCTGGTATTGGAAGAAGAAGAGTCACGGATTTCTCAACTGTTGGTTTCATCCGGAGTTGATATGACGTGTGTAACTCTGTATCCCATGCGGTATGCTGATGTTTGGATTCGGGACTACGGCCCGACATTTGTAGTAAACAGGGGAGAGAGGAAGATTGCTATGGTTCATTGGATCTTTAATGCCTGGGGTAACAAGTACGATGAACTTCTTGCAGATGGGTGTGTTCCCGGCCTCATCAATGAGCATCTTCAAATCCCGGTATATGAACCTGGGATCATTCTCGAAGGAGGTTCAATTGATCTCAATGGGAGGGGAACGGTTCTTACTACCCGGTCCTGTCTTCTGAATAAAAATCGGAATCCATCTCTTTCCGTTGAAGATATTGAATGGTATCTGCAGGAGTATTTAGGCGTGGTAAAGGTGATATGGCTCAATGATGGGCTTGTTGGAGATGATACCGATGGACATGTTGATGATATTGCACGATTTGTCGGTCCTTCAACGGTAGTCTGTGCTTATGAAGACGATAAAACGGATGAAAATTATCGGGCTTTACAGGAAAATTTTGAGATTTTGTCCCGAGAAACGGATCAGGATGGAACTCCCCTGACGGTTATCCGTCTTCCTATGCCTACCCAAGTTGCTGATATGGATGGCAGATATCCAGCGAGTTATACGAACTTTTATATTGGTAACCGGGTGGTGATTGTTCCCACATTTCAGGATGCTCACGATGAACTCGCTTGTTCCATCATTCAGAAGATATTCACGGACAGAACGGTGATTGGGATCGATGCCAGGGCAATGATTGAAGGGTATGGAGCATTCCACTGTGCAACACAGCAGCAGCCTTCAATTTGAGGAATTTTCCCGGTAGATTCATGATTCATGCAGGTACATGAGAGAATTGATTTTCATGAGTGCGTTCATTAGTGAGTTTCTGGATTTTTTAAGAGAGTACAAGGTTGTTGCTCTGGCAATAGCGTTTATCATGGGTGTTGCTGCAACAAGCCTCGTAAAATCCCTGGTTGACAATCTTATCATGCCATTTGTTGGTGTCCTTACTCCTTCCGGTGAATGGAAAACTGCAGTTCTTTCCCTTGGACCGGTTCAACTGGGTATCGGGCCGTTTGTTGCAGAATGTATTAACTTTGTTGTCATTGCTCTGGTGGTCTTTATGATTGCCAGGTATGTTATGCGTGAAGAAAAAGTGCAAAAAAAGTAATTCTTTTCATTTCTTACCACCGATTTCATTCATTTTTCCGACAGATATTGAATGGTTCAATCTCTCCGATCCCTTTATATTATCTGCTACCGGAGAGGAAGTACCTGAAATCTATTCTCGGGAGTCAATTGAATGACAATAGGTAATATACGGCGGTTATTTCATCTGTATCAGGGATATGGACGATGGTTTCTTCTGTCCGTTCTCTTAAATATCATGGTTGCCGGAGGTACCCTCGCTATCCCGGCAATGAGCGCCGACCTGATTGATAATGGCATTCTTGCTGGCAATCTATCATTTTCGCTTGACATCGGGATACTGATGTTGATAGCTGCCCTGGTTGCTGGAGCCTGTCAGATTGGAAATGCTGCGATTGCAGTTTGGGCATCTGAATATACCTCACATCGGCTACGACATCAGTCATTTGAAAAGATTCAGGCGCTGTCTTTTGGGAATATCGATCGATTCCGATCCAGTGATCTACTGGTTAGGCTGACAACTGATGTTCAGAATGTAAAGATTGCAGTCCAGCAGTCGGTGATGAACCTTATGCAGGCGCCACTCCTCTTGATTGGAACCATTCTTATCATGATGGTCATGGCTCCAAAACTGGTCTGGATCATGATCGTTCTCATGATTCTGCTGACTGTGCTGCTCACTGTCTATTTCGTTATCGTCGAACCAGCTTTTTCCAGAAAACAGAAAAAGATTGACGAAGTGAATAAAGCACTTCGGGAGACACTTACCGGGATCCGGGTAGTCAAAGCATTTGTCAGGCAACATTATGAGATTGAAAAATTCCGGAATGCCTCTGAAAATCTCCGGCAGGCAGCACTCTGGCCTCAACATGTTATGGCATATCTAATGCCTACAGTTTTTTCGATTTCAATTCTTGGTTTTGGGGCTGTGTATTATTTTGGAGGACTTCAGGTCTTGCAGGGTACTGGTCTGCAAATTGGAAATGTAACCTCTGCGGCCCAATATATTCTCATTCTGATGATGCCCCTTCTCATCATTGCCATTGTGCTTCCATTCATTACTCAGGCAAATGCATCACTGACCCGGATTTTCGAGGTTCTTGATGCAGTTCCAGAAATACAGGATCCAAAAAATCCAGTTTCAATCACTCCTGACCAAATACAGGGAAGAGTCGTGTTTGAGGATGTTTCCTTTGCATACCGTAATACTGAAGGCGAACCGGAAGGTGAAGTTCTCTCCGGGATCTCACTCGTTGCAAATCCTGGTGAAACAATCGGATTTTTAGGTGCAACTGGTTCAGGAAAATCCTCATTAGTCTCATTAATTCCCCGGTTTTATGATGTAACGTCCGGGAGAGTGACAATAGATGGTATTGATGTCCGTTTGTTTTCGCTGGAAACATTAAGATCAATGGTAAGTGTATGTCTCCAGGAGTCAGTTCTCTTCTCTGGATCTATTCGGGATGTCATCAGATTTGGAAATCAGGATCTGACTGATGATGAGATGTTGATTGCCTCAAAAGCTGCTGATGTGGATGGATTTGTCCAGAATATCCCTGAACAGTATGACGGGCTGGTATCCCGCCGTGGTTCGAATTTCTCCGGGGGACAGCGTCAACGACTTGCAATCGCTCGTGCACTTGCACAAAAACCCAAAATTCTCATTCTTGATGATAGTACGAGTGCCTGTGATGTTGCTACCGAAGCACGAATTCAGGATGCAATATCAGAGATGATGGCCGGGGTGACGAAATTCATTGTTGCTCAACGTATCAGTTCGGTAATCACAGCAGATCGAATTGTTCTGTTGAGTCAGGGAAAAATTGTAGCTTTGGGTAATCATGCAGAGTTACTCAGTTCGAATTCCTTGTATCAGGAGATCTATGAATCTCAACTGGGTGGAGGTCTGCGATCCGGGGAGGTCTCTTCATGACACCAATAACCAGGAATGTATCTGAAAGCGAGGATCTGGCATCTGGTGAAATGATGGGGAGAACTATCCGCAGACTCCTCTCCTATCTTACCCGATATCGGGCACGTCTCATCATTGCCGTTCTTCTCATGATTGGGTTCTCGGTTACCATGGGTATTCTCCCGGCTCTGATGGGGATGGCTACCGATGTTATTGCCGGGAAGGGTTCAGTTCAGGATCTGGAGCATATATTAATTTATTTTATTGTTGATGCTGCCGGGTTGTGGATTTGTGGTCATCTGGCACAGCGTCTGCTCTCAGATATCTCCCAGGAAGCGCTCTACTCACTCCGGACCGAACTATTTACTCATATGCAGAGTCTTTCGCTCAGTTTTTTTGACCGACAGCCGATTGGCGAACTAATGAGCAGGGTCTCAAATGATACTGATGTAATTGATCAGTTCTTTTCAAATGGAATTCAGCAGGTTCTCCAGTCGGTAACGACCATCATCGTTCTGACTATCGTAATGATGGTGATAAATCCGGTTTTAACATTGCTTGTGTATCTTGCGGTCTTTGGGATGCTGGCAATTTCATCTACAATAGCAAAGATATCAGGCCCCGCCTTTGAACGGATGCAGGAACGGCTGGGAGAACTGAATGGGTATGCAGAAGAACGGCTTGCAGGACAGAAAGTAACCATTGCCTACGGTCAACAAAAGAGTATTGCTATGGGTTTTTCTTCATTATCCGGAAATGTTGCCCGTACTGGGGGAAAAGCCCAGTTTGTTGCTTTGACATCCATGCCGGCGGCGACGATCATGGCAAATCTTCAGATGATTCTGCTGCTCATCGTTGGGGGAACTATGGTAATGGCTGGTCATATTCAATTGGGTGAACTGGTAGCATTCCTCGGTTTGTCATCATCGATCTCCTCCCCGCTCTCTCAAATCTTCTCAGAATATGCTCTTATAATGAGTGCATCCGCAGGTGCATCACGAGTATTTCGCATTCTTGATGAAAAACCATTGGTTGCGGATCTCCCCGAAGCAAAGGAAATGCCATCGGTGATTGGGGATGTCAGGTTTAATGAGGTGGATTTTGCATATATTCCGGGTCGAACAGTTCTGAAGAAGAATACGTTCCATGCTCTGCCTGGACAGGTGTTTGGACTCTGTGGTCCGACAGGAGCTGGAAAAAGCACAATTATTAATATCCTTACCCGGTATTATGATATTCAGTCAGGTTCTATCCTGATTGATGACACCCGGATTCAGGATGTCAGGCAGGACAGCCTTCGGATTCAGATCGCTCAGGTTCTGCAGGAACCGTTCCTGTTTTCCGGAACGATTCTTGAAAACCTGCGATATGCCCGGGAAGGGGCAACAGATGAAGAATGTTTTGCCGCAGCAAAGCAGGCTGGTGCATACGAGTTTATCATAAGTCAACCTGATGGTTTTGCGACCTATCTGAATGATGGGGGGACGAATCTTTCTCAAGGACAAAGGCAGATGCTGACTATTGCCCGGGCAATGGTGTCAGAGCCAAGGCTTCTGATTCTGGATGAGGCTACCAGCAATGTGGACACCAGAACAGAGAAACTGATTCAGTATGGTCTTCTCAACCTTCAAAATGGAAAAACCTCTTTTATCATTGCACACAGACTCTCAACCATACGTCACTCCGATTGCATTCTTGTCATTAATCAGGGTGAAATTGTGGAACGAGGAACCCATGATGAGATGATGGCAGCACATGGGTATTATTATTCTCTGTACATGAGTCAGTTCAGGGGTAAAATCAGCGATGTTACAGGTGTTGTGTAATCTATCAGTTCATCATGACTGATATCTTCTCTTTTCATCAGATTGAATCTGGACGGTTTCATGGCCGCTTTGTTATAGATGATCTTATTCTGGTTTCTATTTTTTTCGATATCATTCACAGATACTAATATCGGAGCGATCCTGACATATATTACAGCAGAATACTTATGACAATCAGGCAGAGCCCCCCGGGTGACAATCTGGCATATTCAATCCGTGAAGAGATGGGTGAATGTATGCCAATTGATATATGGTATGATGGTGAGGTGTGGATCTTCAGACCTTCCGGTAGAATAGATGCAGGACATTCTGCGGATCTGGATGCAGCATTAAGTGAAGGGATTTCACAGGGTATGCGTTATATTGTGCTTGACCTGACTGACACCCCGTATATTGCAAGTTCAGGTCTTCGGGCAATAATCAAAGCAGCTAAGTCATTAAAACCCAATGATGGAAAAATTGCAATCTGCGGAATGAATGATGCTGTCAGAGAAGTATTTCGGTTGTCTGGCCTTTCCCGGATATTCCAGGAGTTCTCAATTTCTGATGATGCCGTAGCCAGCCTTCAACCTGCATTATGAATGCAGGTCACATTTTTTGAGAAAAAAAAGAGTATTCGAAGATTCAAGTTGCTTATGCGACAACAATATCGAGCGTGTAGCTCTCGCCTGCTTCGGTTGCTGCTGCGTCAGTTGCCTCGTGAACTGCGCTGAAGGTCTGGTTGCCTGCTGCAATTGCCTTGATGATCCACTCTTCAGTTTCGTTGGTGACGGTAGAGTTGCCAACCTGCTCAAGACCCTCGGTCATAGTGATATTCCAGATGCCTGCATCCTCTGCGACGAGAGAGATTGCTGCGGTCTGGTTGACTGCCATATCAAGGGTAGTGGTGTTGACATCAACGGTAAAGTCAGCGGCAACAACCTCTGCGGTCTCATTGGCGACTTCTGCTACTGGAGTCTCTGCTACAACTTCGGTTGTTGCGTTTGCATCAACTTCGATAGTTGCATTTGCGTCAACTGCGGTGGTCTCTTCTGCAAAACATCCAGGTGCCAGCACGAGAGCTGCAACCAGGAGGATAAGGAACTTCGCGATCCGATCCATACCATTTCGTTGGATCTTCTGCCCTATGAAGGTGAGGGTTTATCCATGAAAGAAGTGCGGCCCAGAGAACCTTTCATCCCTGGTGATGTAACTAACTTTTTACATCGCGGAAGAATTGTCCCTGTCAGATGATTCTTTTGAAACTCACTTCTGCCACAGGCCGCGCATGCATGGATTTGAATAAGCGATTTGTCAGAATTATCGAGATCATTCGAATCGTTTCTATCACCTGCAATCATAGATTAAGGTAATTATATGTCCCTTATTGAATTTGGTGTCCTGGGTTTTGTTATTGGCCTCACCGGTGCCATGGCTCCTGGTCCGACACTCATTGCCACAATTCAGTCATCGATACAACACGGATGGTCGAGTGGTCCCCGCGTGACCGGAGGCCATGTTCTTGCTGAGTTTCTTGTCGTTGTTCTGATAGCAGCAGGGATTCCCTTTCTTCCGGAAGGTTCATCAGTTCTGGTTGCTGGCATTGGAGGGATAGGTCTTCTCATTTTTGGTATCCTGACCCTGAAATCTGCATCTGTTCACAACTTGGATATCCACGATACTGCAGCATCGTCCTACTCTCCTGTTCTTGCCGGACTGGTAACCAGCATCACAAATCCCTACTTCTGGATTTGGTGGTTTTCTGTCGGGAGTGCACTCCTGCTCAGCTCATTACAGAGTGGAATTCTTGGTCTGGTTGCATTCATCGCCGGCCATTGGTTGTCTGATCTCAGCTGGTTTACTTTTGTCTCGATCAGCATTCATAAAAGCAGGACGCTTATCGGAAAGCGTGAATACCATTACATTATGGCAGGGTGTGGTCTGCTTTTGATAGCCTTTGGTGTATGGTTTGTATACTCCGGGGTTATTCTGAGTCTCTAGTATTTTTTCTCCCCTTGCATGCTGTAGCCTTAAAAAATGAATAGATAAAAGTTCCGTCTTCTTCACAGGTCCGGTATAAATCCTGAACCCCTTCATCAAATTCATTCTCCGCTATCAGACCGGTACGGACTGCTTCGTCCCGAACCCCTTCAATCATTGCAATAAATGTCTTTTTGGTAAATCCGTCAACAAGACCTGGATTTCCCGCGTCGACATATACCATGCGTGGTGATACACTCACTTCTGAAAAACCTGCCATATCCAGGAGAGGATATAATTTTCTTCCGATCAGAGCATCTCCTCCAGCTATTTTCTGGAGATCTATCTGCGTTTTGATGGCCTGAATTGCTGCCTCACTGTGGGGATGGAAGAAAACAGATCCATGATCTCCTTCAATAACGGTAATTGTGCCTTCAGGTTTGAGTACCCGGTATAGTTCAGCAAGGGCTTTATTGGGATCTGCCAGATGTTCCAGAACAAAACAGAGAAGGATGTGATCATATTCTCCATCCTGAAAAGGAAGATCACAGATATCTGCCTGTTCAAAGGTTACCTGACCTTCCCGGTACCCTCCATTGCATTGGATTCTTTCTCTGGCTACATCAAGAGATGATGATGAGATATCTATCGAATGGAACTGGCAATCGGGATTTTTTTGGGTAATAATTACTGTCTGTGCTCCTGTACCGCAACCCGCTTCCAAAATCCGGGTTCCCGGGGAAAACCGGGTATCATGATGCAGGATATCTGTCAGGGTTCCTGCCTGGTCTGCAAGGCGGATTGCTTCTCTTGTGGTATATCCATGAACATAGGCTGATTGCATCTTCTGTATCTGTTTTTTGAGAAAGTAGAGAAGGTTTCTTCTTAGTAATCCTCAATGATTACCGGATAATCCTTCTTTTCAAGACTTTTCAGTGCCATTGGGAGCCTGGGGTAATCCTGGGAAAAATTCTCCCGACATTTTGCCAGTGAAGGGGATGGAACAATCTGTCTTCCATCCTTCATAACCAGATCAAGGAGATTCTCTCCTTCGGTATTTGACCCGTCTTTGATAATAACATCATGGGTCATTATCCTCTGTTTATCATAAAACCTGCTGATATTTCTTCTTCCCGGGATGGTTTGTTTTCCGGTACTGGTTTTTGATCGAGGGATTCCATCGTATTCGACCAGTTTATAGGTCATATCAAGATAGGGAATATCTGCGGACGTGAGGAGACGGGTGCCAACTCCGAATGCATCGATCGGTATGTCTGCATCCAGCCATCTGGCAATATCATGCTCATCTACCCCGCCACTGACGATGATGCGTATGTGATGAAGTCCATGGGAGTCCAGTATCTTCCTGACTTGTGGAACAATTTCAGAAATATTTCCACTGTCAATCCTAACTCCGGTGATGGGAAGCCCTTCAAGTGCAAGGCGAGCTGCCGTTTCAGCTCCTTTTCTGGTATCGTAGGTATCGATAAGCAACACAACGTCTTTTGGATATGTCTGAATATATGCCCGAAATGCCTCTTCTTCAGATTCATGGATGAGGACATATGAATGAGCCATTGTGCCTGATATTGGTATTTCGTAGATTCTTCCGGCTTCTACGTTGGACGTTGCGAAAAAACCAGTAATGAATGCGGATCTCGCAGCGTAGGCACTCTCCTGTGATCCATGAGCTCGCCGGAGTCCAAAATCGATCAGATTTTTTCCTCTGCTTACCATCATCATCCGTGCTGCCTTTGTTGCGATCACTGTCTGATGATGGATGAGATTCAGTGCCATGGTTTCAAGGATCTGAACTTCGGGGAGAGATCCCTCTATTCTGATCAGGGGCTCTAATCCAAATACAATCCTTCCTTCGGGAACTGCATACACATCCCCCTGAAACTGGTAGGTTGAGAGCCACTGAAGGAATTCCTCGCTAAATTTGTTCTGTCCTCGCAGGTATGTAAGGTCCTCCGGGGTGAAGGTCAGAGATGTAAGGTAGGAGATGAGTGATTCAAGTCCGCAGGATACCAGAAAATTGCGTTCCGGAGGTAGGGTCCGTACTGATATAGAAAAAACTGCTTTTCCGGTTTTTTCATGCTGAAGAAAACTCTCAGCCATGGTTAATTCATAGAGATCCGTGATTAATGCTGTGGACATTACCTGGTAACCCCCCGTTTGTATCGCAACCATACAGAATTGCTGTATAGATATAACCCGGCATGGTAGAGAAGGTTGACCGGGAAATACGAAAGTAATAGCAGAATATGTTCTTCAGGTATCCGTTTGGGGTGATGATTATCCGGATATCCGGATACCTGTTAGGTATGACTTTTCTCGCAACCGGATTTCAGCAGTCAGATCAGGATTCAGGGGGGGTTCTGTTTGCATGTCTTGATGCAATCAGGTTACATCCTTTTTTTCTTCAGGTAAAAGAAGAGAGTTTTACTCTCCTTCAGGTTCATGAGGAGATGCGGGTTCTTGAGATTGGGTGTGGAACCGGTGCTGATGCATGGAAACTTACGGAAATCGTGGGAGACCGTGGTCTGGTAACCGCGATAGATCCCAGTATCTCTATGCTCCAAAAAGCGCAGGGGGGGACATCCTCCGGGTTGAATCGTTCTGATGGTCGTGTGTCTCCATTATTTATCCGGATGGATGGCAGAAAACTTGCATTCTCTGATTCAGTTTTTGACCGGGTAAGAGAAGATCGGGCTCTACAGCATATTCAAAATCCTGGAAATGTCATTGCAGAGATACTCCGGGTTCTCAAACCCGGGGGGAGGTTTGTCCTTTTCGAGCCAGATTGGGAACTTTTCACGATAGATGCTCCTGATTCCCGCGTGACCCGGAAAATCCTGAATTATTGGGCTGATCAGTTCATGAATGGATGGATTGGGCGTCAGTTACTAGGGATCTGCACTGATTATGGGGCAATTGAAGTAAAAGTGCATCCCCGGACACTCATCCTCCATGACCTTAAAACCTGTGAGCAGATTTTTGGTATTACTGATACTACAAGGAGGGCGGCTGAAACGGGTATTATCAGCAGGGAAGAGGCAGAGCGATGGATGTCCTCCCTGCATATGGCAGAGAATTCCGGGAAATTCTTCTGCTCTTTCACTGGATATCTGGTGCAGGGGAGAAAATGGATGTGACTTCGCTCTGCATTACGCACAGGTATTCCTTATGGTATCCCCGCTGGTAATTGATGCTGACTCAACCGCTTTCGCAACTGCCTGAGCAACCCCTCGATCAAGGGGATCAGGCAGAATCCTGTCTGGGGTTGGATTCGGGAGATATGATGCGATGGCGTGGGCCGCGGCGATCTTCATCTCGTCAGTTATCCGGGGTGCTCTGGCATTCAATGCACCACGGAATATCCCTGGGAATACCAGGACATTATTCACTTGGTTGGGGTAGTCACTTCTTCCGGTACCGACAATTACCGCACCCGCTGCCTTTGCTTCATCAGGCATGATCTCCGGGACAGGATTTGCGAGACTGAACACAATCGGATCCGGAGCCATAGTCTTAACCATCTCTCCGCTAACGAGGCCGGCTTTGGAAACACCGATGAAGACATCAGCACCTTTCATTGCATCAGTGAGAGTTCCTGTCCGCTCTTCATTATTTGTCTCGTCACCAAGAATGAACTTATATTTATTATGGTAAAGCCCCGGTCTTCCCCGGTAAATTATTCCATTCGTGTCACACACAATGAGTTCTTTCACCGGGACACAGGATTTTGCGTCATATCCGATACATTTGAGAAGCCGGCAGATTGCATACCCTGCAGCACCTGCTCCGCAGACAACCACTGAAAGATCTTCAAACCGCTTTCCTGTAACTTTGCATGCATTGATCAACGCAGCGAGAACGGCGACCGCTGCTCCATGCTGATCATCATGCATCACCGGGATACCCAGATCCTGTAGTTCTTCCTCTATCTCGAAACATCGGGGAGCTGCGATGTCTTCGAGGTTGATCCCACCAAAGACCGGAGATATACCTCTGATTATCCGGATAATGTCATCGCTATCAGCGTCAATACAGAGAGGATATGCATCAATTCCGGCAAACTCTTTGAATAGAATTGCTTTCCCTTCCATAACCGGAATTGCGGCATACGGGCCGATATTTCCAAGTCCAAGAACTGCGGTACCGTCTGATATAATGGCAATAGAGTTTGCTTTGAGGGTGTAATCCCACACGTGTATGTTATTTTTGGCTATCTCTTCACAAACAGCGGCAACCCCGGGAGTATAGGCTCTGCTCAGATCAACCCGGGAATTGAGAGGAACTTTTGACCGGATTTCCAGTTTTCCCTGATGAGCCGCATGCAGATCGATCGCCTCTTTTCTGATATCTGATCCTCCAGCGCCGTTCATACTTTCTTTCTCCGGGTCTGGAGAGAAGAATCTTTCGAACAACCGTAGATGTTTTCACAAAAAGAGAAAAAAGGGGGGAATAACCGGGGGATATTTGTTCAGGGTTCGCGATAAGGGCTGATTAGGCGGAGAGTTGATTTGGGTGTTCGATCCTGCTCACGTCCTGAATTTATCTGCTGCTCTTCTCGGACTGATCCCTTGTGCATGATGAGATAACCTCGGGATTCTAGTGCATACTGAACTCCTTCCTGTAGGGTTGCCCGGGTCTGAATATCCCGAAGTTCAATTCCTAACTGGACCATAGTCATAGCAACTTCAGGTTTTATGCCGGTCATGATTACCTGGGCCCCTAGCAGTTTGATTGCAGCAGTTGCCTTGATGATATTGGTCGCTCCGGTGTCGTCAATTGTCTGGACCGCTGTTCCGTCCATGATGATATACCGGGCTGATTCTCTTCGTATGGCTTCGAGGAGCTGCTCGATCATTTTGTTTGCGCGTATTGTGTCCAGGGTTCCGATGAGGGGTAGAATTAGGATCTCGTCCCAAATCTTGGATATTGGTGTTGAGAGTTCGAGAATCTCCTGAGTTTTCTCTCTGATAGCCCGTTCAGCTGCTAATTTCTCGGTAATGTCAATAAAACGGGCAACAATTTGCTCACTGCTTGCGCTTCCATATCGGCGCATCAGACTTACATGAATCGTAAAGGTGCGTCTTCCCGCTTTGGGAAATACATGTTCCAGATCAAAGCTTTCAAGGGATTTTCTCTCCCGAAATACCCCTTCGAACTTCTCTCTTACGATTGGGATGTCGAGCATTCCGCCACCAATGGAGAAGATTGAGTTACCCTCAATCTCAGCACGACTCACACCAAATGTGTTGTCAAATGCTCGGTTTCCGAATACTATCGCAAATGATTCATTGAGTACAAATAGTGGTTCATCAACAGTTTGTATTATCTCAAAGGGATCAACATTTGTTGTCCGGTTACTCATGGTATGAAGTATCCCCGGTTATCAATATGAGGCTTTCGACATGATCTTTGAAAAAAAAGGAAAAAAAGAATCCAATGACTGCAATGGATAAATGAGAGTTAAAATAACCGAATTCTGTTGATGAAGAGCCTTTCAGGAGTATCGGGGGATGAATGTCCCCCGCTGAAATATAGGAGGAATGTAGAGGATCGCTTTTCAGTTCATTGTTGCACGATGCACATCTGCAAAGATGCCGTTCTTCTCCTGCCCTCTTGCGAGGGCGGTGTGATGAATAGTAGTAGCACCGGGTTGCATATATAATTAACGAAGATCACTTCGACATTTCACGATGGGAGTTGAATATCAAACATCGAATTGAATTATAATCGCTTTAATTAAAAAAAGAAGAAGTTTCTGTAGGGTTGTGAAATTTATGCCGGGACAAACTTTGTGCCGTAGAAGATCGCGCCACTTGACCCATCTTCAGCAAGTTTTCGGAAGACAGATTTGACCCGCATTCCGATATGCACCTGATCAATCTCACAGATCACGTGAGATGTCAGGCAGGTTCCTTCATCAAGTTCAATGATCGCCAGAACGTATGGAGTAAGGAATTTGAACTGATCACCGGCACTTCTGATGATAGAGTAGGTGACAACCTTTCCGGTCCCTTTGAATTTGTGATCAACGATTTTTCCTTCACGACGGCAGTCCGGACAGAATGCTCGTGGTGGATAGAAATACTTTCCACAGGTCGTGCAGTGGGTTCCGAGCAGATTATATCTGTTCTGCTGCTTTCGCCAGAATCGTGCAACACTCATATTAGACCCTCCCAAAGATATGGCAGACAACTGTTGCACCGGTACCGCCCACATTGTGGGTCATTCCGATCTCTGTGTCAATCTGCCTTCCTACCGCTTCACCCCGAAGCTGTTTGACCGTCTCATATACCTGCTTAATACCCGTTGCTCCTACCGGATGACCACATGCCTTCAGGCCGCCACTGGGATTGATGGGAAGTTTTGCATTCAGTGCTGTGCCTCCATCTTCGGTGAGTTTTCCTGCTTCACCTTTTTTACAGAATCCGAGATCTTCTATTGCACAGATCTCTGCGATGGTGAAACAGTCGTGGACTTCGACAAAACCGATATCCTTGTGCTCTACTTTTGCCATAGAGAAAGCCCGCCTTCCTGCTGCGATCGTTGCATCAAGGGTGCAGATATCTTTGCGGTCATGTAGTGCTATAGTGCTGGAAGCTTGTCCACAACCGAGTACCTTAATCGGTGCGTCGGTGAATTCCCGTGCCCGTTCAAGGGGTGCAAGGATAACAGCCGATGCACCGTCGGTAACCGGTGAACAGTCAAAGAGCCGGAGCGGATCTGCAACCAGAGTGGAGTTTGTTACCGTTTCAAGAGTGATGGGTTTTCGGAATTGGGCATTTGGATTCTTTGCCCCGTTGTCATGGTTCTTCACTGCAACCTGAGCAAGTTGTTCCCTGGTGAGGCCATACCGGTGCATATACTGGGTGGCGATCATTGCGTAGAGTCCGGGGAAAGTGATCCCTGCGATGCCTTCCCATTCCCGGTCTGCGGCTGCAGCGAGGACATCAGTTGTAACTTCGGTCCCAACATCAGTCATCTTCTCTACACCGGCAGCAACCACGATGTCAGACATCCCGGATGCTACTGCAGTGTATGCCTGCCTGAATGCGAGACCACCTGATGCACATGCTGCCTCCACACGGGTTGATGGAACATTATCTGTCGCAAGTCCTGCGTAATCTGCAATCAGGGCACCAACGTGCTCCTGTTCAACAAATCGACCTGCACTCATGTTCCCAACGAACATCTCGTCGATCTTTTCCCCAGAGAGATTTGCATCCTCAAGTGCAAGTGCACCTGCTTCAACAAAGAGATTCCTGAAAGATGTCTCCCATTTCTCTCCAAACTTCGTACATCCTACTCCGATTACTGCTACCTCTCTCATTCCATCATCACCACTTTCCCCTTATGCTTGGCGTACACCGCATAATCAACGACTTTCTTATCTGCCAGAAGTGCTGCAATAGTCGGTGCAGCATCACGCTGGAAGAGATCAGAATTGATCACATCAGTAACGGTGATATCGAATGAATCGCTCCCTGAACCGGATCCGTAACTGGTCATAAAGATACGATCACCTGGTTTTGCCACATCAAGAACTGCCGAGAGACCAACCATGGATGCTCCAGAGTAGGTGTTTCCAAGATAGGTTACTGCAAGTCCTGGTTTGATCTGATCCATGGAAAACCCAAGGGTTCCTGCTGCCTGAACCGGGAACTTCCCGTTTGGCTGGTGGAAAACTGCGTAATCGTAATCAGATGGTTTTGTCCCCATCTTTTCGAGCATCATCTTTGATGCTCCGAGAACATGCTTGAAGTATGCTGGCTCTCCAGTAAACCGTCCCCCATGGCGCGGGTATGGTTTATTTTCACGCCGCCAGAAATCCGGTGTGTCAGTGGTAAATGAACAAGTGTGGTTGATCTCTGCAATAGGATCTTCATTACCTATTACAAATGCTGCTCCACCTGCAGCTGCGGTATATTCCAGAGCGTCACCCGGTTCGCCCTGAGCGATATCAGCGCCCACCGCGATCGAGTATTTTACCATCTCTGATTTTACCAGTCCCATTGAGGTCTGGATTGCTGCAGTTCCTGCTTTACAGGCGAACTCATAATCTGCAGCCGTCATCAGGGGTGTTGCTCCGATGGCTTCTCCAACTGTGACTGCACTGGGTTTGACTGCATACGGATGCGACTCTGACCCGACGTATACTGCTCCGATATCATCCGGATTGATCTTTCGTCGTGCCATTGCAGCCCGTGTTGCCTCTACTGAAATGGTGATGGTGTCTTCGTCCATATCGGGGAGGCTTTTCTCAAAGACTCCGAGTCCCTTGGAGATCTCAACGCCATTCGCACCCCAGACCCGTGCGATCTCTTCTACCTTGATACGGTATCGCGGAATGTACGCACCGTATGAGATGATTCCTACCATTTTTCTTCCCTCAGACTCTCCACGATATCTTCAATATCCTTCTCGGTGCACATCAGGGTGATGTTGTCCTTTTCTGCCATCTTTGGCACAATGGGATGAACATCCACTGCGGCGATACCATGGAGCACTACGCACCTGGGTTTGAAAGGAGTGACCCGGATTGCCACCATTGGTGACTTTCCATTTGATACTCCGGTGAAAATAAGCGCCCGTTCGGTGCTCCACCCGTAAATCCGGTTGAACTCATTGGCGGAGAGGTTCATGATTGCCTTGATACTGTCGATGATCGTGTACCCGTAAATGGTCAGATCTACCTGTCCGGTGAGTAACTCCCCACCGATAACCTGGCAGAATGTCTCCAGATTAATTGGACTTGAGTAGTCATGCAGATCATAGATCACCCCTTCCCCCATTTCAGCAAAAAGCAGGGAGGCAAATTTCTGGATATATCTGCCTCCTCGTCCTTCATCGATGGCGAGGATACTATCTACAATTCTACCGATTATCGCAGTACCCGGGCTTTTCCTCCTACCGCTCTCATAATCACTGATGACTGAAGGCGATACGCCGAGAAACTCGGATAGGTGTCCCTGAGATATGTCAAAACTCATTCGCCATTTCTTCAGGGTCTTCCCCGGAGAATCAGAGAGGGTTATCTCCCCCGCCATCTTCTCTGCCAGTCGATGGCGTAGTCCCGGTTCCATGCCTGTATAGTGAGGGAAAGGAAAGTTAAATAATTAACGTAATGTAGTTCGACATTGTACGTATGCCGGGGGAGAAACATCTCTCTTCTGATTGTTCTCCAAAATGAAAAAAATTGGATATTGGGTGCTATTCTGAAGTAATCTGTTCAGATTCATGCCTTCTTCTCCTCAGCTCCTGACACTGAAGATCCAGTCTCCGTGCGATCTCCTCATCGCTCATATCCGGATCCCGGAATCGGGTGTATCGCTCACAGGGGAGTTCATCACAAAACCCACAATGAGCCAGACCTTTATCCTGAACACAACGAAAAACCGGGCATGTTTCAATCTCAACATAATCTGTCCAGAATACACCTCCCTCTAAATTATTACATCCCTGGCATTCCTGCTCAAAGTGTTTACAATCATCACACCAAAGTCCGCATACGGTAGGGTAATACCGAGTGGTCATGGCATAGGGTATGAACTACTCGCTGATTAGGATTTACCCCTGTCTCATATTCCTCCGAGAAAGATTTATTGGATTGTATGATAATTGCGGATGCTAGTGAGTCATGCAGACTCACGGAGGTTTTGTCTGGCTATCATCAAACGTGACCCATTTGATGTATTCAGAACTGAATGGATTCCATTGTCGCAGATATGGAGAGTCGGTTTCATAACCTTCTTCCTACCCTTCCTTTCTATTCCCGTAGGGAAAGAGAATTTCTTCCCATGGTTTCGAGTGATTTTTCGGTAGATGTCCATGACGCCGGTGATGAGATAGTGGCTCGGGCTGATCTCCCCGGATGCCAGAAAGAAGGAGTAAATATCCGTCTTGTGCGGCCCAACTTACTTCAAATAACCTGTGAACGCTCTGAGGAGAAGAAAGAGGAAGAGAAAGATTACTATATCAGGGAACGATTCTTTGGTTCTGTAAGCCGCAGTGTTTTACTTCCTTCAGATGTATTGGAAGAAGGTGCAAAAGCGACTTTTGAGATTGGGGTTCTTGAGGTCCATTTTAAAAAGAATGTACGGGAAAATTCGGGGGATATCCCAATCTCCTAAAACTCTTTTTTTATTCTATCTGAACCTGAAATGTGGTGATTGGGTCTACAAAAATTGTCCCGTTTTCTATCTCACATCCAAGAAGATGTCCTGCCCCGGTGCGGTCTTCAGACAAATAATGCAGATGGAATCCTGCATAGTTTGTCCCCTGCATCCACTTGGGAAACCAGAATCCGCTGATAGTTCCCGTTGTGTTTGAAAAATTAAATACGCTCTGATTGGCAATTACTGCTGCTAACGGTGGGTATGGTTCATTTTGTCCGGGGATACTTCTGGCTTTTATCTCTGAAAATGTTCCATCCACTCTGATCGCATAGACAAGGTTCTTCGATGGAAATGATCTGATTATTTCATCTTCAAGTTCGGTAAAGTTCTGTTGGCCTGGCACGGACACAGACCACTTCGGGTTGAACTGCACAGTATTCATAAAAGTCACTCCGGTATTATCATCCGGAATGCTCACCTTTCCATCTATGGTAACCTGGTAAACCGTTCCATCTACCTGAATTAGTTCACCATTTAACCCTTCGAATCCTCCTGCACCCATATTACCCAGAGTATTCATCTCTTTGACGGTGATTACCTTGTGCATGGACCCGTTTTCCAGGAGTCCGAATGCATTGGTCTGGTACATAATGTCATTGTTACCTGGGTCTGCACAGCCTGTCTGACAGATAACGATGCACAAAACACTACATATGAAAAGTTGAAGGACTACTTGTTTTATCATTTCTCCATTTTTTACCATGGCAACTCCAGGTACGTCTGTCATCTTCTGGATGTTCAGATTTTTGGTAATGGGTTGATGGGGTTAACTTCTCAATTTTGGAATGCATCTCACAAAAGACAACTCATTAATAGTATTCTTCCCAAATATGGGATCATGATAGGGCCTGAGGATCTTGAATGCCTGAAGCATATTGCTCTTCTGGGTGGGCTTCATGCCTCTGTTTTCCTGAATTCACAGATCCTTGGTGGAGAACTCGGAATTAGTCCTCAGACTGCATCTCGTCGATTAAAGGCATTAGAACAACAGAATCTAATCCGACGAACTCTTGTTGCTGATGGACAACAAGTCACGATAAGTGAGGAAGGCGAGACAACCCTTCGTCAGGAATATTGCGATTATTATCGCCTGTTTGGGGGAAAAGAGAAGAGTCTTCAGTTTCCCGGGATTGTTGAATCCGGACTTGGGGAGGGTGCATATTACATGAGCCTGCGTCAGTATACGCAGCAGTTTGAGAAGATCCTGGGATTTGTTCCTTACCCGGGAACTCTGAATCTTCGACTCTCCCCGGTTGCAGTTCAGAGGCGAAAGAAATTGACCATTGCTGACTGGTTTGTAGTTGATGGATTTGAGTCAGAAGGGCGGACCTTCGGACAGGTCCGATGTCTTCTGTGTATGATTGGTGGTATACCCTGTGGGATTGTTGTTCCGGGTCGTTCCCATTATCCCGATGCTCTTGTCGAAGTGATCGCCCCAGTGGGTCTGAGGCGTGAACTGAATCTTGTTGATGGGGATGAAGTTGTGATAGAGGTCTCATTATGATAACGGAAGCACTTGAAGCGCTCAAAAGAGGAGAGATGGTACTGCTTTATGACTTTGATAACCGTGAGCGTGAAACCGATCTCGCAATGCGATCAGATATGATAACTCACCAGGATATCTGTCGGATGCGACATGACGGGGGTGGCCTCATCTGTACTGCAATTCCCTATCTCTCAGCGAAAATACTTGGTCTCCCATATGCCCGGGATGTTCTGAAAAGCTGTGCCATGGTAGAACAGCTGGGAGATATCCCCTACGATCCTTCTAATAACTCCTCTTTTTCTCTCTGGGTAAATCATCGTGATACCTTCACCGGAATAACGGATCGGGATCGTTCATTGACGGTGAATGCCCTCTCCCGTGTTGTGCAGGATACCATTGATGGAAGAAAAGTTGTCTTTAAAGAACAGTTCAGAACTCCAGGTCATATGCCGGTATTGATCGCAGCAGAACGACTTCTGGATCAACGCCACGGACAGACCGAGCTCTCCGTAGCCATGGCACAGATGGCAGGAATCAATCCTACGATAACAATCTGTGAGATGCTGGATGATGAGAGTGGTCTTGCTCTGTCCAAAGAAGATGCTATCCGGTATGCAAAAAAACACGATCTGGCATTTATCGAAGGTCCTGAAGTCCTCGATCACTGGAAAAAACAGCAATAATCTTTTTCGGGGGATTGGGTCCAACAACTGGAGTCAACCTGAAGATATGGATTACGTGAACCTAACTCTCTTTTTTTATGGTAAATGAGAAAAAATGGGGTTATATGGTTATTGTTTTTAAGGATTCATGGATCATTCTACGCCAGACTTCTGGTGTCTGAGTGTAGATCTCTTTTGCCTTCATCTGATCCGGTGAGTCACCTGATGCCTCCACACGCTCCAGCGTCCTCGTAGCTGCATCAAGAATCCAGCAATCATACACATTTTTATCCACCGCTGCCACCGATTCGGCACGTACTGAAACTAACACTCTTCCATCAGGGGCATGAAAGATATTTGGTTTTCCGATTACGGCGACGTACACCTGTGCCCCCTCAACGGTGGGCGCTTCAATGGATGATATCTGATGCATTGCTTCAGGCTGGTAACTACCTGCACTAACAAAGAATAATCCACTTGGGTCCTTCACCTTAATCTGATAAAAGACTGCATCACCTTCAGACTTTTTCTTTTCAGCGAGAAGTCCGGTGAGAAAAACCCGATTACACCGCTCGCCGGTGGGGAGTAATACGAAGGTAGGGCTTTTGTCATCTGTTCCCTCCTTGAAATGATGGCTTGTCTCTCTCAATTCAGCAGCAAATACTCTTTTGGCTGACTCCCTCTCATATCGTTGAAAAGCTGTCTGTTCACTCATGACTATTCACCTCCGTACGGTTGATCAGATCCGCATGACGTGAGGGGTCAAAGGTCAGGAACGAACACGTGGTTGAGAATAAACGGTTCTCGATCACTCTTCCGTGACACCGGATATATCGACCAAGGAGTTGTTCACAGAGATGGTAATAGACAGTTTCAAGTCCGAGGGGGTTGTTCTCTGCCATCTCCTGAGCCCCGGCGAGAGTTAATCCAAGAAGATTTTCCACCCCTTCGCGGGAGATGATGGTATCCCATGTCTGTTTTCCGTTGTCGAGCCATCCTTTAATTCTCAGGTCATACTCAAACTTGGGCTGAATTTCATGAATCTGACAATAATTCTGCCGGGTAAGGACTCTACCGCATCCTTCAACTGGGCATCGTTTAATGAGGCCGGATCCAGGTGAAATGTGGACCAGAGCACCAGTTACTTCATCACCTGAAGCCTTGACCTCTATTGTCCCTGCCTCATCTGCAGTAATTACCGCCCCATTCAGAGTGAGAGATGGTCTCCCATTGTATTCATCTGCGACTGCAAATCCGATTGTGTATACCTTTCCAGGTGTCAATCGTTCAGTTGCATCATCTTTCCAGGTAACAAACCGGACCGTACCAGTCTCATCGCCCAGGATACCTGACTGGAGCATTCGGTCACTGGAACTTTCATACTCCTGCACCACCTTTACCCGAAGACTGATAATTCCCGGTTTAATGGATCCAACGGAAGTAAATGCCGGATTCAGGATGCGTTCTTCATTGATGGGGGTCAAACGGGTTCCCCCATTTATCTGCAGGTTCATAGAACCACGATATAGATCCGCTATCGCGTACTCAATGTGGTACCACCCACCCTCTTCAATTCCTGCGGTTGGTTCTCCCTGCCGTATAGTGAACCTGATTGCCCCCGTGCTGTCTGCAATAACTCCGGAAGCCCTTACGGGTCCATCCGGAAGATGAACAAATTTCACAAATTTCCCTTCAAGACTGACAACCCCTGGAGAAAAATTTGCAATGGATGCAACAGGTATCTGGGGCAGGGCATCATCCGATATTGGGGTAATTTTTGTCTGAGCACCAACTTTCATCGTCATCTGGGAGTTATACTCTTCAGTGATGGCAGATTCGAACCGGTACCATGCTCCCTGGGTAAGTAGTGGAGCATGAGCGTTTGCCCAGACAGTAAATCGAAGGGTCCCGTTCTGATATGCAACAATACCACTTTGAGCAATTGCAGAACTTCGGGGAGGAAAGAGGACAAGCACCATACCTTCAATTGTTATGGTTTCTGAGTTGTTTCTCGCAGGAGGGGTAGCAATATTAATGATTGCTCCGGCATCATCAGGGAGACAGGTCGCTCCGTTCAGGGTGAGAGAGAGCCGGTTGTTATATTCATCCACTGATGCGTAGTAAATCGTATAGACTTCACCGGTCTTGATCCGTTCTGCAGATTCATCCTTCCAGGTAACAAAGCGGATTGTCCCCGTTTCATCACCAAGAAGTCCTGACTGAAACACGCGATCACTTGAATTCTCATACTCCTGCACAACTTTTACCCGCAGGCAGACAATTCCTGGTTTGATGTTGGCAACGGTCGAAACTGCCGGACGCAGACTTCTGTCCTCCTGAATTGGGGAAATTCTCGTACCTGCATTGATCTGTAGATTCATCGCTCCCCGGTAGAGATCTGCAACCCCATACTCCAGATGATACCATCCTCCTTCCTTGATATCCATGAAGGGATCCCCTTGTCGAATGGTGAACCTGATTGCTCCGGAACTATCGGCAATTACTCCTGAGACTCTGACAGGCCCTTCAGTTCTGTTTGTGAGGGACACTACCTTTCCTTCGAGTGATACTACTCCCCGGTTCAGGGAAGCGATAGGGTTGACTGGTATTTCCGGCATATTCTCTAAAGGAAGGGGCATAATTGCGGTTCCCGAATGAACCTGAAAATTGAGTTGATTATTAAATTCATCCACTGCTGCTGATTCAAACCGATACCATCTTCCTGCCTCAAGAGCTGGAGCCTGAGCCTTTGCCCAGACGGTAAATCTGACTGTCCCTGACTTATCAGCGAGCAGACCTGTTTGTGCAACTGATGGTGAGCGGGATTCGAACAGAACCGTGACCACTCCTTCTATAGTTACCCAGTCACCACTCTGAATATCAGCAAGTGGCGTGGCTTCAGGAGCATCACCAGAAATTTCTGAAACAACAGTTATCTGTTCTTCCAGTCCAAACTCACGCGAATAGTCACTGATTATTGAACGTTCTGCCTCTTCAGGGGGAACGCCGAACTCAAATATCATTCGGGCAAGTTTCTCTTCAATTCTCGCAGGCTCGATCTGTTTTCCTGCATTAGTGAACTTTTCGGAGATCCTTTGTGTGATCGGTGTGAGGTCCATTTTTCATCTCCATTGAACCCTCTGATCTGGATCTATAAATATTAGGCAGGGTGCAGGGTGAAAGTGAAAAGTCCTCAAATATGGATTTAAAAAAGGGTTTGTCCTATCTAATCCGATATTTGTTGCTCTGTAAATTTCTGATGAAGTAACGATTTCAACTCACGAACTGATGCTTCCGGGTTTCTTCGCAGGTGGTGCACAACAACAGGCTGGTGATTTAAGGTACAGGGAGCACAACTCCACACCTGCCCACCCCTTCGCGAACCTGTTGTCCACTCTCCGAGACTTTCATCTTCACAGGGATAGAGTGGACAGTAACAATAGTCACATCGCTGACCTTTGAAATGACAAGGATAATATGGGCACCCCCCCTTCTCCCATTCAATCCACCGCTCACCACCTATCGATGCGTGGATAAAAAACCGGGGTTCTTTGGGTTTTTTTCCCGTGGAGAGTGTATCCCGCAGCTGTGCCAGCACATATGTTATTCCATACCGGGTCGTTTCTTCAATAATTTTCCCGAGAGCCGAAGGATTTTTTGCAGGATACCCTGTGTTCTTTTCAGATCCAATGATAATTCCGTGAGATTCTAACTTGGATCCGGAATAACCTGAGTTGATGAGAGCACGGGTCTTGGTCTGGATGATATTAACCAGTACGTGGAGAAGATCCTTATCTGAGCATTCTCCGGAGATTAGACATGCAATTGAGATAAACGGTTCTAATTCCCCGTCTAAATCTGACATCAGGTTATCAGATACAGATTGTACCGCTTTTTCTTTGCCTGATGAGATGAAGATGGTTACTCCGTCATATCGGAATATACAAAGCGGGTATAAAGATTCAGGAGTGATGATGCCAGAGGTTTCCGATGATGAGAGGCCAGATCGAAGTGCTGCTTTCTCAATTTCAAAATAGTGATGAACATTGTCAATGTGTGGTGGAATGGGATGAATCAAGAGGGAGGTGGCATCTTTGATACCCCCTTCAGGTCCGGAGCTACAGACACGAAAATTCCCTCTGATAATCAGGGTGCTATTTGCCTGGTAATATCTCATACCACCGAGTAACGCTGACGGTCCTTGAGCTCCTGTTGTTTTCCTGCATTCCAACCGGAGACGTCCTGCAGATATCCGGTAACCCTGCTAATCTGGACCACATCATGTGAGCCACATTCCGGACAGACTGCATCACCACATAAGGGGCAGTATTCAATCGTTGGAGCGATATCATGAGAACAGTCGCAGGAATCAAGGGGGCACATGATTTCCATATTCTTTTCCCCACAGACCGGACATGGGGTTTCATCCACAATAAGGTGGCAGGAATGGCATTTGTATCGCCTATCCTCCATGGAAATATCCTCTTTAGAAGAATACTGTGCCGCGATCGTCTGCTGCTGCTCACTCCATATCATACTCATATTTACTGAACCTGGCCATAAGAAGATTTTTCATGAGTGCACCGATCTTCATCTGTTGTATCCATCATCGATTCTTTTGTCTGAATGGTTCATATTCAGCAGCTGCGGATGCCGGGTCGGGGGATTCATATATTGCCCGGCCGACAATAATGCCATCCACGATTTCTGCGATTAATTTGGGATCCCCTCCCTGGGCACCAACTCCTGGAGAAAGGATCTTTTTTGAGCCGACGATATCCCGTAATATCCGGGTTCTTTCGGGTCTAGTTGCCGGTGCAATGATACCGTCTGCCCCTGTGGTCCCCACCATCTGTGCTATCTTCTCGGCAATTCCGCTTTGGAAAAATGTTGCTCCTCCTGGATGACTCATCTCGGCAACAATGAAGCATTCACCCTGATTGTCATGAGCTCCCTCTACACAAGCCTCAACTGAATCCGGGCCGGGAAAACCGTGACAGATTATTCCCTGGAATCCTGCTGCAAACACCTGCTCGGTAATCAATTTGTTGGTATTTGGAATATCTGCAACTTTAAAGTCGGCTATCAGGGGGAGATTGAGATGGAGGAGATCCCGCGCTATTCCCAGACCCTCAGCAAGGACAAGAGGGTACCCTATCTTAATTGCATCAATATGCGGCGATGCTGCCTCTGCTATCCTTACTGCCTCTGCACGGGAGGTGGGATCCAATGCAAGGATGATATCTGTCATGTGATCCGCTCCAAAGTAGATGCCACGAGGAGTGGCATGGTGATGGTTGCATCACCGTACACGGTTACCGTTTCTGCATCTTCGTCCACTTTTCCCCAGGATCTCGCTTCGTCCAGGGTCGCTCCGGAAAGACCGCCGAGATCCGGACGATCTCCGGTCAACTGTACTGCATAGGAAAATCCTTTTGGGGTCATGAGCATGCTTTGCAGAATAAAATTCTTTGGAACTCCTCCCCCGACAAAAAGGGCTCCAGCTTTCTCTGCCGCAAAACAGAGATCGATAATGCGGGTCATATCTGCAAATGCATCAATGGTGACCTTCTTTCCCTGCCTGAAAAGCCAGTATTGAAGGCCAATCATAGAGTCCTGAATTGCCGGGCAGAATACCGGAATATTGTGTCTGGCCGCAGTTGCCAGGATGCCCGTCTCAAGACGGGAGCCGATATGGGCAAGGAGATCGCCGATTGAGATTACGCTGCCCTCTTCAAGCTCTGATAAGATCTTCTGCATGAATTCTTCAAAGGTGATGAAGGCGTCATTTGGGAGATAGACGTCATAAATCCGGTTGATCTCCTCGTGTCTGAGCTGATTGTCATCACATTGTTCAGTTCCCCGGTAATGATGACAGCCGATTGCTTCAATTACATCATGGGTAAGGTTCGCTCCGGTAGATACCAGCGCATCTACATAGCCATCCTTAATCAGGTCACCGATGATTCCTCCCATTCCTGCCGGGACCATTGCTCCCGCGAGACCGAGGAATCTGGTGGTTTTCGTATCAGTGAGCATGGATGCATAAATGGAGGCGGCCCGGGAGAGGGCTCCTCCGTTATAGGCTCCGGCCTGCTCCATAACCAGAACCAGATCATTTACACTCATACCTGGCCGAAGGTGGGCCTGTCTGACCGGAATATCACAGTCCATACCGTAATGATTGACCGTCACCGGTCAAGTACCTGATGATAATAAAAAAGTATTATGATTGTTCGGAGAGGAGAACTCCTCCCCTGGCAATATGGTCCTTGCTGAGTTCGTATAGAAAAACGGTAATCGAATCCGGAGATACGTTCAGTTCCTGGACAAGAACATCGGTAACTTTTTCTGCTACCGCTTTTTTCTGTTCAGGAGTCCGTCCTTCTGCGAGGGTAATCTGAATAATTGGCATAGTCCTCTCTCAAAAATCAGTATCTCCCTGCAAAGACTCTTTGGTTCCTTTTCTCATATCCCGGATCAGAGGTTTTGCCAGATGCCGTCGCGCACATGGAGGGACTTCGTACCATCCGGGGAGGATGGTTCGGATTATGGGTACAATCTCTGGTTGAGCTATCCGGCTCCCACACTTTCTACATTTGTATCCTTTTCCTGATCCGGCACTGGTCATTTGTTTCTGGCAGGAAGTACAAAATGGCGCCCGGGTGCTTCGTCCTGAGGGACCTGAATAGAGAAAGAATTTCTCAAGGTTCAGGGTATCTTTCAGATATGTGCCAACAGCCAGGATCTGATCACCGGGGAGAAGGGCGCGAACATTATTTCTGAATCCTTTCGTCGGCTCAAAAGCCATACACTGAAGAATTTTGGTGTTGTTTTGTATTGCGAACCTGACATGGCCTCCTCTGGTGGTTGACGGAGTATCCGCTATCATTCCTTTTACCCGGTAAGAGGATCCTTCTTGCAAACTGCCTATTGTTCCGTCAAGCAGGTGTGCATCTGTTCCCTGGTTGGTTATCCAGAACTGCCCCCAGGCAATGGGCTCAGATCTGATACAGGATACTGCCCTGCTTATGGAGAATGGGCTGTCTCCTCTGATACCAAACAGCACCGGATCCGGGGTATGAGGGACACATACGACACTCATACTCTCTGGATCTACAGAATCCCAGGTATGGGGTGTTGTCACTTCTTCTGCTGTAAAGAGACTTGTTGCATCCATTTCTCTGGGAGTCCCCCATCTCCACGTCTCCCGATAAGCCAGGTATTCCCAGGTATGGTCATCAAGTACCGATGCGATTGCCGCAGTCGCCCCGATTAATCCTCGTCCCAGTTTGAATCCTTTCCACGCACGAGCATAGATCCTTAAAACATCCTCTGCTTCAGAAATGGTGCAGACTGCAGAAACTGCTTTCCGATAAAAGTCAGACGGAAATGGATTATCTGTAATTACAACTCCCGGGTGGGTTTTCTCACAATCAAGCGCCGCATACCTCTGCACCAGTTCACAGGTATATGCAAATGCATGGTCTGGATCTCCGTAAGCGTGGACAGCAATAGCTGCATTTCCTCGTGTCCGGTGTGGTATCGTTGGGTTGAGTCTGATAAGACGTGCCTCGATAATCCGATATCCCTGTCTGGTCAGATCCCTGATAAGCCGGGCTCCCAGCCAGGTAGTGCACATCCCTTCTGGTGAATCGGTATCATCGATCCCAATCCAGAACGTCTGCCCGGTCATAAAATAGGTATATACCACATCGGATGATAAAGTGGATATGTCACGGTGAGTGAAATGTACTGGATAGCAGATATTTGTTCATTCACAAAACCTACATGATACGAGGGATTTCACCAATAATCAAGGAGGATATACACACCTGATGTCACAGGACCGTCTGCTCCAGAATGTTACCAGCGTTATGATGATGGCTGGTTACGATGTCTCAGAACTCTTTGCAATGAGACCTAAGAGTTTTGATCTTATTGCGAATAATGGAAGTCAGATAGTTGTCCTGAAAGTAATTTCTCATATCGATAGTATCAGTGAAGATAATGCCCGGGATCTGGATCAGATATCCCGTAATCTTGGGGGGACTCCACTGGTTGTTGGAGAGCGGGCAAGGGATGCTGAACTTGAACGGGGGGCTGTATATGTCAGGTATGGAATTTCAGCCATTAATTATCCCACTCTTCATGATTTCTTTGTTGATGGCTCCCCTCCACTCATCTACGCATCACCTGGTGGCCTCTACGTAAACATCAGTGGAGAAAAGCTCCGGGAACTCCGTGAGATCAATAAATTATCTCTCGGTGATCTTGGACAAATCCTCGGTGTTTCCCGTCGTACGGTGGCAAAATATGAAGCAGGGATGGGAACTACCATCGATATTGCCATCAGGATTGAGGAGACATTTGACAGTGGTGTTGTAGAACCCATCGATCTCCTCTCCTATACTCCTCACATGAGCCCGGATCTCTCCCTTCCTCAAGAGGACATTCCTATCCAGCCGTTTATTGAGGAGATGGGGATGCATTTGCAGATGATGAGTCGTGCGCCCTTTCAGGCTCTTATCAGATATGAAGGTCATACGATCCTGACCGGGTATGGAAGATCTCAAAAATTATCACGAAGAGCAGGAATAATCGGCAATATCTCCCAGGTAACCCGATCTTACGCCATGTGTATCATGACTGATGATCAAAGACAGCGCAGAATTGGCAAGACACTGATGCTCGGCGAAGAGTCCCTTCTCTCAATGGAAGATGCAGACGACCTTCTCAACCTCATTCAAAACTGAAATTTTATATAGAACCACTAAACAACCTTATCCTACACGTGGTGATTCTGTATGTCTACACAGCTTGGAGGACAACCAATTCTTATTCTTAAAGAAGGCAGTTCACGCACCCGCGGGCGAGATGCCCAGGGAATGAACATCGCCGCCGCTAAGGCGGTTGCCAACGCAGTCCGGACCACTCTTGGACCAAAGGGCATGGACAAGATGCTCGTCGACACCATCGGTGATGTAGTTATCACCAACGATGGTGTTACTATCCTCAAAGAGATGGACATCGAACACCCGGCTGCAAAGATGATGGTCGAGGTCGCAAAGACTCAGGATGATGAAGTCGGCGACGGAACGACCTCTGCAGTAGTTATCGCCGGAGAACTTCTCAAGAGATCCGAGGAGCTTCTTGAGCAGGATGTCCACCCAACCGTGATCGCTCACGGATACCGGATGGCAGCAGAGAAAGCGCAGGAACTTCTCAAAGGATTTGCTATTGATGTCAAACCAAAAGATGTCAAGATCCTGAAGAAGATCGCTGAGACTGCAATGACCGGAAAGGGCGCAGAGGCATCCAAGGACAGCCTGTGTGACCTCGTCGTCAAGGCAGTAACAATGGTTGCAGAGTCTGACGGCTCTGTTGATACCGAGAATATCAAAGTCGAGAAGAAGGTCGGTGGCTCCATTGAGGATTCACAGATCGTCATTGGTATGGTCATCGATAAGGAACGGGTTCACCCCGGGATGCCATCCAGCGTAACCAAGGCAAAGATTCTGCTCCTGAACGCAGCAATTGAGTTCAAGAAGACCGAGGTTGACGCAGAGATCAACATCACCAGTCCAGATCAGCTCCAGGCATTCCTCGATGAGGAAGAGCGGATGATCAAGGCAATCACCGATAAGGTGATCAAGAGCGGTGCAAAGGTCGTCTTCTGCCAGAAGGGTATCGATGACATTGCACAGCACTACCTCTCAAAAGCAGGTATCCTTGCTGTTCGCCGTGTGAAGAAGAGCGACATGGAGAAACTTGCACGGGCAACCGGTGCAGCAATCGTCTCAAGCATTGATGCAATTTCAGACTCAGAGATTGGATTCGCCGGCCTTGTTGAGGAGCGGAAGATCTCTGGCGAAGAAATGATCTTTGTTGAGGAGTGCAAGAACCCCAAGGCAGTCTCAATCATCATCCGTGGTGGGACTGAGCACGTTGTTGCAGAACTTGAGCGTGCCTTTGAAGATGCAATCCGTGTTGTCGGTGTTGTTCTTGAGGACAAGAAGTGTGTCGCCGGCGGCGGAGCACCTGAAACCGAGCTCTCTCTTCGTCTTCGCGAGTATGCAGCAACTGTCGGTGGCCGGGCACAGCTCGCTATTGAGGCATTTGCAGCAGCACTTGAGATCATTCCACGAACCCTTGCAGAGAACGCCGGTCTCGATCCAATCGACATGCTGGTTGAACTCCGTGCAGCTCATGAGAAGGGTCAGAAGACAGTCGGGCTGAATGTCTTTGAGGCAAAACCCTCAGACATGTACAAGGAAGGTGTCGTCGAGCCACTGCGGGTCAAGACCCAGGCAATTGCCAGTGCTGCAGAAGCAGCAATCATGATCCTCAGGATCGATGACATCATCGCCTCTGCAAAATCCGCTGCTCCATCAATGCCACCAGGCATGGATGACATGGGCGGAATGGGTGGTATGGGCGGAATGGGTGGTATGGGCGGAATGGGGATGTAATATCCCCCAAAACCTATCATACATCGATCAAGAAACCAGACCTGAAAATATAAACTTCTCTTTTTTAAGAATCTGAAAGAAAAAAAGGTTTTTTCAGTTATTCCTGGCGAACACCAGGGGTTTCAATCGTCTCGATGAGGATCTTTTTTACATCAATCCAGATGATCAGACGTTTTTCACTATCGTGATCTTTTTCTCCGGCATCGGCTCGGGCATTTTCATCCTGTGAGAGTTTTATGATACCATGAACATAGTCTGTCAGTTCTGAGTTGACTCCTTTTACATTCGTATCAATATCATTCTCATCAACGGTAAGAACGCTATGAACTTCATCCACAATCATGCCCACACTGGTATTTTCAAAGGCATCAGGGATGAGTACCATGATATTCTGTTCTTCCCGGGGCTTTGAGGGTTTTATTCCAAGGAGGTGGTGGATATTGATGATTGTGGTAATTTCCCCTCTTAGATTGAGCAGACCGGTTACATGGCCCGGAGCCCGGGGAATCGGGGTGATCGGAAGCATTTCCACAATCTCTCTGGCGATCTGAATATCCATGGCATACGACTCTCCTCCCAGGTCAAATTCAAGAATATCGACAGCCATATCTTCATGACTGTGTTCTCCGTATGAAGGTTTGAATCTTTGGAATCAACTTCAAAAAAAGCAGATTATACAAAACATCAGGGATTGTGGAAAAGCAGGAGAACAACACCTGCTTATATGTGCCAAAAAACCCCCCCGGATATCTTATGCCTGATATGTCCACAAAAGTTTCCCTGACAAGCATAATGTTTTTCAAAGATATATATAATATTTATTATTCGACTCGAAAAATACTACTTTTTTTTGTTCGGTTTTGCTTTTTGAGAGTGTTGTCCTGCCTTCTATCTTACGAGGAACTTTAGATCCTCTTTTTCACTAACTTGGTGTATCCTTTTTATTCCTGGAAAAACTCCTCGTATGGAGGTCATCTTTGGATAGAGGATCAAATACAAAGCCTCATCTAGATCGCCAGATTACCTATCCAGAAGAATAATTCCGCGCAATACAGATCAGTGCTTGCGTATTTTCCGGTATCTATGCCGCAAATACGGCCGCATTTCCAGTACCTAAAAGAAGTCGTTAAGGTATGATGCGTGAGATTATTATTATTTGCGTTGCATCTATGATTATCAACGTTTGTTTGGGGGATTGAGATGGTACAAGAAGGTCAACTCAGGGTTCTTTTCATTGAGGATAATGAGGATCATGCGTTTCTTGTGATGCATGAATTAAAGAAAGGGGGATATTCTGTAGATTTGCTCCGTATAGATACTCTAGAAGCCGTCGCAGATGCCCTTGATACAAAAGAATGGGATGTCATCCTCTGTGACTATGCTCTTCCTGGATTTACCGGAATGGAAGTGCTGCAGGAATATACTCGGCGCAGCCTTGATATGCCTTTTATTGTAATTTCCGGAGAGATCGGAGAAGATACGGCTGTCTCCCTCATGAAGAGCGGGGCCCATGATTACATCTTCAAAGGAAACCTGAAGCCTCTTATCCCGGTAATTCAGCGCGAGATTCGCGAATCGGAAAATCGGAAAAAGAACCGGGAAAATGATCTTCTTCGGGAAGCAGAAGCTCGAAAATACCGCGCAATGATTGATGCGGCATATGATGCAATTACACTCTTTGACCAGGATATTCTTGTTGAATGTAATACCACTACCTACGAAATATTTGGCATAACGGATGGAGAGCAGATCATCGGGCGAAGTATCAAAGAGTTATCTCCCCCAAAACAGCCTGATGGTACAGAATCGATACAGTTCTTTAACCAGCGTTATGAAGAAGCGGCACGAGGGATTCCCCAGAGTTTTGAATGTGTCCTCAACCGAGGAGACGGTCAGTCATTTGATGCAGATGTCACTCTGAAAGTTCTGGATCTCCCTGAAGGCAGAAGAACTCAGGCGACATTCCGCGATATTAGTGAGCGCAAACAGGTAGAGCGGGAGATGAAGGATCAGATGGAGACGATTCGGGAACTCCAGCAACAGGAGATGACAATGATCAATCAAAATCCCCTTCCTCTCCTTTTGATGGATTTGAATCTCCGAATTCTGAAAGTAAATGAGTCATTTCTTCAGATGAGTGGGTATTCTGAGAGTCAGCTCATGGCGATGAAAGCTCATGATTTTAAGATCCTGGAAAAATCCGGTCAGGGTCTGCGTGATGCCCTTCTAACTAAAAAAGCAGTAACCGGACATCTGGTTGTTGATTTTCCTGCCGGAGTCCACCATATTGAGCAGGATATCATTCCTCTTCTTGACAAACACAACGATGTCGCCAGTGTGATGTCAACATATAAAGATCGGACCGGGGAAATACTCAAAGAAAAAGAGATTGAGCGGATGATTCAGGAAGCAAAGGAACACGCCTCTGCACTTGATCTGAGTGCCAGGGATCTGGCCATTGCTTTTGAAAATGTCTCTGCGGGAGATCTTACTGTAGAAATTTCTCTTCGGGATAATGACCCCCTGAATATTGTAAAAACAGATGCGAAACAGACCATAGGGGCACTTCGGGGAGCGTTGGTTGAAGTCAATAGAGTCTCTGGTGATGTCTCTGAAACCATGCAGGAGATAAGCAAGGGTTCAGAATCGATCTCCAAAGCTACGCTTCAGGTGGTCCGGACCGTTCAGCAGTCTGCTGATATCGGAAAAGATCTTATTACTCATATTGAGGATATCACGGATCAAATTTCCACACTCTCTGCGTCAAATGAAGAGATAACCAGTACCTCTCAGGAGATCCTCAAACATGCCCAGGATGTGACGACTCGTGGAAGCGAAGCTCAAACGCTCGGAAATGAAGCAAATGATCGGATGGACGTGGTAAAGCGGATCGCCCAGGAGAGTGTTGAGGATATTGAAGAATTGAACAGTCAGATCCGGGAGATCAACAAGATCGTAAAGATGATTAATGATATCGCCGGACAAATCAACCTGTTAGCCCTCAATGCTGCAATTGAGGCAGCCCGAGCCGGTGATGCCGGAAGGGGCTTTGCTGTAGTTGCAGGAGAAGTGAAGAATCTTGCCGCTGATGCCAGAAAAGCAACAGATCATATCTCTGATGTTATTGCAGGTATCCAGCGGAGCAGTGAAAAGACCTCTGCTGCGATCAAATCTTCCCATACAGAAATTGCGTATGGGGTAGAGAGTGTGACAAAAACCATTGAGTCTCTCAACCATATGGTTAGCGGAGCTACCGAAGTTACCCGCGATATGAGAGAAATTGTTCGTGCAATTGAGGATCAGGCCAATATTTCTTCTACGGTTGTGAATACTGCACAGGAAGGAATCCGTCTGACCTCTCAGAATATCAATCAGATTGAAGAACTGTCTACTCTGGCTGAGATGGTGAGTGCCTCAGTTGAAGAGATCAACAGCGCAATACTCGAGGTTGGGGATCTTACCGGGGAACTGAAAAAAGAGATGAGCCGGTTTACGGTCTGAACTTTTCCCTTTTTCAGAAGAAATTCTGGGTGATATAATAATATTTTCCATCAAATGATGTTCCCAGTCCGAGAACTTCAAACTGAGGAAGAAGCAGGGTGGTTTTATGCGATATACTGTCCATGAATGACTTTACTGCGACTGATGCAATCTGATCGGGATCATCCGGTACAATTTCCCCATACTGATACACCGTTCCGATGGGTATCTTCACAATATTTTCCCCAATACCATAGAATTTGGTTCCGTCCGCAAGATATTTGAGTTGATCATATCCGTGGCGGGTTGCCCTGTCAATGGGATCTTCTCCATCCGGATTGGTATGCTCAAAGAACTGACGCTCAACCATATCATCACTATCTTCCTGAGCGATCACATCCAAAGCTCCATCCCGTTTTAATTCATTCAGATTGCGTTTTTTCCGTTCTTCATTGGTATAATTAAATACAAGATCACTGATTCGATTGTTGTACCAGTCTTGCGGTCTTGTGTACTGACTTGTGACGTTTACCTGACCTCCGGTTATGACGTTGTTCTCCGGATTGACATCCGGTATCATATCAAATCCAAGAGTAAGGATAGCACCGGCATAGTATGTACCTGAAGGAATATTGGTAGGGAGGGTGCCGGTAATATCCTGGCTGACTGTAGCTCCGGGCCTGATAAAGGTTATTTTGACATCCCCGATTGGGTAATCTGTTGATGTGATTTCAGGATCGGGAGAGAGGTACAGGGTAACCTTATCGGTCATTGAGATGCGTGCTCCGTTATTTGCAACAGTAAAGGTCGTGTATATTGGACCTCCAGGAGCACTGGATGGAGCTGTATCCAGGCTGGTGATTGCGAGGTCAAAATCTACAGATTCATTTCCCTCTGCCATCGCCGGATAAAAAACCATGAGAAGGAATACGAGGGGAAAAATAAGGTATTTCAAATATATAACCATGATAATCTGTGTATTGGCCATCAATTCTATCGGCCATGATGCTAAGAATGGTTCAGGTTAAAAGAATAATTAGTTCGCGGTACAGAAACAATGGAACAAACCACATCTGGCAGTTCCTCGATTAATATCTGAACCATCGCATCATTACGATAGCATCTTCCGTATTTGCATAATATCCTGCAAATTGAAATACCGGTTCATACCCTAATTTTCGATAAAATGCCTGTGCTTTTTGGTTAGAAATTCTCACCTCGAGCTGCATAGCCGTGGCTCCCTTGAGCATGACCTGATACTCGGCTCTCTGAACCAGTGCTGTTCCAATTCCTGTTCCCCGGTGTTTTTCTGAAACTGCAAGACTACAGATATGGCCGTATATCTCTTCACTGGTGTCTTCAACTCCGACGATGATAAATCCGGCCACTCCATCTGGCGATTCTGCGATATAGTTTGTATCAGGAAACAGGGATAGAGCCTCAACCAGGGTCTCCCTACTCCAGGGATCAGAAAATGAATGGTGTTCGATTGCCTGAATGGCAGGAATATCTGACTCTTTCATCCGACGTATCTGGAGACTCCTGCTTTGCATGATTCTGTACTGTTTTGTCACTGCTCTGATATAGGGGCAGGGGGATACGTATACTCAGACTGGTGTCAGATCTATGGTTCATATATATCCTTTTGCTGCCGTTCGTCCTGCTGATGGAATGGCACAGCAGATTGCTGCCGTCCCGTACGATGTGGTTAGTGCTGAAGAAGCCCGGGAGATCATTGCCGACCATCCATTGAGTTTTCTCCGCATCAGCAGAGCTGATGCCCTGCTTCCTGACACCGATCCCTATACCGATCAGGTCTATTCTCTTTCACGAACAATATTTGATGAATATCTTCAGAACTCGACATTTATTCAGGAGTCATCGCCTGCTCTTTTCGTGTACCGTGTTCTGGATGAGGGGAGATCCTATACCGGCTTGTCTTGTTGTGTTGATGCCCGGGAATACCAGTCCGGGATTATTCATAAACATGAACTCACCCGGTATGACAAGGAAGAGGATCGAACCCGTCATATTGATACGATGAATGCAAATACCGGGCCGGTTGTTCTCCTTCACCTGAAGAACCAGAAGGTGGCAGAACTTCTGAACACAGCAGCAGATGGTACTCCGCTGATGCAGGTAACGGCGGCAAATGGTAGTATTCATCAGATTTTTGCAATACATGATGCAGGAGTCATATCTGATCTTGAGACTACCTTTGGAACCATACCGGCGTTGTATATTGCTGACGGGCATCATCGATGTAAATCTGCACTGAATGTTGCAGAACGCCGGATTGCCAGGGGAGAAAATATTCCCGAAGAAACCTGGCATGTGATGGGAGTCATCTTTGCAGAAGACGAGGTGAAGGTTCATGGGTACAGCAGACTGCTTACCACTCTCGGTGAGTATACAGCATCATCATTTCTCACTGCTCTTCGGGCGGTTGCAACAGTCACCGAATATCATACTGTCGATCCTTTGGCATACGCGATTACTCCTTCACAGAAAAAGTCAGGAACCCATGTTTTCCATTTGTATCTGGACAGGAAATGGTATGAGTGTGCCATTCAGGTATCCGGATCGGTATCACTGATCGACTCTCTTGATGTCTCAGTGCTTCAGGATCAGGTTCTGGTTCCCTTCCTAGGTATCACTGACTCACGGGGTGATGCCCGGCTTCAGTACCTGGGAGGAGCCCGTCCTATACAGGATTTGATGGCGAAAGTAGACTCCGGAGAATATATCGCGGCAATTGCGATGCAGCCGGTTGATGTGCAGACTGTATGTGCAATTGCAGATGACGGGGGAATTATGCCACCCAAGTCCACCTGGTTCGAACCGAAATTACTGAGCGGACTATTGGTTCATCTGCTCAACTAATTCTCTTTTAAAAAAAAGTGTCACCATTTGGTGACTGACATTTCACCGTTATGCTTGCCCGAGAACACTGACCGGTGCCTCAATGTCTGTAGCAGTTCCCATCATGGAGACCATGTCAGGCTTTGCCATCATCACAATGACATCATCCTGGCACTTGTAACTGCGGGCATACAGGGAGTATGCGCCACTTCCATTCTTTGCATACACTAATGCATAGTACTTGGAACCGGTTGTCGGATAGGTGATGCCGACATACTTATTGGATCCTGAACTGGTGTCTGCACGTGTGGCTGCACAGTTTCTGTACCGGGGATCACAGTCTTTGTAGATGTAGAGTGAGAAGTCAGGTCCACAGTAACTGGTCCGCATGGTGCTGACCTGATCCGTGGACATCATCGCCATCGGAATAACCTCATCACCACATGGGCCGGAGAGAATCCATTCAATGTAGTTCCGGTCACCACTGATCTGGTAGGTGTAGGTCTTTGCCTCTCCTGAATTCAGATAACCGGTCTTGACATCAGTTGCTGCCGGAACACAGTTGCTTCCGCAGTTTGGATTGTTATAACATGGGTCCGGGTATGGGGGAACCGGGCTGGAACAGGTGTTTGCTGCATCAAGGGTAAACTGTCCGTATCCAGAGTTGGCATATATCGTGACGTACCAGGATCCCTGATCCAGATTCAGATACTTTACCTGATTATAGGAAAGTTCTGATTTATCGTAGTGACCCATGATGTAATTATCCTGTGGCCAGCTTCCGATTGGACTTCTCATGGCATAAATGCCGAAGTTCGACCCATATGGTGCATTCAGAACAAGCTGTGCCCCGCAATCAACCTGAATTTCATATGTTGCTGCTTGTCCCTGGTAAAGGTAGCCGCTCTTTGACCAGAAGTACCCGGAACTTGCTGATCCGGGTGTAATACCTGCGGCTATGATCACAAGGACCAGTACCGCAGCCAGATATCCTGAAACGTGTTTCATTTTCCACTCCCCTAAACGTTTTACAATGCTCAGACAGTAAATATCTTACTCAATATTCCTAATCAATCTTCTCCATTTGAATGGAGTTGGAAATCATGGTTTTTTCTCATGGTGGGAGAGCTACGGATGAAGCAGTATACATCATACTCCAAATCTGTGGATTCTCCGTCATCATGACTACATCATTTGAACAGGTGTAAGTCCTGCAGGTGAGGGTGTAGGTTCCACTCCCGTTTTTTGCATACACCTGGGCATAGTAGGTTGATCCGACATGAGGGTAGGAAATCCCGACATATGCACCAGAACCCGTTCCGATATCTGCAAAGTCTGCATAACCTCCACTGCGTGGACTCGTCCCTTCGTAGACATAGAGATCAAAGTCAGTTCCACAGTACCGTGTTCTCATCGCACTCACATCACTACCTGACATCATGGACATCGGAATGATCTCTTCTCCGCATGGCCCGGTCAGAATCCACTCTATGTAGGAACGGTCACCTGGAATGTAATAGCCGGTAGTTCTGCTCTGTCCCTGATAGAGATAGCCGGTTTTGACATCATTTTTATATGGGCTGCAGACGGGCTGACATCCATCTTGGCAACAGGGTTCCAGATAACAGGGGTTCTGATACGGGGGATTTAGAGCCGGACAGGTGCTTTTGCTCTCCAATTGATACTGCCCGCTTCCCGCACGTGCAAATACAACGACACACCAGGATCCCGGTTCAAGATACAGGGAACTTGTTCTCCCATTTCCAATCGCCGCACGATCATAATGAGTTTTAATGTATTGCATCCCGGGACAAGAACCGTATCGGTCATAACTTCTCATCGCATACAAATCGAAGGCTGCACCATATGGTGAGCTGAGTACAAGATATGTACCACAATCCACCTGTACCTGGTGCACAGTTCCTTGTCCTGAGTAGAGGACATCTGATTTTGTCCAGATTACCAAAGACTCAGCAGATGCCCCACTCACCACAAAAAACCCAATGATACACACTGTGATTACCCCTGGGTAATACTTCCATGAGATCATAGTACCTCCTCTGCAGGACTTGTCCGCCCTGTCATGATCGATACTATCCGGGTAGTGAATTATAATGCTTCCCTCAAAAAAAAACGGGAAGTCATTTGTGTTTTACAAAAAGGAAAAGGGACTTACTGAGTTTTTGGGAGGGGCGGCAGCACAATTCGTCCCTCATCAGATCGGTACATTTCTACAACTCCTCCAACAACAATTACTGCCGGTGCGCTGACCCCTGCCGCAGCTGCTTTGTCAGCAATAGTAGCAAGGGTTCCAATGGTCTCCTGCTGATCATCCCTCAGGCCGCGCTCAATAATGGCTACCGGAGTTTCCGGGCTGCGTCCGTATTGAATAAGAGATACAGCAATTTTAGGGAGATTTTTCACTCCCATCAGGATTACAATTGTTCCAGTGCTGCGACCAAGCCACTCCCAGTCGATCGCTGATGCTTCTTTTGTGGGATCTTCATTCCCGGTGATAACGGTCACTTGGGATGCCCATTTCCGGTGAGTGACCGGGATACCTACTGATGCAGGGACAGCAATAGCACTGGATACGCCGGGGACGACTTCAACCGGAATTCCCTGGGCCCTGCAGATCTCCAGTTCCTCTCCACCTCTGCCAAACATGAACGGATCCCCACCTTTCAGCCTGACTACCTGGTTGCCCTCTTTGGCTTTCTGGATCATAAGGGTTTCAATTTCATCCTGTTCACGAGTGTGTTTGCCCCCGTACTTCCCTACATCAATTAACTCTGCTGTTTTGGGGAGTGATGCCAGAACCTCGTCACCCGGGAGCTGATCATAGAGGATCACATCTGCCTGATCAATCACCTTTCGAGCACGGATGGTCAGCATTTCACACCCGCCTGGTCCGGAACCGACCAGATATACTTTTCCTGTCTTATCTGTCATGGCTTAAGTCCCAGTCTGTCAATTGCTTCACGAATCAGTTCTTCTGCTCCGGTCCTGACTTCAACACCAAATGTTTGTGCATCAGTGATATCGGCGATCTTTCGTTCTAGACGGAAGATCCGATCGCCTTCAAGCGAAAGCACCTCAGTGATCAGGTTCCGATCTTTGCAATAGATACCAAGCGGTGTGAAGCATCCACCCCCAACCTCCTCCATAACTCCCCGTTCGATAAGGGTGTCCTGTCTGGAGGTTGGATCGTCAATCCGAGAAAGAACTGATCTGATCTCTGGTTCATCTCTGCTTGCAACTGCTATTGTTCCCTGGTTGGTTGACGGAACATGCAGGATCGGATCAAGTCTGAATCCCGGAAGCTTCAGTGAAAGTCGTTGGAGACCTGCTTCTGCAAGGATGATGGCATCATATTCCCCGGCATGGAGTTTGGCAAGGCGGGTATCGACATTGCCTCGCAAAGGTTTTATGGTGACACCTGGCCAGTAGCGTTGTATCTGGGCAGTCCGTCTGGTGCTTGATGTTCCTACCACTTTGATGGTGTCTCTCTCCTTATCGGTCACCACGTAATCTGCCGGTGAGTCCCGCAGTAAGATTGCTGCCGTAACCAGACCCTGAGGTCTTGCTGCAGGAATATCTTTCATCGAATGAACAGCGATGTCAATCGTTCTCTCCAGCAGAGCATCATCCAGAGCCCGGACAAATACTCCCTGACCTCCAATCTCATGGAGAGGGACAGCAGTTCTTTCATCGCCAATTGTGGAGATATATACCTGTTCGGTAGTATGCCCAAGTTCCTCAAGCAGGTGCGCTACCTTATCTGCCTGTGCCCTGGCAAGGGTTGAACTTCGGGTGCCGATTTTTATATGCATGCCTGATATGCCTGGCAGATCGCCTCTATTTCGCTGCTGGTATGGGCGGTGGAGAGGAAATTGGTCTCAAACTGGGATGGGGGCAGGAAGACTCCTGACTTGAGCATCTTCTCCCAGAAAATTCGGAATGCCTGGGTGTCTGACTCTTTTGCCTCCCGGTAATTTTTCGGGGCCTGGGATCTGAAATAAAATTTGAACATCGATCCGAGACGAACAAAGGATCCCGGTTTTTCCCTGCAGGCCTCTTCGATAGTTGCTGCATTCTGCGCAAGATCCTGATACATTCCGGGATGTTCATGAATCCAGTTCAGGGTTGCGATTCCCGCGGACAGGGAAAGTGGATTTCCTGAGAATGTTCCTGCCTGATATACCGGACCTGATGGGGCTATCATGCTCATGATCTCCTTTTTCCCGCCAAATGCACCGATGGGAAGTCCTCCGCCAAGGATTTTTCCAAGTGTTGTCAGGTCAGGCTGAATCCCGAAGTACTGTTGAGCTCCACCGATCCCAAGACGGTATCCGGTGATCACTTCATCAAGGATGAGGAGAACATCATGTTCCATGGTGACTTTTCGGACCTCTTCCAGGTATCCGGGCTCAGGGAGAATGGGTCCGATGTTTCCCAGGACCGGCTCCATGATCAGTGCTGCAATGGATGATGCATCCTGATCAAGAAGGGCAGTGAGGGATTCGATATCATTGTACGGAATCTGCCGGGTGTGTCTGACCAGATCTGCGGGGACCCCGGCTGAATCTGGTTGACCAAGGGTCGTACATCCGGATCCGGCCTGAACCAGTACCGCATCATGAGCTCCATGAAACCCTCCTTCAATTTTGATAATATCAGTTCTGCCGGTGAATCCTCTTGCAAGACGAAGAGCTGCCATTGTAGCTTCAGAGCCAGAGGAGACAAATCTGACCATATCCATCGATGGGTGATCCCCGATAACCCGTTTTGCGAGCGTAATCTCTGCCGGAGCCGGTGTGCCATAGAGCCACCCATCTGCCAACTGAGCTGTGATTGCCTTACTGACTGCCGGGTGTGCATGGCCCAGAATAAGGGGGCCGTATGCACCACAGCAATCAATCAGTTCTGCTCCGTCAGCAGTCCGAATTCGAGGGCCGGCTCCTGACGTTACATAGAACGGATAAGGCTGGATCGCCCGCACCGGACTGGATACCCCGCCGGGAATAATCGTTTTTGCAATATCGTAGTATTCACTGCTTTTCATCAATCCACCTGCAAACATCTTCTGCAAAGTATGAGATTATTAAATCGGCTCCAGCTCGTTTGAGGCAGATAAGACTCTCCATCACAACCCGCTTCTCATCAAGCCATCCATTCGCTGATGCCGCCTTGATCATCGAATATTCTCCGGAAACCTGGTACACAACCGTAGGCAGCCCGAGTGTGGCAACATCAGAGATGATGTCGCCAAACCATCCGGCTGGCTTGATCATGAGAAAATCAGCCCCTTCTGCTGCATCAAGTTCGGATTCCCGTACTGCTTCGCGGCGGTTCCCAACCGGCGCCTGATACGTCGTTCGGTCACCGAATGAGTACCCGGATCCCGCAGCCTCTCTGAAGGGCCCATACAGGCTACTGGAAAATTTGGATGAGTAAGCCATGATTGGGATCTCTTCGTGTCCACTCTCATCAAGTGCGGTTCGAATCGCCATCACCATTCCATCCAGCATGCATGATGGGGCGATGATATCTGCACCTGCCTCGGCATGAGAGACGGCGATCTTCTGCATCAGCGCGAGGGAGAGATCGTTCTTCAGATCCACCCCGTCGTTGCAGTCACCAATTATTCCGCAATGCCCGTGAGAGGTATATTCGCAAGCACAGACGTCAGTTATGATGACCATATCTGGCACAGCTTCTCTGATCAGGGGAATCACTTTTTGGATGATACCAGCCGGATCAAAGGATCCTGATGCCTGCTCATCCTTCTCTTTTGGAATACCAAAGAGCAGAACTGCTTTGATCCCAACTGACGCCAGTCGGACTGCAACTTCTCCTGCCATGGAAAGAGGGTAACGGGTCACCCCTGGCATTGCAGAGATTGGTACTGAATCGGTAGCAGTCTCATCAAAGAAGAGCGGAGCAATAAGGTCAGTCTTTAGTATCTGGGTTTCCTGGACCAGCGATCGAATGGATCGCCGCCTGAGTCTTCTCATTCTGATTTGCGGGAACATAGGCCTTCACCTCTGGTTATCGCGGATACCAGTTCCTCAGCGCGGGCAATTTCTCCCCGCTCTGCACAGAACCGGATGGACATGGTCACATCGGCAAGCAGTTTCCTGGTCAGTGCACGAGAGAGATCATCGGCGATCTCCCTTGCATGCTCATCATATTCCTGAAGTCTTGCCACAGCCCGGTCACGCTCCCGGATTCTGACTGTTTCAGCCCAGGTGTGTAGAGTAGCAAGGGTTTCATCTGCTGCCCGACGGTTGTAGAGACGGATGAACTGATCAAGTTCGTCCTGCAGGAACTCCCGCACCTCTTCTGCTGCCTTTTGTCTGAATTGTGCGGCGTTGTCGTTGACCTGCCGGAGATCATCAATCGTAAAGAGACAGACTCCATCGATATCACTGACTTCAGATTCCACATCACGTGGCTGGGCAATATCTACGATGATGAGTGGTCTGACTACACCATCAAGAGGCCAGCTCCTCCCTTTCATCGCCTCTTTGAGCTCTTCTGCGTGGATGATTGGATGTGGTGCTGCGGTGCAACAGATGACCACATCAGACAAGGTGAGGTATCGGTAGAGATCATCCATCGGAACCGCAGTACCCTCAATTTTATGAGCAAGGATCCGTGCCCTATCCAATGTCCGGTTTGCTACATAGATAGCGGAAAGACGCTTCGCTGCCAGAGCCTGGGTTACCAGAACTCCCATCTCTCCGCTTCCCACGATCAGGATACGTTTTCCTTCCAGGGTATGGAGTTTCTCCTCTGCGAGCAGAACCGCTGCGGAACCTATGGATATGGCACCGTTATTAATTCCGGTTCGTCTCCGGGCTTCTGATCCGGTGTGAATTGCTTTGTTGATACAAAGAGCGAGGATAGGGCTTGCAACTCCAAGTTCTTCAGACTGCGCTAAAGACCGACGAAGCTGGCCAAGAATCTGGTCTTCTCCGATGATGAGTGAATCTACTCCTCCGGCAAGTTCCAGGAGGTGAGAGAGGGCTTCCTGGTCTTTGAACAGGGTAAAGCAGGTACGACCCATACTCTGGAGAAAATCTGTGAGGATGTCAGGCTCTCCATGAACAATGATCTCGACACGGTTGCAGGTCTGCAGAATGGCCACTCCTTTGAACCACTCTCTTGCTTCCATCAGGAATGCGGCTTCATCGGAAAACCGGAATTGTTCGATTTCAGATACAGAAGCGGTATGGTGAGATATTCCTGCAATACTGAGAGGGGCAAAAAGGATGGGTCTCATATCTGGTAGCGCTCCGAAATGATAGTGCGGGCTTTGTTATGTCCCTCCGGGAGAGCCTGCCATACTTCCGGATCATGGAGAATATTCGTAAGGATCTCTCTCCGCTGAGTTTCTGGAATCTGCTGTTCTTTCATATGATGACGAAGTCCTTCTTCCAGAAGGATCATCTGATCGAGGTATGGGTAGGAAGTCTGCAGATGTTCCCTGATATATCGGGCTACTGCGGGACTTGCCCCCTGTGTCGAGATGGCAATCGTGAATTGTTGCCCTTGAATTTTTGCAGGTAGGGTGACATCTCCGGCTGGATGTGTGGCATTGTTACAGAGGACCCCGTTGTCCTTACAGACTGATGCGATGACCTCGTTGAGGCCGGGATCTGATGTCGCGGCGATGACCAGAAACGCGCCTTTGATAATCCGTGCGATCTCATCGCCTATAGGTTGGATATCTGTCTGTATCTGTTTCACCGGGAGTGAATGGATAGCCTGAGAAAAAGATCTGCTGTAGATGGTAACATCCGCTTCTCCTGCAAAGTAAGCAGCCTTGCGTGCACCCACTTCCCCTCCACCGCAGATGACGACCTTTTTTGAGGTACAATCAACCATGAGGGGAATCATGGTACGATCTTCGGGTCTGAAAAATATGAATCTGTCTAAAATTTACTGGAATTGTGGTTATTTCTTCGGTGTTTTTTCTCTCTGTTTTTTGGAAATTTTCAGGAGGGTTCAGAAAGCGCGTGTTATGTTCGTGATATATTGTTGTACTTGTGGGAATGAAGTTTCAAAAAGTATATATGTTGATGAGTGCCACCTTGTAGAGCACCTAGTGCATCGATAGTGTAGTGGTCATCACTAGGCGTTGCCAACGCCTAAACCCGGGTTCGAGTCCCGGTCGATGCATTCGATTAGCGAGTTAAAATCGCTATTCTTTCTTTTTATGAAATTTATTGGATGAGGTTTTCCCTTCATTTTCGTTTGTATTTTACTATTTAAAAAAACGAGGTTCATAAAATCACTCGTCGTGCCTAGATAAACAACCCTTCAATTCTTCCCCTTTTTTTGAGTCGGTGCATTTTGAGATGAATCTTTGAACGTAAATGTAAGAATACGTATCAAAGGTACTCCAAAAGATTTTCTTCATGTGATCCTTATGAGATCACGATTGAACATGCGAATTTTTGTGGTATATTACTCCCTGTTTGGACATATTCATCAGATGGCACAGGCCATCTCTGAAGGAGTTAAGGAGGCAGGTTATGAAGCAGAACTCTATCGTGTCCCGGAAACCCTCTCCGATGAAATTCTTCACAAGATGGGTGCATTTCCTTTCCAGGATGAATTCAGGAAACTCCCGATAATTACTCCATCTGAACTTGCTCAGGCAGATGCTGTTCTATTCGGGACACCGACACGATTTGGGAATATGGTAGGTCAGATGAGACAGTTTCTGGACTCTACCGGGGGAATATGGAGTCAGGGCGCCTTGGCTGGGAAAGTGGGGAGTGTCTTTACCAGTAGCGGTACTCAACATGGAGGCCAGGAATCGACCATCTTATCAACACACATTACCCTCCTGCATCATGGGATGATCATTGCCGGACTCCCCTATGTGTTTGCCGGGCAGACCACAATGGAAGAGATTACGGGTTGTTCACCGTATGGAGCATCAACCATCGCTGGTGGTTCCGGAGCCCGGTTTCCATCAAAGAATGAACTGGATGGGGCACGATTTCAGGGACGTTATGTGGCAATGATTGCAAAAAATCTCGCTGGAAAGCAGAAGGAATTGCTACCATCTTTGTAATTTTTTATACGAGTCATCCCCTGTTTCAATGGTCTCCAATGAATTTTGCCATCATTCCTTTTTGCAATATCTGGTAGTTATTGGTAGATCTGGTGTGTTCGCATGACCCTTTCTCCGATCATCAAATCTGGAACATAATAGAATGCAAACTCTGATCCTCCTCTTTCGGTATGCAGAAATAGCGTCGGTGCGAAATTATCTGTTATGGAATTGGTCTGGATAGCAACCCCTCAAAACCGACGCTCATCAGGGTTTGTATCACTCATTCTGGGGATACTGATTCTGCTTTTTGCACCCTTTGTTACCAGTCTTATTGGAACATTTCTTTCAGCACTTGTCCTGATCATCTCGATCTTTCTTATGATCTTTGGAGGTATGCTCAAAGGAACCGGGCTTCGAATACCACTGTTCATCCTTGGGTTATTCGGATTTGTATTGGGGATAACCGCTCTTATATCTCCGGATCTGGCAGTATCAGTCATCGGAATATTTCTGGGTGTATGGCTGATTCTTCTTGGAGCCGGCCAATTGGTTCTTGCATCCCGTTTTTCTGCCGATCGGATCTATTATCCGCTAACGCTTCTTGGGGGAACATTAACCGTTATCATCGGCCTGTATCTGATAGTATCTCCTCTCCAGGGAATGCAGATTGTGGTTCTCTTTATTGGTTGTTACCTGGCTGCATTTGGATTATTAAGTATTATTCGGCCTCAGTATGCCTATTAATTTTCAATTCATCATCCTTTTTTATTACTTATCGGTACGGATAAAATCACGGAGAATTGTCTGAATTCGTCCACGAATTGATTTTTGCCTCACTTTTCTTCCCTTCGGTGGTTTTGTATTTTCCAGATCTTCACCCGCCATTGGGGGATGGTGACAATCTGGTATTGTCCAAGGGAGATTGATAGGGAAGAGCATCACCTGAATGGGCTTTCTTCTTGGTGATACGGTTCTTGTTCTTAATTTTCTTCTCCGTTGTTGGCCTATTCCCTCTCCACGGAGCCTGTCCATTGCACTTACCCATCTCATCTCATCAATCAGGGTAATATCCTGACAGAACAATTTGACTTCCTCACTCAGGGGATCGATATCAGGAAATAATTCGGACAGACCTTTTTTGTTTTTCTTACCTATCACTACTCCATGGTTTTGTATCGGTACCGAGGTTAAACACATCAGCCAGCCACGAACATGGATCGCCGGAAGGTCTCTTGCTTTTTTTCCAGAGGGAAGAGCTAGTATTGCAGGAAAGAGGGGTAAGAGGATTTGAGATACCCGTTCTGCAGGTAAAGGTATGACATTCCATCGTGGTGATTCGTCAGGTACTGACATCTGCAATCCACGTGGGATCATTAGATAGCCTGAAATTGGGATGGACTTCAGTATCATCCGAATAGGAGGGTGTGGAAGTAGTTTGATGGGAATCTTCGGAATTTCCTTTCTCCTCTGCAAAACCTGCCTGCACCATGGGCACCCACTATCCTGGGGGAGATACCAATGGCTCTTGTCATCAGGACATCTGACAAGACTCCGATATACGGTATCGAGTACAGAAAACCAGGTTTTAAGGATAATGTCTCTGTCATTATCTTCATTTTTGTCTCGAAAGGCCTGATGAAAGAGTGTCCACAAGGGTTCAGGAAGAATTGATTGTGATGGAGCATGTTTAGGTGGGGAGAGTGCAGGCTCTGATTCAGCCCAAGGATACAAACCTGCTTTCATCCTTCGCTCGTGAGATCCATATCCCACCGTTCGTTTTCCTACTGCATGGAAGGGATGATACCCATCCATCAACATCCGAAAGACAAGAATCTCCGGGGAAATCTCATAACCCTTCTTCTCATCCTCACTCGGGAGGCAGAGAATTCGAATTGATGCATCCGGCCCTACAAAGACCGATCGTTCGGTAAGGCGGCAGGGAATATTCATCTGCTTTGATGATATGATTGCAGCCAGGAGATTTCTGCAACATGCAACCCGGCGATTGAAGGTGAAATCCCTTCTGCCAGAACGATTTCTGCTCTCCGGATCCGCAATCACATGCCAGAGATGGTACCGTTCCGGGTCAATTTCCGGAATGATCCATCCTGCAACGACTCCGTCTTTCAACAGAACATTTTTTGGAAAAATGAGAGAAGAGGGATATGAATCATTTTTTTTCGTTTTCTTCTGCTCCAGGTTGATTTGGATACACTGATTCAGGAGTATCTGGGTCTTTGGTAACTGACATGACACGATCACTCCTTCAGAGGTGCGAAATACTTCAGGTCCAATCTGGATCAAATTCCCTGATGGATCCGAATATCCATATCCGGTCTTTGAAGTGACAGTATTTTCGTTCTTTTGTGGGCTTGTTTCTCTCTCTTTTTCTTGGATGTTTGTTGTGCCAGGAATCAGTTTTTTGAGTACTGCGATCCAGCGTTGTGGATCGGGTCTGGCTGATGGGCATCGGTGACCGGCAACGAAAGCATCCCTGAAAAGCTCACGGACAACGGGTGGTATCCGCGAGTAATCCGGAGCATAATCCGGGGGAGATATCCCTGGCTGACACTTTTCAAATGCAAAATACCCCAATTGAATTTTATCGGTAGTAGCGGGGGCATTTCTGACAAGTGGACCTTTTGCCTGGAATGGGTGTACACCATTCATAAGAAATCTGAAGATGAGAACTGCGAGTGCAAAAAAATCCCCATACATTCGGTTACAGCCCTCCTCTGCGAAGGAACCGTCTAGATGTTCCGGAGGGAGATATTCTCCTGTACCAACCCTGCTCCAGAATACTCTCCGGGTTTTTGGGTCAGTGATCTGGAATGAATCTGTGTCGATGAGAATGACTTCGCCGTGTGGATTGATCAGGAGATTATTCTCCCGAAGATCCCCGATTACATGGCCGGTAGCATGTATTCCGGAAACAATTCGTGCAAGGTGATATGATGCGTGAATCCTGCTCGTGAGGAGCGTCACATTTTTTTCTGGCAACTCATCATACCACAGATGGGCTGATCTGAATTCTCCGGTGATCCTGCGCATCAGATACCCGACAACTCTCCCTCCTTTGGGCAGATCAGTAAGAGGTTTTTCCGGCCAGGTCAGATACCGAAGAAGATCCGATGATGGAGGAACCTGAATCATACTCCGAATCTTCTCCTCTGTCTCTGGCGTTCGGCGATGAGGATGAAAGATCTTCGCACATCGTGTTTCATCTCCAGAAAGATGATATATCTCTCCCTCTCCTCCAGATTTTCCTGATGATAAAAGGGTGTACATCCTCCCGTCGGAGTCGTATGCAGTAAACCGGGTCCGGGGAACCTGGCGCGAAGAGACACGGGTCCGGCGAACTTGTGGGGCGATACGCCTGCCTGGTGTTACATCGATAGTCAGGGTGCTTTTTCCGACGTTGGTGATAATTGGAATTGACACACTCTGGGTTCCATCTGCAGGAAGCATCCGTGTATCTATCCGAAATACGACCTTTCCTCTCTTTTCCGTAGAAAAAATTGAAGGAATCGCCTTCAGCCAGGGAACCGTAGAGGGAATTGTTCCTCTGAGGATCCCTTCCCCTTCATTATGGATGATTAGGGTCTCTTCTATGATCCCTCTAATCTCCCAGTTACATCTGATAATTGGAGGTTCAAGTCGTATCCGGGGACCTTTCCCATCTCTGAAATGAAGAGAGATGGGGATTTCCTCAGTTCCCCCCGAGCTCCTGATTTTAATCCATCCAACTGGCTGACGAACTCCCGGGGTTTGTGTAGTGCGGACAACAATCGGGACTGCCTGCATCGCTCTTGTCCAGATTGTCCGTGTTTTTATTATTATCCAGTCAGATCCCGATTCTATCGTTCCACTGAGAAGTCCACTTCCATTGTTTCGCACAACCAGATCAAAACAGATATCTTCACCTTTTCGGATGTTACAAAACTGGAATTGACGCTCATCCAGAGAAAGAACAGGTTTAGGTTCGGGGTGGGCAATATATTCAAAAAATATCTGGGCAGATCCCCCATTGGTGATGATGGTAACCTTTCCACTTCCATTTGTTCCTGGAGTGATACGCTCCGGGGAGATTTCTACCCGAAACGTGAGTACAAAAGGCGTCTCGATCCGGGGGTTGGGAATATGGATCCATCTCGCGTCAGAGATTGCAGTACCTTTCAGCAATCCTCCACCATCATTCATGATGGTGATTATTTCACTCCTTGGCCCGCTCCCACCGGGAATTACCATTCGTTCCCGGTCGATGCGCAGACGGGGCGGGTGATCTCCAGAGATGAGTGCGGCCATTTTGTATTCAGGAGATTTGGGAAAATGATAATGGTCCGAGCAGAATTACCAGTGTTTTGTCATCTCCAGAGAGATCCTTCATCCGTTGTGAGTCAAGCAAGGATCTGACATCCTCTGTTGGATCTTTTCCATCACCGACTTTTTTTCTGATATATGAGATGAGGGGAAGAATGAACGGACCATAGGCTTGATGTTCCCCTTTTTCCCTGATTGCAAGAGCACCCTGACATCCATCAGTTGCCAGGAGCACCTCATCAACAACGTATGAGGGAGAGATACGAAGGTGTTTTTCCCAGTCCGGTTGGATCAGACAGGCGGTCTCGTTAGCGTATTCTGCAGGCTCCGGAGGAGAGATGACCTGGGTATTCCCCCCGGTTACCCCCACAACAATTCCGTCTCCAATATGGCCTATGATGATCTTTCCGGAGAAATATACGCCGATGATTAAAGTCGAAGCATAATTTGCAGGACTCCTGCCATCTGATACCGCCTGAGATATGACTGCTTCCCTGGCATGGTGAAATATCTCTCTCACCCTTTCCTGAACCTCTGATTCATTTGCACCCTGGTGAATTGAGACAATATCTCTTGTTGCCTCCCTGACTGCTATCATTGCAGCTTCTTGTGCATATGCTGCACTTGAGAGGCCATCAGCAACGGCGATAACTCCTATGTCAGAATGTACCGCAATCGCAAAATCATCCTGGCAGTGGTCTCCGTTTTTTTCATGTCTGCTCCCGGTCACCTTCGCACCGATGATGTGCAAACCGGATTTTCCGGTCCCTCTTTCCCTACTATGTCCTGACATCTGGGTATCAGAGAGGGATTGTTCCCCATCCTTCCGGTCCGGTGGGATTCTCAAGATTTATCTGCTCTCCAATCCGGGAGTCAGATATTTTTGCAAGGCTTCGGGAGAGCCAGAGGAACATCTCAGACCATTGTGCCTCTTTCAACTGAAGCGGGGTCCGGTTTGGTGGTGAGAGATCTTTAAGTATCCGCATATTTGCCTGATCCACACCAAGCGCCCAGAAGAGAAACTTTCTATCTGACTCTCCTGAATGGATCACTTTGGTTACTTCCTGCCAACGGGTATCTCCCATGGACATATCAGTGGGTTGTCCATCAGTGATCAGAAAGATCCAAGGCCGGTAATAATCAACACCTGTCTCCCGGTATTCTTCTTTTCTCTTTTCGACAAGGGTTGCTGCCTCCAGAATTGCTGCTCCCATCGGGGTATATCCCCCTGCTTCAAGTTCCGGTGGTTCAAAATGGGTAATCCCGGTAAACGGCTGGACAACCTCTACGGCTTTCCCAAAGGTAATGATAGCAAGATCTATCCGTTTTGCAGCCAGATCATCTGCAAGAAGTTCATCAGCAAGTATCTTGAGCCCCTCATTTAACTCTGAAATCTTTGCTCCTTTCATCGAGGCTGAAGTGTCAAGAACCAGAACTGTAGCACAGTGAGGATGCTGCGGAAAAGGAATATCGACCAACTGCTCAAGGCTGTCAGAATCCATTAGTATTCTCGTCAGCAGAGAGGGTATATAAGCCTGTGGCTGATGAGGGAACGGTATTATCTGGTTGGCATGTGAAGAAGACTGCATGCATCTCCTCCTGGGAATCGGTAATGACCTCCTGGCTGATGATGGGGTTGGATGTATGGTTGCGGACAAGTTTTCGCATCCTGACTGGATAGTATATAATACAGGAACAGTTCCAGAAAATTTTACCCGGAAAATCCGTGAACTTCACCCTGATTTACTGGTCCTTGTTGACGCAGCACGAATGGGACTCCCTCCCGGGAGTATTCGGATTGTTCCCAAGGATCGGGTAGCTGATGCCGGGATTGGGACTCACCAGCTTCCCCTTGATTCTCTCTGCGATGTGGTATCACCATACGCCGAATCGATCATAATCATTGGTATCCAGCCCGGTGTTGTTGAGATTGGGGAACCCATGACGGACGATGTGATCGAGGCGGGTGAGCGCCTTTTGCATATGATCGATGATGGTTCCTTTCAGGATTTGGAGTTCTTTCTTCCTGACTAATTTTCCCTGCTTATGCATGTCAAAGAATAATATTCATGTGTCCTGAGTGAGAAAATATACCATTACAATGAGCCAAAGGAGGTTCAGCCGTGGATTCAGAAAATATTAATAGTGCAGATATGGCTGAGCTTGCCCTCTCGCAGGCTGTGGATGAACATATCGAGAACAGCAAAGAGGTTATCGAGCATATCGAGCGTCTGGAGGAGCGAATCCGCAACTGGAATATGGAGGATATCAGGGAACTTAAGACCATGATTATTGAGATGCGTGCTCTCCTTCAGAAACATTTCCAGGTTCAGATTGAGAATTTCATGAATATGAATAAGATCCAGTCGCTTCGATACCCGGATGTTCTCAAACAGGCATACAAGATTGTGGCTGTTGATAAGCGTGGCTACGCCTTATACGGGCCTGATATGGATAAACTGGCCCACATCAATAAAATTACTGAGCATTATAAGCAACTGGCAGCGGCAAAAAAAGCTCAGATGGAAAAGAAGTAGATCTTATCCATAATTCTCCCCTGAATCTTAAACTCCGTTTTTTTTAGATAGTTTTTTTCAGCAGTTATTTCGAGACAGCGCTATTCAGGATATGAAGCAAAAGTGCCGTTCCCCCTTTATCCAATGGTTGGTTGTCATTTCCACATTTAGGTGAGTGGATACATGCCGGGCATCCATCACTGCATGGACAATTACTGGTTCGCTCTGCAGAAATTCTGCAGATGTCCGTAAATAACTCATATGCCCTTTCGGCAAGTCCAACACCGCCTTCATATCCATCATACACATAGATGGTTGCTCCCCCCGTCTGATGATCGAAGGCTGTTGAAAGCCCTCCCAGATCCCACCGGTCACAGAGAACAAAGAAGGGAGTCATCGCGATCAGAGCATGCTCAGCCCCATGGAGAGCCCCGGGAATGTCATTCCCTGCTTCATTGACTTTTCTCATTGCATCCTGATGGAAAACAACCCAGAGTGCTGTGGTTGTATAGGTTATCGGAGGGAGAAAGAGGGGTTCTGATGCGATGGTCGTCTGCCTGACAATCTTCCGGTATCCGCTATAGGTTTCAGATACCTGGACACTCCCAAAGTGCAGGGTTGCTCCTGATATTTCTTTTGATATGGAGTCTTTGATGATTGTAACTGTTGTCTGCTGATTTGGCCGGGTATAATATTCGACATCTGTATTTTCCGCAAGGATGCGATGACGCTCCTGATCCCACTGGGTTACCAGGAATTTTTCACCCTGATGGATGATCACTGCTCCAGGGTGAGCTTCACGGCAGGCCTGTCCGAGATCTACTGTCTCTAAAACCCTGCCACATACTTCGATAGTCCAGGTTTCTCCTGTTCCGGATAGGGACACCAGTTCAACTGCACGTTTCGTCCCTGCATATACATATCCCCGGGGGGTACGGGTGAGGATGCCTGCTTCACTGAGTGATACCAGGTATTCTTCCATACTCGCACCAAACCATCTGATATCTTCAGACGGATTGATGGGAAGTTCCGCCGAAGCACACAGGAGCTGGCCTGACAGGATATAGGGATTTTTTGTGGTGATGATTGCATGTTCATGAGAACTACCAAAAAACTCATCCGGATGATCCATAAAATACTGGTCAAGCGGGTTTTGAAAACTGACCAGGATAGCGAGAGACGGTCCTGCTCCTCTTCCTGCCCTTCCGGATTGTTGCCATGTAGACATCATCGTGCCTGGATACCCGGTCATCACCACGGCATCCAGAGACCCGATATCTATGCCTAACTCCAGAGCATTGGTAGAAACGATTCCTTTCAGACTTCCTTCTTTGAGTCTTCTCTCCAAATCCCGCCGCTCCTCTGGAAGGTATCCTGCCCGGTATGCTGCTACTTCATGGATATTGCCGGTCCCACCTTCTAACAACCGTTCCTGTGTCCAGGTTGTAACCACTTCAGTCATCCTGCGTGATCCGGTAAAGCAAAGGGTCTGCAGTCCGGTTTCAACCAGTGATGCAAGTAGTGTAGCACTCTCGGTATACACTGACTTTTCACCAAGACAACCCGTGTAGGGATTATACAGGACAAAGTACCTGACTCCGGTAGGAGCTCCGGACTCATGAATCACCTCAAACCTGGTTCCGGTGAGCTCATTGGCAAATTCATTGGGATTTGCAAGAGTTGCTGATGAGAGGAAAAAAATCGGATCAGATCCGTAGTGAGCGCAGATTCGTCTTAAACGCCGAATCAAAAGGGCCATGTGACTCCCAAATACCCCACGATACTGATGCGCCTCATCAATGATGATGTATCGCAGATTTTTGAAAAAAGTTGACCATTGATGATGCCATGGGAGAATATGATGGAGTTCATAGGGATTGGTCAGGATGAGTCCTGCTTTGTTTCTGGTTCCCGGTCGGTCATGACGAGGGGTGTCTCCGTCATAAATCGCCGGATTCAGGGGGATTCCGGTGTCTTTTTCCAGGTTACGGGCATTTGACAACTGGTCCCTGGTTAATGCTTTTGCCGGATAGATGGCAAGAGCGGTTGCGGGAGGATCCAAAAGCCTCATGGAACAATAGGGAAGAAGAAATGAAAGAGACTTTCCCGAAGCGGTGGGTGTGCAGAGGATAACATTCTGTGATGCAGAGACGAGGTCATATGCTGCGGCCTGATGGGTATAAAGGCTTAAATTGTGCTGTTTCAGGTATTGGGTAATCGGCATGGGGAGGGGGGTTTTTGGTTCTGCATACCGTGCCTGATGACCCGGGATTGTCTGAATGTGGGAGATGAATCGGGAGAAACGGGGATTTTCTGATATGATCTCTAAAAAATCAGCAACACTCATGTGCACTCCTTCGAAGCCGGTCCAGAAGGAGTGGGAGACTTGCAATATCCTGTTGATTATGTCTGACGATGGGAACCAGTGGTCCACAGTTTCCTGTGTCCCGGTATCTGGTGTACCATTCCGGAACCAGCATTCCCGTAATATCTACATCCCGTTCAATGTTCAGATACGTTTTTTCGATGGTTGAGAGCCGACAGTCTGGAACCGTTCTTCTCCACATCCTCCTGGCATAATGGAGGAGGTCGATATGAGGGAGATCTGCAAGAGTTTCAAAACCGTAGTATGCGTACCGTTCATTCAGGTAGGGAAGATCAAAACTCTTCCCATTGTAAGAGACGATAGCTTCTGCTCCCTCCAGCAGATTTTTGACATGCTCAAGAGCCGCTGGTTCTTCTGATATGCTTCTGAGCAGGACCTGATGAATCGTAATTCCATTGGGTCCGGGACATCCTACGCCAAAGAGGATCACCGGCCTGCCAAAGATACCGAGAGTTTCCAGGTCCACAAATCGAAGGCCGGATGAATTGAACCCTTCTGATGCGATCAGACCCAGCGGGTGGGAAGGGCCAAGACGGGAACGCACCAGATATCCCGCTCCTGCTGGTCCAGACGTGAGTGCAGAGATCGCATGTTCTGCCCGATCCCTCCATCTTCGATGATACTGGAGGTCTGAAATTGTCCGGCATCCTTTCTCATGCAATCTGGCCATCGCTTTGGGCCCGATTCCCCTGACAAGTCTGAGCTCATTGAGCAGCGACTGGTCTGTTGGTTCAGAACCGATAAGTGAAAGGGGCGATGTTGATCGAATACAATAGCATTCCCCTGCATCTGTCTCTTCCACAAATCCAGGTATAGCCTCTTCAACCGGGACACCGGCGTATTGCCTGCAGAGCCCTTTGAGGTACTGGCGGTACAGTTCAAAAGACGACTCCCCGATTGAGGTATGATACATCCCCATCCGGAAGACATTATCATGAGGGACCACGGTATATTCAGGTGCTGCTGCTATCCGTGCCTGCCATCGCTGACTGACCGTGACAATATCTGCTCCCTGCATCTTCCGGGTACCTCATCATCCATGTATATAAATGATGAAGGGCACGGGGTGAAAGTGAAAAAAGTTTTATTCAGGCTTTAAACAGGGTTCTCGCTTTGAAATTCCGGTTACTGCATCATTCCCTGCCTGGTATGCTGCTTCAAGAATGGCTGGGTTTCCTTTGATCCCTCCATATCCATCCATATTTTTTGCCAGGATATTTGCACAGTACGAAAAACCAAAAATATTGAATACTGCCTGCATCATGGGAAACGTGGTATCAAAGACATCATCTCGATCCATGCCTGCTGTGGAAAGAAAATATCCCCTATGAAGAAGTTTTTTATCTGGCGGGAGGGGATGAGTTTTGAGTTTGAGATGGCGAACCCAGAGATAGTGTGCTCGGTCGATACATCCTTTGAGTTCGGTAGTGATCCCCATGGTGTATATCGGGGATGATATCACCATACAATCTGCGATAAGCAACCGTTCAAACATTGGTGGAATATCATCATTCAGTATACAGTTACCGGTTTTATGGCAGGCATTACATCCCCTGCATGAAGTATACTCAAGACGGGTGAGAATCACTTTTTCCGTTATTCCTCCGGCATCACTTGCCCCTTGTAAAAAGGTATCAAGCAGGATCTCAGTGTTCCCATTTCGATGAGGACTGCCAAGTACCCCGATGACGGTTATCTTCTTTGTCATAGGGAAAGTCGTTCCCGAAGGGTTGAGGTAAGAGTTTTTGCGGCTTTTCGGGCATCCTCCCTGGCGGTAGGGTGGCTAAGGATTTCTCCTTTTTCATCGACGTTGTTTATCATCAGATAGGAAATATCAGCGTCCTTTACCTCAATAACATGAAAAAAGCATTTAACTACCGGGATGGATGCATCAAAAACATAATCCCATTTCTGTCCTGCAGTAGAGATGAACAGACCCAGTCTTTTTCCTTTTCTCTCTTCAGGAACCACCGGGAGTTTGAGCACATACTTCCGTGATCGAAAGACCTGTACCCGATCTACGAGTGCCTTTGCCTGTGAACAGATACTCATACAGAAAATTGGTGCTGCAAGAATGATGCAGTCTGCTTCAAGAATCTGATCATGGAGTTGATCCATCCCATCCCTGATAACACACTGATTAAGTTTCTCACATGCATTACATCCTCTGCAGGGCTGGATATCAGCGTCAGAGAGTGTAACCTTATGAAATTCAATATCCGGCTCCTCTGCCATTGAGGAAAGAACCCAGTCGAGAAGTTGTTCAGAATTGCCATGTCTGCGGGGGCTGCCGGCAATGGCAAGAATCCTGATACCCATGACTGCAATGTTTGCTCTGGTCGGATAAAAGAAGAGGGGTCAGAGATTTCTGAAACAGAGATAAAAGTCCTTGTAATCGTACCCTTCCTGAATCCGTTTATCAGCTTCTGCTACCGTCTTTGGCGGTGGTACAACAACTTTATCCCCTGGCTGCCAGTTCGCAGGTGTTGAGACTCCTTCAGCATCAGTAGTCTGCAAAGCCTTGACAAGACGGAGAAGTTCGGGAACGGACCTCCCATTACTCAAAGGATAGTATATCATCGCTCTGAGGATTCCTTTATCATCAATGAAAAAGACCGTCCGTACCGTTGCAGTGCTGCTCTGACCTGGATGTACCATTCCGTACAAGGTAGCAACTTTCATATCCAGATCTGCAATCACGGGGAATGGGATGTCAACCCCCATCTTCTCCTTGATATTCCGAATCCAGGCGATGTGTGAATGAACACTGTCGATAGAAAGACCGATCAGCTGAGTATTCATCGCCTGAAACTCATCATTTGCCTCTGCCAGTGCTACAAACTCTGTGGTACATACCGGAGTAAAATCTGCAGGATGTGAAAAGAGTACAACCCACTTTCCCTTAAGTTCAGACAGGGTAATCGTACCCTGAGTAGTTAATGCCTCAAAGTCCGGTGCAGGGGCTCCGAGAATCGGAAGGCTGATACAGTCACACTCATAGTCCTCATCACACATCATAGTTACATTACCTCTTCCTCGACAACCTTCCCATTCACATAGGCTGGCATGCCGGCAAGCATGTATGCAACTCTGAGTGCTTCCTCGACCTCATCCTTTGTTACTCCGAGGGCTTTTGCACCTGCCATCTGAGCACGGATTGCATGTTGATCACGCATTGAAGTAGCGATAGCGATTGCAATTAACTTCTTGGTTTTGCGGGAGAGTGCTCCGTCGTCCCAGATATACTGGTCGAGTTTGAGGATCATCTCATGGATATCAGGATCCGTTTCTGCCAGTTTTTTAAAGATCCGGGGAACTTTCCCGATTTTATTCTCGAGTTCGTCCATACCTGGAGTCATTAATTACCCCTGGAGAACCATCGGTTCACCACAGCAGATTAACTCTCCGCCACCGACCTCGAGTACTTTCACCACATTACCGCAGATCTCACATTCAAAGACCTGTCCTTCTTCTGATACGTTAGCCATTTTTATTCCTCATTATCTGGGGATATTCATCTGACGATACCGGAACCCCTGCTGGGACAGGTCCGAAAATGCTGCTTATGAGCGCTTCGGTGGGTTTGCTGCGTCTTCTGGGGTCTTGATGTCTTCCCTGATGTGCGTGTTTGGGAAACAGTTGTACATATCACAGGAACAGGAAGGGCAGTGACGCAGATCCTGTTCTGCCTCGGTCATCTCATAGGTCTTTCCGCAATCAACACAGACGTATTTTCCTGGGCCGACCTTTGATCCAGCCTTTACCCGATTTTCTTCGCTCATGGTTATTACCATATCAATAATCGCCAAGTGGCTATATTAATGATTCGGGAGATTTATGTGGCAAATAAAACAATTTCACGCGTAATCTGCGCGAATGGGCATTGGATTAAATAGTGGCCTGAGGAAAAACCGAAACGTACTTTATTTAGAATCGGTCATACTCACCGTATGAGACCTCGGATCATCGCGCTTCTGGGTAGTCCTCTCTCTGAAGGAAATACCGCTAAATTACTGAAAAAATCGGTTTCTGGTGCTGAAGATGCCGGGTGTGATGTCAAGGTCATTCATGTCCCTGAACTTGCCCTCACCTCCTGCCGGGAGTTTTATTTCTGCCGTGATCATGAAACCTGCATGATGGAGGATGATGTCAGTGCTCTGTATCCGGCATTTCGGGAGATGGACAGCCTGATTATTGCTACCCCCGTTATGACCATGGGGATCCCCGGCCATTTAAAGTCATTTATGGATCGATTCCAGGTCTTTTACTGTGCAAAATATGAGCGAAAGAACCGTCTGGTGACCAAAGAAAAACGAAATATAAGGCGGACTCTGCTCCTCTCAATATCTGGGATGAACCTTCCGGAAAACTTTGATGGGGTGCAGCTCTCGGTCCGATCCTTTTGTGATATTATCGATTGCAGGTATGACGATGATCTCCTGATCCGGGACATGGACAATAAAAAAGACCTAAACCAATATCCGGATCTGTTGCAGGAGGCATACCTGAAGGGGTATCGGCTGGGAAAACATTTAACTGATAATAATCTGTATGCCTGATTCATTCGATATTACAGGATCCCGGTTTCCCGCAAAGAAGTCACCCCGTTTTTTGTGATAATCACATGATCCAGAAGATTGATTCCCAGGATCTCCCCTGCTCCCGCAAGTTGTCTGGTGATCTCAATATCCTGAATACTTGGCACCGGATTTCCTGACGGGTGATTATGTACACAGATTATCGATGCTGCCCGGTCCGCGATAGCGTCCGCATATACTTCACGGGGATGTACCAGACTATGATTGAGCAGTCCCATTGTGATTATTCTTGACTGGATCACCTCTGATGCACCATTCAGGGTGACCGTCATAAAATGCTCCTGCTTCTTATGGATAAGATCCCTGACCTCTGGTATCTCTAACATATCCTCCGGACAGGTGATCCGATACGATGGCTTTTCCTGTGGGGATCCATATCTACGAGCGATCTCAAAGCATGAGAGGAGGATGCATGCTTTTGAAGGCCCGATCCCTTCTATTCCGATAAGTTGCTCGTAGGTCGGGTGAGAAGACCCTTTTGTATCCTTAAGTATAGCAGCAACCTCCCGGGATATTTCAAAAACGTCACGACCGGACGTACCCATTCCTAAAATTGTGGCGATAAGCTCGGCATCGGTCAGGGAGACTGCCCCTTTTTTTGCCAGTTTCTCCCTGGGCCTGTCACAAGTATCGATATCCCGCATCCTCTTTGTTGCCATGATATCAGATATAGAAATCTGTTGATCCGGGGAAGGTATGAGAACACCGATCTGGATTTGTATGTGAGATTTCCTCAGGGGATCAGAACAGATTTATGCCCGTCTGTATCACAGATCCGGTATGGCAACCACAGACAATCTTAAGGCAGGTTTTGCCGGAGAGTCTCAGGCAAACCGCAAATATGCATCCTTCTCTGAAAAAGCGGCTGAAGAAGGATTTCCTCATGTAGCTAAGCTCTTCCGGGCAGCATCTGAAGCAGAAGCAATCCACGCCCGCCGCCATCTTTCAGTATATGGTGTCCCTTCCACTGCTGACAATCTCGTTGCATCGATCAGTGGAGAGACTGAAGAATTTACCGAGATGTACCCGGCTTTTATCAAAGAGTCAGAAGCGGAAAAGAATGATGATGCAACCAAATCGTTCACCTTTGCGATGAAGGCTGAGCAGGTGCATGCAGGGTTATATCAGAAAGCTCTTGAGGCAGTGAAAACAGGAAAAGATCTCGCTGCTGAAAAGGTATTCCTCTGTCCGGTCTGTGGCAACGTTGCTCTTGATGCAGCACCTGCTGCATGCCCCATCTGTGGTGTTCCCGGAGCCAGATGGCATGAAGTAACCCTCTGATGGTTTTTTAAATTCTTTTTTTTGTATTCTCTCTCACTAATTCTCTGTTCTATCGCATAACGGGCTCCTTTTTCGAATTGTCCCCATTCATCTTCTCCTTTTCTGTTTGGGTGGCAATAAATGACAATCACTCATATATACATTCGTAGTGAATGAATAGGTGCATGAGATCAATCTTCTGGATTGGATGTATCCTCGCAGTTCTCGTCTCCCTGCTTGCCTCTGGAGCAATTGCGGCATCTATGGACAATTCTACCGTACCGGCAGCTGAAGCCGCCGATGCGAATGTAACCGCAGCATCTGAAAACGTGACTCCAAGTGAAAATGTCACTGCTCAGGATGCAAATGCAACGGTATCAACTGAGATCAACGGCACCAATGTATCTGCAGTAACCCCTGCAGCAGAGCCTGACCTCGTCAATGACACGCTCGTTAAGTTTGTTACCGATGCACGCACCTTTGCAGTGAACTCCGGTAAGAGCGTTGCAATTGCAACCTTCAACAACCCATCCGGTGGATTTGTCAATGACAAGATGTACATCTTTGCCTATGACATGGACGGGAAGGCACTTGCACTCCCATACGACCTTGGAGCTGTTGGCAAAAACCAGATCGCTCTCACTGACTCAACCGGCCTCCGGTACGTCCAGCAGATGGTCGACACTGCAAAATCTGGTGTAGGCTTTGTCAAGTACCAGGAGCCAAACCTGCTTTCAAAGGGTGCAGTTCAGAAGAAGGTATCCTACGTAACCAATGTTGATGGAACCTACTTTATTGGTGCTGGCGTCTATGTAACCCCAGAAGAGAAGAAGACTGCAGCAGTAGTTGTCGAGACGAAGGATGTTAATGCAACTCCAGATGTCAATACAACAGCCCCTGCTGAGATGCCTTCTCTCCCGGCAGATGCAGTGAATGCAACTGCAACCAATTCTACCGCGGTAACCGCGTAAATCAAAACTCTCTCTTTTTTCTCAATCAGAAATAATCCCGGCTCCGCGATCTGATGAGTTTGTTATTTCATTGCTCTTGCTGTGGGCAAAGATACCCGGAGTTCTCCTCTCCCTCGAAACCTTGATATTAGTTTTTCCCATATATCCTCAGAACTATCTTTATTGATATGGGGAAGATGGGTCGATGAAAGCGGTATGGTCATTTTTTTTCATCATTGTCATTGGACTGCTGATCCCAATGGGATCAGCAGCTCCGGGTGATATTCTCTGGCAGCAGGTTCTGGGCGGATCAGACGGAGAAGAATGGGGGTATAGTCTGGATAGCGTATCAGACGGAGGAATTCTTGTGAGCGGGAGCGCCTCTTCTACAGATGCAAATATATCCGGATTACAGGAAAACGGGGATCTCTGGCTGGTTCGACTGGATCCAAACGGCAATCCTTTGTGGAACCGGGCATATGGAGGAAATGGTTCTGATTACAGTTTCTCCATAAAGGCAACTCCTGATGGTGGTTCGGTAATTGTTGGAACCACCGGTTCATCGGATGGTAACATCGCCGGATATCATGGAAATGGAGACCTCTGGGTTATCCGGTTATCCCCAAATGGTGATAGAATCTGGAACCGTGTCTATGGTGGGAACATGACTGATGAAGGAGGAGACATCCTTGTGACTCCTGATGGTGGGTATATGGTCATTGGATATACCATGTCAAACGACGGGGATCCCGTTGGTCATCATGGAGGTGGGGATCTCTGGATGCTCCGTCTGGATCAAAATGGTTCCATCCTCTGGCAGAAGATTCTGGGCGGATCAATGAGGGAGAGTGGAAGTAGTATTGTCAGTACATCGGATGGTGGGTATGCGATGACTGGGAATACGTACTCTGCTGACGGTGACGTCACTTCAAATCACGGGAGCAGCGATCTCTGGGTGGTAAAGACAGATGGAAATGGCTCTGTCCTCTGGCAGAAGTCGTATGGAGGAAGTAAGCTTGACTGGGGTCATTCGATCACCGAAATGACAAACGGCGATTTGATGGTCGCCGGAGTGACTGCTTCGTCTGATGGAGATGTCCATTTGAACCATGGGGTTGGGGATGTCTGGGTTCTTCGTCTCTCATCAGCAGGAGATCTCCTCTGGGAGAAGACCTATGGTGGGAATTTCAGCGACAATGTGTGGAAGATGGAACCATCCCCGATTGGGGGAGCCTATCTGGTTGGTGAAACGTTCTCGGTAGATGGTGACATCTCCGGGAATCATGGAGATGCGGATCTATGGGTTGCGGAGATAGATGCAAATGGAGCCCTTCTCTGGAACCGAACCCTTGGAGGAAGTATGTATGAAAGTGGTTCCTGGGTCCATCTGATGCCTGATGGGAATCTTGTAGTTACCGGAACTACCCGGTCATCTGATGGAGATATCCCGGGCGCTCCCGGTGAAGGAGATCTCTGGGTTGCAAAAATCGATGCCAAAATAAATGCAACTCTCCCGATTACCAAACCAATTCCGATAACCCCGGTTCTGAATCATACAATTCCGGAAGTGGTTAATCTCTCTCTCCCCACAGAGAATGCAACAACGATCCTGGTTCCAACTCCGGTGCCTGGTAATCTCTCAGAAATCCTCGTTCCTCCGACGAATATTACCCCGAAAGAAGAAGGGAATGTGACCATACCCGAGGTCGCAATACCAAATAGTTCTAGTGATAATCTGACTTCTGGAGGAAATGAAACTGCACCGTTACTGGTGTCACCAAATGCAACTGCCGGATCCGATATGATAGTCGCGATCCCCGGAGTAAATCTCACACCCGGGGATCCGGATGGTGATGGCAGGTATGAAGACCTGAATGCAAATGGGAAGATTGACCTGCAGGATCCCACGATATTTTTTACCAACATCGACTGGATCAAAGAGCATGAGCCCGTGTACCCCTTTGACTTCAATGGGAACGGGGTAATTGAGTTTGGTGATATCAGTACGATATTTGAGGAGGCTTCCGGATGAAGAACCTAGGAATTGGAATATTACTCATTTGCATGGCTCTCTGGTGCCTGCCTGGTTGTTCGGCTGCAACCATCAGTGTTTCTCAGGCTTCAATAGCTGGACCAGGTATGACCGGGTCAGTGGATTTGACTCTTGATGTTGCGGATCAGGGTCTCTCCGGATATATTCTCTCTGTGTATCCTGAGGATCCTGCGATAGTCACTATCTCCGGAGCATCATTTCCCCCCTGGGCGTCTCTGTCAGATGCTACCCCCGGATCAGGATCTGAAATGACTATCCGCGCTCTGGATCTAAATGAATCTGTCAATCCGGGGGCACAGAATGTTGTCCTTGCAACCCTCAACCTGAACGGAGTTGCTTCAGGGAGCACCCGGATCATGGTGAAGATTACACAGATTGATGACGATCAGGGAAGTTCGATCACTCCTCAGATTACTCCGGGTTCGATCACGGTTGCCGGGGGAGGAACGGGAGAACAAATCGATATTGCTCTTGTTCCCGGGTGGAACTTCATTAGCATTCCGATGGTACTTGCGTCAGGATCTGACACTGCTGAGGTTTTTAAGGATATTCCCAGTGGGGGTCACTCGGTCTTTACCTATGATCCTACTGCAGGATGGAAGACTATCGGAAGGACAGAACTGCTCTCTGCCATGAATGCCTATTGGATCTATTCTGAGCAGGCACTTACCATTCCTCTCAAAGCTACCGGCCGGCCAACTTCCCCGAAATCTCTCTCCACCGGGTGGAGTATCATGGGCATTCCCGGAACGGTTCAGGTTCCCGCTTCCCAGGCACTCTCAAGCATTGCCGAGTGGACCTATGTGATTGGGTTTGACTCGGGATTGCAACAGTATAACCAGCCCATCATCAAAGGTGGCACCGGACCAAACAGCGATACTACTCCGCTGGTACCTGGCTCCGGGTACTGGATCTATCTCCCGGCTCCTGGTCAACTGACACCCTGATCAGGGACAAATCCATTTATTTTCCCGTGTCATTGTACTGAGAGACTGTCCCTGCGGGGTACAGCCCTGGACGTTGATATCATGTACCTGAAATCCAGCATAATACTGTTATCACTCATCTTCCTTGTCAGTGGTGTGTCAGCAATACCACCTCTGCCATATGAGTTCTATGGCAACGCTACGATCAACGGAACACCAATCCCTGCGGGAACGGTCATTGTCGCCAAGATAGGTGACGTTGAAGTTGGCAACATTTCGATTGCCACCACAGGTGTATATGGAGGATCCGGGACGTTTGACAAACGACTTGTCGTCAATGGAGACGAAAAACAACTTGGTCAGTACATCACCTTTACTGCTGAAGGAATGCAGGCTGCACAAAAAGTAAAACTCTGGGCCGGTGAATCCCAACGCCTGGATCTGACCTTTGCACCTGGCGTTTCCGGGAGTATTGATGCATCAGTAACTCCCTCTCAACAGACTACCACACCGGATATTCCAACATCAGAACCGACAAAGGCAGCTCCCCTTGGTGTGGCCCCCGTTCTTGCGGGTATTTTGGGTCTGATCCTCCTCGTGCGTCGCTCCTGATTTTTGCGAGCGTTCACTATCTTCTTATCTTTTTACGGCATAACAGCCTGTATGCCACAGGTGACTGTATATTCCACTCAGAATTGTCCTTACTGCCGCCTTGCCAAAGCTTTTCTTGACCGGTATGGTGTTGAATACCGAAGTATAGATGTAGGAGTTGACCGCAAGGCAGCAAAGGAGATGGTCGAACTCTCCGGACAATATGGGGTCCCGGTTATCACGGTTGATGATGAGGTGATCGTTGGATTTGATTCAGATCGTCTGAAAGAACTTTTTGGGAAGGAATCTACTCCGGATCAGTTCGATGTGATCATTATTGGTGCCGGCCCGGCAGGGATGACAGCTGCCCTGTATTGTTCACGCAAGAACCTGCGGGTGATTATGGTGTCATCTGATATCGGAGGTCAGGCTCTGGAGAGCTGGAACATTGAGAACTACATGGGTTACCGGATGATCACTGGCGACGAATTAATGTCAAAGTTTGAAGAACAGGTCCGGAATAACCAGATACAGATAGAACTTGATCAGGTTGTCTCATTACTTCCCTCAACCGGTGGATACCTGGTCAAGACCTCTTCGGACCAGCAGTTCAAAGGAAAGACGATCATTCTTGCACAGGGCAAGAGACAACGTCGTCTGGGAATTGAACGGGAAGAAGAGTTTACCGGAAGAGGGGTTGCGGTATGTGCCACCTGTGACGGCCCTCTCTTTAAAGAGAAGATAGTCGGAGTGGTTGGTGGTGGAAATTCGGCGTTACAGACTGCTCTTGAGATGAGTAAACTTGCAACCACTGTTCATCTCATTGTCAGGAGTAAAATCCGGGCAGATCCTGTGTATGAAAATCAACTTGCCAAACAGTCCAATATTCTCATTCATCTGGGGAGTGAGGTCAAAGAACTCAAAGGTTCTGATCATCTCACTGGCATTGTACTTCGGGATCGTACAAATGATAAGACTGAAGAGATTGCTCTGGACGGCCTGTTCACCGAGATTGGATGGGTCCCGAATACCGGTTTCCTGGAAGGTCTTCTCAAACTGAATTACCAGAAAGAGATAGAGATTGATATAAACTGTCGAACCAGTGCTCCCGGGATTTTTGCGGCCGGTGATGTAACTGCAGTTCTTGGAAAACAGATCATTATCGCTGCCGGGGAAGGAGCCAAAGCGTCATTATCAGCATTTGACTATCTAATGGTTAATCAATAATCAGAATCCTTCTGAACCTCACTTTTTCTTGTGCTCTGTCAGGATAGAAGGGACGTTTCTCATGGCTCTTTGTAAAAAAGCACTATCCTGTTTGTGTTTGTTCCAATTTCCATATTTGACACCCCCCAGATATTTGCGGTTTTGGTGAACTCCTGGCTGTTGATGACTATCCCGAAACAGGAAAACCCGGCAGCGCAGCCTACCGGAACCATTACTTCATCAAGTAATACCGACCTGTTGCGGACTTCACCAACCTCAAAGGCAACCCAGCCCCCCGGCCTGGTGATCCGGTAGAGTTCCGCAAAGACATCGCCCATCACCAAAGCCCAATCAGGAACCCGGGGAAGTTTGGTGATCCGGGCAGCCACCGCCTCCTCATCCACCCCGGTGAACCAGCACCGGAGCCAGTTGTCTGAAGCATACTGTACGATATCAAGAAATGGGGGGGAGGTGACAGTAAGACTCACTGATGCATCTGGAATCTCCCGGGTCTCCCTTGCATCTCCGGTAAAAAACCGGGCACTATCTCCAGCGATCTTCAGATTTTCCCGCTCTTTTTCCGTCAGGTCCTTAGTAAGTCCTCTTGTCTTTTTCAGGATGATCTCTCGGATATTGCGATATGGCGGATGCTGGTTTCGGTTTACATTTATCTTCTTTTGCCGTTCTGCTGTGATAGCCTGGTTCGGTGGCAGAGTGTATACCGAAAAAAATCCAGAAGAATGTCCGGTGAGGCGGTTTGTAGCAACCATCCGGATCCATTGATCCAGATGATCGAGGGTCCCCTCCCGTTCTCGTGACAGGAGATACCTTCTGAGTGAGAGGATCTCAGCTTCCGTCTCCGGGTGATAAAACATGGAGAGATCTAACTCTGCTTTGAGTCCTGACTCGTATGGGATAGAAAAAAGCCGCGCCTTTACCTCTTCCTGTGTAGGGATAAAAAACCGGGGGATGGCAAGCATTCCGGAAAGCGGGTTTATATCATTCGCAATAACCTGCCTGCCCAGAAGGCCTGCTTCGATTGAGGTAGTGCCCCGCCCGCTGAAGGGATCATAGACAACATCTGCATGGTCGGTGAGCAGAGTAATAAAAAACCTGGGGAGTTGAGGTTTGAAACAAGCGCGATAGGAAATTTCGTGTATCCTTGCTGCCTGCCTTTGTCGTGCGGTCCAGTATTCATTCGTATACCGGGTGACACTCCTTCCGCTAATATTCACTGACTCTACGAGGGTGACCCCATCTTCCAGTGTCCGCTGTCCTGACTCTCCGGTCAGGGTAAAGGATCGGAGATATTCATCGACCTCCGATAGACTGCGCCTGACCATCCTCTCGTTATTGCCCCTCTTTCTTTCGGTATCCTTCCAGGAGGAGGGTCATCAGGTTTTTTACCGGTTTATCGGTGTGTTCCTGCATATGGTATTCGCAGAATGGGCAGATGGTGATGACCACATCTGCTCCAGTCTGTGCAATGGCCGATCTTCTGAGCTCAGCGAGGGCTGCAGCTTCCTCCGGTATCCCGGATCTGACGCCTCCTCCTGAACCACAGCACTGTGCCGGCATTTCGACAAATGATCCAGCAACCATCCTCAGAAGTGTTCGTGGCTCATCATGGATTCCCTGACCGTTCAGCAGATGGCAGGGATCATGATATGTTGCCGTGCAATCGATTTTTGCCGGAAGGGGAATATCCATCGCAGTAAGCACTTCGGTTACATCCTTTACGGTGAAGGGGGTTTCATAGTCATGTTTGAGCGTTGAGCCACAGCCTGCACACATTGTCATAACCGTTGTAATTCCGCGACTGGTAAACGCAGAAATATTCCGATCCTTTAGATCCTGCAGGAAGGAGGTCTGTCCGGTTCGGATGAGAGGAGAACCACAACAAATCTGCTCTTTCGGTACAATGACCCTGACACCTGCCCGTTTCATCACCTCTATGAGATCGAGGGCACGCTCCGGGAGTCGACCATTGAACATGCAACCTACGAAGAATCCGACCTCCCCTTTTACCTCGCCATAGGGCTCGATAACCTCAGGTACCAGAGTGAGGAATGTGTCATCATATGTCTCCACACTTCGGCCTGAAGTCCTGATGAGCTCAGCAACTGCCTGATGGCGTGGTAGGGTGAGTCCGTCTCTGTTTGCAATCTCCCGGAGTTTTTCTATCGCCTTGCCTGGTATCTCAATTTCCTTTGGGCATACTACTCTGCATCGCTGACAACTGGTACAGGTGAAGAGGCCCTGGGAGATTGCATCACGAATCCGGGTTCCCGTTTCACGGGGATCCAGGGCGATTCTCATCTGTGCCCGCATCGCAGTAGGGCCGATAAAATCGGTAACTTTCATCGCCGGACATACAGATACGCAGGAAAGGCACTCAACGCAGTCACGCAAGGGTTTGATCTGTCTGATGCAATCCGGATCAAGGATATCGTGGCAGTTGCAGGGGTTTATACGAGGGATATTATTGATCCCCGGAACCAGTTCCACCATAAGATCTTTGATGACCGGTAGATCGAGCGGTTCAATCATCATCTCATCACTGGCTTCTTCCATGCAGGCAAGGGCCGGGTTCCCATTCACTCTGACCGCACAACTTCCGCATTGTCCTGCCCGGCAACTGGATCTGAAAGCGAGAGTGGGATCCTGTGCTTGTACGGCCTGAAGGACATTCAGAACCCGTGCACCATCATTCACCTCTACAGAATACTTCTGAACAGTGGGTCTCTCCTGAACAACAGGATCAAACCGGGCAATGGAGACTGAGAACTGCTTCATGGCTGCTCCCTCTTCTCAATTCCCGCACCCTGCATACTCACCCGGGTGTGCCCAAAAGGAGAAGATGCATTCTCCCATGACTGGCTGATATCTGTCCTCACATGTGCGCCACGTGACTCTTCCCGGATAAGGGCTGAGGTGACAATGAGTCGTGCCGTGGTCAGCATATTCTGGACAATGCAACAATCTGCATACTCTTCGGGAACCCGTGCACGAAGCCTGGTTTTCTCAAGATCATTGATTTGGCTCAGTGTCTTCTCCAGTGTGATGTTATCTCTGAAGATTCCTGCACCGCTCCACATGATCTGCTGGAGCTGACCTCGCACCTCATGAGGGGAGATATCCCCATGAGAGAATCCATCCAATCGCTCAATTATTGGAGATACCAGGTTCTCATCAAATGGGTCGTCACGTGTTGGTTCAAGACCTGCAGACGTCCCTGCCCTCTTTCCGAATACCTGGGTTTCCGCGAGGGCATTTCCCCCCAGCCGGTTCGCTCCATGTACTCCTCCCGCGACTTCACCACAGGCAAAAAGGCCGGGAATGGTAGTTTTGCACTCCGGAGTGATAGCCAGTCCTCCCATGATATGGTGCGCAGTAGGAGCAACCTCCATTGGCTCTTTCCTGATATCCACCCCGAACCTGAGGAATTGTTCCAACATGGTGGGGAGTCTCTGTTCTATCTCCTCTGCAGGGAGGTGGGTTATGTCGAGCCAGACTCCGCCGTTCTGAGTTCCCCGGCCTTCCCGGATCTCTGTTGCCGCTGCTCTTGCCACTACATCGCGGGTGGAGAGTTCCATTCGCTGGGGATCATATCTGGTCATAAACCGCTCTCCAAGAGAGTTCTTCAAAACCCCTCCCTCACCACGCACTGCCTCGGTCACCAGGCGACCTCGTGCATCCCATGGATACACGGCTCCAGTCGGGTGAAACTGAACCTGCTCCATATCAATGAGCTCCGCTCCTGCCCGGTATCCCATGGCATACCCATCACCGGTTCCGCTGTTTGAGTTTGTAGAGATATCATAGACCCTGGTACCCCCCCCGGTAGCCAGAATTGTTGCATCAGCCAGAAAGATGATCAGTTCACCTTCATGCGTAAGCCCCGCCGCTCCGATCACTCTCCTATCCCGGGTGAGGAGAGAGATGATGGTCACTTCATGGCAGATGTTCACTCCGGAGGATGAGAGCCGGTCCATCAGGGTTATCATCATCTCATGGCCGGTTCTGTCTCCGGCAAAGCAGGTCCTCGGGAAACACTGACCACCGAACGGGCGTTGTGCTATTGAACACTCTGCGGTCACATCAAAAACCGCGCCCCAGGAGATGAGATCCATAACCCGTTTTGGCGATTCTGATACGAGGACCTGTACAAGATCGGGATCGTTGAGAAATGCCCCACCTTTCATCGTGTCAGAATAGTGATCATCAATGCGGTCTTTGTCGCAGAGGACTGCGTTATATCCTCCCTCTGCCATGATGGTGCAGCCTCCCTTTCCGGCAATGGTCTTTGAGACCAGCACACACTTTCCATGAGCTGAAGCTTCGATTGCCGCACGCACCCCGGCGCCACCACTCCCGATAACCAGAACGTGAGAATTGATGATCTCCCTGACCTTCATCTTATTAGTAGGGTGCATCCTAAAATGAGATAAAAAGTACTTAGTATGAGAGTAGCGACGCAATGAAGCTCATAATGAAATTCGGGGGGACTTCTGTCCAGAATGCAGATGCTGTCAGCAAGACTGTCGATATCATCACCAGTCACCTGGAAAAGGGTGATTCCATGGTTGTTGTTGTCTCTGCACAGCGCGGTGTGACGGATCGGATCATTGAGACTGCAGAACAGATGGTGAGTGCCCGGGATACCTCGAGTGTAAACACTCTGGTTGAGTATCTGACTACTACTCACCTTACTACTCTGCAGGGAGTTGCTCCTGACTACTATACTGAGACCAGTGAGATCATCATCAGGAGGATTGAGAGCCTTCGTGACTTTCTCCATGCGGTCTTCCACCTGCGTGAGCTTACTCCCCGGTCGCGTGATTATGTCATCTCTTTTGGTGAACGGCTGAACGCACCGGTAATCAGCGCGGCTCTCCGGCAACGGGGAGTATCCTCTCTTGCACTTGACGGGTGTGAGGCAGGCATTCTCACCACAGTAAACCATGGTGATGCCATTGCCCTGCCTGCAGGTGAAGCCCGTATCCGTGCCCGGCTAGAGCCCTTGATGGGAAATTCTGTGCCGGTTGTTATGGGCTTTATGGGATGCACTGAAAAAGGCGTAGTTACTACCCTTGGGCGAAGTGGCTCTGATTACTCTGCCGCCATTCTCGGTGCTGCCCTGATGGTTGATGAGATCTGGATCTGGACTGATGTGGATGGCATTATGACCACCGATCCCCGGCTGGTTAAGGAAGCCCGTGTCATCCCCTGCATCTCCTATATCGAAGTGATGGAACTCTCATACTTTGGTGCGAAAGTGATGCATTCCCGCTCGATAGAACCCGCAATGCAGAAGAACATCCCGGTCTGGGTAAAAAATACGTTTAATCCCTCCTATCCGGGGACCTGCATTGAGAAAGGGGAGCGAAGAGAGAGCCGGGTGGTCAAGGCAATCACTTTCATCGACAAGGTCGCTGCGGTGACGATCACGGGTGCACAGATGATTGGCAGACCTGGTGTTGCAAAGCACATCTTCTCAATCCTTGCCGATCATCAGATCAATGTGATGATGATCTCACAGGGTTCATCAGAAGCGAACATTTCTCTCATCATCGAAGAGAAACAGGTTCAGACCGCGATGGATGCCCTCCAGCCACTCAAAGAACGCTGTGTCTTCCGGGAGATAACAGCAAATGAAGATGTCTGTGCAGTTGCGGTTGTCGGTTCCGGTATGGCAGGCATGGCGGGAACAGCGGGGAGGACATTCTCTGCACTTGGGAAAGCCGGCATTAACGTGATGATGATCTCTCAGGGTTCATCAGAAGTGAATATCTCGTTCGTGGTAAACCAGGAGGATGGTCCCCGTGCTGTGACTATCCTGCACGAAGAGTTTGCCCTCTCCACGCGCTGTGAGGAATGTTGATGGCAGAAGATACACGTCAGAAAGATGCATACCGTGAATCCGGTGTAGATATTGATCTCGAAGCAGCTGCAGTAAAAGCACTGGTTTCCCAGCTTACCTTCCGTCGGACCGGGGAATATCAGATGGCTTCAGATATCGGTCACTTTGCCGGTTTTATATCATTTGGTTCTCATGTTCTTGCGCTGGCAGTTGATGGGGTCGGGACGAAAATGCTCATCGCCGATGAGCTCCACAACTGGTCCACTGTCGGCATTGACTGTATCGCCATGAATGTCAATGACCTCTATGTGATGAACCTTGAGCCGGTGGCATTTGTGGATTATGTCGCTACCAATGCTCTCTCCATTGAGCAACTGACCCAGATTGGGATCGGTCTCAACGAAGGGGCGAGACAATCCAACATTTCCATCATCGGTGGCGAGACTGCAACCCTCAAAGGCCTTGTAAACGGGCTGGATCTTGCAGGTGCCTGTCTTGGTATCCAGGAGAAAGACAAAGTCATCAGTGGGGAGAAGGTTGTACCCGGCGACCTGATCGTTGGTATTCCGTCATCAGGGATACACAGCAATGGATTGACTCTTGCCCGTCGGATGGTAACAGAGCATGGTTCGTACGAAGAGAAACTCTCTGATGGAAAAACGATTGGGGAAACTCTTCTGACCCCGACACGGATTTATGCAGATGTTCTTCAGATGACCCGTAAAGTAGATGTCCATGGGATGTGTCACATCACCGGTGGTGGCCTTCTGAACCTTACCCGGCTTTCCGGCTATGGGTTTTCCATTGATGATCCTCTTCCTGCACAACCGATCTATCACTGGATCCAGGAGAAGGGTGGAATATCTGATGGAGAAATGTACCGGACATTCAATATGGGGATGGGGTATGTCTGTATTGCTTCGGAATCGGATGTCTCCGCAATAACTTCTGTGTTCCCTGATGCCAGAGTTGTGGGAAGAGTTACCCGTGAACCTGGTGTATATCTGAAAGGAAAAGAGATCAGGTAGAGCCAGAGTCGCAATCGCTTGCAGACTCCGGATGTACCTCATTGATTTCTAACAATTCTTTTTTCGTCCGATCCGAATCGATGATGGAATTTCCCATCGGATCAACGATTATCAGGGTTATCGGGAATTTTCCTTGTCCGATCAGGGCAATCTTTTCTTTCAGATCGATAGCATTACGCCGCTGCTCGTCATCCCCTTCCATGACTGCACCATCAAGGACTTTGTCGATACGAACCAGAATGCCTTCGACATTTGAGACAAATCCTTCACAAGCCGGGCCTGGAGAGATCTCAACTCCCAGTTCCGGGATGATGATCTCACCCTGGGTGCTGCGCACTACTCTCACCATCAGGTCGTCTTCAGATTCAACTCTGAATTCGAGCCGTACTGGTTCACGGGAGGTGAGCGACTGGACATCAGAGAACCGGTATCCACAAAGCGGGCAGGAACAGGTGATGATCAGTATATCTGAGAAATAGGGTATTTGTTCGGTTTCATAGAGATAACCGACCTCTTCACCGCAGGCCGGGCAGGCTCCCCTGACCTCCTGACGCACTCAGGCACCGCCACCGATGCGGTCGCGGGAGATCTTGACATTGCGCGGTGTGATGATCACATACTGCTGATCCCCAAGACCTACGATGTCTCCGTCTACATCACGCGCGACCTGATAGAAGTCTTTCATAACCCGTTCGTAGTTTATCTTATCCATCTTGAGGCGGTTGATGTCAACGATAACGATATCACCATCATATATCTGATCTTTTACGATCTGGCTCTCCCGAAGGCCGGTAACGGTTGCTACCTTGACCAGAAGTGCAGGATTCTCACCCTCATAATCCTTGAGGGGGAGTTCTTTATATTCATCAGGAGAACTGCTATCTTTGGCCCCGAAGATAAGGTTACGAAGTCCCATACCAAAACCTTTTTGTGTGCTTTATAATAAAGATGCTGGTTTCCCGGAATTTTATGGCGACATTTTCAGGATCAGAGTTCTATGTTCCAGATATCATCACCCACATGATGAAACGTTTTTACTACCTTGCCCTTCTCCTGCGCCAGGAGGTCATCGGCATCAAAGAGGGCAACACCTAAGGCAAGTGGCTTTCCATGACGTTCATCAACGATCTGAACTGGCCTCCCCGCTTTCACATCCGGGCTGACTTCCTTAATACCGGGGCGCATGATGTCTGCCCCGTTCACAACAAAGGAGACAGCGCCCATGTCAACGACCACTCTTCTTTCAGGGAAGGGTCGTGCAAGTGCGCCACGAAGACTGGGAAATAAGATTCCATCTTTTTCCAGGAGGAATGGTTCCTTGTCAACGAGATAGATATGGAGCTGCGTTCCGGTCTCGAGGACTTCAATCGTCTTAGCAGAGAAGAGATCCGCGGCGGCTCCGATCTCCTGGCGAAGAGTTTCTATGAGATCTGCAACCTGCGACTTGCGGATCGGGTGGCGTCGTTTTGCAATTATTTTGCCCATATATCAGGTACCATTTTGATGATCAAACGCATATATGTCTGTCAGATCTCGGGAGGGTACCTCCCGGGTGTGGTGTCGGACAATCTTTAAGTACCGTCCACACTCAATCTATTCACTCATCTCGAGTTACACAGGGTAGTAATATGACCAAAAGACCTATGGATATTTTAGATCAGGTCCTCAACCGGCAACCGGTACTGGTATCTCTGAAAGGCGGACGTGAAATCCGGGGCGTCCTGCAGGGATATGATGTCCACATGAACCTCGTCCTCGATAAGGCAGAGGAAGAGATAAACGGGCAGCCTGCAAGTATCGGCACCCTGATTATCCGCGGCGATAATGTCATCTACATCTCCCCGTCAGTTCAATAAGAGGTAACGAGTCATGTCAAAAGGAACACCATCACGCGGAAAGCGACAGACCCAGACCCACATCACCTGCCGGCGGTGTGGAAAGATGTCCTACCACAAACGGCACAAGATTTGCTCGTCATGTGGATTTGGAAAAACCCCGAGACTTCGTGGATACCGTTGGATTAACAAGCGGCCCAAGATCGCAACCCATTAATCATGTGTGGTATCGTTGGCATCAGTAGATGTGCCGACGTCTCTTTTTCTCTTTATCATGCGCTCTATGCGCTCCAACATCGTGGTCAGGAGAGCGCCGGTATTGCCACGTTCAATGGGTGTGGGCTAAACAAGCACAAAGGCAACGGCCTTGTTGCTGAAGTTTTTTCGGAAGCTACCCTGAGTGCATTGACTGGTACCGTAGGTATCGGGCACGTCAGGTATCCGACAACCGGAGAGAACCGTCCTGAGAATATTCAGCCGTTTCTTTTTAGTTTTCGTGGCCATGTCATAGCCATTGCCCATAATGGGAATCTGGTAAATTATCGGGAGCTCCGGGCACGATTTGAGGATAAGGGACAGATCTTCTGGTCAACATCTGATACTGAAGTGATCTCCAAGATCATCACTGAAGAGATTCGCAAAGGCGGTTCCATCGAGGATGCTGTTCGACAGTGTATGGAATGTCTGAAAGGCTCGTACTCAGTGGTGATGATGTATGATGGAGATCTCTATGCATTCCGGGATCCCCATGGCATACGTCCACTCTGCTTTGGCAAATTCAACGATTCATACGTGATCTGCTCTGAAAGCGTGGCGATTGATGCACTTGGGGGCAAACTTGAGCGGGATGTTCTTCCCGGTGAGATGATCCATATCAGTGATGATGGGATCCGATCAAAACAGGTTGCTGAAGCCAAACACCTTGGCCACTGCGTTTTTGAGTACATCTATTTTGCCCGGGCAGATTCCCGGATGGATGGATCCCTGGTTTATGATGTCAGACGGAAGATTGGGGCACGAATCTATGAAGAAGACCCGGTTAATGCCGATGTGGTCAGCCCGGTTCCTGACTCAGGCACCGCTTATGCCGTTGGATTTTCAGAAAAATCCAAAACCCCCTTTATGGAGTGTCTGATAAAGAACCGGTACATGGGTCGGACTTTTATTATGCCCACCCAGGCAAAACGTGAACGTGCAGTCCGGATTAAACTGAATCCGATTCCGGATCACCTCAAGGATCGATCTGTTGTCCTGGTGGACGATTCAATTGTCAGAGGGACTACATCCCGTCGGATTATTGAAACGATGCGGGAAGCAGGGGCAAGGGAGATCCATATGCGCATCGGTTCGCCCATCATCAAAGCCCCCTGTTACCTCGGGGTGGATATGCCGACCCGGACAGAACTGATTGGGAGTGACAAGGACGTAGAAGAAGTTCGAAAGAGTATTACTGCAGACTCCTTGCATTATCTCTCTCTTCCGTCTCTGGTTGAAGCAATCGGGATTGCAAAAGAGGATCTGTGTCTTGGATGCCTGACTGGGTGCTACCCTGTTGAGATATCCAATGAAGTATGTGATAACCGATGCATCACGATTGTTGACCGGGATTTTCAGACAAACCTGTTTGAATAATACTCTCCTTTTTTCAAGCTCCAGAGAGTTTTCTGCAATTTTTATCTCTGTATGTATGACAATTATCAAGTTCTCTACTGACGACTTTGTAATGAGTACTGTGACATTTAACGTTCTTGTCAGTGACGATCTCGCGGAAGAAGGTATTGAAATTCTGAGAGAGCAGGTGATGGTCGATGTGCAGACCGGCCTCTCTGAAGACGAACTGGTTGCGACGATCGAGAACTATGATGCCCTCCTGGTGAGATCCGGAACCCAGGTGACCGAACGGGTTATCGAAGCAGGGAAGCGTCTTCGGTTTATCGGCAGAGCTGGTGCCGGGGTAGATAATATCGATATGAATGCCGCCACCAAACGCGGTGTTATCGTAGCAAATGCACCTGAAGGAAACACCCTGGCTGCAACAGAGCATACTATGGCAATGATTCTGTCACTATGCCGGAATACTCCACAGGCAAATGCTTCCATGCAGGCTGGAGAATGGAAGCGGTCCAAGTTCATGGGTGTTGAACTCAATGAGAAGACCCTGGGTGTTGTGGGACTTGGCAGAATAGGACGTGAAGTTGCAAAGCGTGCAGCCTCGTTTGATATGCGCATTATCGGATACGATCCCTTCATCACTGTGGAAAAGGCTGCAGCTATGGGTATCGAGGCAATGAGCCTTGATGAACTCTTCAAGCAGGCTGATATCATCACGGTTCACACACCCCTGATTAAAGAGACCCGGCATATTGTTAACACTCAGTCTATCGCTACGATGAAAGACGGAGTCCGAATCATCAACTGCGCGCGTGGGGGAATTATCGATGAGGCTGCGCTTGCAGAAGCAGTGAAGGCTGGGAAGGTTGCCGGAGCTGCTATCGATGTGTTTGAAGAAGAGCCACCAAAAGACTCGCCACTGATCGGTATTCCCGGGATCATCATAACTCCTCATCTGGGAGCAAGCACAGTTGAGGCACAGAAGAATGTGTCCATATCCATTGCAAAGCAGTGTCTGGAAGTGCTTGGCGGGGGAAGTGCGAAGTATGTGGTCAATGCTCCCATTATTCCCCCTGACCTTCATGAATCAATTGAACCATTTGCGATCCTTGCCGAGAAGATGGGTCGTCTGATGATCCAGATTGTTGAAGGAAGGATCCAGAAACTGGAGATGATTTATGGTGGTGAACTCGGATCCCTTGGGCCGTCTTCTAAACTCATCACTCACATGGCTATCAAAGGAATCCTTGATCCGATCCTCCGGTTCCCGGTGAATATGGTCAATGCAGCTGTGGTAGCTCAGGACAGGGGTATTGCCGTATCAGAGACGCAGACTGGTGAATCAGCAGGATACAAAAACCTCCTGACCATGAAAGTGGTGACTGACACCTCCGAGCTGACGATTGCCGGTTCTGTTTTGTATAAGGGTGGAAGCAGAATTGTGTCAATCGGTGGATTCACCATGGACATGGTACCTGAAGGCGCGGTGGTAATATCACGCCATCTTGACAAACCCGGGGTAATTGGGAGAGCATCCACAATTCTTGGGGAAAGTCAGATAAATATTGCAGGAATGCAGGTTGGCCGCGTTCGTCCCGGAGAGGAGGCAATTATGGTCCTCAATGTGGACAGCGATGTCTCCGAAAAGGAAATGGAGGCAATTCGCGGCATGCCAGGGATATACTCTGCGAAATTTGCCAGATTATAATCCTCCATCTTTTTGCAATCGAGATCAAAACCATTAAATATGCACCTGCCCTACATTGTAAGGCACAACCGGGGGCTCGTGGTCTAGCTGGTTATGACGTCGCCTTGACATGGCGGAGATCCTGAGTTCGAATCTCAGCGAGCCCATAATCTGGTCTGGTAAGACATTTTTTTTAAAATTTTTTCTTTAACGTACGGTATTTCTTATTCATCTTTAAAAGCTGAGTTGTATTAAAAATTAGGTGAACAAAGGAATGCGGGATAATGCCATTCCCCCAAAATTCCGATTCATCTCCTCAAAGAGTGGTTCACCATAAAGGAATGAGAAAATATAATCTGCCATCACTCGTGGTTCAACATCAGTGAATTTGTCTGGGTAAAGGGCTTTTCCAATCACATATGCATTAATGAGATCTGATTCATGATCTTCGCCATACAGGGAGGTAGGGAGAAGACCATATACTTCGCCCTGCTTCACTGCAGGTACATCCTGAAGGATTTCACTCTTTTCAAGATCGGCAACTCCGTTTTCTTTTCTTGACCAGGTTGTCATATCGAGGAATATTGCATCAGGAGCCACCCGGGAGAGTGCTTCTTTGGGGATAGATATGGCTCCGGATAGACCATTCTGTGAAGCATACTCTTCTGCAATATTCTGGACGGCAATGAGTCGGAAAGGGATATATATCGATGTTGTTGATGAGAGCCCGTGAGGCTCCGGATTTGAGTAACCGCCAAGATATGCCTTTTTCTGCTGGAAGTCAGCAATATTGAGCGTTCTGGTCTGCAGGTTGTCAGTCACTTTATCAAAGAATCTGATAACCTCCTCAGCGCGCTCGCTCTTTCCCAGTACAAGACCCATGACCCTGAGGGTGTAGTTCATCGCAGTTCTTCGATATGAGAGGTCTCCTTCCTGCAAAACCAGAACCGGGATCCCGGTGCGTTTCTGGATATCATCTGCGTTGATATGGCTGCTTTCACTCATCAGAATAATCAGGTCTGGTTGTAGATCTAATCCTGCGATTATTGCTGGATCATTTACACCGGTTTCTGTCCCCACGCCTTGCAATGTGCGGATTTTTGGGTTTGCGACGAGATATGGAATGGGAAGCATCTCCCGGGTGTTTCGTTCAGCTTGATCAGCTCCGACTGCGAGATCGCTGCTCTGAAGATATGTCAGATAACGCATACATCCCGGACCAGAGCAGAGGATATGATTGATATTTCGTGGGACTGTTATTTCTCGCCCTATTGCGTCTGTGAGTTGTAATCCACTGCTATTTGCTGCAATATCTTCCAGATCAATGATAGAAGGACCGGGAATAGACTCCGGTGGCGGGGTTTTTTGATCTGATATGCAACCCGCGGTGAGTAAGAAAAAAATCAGGGAAAGTAATGCAATTATTCGCATGGTTCGATCCATCGTTTATCAGTCTCTATCTATCTGTTCTCTGTATGAGGATTTGAGCCTAGAGGGGAGAAGGGTTGATTGTACCTTGAAACAGATACTATGGGAATGAGCACCCTCTATACTGTCATCCTTGCTGGTGGGGTGGGAACCCGTCTGTGGCCGTTATCCCGAACACATTATCCGAAACAGTTCCTGCAGATGAATGGTCACTCACTTTTCCAGGATACATATCTTCGTGCGCTTGAACTTTCTCATCCTGATCGTATTCTGGTTGTCACCAATGAAATCCATCAATATCTTGTCAGGGATCAGGTTTCTGAACTGGGGTATGAAATCGCAGAATCCCGGCTCCTTAAGGAATCTGATGGGAGGAATACTCTTCCAGCCATAACCTGGTCTGTTCAGGAGATAGCAAAAGAAGATCCGAATGCCCTGGTTGGGGTCTTTCCCAGTGATCATATGCTTGGGCCGGAAGCAGCTGAAGAAATCCGAGCAGCTGAGAGTCTTGCAACAGATCATCTGGTAACGTTTGGGATTCGTCCGGTAAGTGCTCATACCGGGTATGGATATATTGCCCCGGGAGAGAAGGAAGGGCCTGGATTCCGGGTGATTGAGTTTAAAGAAAAGCCCGATAAAGAAACCGCAGCGGAATATGTCCAGAATGGATACCTCTGGAACAGTGGGATGTTTCTCTTCTCAGTGAAAACGTTCCTGGAGGAATTGAAGCGATATCAGCCAGACATTTTAACCGCTTTTTCTTCTCCAAATTTTACCTACGAAACCCTTCCCTCACTTTCGATTGATTATGGCCTGCTTGAACTATCATCCCGGGTGATGACTGTTCCCTTATCAGCGAAATGGACTGACCTTGGAACCTTCGCGGCATGGTATGACATTTCAGAAAAGGATGAAAAAGCCAATGTCGGGAACTATCAGGGGATTGATGCAAAAGGCAATTTTGTCAGTGCTGGTAACCGGATTACCGCATTAATTGGAATTGAAGATACCATCGTTGTTGATACGGATGACGCCCTTTTAGTCTGCCGGAGAGATATGGCAGAACAGGTTGGAACCCTGGTAAAAGACCTCAAGAAACAAGGAAGTCCGATAACTGAGTTTCACCAGACGGTTTTTAGGCCCTGGGGTTCGTATACTCACCTTGAAGAGACCGGTGGATATAAGATCAAACGACTCACAGTAAGTCCGGGGAAACGCCTCTCCCTTCAACGACATCATCACCGAAGCGAACACTGGGTCATCGTCCGGGGAACGGCGGATGTGGATCTTGATGGTGTCCATCAGTTCCTTCGTCCGGGTGAGTCTACTTATGTTCCGGCAGGGGTTATGCACCGGCTTGGAAATTCCGGAAAAATACCACTTGAGGTTATTGAGGTTCAGATAGGCGAGTATCTGGAAGAAGATGATATTGAACGGACTCAGGATGACTTTCATCGGGCCTGAGCCGGATGGAGGAAGATCTCGAAATCTTCTTTTTTATAAATTCTGGTAGTATTTGTGACAATCTGTTGATATTCTTCCTGAGAGAGGGGTCTCGCTTTTCCAAGGAGCCACTCTCCAAACTTAGCAGATGTAAACATCCGATCCGATATGAGAACATAACTATTTTCATTTGGCTTGAATTGCCCTGGATTAAGTCGATCTGGGCGTTTTTCTGCTTGCAGACTTCCATCCTGAGTTATCCAGAGTGTTGCATAGTAAATATTGGTATCAGTATAAACCGTTCCTTTTTCATGATGTTGCGCAAGCCATCTGATACCTTCAATTTCATTTTCCGGGTGGGAGATGGTGTACTGTCGTTCATCATATAGGGGGTGATCAGGAGATGGGTTGAATCCTAGGAGTATTGGGGCTGGGAATGTGAAGATTAAGCTCAAGGTGCAAAAAAGAGCCAAAAGCAATGGAAGAACGGATGGAAAAATCTTCATTTGTGTATAGTGTTTCTTGATTTCTATGACTCCAGATCCCGCTATCAGACAGAGAGGTGCAAAAAGATACCCGAGGGTCCGAAGAGGATCTTCGACCAGCGATGGGCGAATCACTCCAACAATAAAGAACAAGCTAAGTGCACATAACCATGTTAATATGTGGAATGAATGGCGAGAACATATCTTTCTGAGACCAAGTAATGATAATCCGAAAAGAATGAGAGAGGGGAGTATCATAGAACCAGGATAACTTATTTTAAAAGACGATAACCCTGAAATAAATATGATACCCCCTAGGAGAGCGATACAACCGATAACTTGTAAAACAATGATGGTATATTCTCTATAACTCTGAAAGATGATATACATCCTGCTTTGGGCATTTAATTCCCTTTGACAAACTATTATGATTCCATATGGTATGGAGGAGATGACAAGACTACAAAAGATTAGTATTGGTGGGGATATTTGTGAGATGCCACTGATTTTTGCTAATTGTTCAGTAATTACCATCATGTATGGGCGGTTGAATAATTCCACCCAGAGAGTTGAATAGACAAAAGATCCCGCGAATAATATCCAATATTCCAGAATTTTCCCTTTTTTCTGATAAATACTTTGATTTGATACTATTCTCCCAAGGGAGAATCCATACCATGAAATGAGAAAGATGAGTGAGGTAAGCGTGTGAATTGGTGGCAATATCAGGAGGCAGATAACTGCAGGAATTACATAACGTCTATAGTTTTTTGTTATTATTGCATCAGACAGAAATAACGCGAGAAGTAAAACAGGTATCGCCAGAGTTTCTCTCACTGGTTGAACCAGCCAGTGAAGGTAAGGAGTGCTTATGAGGAATAATATCGATCCTGTCAAAGCTGCTGTTTCAGGAATCGATGTTCTTCCGATTTTATAGAGAATGAATGGCGCTGAAGCACCAATTAGTGGGATAAGGGTTTTTTGAATAAGCAAGGGATTTATACCCGAAATAAATGTCAGGAATGCGAGAAATGATGGCATCAGAGGTTGCGATATTAATGATTTCAGCACTGGCTCGTGATCCAGCCAGAAATCCGGATATCCTATGTGTAAGGTCCGGATGATCATTGCATAGTCCTGCCACGAATCTCCCCATGGCAGATATGGAATTCGCAGAGATAGGGTCAAAGAGGAGAGGATTGACATCATTACCAAGGCGACAGGTGATTGTGAATGAATTGTATAAAGTGCAATGGTAAAAAAACCAATAAGGTAAAATAATAGGAATAATGGATTGTCACGGGATAGATACAGAAATAACCCTGTAAACAGGGTGCATATTCCAACCCAAAGTATTGGGTTTTTTCTTACTGAGTAAAACAGTGTCTTTATTACCTTTGATTGAATGACAAGATCTCTTCCATTCATTTCATCAAAAGAAGTAGTATGGAACAATCTAGATGGATAATATTTTTTGTTAGTGTCATTGTATTATTTCCGTTTCTGGTATTCTGAATTAAATAAAAGAATATCAGGTTATGTTCTCATAACCTGTTCTTCTGATACCTCAACTGTCTTACCTGTCTGTTCTATGATATATGGTCCCATTGCATGAACTCCTGCACTATCCTTCCTGGTGGAATATGGTACGGTAAAAGTACCATTGATACTATTCTGACGGTAGGTAAATGCCCTTCCCTGATTTGTGACTAGGGGAATCTCGATGGTACCATCCCCGGGAATTGTATATCCTGGAACCCGTTCGAATATTTTGACATTATGCATCTGGGCATATTCATCAGAAGCGGTCACCGTTGGTGATTCATACACCAACCGATAATGAGTAAGTGCAGGGATTTCGGTAATCGGGTGAGTGTATTGAACAGATACGACATCGGTTCCTGGAGCTAGTTCCTTGGATAACGTGCTCATTACCTGATCAGGAGCGAGTGGCATAATTCGGGAAATTGCTGGAATTTGCTGGCCACCGATCTCCATATCTGCATATTGGACCAGACTTGCACCCGTACTGTTTGTGAACGACCCATCAAAGATATAGAGTCTTGATACCATAGAGGTAAAGAAGTCTGGTTTCAGAGTAAGAACTGGATCGTACTGGTTCTGATTAGTCTTTGATTGTTGGTAATAATATTTTTGGAACTGGTTTCGGGTATTTTCTCCATATGCCCATAGAGGAATCGCTGGGTACTTACTGTTAATCATCTCATAATCAATGATGACATATCGTGCTCCTGTCTGTTCAGCCAGAGAATCCGCGGTTTTTTCATCTGTCGCAATTAAGAACTGTGCCACTGGTGCCACATTATTCTGGAATGGAGTTGTAATGGGTATTCGATGTGCAAGTTCGGTGATCCAGTGGCCATAATCCCACCATGAAAGGATACTATATGATGAGTTCGGGTAGGTAAATCCTTCTTCCTGATAGATTTTGAAGTAATCAACCCCGGAATCCGGAGAGTTCGTCTCAAGCCAGGTGAGGGCGTCAGCCCAGTCATCATTCATTGAGATCATCTGGAGTTGTTCAGTGGCCACAACCCAGGTAATCTGGGCAGATAAGATTGTGATCACCGCGATGATCAGCCCTACGCTGATTATTGGTAAATACGCAGTGACAGTATTTTTCTCATGAGGGGGTGAGACATCTCTCTTTGGTTTTATTGTTCCTCTGGAATCCGGTGATACCATCAGATTAACCCTATTGTATAATGTTGTCAGAGCGATTGCAGAGAAAAGGATCACTATCACTGCAGCATAATACTCATATCGGAGGTGAAGAATGGTAGAAATCAGGATAACCATTGCCCAGACCAAGGTACAGGACTTTACGGGATTATATCTCCTCCATACCTGATATCCGGTTATGAGGATCCCCGCTATCATAATGAGTAATGCAATATTGAAGGAGTGGTAAGCTCTTGTGAGATCCCACATCTGCATCTCGTTAATGAAGGTATCCTTATAGGAGAAGAAGAAGAAGTAGGTAAAACCCTCTGAAATTCTCTGGGTGATAGCCGGGGCAATCACTGAGGTTAGTATGTAAAGTACAATGGGAATTCCGATGATCAGACCATTGGTCTGCCATCCTGGTTTTCCCTGAGTGTAACGGATTACTCCATAGAGAAAGAGTGGCTCGATTATCAGAATCAAAGCCAGTAGGATATGAACCGGTGTATACTGTGAGATGCTAAATCCTTCAGCATGGATTCCTGTCAGGGCAAAAAGGATGATGAAAACTCCAAATATAACTGAATGAGCATATGTCAGATATTTCATCGATTGCTCATCTCTCGTTTTTAGGGCATGGAGAAAGCAGAAAATTCCAATTATTCCGGCGAAAAGGACTATTGTTGGAATATTCATCATTCCCAGATAATACATAATTCCTGCAGGGAAAGAATACAAAAACAGGTCCCGATAGACTCCTGGTTTTCTATCCTGTTCATCCTCGATCGTCCTAATGGTGGCTAGATAGAAGAGGATAAAAGCAGTAGAAAAGAGAACCTCCAGGAAATGGTGATCGAGATATCCAAAAAATGAGCGATAGAGGTATTCACCTGCGATGACTGAAGTGAGACAGGCTGCAATTACTCCTGTTTTTTTATCAACCATCATCTTTCCAATCCAAAAGAGGATTGGGATCATCAAGAGAGAAATGATTGGGGGTATCCAGGATGCCACATTCATTATCTCATTTCTCGTACTTGCACCCAGTATTACCGCAATGAGAGCGGAAAATGTTGGATATAATGGACCCCAGTCAATGGCTTTTCCGGTCGGATACCCGTTCATCGGATCAAACCATGGGTAATTTGGGAGGTTGGAAGCAATTACTTCTATCTGTCTCATAGAATACCAGGGATCCATGAATATTACCTTATGAATCGGTCCGCTGGTTAGTTGTTCCATAGGCAGAAGTCGCAGCCAGATTCCGAAAAGCGCAAAAATACTGATAACTGCGATAATAATTGCAGTTTCATGTTTTTTTATCAGGGTAATGACCATTCTATTCTAAAATACCATTGAACAGCGGGGGGGAAATAAGTTTCAACAGATCTCGTCTCTCGATTAATAATTTTTAAGGGTGGACTTTCCCACATAATTGATAACCAAATGGGAATGTTGCCTGTATTTGAAATAGAGATCCTCCTATGGAAGACGATCCGGTAACGGTAATGATATGATTTAGGATATGTTGAAATCCTCTGAATGTGTTCTATTGATTTTGAAAAAAAAATGCATTTTCCATCTAAAACATATTTTTCTCAAGGGTTGGGATAATAGGTTTTTTGACTGACTCCTATCATCACTCCAAATGAACTAATACTCTGAATGAAGTACAATATTTCTGCAATCGACTGCCCGGTGACTATAAGACAATATTTAGGAGAAATACATGTATCAGGAGATTTTTTCATAATGAATCCGGAGGTCTCAGTAGTTATACCAGCGCTCAATGAGGAAAAGACAATTGGTGCCTGTATCGAACATATCAAGGAGGGCTGTGAGAAGGCTGGCATATCCTATGAGATTATTATTGCAGACTCCTCTACTGATCAGACTCCTGTAATTGCATCTGGTATGGGTGCCCGGGTTATCCACCCTGAGAAACGTGGGTATGGGAATGCCTACCTCGCTGGTTTTGAAGCAGTAAAAGGGAAGATCGTAGTAATTGGTGATGCTGATAATACCTATGATTTTCGAATAATACCCGATTTAATTCGTCCAATCCTGGGAGGTAAGGCGGATATGGTTATTGGATCCCGAATGAAGGGTACCATTCTTCCCGGGGCAATGCCTGCTCTTCATCAATATCTTGGTAATCCTCTTCTCACCCGGCTATTAAATCTGGCATTTGGCACTCACTTTTCTGATTGTCATAGTGGAATGCGTGCATTGAGCGTCGATGCTCTTTCCCGGTTATCACTTCATACGGGGGGGATGGAATTTGCATCAGAGATGATGGTTGAGGCAGCGAGAAAAGATCTGAAAGTTTCTGAGATTCCCATTATCTATTATCCGAGGCAAAGTCCATCCAATTTGCATAGTTTTGCGGATGGATGGCGGCATGTCCGCTTTATCATGCTGATGCGTCCATTACCCTTCCTTATGGGCCCCGGTCTGATTTTCTCTTTGCTGGGTATCATTCTGATGATATCCCTTTTTCTGAGCAGGCCGGTCGAATATCGTGGCCTGCACTCATTTATCCTCGGTGCTATCTTTCTCACCGGAGGTGTCCAACTTCTCATGATGGGTTTTTCGTTAAAGGCATACGCAATAACTCATGGGTTTGATCAGGCCGGGATATACATGAGGAATTTTCTGAAATATCAGAGTCTTGAAATTCTTCTTTTCTCAGGTTGCGGACTTCTTGTTGCAGGTGTCTTAGGTGGGATATGGGTAGTCTATGAATGGATATCTCATGAATTTGGTGCTCTTTCTCAGGTAACGAATGCAGTACTGATTCTGTGTCTGGTTATTCTTGGTCTTCAGTTGATTTTTACTGCAATTCTGGTGAGCATGATGGTTCTTTCAGGAGAACGGATAAATAATGGAGGGGAATAAACGGCTTATAATTTATCATATGAGAATTTACGTTCCCTTTGATGGATAGAGGGCATATCGTTTATATCATGCATTTTTTGTGTATTGTTTAATCATTATGGCGGAGAGTCATCTTTTTAAACTGTGGCCACATGGTGATTTCGTTTATTAGATATCCCCATTTCTGACAAATTTCTGACTTCTATTTTTTGATGTAAAAAAAGGTCAATTGATACTATTAGCACACAGCGTTGCCAGTTTAGATATGGGTGGTATTGTGATCTAGATACAGATCGAAAAAATAACGACCTGCTTTTCCACGAATATTTCATGAAGGTCTGGTAATTATTATGCGTAACCTTCCTTAGATTCTGGATGGAAAGAGGGTCAATGCTCTATGAATACCTGATATACCAAAGGTAATCCATAGGACTTCTGGTCTATGTTCTGATGAATCAGGGTTACCTGATCAGTGCGTTCTAGGCTTGATTTGAGGATTTTACCCTCTGAGTTTGGACGTAGATAAATAATCCCGCTATAATCGGATTAAATCACAATCAGAAGGGATATATCGTTTTCCTATGGCAGTATTATTAATCGCATTTTTGCCATCAATCTCAACCCTGTCTTGCACTATAATACTGGCATGGCACCCCCTTGAGAAAACGATTTAATCCCTTAAATTTAAATCTTAAATTATGCTCTAAATGCATAATTAAAACATATTTGTTGATTTAAGCAGAAAATAATCGATTATTATGTGTTTTACTTGTCACCTTTGTTGAATTAGTTCCTGTCATAAGAAAATCTGAATGCCTCTTACATACCACACATTGAATCAGACAGATTCATAACCTGGGAAAAACTCCCGATAGGTCTTCAGTAATTTACGAAGATACCCACCGAAAGATTTGCCTATGTGGATAAAACTGCCTACATTGCATCTTTGGTCAACCAGGGATCCTATTTCTTTCTCTCACGCCCCCGAAGGTTTGGAAAAAGTCTCTTTGTAGATACGCTTGATTGTGCTTTCAGGGGAAAAAGAGAGTGATTTAACCGTCTTTATCTCATATCCGAGGGCTCGAATTGGGATTTTAACCGAATTTGTCCAATTCTCCGGATTGACTGGTCGGTTTCTCCTGTACGATCACCACAGGATCTTAAGATTCGAATTGAGGAGATGATCAGGCAGTGGACTGCCGAGTGGTCATGTCCTCTTGTACAGGAAACAACGGGAGGACGGTTTGAGATCCATGTCCGTTTTTTATGAAACAACCGGACAGAATATCGTTATCCTAGTTGACGAATATGATAAACCGATTTTTGATAATTTAGAGGATTTATCTGTTGCAACAGAGATGAGAGATATCCTAAAGGATTTTTAGGGTTCATTTAAGCCTCTGTATCGTATCTCCGTTTGTATTTCTCATCGGGGTGTCAAAATTCGCAAAAAGGGAATTTTTTCTGTAATGAATAATCTGAATGATATTACCCTTGATGCACCATAATCCGCTATCTGTGGATATACTTAGCAGGATCTGGATGTGGTTTTTTCCAGATTCTTCTGCGAATTACTCTCCGATTCTGAATTATTCTCTTCGGATTACCTCCTTACCGTTAGTTGAATAAAATAATCTGTTTTTTCTGGTAACATACTGGTTTGGTGAGGTAAAGATTGTATGGAAAATCTACTACGATATCTTTGTAGCAGAGAGATCATTATGCCTATTGGTATGCCTACTTTTTCTTTTTCTTTAAATATATGATCGACAAACGACATTATTATTTATAATCATTGCGTATTGATTCCTGCTACATGTGGGTGTTTATTATGGGTATACATATTTCTTTATTTGATACAGGATTTTATTCGCGGAGGATATCCTTAGAAATTCCTCTACTGGCAGATATCACCGGATGGAAGGCGCCATGTAGAACTGATCTATCAGAGTGTGCTGCTCTTATGGCCTGTTTACCTCATAATCGGGGACATACTCATTTACGATCAGATCGCAATTTGAAGAATACCGGTTCTTTCTTTCGTCTAGATTCTCACCAATCACCATCAGGGGGGTGCAGGTATTATGCGGTATAGATCCGATACCGGAGGTTTGTCATGCAGAATCGGTACACGGGGTATGTCCAACCAGGTACAGAGGGGTATACTTGTAAAAATGAGACCTCACCTCAAATTTATCCTGGTAATTCTTTGCATCTTCATTCTGGTGTCGGTTGTATCTGCTGTCCCTCTGGTAAAAACCCCAATTTCCGGAGATGATAATGGACTGGTCGGGTCACGACCCGGTATCCAGCCTGCCCTCGCCCCGACTTTTACCGGAGGTTCTATTCCTGGTGCATCATCAGGCCTTCTTTCCCCGGTCCGGGGTCCTGACACTGTTTCTCAACGATGCTCAATATGTGGAGCCGGAATAGATAATCAGTCAGAATCATTGTCAGGTCAAGTTCATATCGCTGCAGATGAGGAATCTCAAAAGATCGCAAAGATTCAAGCGAATATCACCCTTGAAGGTGGGGATTGGATTGCCGGGCATACTTCTGTCTCAAACCTGACTCCGGAAGCATTCAACAAGTTACTCGGTGCTGTTCCTCCGGTCGGAATTCAGGAGTCCGCAATACTCCCTCTTCCCAATATTTCAACTCAATCTCTTCCTGCATCTTTTACCTGGCAGTCCAATGGCGGAGATTATACTACCCCAATTCGGAATCAGGGGCAGTGTGGTTCCTGCTGGGCATTTGCCTCAACTGCAGTTTTTGAATCATTTTGGGAGCGATTAAATCAGAATCCTGGATTAAACCCGGATTTCTCTGAACAGTATCTGGTCAGTTGTTCAAATCAGGGGGGATGCAGCGGTGGTTGGAATGTCCTCAGTTATTTCATCAATCAGGCTGGAAAGTCCGGAGGTGTGGGAACAGTTATGGAGACCGATTATCCATATACCGCATCAGATACAACCTGCAAGAACCTTGCTGCGTACACGAGATATAAAGCGCCAACTGGCACTTCCTGGTCATATGTTGGAAATTCTTATTCCGTTCCATCTATTGATCAAATGAAAACCGCCCTCTATACCTATGGGCCTCTCTGGGTGGCATTTGGAGTAGACAGTGCTTTCAGTGCATACCGGAGTGGGATCTATTCCAGCTCTTCCAATCCAGGAATTAATCATGCTGTAGCCCTAGTGGGATGGGGAACCGCAGGTGATGGTCGGACTTATTGGATCTGCAAGAATTCCTGGGGTACCTGGTGGGGTGAAGGAGGATGGTTCAGGATATATGCCGGGTCCAATCAGATTGGGTATTCTGCAGCATATATGACAAATCCGGTACTTCCTGCTCCTATTGTGTCCTCAATTTCTCCATCCAGTGCCAAGGCTGGCTCCCTGGTTACCATCACTGATCTTTCTGGTACGAATTTTGTCTCCGGCTGTCGGGTTAACGTGACCAGATCCGGGTATGCGAACGTAACGGTCACGAATGTCCAGGTACCCTCTTCGACCCAGATCACCGGGACTATGAACCTGGCCGGGACTGTTCCGGGTACCTGGAATATTGTGGTAACTAACCCGGATGGGAAGGCTGGAGCATTGAATGGGGGGTTTACCATACTCCCGAATATCACCGCCCGGTTTTATGGAATACCTGATACCACGGTGTTCCCGTACACGGTCCGGTTTTATGATGCTTCAGAAGGTTCTCCGGTTTCATGGGCATGGACTTTCGGGGATGGGGGAACCAATACGACCAGGAATCCGGTACATACGTATACCCGGACTGGGACATTTCCGGTGAGCCTGACTGTAAGTGATGGGTATGGATCGAGTTCTTCCTCTGATGGGGGTTCAGGGTAATATATTCTCCAGGAAACTGGAGACAAATATTTATCAAGTTGTACGATATCTGTTCATTCACGAGTAACTATTGCAGGGGTTTATTATGATTCAATCCATTCATTTAAGGTTTATTATCGGTATTGTCGTTGTCTTTGCCCTTTGTCTGACTCTGGGGCTTGCTGATAGCGGGATAAAAATTCCAATAGTTACGATGCCGGGGGGATCGACTGGTCTGTCTAATCCTCCTCCGGTGGTTTCTGCCGGGATTGAGGATCGATCCGTTGTAACCGGTGGGGATGTGGGGGCTCTTGCTTCTAGCACTGCTTCTGGGTCGGTGACGGTGGTTGGATCTGCTCCGGGGTTTTTGCCGGGTTGGAGTTACCGGAAGTTGCATAGTATCGGGGGGAGTCCTGATGGGGATTTAACGGATTATCAGATCCGTCTTTTGATTTATCGCGATGGAACAACAGCCCAGTCTGGTAATGTCATGCAAGCTGGTAGCAATGTCTCCTCTGATTTCCGTGATCTTCGGTTCACTGATATCGGTGGTACCCAACTTTCGTATTGGATAGAATCCTTCAACGAAACTGCTGCTGTTACATGGGTAAAAGTATCATCAATTCCTCGAAGTGGAACTCTTATTTACGTGTATTATGGCAACCCGAGTGCCACTTCGGTAAGTGACGGCCCTTCAACCTTTTTATTCTTTGATGATTTCAGTGGGACGCTTAGTAAATGGAGTTCAGGAGGAAGCAATGCCTTCACGATAT
>CAZUXC010000012.1:0-113539 GCA_964624045.1 uncultured Methanospirillum sp. | reverse complement strand
ACTTGGAAAGATGTCGGATTTGGAAACAAGGAGGGAGAATTAGCTAAGTACTGAAACCTATGAGTTCAAGATATTTGGCGCTTTTGAAAGTATTTTTAGCGATGCATATTAAAGTATAATTCTTCTATACCAGTGGTGATAAGGAAGGTATGCAACTCTTACCGGGCAGTAATTAGAAAAGGTACAGGCACTTGAGTAGGAACTTGGGATGTACATTCTTGCAACTCCAAAGTACAAACCTTTCAAACCCGATTTGTAAATATTTAGCAAATTAAAGTTTCACCTTCCCTGAATGTGTATGAAAATTTTTTATTTCAGAAGATAATTCTGCATTTGGGGGTGATACAGGGAACATCCCCATCATGCATCACAAGACTTTCAACCCCATACACATGCTGAATGTTTTCTTTAGTAAGAACGTTTTTGGGCGTTCCGTATGCGAAAATATTCCCATTCGAGAGCATCAAAATACGATCTGCATATCGTGCAGCCAGATTGAGATCATGAATAACAATAATTGCCAGGATTTTTTTGCTACGAACTGTGTCTGTGACAAGATCCATGATCTCCAATTGATGCCTGATATCGAGTTGTGATGTAGGCTCATCAAAGAGAAGAACTGAACAATCCTGGGCAAATGCCCGGGCAATCATCACCTTCTGACGTTGACCCCCGGAGAGTTCAGAATGATATCGCAGGGCAAAATGTTCAAGATGCAGTAGTCTCATCACCTCTGAAGCTTTCATAATGTCATTCCTGCCTGATCTCCAGGAGGCATAAGGTCGTCTTCCCATCAGGATAGTCTCCATTACCGTTGCGGGAAAGGTGTCCTGAAAATTCTGGGGAACATAACCAAATTGTTGTGCGATTTCCCTGGATGAGAGATCAGACACTAGTGTTCCATTCAAAAGAACACACCCATCCTGGGGTATTACCAATCGGTTTATGCATCGCAAAAGAGAGCTTTTCCCAGATCCATTTGGTCCGATAATTGCACATATTTCTGCATCCTGAAAATGAAATGAGAGTTCATGGAGAACCCGCACATTGCCATATGACAACGTTAACCCTTTGATTGCTAAACTCACCAGAACCCTCCTTTTCGAAAGATTATCAGGTACACGAAGAACGGAACCCCGAGAAATGCAGTAACAACACCGACTGGTATTATCGCCGGACTAAGAACTGTACGGGATATAGTATCAGAAACCAGAACCAGAACAGCTCCGACGAGCCCCGCAGCAGGTAACAGATATTGATTATCTCCCCCGATGATCATCCGACATATATGTGGAGAAACCAGACCGACAAATCCAATTGCACCAATAAAACAGACAACTCCTGATACCAGAAGAGAAGAGACGACCATCATAAGTATTCTCACTCGTCTCACGGGAATACCAAGACTTTTTGCAGTATCATCTCCCGCAGCCAGAATATTGAGATCCCAGGTTTTCAAGAAGAGAAATAGAAAACAGCAGATAATCAAAGGGACAACTACAAGAAAATCTGCCCAACTGGTTTTACCCAGATCTCCTACTGCCCAGAATAAAGCACTTTTAACAGCCTCTGATTCAGCAAAATACTGTATAAATGTAGTGATCGCAGAGAAAAAGAACATTACCGCTATCCCGGTTAGAATCATTGTCTCTGCTGATGAACCTTTCATTTCTGAAAGAAAAACGATGATTCCCACGGCAATCAAAGAAAAAAGAAAAGCATTTCCCGCAATAAGATAGCCCCCTCCAATTATTCCGGTTCCAAAAATAATTGCCACAGATGCGCCAAATGTGGCTGCTGACTGGATACCCATCATGTACGGATCTGCAAGTGGGTTTTTCAAAACGCTCTGCATGACAACTCCGGCAACCCCAAGGGCTATCCCAGCGGAAATTGCCATAATTATCCGGGGAAGCCGGAGTTTCCAGAGGACTACATCTGCTGTCCAGGAGCTTTCCGGAATAAACATACAAATTCTGCTGAGAAGAGCTGAGTATACATCAAATACTGAGAGGTTAGCTGAACCAATTGTAGCAGATAAACCAGAAAGGAACAGAATTATCAGGAATAATAGAAGGATAAAACCAATTTTTCGTTTCTTGTATCGGTCGTATGCACAAATTAGTGTATGGTCATCCGGATAAACTAATTGATCCGTCTCTGACTGATTCGTATTTTGAGAAATCATCACGTACATCCGATATCAAGATCTGCTGGTCCGAAATCTAGATCTATTGTTCTGGAATGAACGATACGAAACCCGGTCTCAAGCATTTTATCTGCGATTTCTCCTATTCTCATTGATCTCGAATACTCGTTGAGAGATAATTTTTGCTCATGGGCTAATGCATGAATTTCCGGCTGTTTTCATCTGATTCCATTCCATCGGGGCTTGTCCCACCATGTATCTACGAAAACCAATCTGATTAGCAGGTTTGTACCGAGTGATACTTCGTCCAAGACCATCAGTAATCTGAATCGAATTACTTTCTTCACCAAAAGCAGGGACATTTGTTACCAATAATATTGTAATAACGCAATGATAGGAAATTTAGTCATAAATCTTCACTTTATTTTTTTTTCACTCTCATATGCCGAATATTTTTTTTTTGGTTTTGATAAACAAGTCAAATTGTGTTTAAACAATTACTCTTGTTTATACTTATGAATATTGGTACAAGGATTCTTCACTAACACTCACAGAGACTCATTTTATTTAGACTGAGGAAAGATTTTCCCGGTCTATTGTATATCTGATCGCTATTCCTGTCAGAATGATCTTCTCAACATCTCCTCTTTCTTCCGGACCCAGAGTCAGAAAAATACATGCAGTAAATAACGAATCCATCGATATATAGCAGACCTAATCTGGTATGAACTGGTTTGATTTCTAGAATTGGAGAGAAATTTTTCCTCATATCACTTTGTATCTTTACAAATAACACAACAATGAAGAGTGCAAGGATTACAAAATGAAACGGATCTCATCGGCATCAGATATGTTCAGATGATACCTGTCAAGAAAAATGATTAAGAAACAAATCTAAAAAAAGCATTAATCCGTTAAAATTTGACTGTTCTTTTGTTAATTCAAACCCTGTTCTAACTTTCCCCTTTTTCTAGTATCCGGGAAAGATGACCATAGTATGCCCTGTTTAGAAACCAAATAATACATCTGGTTATCAGAAATTTCTAATTGAATGAATATAAAAACAAGGATTAAGGCAGTTATTATCATGTTCTAATTTATTATCCATCAGTAGAGTGATTTTTTTTTTTAAATTTATGTCTAAAGCATTATATAAAATCAAATATTATCGTTTAAACTCACTAATTTAGTCAAAATCCCGAGTAGATAAGATTCAGATCATGATAAATTATGAGAATTTTTGAATGCAATAAAAATACGCTAGCAATTGTACACCAGGGCTCTTTCATCACCCTATTCAGATGGTTCTTTAATAATAGTTGGGACGGTCTGAGCCGGATAACCGAAGGTTAAATCGAAGGGCAAATAACTCAAGTTAAAAATTTTTGGATAAGGGAGTTTACATGAGATATTAATCCAGGAAATATACAGGAGGTTTATTCAAAACTGCCCGATATTTCCAGATGAAAAAAGCCTTAAATCTTTTTAAGACGGAGACTGGGAAACTGGTTTTTACGTCTCTTATAATAGCCCCTTTTTCCATTGGAGGATTGTTATGATGACCTTCGGATTCCAAAGATACCCATCTCCATCCTTTATTAAATGCATATGCATCCACTTCCTGATTGATTCTTCTTTCCCAAGAAATGAAGATCTACATCGATTATTGAGTAAAATCAGTGCCTCATTATAGGATTCAAACCTCTCAAAGAAATGTGTGTGGATATGTCGGACGTCCGGATAGATCCCTATCTCATTCAGGACCGGATACAGGAGATCACTCTTTGGTCCGCTAGTATAGGATAAGCCACATGTTCCCGTGCACAATCCTTCCATCATCTGATCCCATGCATTTTTTCCTGAAAACCATACCAGGGTCACAGATTTAGTAGATATCCGGTCCATTTTTTCCAGACTTTCTTTAATATTCTGCATTCCAAGTGAGAAACAGGCAATAACATGATCCACAAGACCAATATCTTCAATTCGTACTGATTCCCAACAGTTATTGATAACAGTGATATTTGAAATCTGATTACTCTGAATATTATCAGAGAGTACTGCCACCATTCCAGGAGCTGGTTCGATGGCAATAATTTTGGCCCCTCTTCTTGCTAAGGGAATTGCCATCGTTCCCGGTCCTGTACCAATATCAAGGACACGCTCATCAGCTTGTACTGGGATCTCCTGAAGAATTGGCTCATAAAAATTGATTTGTGCCCGAGTTTTCTCCCAGAATGCATAAGCAAGTTCTTTAGATGACCATATCTTCGCGAGTTCAGGTGATCCCGTGCATGCATTATTCTGAATCAGAAGATCTGACCAGTTTTTTGACCAGGAAATTTTTGTTGCTAGGTTTTCTCTTGCAATATGAGGTGTATCTTCCATTTTTATCTCCTTGACACTTCTTCATGGAGCAACTTTTCATGAAGTATCTCAAGGTACTCCTGATCAATTTTTATTGTTATAACTCAATTAATTTTTGGAATTCGTATCGACTGATTCAGACATCCAATTCTTCCAATCATGAGAGAATTTCATGAAAGAGATAAGGGGTGAATTTTTTCACCATAAAATCAGGGATGTTCTGTTCAGGGTGCCGAATTTGAATCGTTGAGGAATTTATGAAAAAAGTGCAATTTTTATTTGTGTGTATCTGCCTTTTGGTCATGAGCGGGCTTGCAGTTATTACTGATGGTTCAGTCACAATCATTGATGATCTTGGGAGAGAAGTGACTCTGGATCATCCGGCTGAACGGATAGCATTTCAACATTATGCCACAGCTGAAGCATTACGTATCGTAGGAGTCTGGGACCGGGTGGTTGCCAGAGACGGATATATCACTGATTTTGAATTTTTCCCCGGACTTAATACCATTCCTGCATTAAATCCTCCTTCAGGAAACCTTGATCTGAATTATGAAACAATTGTATCTGCAAAACCTGATTTGATGATCATTCAGAAACAAGACTGGATGAAAAGCCAGATTGATGACGCAATAGAAAAACTTGAACCCGAGATCCCGGTTATTGTGCTGGACTTTATTGATCCACAAATGATTCCGGAGAGTTTTTCTAAACTTGGAGCTATTACAGGAAATGAGGATAAGGCTGAAGATTATATCGAATTTGCAAGAAAAATCACCAATAAAATTGATTCCCAGACTTCTATGCTTTCTGATGCTGATAAACCAGAAGTCTTCTTAAAGGCCCCTGCCTACAAACAGAATCAGATCTTTACCTATGGGAATGGGATGGCTTTCTGGGCAGATATGCTTCAGTTGAGTGGGGGGAAAAATGTGGTCACAAATCAGAGTGCCGCCTGGTTTGAGGTCGATCCTGAGTGGATATTACATACGGACATGGATACCGTAGTTGTGCATTGCCGTCAATCTCTATATCCGGAGATTTTCGGTTATTTGGTATCAGATCGGGATGCCGCCGGATCTGGCGCTGAGAGTATTATCGCAAATATTTCAGGTTCTGATGAATTTATGCAGAAAACTGCAGTTAAGAATCACCAGGTTTATGTCATTGCAGATCCGATGACCGGAACTCCACGTTCAATAGTCGGAATTGCATATCTCGCTAAATGGCTTCATCCGGATCTCTTTTCAGACCTGGATCCAAAAGCTGTCCATCAGCAATATCTTTCTGATTTCATCGGTGCATCGTACGATCTGAACAAGACTGGTTTCTTTGCATATCCGGCTTGATTGGATAGGAATTTCAATCTCACTTTTTTGTTACGAAAAACTTAAGGTTTCAATACCGGAAGGGATTTTTTGCGAAATTATTTTTAGGAAAGAATTAGTTAACTTGAGTTATAGTAGAACTCGTCATTACCCATAATAACTAGTTTTCATAATCTTATTGTGATATGTTGCAGATTACAAACAGGGTGAAATTTAACTTATTAACGTATCAAACCGGTAAGTGATAGAGACAATGTATGTCCTACCTTTACCTGATCCTGTTTGTCATCACCTTCATTTTAGGGCGGGAGAAAAGACGTATGGGCGGGAACGATCCGCTCTCAATTATTCACCCAATTGTCTCCCACTATTCCCATTCTCAATGATTTTATTCGCGGGCGGGAAAGCGGGAATTTTGATATTATCGCTCATTGTCATGTTTAAGAACTCCGGACGCTCTCTGCACCGATCTTCCCGCCCTACTCAGAAATATATCATATTATTCTAGCTAATTCTCTTTTTCTCTTCAATAATTGATACAAATTAGGGCGGGAGTTCCCGCCCACTTCCCATCTCATCGGTCTTTTTCCCGCTCTCCCGCCCGACCGGATTTGATCAAACAGGATATATGGAGAACTGAATCATGACTCATAATCTGATCAGATCGATGAGAAAAGAGTATCTTTTACCATGGATAGATACGACCTGTTTGGAGCTATCTCTGTATCCACATTCCGGATAATATGGTTTAGTACTAATCACAATTTGGTCGATAACCTGGTGATATGGCCAGGAAAACTAAAAGAGAACTCAAATAGCAGGAAAGACTTATGAGAAAAAAACCATGACCCTGAGTTACCATCATCTATGAATTGCAGGAGAACTTCTCTATACAAGTCACGTATGGACTTAGATCCTGAAAAAAGATTTTGGCATGAAGATGCAACAGAAATTTAACTTATAGTACCTTACTAACCGGACCTTTCCGATGTTCTCCACTCATAACTGCCCTGACCCGGGAAACCGGTATCACATATGATGCATCCCCGATATCCAGATACAATCCTCTGCCACTATCAGATAAACGGGCAACACCAGATACCGGTCCGCTCATCATACATTCTCCAAGTCCAAGCAGAATAGCCGTCACCTTCCCTGAAGACAATACAAATCTCCCTATTTCATCGATAAAAATTACGAGTTCCTCCTTCTCCCTAATAATCCTTCCACAGAGTTCGTAACCGGTATTCTTCCTGATTGTCTCAACAAATTTATTCAATACTCTCATCACCCTGAAGTTTTTCTATCCCTGTTTCTAACGGACAATAATACATATTTCCGGGTTGTTTCCCCAGAAATACGCAGATCCCTCTTCTTCGCTTTTTTTGCGGGGGAATGGAAGTCAGATAATATTCCCAGACCAGATGGGGACATCCTTTTCTCCTGCACTGTGCGGTAAGTAACCTTTTCATGTTCCTGACCACCCATTCGGTTTTTTTGATTCACCCACCTTCATTATCGGGAGGATAATCCGGAAGGGTCATATCATGTGTCGTAATTGAGTTTTCCTTCCCTGCCTGGGTTAATTCACGCTGGTAACAACTTTCGCAGAGAATTGTTCGGTTATGGGTATCAGACCATTTTGCCGGCCTGAGTTGACAGAGATGACATCTTCCGACTGATACGGTCAAGGGAATCATATTCTCCGGATGTATCACCCCGGGTAGAGGAAGAACCGCTGCTGCTTCTCGTGACACCGCCCGTTGATAACAGGAGGCACAGAGCATCAACACTGCTTCATCAGCATCGTTTTGCGATGAGGGAGTCATGCGACTACGGTACTTTGTAGGCTTCTTTCCACAAACAGAACAGGGAGATTTATCAGGGAACCCGGAGATCAGAGTAAAGTCTTCGGATCGAATCGCAGTCAGAGAACATATTTTTTGTCGATGTTGGGGGGTAGTTTGACTTAACCTTTGATCGACTACTGAAGGTGAATGAACCACTACCAATTCTTCATCTTCTTCGGCTCGGGGTTTTTCACCAAGAATGGGATCTCCGGCCGGGGGCTCTGAAGGATCATCGGAATCACCATGCTCATCATCGCCAGCAAGCCAGACAGAACCCCCTTTTGCCCAGGCCTCGTAGAGTTGAGGATCCCATTGGTAGACTCTTGCATGTCTCATCGTAGTCTGTCCTTCATCACCTTTTGTCGTCGTCCGATCAAGATAGGAGACAGAGGGACATTTTTCCAGTAGCCCGGAGTATAATTTTCCGTATGACCGGTAACCATGCAGAAGTTTACATATCGTACTGCTTGTCCATCCGGTGATGCGTTGTAATTGAGCAACCGTCACCTCAGCATTTCCACATGAAGCAAGAGCAGTGATAAGAACGAATTCACGTTTCGTCAGTTTACTTCCCTGTCCTCCGGTCTCCCCATTTAGCGCAACAAAGAGTCTGGCAGCCTGATCAAAATCTTCCTCTGTGGCTACCACACATACCGTCCCGTTGACCATCTGACGTTCCCGTTGGAACTGATGAATCCCGGCATGAGTTCGAATCAGGTCAAGAAGCATGTCAGGATTACGTCGGTTTTCCGCAGACTGAAACCGAATTCTTTGGGCAAACGGAATAACCACCCAGACAGGAGACAATTCTTTCCACATCTGCCTGCAAATCTGAACATTTTCATTTACCCCGGACTGTGAATCAGGCAACTGCTCTGCACTCGCAAGAGCCCGATCCAAAACCTTGCGATCCTGTTCTTCAGTATCATCAATCCAACAAGTCAGCATCCGGTTAAAGACCTGATCATCTCCCGCTCCTTCCACTTTCGCAATCCACCAGACACACCGCTCCGGAATAGTGCAGACCTGGGGTTTTCGATCTTTATTTACCGTGCAGTAGGGGAAGGGTTTTTGAAATGAGGATGTGACTCCTTTGAGAACCTCCTGCATCTGGTCAGAAAGGTTCACATCATCAAGAGTGATGACCGTCCCGGGAAGAAGATCTTCCATGTAAAAGAGGGCTTTATCACTCACCCTCCCCTCTATCCGGGATTCAGGGGGAATCAGCGTTCGCATCGTGTCAATTGCGTGAGATTTTCCTTTCCCTGATTCACCAGAGATAGAAACATGCAAACCTTTGCTGTTAATCACGGTTCGGGAGATCAGTGAATGAATAAGACATTGAGCTACCTGAACATCACCTTCATGCGAACGGGCAAAGGTATCAAGAAGAAATGAAAGGGGTTTTCCCTCGAATAAAAGCATACGTGCCCTATCGGATAGGCTATCATCAACCTGACTTATACAATCCGGTGAGAAGGTTTTTTTGGAGAATTCAGACTCATTTCTATAGGTCCTTCCTTCAGCTTCGTTTCTCTGTCGTAATCTATCAGATCGAAGGTTTGCAAGTCGAATACCCGGATCTTCTGATGATCTTTCAAACCTGGCCCGCAGCTCTGGCCACCGCTGCTTTCCACTACCGCAGGAATCATGATGACATCCAGCAAATATCGCTCCATTTGCAAACTGGATAGCAAATGCTCCATCAGTATGTGCATCTGAAAACGGACAGGAATCTAAGTTATATAACGTTCCTCCCTGGTATGGTTTAGGGGTGGATGAGAGACCATGTTGTGTCAGCCATGAAGAGAGATCGATTACATTTCCCTGCTCTCCCTGATGAAAAGCCAGGACTGCCTGATCCGGTCTGATTATTGCCATCCCGTTTTTTGCAGGCGCTGATTCAATAAGATCCCTTAGCTGATCAGCACTGACAAGCGTGTTGTTTTCTTCAGGAAGTGAAAGGATCCGGGAGCGTCGATGGGGTCTGTCAGGCAGATGATCCCCTTTGCGCGATATTGTCCCATAGACTTTCCAAATCCGGGAGGCATTGAAGTTTGCTGTATCAACTTTACACCTCGAATCAGAGAATCGGTTATCCAGGGTTTCCAGAATAGATCGGATAAGATTCCGGCTGTTTTCCTCGTTTGGAAGATCTATCCGATAGAGCAGGTGTGCCCCGTTCCCCGAGTCGGCATAGATGGGCTGTGGCCATCCGAGATCTGTCAGAAATGTTGCAATAGAGTCTGCTCTGACCAGGGCATCGGTATGTTCTGATTCAGAGGAAGATACTCCGGACGGTCGGATCGGATCGATATCTATTGGGAGCCAGTGTCTTCTGATAATATCTGAATCAGCAGTGGAAGCATCTTTTTTCCCGAGCCGGTATTTGATGCGGTTTGCCCGTCTAGCCAGGAGAGTTGGATTTACTTCATTTAATGTGACATAAATGCCGGAAACATGGGTGTCTGTTTCTCTGGTGAGAAGATCTATCGCTGCTTTGTGATAATCACTGAAGTACCCGGAGGAAATACCTTCTTCAGTTATCGCCCGAATCTCGATGATCCGGCCAGGAGGAAAGAGATATTTCAGGGTCTGTAGTACTTCTCGTGTCCGGTCATCTTCTGCCATTTCTTCCTACCAAGGACAGAACAAAATGATCCCAGATCATAATTTTCATCATTCCCATATCAAGAGGGATTAACCCGGATTTAGATATCATTCAAGATTTCCCGCAATAGGAATTGCTCCACCCGGACAAATCAGGTATCTTTTCCAGTCTTCTCCTTCCCCTACCCAGTATTGTATTTCTCCTGGATACTGGCCACTTTTTACCTGGTTTGATAATCGTAGTATCTCTTTTTGAGTCGCATCCTTTTTCATCCGGGGCGAGCCTATTCTGATAAACAATATTCCTTTCAATCGTTTCCAGGCAATCAAATGAAAAAGAGCCGGGATTGCGCCATGCCTCTCAGTAACCCTGACCACTTCGAAACCCAGTTCCTGAAGAATATTTCTGGCCCCATATTCTGCAGTTCTGCGATTCTGATGCTGATGGGAGTAGTTCATGAAATATCCCCGATTTTGCATGAAGGATGATTCCGCCGGTATAATGGTGGTTCATCTGATAACTCACCAAAAAAGCACCGCATCAGGTTCCCCTTAAGGGATATAATTAAAAAATCAGCGGATAAACCCTGTGTACTCCCCACGGTGATCTGCCGGCAAGCGTGTTCATCTGTCGGGGAGTTTCTGTTTTTCATAATGCATCTCCTGGTATCATGACGTCATCTTCCTATCTAAATGACTACTTCTGCTTCCATTCCGGGTCTTACCCGTTTAGGCAGTAAAAACACTGTATTCCTGTCATGTTTCTAAAGGTTACGATGTGATTCTCCCGGATATCAACACAACAAATATATGATTATAGTGCACATCAGGCAGTTTTTGTCTCAATAAGTAAGATTACATTCCAATAATATGCGCATATGATGGTACGAAGGGAGATTTTCTTTCAGATTACATATTTCTTCAGTAATGATCGTCTATGGCCTGCAATTTACTAATTGAGCATGAAATTCACCCTGTTCTTACCCCCACCCAGAAATAATTATATACTCACTTCATATCTGTTAATGTCGCAGAAATAGCGACAATGGGGGAAAAATGGGAGATTTCACACAGAAAAGTGTCGTAAAATCAGCATCTCGAAAATTAGCAACACCGATAGCTGATTATGCTACATTCAATGCACTGGTTCAGGATATTCTGGATAACAATCCATGGGGATGCACCGCATATGAATCAGCAGGAGTCGCCAAACCGGCAATTGAAAAGACCAAGGAATCCTATGCTGCAACCATTGTCTATGAAAATGCTGAAGCAAAGACTGTTGGCAGCATTCCGGTCCGTGGACCTACCATGGCTGCGGTAAATACGGCAGTAACCCAGATCACCGGAGCTGCGGCGATCACCAGCGGGATGGGGTCCGGAGTTACCTCATCCAGGGACAGTTCTGAAGATTCTTTCAGTAGCACACTGAAAGGTCATCACAGTAATGGAGAGTTATTTACTGTCACGTTCAAGCGGGATAGTATCACGCTCTCCAGTTATGAGGCAGATGCCATTCGAACCGGTCTTGAGACCTGGGCTGATGCGATTGGCATCCTGGCATGATCATCTCCCTTTTTTGTATCTCCGGGGTGGGGGAATGAAAAAGGAATATCTTCTTGCCGGGGCTCTGTGCCTCATTTTTGCGGGGCTTGTGGGAATTGATTATAGTGCCACTACCATCAATTCAGATGGTTCCGTTTTCCTATCTGCTTCGGGACATAATGAGAACGGATCCTTTGGATCTTCGGTTATGGCTCTGGATGCTACGCAGGTGAGCAGATCCCAGGCTGTTGACGAGGAGATGAGTTCTGATCTTTCGGTTCGGGGCTCTGGTCCGGTACTTTTCTCTGATTATGCGGTTGCCATGATAAAACGAGTAGACATCAGAGACTTTTGTACGTTTCCCTCTCTCCCACAGGAGAATGGGGGAGGGCAGCGATCGGTCTACACTTCAGGGATTGTGAAGCAGGGTGAATATGATGCGGTGAGATCTTTCGGATCTGGTCTTTATGGCATGACTTCCGTGAATGGAACAGGAATGATGCTTCTCGGATCTCAAAGTCAGGATAACTGGACGATGAAGAATCGCGGATTTATTTCTGGAAATATGTCAGTCAATGATGTCGTCCGGTACGGGGTGAGATCGTGATATCCGAACTGATAGCCGGAGTATCGATAGGTATGGCGATTCTGAATGGAGGAGCGGCTTATTTTTTGTACCGGCAGTATGTGTCACTAGCCAGTGTTTCACTTGAATACGCGGGTATGGTAGTTGAAGCATTTCAGGAACAAAGAGACGGTTCCATTCAAGTGGATCCCGCGGTTCTCGCAGGTTTATCGATGGATCACGTAAGCCGGCTGGGGGGGCTGGTGAACTGGGTCAGGGGATGAATAATGAAGTAATGTTCCTGGTACCTGAATGCTACCATCATTTTTGCCTGCATCTTAAAAAAAGATTTTTGATTCTATAGAGTATTCATGATTATCCGGTATATCCTTTCGAATTTTATTATGAAGTGTGCCGGTCCTGTCCGGACCGGACAGGTCCGGTTCAGATCCAACTCTGCTATGTGAAGTAGGTACGGATTCCAGAGAGACATTAATGGATTTTTTTTCAGTTGTCCACAGGAAAGAGGGGTTTTACCTTTTTTTCTTAGGGTATATTCACCAAAGGTTCTATAATCAGTGGTGATTGGTCCGATTATACCGTGTGTAAATAATAGATGAGTCATCATTTCAATTTGTGAACGATATTTCTTCCTTATTCCGATGATATCTGTCTCATCGGCATTGTTGGAAGTAATGCAATTAGAGGATTAATTACTATTTTCAGACCGTCGCCATATCCCTGCTGGTACAATAATTTCAAACCGTGCACCAACCCCTGGCTCTCCGGTTTCACCGATCGAAATCCCGGTGATCGCGAGGATCTCACGGACCAGAAAAAGACCAAAGCCGGTGTTTTTTTATATGCCCTGGTTCGAATATCATCTCCTTTTCGTTGGAAGGAATACCTGTCCCATTATCCTCCAGCTCCATTATGAGGGAGTCCCCTCTCTCTTTTGCAGTCAAAGAGATCTGCGTTACATTGCCTCCGTGGCGAATCACATTGTCAAAGAGGTTTTCAAATACTTTCACCAGCATGGAATCTGCATATATTTCGAAAGGAGCATTTTCGAAATGGTAACTTCTGATGGTACAGATAGGGTTGCCAATATCTTGTGAAGATCAAGCCATTGGGGCTCATCAGTTCCGATATCCTGGTAGATACGGGTGAACTCTATCTGATTTCTGATATCTTTAGCGGCGGACTCAATTTTTCTGATAAATTATGCCATCTCCGGACTCTCTTGGACAATTTCCTGAGCCAGGTCGAGCATCCCTAGCTGTACACTAACCTTATTCAGGATATCATACCTGGTAACCGATGAAAGCAGGCTAAGTTTTTTAGCCTCACGTCGGGCATTTCCAGTTGCTATTAGTTGATCATACGAAGCTTTGAGATCACTATTCTTCCAGGATAGTGCCTCTTCTATCTGTTTTTGCTCGGTAATATCGATAAATGATTCAAGAAAAACCGGCTCATCCCCAAGGGAGGTTGAGATAACAGTTTTAATGATTGGAATATGGCTGCCATCCGCTCGTATCAGAGTTCGCTTTGTGGATCCTGACATCTGTCTGGACTCAGTGAAAAGATCTCCGTCCTGTGCTAGCGGAAAGATAAAGTCGTAACAGACTCTGCCGATAACATCATCTTCTGAAGTACCAATGATATCCAGTGCTTTTTGGTTTACTTGGAGTATCTGATGTGTTACTGGATTGACTAGGAACATCCCTACCTGTGCTACATGGAATATCGTCCGAAAGCGCTCCTCACTCTTTCGCAGAGATTCTTCATTATTTTTCCTCTCAGTGATATCCAGCAGAATACCGTTGAAAAAATTTTCACTCCCATGCCTGACTGGATGCGACATTCCTTGAAACCACATTTCATCTCCTGATGGTTTTTTGAAGCGTCCTTCGTACTGCCAGGGCCTGCCTACTGATGTAGCATCAGAAATCGACTGAATGAAGGCATAACGATCCTGTGGATCCACACATTTCGTAAATCGCTCAAAAAAGCCATCCGGGTTGCTATTTATACAAAATAGATCCATAACACGGTTGCTGACGTAATAAAGCCCCATTTCTCCACCAGGTCTTGCATAGAACTGGTATACCGCTCCGGGAATTGTTCGGGTGATAGCCTCCAGCTGCTCCTGTTTCTGCTCAAGTTTTTCCTGAGCATTTTTCAGTTCCTTGTACTGATGTCTGAGTTCCCCTCATTTGCGGCGATCTCCTCATAGGAAGAATGTAATAGATCATTTGTCCGTTTACGTTCAGAAAAATCAATAAAATTCACTACCGCAAGGCCCGTTGCTCCCTGAAATACCCGAACTTCATAATTGCCACTGATACCAATACTGTCGTATGGTATCTCAAAATTCTGTGTCTCCAATTTTCCTGTGAGATCTCAAAGATATCTTCAAGCAGATCTTCATGTCGCTTTGATCGTTTTTCATCAGTCATATTTTTCCATAGTTTTGTATTTTGAGTACGTTTATCGCAATACGGCTGATATTTGAGATATAATTAACAGAGTGCATTTCAGTTACACCATTTTTGCGTGTCATTCTTCCTCATCCGTAACCCACTGCGTTAACCTGCTGAAACTCTCTTCTTCAGTCATAGTTGGTACTAAAATATATATGTAGTCTCTAGCTAATTTAGACTAATCAAAACTTGTATGTAGTAACATGAAAACTATTACTGTTGAAAAAATGCTCCCGGGATCATCAGCTCTCATCACTGAAATTTCAGGGGATACTCTGGTAAAGCGGAGACTAATGGAAATGGGAGTACTCCCCGGTTCAGTTCTGAAACTTGTCAGATGGGCTCCGCTGGGGGATCCTGCAGAATGTCTGGTTCGAGGATATAAACTTTCCATTCGGAGATCAGAAGCTGCAATGATTAGCGTTTCGCTTGATGGAGCGGAGTGATGACCCTGGTTCCCCTCAGTTTTATGAATTCAGGTGACCGGGTGAAGATAGAACATATCTGTGGATCCGGATATCTGACCAACACCCTTGGGCAACTTGGTATCGCCATAGGAGAAGAACTGACCGTTATTCAAAAAGCGAATGAATCGGTGATAGTCAGGATTAAAGAAAGCCGGTATGCACTCGGGACCGGAGCTGCCAGCATGGTTCTGGTCAAACTCATCAAAGGTGCATAATGAAAGAAATTCGCTTCTTGTTAGCAGGAAATCCCAATGTAGGGAAGACAACACTGTTTAACTCCTTATGTGGAGTGTACCAGCATACAGGAAATTATCCGGGTGTGACGGTAGACATCAAAGAAGGGAATCGGAAGTCAGGTGACACTACCTTTCAGATCTGCGATCTCCCGGGAACATACAGTTTAAGTGCTTTCACCCCTGATGAACAGGTTGCCCGTGATGCACTCCTTACCTCCCATCCTGATGTAATCGTTCAGGTTGTTGATTCGACCAATATTGAACGAAATATGTTCCTGACCACCCAGTTACTGGAGATTGGTCTTCCTATGGTCATCGCCCTGAATATGACCGATCTCGCAGAAGAATCAGGAGTCTTCATTGATGCAGACTGTTTATCTCACACTCTTGGCCTACCGGTAGTCAGAATCGTTGCAAGCCAGGGAAAAGGCATTGAAGATTTACTCACATCTGTTATCGCAGTAACCAGGAAAAAACCAGAAAATCAATGTTCAGTCCAGTACTCTCAAACAATTAAGTCACGTCTGGCAGAAATCAGCGTATTTCTGAAGGAACATACCTTACATATCAATAACCTGACTCCTGAATATGCAGCAATACGTCTCCTTGAAGGAGATGAACATATCTTAGAGCGAATTCATTCAGCAGGCCTCATTATTCCGGTTATCGATACCTGTGAACCCGCAGATATTGATGGATTTATCCAGGACATGATGCTTGCCAGGTATAAATTGGCAGAGCAGGTCAACGGATGTGCAGTATCCTGCTCTATTCGAAGAGTTATGCCCACAGACCTGTTGGATCAGGTGCTTACTCATCCCTTGTTTGGGATTCCGATTTTTCTCTCATTTATGTGGTTTGCTTTTCAGTTAACCTTCAGTGCTTCAGCACCATTTGCCGCAGGGCTTGAAGTACTATTTGGATCGATGAGCGAATCACTGCAAGGACTTGAACTGGGTCCAATCGTAACATCATTCCTCTCTGATGGAGTAATCGGTGGATTCGGGACAGTTTTCAGCTTTGTCCCCAGTATCTTTATCATGTTTCTGCTACTCTCGCTTCTGGAAGATTCCGGGTATCTGGCAAGAGCAGCATTTGTGATGGACCGTCTGATGCATTCCATCGGTCTGCACGGACGATCGTTTATTCCGCTTCTGATAGGATTTGGTTGTAACGTGCCTGCAATCATGGCTACCCGGACGCTGCAGAGTAAGGCTGATCGGTTCATTACCATCATCTCAATTCCGTTTATGTCCTGTGCAGCCCGTCTGCCGGTATATGTTTTACTAGCCGGGATATTCTTTGAAGCTCAGGCAGGGACAGTAATATTTTTCCTGTATGTTCTGGGAATCCTGGCTGCCATAGGTACCGCACTCCTGTTTCGGCGGTTCGTCTTCTGTGATGAACCATCACCGTTTATCATGGAACTTCCACCTTACCGGAGTCCTACCATAAAAGCCGCTGCACTCCACATGTGGCACCGGGGTCGCGAATATCTCCAACGGGCAGGTATCGTAATATTTGGTGGCGTTCTGGTTGTCTGGGTTTTAGCAACCCTGCCATTCGGTGTAGAATATGGCTCTGCCGACAGTATTGCAGGAATGCTTGGGCATCTGGCTGAGCCCCTGTTTGCACCACTTGGATTTACCTGGCAGCTGGTAGTTGGTCTGATCTTCGGATTTATCGCAAAGGAAGTTGTTGTCGGATCTCTGGGTACTTTGTACGGTGGAGAAGATTCTCTCGCCACCTCGCTCGCTGCAGATCCTACACTCGGACCAGCTACCGCCCTTGCATACATGGTATTTGTTCTCCTCTACCTCCCCTGTGTTGCAACACTTGGAGTTGTGAAACAGGAGATGGGAACCTGGAAATGGACCGGTATCGCTCTTGGTTGGGGCATACTGGTAGCGTTTGTCCTGGCCTTCGTTGTCAAAGTTATTGGATCTGTAATTATGGGAGTGTAAAAATGTCAGAAAACCGATTTCCTCACACAAACTTATATCTCTGGACTGCGGTGATAGCCGCAGTTACCCTCATGATGGGACTTCTTTCCATCGGAGAAGGCATCGGCCTTATCATAGATTCACCAGTTACTGCTGATATTCCCGGGGGATGTATTCTCCTGTTAATCGGAGCAATTCTCATCACCGGTATACGGGAAGGACGAAAAGATCGTGCACACTGGGTTCAATATGGATATACCGGACTGCTATTGCTCCTGATCTTTGGAGTCTGTACGTTTCTCATATCCGGAGCAAATATCGTTTCACTGCTGATAGAAGGAGAACCAGCTGACTTCGCCTCTATGATTGGGTCCGGGTTTATCTGGGGTGCAATTCTGGCAATTCCGATATATCCTTCAATTCGTCAGATTCTTTTCGGATGTGCTCAGAGAGGTGAATTCTCATGAGTGAAGGGCTTGAAGTTCTTGGGTATATCAATTCACATGGGGGATGCTTATTGTCTGAGTTATCCCTTCAGATGGGCGTCCCGGTGACTTCACTTCATGGATGGGTAGAAATGCTTTGCAGCACCGGATATCTGAAAAAAAGCGAGCAGCCCGATCATGGTGACTGTCCGTGTGCAACAAGAGGCTCCCACTGTGTCGCATGCCGGTGTTCATGTAAAGCAGTAAAGGCAGGAAATCCAATGAGAATTGAGATGACGGAACGTGGAATGGCTATGGTGAGGAGGGGTATAGATGAAATCAACAAAGATGAGGTTGTCCCAGACTATGGAAGACTACCTCGAAGCAATTTTTGTTCTGAGTAAAGACCGGGGTTATGCACGTACTTGTGAGATAGCAAAGACCCTCAAAGTATCTCCTTCGTCTGTCGTGGAGATGGTCGGGAAGATAGCGAAGATAAACCTGGTTATCTGGAAACGATATGAAGGGGTATACCTGACCCCACAGGGACGCATACACGGGGAAATCGTCCATATCAGACATGAAACGCTTCGTCGGTTTTTTGAGTTTATTGGTGTATCCCATGAAATTGCAGATACGGAAGCATGTATTATTGAGCACGAACTCTCTCCGGTTACCACTACTGCGATAGGAAACCTGGTTCGCTTTCTAGAGACACCATCCGGAGTAAATACCTGTAAAGCCCTGAATATCTTTATAAAAATGCAGGATGCCGGAATTCCATGGAATGAGCCTGCTGAATCTGCACTTCAGGTTTCATCAGTTGAAATGCAGGGATCTATCAAGGAAAAAGATCAAAATTTTCAAATCCTTTCTGCTCTGACACGGCATGATCTTCTGAATGCACTCACGGCGTTATATGGATATCTTGATCTGATGAGAGAACATGATTCAGGCAATGGAACCGGAGCAATTCTCACCCGGATTGAATCCATTGTCTCATCGATGCACCGTCAAATATCAGGAAGCAGTGACTTGCTCATTCCAGGATCCATGACCAAAGTCTGGTTGAATCTTGGACAACTCATAGAAAGAGCGGCAGAAAGTCTTGAGACGGAGGATATTCAGTTAAAAAATAACCTACATGACATTGAGATTTATGCAGATCCTATCCTGGAAAAAGTCGCCTATAATTTGATAGAAAATTCGATTCGTCATGGTGAACCAGTCAGGAATATCTCTTGTGATTATCGGTATGAGGGGTCTGATCTTATCTGGTGTATCCGGGATGATGGTTCCGGAATTGATCACGACAAGAAACATGCAATATTCCGGCCCAAAAAAGGCAGGAACTCAGGCATAGGGCTGGCTATTGTTGACCAGATTCTCTCATCCGGCGGTATGCAGATAGAAGAGCAGGGATTTTTCGGCAAAGGGGCTGCGTTTGTTATCCGTGTTCCTCCTCCATTATTTCGAAAAAACTCTTCTATTATACCCCTTGAAGAATCGGGAGATACTAAGGGGCAATCATCAAACTTTTGATATGCTGAGAGTTCTATTTAGCTGTATTTTTCGTTACCTGACCAAAATTTTTGTTTGTTAAAATTTTTTTACTATTTTTCTTAGTCACGGCATTTTGTTTCTTTTCCATAATTTTCCTTGGTGAATCAGGCCGGAAAATTTAGGAGCTGGAGGTATGGGCAATTTCCTTCCTTCGCCTTTTCATTCAGTGTTTTTGGATATTTTTTCCAATGCGTAAATTTTTTGGGATCAATACAACTGTCCCGAAATGACTATGTCAGTATGTGCACGGTAATCCGATGCCCTCTCATGGAAAATTTGGAATGCAGTGCCATAGGGAAAGAGGAGTAAATCCTCGAAAATTGGAGTATTATGGGAACAAAATCATCTATACGAGGAATAAAAGAAGAAGACATACCGGTATGTCTGCAGAGGTTTCTGAATCATTCACCAAGAAAAGAACTTTCAAAGGGTCAGTTGACGAAAAATGAGGAGATGTAACAAAATCTGAGAAACCGTCCAAGAAGAGATCCCGAGTTCAGTTTATCGATTCCCTCGTTCATGAACATCCCGAAATGATTGTTCGTACACATAAACTGGAAAATCATAGAAGAAGTTAAACCCGAAATATCAAGTGCTTACATAAACTTCTTCTTATCGTTGACGATACGATTCTTTCATTTTGTCTTTTGTCTTTCCTGTATTTCTGCAAAAATCTTCTCCCCGTTTTGGTCTTCATCCGGGCACGGAGTTGCAAAAAGAAAGATCGGAATTATTCCATGGTTTGTCTTTAGATTCAGAGGATAATTATGAATATGAGAAGTTTGACTAAGTATTTTCCTGCTAACTTCTTCTACCAGTTTAGCCTCAACAAACAAAGAATGAAACGATGTACCAATTATTGCCTCAATCGGGCTTCAGATACAGGATACCTCGCATTATTTACATCGCTAATAATGAGATCCATTTCAACGGTAATGAACGGATCAATATGAGCTTCTAATTAATGTCCGGTGATACCTATTCATTCTCATCAGATCAGATTGGGCTATTTTCTCAGCGATAACATCCCTGAGAGATTCAATCACTCCAATCAATGCACCTGACCCGTTAAAGAGACAGGATGTCTTTATCCAATAGGTTACCGGATTTTTATCGATACTTTCCCGGTATAATTCACACATAATCATCTCATGAGTTCTAAGTAAGAGCGTAAAATCTTCGGGAAGGTTTTCCCGCATTCCAAGTAAAGTATCAGCAGGGACACTTTGGATAGTCGAGGAAAAAGGAAGACAAAATTTGTAATCAGATACCTTTTCTCCATATTCACGGGTGATGCCGGTAACTGTTCCAAAGCCCGGTTCCATGCAATTATTTTCCTCTGAAGACCAATGGCATTGGTGGGATCGGGAAGATGTTGAAAAATAGAGGAGATTAGGTGTTCTTTCTCCCGTACTTCCTTTTCAGACCGGCCTTTTTCAGCAACCTAGCTGATAATAATTATGAGCTCGGCATACAGAAATTCCGGTTCTCCTCCTTTGCGAAGATAATGAATCGCCGTTGTTAAGCGTTTCAATAACCACTTCTTCATGCCCTCTTCCGGTATAGAGGATACATGGAGTTGAGTATCCATTTTTTCTCGCCCAGATGAGAAAATCGATTCCATTCATATCTGGCATATCATAATCAGATACGATCAAATCGATTTCCTGTTCTTGTATAATCTTGTAGGCTTCAGTTGCTGAATTACCGCAAGTCGTCTCAATCCTCCCGTTCGTTTCAGGAATTTGCTCGTAATGTCCAGGATCACAGGTTCATCATCTACGAGTAATGTTCTGCAGAGTCTGTGCATCACGGATGGAATGTGTGTTGAAGATGGCATAGTGGAAATTGTGATAGGGGCAGATTAGAGACTGATAATTGAGAAAAATCGCTACGCATGAATTATACCCATTGGAGGTTAGGATTGCAAATCCAAATACAAAATTTTTTTGGGATTCATGTCATTTCTGAATGAATAGAAATTCTATGTTCATTTCCCATATCTTTTTGCATATCTCCTTCCCCAAAGATTTCCATAACCTGACATCTTTCAGGATTAATCCAAAGGATGGAATAGAAATTACGGGAAATATAGAAAATTACAGGAAAATCAGACAAAAGAGAGGCAGTGTAACTTTGTGTGGTATGCCTCGTTATGTACTGGTACGACCGGTTATGAGTGGTACGATCAGGCGATTTTTTGGCGATTATCTCTTCGCATTCCCTTTTTGTTACCTCCTCGCGTCAGGTATCTATGACGCTTCTACTCGAATGTTGTCTTTTCATGAGATATGAGAGAACCCCGTAAAAAATGTGGAATTACTCATGAAACCGAAATTGTAGTCATTCATCAACATTTTGAAACATGAGGGAATACTCCTTTTCCCATCATCTCTAAAGAGTGTGTTTCAGGTGACGAGTAGTAAGGAAGTATCCTGGCTTATCACCTTTAAACTCCACCTCCAGTGAATGGTAGGAAAAAAAAAGAGGAGAGTTATTCAGGTCGCCGAAGGGTCAGGTATGCAATACCCATACCGATGATCGCGAGGACAATAACAACGGGGAATACGCCAAGATAAGATCCCGTGCCAGTTTTTATCAGACCTGCAAGCTGTGGACCTGCAATAGCCCCTGCACCGTATGCCAGGAAGATCACTCCGTAACACCGCGGATAATCCGAAGTCCCGAAGAAACTGGCTGTCGCCGTTGGAGCAATTGCAAGCCATCCTCCCAGGCACCCCCACAAAAGTGCAAAGGAGATAACATATACCGGAACAGACGGAGCAACGGTTAGAAGAACGGATCCAACCATGATAAGGCCGAATGAGATAATGGCTGCATTTCTTGGAGTCAGTTTATCAGTCAGAGAGCCAAATACCGGCCGTCCGCCACCGTTAAAGACGGCAAAAAACCCGACAAGCATAGTCGCAAGGGCAGGTGCTACATGGGCAACCTCAGTTCCTACCGGTTTCGCGATTGAGATCGCCATCAGGCCTGCGAGACATCCGATAAAATAACAGATCCAGAGGCCGTAAAAAGCCCGGGTTCTTATCATCTCCGGTAATGAAAAGTCTCGTGTCGCGGTTGATGATGCCGCTGCAGATGGTTCCCATCCTGCCGGCCTCCACCCTGCAGGGGGAAACCGCTGAGGAATTGCCAATAGCACTGTTAGTACGATAAAGGTAATACCGAAAGCCCGGAAGGTTTCCATCACTCCCATAGAGGATATGAGCATGCCTGCGATATTTGCCGTGACAAACGCAGAAAATCCAAATCCAAGGAGTACGAGCCCTACTGCAAGACCTCTTCGGTCAGGGAACCACCGGGCAGCAACTGCAACCGGAGCCCCGTATGCAATACCAACACCCATCCCGCCAATTACTCCATACATCACATAAAGCATCTGAACTGAACTGACCGTTGAAGCAAGCAGCCATCCAAGTCCGGTGAGAACACCGCCTACTATGAGAATATTCCGCGGACCATACTTATCAAGGGATTTCCCGGTTAGTGGCATGGCGATGGCAAAACAGGCTAGAAAAACTGAGAAAGGCATGAGGATTTCCCCAGCAGTAACCTGTTGCCCGAGGCTTTTGGAAAAATATTCCGTTAAAGGGCCGACAAAGACGCTCCATGAGTAAATGGTGCCCAGACAGAGATTGGTTGCCATACCCAGAATGATCAGGAGCCATCTGCCTGTTTCAGGTTCCATCCCTAATATGCGAAGGTCTTTTTGAGATTCAGTCGGTTGTGCCATAATGTATGCTCCATATAATTGGAGGATTATTCCTCCAGTGTTGAGATATCTCCCGGATTCACTCCCATCTCTTTAGCTTTTAAAAGCCGCCTCATGATCTTGCCTGACCGGGTTTTTGGTAATTTTTCCATGAATTCAATGTCTGCTGGCATTGCAATTGGACCGATGGTCATTCTGACATGATACATCAGTTCTGACACCAGTTTCTCGCTCGGTTCGTATCCCTTGATCAGGGTGACAAACGCTTTGACCGCCTGTCCTTTTATCTCATCCGGAATACCGATGACCGCAGCTTCTGCTACGGATTCATGCTCCACCAGTGCTGATTCAACTTCTGCCGTCCCGAGATTATGTCCGGCAACTATGATAATATCATCTGCCCGGCCAAGCACCATGATATACCCGTCCTCGTCCTTTACCGCAAGATCGCCAACGGTGTAGTAATCCTGGATCTGATTCCAGTAGGTGCGATATCGTTCATCATTTCCATACACCGTTCTCATCATCGAAGGCCACGGGCGTTTCAATACCAGAAGTCCTCCCTGTCCTGCAGGGACGGGATTTCCTTCTTTATCCACCACATCTGCGACAACTCCGGGGATGGGAAGACCCGCAAATCCGGGTTTCATTGGTTGTCCCAGTGGGGTGGTGATCATATGCATACCGGTCTCAGTCTGCCACCAGGTATCCAGTATTGGGCATCGATTCATTCCAATAACCCGGTAATACCACTCAAACGCCTCTGGGTTGAGGGGTTCACCGACTGATCCGATGATTCGGAGGGATCGGAGGTCATATTTATTAGGCCATTCCTCCCCTACCCGCATAAACATTCGGATAGCAGTCGGCGCCGTGTAGAAGATCGTAACCCCGAGATCTTCTATCAGGTTCCACCAGACACCCGGGTCCGGGTAATCCGGCGTTGTTTCAGTAATTACTACCGTTGCTCCGACAGAGAGCGGCCCGTATACGATATAGGAATGGCCGGTAATCCATCCGGGATCTGCAGTACACCAGTGGACATCGTTCTCTTTCATGTCAAAGATGTATTTGCAGGTGTAATGCGTACCGACCATGTAGCCGCCACAGGTGTGAACAATGCCTTTGGGCTGTCCTGTGGTTCCACTGGTGTACAGGATAAAGAGCGGATCTTCGGCATCCATCTCTTCAGGAGCACACTCATCCTCAATCCCTTTCTGAACGGCATAGAAGTCAACTTCCATTTCAGGATGGAGATCAGGCGGAGATCGTTCCCTACTCAGCACAATGACTTTTTCGACACAGGATGCATTCCTGACTGCATCTGCTACGATGTTTCGAAGGCCTACCGCTTTGCCTCGGCGATATCCGACATCAGCAGTGATGACGATTTTCGCCTGTGCATCAAGTATCCGGGAGTGAAGTGCTTCAGCTCCAAATCCGGCATAGATGATAGAGTGAACTGCACCTATCCTAGCGCAGGCAAGCATAGCGATCACATGTTCCGGGACCAGAGGCATATACAGACAGACCCGGTCACCTTTGGTAACACCGAGCTTTTTCAATGCATTTGCAAACCTCATAACTGCCCGATACAGCTGGCGATAGGTGTATACCTCTTCTTTTCCATTATCTCCCCGCCAGATCAGAGCAAGTTTATTACGTCTTCCGTTTTTTACCTGACGATCCAGACAATTTGCAGTGATATTGAGTTTTCCTCCAACGAACCACTGTGCATAAGGGTGATTCCACTTCAGTACCGTCTCCCAGGGTTTGATCCAATCGAGCTCTTGTGCTTTTTCATTCCAGAATGCTTCAGGATCTGCAAGGAAATCAGCATATGCTACTTTGTAATCTCCAAGAGCTGCACCCTCCTGGTATGAAGGATCAGGAGTGTAAGATTTTTTTGCGAGTTTTACTTCGAAATCTTCGGCCATTATTCACCACCAACATGATTAATCATGTAGATTGTCGCCGGTTCTCAATCCATGTCTGATAGGATGGTGAGAACAGGAAGATTACCAGTCAGCCAGACATTGTCTGCTGAACATCTATCTCAAATTACTCCTACACCTATATATTTCTATATCTTAGTCTAACAATATTGAAAGACCTAATAGTGTCTCAAATATGCTACAAATTTTTTCAAATCGAAATTTTTCTCTAATGTATCCAGTTATGATTTTAGAGTTTCTAAAAAAAAAAAAATTTTCCAAAAATGTAGATCAAATGTACGACAAATGTTTCGGTAAGTGCGGACAAAAACCGAACAAGTTACCCCGGTATGATTTTTCCAGAACCTGAAAGAGATGAATGGAGATACTTGTCTTTTAAGGAGCCCAGATGGAAATCAGAATCCTCGTTGATTTCCTTTGTTTTGGTAATTTACAAGTGACTTTCACACCCTGTAACGAAGAAGGGCTAACTGCAGACAGGAGTGAAGGACATTAGACCGATACTCCGGATGGGTTACTAAGCATCAACAGATGAACAAAATTATTACGGCTATCCGCAATATTTATCTAATTACGGATATCCTTATTATGTGCATAATGGACTCAACTTCACAGCTCAGACTGTCTCTTGGATTTCTCTCTACGGCAATCAGCATGCTTTTTGGAACAGACCGGGGTCGAAAAAATGTCCTTAGCCCCGGGGCAATTGAAATTCTCTACACATCATACTTTTCCCGGGTATGTATGGGGGACATTGCAAGTATGCTGGATATAACTCCCAGTTCTGCGACAGATTTAGTCAATTATCTGGAACGGGAGGGATACGTAATAAGAGTCCAGAATTCTGAAAATCGAAGGAGTATCCAGGTAATTCCATCTGAAAAAGGTGAACTATGGATTCTGGAGACAGAAGAGAAGATCTATGGATTTCTTGAATCCCATTTATCCAATCTTTCCCCTGATGAACAGACCCAATTTGCAATTCTGTGTGCCCGGTTCTCCGGAGTGCATGATACGCTGTCATTTGCTGCATCAGTTGCATCAATCAGACAGAATCGGGGGATAAACCGGGTACCATTAATTACCTGGAGAGATGGAAAGCTCCTCCGGCTGGAAGAAGTTGTTGATGAACGGTACCTGAATTACCAGGTGTCCCACATGCTCAAGGAAGAATCAATCATGTTTGAAACTAGAATCCCTGAAACATCAGATGGAATCCAGGACGAAATTACGGTAGGGTCTTATGATCAGATGCAACGAAGCCTGCGTGACCAGGGGCATCTTCCCGTTGATGATCTTGTCCAATCAACAAGAGAAGGGGATCATGCACTGGAGATCGGACCAGGCCCGGGATATTATGGACTTGAATGGTTGAAAAGAACAAATGAAACAACTCTCACCGGTCTTGAAATCAGTCCGGCAATGATCAGGCTGGCTGAAAAGAATGCGATACAGTATGACCTGTCCACAAGAGTAACATATCAGGAGGGAAATGCATTAAAGATGCCATTTTCTCATGAAACATTTGATTTTGCTTTTTCTAATGGCTCACTCCATGAATGGGAAAATGCAGGAGAGGTATTTTCAGAAATTTACCGCGTCCTGAAATGCGGAGGGAGAGCCATAATTTCAGATCTTCGAAGAGACCTTTCTCTGGATATCTTCCATTTCATGCAAAAATCTTGCAAATCACCAGAGATCAAAGCAGGATTTGAAACGTCGGTTCAGGCTGCGTACCGGAAAGAGGAGATAGAAAGTATCCTGTCTGGCATACAATTCTCACATGTTGAGGTCATTGCTCATCCCTATGGGCTGGTTATCATCGCAGAGAAATAAATATGAACATCTGAAATTAGTCAATGAGAGAATTATTCAGGTATAAAGAGTCCCAATTCAAGAAAAAAAGAAATAATCGCAATTTCCCATAGATGATTATCCGGGTCTGCATCGATCCGGGATATCATTCCATTTCGGTTTTTGGATCTTTTTTTTATGATTCGTTAACCTGCTATGACAACAGCTGGTAATAACCGATCAATCTCCTCTTCTGATTCAACTTTTTCACCAAGAGTGACACCTCAATTCTTCCCTTATCTCCAAATAACTTCTTGTATGTTAATACCACAAGTATCAGGCTCAAGCAAAACTGGTAAAGAGCATCATATGATATGTATCTTTTAACTTTTTTTCATATATGTGAAAAAATATGCTTTTCCTATATTTTTTATTACTTAGAATACTTTGAATTTTTTATTCAGAATAAAATTTTTGCATAAAATTGCATCAGGTGATTTTTCTTTTAAAAAAAAATACACCAAGTTTCTTCTTATTCACATATGTAAATATTCGAAAGTGTTTCAAAAGTTATAATTATTAGTATTTTAGTATCACTATCTCCGATGTGAAATTTTTTGATATGATTTGATAGAAAGAAAAAATCTTCTTATCATTTATATCAACTCTTTGGCATCAGACACCCCGGATGGGTGACAGAAGACATGATGAAATATGTGATTTGCTTGATGGCCCTTGTCATCATCGGAAGTATACCCGGAGGGGTTGCTGATGATGATCTGGCATATGATCTCGGGATCCGGGCTGCTACTGTGGGGATGGACCTGCTGAAATTCAGCGCCGGTGATGAAAATATTCTCGCTCTCACCAATGCCGGACATGCTCAGATAAAAGGAGTTACCACAGAGAGAGCCTTAACCGGTCTCTTTGAGACTTCCGGGCTGAGTAACGGGAATGGGAATCTGTTTCAGGTGAACCGGCCAAACTGGAAACCTCTCTGGTTTTACTTCTATAACAAAGAAACCGGCATGGCAGCATATCTGGAACCTGATTCTTCATATTATGCCCTAGGTGCAGAAGATCGTGCATCACTTCCTGCAGACAAAGCATTCTCTCAAGTCTCTTTGATTGTAGCAGATCTTGATGCAATGCTTGCAAAGCCGAATGATGGGAACACGACTTTTACCAAGAAGAAATTTGGCGGAAATGAATTCTCTCTTATCGGCCTTTCCAATGTCTGGGCTCATGGAGCATCGTATGACTTTATGAATGCTGCAGCCTTCCATGATCATCTCTGTCCGGGGGTTACCAGCGGGTACATGATCACTAAGTACGTGGAAAAGAACCTCCCGATAACAAATACTTCTGAAATTTATGTGGATATCGGATCCCCGAACTGGTGTAAAGAGGACGCATTCCAGATGATCTGGGACAGCACCCCGGGCAAAAACAGCATGTTCGTGATGGCACTCAGTCCTGAGGATGAAGCTGCGATCAAGGCGAAATATGGCATCAGGCCAGCTGGTATCATCATCAAGTGGAATGATACTGCCAAAAAAGGTCAGGGTATTGCTCTCGGATTTGACTTTGATACAATCAGCGAGGAAGTAGGCGTTGCCAACTGGACTGGTCCATCCTGGGCTCCAAAACTCATTCAGGATATCGGGATGATAGACTATGTCAAAAAGCCTGAATCAGTCATTAAAACCCTGAAAGAATTCACAGTTGATGAAGCAAAGCTGACAAAACTGAAGACTGCCGGAAATAACCCCTACAAGGTTTTGGGAATGTTATAATGGCATCCACCTTTTGAAAAATGAGATTGATGTTTATGACAAAATATAGTACCATAATTCTAACCGGGCTGCTCCTGCTTGCATTTTTTGCAGTACATGCCTGTATGGCAGCAGATGCTTCCGGAGAAGAGAAGACGATCACCGACGGATTTGGCCGATCCGTAACCATTCCGGCTGAACCGAAAGAAGTTATCTGCTCTGGATCCGGATGTCTGCGATACCTGACCTACCTTGGTGCACAAGATCTGGTAGTCGGAGTTGACAGTATCGAAAAAGAAGCACAGAAGATGGATGCCCGGGGATATGCCCTGACGAATCCCCGGTTTACAGATCTCCCGCTCATTGGAGAGTTTAGAGGAAAAGATGATCCAGAAAAGATCATCGCACTGGATCCGGAATTAATCTTTAAGATTGGATCTACCGGTGCTGCAGAAGGAGATGAACTCTCTGCAAAAACCAACATCCCGGTGGTTCTTATGCCATACGGATCTCTGGTATCTGATGCAGAGCAGGAAAAAATGTTTGCAACTCTCAGGCAGATGGGTGAGATTACCGGAAAATCTGACCGGGCTGAAGAACTCATCGCATACATTGAGAACACCATTGCTGACCTGAAGACCAGAACTGCAAGTATTACTGAATCTGAACAGAAAACCGCATATGTTGGTGGTGTCAGTTATGCAGGAGCACATGGAATCATCTCAACCGAACCAGCATACCCGCCATTCCTCTGGACAAATGTAAAGAACGTTGCCGGAAAAATGGGCACCCTTCATGCGGATGTTGCAAAGGAAGCTATCGTTGACTGGGATCCTGACTACCTGTTCATGGATATCGGAACGATCCAAAGTGACAATGAAGGAGGTATCGGGGAGCTGAAAACCGATTCAACTCTTGCAGATCTGAAAGCAGTGAAAGCAGGAAATGTTTACGGAGTCCTTCCCTATAACTTCTATAGCACAAACTTTGAAAATGTCCTTGCTGATGCCTATTTCATTGGAAAGACAGTGTACCCGGACAAATTCACTGACATCGATCCCGAAGCGAAAGCCAATGAAATCATGACTACATTCCTCGGATCATCTCCGCTTAAGGAGATGAACTCTCAATACAAGAGCCTGGGAATGACCAAACTTACGATCTGAAACAGGTATGAATACTACCGGTATTCATCCTTATTTTCTGCGGAGTTTGCATGCACTTTGCTGATGGAAAAATCCCGGCTGATTATCTGGGGTACATCAGGATGAAGCTAGTCTGCATTAGTGCAGGCATAGTATTACTCTTTTTGCTCCTGATCCTCTCGATATCAGTCGGAGCAGTATCGATCCCCCCCTATGATGTCCTGCTCACCCTGCTTGGGCACAATGTCAATCATAAATGGGATACCATCATCTGGAACATACGTCTTCCGCAGGCCCTGACAGCTATTGTTGCCGGAGTGGGTCTCTCTGTAGCAGGAGTAGCAATGCAGTCAATTCTCAGAAATCCCCTTGGCTCTCCCTTTACTCTGGGTATCTCAAACGCTGGGGCATTCGGTGCGGCAGTGTCAGTTATTCTTCTTGGAACCGGTCAGATCCACTCGACTGTTGCCGGAGCTATCACTATCAATAACCCGTATATCACCACAATCATGGCATTTATCTTTTGCATGATTGCAACTGCCATAATCCTGATGATATCAAAAATCCGGGGAGCCTCTCCTGAGGTAATGGTGTTAACTGGTGTTGCACTCACATCGCTGTTTACTGCCGGAACCATGTTTTTGCAGTACTTTGCTTCAGACACCCAGCTTGCAGCGGTGGTATTCTGGACGTTTGGAGATGTCGGACGGGCCAGCTGGTCTGAACTCGGATTGATGACGGTGCTGGTTATCGCGTCAACCATCTATTTTATGGCGAACCGGTGGAATTACAATGCTATCGATGCCGGGAATGAAACTGCCCAGGGACTAGGGGTAAATGTCGAAAGGATCCGATTGTTCGGCATGACTATTGCTGCAATGATTACTGCAGTAATTGTGGCGTTTCTTGGAGTTATCGGATTTGTCGGACTCGTATGCCCCCATATGGTAAGACGAATTATTGGCGATGATCAACGGTTTCTGATACCCGGATCCTGCGTTATGGGAGGGATTCTTCTTCTAGCATCTGATACGGTTGCCCGACTTATTGTCGCCCCGTATGTACTTCCCGTTGCAGTTCTTACTGCTTTTATGGGAGCACCCGTGTTTATTTACCTGATTATCAGGGGGTACCGGAGATGATCCTGAATGCGATGGAACTCAGGTTTTTGTACCGGAATCATGAGGTTTTACATAACATTGCATTTGAAGTAAATCACGGAGAGATCGTAGCAGTACTAGGACCGAACGGGGTTGGAAAAACCACGCTTCTCAAATGTCTGAACCGGATAATCAAACCTAAATCCGGAAGTGTATATCTAGACGGAGCGGAGATTGGGAGTCTTGATACCCTGGAGATTGCCCGGAGAGCAGGGTATGTTCCCCAGAGGGTTGAGTCCGGAAGACTTACTGCGTTTGATGCAGTTCTTCTCGGACGACGCCCGCATATCGGTTGGGACATATCAGCAAGGGACATGAAGATTGTTGATGCGGTCTTTGCCAGGCTCTCAATGGAGCATCTCCGGCTTTCTTACATCGATGAGATGAGTGGTGGAGAACTCCAGAAAATTGCGATTGCCCGAGCCCTGGTCCAGGAACCAAGAATTCTTCTGTTGGATGAACCAACCAGCAGCCTGGATCTGAAAAACCAGGTGGAAATCCTCTCAACAATTGTCGGGATTGTTCGTGAACATGGGATTGCCGCAGTAATGACCATGCATGACCTGAATCAGGCTCTTCGGTATGCTGACCGGATGATCTTCCTGAAAGAAGGGATGATTCATTTCCATGGAAAAGCAGATGATGTGTCAACGAATGTTATCGAAGAAGTCTACGGACTTCCGGTTCTGATGGGAACCATCGAAGGGATCAAGTGCATTATTCCCAGCCATCATCCAAAAGAGTTGAGTTGCCAGATAACCTAATGGAGTATACGTATGTGTGAATCAAAACATAACACCCCGAAAAAAAAGCCAGAATATGTATCATTTGATATCGCTGCAGAGTTTCACGGGCATATCTGCCCAGGTCTAGCAAGCGGATACCAGGTAGCCATTGCTGCGATGCAGGCACTTGGTGTTGACCGTCCAAAAGATGAAGAACTCGTTGCAATCGCCGAGACGAATGCATGTGGTGTCGATGCAATCCAGGTTGTTACCGGATGCACTGCTGGAAAAGGAAACCTGATTATCCATGATTATGCGAAACACGGATTCACATTCTATTGCAGAAAGACTGACAAAGCAGTCCGGGTAACTACCTGTCTTGACGATTTTATGCCCAGGAGGGAAGAGATGGACGTTCTCCGGCCAAAAGTCTTTGGAGGTCAGGCAACAGAAGAGGAGCGAACACGCTTTTATGAGATGATGCGACAGACATCAGAAGCGATCCTTCAGGCCCCTCTGGACAAAGTAGTCCGTATCGAAGAAGTTACCATGAGACCTCCGGAAAAGGCCAGAATATTCAAGTCAATATCGTGTGACTGCTGTGGAGAGATGGTTGGCGATGAAAAAACCCGGGAGATAGATGGTCAGAGAGTTTGCATTCCTTGCTATCTGAAAAAGACCTCATAAATTTTGAATGAAAATAAAAAAATTATCAGTTTTTTTTGGAAATACTATCAGGGATTTATCGTTTTGTTTGAGCCATTATTCAATTAGAACGAAATAGTTCAGTTGGGAGTTATTAGGCAAAATATCAGGTAAATCCTTCAGATTTCAGATACAAGTTTCATAAACCTTTTCATATCGGTATTTGATTATCTATCTTGGGGTATTTTTCATATCATCATGACTCGCGAAAAAAAAATTTGTGAACCGATTCAGCCCCTCTCAACCTTTTCAACAACTCCCTCCAATTCTCATCACATATAACCATTCTGACTTAAATAATTCACAATCACAAAAGATCTATTTATATTGAATTTTAACCTGTTTTTATCGGAACAGAAATACCTGAAGATATTAAATTCTCACTTCCTGATTCCTCTCCTAGAAATCGTTGGATATATAGAGGTTGTCCATTGGGAATCATCTCACTGGGCAACCTCGAGAATAATAGCCTGATTTTTAAAAAACTATATTGCCTTTCTGTCCTATTACATTTTCAGGGATTCAGATACATTCATTCCCGATATACCAGGGTTCTGACATGACTGGCTTGGGAAACAAACATGAATATCGATAACCGTCTACAGGGTACTTGTTTCTTTCTTATAGTGATACTGATGTTCCTGGCCGTAGATGTTGCATCAGCGGTATTAGACACATCTTCTCATCCTGCAATTCTGGTCAGGGCTGATAACAGGTATCCCCCGTATGAATTCCTTGATTCTAATGGAAATCCAACTGGATTTAATATTGACCTCTTCATGGCAGTTGCAGAAACCATGGGTATCAATGCAACAATTCGCCCTGGCCCCTGGAATGAGGTGAGATCAGATCTTGAGAATGGTACCATTGACATGCTCACCGGGATGTATTATTCACCCGAGCGTACTCATTGGGTCCAATTCTCAACTCCTCATATCGTGGTATCCCATGCACTCTTTGTACGAAAAGGATCAGATATTCGCAATCCGGAAGATATCTGGAACAGGTCTATTATTGTTCAGGAAGGAGATATCATGCACGATTATGCCCTGGCCCATACTGGCGCAGATCATATCATTCCGGTAGAAAACCAGGCAGATGCTCTGATCCTTCTCTCATCAGGCCAATATGACTGTGCCCTTCTGGGTAAACTCCAGGCTATATACCATGCTGAAAAGCTTAAGATTGACAATCTTGAGATTATCGGTCCTCCCATAGAGCCCCGGAATTATTGTTTTGCAGTCAGTTTACATAATGTAGCCCTTTTAAGCCAGCTGAATGAAGGTCTGGCAATTGTCAAACAATCAGGGACGTATGATACAATTTACCAGAAATGGTTCGGAGTGTATGAAGAGAAACAGGCTTTCGCAATCCTCTACCCAATATTGCTCTGGATCCTTATCCCGTTTTGTGGAATCATTCTTCTCATTATTCTCTGGAACTGGTCACTGAAAAGGCAGGTAACAAGAAAAACTGTAGATCTGCAGAATGAACTTGCCCACCGACGTGAAGTGGAAACTGCTCTACGGGAGAGTGTATCACAGACAAAAATAGCTCACGAGGAACTTCATGCTGCCTATGAAAAAGTAGCTGCAACAGAAGAAGAACTACGACATAATTATGATGAACTGAACCATCATAAAACAGAATTACAACGAATCAATACAATCCTTAAAACCCAGCAGGATACCTCTTTTTATGGCATTCTTGTTATTGGTTCAAATAGGGAAATACTGTATTATAATCACCGATTTATAGAGATCTGGGCTATTTCACCTGGTATCGTGGAAACGAAATCAGATGATCTGACACTCCGGTCTGTACTGGACTCACTTGTCGAGCCTGAAAAGTTCCTTTCACGGGTGGAGGAACTGTATGCAAATCCTACTGAGAAAAGTTTTGATGAGGTGCATCTGAAAGGAGGAATCACCCTTGAGAGGTATTCATCTCCCGTAATCGGGCCTGATGAAACCAATTATGGACGTGTCTGGTACTTCCTTGACATAACCGAGCGAAAAATGTCGCAGGACGCTCTGTCCATGATAACAAAGAAACTAAACCTGCTAAACGCCATCGCTTTTTCTGATATCCAGAACGCAGTTTTTTCCCTGAATGGTTACCTGACACTGGAAAAGGATACTGCACAGGATGAAACACTGCCACGGTTCTTGAATGAAGAGATCTCTCTTGTCAGGACAATATCAGAGTCGCTTAAATTTGCGCATTATTATCAGAACCTGGGATTGAAGCCCCCCATATGGCAGAATGTTCACCAATCTTTTCTCTTTGGAATTTCACATCTAGATATTTCACATATATCCCGCCATATTGTGATAGAAGGTCTGGAAATCTTCGCGGACCCACTTCTTGAGAATGTCTTTTTCACGTTCGCAGAAAACGTTATTCTACATGGGAAGACGGTCACCCGGATCTCCCTATCATATCATGAAATACCAGACGGACTCATCCTGAGTTTTGAGGACAATGGGGTCGGAATTGCAGATAAGATGAAAGAAAAGATCTTTGAAAGACAATATGAGGATAAAAAGGGAATCGGTTTGTTCCTTACCCGAGAAATTCTCTCAATAACCGGGATGACCATCAAAGAGTCCGGAGAACAGGGCAAAGGGGCTCGTTTTGAGATATCAGTGCCAAAGGGAGTATTCAGGTTCACAAAAGGTGATAAATTATGAGATATGAAAAGTCAGCCATGAGACGTTAGATCGCAGAGGAGAATGAAACAACACGTTGATCCCTTAAAGAATTACCAACTCTCTTCTAACTCCAGAGTGGGATAGCAATACCAATTTTCAATAGATTATACTCACAATGCCCACTATGGAAAGAGAAATGAAGGTAATATGGAGTATTATATAAAAATAGGCTAAAAAAGGGCTACTGTTGATTTTTCCATATACATCACATCGTATGTCACAGCAAGAGATCGGTAGTTTACCTTGGCAATGATTCTGGGAACCAGGGTTTTTCAATGGATTATTAATGGACTCAGTACCTGAATATAATCAGAAGTATTGGCCTACATTCATATGAGGTTATTAGCCTTGAAGGAAAGTTTTTTGCAAAAAAGGTATTCTTCTTTCCAAAAATCTCCAATATTTCATTAAGAATTCCTGTAAGGCGACATAGTCAGCAAAAAAGAATATGTATGGAAAGAAGTAATTTTCGATTGGTAATTTATCGAATGAAGAATTACCTGTTTAAACTACTTTTAAGATCATCATTGTCGTGAAATACCTAATTTGGCATAGGAGAGAAAAAATGATCTAATATCTTCAGATATGTGAATTTTCGCATTAATTGAAATCTGACCAGGATTCATAATACCTACCAGTCGTGTTTTCTATTAAATCCTCATATCGGATAAGGAACGAGCTAAAATCAAAAGAATGAGTATTAACCCATTAATCTAGGATTAGTTTACCCTGAACCCGTTCCTACTCAAAAATATATGAATTGTTTTTCTCAGGGGATATTTCTTACCGATGAAAACAGACCTAAAACAATATGTCAGCGCAGATTTTCTTGTTGGTTCATATTATCTCCTCATATGGAAGTCATTAATATACATACGGAAATGTATCAGTTCAGTTGTCGTCATTACTATGCCTGATTAAGAAAATGCTTTTGGCTTGAGGCTGGTTAAATATAGGATGGGAGGAAGAACATTCAATATATCATCAATATTACAACCAACTATCCAATGTCCGATAAGGTAAGATGTGGCGACAAAAATTAAAAACTAGTAATATTATATCTGACCGATACCATTCTGACAAGAAACGTAATCAAAATACACATGATAAACCCAGTAGGATAGGGAAAGAGGAGAATAGAACAGATCACATATGCTGAAGCCCCTGCTACGGATGCTAATGCATAAAACTGACCCGGGCGAAAAATCTCCGGGATCTTAGCAAAAAAGACATCCCGAAGAACACCTCCGAATGATGCGGTAATAACTCCCATTATAGGTGCAATTAACGCAGGTACACCACTATTTAGAGCATACACCGTCCCTAAATATGCCCACATTCCAAGAGCGAGGGCATCAATTACCGCAAATGATCCGGATGTTCCAAACATCATCCTTGTTACGGCATGAAAGATGTCATGATGAACCGCAGGCTTCTGATAAATCGAACTTGTGCTAATCGGGATGAGAAGGATCCCGATTACACCCACAATAAAAATACTGACCAGATATATGGGATCCTGAAGCCAGAATAACGGATATCTTCCAAGCAGCAGATCTCTTAAGGTCCCCCCACCCACTGCCACGATCACGGCAATTACCAGGGCTCCAAAATAATCTAATCCATTTCTTCTTGCATCATACACACCAGTAGATGCGGAAAGGATAATCGCAACCCATTGAATTGCTGTTTGAAAAACGAGTAAATACTCAGATATCTCTACGTTCATAATGAGCCCGAATCAGAGGTTGACTATGTGTGATTAGGTATGTGGTATGTAATAAATAACCTGTTATCTGATAACCGGGAGTTACAATAAAAAAAAGAAAGGAGTTAAGGACTCCTTCATTGCCCTGCATCGTAGAGCAGTGAATAATACCGGGCTCCCAGGATGGAGAAGAAAGGTCCGATGATCAAAGTCAGTAACCATCCGATTACGGGAATGAGGGAGAGGACAAAGTAGACGATGAAGATAAGAATTCCAAGCAGAATGAGGGCAATAATGTACGCTCCCCATCCGATGTTTCCGATAATTGCCATTATCTCGCTGAGCGCAAAAGCGTCTCCCATGGATCCACTTCTGGCAAATCTTACCACACCGATAATTTCAAAGAGGCTGAAAATAATTGCCAGAATCATAAATATGATAAATGAGATACCCAGAGATCCAAGGAGCAGGCCAAAATACGCTCCGGGATTCGAAACATCCATACCCAGCATCGTGAGAGCCCCAAATCCTCCACTGAGGAAGAATAAAATGAACCCGACGAGCATTGGAATTATCATATACACAATATTAATAATGATAACTTTGATTCCGTCAATGAACATGCCGAGGTAATCATCAGGTTCTGGAGCGGGAACAACTCCTTTCATGACCCGTAGAGAGTACCCGATAATTAAGGGGAAAATAATTGACGAGATAATCAGGATGATCCAGCGGGTCCATTTTCCAACAAGCCCATCAGATGCATATTGAAATGCATCCTGTAATTTCTCAATAACATCCATAATTCTTACTCCGTAAAAGGTAATTCACTGTCCTTGTATTTGATACTACGTGATAAACACGTGGTATATCTGCATATTTGTACCCACAATTTCTTTCATAGAAATTATCTTTTCTCATAGTCCGGAAAAATGAGGATTAGTTTTTCAGATATAGGCAAATAAATGAGGAATCATTCAAATAAAACCTACTGCAGCGATATCCACCCCTTCCGTTGGTTCCTTCAGTCTCCGTGTGCGCCGGAGCAATCGTAATCTCCTGACCCCCCTGGGTTGTTTGAAGAATATCATCCCAGATCTGGGGAGTCATATGTGGATCCAACTCTATGATACCCTTCCCTACTATTTCAGGGCCTACTTGATACAGAGTAAATGCCGTTTGGTTTACCGCAATAATTATTCCCTGAATGTCACAACAAATAACTGATTCTGCGGTATGATCCAAGGCAAATTGAACCAACCGGTGTCTTTTTTGTTTTTCTTCGGATTTTGACACGTCGCGTATGTTACATAATATGTACATATTCTGTCCGAAATTAATCCGGGTCAGAAACTTTTCAATTTGAAACAGGGTTCCATCATGAGGACGACGAGCCTGCCATACCAGAAATTTATCATTACCTGCCAGAACTTCATCCAGAATATCCGACCTGATATCAGTTGGAGATGCGGGACCGGTGAGATCAGAAATTGAAAATTTTAAAGCTTCTTCTCTGGTGATCTGAAACATTTTTAACAGATTATCATTCACATCGAGAATTCTACCTTCTACATTGTGAATAATTACTGCATTATATGTTTTATCGATGAGAGTTCGAATTGTCTTTTTTGCAATCCGCTCTTCTTTTTCTTCTCTCCGGTCCGAAAGAGCGAGTCTGAGTTTGTAGGTAAGTTCAGCAAATAAGGCTCGGGGATCGGCTCCTTTCTGAATATAATAATCTGCCCCGTTGTTAGTAGCATCCATTGCAATCATCTCACTCCCTCTCCCGGTGAACATAATAAAGGGAACAAGACTCTTTTTTCTGACCTCTTTGAGAAATTCAATCCCATTCATTCCTGTCATCTGATAATCAGAAACAATCGCATCTGGTTGTTGAGTTTGTAAAATCTCCAGACCCTCTTTCGCTGATTGTGCTGATATCATTTTGAATTCGCTGGTTTTTTCTAAGAATAACCGTGCGATATCGAGGAGTGCAGGTTCATCATCAACATAAAGGACTGTCTTCACGATACGAGTGTATCGTATTTCCGACTATTTATAAGAAACGACAAATGGATCCTCTTACCCTGCCTTATCAGAATATTGTTACCGTATCCAGTGTTTATTTAGTTAAAGCAGAAACATATGGATACGAAAGAAAGAATATGTACCCGGGCGTTACCCGTCAATACTGCAAAATGCTAACAATTTTCTCTTCATTCACAATCGCTTCAGAGTAGTATCACAGGTTTTTACGAGCTTATATGAGACTGTCCCATATTTTTGGCCCGGTTTTGTCCCGGCGACTTGGTCTATCCCTCGGAGTAGATTTGGTCCCATATAAAAAATGTACATACAATTGTGTTTACTGTGAATGCGGCCATACACCTGGTACTACCCGGATACGGCAGGATTTTTTTCCTATCCAGGAAGTAATTGATGATCTTGATGAATACCTTGCGACTCATCCCAGATTAGACACCATAACATTTGCGGGATCAGGAGAACCTACCTTGTCCTCATCTCTGGGAAAGATACTTGATCACCTGAAATCTTTCTATCCGGAATACTTTCTAACAGTGCTCACAAATGGAAGCCTACTCGCTGCCCCGGAATTATCAGAGGAACTCATAAACGCTGACAGAATAATTCCCACCCTGACATCAGTATTTCAGGAAACGTTTGAGAGAATCCATAATCCGGATCCATTTTTCCAGATTTCTCATATCATAGAGGGTCTTATCGCGTTCAGAAAAGAGTATCAGGGTTTATTCATCCTGGAAATATTTGTTATTCCCGGATTGAATACGACATCCAGGGAATTATCCGGGCTAAAAAAAGCGATTGTGCAGATACAACCTGATGCAATTCAACTCAATACTCTGGATCGCCCTCCTGCTGATGACTGGGTACTACCAGCATCACTAGCAGAACTGGAAAAAGTCAATAACTACCTGAATTATACTCCAACGTTCATTACTCGTGATACGATCATCTCCACACCTCAGGTAACCTCCCGGATTGACCCACTTGAACTTGTCATGGCCATTCTCTCCCGAAGACCCTCTACTCTTGAAGACATCTCCAGAATGACAGGACAATCTCATGCGGATATCTTGTCCCATCTTTCCACATTGAAGAACAGTGGTTTTATCTTTACTGACATAGGATATCGGGGGACGTTATATCACATTAAAAACGAGAAAGTTAAAGACTGATTCCTATATGAGGGAAATTATGGCATTATAATAATTCAACCGTGTCCAATGATGCAAAAGATAAAATCACTGCTCCTGCGTAAATCATGAGAGGAAACAGCCTTCTTTTTCCATATGAGAACCGAAATCTTCCCGATTGGTTCACCTATTCTCCCGAACCTATTGGATTCATCCGATTAACAATAATTTATTTTGCGATTCTCACAATCTTATACCGATAGATAGATACTCATGGTATCTGTTGAAAGAAAGGGATTGAATGATTGAACTTTTAGCACCTGCAGGAACCTTTGACGCATTCAAGGCCGCTGTATCTTCAGGGGCAGATGCAGTGTACCTGGGCGGTAACCGATTTGGTGCACGACATTTTGCGGGAAATTTTGATGACCCGACAATGAAGGATGCAGTTGCATATGCGCATCTTCGGGGAGTTAAAGTATATATCACGGTAAACACGCTTATTCACGATAGTGAGGTCATTGAGTTAATCCACTACTTAGGTTTTCTTTCAGATATTGGAGTAGACGCGATAATTATTCAGGATCTAGCCGTTCTCTCTCTCGCCCGGGAATTATTTGCAGGAATTTCCCGGACACCGTCTTTACATGCATCAACTCAAATGGCGATACATAACCTTGCAGGTGCTCGTTATGCTATCGACCATCACTGTTCCCGGATTGTACTTGCAAGGGAACTCTCTTCAATGGAAGTGAGGAGTATTGCAGATTTTATCAAACCTATGGGAGGGGAGGTGGAAATATTTGGCCATGGGGCTCTGTGTTATGCATATTCCGGACAATGTCTGTTATCTGCAGTCATCGGGGGGAGAAGTGGAAACAGAGGGATGTGTGCTCAGCCATGTAGAAAGCCCTATCAACTCCATGCAGGGATTAAAGATTTATATGGACGAATGTGCCAGGACTCATCAATACCCTTAAAAGAACAATACCTTCTTTCCACACGGGATTTATCTGTGTATCCGGTTCTCTCTTCAATCCTTTCCCTGCCCATCTCCTCCCTGAAAATTGAAGGGAGAATGCGTTCGCCAGAATATGTCGCTACGGTGACCCGGATATACCGGCGTGCAATCGATGACGTATCGCTTCATGGAGGTTTTGTTCCTACATCAGAGGAAGAGAGCGATCTTTCCCTTGCCTTCTCCAGAGGATTTACTTCCGGATATGTCAATGATGAAGAATTTCAGACAGTTATGGGTCGTGATCTTCCCGGACGCCGAGGACTTCTTGTGGGAATTGTGAGGGAAACAGATAACCGTGGCAACATAATTCTCGAACCAGCAGGAGATCTGGTTCCAAAGCGAGGAGATGGATTGGTCTGTGTAGGCGGGCGGGAAGAACAAGGCTTTGTTCTCAGATATGAACCAACATTTCGGGGAAGTCTTCTTGTCCTGGAGGCAGGGATATCGTCACGCAGAGGTGACCGGGTGTATCTGACCAGCAGAGGGCGAATCAACAGAGAGCATGAAGAACTACTGAAAAACCCTGATTATCGCTATGCTGGATCTCTCTCCCTTCAGGTTTCGGTTACGATTCATCAGGATGGAACAATATTCCTGACCGGTTTTATTGCACTTAGAAATGCAGAAAAAATTTCATTTTCCTATCAGTCAAAAGAACAAATGAGTCCTGCTCGCTCCCGCCCATTAACTGCTGAAACCATCGCGTCATCTATGCAAAAAACCGGAGGAACACTCTTCACTATTCAATCACTCGATATTTCCTGTCCTGATAATTTATTTGCCCCGGTTTCGGTATTAAATTCTATTCGGCGGGAACTTTTGGAGGTGGTATCTGAGCATATTATCGAATCATCTCATCCCTTAACGGAAGATGCAAAAACCATCAGAAACCACATTGATTCTCTCATCCAAAAATACCAGAATCCTAAAGATCCTGAAGAGAATCAACATCAGGATCTTTCACTTATTGTGATCGTATCTGACCTCGCATCCGCTATTTCTGCCTGTGAAGCCGGAGCAGAACGTGCGTACATCGAATGGTACCCTGTCCTTGATAACGTCCCTTCAGGAATTGCAGAGACTATTGAAGCAAGTCACCTCTCACCCCAGCTGAAAGAACAAATTGGAATAAAGTTTCCAAAAATTGTACGCCAGAAAGAGCTGGATATTATGCTTTCTCTTCTTCCCCGGTTGATATCATCCGGAGTGACACATATTATGGTTGATGGCCTTGGTATTGCTGAAAAGATTGCCCATACGTACCCGGACCTACACCTATCCGGATATACCGGATTCAATATCACGAACCACATTGCTCTTTCCTTGCACCAGAATTTAGCATTTACCACATTATCCTGTGAATTGTCAGGAAAGGAAATTACTGAAACCATGAGATATGCAAGGAATGCCGGTTTATCAAAACCGATAGGTATTCTGGTCCAGGGATTACTTGAAGCAGTTATTACAGAAGACCGTCTTGAAACGTTATCCGGTTCAGATCCTTCCCGGGATGTTCTGATGATAAAAGATCAAAAAGGAGAGAGTTTTCCGATAATGACCGATCCCTATGGAAGAACCCATATTTTTAACGCTGCGGAAACCTCTCTTCTGGATCGTATCCCGGAAATCCTGAATGCGGGCATTCATTACGGAATAATTGATGGAAGATGGCGAAGTGCTGCATATGCTCGTGACATGACAAAATTATGGAAAAAGGCTACTGCAGGGAGTTGTAATACTCAACAAAAAAACCAAGTGGAGTTATGGAGAAATGAAGCGAAAGGGTATGCCTGGGGATCTTTAACCTCTGCGACATGGAAACGTGGTCTTTGTAGTGAGTTTTCACTTTCAGATACCAAGCAAAAAAGGAGACAATAACCTCTTACCAGAAGCCTATGGCAAGACCAAAATTTAAAATCTTAACTATTAGGAACCAGAACTTTGTATCATCAGTTTTTATTCTGTTGCAATGGTAATTCCTGCCTGGCGGCAAACAGCAGTTGTTGAGCATATCCGGCATTCGGCCCAAAATATTGACGGCAGAAATTTGCAATATCGTCATATGAACACTCTTTTTTTCTTGGCGTCTTTATTTGAATATCCGGATAAGCAGATGTTATTATTGTTCGTATCCAGACATCTACCGGAACGGCTTCATAAAATTGATATCCAAAGAGAAGCACACAATCAGCAACCTTTGGACCTACTCCAGGATAAGATAAGAGTTCCAATCTTGCTTCTTTTACTGATAATTGGAAAATTCTTTTCAGCGTTTCCGGTTTTTCCAAAACACGTGCAGCGGTTTCAAAGAGATAGGATGCTCGATATCCGGTTGAGCAGGATCTGAGTTCATCAGGATGAGTGGAAGCGAGAGCGGATGGCTTTGGAAATCCATACATCCTATTCCCGAGAGGAGTTCCATACTGTTCACAAAGTAGTGTGATCCTTTTCGTTATTGACGGAATATTTGAATTCTGTGAGCAAATAAAACACATTAATGCTTCCCATGGATCCTGCCTGATAATGCGAAGTCCTTCTCCTAACATTGCAGCAATTTCAAAGAAATTGTCAGAATCTTTTCCCGAATACTTACTGATAGATTCTCGAATATTTTCCATCATCTGTTTCAGGGATATATCAAGACTAAAATACCTGATTAATTCTGATTCCAAAATTCCGTCATAATATACCTTATCATTTTCTTGGTTGAGAATGACGATCTGATCATGTATCACCCCTATCCAGGAGCCATCTACCTTTTTCCATCTGAAGACCTGTCCACATGCGAGGGTAAGATCAAGACAAAAGGGTAATTGATCTCCGGATAATTTCAGTGTCTTCATCTTCATCATAGATTGTCTGGTAGGAGTAACATAGCCTGCGGTAGGTCTTTTGAAAAGAAATGGAACGACAGTGACATATACTTTTATTCAGATATGGTAATTTATTGTTATGAAGCCGTGTTCAGGTGTTGGTGATATGCGATGGGGTATCCTCTTTATTGGGGCTGTTTTTATCCTCATTCTGGGGACTACCGGGGTAATAGCTGAAAATGTGACCGGTGTTTCTGAACTTTCAGCTGGAGCAGCGGCACCTGCTGAAGATTCTTATAATTCAGGCACGGTAAATCTTCAGACAGGATGGAATCTTGTTGGTATCCCTCGCAGATTATCAGAGGAAAATAATAAGGCCTCCTTATTTGGGGCAATTGACTCTGCAGGAAGAAGTATATGGACATATAATCCTGCAACCGGAGGCTGGAAAGATCTTACCGCAGAAGATGTCCTGATGCCACTGGATGGTTATTTTGTCTATTCATCCAAACCTGACAAAGTTTCTCTCTCCTATACCAATGATCCTCTTCAGGTTCCACCGGTAAAAGACCTTGAAACCGGTTGGAACCTTGTAGGATTTTCCGGAGCGTCAGAGGCATCAGCCCGGGATTCTCTCCTTTCAATTAGAAAATCCTGGACTCAGGTGATTGGATGGGATCCTGCCACTCAGCAACTGGAAGGGGTAATTATTAATGGGGGCAATGACACCTATGCTGATTCCCGGTTGCTCTCCCCTATGCAAGCGTACTGGGTTTATATGGATACTCCATCGAGTCTGGCTAGTATTGGGGCCTGATCTTACTTTTTTTTGAAAACTTTTTTTCCTCTCTTTCATTTTTCATCCCCGGATCCGGGCCAAAGGATATCAAGGACTGGAGATGAAGGTATAATGATTACTCAGGTGAATATTCGTGAAGACCGGGCTTAGGATTATCTTTCTTCTTCTCCTTCTCATCACTATCTCAATTGAGACGAGTAGTGCAGTAAATGCTACAGGAGAAATGTTTTACCCACAATTCTGGCTTTCAGAAGGTGTTGCTCAATATACGTTGAACAATTTTGATCGAGCACTTACCCTTCTTGACATTTCCGTGTCACAGGATCCAACACTTGCAAGTGCCTGGATGTGGAGGAGCAGAATTCTTACTGAACTGGGCAGAACTCAGGAAGCTGCAGAAAGTCTGGCGAAAGCCAAAGAACTTGATCCCCTCATCGACGATCCATACCGGAAAAAAGTTGGCTCCCTTGCAGATGTCACCATAACTCCGGTTCCAACCGCTCGTCCTCAGCAGAGTGAGGATAAGCTCAAAGAGATGATCCAGTCTGATGTGGATTTGAGTAAAAAGCCGGATCCAACCGGACCGGATATGGTCATGTATGATCTCCAGGCTAACGTGAATCCTGAAACGAAACAGGTAGAGATATCGGCGGTTATCGGAAATGAAGGGATTAAACCATCCCGGGATTTCTTCATTACCTTCTTTGGTTCATATAATACTCCTGTTACCTATCAGGACTCGCCGATTGGGTTCTACCTGGTAGATAATCTCCTTCCAGGAACCAAGAAGACCATCGCCGGGTACTTCCCGATATCCCAGATACCTTCAGGAGATTATTACATCGGGGCATACATTGATCCAAACAACCAGATCATGGAGATTAGTGAAGACAACAACGGCAAGACAGCTCCTGCAAAGGTGAGTATTCCGGAGTTAAATACCAGTGTCGGACTCCAACTTGGCAGTACTCAGTTAGCTGTTCCAAACACCCCGGTTGTTGAACCAATTTCCACAAAAAAACCAGATCTTATCATTGACTCTATTTCCGGTCAGACATCTGCAACACTTGGTGATGAAATTCTCATCAATACCACCGTTCGCAATGCCGGAGATGCGGACGCAGGAGAATTCAGAGTGATGGTGTATCTATCCCGGGATTCCGTGATGAGTGATGATGATATGACTCTTGGATATGGAGACGTTCCGGATCTTGGTATTGGAAAGTCAAGACAGGGAACTGCTGTTGCCACCATTCCGCTGAATGTCGCTCCTGGAGTTTACTACCTCATCGCCCAGGCAGATAGTCAGAATAAAATTACCGAGAAGAATAAAGGAAATAATGTACTGGCACAGGATGCTTCTATCACCATTATTGCTCCCCCTCTCCCCGGGAACGATACTGCAATGGAAGTAACCCCTATTCCAACAGTAACTCCGCTCACTGTTCAGCCGGAAATTACTCCGATAGCAGAACAAACCATGACCCCCTCGATTTCTCCGGTATCACCTGAATCAGATGAATTACTTCCGGATCTGGTCGTGTTGAATATCACTTCCGATACTGCCGGCAAACCAGGCGGAATGATAAATGTCACCACATTAATCCGTAATAATGGAACTGCATCAGCCGGATTATTTAATGTCTCTCTGTTTCTTTCCGCTGATACCATAATCAAATCTGATGAGGATCTTCTCGTAGGGCTGGGACAGATAGAAGATTTACCCTCTGGCACTCAGCGCTCCGGAGATGCTGCAGCTCCAATTCCTTCAACAATAAAACCTGGTATCTATTACTTCGGATTAATTGCAGATTCCTCTTTCTTGGTAAATGAAACTGATGAGGATAATAACAGCGGATATAGCAAGAGTCCGATTTTAATAAAATCGTAAACATCAGATCATTTTTTTTGTTCTTTTTTTTCATGAAAGAAAAAGCATGTGCGTTCTGCTTTTTCGTTGAACAGTAATCAGATTTTTATAATCAGGAATGAACCACTCCTTAATTCAGAGTAAAATTCCAAATACTTACAGAGTCGTCTTTGGTTTAAGAAATGAACTTCCAGTACTCCAATATATATTTATTTCTCTGCCGGGCAATAGGGCTCTTTGTCCAGGAAATACTCTTATGTTGATCGCCTACTAAAACCTCTGTTGCTATCATGTATCGCGGTATGAGGGACCATGAATTCACCATCATTTGACATATTATTGCAGCATCTCATTGATAGTTCCCAGGCTGATGAACTCCCAAATATTGAGTCATCTTTTGGTCCGGAAATATTCAACAAATTTCAGGAAGTTCAAAACCGTCTGAATGTTCAACATCAGACATGTCAGCGGATGAATGCCATTTTTCAATTCAGCCCTCAACCGATTCTCATTGTTGATGAGGCATATCAAATAATTTCTATTAATCCTGCTTTTTTGACAATGAGCGGTCTTGAAAGAGATAGTTTGCTTGCTCATTCTCTTCTTGATGTAATCCCTCAATTATATCATGCTGCTATTCAGGATAGAAACTCCCGGATTAAAGAAGGCACGGAATTTATTGTAATCGATTTTCCAGCAGGGAGAAAAGTATTAGACCAATATACTATCGAGGTTCCCGGTAGTGCCGGCAACACCAAAGAAATAATTCTCATCTTTAAAGATATCACCATCCGGGTATCTGCAGAAGAAGAAGCAGAAAAATTCAGACAAAAACTGCTTCATGATTATGGAGAACGGGTCAAAGAACAGGAACTTTTTTACTCAACAGCTTCTCTGATCCAGGATGATAGTCGATCATCAGAGGAAGTGCTGTCTGATATTGTAAGGCTCATTCCACCCGGATGGCAATATCCGGAGATTACCGCTGCTGCTATCTCGTACCGGGATGATATCATCGCAACTGATAACTATAAGGAAACACCTTGGTCTCAAATAGCGTCATTTAAAACCCGCTCTGGAGTAGAGGGATCGATCACCGTAGTTTACCTTGAAGAGCGAAATCAGGAATATGAAGGAGTTTTCTTATTAGAAGAGCGAAATCTCATCAATTCTTTAGCGGAGATGCTGAAAACCTTCTTAGACCGGAAGGAAAATGAACAGGAACTATCTCTCAAGATGCATGATCTGGGAGAACGGGTCAAAGAGCAGAAACTCTTTTACTCAACAGCTTCACTCATCCAGGATGACTCCAAAGAAATACCCGAAGTAATTCAAAAAATATCAGAACTTATTCCTCCCGGATGGCAGTATCCGGATATTACTGCTGCTCAAATTACTTATCGAGACTCAGCAGGAAAAACGTCCAATTTTTGTCATACTCCCTGGATACAAGAGGCATCATTTACCACGAAATCAGGAAATATCGGGGTAATATCAGTCGCATACCTTGCTGAGAAGAAGAATGAGTGTGAGGGGCCATTTCTGCTGGAAGAGAGAAATCTGATCAATTCTCTTGCAGAAATGCTCAAAACCTTTATTGATCGAAAAGAGAATGAACAGGAACTTGCACTCAAGATGCATGATCTGGGAGAACGGGTCAAAGAGCAGAAACTCTTTTATTCAACAGCTTCACTCATCCAGGATGATTCCAAAGAAATACCTGAAGTAATTCAAAAAATATCAGAACTTATTCCTCCCGGATGGCAATATCCGGAGATTACCGCTGCACGGATTTCCTATGATACCTTCATCGGAAAGACTATAAATTTCGTAGAAACTCCCTGGATACAGGATGCAAAATTTTTCACCAAAACCGGAAAGACCGGAGTGATATCAGTAGTATATCTGGAGCAGAAAAAGACCGAATTTGAAGGGCCATTCCTGCTTGAAGAGCGAAATCTGATCAATTCGCTCGCGGAAATGCTGAAAACCTTTATTGATCGAAAAGAGAATGAACAGGAACTTGCGGAAAAAATGCACGATCTGGGAGAGCGGGTAAAAGAGCAACGGCTCTTTTACTCTACCGCATCTCTGATTCAGGATGACCGAAAGAATGTTTCTGAGGTTCTCAGCAGTATTACTGAACTCATCCCGCCAGGTTGGCAATATCCGGAAATCACCGCTGCCCGGATCAGCTATGAAAACCATATCTCAAAAACAAGAAACTACCAGGATACCCCCTGGAAACAGGAAGCAGTCTTTACCGCCAAAAACGGAAATCTGGGAACAATCACCGTTGTCTATCTAGAATCATGTCCTAAAGAATATGAAGGACCGTTCCTGCTGGAAGAGCGAAACCTGATCAATTCTCTTGCTGAAATGATTAAAACCTATATCGGACGCAAAGAAGGGGAAAAAGAACTTGAGGCACGAATTCAGGAGATTGAAGAACTTGAACATTTGAATAATACCATTGTTCAGCAGATCCCGATGCCAGTAATTCTCGTTGATGAAACCCAGCACATACTCGTTACAAATGATGCCTATATTGCTCTCACCGGTTTTACCCGTGAACAATTGCTGGGAAAGAATCCACGGGAAATAAATGTATTATCTCACTCCGGTGAAGGTCTGCGTGAACTCCTCTCTGATCGGAAAAAAACCCATGGAGAACTGACGATAGAGTTCCCTATCGGAATTAGAACTCTTGAACAGTTTGGTATTCCCATCTTCACCCGCAGTGGGGCTCTTGAGAATTTCCTTATTGTCTATAATGATATCACCTCACGAAAAGAGAAAGAGAAAGAAGTTACGAACCTCCTTTCTGAAGCTCGTTCTCATTCAGAGAGTCTTGCCCAAAGTGCCCAGGAATTAGAAGATGCCATGGCAAAGCTCGCTGGAGGAGATCTGACCAGAAAGGCACAGGTTTCAGGTGATGATCCTCTTAGTTCAATCAAGCAGGATTACAATATTGCCATAACCGCAATAACTGCCGTATTAAAAGAGTTAGAAGATTCCATTGATAATTTACGAGGAGCTGCAGGTAATACGCTGGAACGTACAGAAGCGATAAGAACTGCAATATCAGGAGTATTTGAACGAGTCCAGGGATCCACCACCGGAGCCAGAAATCAGCTCAACCAGACATTGCATATGACGGATCAGGTCAGGTCACTTTCACAATCTGTTGAAGAGATTGGAAATACCGCAGATTTACTCATGGCAAAAGCGGAACTGGCATCCAGTCAGGGTGAAGATGCCAAACTCGTTGGTGGTGTCGCTGGAGGGAAGATGGAATCCGTTGGCACCATCAGTGCCAAAAGTATGGATCAGATAACTGAGCTGAATACTCGGATGCAGGAGATCGATAAGATTGTCCGAATGATCTCTGATATTTCCAGCCAGACAAATCTTCTCGCATTAAATGCAGCAATTGAAGCAGCTCGTGCAGGTGAGCATGGGAAAGGATTTGCCGTCGTTGCCCAGGAAGTAAAAAACCTTGCAGGACAGTCTAAAGAAGCAACCGGTCAGATTGAAGACCTTATTGAATCCATTCAGAAGAGTTCAGAAGACACCGTCGAATCTATTAAACTTCAATATACCGAGATTCAGGATGGAATTGAAAGTGTGAAGCAGACAATTCAGGCTCTTGGAAATATCACCAATGTTGTCGGAGAAATTACTGAAGGCATGGCCCAGATTAACCGTTCTACCCGGGAAGAACGAGAAATGATGGAGCAGGTGATGGAGGGAATCAACCTTTTGAACCAGGAAAGTTCGGAAAACCTTGAACGTATGGAAGAAGTATCAGGTAGCGTGGAAAAGGCCGGTGCACTCACATCAGAGATCGCTTCATCATCTCACGATATCGCGAATCTGGCAGAACGGCTCCGGGTTCAGGCAGACCGCTTCACATTGTAATAAGGCAGATACTCTCTTTTTTTGATGTCATACAAGGATTAATGAAGGAATATCACCAACACTCGAACATGCAGAGATCTTTTTGGTTTATTTCCCTCATAACAGCACTAATAGTGAGTATGATTATTCTCCCGGCTGGAGCAGCATTGACGCTTACCGGTGACGATGCAAAGTTTCTGACAGACCTGACCAATGAAGGAGTTCCACTTCTGTTTGAAATTCCTGCAGCATTAAATACCGGATTTTTTCAGGGTGAAAATGCTGCCATAGCATCTGTCGGTCAGGAAAAAATGAACGCTCTTGATGCATTTGTAACAAAAGTAAATGCCTACACTCTTTCGGATGAGGTAAAAAAAATCCGGGATCAGGTCTTTAACTCAACGGATATATATAAAAAAGATATTGCCGAATATTCCACTCTGGTCAGCACCTGCGGTTCCTGTGTTTCAAAGATGAATGAGATATATCCCCGGCTTGAGGGAGAAGCAAAGAAGGTGAACAAACTGGTTATTACCTTCTATCAGACATCCCAGGCTCCCATAAACTAATATTTTTTTATCCTCTTTTTTGGTTTATTGATGTTTTTTAAGAACCAGGATTTCATCAATGAACTCCGGATATTGTTCCGATCCAACTATTCGCCGATCTGACGAATCAGTGATTTTATCGCTTCTTCATAAGAGGTGATATCTGGTTTGAGAAGGACTACAGGAATATCAACGATTCTTTCTATCAATGCTGCAAGAATGGGTGCACAAATAATACCTGCAGCTCCTTCTTTTTCTGCTTTCACTGCAGCAACAATACAATCCTCCATGGTATGCGCCGGATACCCCTTTACTTTAAATTTTTTTCCGTCTACGCCGGTGATGCGGCTTCCGATATCATCGAGAAGAAACTTTGCACCGATAACGGCGACCGTGTCCTGATCAAAAGGTTCAAGTGCCTGGACAATTGCCTTCACTGTTGAGAGTCGGGGGTCCCGTTCACCGGATGTTATTTTATAAATCGTTGCTACAGGGATTTGTGCCTGATCAGCAAGCTCTTTCAGGCTTATCTGTTTGCGATCAAGAGCTTCCTCAAGAGCTTGCCGAAAGTCCTGTCGGAATATATTGCGGGAGAACATATGATCTCATTGTATCATATTTTTATAAATAATTTATCCAATAAGTCAATTTTCTAAAATTTAAGGGGCAAACCTCATATCCTTACCAGTTCCATGTTCATGCATGTCTAATGATATCATCCGAGAGATCACGATTCTTCCGGGAAAAAACCGGAAAGGAGAACCTGAAGGGTTTGATGAAATCCGGATTAAACCGGGTGATACCATTTCAATTGTAGGCCCTACAGGATCGGGAAAAAGTGCTTTCATTAATGATATTGAAATATTTGCCTGCCGTGACACGGTCACCGGCAGGCAGATCCTGGTAAACGGTCAGAATCCCCCTGAACATTACATCCGTGACCCGGCACAAAAACCCGTGGCAATGATTACGCAGAATACCCGCTGCCTCTGTGATCTGACAGTCGAAGAATTTTTACTGATGCATACCAGTTCACGTGGGTTTAAAGGAGAGGATCTTATAGATGAGACCGTTTCTCTTGCAAATCAGTTTACTGGTGAAGCGATCCGCAGAACAGTACGAATGACCCAGCTCTCTGGTGGGCAGACCCGGTCCCTGATGGTAGCCGATGCGATCCTCATCTCCAATACTCCGATAGTGCTTCTTGATGAAGTGGAAAACGCCGGAATTTTTAAAGACCGGGTTATAGAAGCTCTCAGAAGATATCATAAAGCACTCTTGTTTGTAACCCATGACCCCCTGGTTTCACTCCTCTCTGATCGCCGTATCGTGATGCAGGATGGGGCCGTTGCCAAAGTTATCATTCCGAATGGTTCTGAACAATCGGCTCTGAACCAGATGCTTGCTTATGACAATGCCATTTCCCGGGTTCGTGAGATGATTCGAGCCGGAGAATTAATCACGGCAGAAGTTCCCGCCTGAGTTTTGAATGAGACTTATCATCGTCGCCGGTCCTCCTTCCACCGGAAAAACTGCAGTCATTCGCCAAATTATCCGGTCAATGCCGGAGAACCGGTTTGCCTATCTGAAGATAGACGTGGTTACTGCCACAGAGGATGAAGAGATCGCTGCAGAGTTTGGCATTCCTACAAAGAAAGTATATTCAGGGGATCTTTGTCCGGATCACGCCGGAATTATGATCATGGATGATGCTCTGACATGGGCATCGGAAAAGGAAGCTGAATATCTCATCGTAGAAAGTGCCGGATTATGTCTCCGCTGCACTCCATATACCACTCAGGCTCTGGGAATAGTAGTGCTTTCTGCAGTATCCGGGATTCATTCCCCGGTAAAAATGGCACCGATGATCGCCTTAGCCGATATTGCGGTAGTAACCCGCGTCGACTTAGTTACCCAGGCAGAAAAAGAGGTATTCAGAGAGCGTATCAAAGGTATCAGTGGCCATATTGAGATAGTTGAGACAAATGCCATTCAGGGTACTGGCCTTCGCTTTTTGATCCGGGCAATTGGTGAAGGTCCACAGGTTACGGATCAAAAAAATATTACCCTCAGAGGGATTCCCCCGCTTGGTGTTTGCACCGTCTGTATCGGAAAGACTGCTATCGGATGGCAGAATCATTTCGGTGTTATTCGAAAACTTGATGGAGCAGATTTTCTTTTCAGAGGGGATTGACCATGCAGGAACAAATGGGCAGGGAATCCTCTGAACCTGCTGAATGGATACCACCCGGACGGGACTGTGGAGCGTGTGGGCTTGAAAACTGTGCCGTTTTTGTGAAAGCGGTACAAGAAGGGATACGAAAAAATCCGGATTGTCCATTTTATTCTCCTCATCCGGATCCGGATACCCGGGTTTTACCAGATAATACAAATTCTTCATCCTATCAGTTCCCCCAAACAGACATTTTAGGAAATCCTCTCGACTTTGCAATCGTGCCTTTACCCGGAGAATCATCGGCAAGAAAAATTCTCCTCCCCTTCAGACCTGATATGGTCGAACGTTGGAACATCCAACCCGGTGACATTCTGACCGGAAGACCGATGGGAGCAGGTTGTCCGGTGCAGCATGTTCTCCAGGTTATTTCTGCAAGTATCAATTCAGGTCTACTTACCTGTCATGTCGTCGGGCCGGCCTTTTCCCGGGGGAGAGAAGTAAAAGATCTGGAGGCCTATCACATGATCGGTTTTGAAGGGATTGCAGTTCCGATTACTAAAGAGCCAGAGTTTGGAAGAAGGATGCGATTTCTTCCCGGATTTTGTATGATGAATGTCGGGCATACCGGTGTGGTAAATATGGTATTGAGTACCAAAGCCGGGCTCCACGTCCGGGTTGAGGATATCGTCATACTATGACCCGGATTGAAGAAATTCGTGAAAGAGTTCGGGATGGAACGGCTGTCATTCTCTCTGCATCAGATCTGAAGAAGCGGGTTGCTCATAATGAATCTCTTACCGATGTGGATGTTGTAACCTGTGGAACATGTGGCGTAATGTCAGGAACCTATGCAGTACTTTCTGTTCCGGTTGCTCCACCGGGAACATTCCTGAGGGCTGATACAATCTCTCTCAACGGAGTTCCCGCGATACCAGGTCCCTGCCCGAATGAACGATTAGGCCTTGTAGATCTGATCGTGTATGGAACCGCACATGGATCCAACCGATATGGGGGAGGTCATCTTTTCCAGGATATCATTGCAGATAAAAACCTGCACGTTGAAGTCTCTGCAGGAGGAAAAAACTTCACTGCAGATATCCCTGGTCAATCACTTCCTCATGCCAGGCTCTTTACTACCAGAAGTGCTTTTAAAAATTATACCGGAATCATCAACCGATCTCCTGAACCGGTCAACACCATCTTTTCAGTGAGTCCTCTCGCAGGAAATAGTCAGGAAGCGACCGTTTCCGGATGCGGGGAGATCAGTCCTCTGGAAAATGATCCTACCCTGAAATATCTGACCCCGGGAACACCACTTCTCCTCAATGGAGGATTAGGATACGTTATCGGTCAGGGAACACGCAGTAGTCAGGCCCGTCCGAATATTGCAGTGCATGGAGATATGATTGGCATGGATCCGGATTTCTGTGGAGGTTTTCTTACCTCTGCAGGTCCGGAGTGCATTACCAGTATTGGTACTGCCATTCCGATCCTTGATGAACAGACCTTACATACTCTGATGATTCGGGATGCACAGATACCAATGCCCATTATGGATATCGCGGACAGGCAACAGGTCAGCGGTACTTTTTATGATCGTGTATGGACTGGAACTCTCCGGAGTGTCAAATTTGACCCCACTGGCTGTCTGAAATGCGATCCCTGTGCGGTGCAATCTCTCTGTCCGGTCAATGCGATTCATCCAAATGGAGAGATCGATCATGGCCGGTGTTTTGCCTGTGGAACCTGCGTTCATCTTTGCAAAGGTTCTCCCTACCAGGGGAACCTGGGCGTTCTTGATCTCCCTGAGGGAGATGTCCCGATAGTACTCAGGCAATCAGATCGAAGAAGAGGAGATATGTTATCCCGGAAGGTGAAAAAGATGATTGAAAACGGAGAGTTTCCGATATGATTTCACCTGAAGAGCCATACGAGCTCATTTGCCCGGTCTGTTCAGGACGGTTTTTTGATACGTACCAGATTACCTGCCAATCAGGGTGTGGGGGTCTCTTGAAGGCAGACTATACTGCCAGTCATCTTCAAATTCGTGATTTACCCGGATTATTCCGGTATTCAGACTGGCTACCAGTAAAAGGATATCTGCCAACGCGTTCTGCTCCGGTTTGTTTTCAAAGCAAACACCTTGCCAGGGAAATTGGTCTGAATAATTTATGGATTGTATTTGCCGGATACTGGCCGGAAAGAAATGCGTTTGTCTCCAGTGGTTCATTTAAAGAATTTGAAGCACTTCCCACTTTTGTTCGTCTGGAAGAGCGGGCAAAGGGAATCATTCTCGTAGCCTCTGCAGGAAATACCGGAAGAGCATTTGCCCAGATATCTGCAGAAACGGGAAGACCGGTAATCGTGGTTGTTCCAAAAGCAGCACAGGATAGGATCTGGACAAGTCAACCGGCAGAAAACCTTCTGCTGATCACCGTTGATGGGGATTATACGGATGCCATATCCCTGGGGAATCAATTATGCACCATTCCAGGGGTTTATCCGGAAGGGGGAGCGAAGAATATTGCCCGCAGGGATGGAATGGGAACCGTGATGCTCGAAGGAACAGTTACGATGGAGCATCTTCCTGACTGGTATGTGCAGGGAGTAGGGAGTGGAACCGGAGGAATTGCAGCCTATGAGGCATCAAGTCGACTGGTAACAGACGGAAGGTTCGGGTCTGTTCTACCCCGGCTTCTTCTGGTACAAAATGCTCCCTTTATTCCGATGGTTCAAGCCTGGCATGCAAATCGACGGGAAATTATCCCTGATGAAGATATGAAAGATCCTTCTGCTTCAATTGCACAGGTGTATGCTGATGTCCTTACGAACCGGACTCCTCCATATGGAATATCAGGGGGAGTGTATGACTCTTTGATCGCAACTGACGGAATCATGACATCTGCGACAACAAATGAGGCGATACAAGCCGGGAATCTGTTCCAAAAACTTGAGGGGATTGATATTGATCCGGCAGCGGCAGTCTGTGTTGCAGGCCTGATATCATCAGTGAAATCCGGTATTATTCAGCCAGACCAAAGGGTTCTTCTGGCAATTACCGGTGGCGGGTATCAACGGATTCGAAAGGATATTTCTCTGTATACAAATATTCCCTCCATTATGACGGACAGAGCAAATGACAAAACTGAGATCATTACCATGGTGAGTGAGTGGGTACAAAGCCATGTTTGAAGAAGATGTAGCAGTACTTCTGCAAAAGAAAGGGATTGAGTTTATTGTCTCACTTCCCTGTGACCGGACAAAAGATCTCTGCATGATTCTGGAAGATGAATTCAGATACATCACCATCTCCCGGGAAGAAGACGGTATAGGGGTATGTTCAGGTCTTTCTCTTATTGGTGCACGATCTCTTCTTCAGATGCAAAGTTCCGGCCTTGGAAATTCATTAAATGCACTTCTTACCCTTCCTTCGCTATATAGACTTCCTCTTCCGATCCTCGCGAGCTGGAGAGGGTATTATCAGGAAAAAATAGCTGCACAGATACCCTTTAATGAAAAAATTCCGGATTTGCTCGCATTATACCAGATTCCCTGCACAATCATCAAAACTCACGAGGATATTTTCCGTATCGGTGAAGTTATTGATGATGCATATCAAAACAATCACCCTCATGTCGCACTAATATCTCCCCAGGTGTGGGAAGGTGCACCACCATCTCCACGGTGTGCAATTCAGCCCCGGGAACGAATAACTGAGATCTCATATACCAGTGAGATCAAAGAACCGGTCATGAAACGAGCAGATGCAATTGGAGTTATTGCACCTCTTCTGAATGATGCATATGTCGTGTCCAATATCGGGGTTCCTTCCAAAGAATTACATGCAGCCTGCGACCGGGAAAAAAACTTTTACATGTTAGGATCGTATACCCAGGCTTCTCCCCTGGGTCTGGGTATCTCACTTGGAACAAAAAAGCCCGTTGTTGTTATTGACGGAGACGGAAGTCTTCTGGGGACGGCAATTCTTCCGGTGATTGCTGCATCCGAACCGCAAAATCTTACCATTATCTGTCTTGATAACGGAGTTTATGGAAGTACCGGAGACCAATGTTCTCCGGCCCATCAGACGGTAGATATCGAACTTATTGCAAAAGCCAGTGGTATTTCGCAAACAGTAAAAGTACACACCCAAAAAGAATTACAGGATGCTTATTTAAATACATCTGAAGGCCCACGGTTTATCCATGTAATTATTGCTCCGGGAAATAGTCAGGCACCCAATATTCCCTTATCGCCGGAAGAAATAAAAAACCGGTTTATGAAGTAAAAGTTACTGCACCTGAATGGATGCAGCAGCTTTTCTGATTTTTATGGTATTTTGCATATTTGAACTATTTTTCATATCACTTTCTTTAGACTCGACACGAATATAGTAGATACCGGTTTGAGAACCTTCGCTGGTATAGAAAATTTCTCCCTTTCCCTGTTGATCCAAAACAATCTTTCCATAATACATCGTTCCTGTTGTTACCGGATCTTTGGGTATCATATCACGAAGAGAAATATTGTGAATCATATCAGAGGGGATATATGATCCAATGAGATACGGTCCTGATGGATTGTCAGTTATGATGGAGTTTTGATCAGCAGTAAGATGAGGGAACATCACATCTTCTGACAGGTTTACTCCTTCCGGGGGAATAATCCAGAAATATACCCCTTCTTCAGGAGAACCGGTAATATGTATTGAAAAAGGGTCTCCCGCTTTGATCACTGGAGGCTCAGAGACGATAGAAAGCATATCAGTATTTTCATTGATACGGGTATCATCTATCATCGCTTGCGTATTATTATAGAAATCCAGAAAAATCTCATCAAAATTCTGAGTACGCTGAGGTAACGATAATCCTGCAGAAGAAGGAGTTACCATTGGGGAAGCTGGAATTTGAGCAATATTAGCATTTGGTTTAGCTGATACTATACTACTCGTATTTTGAGAAGAGGATATAATTTGTTCATTTTTCCCATCTGCAGAAGGATACGCAATTGCTCCCTTTCCATCCGTAACGGTGAGATAATCTCTCTCTTGTTTCGAGCTCACACTTGAATCCTTTGAAATTTTCAATGTGACCGTATAGGTTCCCGGATGGACATATACATGAACAGGATTCTGCACATTATCAGTGGTACCATCTCCAAAGTCCCAGTTCCATCCTGTTGGATTCCCCGATGAAAGATCGGTGAATGTTACCCTGAAGGGTGCAAATCCGGTCTTTGGTATCCCTTTAAAGTCTGCAAGAAACGAGGGTTTTGAGATCTGCATCGAAGGCATACTGGTAAAAAACGGGTTCTTATTGACATGAATGGCATTTTGCATGACGGCAGTATCAGTGGTTCCATCCGGATAAGTAACCGTCAAGGAAATTGAGTATTCACCAGCCTGAACATATGTGTGCATAATTTGCGGTCCTTCCCCAGTAAAACCATCTCCAAAATCCCATTTCCAGTCAACTGGATCTCCTTCAGATGTGTCAGTGAAAAAGACCGAAAGGGGGGAAACATCTTCAGTTGGCTGTACCTTTGCATGGGCAGAAATGGCAGAAACAGAGGTAGTACCTATCATGAAAACAAAAAGAACAATGATAACCGGATTTAACTGAGAAATTTTCATCGTTTTCATTTTCATACCCCGATCATGATGATGTTCTACTTATTTGCGAATTATTTATAATTATCTGGGAAGATTCCAAAACTATCAGCAAAATATTCAGTAAATTATAATCCGAACAAAATAATTTAGAATTTTTGAAATCTGATAGTGGTGAACATTTTCTCAATGAATCTTCAGAAAGAAGAGCAAATTCATTCATACCATTTATTTTCGGTTTTTTGATACCTTTATGATGGGAACGGTAAATCTAAATACTCTTCACATAAATACCCCTCAACATCAGAGGCGAATGAATCATGGTAATCTTACAAATCAGGAATGTATGGATATTAGCTCTTGTTCTGATTATTTCACTATCATTCTCTGTACTTGCTTCATCTTTACCAGAACCGGAACTTGAAATTTCTCAAGACCTCATCCCTTCTGATCTATCCACAATAGTTGTGGGTGATCAGTCAGGAAGTTCAATCTCTGAAATCTCTTCTACAGTTATTATTCGTCCCTCTAATCAAGGGTTAAACACTCAGAATTTTCCAACAATATCAGAAACTCCAAAGGAAAGACCTCCGGGGCAATGGCTGAAAGGAAACACGCCCGGGCAATTTTTTGATCCTCTTTCCCGAACATCCTGGCAATATGATCCCATTCTCAAAAAATACTATTGTCCGGCTAAAGGATGGTACCTGATTAGTAAATTTTCAGAAGATAGAGCAGAGATTATCGGTCAATACTACTATGATCCCCTTTCCGTATCTTTCATTGATATCGCTACTGGAAAACTCATCGATCCTAATTCGATGGAGGTGCAGGTTCTTCCAACTCCATCCCCGGTCTTTACAAAAACTCCGTCTCCCACACCCATATCTCCACCAGATAGTAACGAGGATCCATGCCTCGTATCCTGTCCGGACTGTATGAGTGGATATTGTCATGATTGTAACCTAAATCAAATCTGTGACGAATATGAACTAGACAATACCGGATCTTCTACCAGTGGACAGAGTGAAAATCCACAAGATCTCATCCAACCAGCTCCGGGATTATCGCCAGCCGCAACCCCGGTTCCAACGCAGTCAAGCGGCCAGAGTGAATCTCCTCAGGTCCCCGTGCAGCCAAAACCATCCGTTCTTCCCACTGTGACAGAAACGAGTGAACCAACACAAGAAGGAATCAGTGAGAATCCACAGGTTATTCCGCAGCCTACACAGCCCCCACAGCCTCCTTCAGAAGGAGGTTTAAGTGAATCAGCACAGACACCGATTCTTGCGATGCTGAGTTACAACCAGTGGACGAATGAAAATGAAGATCCTGTCCAGAATACCCCTGAATCACCAACAGAGGTGACATTTGATGTTGATGTTGGCATAATTTCCATCGGTACCTATCACTGGAATGAGGGAGCAGGAGTGGTAACCGTGGGAACGATTGGTCTGAAAGATATAAACGGAAAGACCTATGGACCATGGCAGGCGACCGGAGAGGATAAGGATGGAGCCAAAAATGCATACTGGATGGTCAGCCCAATAACCGGACCAGACAATGCTCATCTGCAACTGCCAAAAGGAGTGTATACGGTATTAGATTCGGACCCACAAACCTGGTCACACAACGAAAAATCGAAGAATCAGGGTTTTGCCACAGTAAGATTCATGAAAACGAATTCTAGCACCACTATACATCCATTATCTGAAATAAAACCTGAGGGTCTGACGATATGACAGACACTCATTTTTCTGCCCTTTCAAAAGAAAGTGAGAATATCATGAAATCACCAAAAATTCTAAATCAGGAACATTCTCGTTTGTTTCAAAGAATTGGCTGTTGGTTTTCGATAATCTGTCTTATAGTCGGAATAATGCAGATCGGATCTCCCGTGCTTGCAATTGGTAGTGTAACCACCGCAGGAGATGAAATTTTAAAAACGGATCAACTTCGATCTATCACTTCTGCAAATGGGTCCGGAATTACCGTCGGAGTGATCTCCAAAGGGGTGACCCATCTGGCTGATGCTCAAAAAAGTGGAGATCTTCCTTCTGATGTCCACATTCTCAAGCAGGGGAGACAGGATGATGAAGGAACTGCTATGCTTGAGATAATTCATGACATGGCTCCGAATGCCTCATTATATTTTGATTTTGGAGACACTGAACCCAAATTTAATGCAGCTGTAGACTCCCTGATTTCAGCCGGCTGTAACATCATCGTTGATGATGTAGGAATGCTGGAAATTCCCTATTTTGAAGATGGAATTGTTGCAAGGCATCTGGAAGAGGTGTTGAGTAATAATCCAAATCTTCTGTATATTTCATCAGCGGGAAATAATGCCGAATATCATTATCAGGGATCGTTTACTGACGGAGGGGATAATTTTCATTCATTCAATGGTTCAACGGGAATACCTCTTGATATCAAACCCGGAGGGTGGGTAGGCGTCATTTTACAATGGGATGATCCCTATGAACAAAGGGATAATGCATACAGCCTGTACCTGTATGACCGCGAATCCGGTTCGGAAATTGCAGTTAGTGAGCGGACAGCGAGCGGAGAAAAACGAGCATTTGAGATGTTCAAGTATCAGTACCTGGGAACTGACAAACCCGCGAAAACTGAAGTCAGAATAAGAAAATCAGATGAATCAGATCCAAAATTGCTTGAACTGGTATTGAAAACCGATGCAAATCTCGTTTCGATGCCTGAAGGATATACGATTCCTACCGACTCCATCATCGGACAAGCAGCTGCCAGTCAGGTTATCTCGGTTGCAGCTGTTTCTGCAGTACAGAAACAAATACTACAGAAATTTTCATCCCAGGGTGAGGTAACCATCTCTCATCCGTCAGCTGAATTACGAAAGAAACCTGATATTACTGCGGTTGACAATGTCGAGGTCTCTGGTGCCGGAGGATTTGTATCTCCGTTTCCAGGAACGAGTGCCGCTGCACCCCATATCGCCGGTTTGCTTGCGCTTGAGTGGAGTCTGTTTCCCGGACTTACTGGAGAACAACTAAAAGAAGCAATGTTTCAGACAGCAACCGGATTTGGCGAACCGGGTTGGAATAGAATGTATGGGTATGGTCTTCCTGACGCGATGAGAATGTATGAGTATCTTCAGAACTCTACTGCCGGAAATATCACGGTAAAACCTACTCCATCAATAACGCCGACTATTACTCCAACTGTTACCCTTACACCGGAACAGGGAGATCTCATCACATCACAAATATCTGATGCCGTTACCATCACAAAACCCGGTACATACTACCTGAATGCTGACATTATGGACTCATCTGATTCGATAATTGTCATTGCATCATCAGATGTAATTCTGGAAGGGAATAATCATCAGATAGAAGGATTTACCGTACAATTCGGTCTTCAGCCTATTGCACTCCAGCGTGGCCTGGAAATATCTTCTCCTGATGGAAGCAGGCTCCGTAACATTACCGTCAGAAATCTCGTAGTAATGGGTACATATGTGGGAATTACCGCCAGGCATTGTGATGGAATTACTATTGAGAATTGTCGCCTTCCGTATAATTCTATAGGCCTTTTGCTCTCTGATATTTCGCAATCAGATATTTCCAGCTGTGTTATGAATGGAAATTCCTACTGTGGCCTCATCATGGATCAGGGTTCCCAGGATAACCGCATACAGACGAATGATATCAGGAAAAACCTCATTGGAATGATCCTGGACGGAGGAGAGAAAATCCTGGCAAGTAAAAATTCGATAACCTTCAATCACCAGGAAGGATTCCTCCTCAAGGGAGGTTCAAAAACTAATCTCATCGAGAATAATATCTGCTCGGAAAATGGAAACGGGGGTATTGTTCTCAAATCTTCACTCAATAACCGGATTGTCAATAATACCTGTGAGCAGAATACTCCTCCGGGAATCTATCTTGAAGAAAGCTCGGAAAATGTCATCACGGACAACCGGCTGAGTGGAAACATCAGGGGTATAAATCTCTACTATGCAGATACGAATACACTATCTAACAATTCTATCATAAATAACCGGGCTACGGGAATCATGTTCCAACCTTCAGGACATAACATCGTAAACCGGAATTTTATTGTTGGAAATGAAGGAGAAGGCATTCTCATCTCTAGTGGCGTAACTTCAGAAAAAGTAAATCTGATCACCGATAATTACCTGGAAAATGAAGATAATGTTTGGGTTCAGGAAGGGGGAAAACCAAACTATCAGTGGAGTAATCAGAAAAAACCAGGAGTAAATATCATCGGAGGATCATATCTTGCCGGTAATGTCTGGGCATCAGCAGATGGGAAAGGATACTCCCAGACCTGTATGGATACTGATGGTGATGGAATTTGTGATCAGCCATATATGTTCCTTCCCGGATTAACGGATGATGCTCCTTTGCATTATACGGGTGAAGTGGCTTCAAAGCCTTCCTCTCAGGCTAATCCTTCGGTTGCAAGACCACTGAATGCCGAAGACATGGTAACCGAAGGGCTTACCCTCTTTGGAAAAGGTGATTATGTCGGAGCAATTGCTCAGATGGACAACGCAATCACCTTATCTCCTACCAAATTTCAGGCATGGAGAGTTAAGGCCCTTGCACTCTCAAAATTAAAGCAGACTGATGAATCAATTGCTACCCTGAATCAGGCTCTCGAGTTATATCCCGAATCGTTGATTCTCTGGTATACTCTTGGGGATATTTACCTGCTGGACCTGGAAGATTATACAAAAGCAATACCAGCATACTCAAACGCGTTGAAGATTGATCCAAATGACACCCATAGTCTGGCTAACTTTGCGTTTGCTTTGGATAAAACCGGCAAATCAGAAGAAGCCATGGATTTGTATCTGAAAGCAGTTACCGTTAATCCATCACTCACTGATGCATGGGTAAAAGCAGGCAACATAGAAACCCGGGCAAAGCATTATGATCAAGCTATTCTCTATTATGAAAAAGCGCTGACCCTGGATCCGGGAAATGCCTTTACCTGGAATAATAAAGGATACACCCTTTCACTTATGGGATCTTTTGAAGAGGCGATTAAAGCCTATCAAAACGCCATTCGCATCGATAATACCTATGGGGTCGCCTGGACAAATCTCGGAAATGCATATCGGGCCATGGGAGATGAAAGTGCCGCCCAGGAAGCATATTCGCATGCGTAAAAATCAGCCAAACAAAACTTTTTAAATCTAAAATGTAATTATCGGGTATGACTCGGTTGTGGTTTCGTATAGGAATTGCCCTGGCTGTGATCACCATGATCGCTGCCGGAGTGTCTGCTATTTCATGGTGGAATCAGGAGGATTATTACCAATCTTCTTCCGGCTGTGGTTGGGATTTCTGGGGTGGTGGATGCTATCAGCAACAGACAGAATCCCATTCGATTTCTTCTGGAGGATATGGAGGGTACGGTCCAGGCTGGTATGGTGGAGCGTATGAAGAGTATTACAGTTCATACTACCGTTCCAGCTGGATGACCGGATGGTGGGCAAATGGAACCCAGATTGCTGATGTTTCCGGTGTGTGGGAAACTGACCTTCTTGGTAACCTTACCGTTCGTCTGACTGGTGATGACATTATTCGTGCATCATACATGTATAATGATAAGAACGGATACATGCAAGGGAACTTCTCATCAAATGCTTCACCTATTATGGATGGATTCTGGTGGGAAGCTCCGGAGTACAGGCCTCCCTACCAGGCTGGAGCAGTACAGATAACCTTTGAAGACAGCACATCTTTGAGTGGTATCTTTGCATACTCTGATGGAACCTGGGGTCCGTTTACCGGGGTAAAGGTCAGGGCAAACCTGACTGAAGAAGAGGATGCCCAGCTGATGGACATGCCAAAACTGGATTGGACAATTGATACAAACCAGACTTCTGATGCCCGGGTAAGTGAGCCGACGGATACAAATCCGATGACGGTTCCCTAAGTCCCCTTCTTTACTATTTCATTTTTTGCTCTTTTTCTGGGGTTATTATGAACTTACATAAAAAATTTTGAGCGAGATATTTTAGCGAAATCTCCAATTACCGAAATATTATCTTTTTTTTTAGGGTCAGCTCAATTTTTCCATGGGAGGGAACTCTCAATACTTATCCTATCCGTCAGAACCATTATTACAAATGCTTTTCAAGTGATGTTAGGGTAAAGTTTCCCATTTGATCGCTGAAGATAAACACACTTAAGATCCTGAATCTGTATAAGATTTGAAATCCCGGGTATACAATTTCATGAATAACATTTCAGATTCTGATAATGGTGATGAACACGACTATATCAGGAAAAAAGACCGTGAAACATCGCTCAAAACATTATCAAATATTACTGAAAATCCAGATGAAAAAAAACCGGATGATATAATTCATAAACTTCAGGTGTATCAGGCAGAATTACTCATTCAAAATGAAGATCTTAAAACTGCTCATCATGATCTGGAAGCTTCTCGGGATAAATATCAAATATTATATGATTCTGCCCCTGTTGGATATGTAACGCTTTCTTCTGAATCCCTCATTATTCAGATAAACCGAACCGGATCTGTAATGCTTGGTATTTCCCACCTATCTGAAAAAAATTACCGATTCAGGAGATTTATTGCTCCGGAACACAAGGATAAGTGGGATAGGGTTTTTTTCCAGATTATCCAAACGGATAAAAAACACAGTACAAATATTTTTATGCTTTCTTCCAGTCATGAAGTTATTGCAACCCGGATTGAAGGAATCCGTGTATTATCAGAAAATGGCAATTATGTTGTACATCTTGTAATAAGTGATATATCTGATTTCAGAAGAACTGAAATGGCTCTTCAGGAGAGTGAAGAGCGGTTTCACATGCTTTTTCAGAATATTCCCTCCATTTCTGTCCAGGGATATGGTTCAAACGGAATCACCCGGTACTGGAATGCAGCATCTGAAGAACTATACGGTTATTCTGCAGATGAGGCTATTGGGAGAAGCCTCCTGGATCTGATTATTCCACCGGAAATGCGACCGGATGTTGAACGAGCGATTGCCTACATGGCAGAGACCGGGGATCCGATACCGGCAGCAGAACTTAGTCTAATGAGAAAGGATGGATCCCGTGTTCCGGTTTTTTCAAGTCACACAATTCTTCATCGATCCAATTATGAACCAGAATTATTTTGTATAGATATTGATCTTTCTGAGCTGAGAAAGACAGAAGAAGCCCTCCGTGAAGCTAATAAAAAAATAAAACTTCTATCCAGCCTTACCCGGCATGATATTGTCAATCACATATCAGCCATGAACCTGACCCTGGTAATGACTGAACAGGAGTCGAATCTCGACAATATTCGGAAAAATGTATCCTCAGCTCTTGCCGTGTGTGATCGGATGGAGGCAATTATCGGATTTACCCGAGAGTATGAAAGTTTTGGCGAAGTATCGAGTGGATGGCAATTGGTTTGTCCAATCATTCATTCAGCAATTTCTGAACAAAATGTCGGCGAGGTTATGATAGAAAACCGGATACCTGAAGATCTTCGTATCTATGCTGAACCTATTCTTCGAAAAGTATTCGCAACCCTGATAGAAAATTCAATCAGGCATGGCGGAAACATTTCCAAGATTTGTTTCTCTATTCAGGAGGAAGCAGGATGCCTTTTCATCCTGTATGAAGATGATGGAGTAGGAATTCCCGCAGAGAAAAAAGAATTGATTTTTCAGCATGGGTATGGGAGTCATACCGGAATAGGTCTCTTTCTTTCCCGGGAGATCCTTTCGATAACGGGTCTTTCCATTCATGAATGTGGAATTGAAAATAGGGGGGTTAGATTCGAAATCAGAATACCTGAAGAGAAATATAAAATCAATTCTTTCTCATCGTAACCTTTGTCTGTTTTTAAAAAAAAATAACTTCAGATTTCAACATACGGTAAATACGAAGAGTTTCCCTAGATTGTGTCTTCCAATTACTCTATCCTACAACCTGAAGATATCATATATGAAACAAAAGACGTATTTGTAAACTAAAAGTCTAGAAATTCGTTTCAGATGTTTTTGGCGATTTACTAAGGAGGATTTACAATATACTTAAAAATTGAACCACTGAGAGAAAATAAGAAAATTATCTGATATCAATTCTTCCTGAAACGATATTTACCCGTCTTCTAAATCCCACTTCCGGTAGGTGATGGCTGGGGGTCATCACAGATCTCATCCCCATCACAATCATAACAGACTTTTCCAAAGCATGTCGGACACGACAGGAAGGTACACCCGGGTATCTCAATCATCATCGGTAGAATTTCCGTCTGAGGTGCTTCACTGATCCCTCCAGCAGAAGACTGCCCTGCCTGATTCGATTCTCCATCGTCACAAATTCCATTGTGATCGCAATCCTTACACGATCCTCCGGGGCATTCTGCACAAGGGACAAGGCAGGGATCATTCGTTTGCTCTCCTTGCGTTGTTGGAGACACACCCGGACTCATCATAATGACTGTTGAGGAAGATGTGGGTTTTGGGGTTGGTGTCAGAGTAGGTACTACTGTTCCTGATGGATTCTCATAAGAAGCAGTCTGATCAATATTTATCGTCTGCCCTGTCAGCATATCAATAAAGACGACGTTCTTTGGATCATAGTAAAATTGTTTCATGAGTTTAGGGGGATTGGTTTTACTATACTGACCGATGAGAATCCAGCCTTTATCCGGGCTATAATATTTACGAAGAATCCGGTCATAAACCCACGAGGTTTTTGAGGAAGGATCGTAAAAAATTCCCTCTCTCACCCCGGGTTTCCATTGCTTTGGAGTGGCTTCAATACCCTGGGTATTTTGTTGCTGAGCAGAAGAAGATCCGGGTGAAGGCCCGGAAGATACAATATTGGTACTACTGGATATTGACAAAGATGAACTGACATCTGATCCGGATGTACTGCTCATGGTAAGAGCAGTCAGACCCGGAAGGTCAGGAAATGATAGAGCCGCAGTTGATTGAACCAGGCAGACTAACATAACGAAAGAAATCAGAATTCCGGTTTTCGGTCTTTCATCCATATAATTCTCCTCATCAAAATGAATGATGGATAATACTGGAAGAAAATATTTAAAGGTTACTTGAGAAGAAAGAATCTTAAGAGCTCTAGGAACAATCCCTGCAACAAGTAATCAATTTTTTGATTTGATAAGAGAAAAAAATTTGTCAGTGGGTATCGGCATAACCGGGAAGCATTTTTCTGACTACCTTCAAATATCCTTTCAGAAGGGAAGGATTCTTAAAGGTAGAGGTGCTCAATATCGAATGATACTATCAGATATGATCCTTTGAAACATGCATTGTTTCAACTCAGGAAAATTCGTGAGATAGTGAAGGGTGTAAAGGGAATGGAAATAAAAACAAAAGTCAGATTGGTTTCGCACCCCTCTGGAAAAATGAATGGGTAGATAAGAACAGGCACCTTTGAATTATCCTCCCGGGATTAACGTGAGAAGATACCGATATTTCTATCAAATTTCATGTCGATTTCATTGAAACTATAAGAGAGCAGGAAAAATATCCATGATTCAGGAGATCCATATACTCTACATCGATAGTGATCCGCTTCTTTTGGATATCGCAAAACAATTTTTTGAACCAATCCGGGGATTTACCGTTACTCTTACACGGTCTATAACAGATGCACTTATCCTGCTTGCAGAGAACCATTTTGATGCCATTCTTTCTGAATACGAATTAGATACCGTAAATGGCATTGAACTTCTCAAACGTCTCCGGGAGAGAGGAGATACAACGCCATTTCTGTTCTTTACCGGAAAAGGACAGGAAGCAGTAGTCATCGAAGCATTAAATAATGGAGCAGATTTTTATCTCAAAAAAGAAAAAAGCCCCTCAACACAATTCATTGACCTATCCAATGCTATCGTACGTATCGTATCACGCAGGCGTAATGAGGAAAATACTCTCAAAACAAATCAGGAAACTTTGGGATTAAATAACTGCCTGTCTGTATCAGAAGAAGATCTTCGCTCTCAACTGGAAAAGATCTCAGAACAGGAATCATTACTTCGAATAAGTGAAGAACGCCTGCTTATGGCCCAGGAGATAGGTCAGACCGGCTGCTGGGAATATACTGTTGATACCAATGAACTGTGGGTATCAGCGGAAGGATGCAGAATATTCGGATTTCCCCCTCTCGCCGGAACAATTTCTGTTGAAAAAGTGGAAGCCTGTATCCCTGATTATTCGCGGGTTCGTCAGGCTGCCCGGGATTTGATAAGAACCGGCCATGCATATAACCTTGAGTACCTGATCCATCCGGCAGATGGATCGCCACCTAAAGTGATACAGTCAGTAGCACGCTTTGAAAATAGTCACTCGGGAAAACGAGGGCGAATTATAGGGATATTTCATGATATTACCGAACATACATCTGCTGAAACCCGATTGAAAGAGATCAATGAAGCCTTTATGCAGGCTCAAAAGATCGCTCGCGTTGGAAGCTGGATGTATGATCTGAAAACCAATCAGATAACGTGGTCTGATGAGTTATATCGAATATTTGGACATGAACCTGGATCTCTTTCAATACAACTTGATATTATCCGGAAAGTGATTCATCCGGAAGATCTGGAAAAACATGATCAGATTTTACACACTGCGATTCAAACAAATTATTATGAACCTGCAGAATACCGACTCAGACATCCTGATGGTTCATCTCATTATATCAACGCAGATGGAACGGTGGAAGTTGATGAGAACGGAATTGCTATTCGTCTGATTGGTGTCTGTCAGGATATTACCCGGCAAAAGCAGATAGAATTCGAGCAGGAGCGGCTGATTGCTGAACTTGAAGTAGGAAATGAAGAGTTAACCGCTACTTATGAAGAACTGTTAGGAACAGAACGAGAACTTAAAAAACAGTATTACGCATTAATTGCAACAGAAGAACTCCTGAATTCCGGCCAGAGAGTTGCGCATCTTGGAAGCTGGGAGATGAATATTCAAACGGAAATATTTACCTGGTCTGACGAGTTGTTTCGAATCCTGGGATATGAGCCTCAATCTTTTGTTCCCCAAAAAGACACTCTTGATCGGGTAGTTCATCCGGATGATCGAGAGGAACTGTGGAAAAGAGTAGAAAGGGCATTTGACAAGAAAAATTCTTTTGAATATGAAATGAGGGTAATCAGGCAGGATGGAGAAATCCGCACTCTTTTCAATCAGGGAGAAATCCATTATGATGATGAGGGATTACCGGTTCGAATGATAGGAATTACCCTCGATATAACCGAACGCAAAAAATCAGAAAAAGAACAGGAGCGACTAATTTATGAGCTCAGGAATAGGAATGAAGAGCTCAACGCTACAAATGATAAATTACTAAGAACAGAAGAAGAACTCAGACACCAGTACAATATTGTCATTGCTACCGAGACAGATCTCAGAAAAACCCAGGAATTTTTGGAAAACCTACTTTCCATTGCAAATGTTCCTATTGTTGTTTGGAATCCATCATTTCAGATTACCCGACTTAACCATGCTTTTGAAGAGCTGACGGGTCGGGCAAGAGAAGAAATTATTGAACAGTCTATTGACATTCTCTTTCCGCCTGAACAAACAGAGCGTAATACCCGGCTTTTAAAAACTACTCAGGAAGGAGTGAGGTGGAAAACGGTAGAAATTGATATCCTGCATCAGAATGGATCTATCAGGACAATTCTCTGGAACTCAGCAACACTCTATTCTCCTGACGGAGTCACACCGGTTGCAACCATTGCACAGGGGAGAGATGTTACTGAGGAACGATTACTCGAAAAAGAAAAAGATATTGCACTTGTTCAAATCCAGAAAAATCTCGCACAGCTTGCTATTCTGAATGATGAGATCAGAAATCCCTTAACAATTATCGCTGCCTATGTGGATATGTTTGATGAGCCTCTGATGATAGAACAAATCATCGCACAGGTACATCGAATCGATGAAATTATCAATCATCTGGACAGACGATGGATAGAATCGGAAAAAGTCCTGAATGCCATCAGAAAACATTATAATCTCCAGGTATCGTCATCTTTGGATCCAGCGGAATTGGAATATTCAAAGCGACATGATAACGTTTTTATTGAGGAAATTCAGGCTCAACTGTACACCATTCTTGACAGTATCGATGCCCTCGTATATGTTGCTGATATGGAGACATACGAACTTCTGTTTATTAATCAACGGGGAAGGGCAAGACTGGGAGATATCGTTGGGCAAAAGTGTTACGAAACGATTCACTTTGGTCAGAATGAACCCTGCTCATTTTGTACTAACCATATCCTGGTAGAAAAGAATCAATCTACAGGCGTCCATCAGTGGGAATTTCGAAATCCCCATAACAGCAGATGGTATGATTGTCGGGACCGGGCTATCCGCTGGACTGATGGGAAACTGGTAAGACTTGAGATCGCTACAGATATTACCAGTATCAAGGAGGCAGAGGATAATCTTCGGGCAAGTGAAGCCAGGATTGTAAAAAAACTCAATGCTCTTCTCTTACCCGAAGGGGACATCGGGATTTTTCATCTTTCAGATATTCTGGATATTGCTGAGATCCAGATCCTTATGGATAATTTTCATTCTATTACCGGAATACTCGTAGCAATACTCGACCTGGAAGGAAATATCCTTGTCTCAGCCGGTTGGCAGGACATCTGCACGAAATTTCATCGAATAAACCCGGATACCTGCAAAAATTGTACGATAAGTGATACGATCCTCTCAAAAGGAGTTGCTGAAGGTACGTACAAACTGTATCATTGTAAAAACAATATGTGGGATATCTCAACCCCGATAATAATAGGGGGAACTCATCTTGGAAATCTCTTCCTTGGACAGTTCTTTTTTGATGATGAAGAGGTAGATTTTCAGTTTTTCATCGACCAGGCTAAAAAATATGGATTTGATGAAGAAGAATATCTAAATGCTCTGCATAAAGTTCCCCGGTTTAACCGGAAGACGGTTGACACCGTCATGCAGTTTTACATCCGTTTCATTCAACTAGTAACTCAGCTCAGCTGGAGTAATATCAAACTCGCAAGGACGGTGAATGAGCGAGATACCCTTATTGCCTCGGTACAGGAAAACGAAGAGAAATTCCGTAGTTACATTAATAATGCCCCTGATGGTATCTTTGTCATTGATAATGAGGGTCATTATCTAGAGGTGAATCCAGCAGCCAATACGATTACCGGTTTTACCCGGGAAGAACTGGTAGAAAAAAGTATATTAGATATCCTGCATCCGGACTCTTTGAAAGAAGCACAAGATCATTTTCACACACTAATAGCTCAAGGAAAGGCAACAGGAGAGTTCTTATTTCGACATAAAGATGGTTCGCTTCGGTACATGTCTGTAGATGCGGCAAGGATCTCACCGATCCGGTTTATCGGATTTGTTCAGGATGTGTCTGCACGAAAACAGGTTGAAGAATCGTTAAAAAATAGTGAAGCACGGATGCATACCCTTATTCACACGATACCAGACCTGATCTGGTTAAAAGATGAAAATGGCAGGTATATCTCCTGTAATGCGATGTTTGAGCGGTTTTTTGGTGCTCAGGAAAAGGAGATATCAGGAAAAACGGATTATGATTTTGTTGAGCCGGAACTTGCGAATTTCTTTCGGGAGCATGATCGAAAAGCTATGGAAGCTGGCAGACCAACGAGAAATGAAGAATGGATTACGTTTGCCGATGATGGTCATCAGGCCTTACTTGAAACGATAAAAACCCCGATGTACGATGATCAGGGATCACTCATCGGGGTTCTGGGTATCGGTCGCGATATCACTGAACGTCAGAGGATGAGCGAAGAACTGAGAGAAGCACATAATATAATTGAGAGAAGCCCTGTTGTCATTTTTTTAATGAGAAATAATGAGCTATGGTCGGTTGAATTCGTCTCTCAAAATGTCAGGACTGTCTTTGGGTATTCTGCAGAAGATTTCATTTCCGGCACCATACATTATCGTGACGTGATTCACCCGGAAGATCGAAGCAGGGTAATGGAAACGGATGCCAGATTTATATCAGACAGTGAAACCGAATTCATTGCTCATGCACCATACCGGATTATTACCCGGGACGGGCTGGTAAAATGGGTTGATGCCAGCACGAGTATTCGAAGAGACCAGACCGATGAGATTACCCATTATCAGGGAACGATTATTGACATCACTGACCGGATACAGGGAGAAGAAGCCCTGCATGAATCAAATCAAAAACTCCGTCTTCTGACCGGATTAACCCGGCATGATATATTTAATCAGGTATCAACTGTCCAGTTGTTGGCAACCCTTGCGTTGCAAACACCAGATCTTGCAAAGGCGAATGAATATATAGCCCAGGCTATTGAAGCCAGTGAAAAGATCGAAAAAACGATCAGTTTTACCCGGGAATATGAAGACTTTGGCATTGTATCCAGTGGATGGCAAAAGATACGTTCGGTAGTCGAATCAGCAAAGGGAGATATCGGCACCACGACAATAACGATTCACAATGACATCCAGGATGACCTTGAGGTATATGCAGATCCGATCATCAGAAAGGTTTTCACCACTCTGATAGATAATGCCATCAGACATGGAAATACATTAACCGCCATATGGTTTTCTGCTGAGATCCAAAATAATGGGCTGATAATTTCCTGTTTGGATGATGGGATGGGCATTCCTGTCGAAGAAAAGAATCTCATATTTGAACACGGGTTTGGAAAACATACCGGAATCGGGTTGTTCCTTGCCAGTGAAATTCTTTCGATCACCGGTTTATCAATCCGGGAATCCGGACTTTCTCATGAAGGAGCAAGATTTGAAATCCTGGTCCCCATGGGGAAGTTTCGAAGAGTGGAGAAAAAATAGAAAAAACCCCTGATCAGAAGAAGCAATTATTCATCCTTTCACGGGACTATTTTTACCGGTTACCCGTTAAAGTGATGATGATCATAACAGTTTTTGATATATTCCTGTTTTTTATTTTTACTCGCATGAACCGGAGGTTTCAGATATCCTATATCAGGGGTCTGCAGAGCTGGACAGAACGGACAGAGAGCCGCATCAACATCATTGGATTTTGTTCTGACCGGACAATAATAAATCTCTTCAATCAGGTCCACTTTGTCACCTCCGGGAAATGGCATTCCTACCGGATGACCAGGTATCTGCTCTACCAGCATACAAAATCCTGAAAGCAGAAATTTTAAATATCGAAGAGAATCACCATCATCCCCTATGATGCACTGAGTGAGTACCATATCCCAGTATTCATCAGCATTATTTGCGATGAGGTCAGTCATTGCCTGAAACGAACCCTGTTGGTTCATCAGTCGTATCGTCTGAAAAGTCCCATGAAGATGGGCGGTAATTGTCTCTTCAAGACGTTTTCGATAATCCGGAGTATAATCATGAATTTTTGCAGAGAAATTCCATCTCATCTGCGCTAAATCCTTTGGTGAGTAGGTTAACACAATGGATGCTATGACTTTCCCTAATTCACCACGGGTCTTCATTGTTTTCAGATGTTCACATTCATCCCTCATCTTGTTTGATACATCTGATCTCTGGGAAAACGGAGATTTACGTGAAAATAATGACATGGATACCCTTCAGTAATTATTTGGACAGAAGTAATTCCTACCTGTTTCTCAGATAATCATCCACCCTGATGGTATTTATCTTCCAGAGTATCTGAAAAGATACTCTCCATACAAATGACCTCTTTGCATAATCTAAATAGAACAATCGAAATTATATGGAAATTCACCTTTTCCCTAAAAGTAAAACCACAATTCTCTTCAGGAAAGACACCCCAATACTCATATTGAGGTTCAGGATTTCTCTCCCTCTATCGGTGTGTTATGCTATTCTTATCTGAACAGGAAAAAACGGTCTGGGCAGAATATGCCAGGACAATAATTGAGACCAGAAAAAAACCGGATGAGTTCGGGGAACACGTTCGTTCGAATCTTCTGTCTGCTTTTTATTTTTATATAGGAACAACCCTTGCAGCCCGGGGAGAAGAGGATCTCTGTGGAGAATGGCTTAATGCAGGAGCATTAAGAGAAGAAGAAGGGTTATTCTCATCTACTTATCTCATGGGTTTTCTCCACCGTCACCAGGGAAAGATGTCAAGTCCGACTCTTGCATTTGAAGATCCCAAACCCTATATTCATTTTTCCCAGGTCCCGGTGATGAAAAATGTCAGACTCCAGATGTGTGTTCAGTTTGGGCATTCGTTACCTGAATTTAGAGAGCCAGTCAGGTTTATGGATATCGGATGTGGTGACGGGGGTTTGACTGTGCAACTTCTCACCCACCTGCAAAAAACCGGGAAAGTAAAGGATTACGCAGAAATCCGGCTTATTGATCAGTCACCAGCGATGGTTTCTCTTGCTGAAAAAAATGTCATGACAGCATTTCCAGGAGTACCGATTTCCACAGATAATGCACGGATGCAGGATTGTTCCCGATCCATTCATCAGCGCTATGATATTGCCATGAGTTCGCTTGCGTATCATCATATGCCGATAGAAGATAAGAGAGTGCATCTTACCGCGTTAAAATCAATGATCGATCACTTTCTTCTGTTTGAGATGGATGGAAATCACGATACACCGGAGTTATATTCTCCCGAACTTGCAGTATCGGTATATCAGACCTACGGTCGCATCATGGACTTTGTATTTGCACATGATGCACCGGCGAAGGTGGTCATAGATTGCATAGATTCGTTTCTTATGACAGAATTGATCTCAATACTCAGTCAGCCACGAGGGATCAGAACTGATTATCACATGCTCCGAACTGAATGGTACAGGCTCTTTGAGGAAGTATTCACTCCGGAATTCTCTTTAAGGAGCGATTCTATCTGTTATGCAGACGAATACCTGGCACTATTCTCTATGCATTACGGAAGGACTACCTAGAACTATCTCTTAGTCTCTTCCATATAATTTTGTCATCGCCAGAAGTTTTTGGGATATTTCCTCTGGCATTTGAGACTCACTCAGTTTCCAGACCCAGTTCCCGATATTTACTCCAGGTTTATTCATACGGGAAGTTCCATCTAGCCGTAAAATATCCTGAACCGGGATAATAACCGTATTCGCAACACTCATCATTGCCATACGGATAAGAGTATCATTTATTGTGTACGAAGCAACAGTCCTGCCAACATACTGAGATATGTTTTTCTTATTTTCAGGAGATGCTTCATCTTCATACCAGCCAAGAATGGGATTGTTGTCATGAGTCCCGGTATACACGACACAGTCTTTCACATGATTATGCAGGATATAGGGATTTTCGGGCATGTCATACCCAAAAGCAAACAGAAGAACCTTCATACCAGGTAAAGAAAATTCCCGCATCATTTCCCTGACATCCGGAGTTATAATTCCCAGATCTTCAGCAATAATGGGTAGGGTTGAGAATGATCTTCCAAGGCTTTTCAAAAATTTGTAGGCCGGAGCCAAAGACCAGATTCCGTTTACTGCTGTCTCTGATCCGGCTGGAATCTCCCAGAACTCCACAAGGCCCCGGAAATGATCAATCCGGAGATAATCCACCCGGGACAGGATGAATGCAACACGCTGTATCCACCAGGCAAAACCCGTCTCCTCCATCCTTTTCCAGTCATAGATAGGATTATCCCATACCTGGCCAGTCTCACTAAAGTAATCCGGGGGAACCCCGGATATGACGAAAGGTTTCAGCTCATTATCCAGCTGAAATAATTCCGGATGTGTCCAGAGATCCGCACTATCATAATCCACATATATCGGGATGTCGCCTATCAGCCAGATATTTTGCTGATGACATGCCAGCCGAAGAGATTTCCATTGTATCGCAAATAGGTACTGAATAAATTGTTCTTTTCGAATTGCTTCCTGATTTTCATTTCTGTACCGACGCAATGTTTCCGGGTCTCTACGCTTATATTCATCCGGCCAGTCGCCCCAGAGAACAGGGGCATACTGCCTTCGAAGGACCATAAACAACGAGTAGTCATCCAGCCATCCGGCATTTTCCTGACAGAAACTGATGAACTCAGCTGACTCCGGATTTTTGGAAAACCGATTATATGCCAGAGTAAACAACTGTTCTTTATAGGTGATAACCGCTGCAAAATCGACCTTTGAAGAGGGAAATTCAGGGATCGGGTAGAGATTTGAATCCTCCAGGAATCCCTGGGTTACAAGCAACTCGGGGCTGATAAGGAGAGGATTTCCTGCAAACGTGGATAATGCATGATATGGAGAATTATCATATTGCGGATCAGTCGGATACACCGGGAGTATCTGCCAATATCGTTGTCCGGATTTACTGAGAAACGAGAGAAACTCATACGTCGACGGACCCAGATCTCCAATGCCAAACCGGGTATGCAGAGAAGTAATATGAAGTAAGAGGCCGCTTCCACGAATATTCATGTCAAATCTCCTATGTCAGGTATGAACTGAGTCAGGTCATACGATTTCCGTTAGTTCTAACATCGATCTGCGAATATGTTAAAGTATCTCTCACTCGAATTACCAATTCTGCCAGATCTAAATCCATCAATTACCCTGAAGTCTTTTTTCCTGATCTGAAGATACACTTTCGGGGATCTCAGGCATCGAACATAAATAATTGACAGGTTTATCTTCATGAGATATTGGAGGTTATTCTGATGAGTGAAATTCTTTCCATTTTTGATGGGTTTGTTGTCCCCCTCATTCTCTTTTTAAATATTTGTTTTGCGATAACAGTGGTATTCATTGAACGTAAAAATCCTACCACAACGATTGCCTGGCTGATGGTTCTGGTTTTTATTCCGGTCGTCGGATTTCTCCTCTACCTCTTCTTTGGGCAGAGTTTTTACCGGGACAGGATGTTTCAGATCAAAAAAGAAGATGATGATGCGTTGACTGAAGTAATTGAATCGCAAAAGAAAGAACTTCATGCAAAAGAGCTCTGTCTTCCCGGGCCGATTGCCGCATCTTACAAACGAATGATACTCATGCTCATGCAGAGTAATCAGTCCCCCCTGACGACTAAAAATGATGTCTCGGTCTTTATTGACGGGAACAAAAAATTTGCATCACTCATTGAAGCAATCAGGGGAGCAAAAGACCACATTCACATGGAATATTACATCCTGAAAGATGATGAGATTGGAAGAGAAGTCTTTTCAGCTCTCACCGAGCGGGCAGCAGCCGGAGTGACTGTCCGGTTTTTAGGTGATGGTCTTGGAGCAGCCGGTCCAAAAAAACCATTCTTTCAGCCATATTTAAATGCAGGAGGAAAATTAGCGTTTTTCTTTCCTTCTCTCTTCAACTTTACTCATCCCCGGATCAACTATCGAAACCACCGAAAAATTGCTGTAATCGATGGAAAAGTGGGATTTATTGGAGGATTCAATATTGGAGATGACTATCTCAGCAGGATACCTGAATGGGCTCCCTGGCGTGATACTGCGGTCAGAATAGAGGGAGATGCGGTTCTCGCCATGCAGATTCGCTTTTTCCTGGACTGGAACTATGCCTCAAAAAGTGAATCCCTGGAATTTTCTCCCCGCTATTTCCCTGATGATTCAGGTTCACAGAATGGGAAAATTCCGATTCAGATCGTATCCGGAGGACCAGACACCTACTGGAACCCGATAAAGGAATCCTATCTTCGAATGATAAATCTTGCAACCGAGTCAGTATATATTCAGACTCCATATTTCATCCCGGATGAAAGCATTATGGATGCCTTACGCATGGCAGCTCTTTCCGGGATAGATGTCAGAATTATCATGCCGGCAAAACCAGATCATATGTTTGTCTATTGGGCCGGATATTCCTATATTGGCCAGCTTCTGGATGCCGGGGTCAGGGCTTATACATATGATACCGGATTTATCCATGCAAAGACTATCGTAGTTGATGAACTCGCTGCATCTGTGGGAAGTGCGAACTGGGATGTCAGAAGTTTTCGTCTCAATTTTGAAACAAATGCGATTATGTACGATGCGGGTTTAGCAAAAGAACTCAAGGAACATTTCCTTAATGACCTTTGCGTATGCAGTGAACTGACCCAGGAGCGGTATGCAGCACTTCCTGCTAAAATTAAGATTAAACAATCAATATCACGACTATTCTCTCCGCTTCTTTGAAAATGGAAGATCAGTCCACTTTTTTTGAGCGGACTTTTTCTGCATCTGATAGTGAGACGAAATCAGTGAAGCAGTATAAGGTACAAAACTCCAGGCAATTACTCCGGCAGTTGCTCCTTTTGCCAGAGCACCTGCAGGTTTTCCCACTACAATATTCTCTCTTCGTACTATCCCTTTCAAAAAATTTTCCACAGAATCTGCTTTTACCCCGGTGATCACACTACCGACATCTGAAAGAATATGTGCATCTGAACCTCCCGTAAAGGGAATGGAATGCTGATTTGCATAAGATGCCGCTTTTTGATTTAAATTTTGCATCATTCCACCACAGATGACTTCGATTCCATCGATGTGAGAAAGAACTCCGGGGAGCAGGTTCTTTTCTGTGCACTTAAGGACCCCTCGATTAATACCCCAGTATCCATACGGGTGAGCAGCGATCCGTAGACATTCGTATGACTCAGCAATCAGAAGACATTCAAGGACAGAAAGGTTTTCTCTCAAATCCGGATTTTTTTTCTGCCGCTCCCTATCAAAAACCCGAAAAAAATCTTCCAGATCTCCAGGAGAATAAAAATAGCATAACAAGTGAGGCCCTTCTGTAGTTTCCAGTTCGATTCCCGGAATGACAAGAGGACCATCTTTACACGAAGATGCTTCTATGGCTCCGCGAATTTCGTTATGGTCGGTAATTGCAACACCAATAGTTTTTCGATCAGCATATGCAAGAAGGTCAGAAATCTTTGGTAACCCGTCTGAATGGCAGGTATGCAGGTGCATATCCACCGGATGAAAACCTGCATCCCATAATTCAGAGATATCGGGGGACTCGTATATTACCGGGTTATCCAAAAAATTGTGCATGATATCTCATAGATTCTGTATCCTTGACAGATATGCATATCCCGGATAGTTTGGACATGATGAATTGAGAAAATCGTAATTCATTACCATTTCTGATTTCGTCCCGGCGAATATTTCAATTGAACTAAGAATCTCATGTTCTGAACATGATATGTGAGAACAGTATCATTCTGCTGATATTCGGAAAGCACCTGAAGCAAATATATTAAATATGTTAGAATTCATTATTCCATATCTCACAGCAGGAAGGTTATCCGGGGTTTAATCCCGAATATCTTCTTGTATTGGTTGAGGAGGTAATATGACATTAAACGATGGTTCTAAATGCATGGTTATTTCAGAAATTACTGCCAACCCGGCTCCTCTTGGTTTACTTGGTTTTGGAATGACCACGGTTCTTCTTAATTTGCATAATGCAGGATTTTTTACCCTGGGTTCTATGATACTGGCTATGGGCCTTGCCTATGGAGGAACGGCACAGATCATCGCTGGGATAATGGAATGGAAAAAGAATAATACATTTGGAACTACCGCATTTCTTTCATACGGGCTCTTCTGGATATCGCTGGTGATTCTCTTGCTTCTCCCAAAACTCGGTCTTGCCGACGGTACGGGAGGAACAGTTGCTATGGCTTCCTATCTTATTATGTGGGGAATCTTTACTGGTGTTATGTTCTTTGGAACCCTTCTCGCTAATCGTGCGTTGCAGTTTGTGTTTGCCTCCCTGACACTGCTTTTCTTCTTACTTGCCTTAGGGGATCTCACTGGAATTGAAACAATCACCCGTATTGCCGGATTTGAAGGGATCATCTGTGGATTCTCTGCAATCTACACTGGGCTTGCACAGGTGTTAAATGAAGTACACGACCGGACCATTCTCCCACTCTGGCCAGTTCAAAAAGTGTAAATTTTCCTATACCACACTCCACCTTTTTTCTCAATTCAGATATGAAGCCGGACAATTCCAAGACATACCAAAAAGTAGATCAGAGAAGATATCTTTTTCTCTCTACTCTGCAATTTCTCTTGAGAAGGTGTGCGTTTGAGAAATACCCTATTCGTAGTATTGATGATCACAGGGATGATCTGCATAACCGGAGTCTTTGCTGATTCAGCAACAATTCCGGATTTGAAAGGCAACTGGACAGGTACATCAGTTGGACATACAAAAGGAGGAGGATATGATGACCTGCTCACATATATCTACAAACTCTCTATTGTTGAACAGAAAGACAGGGCATTTAATGGTACAATCGCCTTTGTAAACAAGTCAGATGAAAAGTATCTGGGTGAGTTCGGATTTTCCGGGGTAATCGGACCGGATATGAAATCATTATATCTTGCAGAATATGAAGACGGACTTGACTTCGGACAGATTATCGATTCTGATACCATAGAGATTATCTATATGCAGAGTGGAAAAAACGCTGCTGTTGCTATTGAGACCTTTACCCGGGATTCTTCGGAATAGATTTCTCTTTTTTTCCCCATCTTTTAGCGATGAATTTATTTGATACATTTATGCAAAGGATAGAGAGAATCCGGAATGTGATTAGTAGTAAAATATATTTTAATTTATATTCTATTATATTTTTCTGATTATATATTTTTGTTAATATATGCTTGGATCTGATATGCCACTGATTTTTGCGCTAAATCCTACTATAAATATGTTGTTGGTTGCAATGCATCTCTGCTCTGTCTCTCCCTTCCCATATATACCTGAGGAAGTAATGAACCTGTGCTGATGTGAATTGGAAAGACACATGAAAACCGGTCATCCCTGACCTGGAAAAACCCTGGAGATTAGAACATGGAGACGAAAAAAATTGCATTTTTCAGTTGGGAATCAATGTATACCGAACGGATTGGTGGACTATCAAACGCGACCACTTATCTGGCTCAGGAACTCGCAAAAACAAATGAAGTGCATTTTTTTACCAGAGGTAACCGGGATTTCACCTTTATGGGTGTCCATTATCATTCCGTTCAGCCACAGGGGAATAACATCGTTGAGTACTGCCATAACATGAGCCATGAAATGGTTGCTCGATTTCGCCAATTTGATCAACCAAAATTTGATATTCTTCATTTTCACGACTGGCATGTAACTGAAGCATTACATCTGCTTCAGGATCGAAATACGATCTTTACATTCCATTCTACCGAATATGGAAGAAACGGAAATCAGCACGGAGGCTGGTGGGAGTATAATGAAATATCAGGCAAGGAATGGTATGCCGGCCTGATTGCAAAACAGGTTACTACGGTCAGTAATGTTCTGCGTGAAGAAATTATGCATCTGTACAATGTTCCTGACTGGAAGATCCAAGTTTATCCAAATGGCGTTATTCCCGAACAGTTTGACGTTATTCTTGATCAGGGAGAAGTAAAGAAACAGATGGGTATTCACCCGTATGCCCCGACCGTTCTTTTTATCGGAAGAATGGCAACCCAGAAAGGACCGGATCTCCTCATAAATGCTCTGGATAAGGTACGTGAAGAGCATTGGGGAGTCGAGGTAATCATGGCCGGTGATGGAGGAATGAGACCGTGGTTAGAATCTACTGCAAGATCAAAAAATCTGCCCGTGCGGTTTACCGGGTATATTTCTGACTCACAGTATGTCAGGCTCCTCAAAGCTGCGGATCTGGTGGTGATCCCCAGCAGAAATGAGCCATTTGGTATCGTTCTTCCGGAAGCATGGAGTGCAGGGAAAGGGGTTGTTGCCTGTGATGTCGGTGGGTTACATGAAAATATCCAGTCTTATCATGATGGGATCAAAGTAGCCCCGAATGCTGAGGATCTGGGCAGAGGGATCTGTGAAGCATTACGCAGTCCGACACAATTACATCAGTATGGCCGGGCAGGCCAGGCTAAAGCTTATCGTGAATTTAACTGGAACAGGATTTCTGAGCGAATTAACCGGATGTATGTAGGGGTTGGTGCCTGAATTATTTCCAAGCAGGGATTTTTGAAAAAAGAGGAGGAAAAGAAATGTCACTTGAAAAAATTCTCATTGTAGAAGAGAACCTTATGATTGCCACGGATCTTGCAGACACTCTTGTCGAAAGCGGATATGATGTAGTCGGGATTGTATCATCAGGAAACAATGCAATCTCCATGGCCGCCCATGTTCCTATAGACCTGGTTTTACTTGATGTGAGTCTTCCCGGATCTATGGACGGAGTTGCTACTGCTACTCAGATTCTCAAGAGAAAAGATCTTCCGATAGTATACATGGCGACAAAAAGCATTATTGACCCGAGAATTCAACCAAAATTTATCTTACCTTACGGTTTTCTTACAAAACCCGTCAATCATGAGAACCTTCTTGCGATAATCAGAAGGGCGATTATTTATCATTCCTGGGGCAAAATACCAACTGAAGACGTTGGGCTTTGCTTCGAACAATACCGGGATATCATCTGTCCGGAGCTGACACCGGAGTCTATCTACCACACTGATATCCATGTTCGGGCTTCTGAAGTCACCCCAAATGGAATAGCATATTAATCGCAGCCATATACTCCCGTTTTTTTTCTCCCGAAAGTAGAACTGGTAAAAATTCGTTATCAAATCGACCTGACCTGGGATATACCAATGATATGAATTTAATATTAATTTGATAATGACCCCTTCAAAAGGGTAAGTTCTCTCATAAATGAAATTCTATTATGGATCGGAAATCTTACGAACGGCTGTGATTTCATTTATTAATAAATAGTAATACACCGGTTCACCTGTTTCATCAGATATGAGGTTAGCAAAAATTTCTACCGGAATTTCGACTCCGTCCTTCCGGAGTAAGGTTCGGGTTACCTTTCCATGTTTTTGAGATTTTCCTTTGAATTGAATTTCTTCAAGGTCAATTTTCAGCCAGTTCGGGGAGGAGCCGGTTCCCATATTAGCGCTCAGGGAAATATCTTCTACTGAACTTTGGAGTAATCTAGCAAGTGCCTGGTTTACATACCATAATGTTCCGTCCAGATACGATATGCCAAAAGGTTGAATCGAGTTTTCCAGGAACTGAGTCAGGAGTACAGCCTGATCATGCCAGTTCTGAACAGTTTTCTCGAGATTTTTTTCCGTGGTGATATCTTCAAAAATGGTATACACCTGGTATGGCATACCTTCATTCTGACGAAACAGAGGGATTGCTGATATTTTTATCCAGATATACCGATTCAACTGGAGATTAAAGATCCCCATGGTTACATTCTTAAAAACCTTTCCTGTTTGCATGGCAAGACTACAGGGATAGGATTCTAGGGGAAAGGGAGATCCATCTTCATGAATGATCTTCACACAGGATCGTCCATACAACATATCCTGGATATGTTTCTGTGAAGCCCCAAGAATACGTTCTGCAGCAGGATTTGATGAGACAATCAATCCCTTTTCATTGATGAAAATTACTCCGTAATAAGATGATTCAAAAAGTATCCGATAATATTCCTGACTCTGGGCACTTTTTCTCTCTGCAATCTTTCGTGCAGTGATGTTTCTTGTAGCTCCCAGAATCTTTGAAATTTTTAGATCCTGGTCCCGGATAAGGGTTGTTACAACCTCCGTATGGATAGGTGTGCCATCCCGGTATGGAATATCAATTTCTGTTATCGCCACACGGGATGATTCATCGCCTGATTCATATGCACGAATACGAGAAGGAATATCATTTCGTAACTTTTCATAGGCTTCTTTTGTAAGGATTTTGTCCAGCGAATTTGCCATGATCTCTTCCGGTGTATACCCTAGAAGTTTATAGATCGCCGGACTCACATAAGTAAACCGTTCGGAGCCAACATCCAAGAGCCAGATGACATCCATGGAATTATCCGCAAGCAAACGGTATTTTGCTTCACTTTCTTTCAGTTTGTCTTCTGCTATCTTTGCCTGAGAAATATCTATCAGAGATATCTGAATCTGATCGGTATCATCAGTTCCCGATTTTATCACATTCCCTTGAAGATACGCAAAGAAAGGGTATTGTTTATTTTTTAACAACTGTAATTCAACACTCTGATGGTTTCCCGTGTCACATAGTTTTTCAAAGAAATGATAATAACGCTGTACTTGTGAGGGCTCTATGAAAGATTCCAATTTTCTCCCGGTGATTTCTTCAAAGGAGCATCCAAGATATTTCAAACCTTCAGGATTGATCTCACATACAGTTCCGGTATCATCAAGAATGATATACCCTGATGGGCTGTATTCAAAAAGTGAGCGATACCTGGCTTCCAATCGGGATATCTCTTCATTATTCTTTTTGAGCGCTTCATTCTGGGTGATTAACTGAATCTGGGTAAGAAGCAGATTATTTTTATTTTCAATAAGAGATTTTTCGACTTCCTTTCTATCAGTAATATCCCTGACAATTGCCCATATCGCGACAGGATTTCCCAGGTCGTCTTTGAGTAGGACTTTTCGAAGTTCTATCGGGAAGACTGTTCCATTATTATGCCGGTATTCTTTTTCGTATACCGGAGAATACCCTTTGATGAAAACCTGACCATTGATATCTTCGTCTATTTTATGCCATTTTTCCGGGGTAAGATTCCTAACATTCAGGTGCACGAGTTCGTCGGTTTCATATCCCACCATCTCTTTATATGCTTCATTGCATTCCTGAATGTTCCCCTGCAGATCAATGGACACATACCCATCCATCATGCTGTCATGCAGCTGCCGGTATTTCTTTTCTGAAATCCGGATATTCTCTTCTGCTTTTATAATCTTGTCAATATCATAACAAGACCCGATATAGCCGGAAAACACACCGTTTTTACTATAGAGAGGAACTCCATGATCAATGAGCCAGTGATAACTACCATCATGATACCGGAGACGATACTGAAGAGAAAAGGGTAGCCTGTTTCGAAATGCCGAATCAAATTCGGCAGTATATCGTTTCATATCATCAGGATGAATTCCTTCCTGCCATCCCTTCCCCATCTCCTGATCAAATGTTCTTCCGGTAAAATCAAACCATGAAGTATTAAAATAATTAAAATGGGTATCTACCCCGGATCTCCAGATAGGGTTTGGGAACTCATCTAAGATCTGCAGATAATATTCCAGGGATTCCCTGAGTTCTGCTTCGATATGATATAAGTTGCTCATATCCCTTGCTGCTGCAAATACACCCTGAATTTTTCCATTTTCATCCCGGTACACAGACGCATTAAATAGTACCGGAGTGACGTGTCCGTCCTGATGTTTCAACTCCATACGGTAATCACGGATGAATCCATCAGAAAAAGCCCTGACTATTGCTTCATTTGCTTTTAAGGGATCTTGAAAATAACCATCAAAATCTGTCCCGATTAATTCGTCCCGGGAAAGACCAACAACCTGTTCAGTAGCAGTATTGACTCCCTGAATAGTTCCGTCATGATTGATAGTGACCAGCGGATCCAGACTCGCTTCAATGAGATTTTGACTATACGCAGACAATCTTGAAAGTTCTCTATCATGATATATCAGTTCGCTGATATCATGACTGATTGTGAAAAGAATAGGGGGTTCATTTGGAACCGGTTGATGACTGACGATCACTTGAGAAACCGGTATTTCTTTCCCATTCCAGGTAATAAAATTGGTTTCCCCTTTCCAGTGTCCGTGTTTTACCGCAATTTTTATCGCATTCGCAATATTAGGTCGTGACCGGGCATGAACAAAGGTATCAATTGAAAGTTTCGAAATTTCTGTCTCTTCCGGAATATCAAGCATTTTAAGACCAGTAGGATTTAAGTACTGAATCATACCGGATATATCACAAATCCCAATCAGTTCAGGGGACTGTTCAATGATTGCCAAAAGTTTTTCTTTTTCAATTTCGCTCTTTTTTCGAAGAGTGATATCACGACCGATCCCCCGGATCCCCGCAGTTTTCCCGTTGGAGTCAGAACTTACCACTCCTGACAATTCAATAATACTGGTATTCCCGTCTTTTTGCAGGAAAGGAAGATCTATCTGATGGAAAGTTTCATTTTTCTCCAGGGAATTGTGAAAAATGGTTCTGAGCAGATCAGCATTTTCAGGCTGAAGAAAACTGTATAGGGATTTTCCGATAATTTCCTCATGAGAATATCCAAGCGTATGACAAAACACAGGATTTATATAAAGAAAAATACCTTTCGCATCTGTCTCCCATACTATATCACTGGTAGATTCGGTAAGATTGCGGAATAACTCTTCTTTCTCTGATATTTCCCGTTCCAGTCGTTTTCTATCCTCTATTTCTTTATAAAGATTTCTGGTGACTTCACGAAGTTCATCAGTCTTTTCTTTCAGGATATTTTCAAGACCTAACTCAAACTGGTGAATCTGACTCTCCATCAACTTGAGTTTCGTTGTATCAGTCCCGGAAAGATAATATTCAGATATATCTTTATGCGTGTAAAGTGCAGTCACGACCCATTTTTGCCATCTAACAGAACCATCTTTCATGACTACCCGATGGTCAATTGTCTTAGTCGGGTTTTTCTCAGTTAACGAGGTAAATAGTTTGTTTAACTGTTTTACATCTTCAGTAGGGATAACCGGTTCATATATTGTTCCGATAATCTGTTCAGGATCCTGATCGACATTTTGTGCATATGATGAATTTGCATATAATATCTGTTTATTTGGGGAGAGATGAAGAATCATCTCCTGACAGTTTTGCGTAATACTCAGATATTGAGAATGCAGATTTTCCAGTTCTATCTGAATCTCCTTTTCCTTCGTATTATCAATAAAAGAGGCGGCTATACCGGGAGACCCATCAAAAAAAACAGTAGGATAGATCTTCACCAGATGAGAGGCATTCCCCTTCCAGAATTCAAAACAGGAGGTATCTTTCTTTTTACCTTCAAGAATGAGTTTCAGTTCCCTGAGAAATATTTCATCCTGAAAACAAGGGTGCATCACATCAGAATATCTTTTTCCAATAAGCGCAGGAGCGGATTGTGAAAAAAATGGTTCTGGATCATTTCCAACCTCTTTTACGATGAGAAGTCGATCAAAACCCAGGGATGTTCCATCAATAATATCAGAGATTGACTGGAAAGGAACTCGATTTGCAAGCCGGTACATTTTCAGAGTACCATAGGTTCGAAGCTCAACCCTTCCCTGCATATGAAGGATTGAAAGATACTTGGAGACCAGATTTCTGTTCATCTCCAAAGCATCTCCGATCTCCTGAGTGCTTTTGTCCTGATTTTGATGAGAGAGATAGGTAATCAGGGTCTGTATTGGATTGAGCTCAGAAGACATTTCTATGAATACTCTTCATTTGAATATATAAAACATAAGGTGTTGCCATGCATCAAAGGTTGGCAACTCCTGACCATTATATACCAAAGTAATCCACTCATGGATTGAGATATCAGGGAATCTAGATATCAGGAGTTATTTGGAGAAACGCAAACTGTTGGTGGGTGCAGTAAGATCACGAAGGGGTTTTCAATCAGAAATCGGGGGAATGATTGAGAATCATGCACTGGTCAGTATAATCCTGAACCAATCTGTCAGACAATCAGAATCAGTGCAGATTGGAGTGATGAGAAATATTTCCATTCTTGAGGGAATATGATTGAAAAACAGCAATTGGTCGAGTTTCAAATAGACAAGGATCATTATGGAATTGACATTGACCTTGTAAAAGAAATTCTCATGACGTGGACCGTTATACCTGTCTCTACGCTAACCAAAGAAGTTTCAGGAGTGATATTTCTCAGAGGTGATGACATCCCTGTCATCAATATCAGACATCTGCTCAATATCACCCCGGCACATGAAGACCAACCAGCCCGAAGCCTGGTGATTGTAGGTATGAAAAACGCAATGGGAAAGTCATTTGGCTTTCTCGTAGATTCAGTCTGCAATATTTGTGAAGTTGATAGCGAAGATGTACTAAAAATACAGCATCCAAATCGAACAATGGAAGTTCAATTTGTAAAAAACTGTGTCAGTGGCAGAATTGTCGGAGAATCTGATACGAAAACTTCTATCAATTCAGAATCCATGTCGCTCATCTGGCTGGATTCAGACGAACTGATCTATAGTGCCATGAAAGATTGCAATACTTTAGATCCGAAGATTCCGTATACTTGAGGTGATTTATGAAAACAATGTTGAATATACATGATTCGTTGATGGATTATCCTGAGGCTACGTTACACAATGCCGGACACCTCAGGCTTTTTTTAATCAATGACCTGGTCAATGATGTGGCAGTAGGAGAAAATACCAGAGGGGAAGACGATCCATGGGAGAGAGAAATACTACAGGATACTCTTTCAGATTCGCTCTATTTCAGATCAAAAAAGAAACATTCCCGTCATCCTTCTCAGTAACCCCTCTTCTGTCAGTTCGAAATCTTGTTAGATATAGAAAAATTGAAGATGAATTACTCAGGGCATGAATCTTCAATCTCTTAAAACTCAGTATACCGGGTATCACCGGTAATGAACGAATCATCCTGACCGGTTATACCAGGTTAAGAGCCCTTCAAAGTTCCTGATGATCTCCCGGGTTCCTTCAAGACCTACCGGCCCGATAAATACAACCGGAATATTGAGATATTCACGATTATATGCGATGTATCTTTCGTTTAACTGGTCTTCAGCCTGTTGTCCGGACGAGAGATTAATAAGAGTTACCTGAGTTCCCGGATGGTTCGCGATATACTGCTCCATATATTCATGAGCCGGAGTGCAAGCTCCACATTCAGGATCATAATAAAATTCAATAGTCCGGTTGGTATCGGCAGGAATTGTCTGGTTGGTCAGAGTATACAGAGTTTCCTCGGTCATATTGGATCCATCTTCAGAAAAAATGGTCGCAGAAGCGGGAAACACAGACAGACTCATGAGAGCCAGGAATAATACTCCGGTACAGGTAAGAAGGGCACTTGATCTTTTTCGATTCATACATCCTCAGTTAAAACGACTAAATTTTAGATTCCCTCAATAATGCAGTAGTACATGGAACCATATCGGCTAATATGTTTCTTTCCGTATGAATTTAAGGAATCTGGATTTGGATGATAAGATCGTATCGAACTTTTCGCCTGCAAATAATCCTGATTATTTAAATATCTTCATCTCATACAACGGGATCAAGAGCAGAAAGTACAAGGGCGAATGATGAAGGTAGCAGGATTTTTTTCTGGTATGTATGGTAATTGTTGCAGGTTCTTTGGCTATCGCTGATGCTACACCGGATCTAACCGGACCATAGAATGGTGTTTCATACGCCCAGTATTCTCCATCCGAAGGATATGAGGATATTACAGCACTGCAACAGGGATTAACCATAACGAGTCAGGAGGGACGGGTATTCTCCGACTATGAGAGTTATAAGGAAACCCTGGACGGACCAATCGTGAATGAAACCCTAGCAGGAGTGATATCTACTGATGGAACTCAGTTCTGGCGGGATCATTCAGGTTCAGGGATCTCTTTTGGAGAAATCCTCTCCGATCATGAGATGATGGATTACATGCTCTTCCCAGAAGGCCCATTTGTCATTTCTTCATCTATGGTAAAAGAGAGACAACAAAATCAACAAATGTATCAGACCCGGCTAATCTGACTGGTATCTGGAACTTTTCCCAGACTCGAAGAGACGATTCTTCACCATCTTCAGGGATCTTTGAAATCACCAGGCAGCAGGGAAGAATATTCACCGGCATAATTGAGTTCCCTGAAGAGAACCAGACATTTATGAAACTGGAAAGAATTGGAATCATCGGCACTACCGGAAAAATCTATGCTGTTGCAAACAATCAGGCTATCTATATCGGGGAGATAACCGGAGAGCATTCCATTCATTCCGTAGTCGTGCATCCGCAGGATGATGACAATACGTTCGTCATCAATAGAGATATGGTTCGAAATGGTCAGCCAGAAGAAAAATCTGCACCTACATATCCTGATATCTCCGGATCATGGACCATATCTGACCGGACCAGTGTTCTTAACGGAACAATCTCCCAAAAATGAGCAATTGACTCTGAATGGACAGAATATTCAAAAAACACCGGACCTTACTTTACAGCAACCCGTCATTCTGACGATCCGCAAACCCCACCAGTAATGCAGATAGAGGAAGTGTTCAACACTGATGAGGCATTTTTAGCAAGTAAAGCCCCTACGTACGTCATCTACCACATTTCTGATGAGAATGCCATAGAGGCTATTGTAATGAGAAAAGTAGGAGACCCGTTTCTCTACCTCGATACACTCGTCAATAATTCCTCTTAATTTGATGTAGAGATACTATCAGAATTAGGGAATAATTAGGGAACATATCATTTTTGTTTCCCATTAAGGCATGCATTGAAGCAAATTTCTCTTTTATTTTTCTGATATCAATATTTGTCACGTAGAGCCGATCCTATTTAATTATAGGTTTTTCTAAATATCCTTGAATTCTAGTTGAATGTATTTTATCTGATTAATTCGATTTCATATATCGCTATGATCGATGATACCGGAAACCAGATGTTACATGAAAAATCTCTAATCATACCACATAACAGTGGCAAAATTTCTCTTCTCACATGCAATGGCAAGAGAGTTTACAGATAGACATTGTTCATAGGTATCTATACAGCAGAACTGATAACGATATTTTTTATCGATTTTTCCTTACCCATTTGAAAGATGAAAAGCCACTAAAATAATTTATAATACTATAAATAGTATGTGCACGTAGGCTCCGTATGTATCTTTGTTCCAGATTATATGGAATCTTACAGGTAATCCTGATAACTATGGTTTTAACTTCGATCCCTTGCTTAAGTGTGGCAGCAGAACCATCCTCTGGTACCGGGGACATTACTCTCCATGCAGTATTCCCAGTAAGTGAAGATCTTGCATCGAGGGGTATTGCTGCAAAAACGGCTCTTACCTTTGCAGTTGATGACATGAATACACTCCTTTTAGATTCTGGTTCTGACAAAAAAGTGATCCTTGAGGTATCGAATATCACCTCAGAGCCGTCCTCTGCATTAAATATGATTACTAAACTTCACGATTCCGGTGTAAATATGGTTTTAGGAGAGTTTTCAAGTGCACAAATAGATGAGGTCAAACCATATGCAGACAAAAACGGTGTTCTTTTACTCACTTCAGGAAGTACTGCGACATCTCTGGCAATTCCGGGGGACAATATTCTCAGATTCAACCCGGATGACTCAAAAGAAGCCCGGGCTATTGGAACTCTCCTGACTCATGAGAACATAACTACCATTATCCCCCTCATCCGAAAGGATATCTGGGGAACCGGTATCATTTCAGAAGTCAAAAAAGAAATGGGTAATAAAATGGTAATAGATGAAGGAGTAACCTATGAGCCTGGTACAAACTCCTATTCAGAAGTATTAACCAAACTGGATCTGAAGGTCGGAGAGTATAGCGCAAAGGAAGATCCATCTTCGATAGGAGTATTAGCAGCTACTTTTGAAGAGATTACTGATATTATGGAGGAAGCATCTAATCTAAAATATGCCAATCTCTCAAAAATCAGGTGGTTTGGAACCGATGGTAACACGTTAACTCCTTCTCTTTCAAAGTCAGAAAACGCTTACTCATATGCTATTGAACGGGGATATATCGGAACAACATTCGCACCTGAACGAAATTATGAATCTAGTACCGTTCATACCCGTATGGTGAAAGAGCTCGGGTATGATCCTGAAGGATTTTCCTATGCTCTGTATGATATGGGAAAAATTGCTGTCCTGAGTGGGCTTATACAAAATAATGAAGATAGTGCTTCCCTCATGAAAACCGTAACGGCTATTTCAGACATGTACAAAGGTGTTACTGGAGAAGTCGAACTTAATGAAGCAGGGGATCGAGATGAGACACATTATTCATTCTGGACCCTTAAAACAGATGGAAGCGATGATGCTGAATGGAAAAAAGTAGGATCATATGCTGAATATTCCGCAAACACTGCTACGACATATTGGGAGTAATTTTTATTTACCATATAACAGAGTCTTTTTCTAATAAACTACCATTATTTTCCAGATATTATTACCCTGGACGTATATACCGAATGACCCAATATCTTCATCCGTATCAGGACAATGAGGAAAATGAAGCAGAGGATAATTGTTTGAGGAAAGAATTATGGATACCAGAATAACAGGAATTATTAATCCCGGGGATTTTGAGCTGATCAAAAAGTACATACAAGAACAGACTGGAATTTCTGAATTACAGAACGAGATTCAAAACATAAAAACGGAAATCGCAACGATAAAGGATATGATTAACCAGATTAACAGGAAGTGAATGGCAAATAACCTCTACCTTTTCTTAACCGCATGAATATTAGTATACCAAAAAATCTCAAAACCGGTTTTTTCTTAATGTGACTATAGACATTTTTTCGACTTTTGCAAGTGTTATCGTTATCTGAACTGTTTACATCTGAAATCCATGAAAACCCCACGATTTGGGATATAAGAAAACACGACTTCCTCCCTGAGCGTTATTGGTGGTAGAAGAAAAAAGGGATGTTTAAAGACACATATTTCTTAGAAAGAGTAATTGACTACAAATGGTTTCATTTTATCATCTACTAATACTTCGAAATGTAAATATTCACCCGCTGTAATTAATGACTTGGATCCCATCCTAGCCTTATTCAACATACCGGATGGACCCGATTCCTTGTTCGTATCTATGCCCTTACCATCGGGAACATTGTTGACCTTATTCGTTGGGTAATCGCTTGCTTTATCATTTAGAAGCGCATTGCGGTTAATATATTTATTAAGAGGATTGTTCCCCGTTTCATCTAATGTCCATACAGGATCGTAGGTATTCATTTTTTGTTGTTTATTTTCTGAATTGTACCCATCCCATCCGTTAAAGACATACGTGTCTGGGTTTTTACTTCCAGATTTATCTGATGGCGATAGAGGATCGTTGATATTCTGTATGGGTTGCTGGTTTTCTGACTCAAACGGATTTGTTCCATCATAGAAATAAACATCCGGGTTTTCTTCCCCGGATTCAATATTCTTCTCCTGTGGTGACGAACTATCAATAATCTGATTAGGTTGGTACATATAGGATACTGATCCTGGTTCTTTAGGAATATCCACGGTTATTGAGGTAAAAAAAATTCCGTCCTCATTAGTAGCATATACTTCCCCGGTTTTTTCAGCCGCTTCATTTTTTGGAACGAGCACGATTTGGCTATCCGGTGGAAGATCCAGCCCTCCTTTATTCTCGAGGGATAAAGATACTTTCGCAGAACCTCCAGGCACTGCATCTGCTGAAAGTACTGCTGACGATAATTTGATGTTTACGTTTGTCGTCAGAGAAGTATCATCGGAATTTTTGGATTCTTTCCAATTTAACAGAGTATATAGATTTGTGCCTGATGATTGAGGTGGTACTGGAGTTTTTACGAGAGGGCGATTATCATAGGTAGTTCCCCCCACATTATATGGGTCAGTAGTGTATCCGGTAGAAGATTCACTATGAGTATCGGACCATCCGGTACCGGAAGGATTACTCCAATAATTACCTGCAATATTTGGGCCGCCATTGATATTTGTTCCTCTTTCAGGCCCCTGATTCCAGGAATAACTACTTATTCCGGCTCCGTTTACATTTACCGTATTCTGTAATTTATTGTTATACACCTGCCCTGTTCCACTCTCCACTTTTATTCCTGATGTTCCACTATTTTTTATCGTATTTCCCCCGACGGAAAAAGCGGTTCCAGTTTCAAGAGAAATTCCTGATCCCGTGTTCCCATCCAAAGTATTTCCTGTTATTCTCGTGCCATCACCAGAACTTTGGATACCATCAGCATTTGAATTGATGTTATTGTTCTGAATTGAAGTACCTGCTGCTTTTGTTCCAATACCCGCAGTACGAAACCCGGATATTCCGGTATGAGCAGTTCCTGCACTTCCATCAATATTTTTAATCGTTGTTGAGGTAGCAGAGCTGGAAAGATACACTCCGTATTTTGATCCAACTCCTCCTCCAGATACACTATACCCTCCACCATCGAGAGTAACGGCAGAACCCTTAATCTCAATGGCAAACTCGTTCGTGGAACCCAGATCTTCCCTAAGAATATAACTTCCCGGGTCATTTATGACAATTCTGCCTTCTGCATAACTCCCGTCAAAAGTATACCCGGTGCCTCCTCCCGGAGCTAAGGTAGTTGCTCCACTTTCCACATGAATGACCCCCAGGGTAAGTACCCGGGGTTCGATCTCCATTTCTGCTGTCTCCGGTGATGATTCACTGGTTTCTACAGTTGAATCCGATATCAGGGTTTGGGTAGGAGATGCCGAGGGTTCTTCAACTACTGGTTCTTCTGTTTCCTCTGCCGTTGGAGTGGGAATCGGTGTCTCTGACACCGGAGGATCTTCACTCTCCTCTAATGGAACGTTCTGGGTCGGTTCAGTCGTCGGAATTGGTTCCTCAACAGGGGTTTGTCCTGTCATTTCTTCAGAAGAATCAGTTGTCTCCAGGGTACTATTATCTTCCGCATATACTACCATGCTGGAAAAGAGCAGACAGCAGAAGAAAAAAACGATGAAACCGGGAAACCTGACGAAGATTTCTTTCTTGTAATTTTCTTGTTTCCCGGTCATTCTCCTGGGATTCTCCGTTCGAGTACGTAATTGAAGAATGGCATTACTTATGAATAACGGAAAGGGTGACCAGGTACTAGGCTTCAGAATTTCTGTTATTCTTTGATTATGGCGTAAATTTTTTTCATTTTTTGTAATTTCGAATGGTTCGATCCGGTTTTTCTTCCCGGTTTGATACTCAACGAAAATTGGATCCTTCGGTAATTTTTTCATTTGCCCCCCTCCTTTTGCTGGTAGCACAAGCAGAAATCCACAAGGCTACAACAATCTAACTGAAATTTTTCCATGCATACTGACCCTTTGAATAAGGCAGGCAGCCCCCTGACCCGTTTTTTCAGATTGCATGGTACAAGTATACTTCAGAAGCACTCATACCAGAACAGGTATCCTGATAATAATGCTCTGCAGGCTCTCAAATAATTAAAGTGAGAAAAAATTGTTCACGAATAATAATTTTTTCACCAATACGCAGATAGTGAAAGAATACTTCTATCCTTTTGTATCACTGATGAATCATTAGTTCATTGAATTATCTTATCTACTTTTTTATTTGAACAATTACTTGAATGGTGATTGAACTCTGGATTTTAGTATTGTTGATCATAGGTAAAAATAATATGTATTACTTAATCCACATAATACCAAAATTCCATTTCTTTTTCCCTAATAGTTACCATAATCTTTTTGCAATCGGTAAATGGTGGAGATTGTCGGTTATTTAGGGTATTGATACATAATGAGGCTCTCTGTTTTTTGCACTCTGAAGAAGAAATGCGAATCTATCCACCGTATTTAGATTTCATTAATTCCAGATTTTTTTGCAGGTCAGAAAGCCTCCTAAGTTATCATTGCACCTATTCAGATAATCCAAAAAATAGAGAGAATATTATGAGTATTTTTCAAGAAAATGAATGTATTATTCTTTCTCAATATGAAGGGTTTATAATTATGCCTTACCGAGAGCCTGAAGATTTTTTAGATATTTTGCCGCCTCTGTCTTTCCATCAGGATCATTCTTCATTCCGGTCTCAAAAGCGATTTTAGCCTCATCATATCGGCCTTGTGAGGTCATAAGAACACCAAGGTTAGTCCAGGCCATTGCAGCTCCTTCCGGCTCATATTCAATCGCTTTTCTAAATGCCTCCTCTGCTGCCGCTGCATTGCCGAGCATGAATTCAACTCCGCCGATGCCGGTATACATGTCAACACGAACCTGGCCAGTGGCATTACCTTCTCCGGATCTAAACGCGTCTAATGCCGGCTGAAGTTTCTGCTGACCTGCAAGAAGTGTTCCTTTCTTTACTGCTGCTTCAGATGATAGTTCAGCATCACCAGGAGATATTCGCTCATAACTTTCAAAAGCTGCATCCGGATTTCCGAGTTTCTCCTGGATAACACCCAGGTTGATCCAGCCCCGGCCATACCCTTCATCAACAGAAACCGCCTGAGTATAATATTCCAAAGCCTTTTCAGGTTGGCCGAGGGCAACGTAACAGGTACCGATATTGTTCAGGACAGGAGCCTGCTCTGATCCTGACACGGAGGCAAGATCCTCCTTGAAGGCAGCAACTGCTCCGGAATAATCCCCTGACTGATACAATTCCTGCCCACCGGCACAAACTGGTCCGATCAGAAATCCGATACACAAAATATAGAATATTACTCCAGGAAGGAAAATTTGTCTCATATATTGACCGGAACAGATGGGATACATAAGATGAAAAAAACTTCTTCCAGATCATCTCATAAAAATGACAGAAATGATCAATAGTTCCCCCAAAAGATCATTCATGCTCTCTATAGCCCAAATAAAGATCCAGAAATAATCATATATTGAAAAACATTGAGAGAATTTTGCGTGCGATAAGGAAAAGACTCATAGAACACCCAATTCAGCAAATACTAAATATTATCGGTTGTCGGTGGAGGTAACCGATACAATAGGATAATCTTCCCGGTCAGACCAGGTCATAGTAGGAATCCACCCAAACCCCATGCTGAAACTCCGTGAATCAAACATAACTTATGTTTGAAAAATCCAAAGAAAGAACACCGAATATTAAGCGATTCTTCCTAATGGATGATCTTTGATATGAATGAAGTCGAGAAGTTACTACTTCATAAAGAAATCTTGATGACAAATGAATTCTTTGTCCTGGTTGGAAAGATTGGGTACAAACTTTGATTTATAGAACATAGTTTATATATCTATTACGTTACTGAACATCTTCCGCATCAATAATGAATACATAATTACTCTCTGATACTGTTTTTCTAACCAAATCGACCCCCTACAATTATATGATGAGTGTAGGAAGAGTCATCGCATTAACAAAGAATAAATATCTTATTAGGCGGTCATTATCATTATGAAGTGAGATAACATTCCTCACATCTGGTTACCTGAAATGATGAAGAAAACTCAAATTCCCTTTATTTGTATTGGTGCACTTCCCTGGTTCTATTCAAACACCATAGTTGATATTCCGGTTTCTCCCAGACCGTCCTGATTGGATGGTGAATAATCTTCAGGACACTCAGTCCCATTCCAACACGAACACGGATGTTTATCACGTATATTGCCAGGAAACCCAACAAATCCTGAACTACACATCAATCCGCCATCGATGACTAAATGAGATAATGTCGTACTTTTATCGAAGAAAATGTATCATAATTCCAAAATCATTGAAACCATTCTTTGTTTCTTCTGTCTGATCTCCGTTTCGGCTGGATGTCTTTGTGATGAGACAGAGATCCTGCTTCCAACACCCACTCCGACGATACTGGTGATTGAGATACCGGCAGAAAGTCCGACACTGGCAACTTCTGATTTTACACAATCATCACCAGAAACATCAGTAAATCAAGGATTCAAAGAGAATGTGGAGTCATCAGGAACTGACACTCCGACGCCTGTTCCATCAGCCTCTTTAGCTTCTGTTCCTCAGGAGGAACAGACACAGAGTGAAACTGGCCCAGATGAAGAATCTTCTATCTCTGAGTTACCTATCTCTCCTGACTCTTTCATTTCTAATGAGACAGATCTATCTCCTGATTCAGTAACAATGACTCCAACCGTCTTTCCAACCCTGGCAGTTTCAGACTTTTCCATAGAAAATGAGACTCCCCCAGAGGATAGCAAGGAGGACAATACCACTACCCTTGAATCGGATTCAGTCGGATTATCAGAGGGAAGTGAACCTTCCCTTACCGGAGAAGAAACCCCACTCATGGCTCTCGTTATTCCAAATAAGATCGGGAATAAGGCTGATAATACCCCGGAGGAGGTATCAGAAAACGAAGAGGGAGGAGTGTTGACCCTCGGAGAAGTTGTACTGGCTGCCGTTCCTTCTAATTCTATTTCCCTTGAGGCGGGAAACACCACCGGACCGTTGTACACATTCTCAGGGGATTATTCGAACGGAGTGATTGAGATCCTTCAGAGTGGGCTTTATCACCTGACTGATGACCTAACCTCATCTCTCTCTTCCGGATCCACTAGTGCTCATACATTTGCAATAAAAATCTCTGCCTCTGATGTGGTTCTTGACGGTAACCAGAAGACAGTGACAATATCCTCATCAGCTTCAAACTATGCTGACGCAATCCAGATCAACGGATCAGGAAATACCGTGCAGAATTTCGGAGAGATTAATGCGTTGACTAACACGGGTTGCTACGGGATCTATGTAAACAGAACCAGTGGAGCAGGCGAGAATGCAATTATTCAGAACAATCAGATTACGGGAGGTGTGAACGGAATTCAGGCTTCCGGGACGGTGGGAGAAAATATCAAAGTGATCAATAATTCTCTGTCGAATTTTGCATCATTTGGGATTAGCATCAACAGCAGCGGCCTGGTTTCGGGAAACACCATAAGTGGAAAAGGAGGTATCAGTCTGGGATCGAGTGATGATATGATGATATCTGGTAATAATATCACCGCTACATTAGAATCAAGTGGGATTACCAACTCGATAACATCCGTTTCTACAAACCTTACTATTAACCAAAATCAAATCCGGAACGCAAGCACGGGCATCTCCATGGGAGCTAGTTCACGAGGTACAATCTCCTCGAACTCCGTAACCAATGGATCAACCGGAATCAAAGGTGGGGAGATGGATCTGACAGGAAACACGATATCCGGGATGAGTCAGGCTGGTATCGCCTCCATTCTGAATAATACCCGTCCAGTTACTATCTCGGATAATGTTATTACCGGAAGTAATTCAGGAATTGAGATCTATTCGAACACTACACTCACCGGAAATACCATCTCTGGAAACAATGCTGGTTTAACAATCCCCTCAAATATCGAATATCAAAACACCTACGTCTACAACAACCTGTTCTCAAATACCGAAAATGTCGGTTCACAAATACAGGGGGGTAGTATTGCCTGGACAAATCCGTCCGGCCCAACCCCTGGAACAAATGTCATCGGGGGTCCGAATATCGCTGGAAATTACTGGGGTTACCCAGACGGAACAGGATACTCTGACCTCCTGAGTCCTGATGCCAGCGGGTACAACTCCACCCCATATCTCGTGGTAAGCGGAACTTATGATACCGCTCCGCTTGTGAGAACTCCAACCCCCACTCCTACCCCGTCTCCCACAGTAACCATTCCTCCGGATAATTCCCAGGATAAATCATCATCTGCCAACCCGATATCTGATACCCGGCCAGGCGTACAGATTACCATCAAAGATATCGCTTTCACATCAGACGTACAATCAGGTTCAAAGGCCGACCTGAAGATAATTCTTGAAAATTCCGGGTCAGGTAAACCTCTGGCAGGAGCCACAATAATACTCCGACCGGTTAACGAACAGGCAATGCCTTTGGGGACCCAGACAACAGAATTAATGAATGGGACATACCAAATCACTGTCCCGCTCCTTATCCCGACTGAAACGGGAACCTATGTCTTCCGGTTTACTCCGATTCAAGTGATTCATGATCCGAAGACCGAAGCACCGATAGAGATACCAGCCGGAGAGGTTATACAGTTTACTTTGATTATCAGGGAAGATGAAACGGTATCGGTGACTTCACCATAAGGACTCCGTATATGAGATCCAACTCAAAATAACGCATAATCCTTTCATATGTAAAGGGAATACCCCTCATCACCACCTTTTTCTTTATGTTAATCGGAAATACCAAATTGCACCGATATATGTTGGAAAGCATTGCATTTCCTGATGTATCCCTTTGCAAGAAATTCCTTTCTATAGTAAACCGTATCAATATCTGAAGTACTCATGGATAGTGAAGGGAGATGAGGAGGAGAATTCGTCCTGTTTTGAATGTGACATGTAAGAGGAAATACCGAGAATTCTCTCTTCTAAACAAGGTAAAAAAAAATGTTCCCAATTACCCCGGATTCGAAGCATTATCAGTCTGGTTTTTATAATAATAATACCCCCCGAGTGTTATCGCTACAGAGCCCGCTAGTTCGATCAAAAATCCATAAGTATAATCGAGATATGCCGACTCTGCTTCAAATAACACAATATTACTTGCTGAGAGGGTTAATAAGATGAGTACAACACCAATTGCCAGATACATATAGGGGTACGTCTCTGCATATTTGTAAAAATGTCCGGCTAAAATCGCGCCTATTAAGAGAAGATATAGCCATAATACCCAACGGTTGGAGAGGGATATGGATCCATAGCCAAAGTATGAGTTGATCGCCCAGAAGGGAAGAAAAATGCCGATAAAAGAAATTATCCCCCCTCCTAGGATTAATATCTGATGATTATCAGAGATCCATTTGATAACCTCATCTGCATCCATAATAAAAATCTAATAATCCCTGGTATTACTTATAGATATTCTATCGTTAGCAAGAATTATTCCATGTATAATTATCGAAAGAATATGAATTGTAATGATTTCTCAATCTTTAGGTATAACTAACCCCTACTCAATACAAGGGAAACGAGAGAGATCAAGTTTGGAAGTTATCCTGTTATCGTACTTATCAACCTTAGAAAGTCCCGGTAGCGATTCAGGTTGTAACCTGTTGGTTCAATATTTTTTTAGGAGATAACAAAGCAATACAAATGTAATGACCGCTCCCGTGATAACATCAAAAAAAATCCCAATGACTACACCAGTAGTTTCAGATGAAGAATCAATGTCTTATGTAATGCCTCCGGAATAATCATGGGATAATTTTTTCGGATCCATTCGATAAACAGCTGAAAATTATAACCTTACCAGGACGAGATAATATCGTTATCCGCTTTTATGGGCATACCTTAAAAGAAGATACGAAATCAACTTCTTCCCGGTTTTAAGAAGGTTGGAATACTGAAGGGATTGCATAGGAGAGTCAGATGATTCTGATGCAATCTGACCCTTCATGGATGTCTGGATTCCTCGGCGAGATGAAATTTTAATTGAGATAAAGCAATAATATTTCCTTGGTACCTGAAAGAGAGTATTAAACCTCAAAAAAAATCTTTTTCGATTTCAAATAAACTGCGGCCCTGGATACTGTCATCTCGGTATAGAGAACACAGATATCAGTATTTCCTAAAATTCCATCTTTCCTTCTATATCCTAAAGTTCATCTGATATCACCTACACATGCATGAGCCGAAACTAATCCGGGCCTATAAAAAGGGGTTCAAATTAACCCTCTATTATTAGAGCAATATGGAATTTTTAGACATTGAAAAAATGCTTCATGACAATGTCATATTAAACGAGGCAAATCATGTTTTACTAAAATCATAGAATTAAAAGATATTTCTGATAGAAGTAGTAAAAAACTTCATCGATAATACTAATTTATTCATTTTCGGACAAAATAGTAAGAATATCTATGGATTCAAGGATAGAACAAAATTCCATGATAAATGAAGTTCAGGTAACATGGAAATGTACTGTATGTGGGTTAAAATTAACCGTTGAAAAACCTCCCCGTGGGTGTCCAAACTGTCACAGTCCATCCGGTGAATTCATTCATGAACAAGAACATGTTCCTTTCACCTACGATGGGGCTCCCTTCGATGTTTTGCTTATAAATGGGAGTACACATCGGGCTGGTAATACGGGTATTATGACCGATATTGCCGAAGAGGTACTTATAGAAAAGAATGTTTCATATCACCGGATTAACCTGAATGAATTTACCATAGACCATTGCTGGTGCTGTTATGCAGTTCGTGCTCAATCCTGTGATTATCCATGTCGAAACAAAAATGACGATATGCATACCTTCCACACCATGCTCGCCGGATCAAAAGCAATCATTGTTGCATCTCCAATTAACTGGAACAGCATGTCTGCCCGGCTTAAGATCTTCCTTGATCGGACGACCTGCATGCAAAATCTATACCATCTTAAAAAAACCGGACTTACTGAAGGAAAAATCGTCGGAATCCTTGTTTGTGGCCACGAAGACGGAGGTATGAAAACAGCGATGGACATTTTTCTAAATTTCCAGCAGATGGGATATATCTTAGCCCCATTTGGTATTGCGTATCGGACACACGGGGCTGAATTTCCCAGTAACGCTGACAGAGATTTTTTCAGAACTGATGAGTTAGTACAATCTCATACCCGTGGTGTCACCAATAATGTGGTAGAGATGATGAGACTTGATGCTGAAAAGAAACTCAAGGGCAGGCTAATGCCAGTTTCCGAATAAGATTATGAAAGGGTGAAAATTTTCACCCAAAATATGTAGGAATCAGACTTCTCGATACTGGTAAATCCCCTCACCATTGTCTCTGTAATAATCTATGGGTATTTATCTATTGGTTTATGATTATCATACAGTGAGGAAAAAAAGGAACCACAAAAAATACCAAAAATGTCAAAGGAAGAATATGATGCCCTGATTAAACGCCAATATGTTTCCCGAATTGCGTTTAAAGAAATATTACTTCTGTATACCGCTCCATTTATGTATGTCTTTAATAGAAAATATCTTTTTTTTCTCTCTTCAATTTACAGACGCAAGAAGGAATATTTCAAACACGATCCAAAGGTATCAGTTGAGATTGAAAAATATTCTCCGGATTTATCAGCTTTTACGTTTGTAAGTCTCCAGGGATTTCTGGAGAAAGGACAGGATCTATCTTAAAAAGAGAAAGTACGTGAGCAATTTGTGGATATGATTCAAACCCATAACTTAGCCTCCCGGGTTCTCATCGCATTTGGTCATACCACCCAGGATGAGCCTAAAGTAATCCTTCGTGAGGAACGTTCATCAGTATGGAACCTAGTAGGAGTGAAAGATATTCTCGCACTAAAAAAGGAATGATTCTTCAAATATCGTCTCGGTTTAGAATGGGACTGATATTTTTCGTTAAAAACTATAATTCCATATCATTTACGTTCTATCTGCTCATAGCTCAATAATAAAAAAAATCTGACAAGAACAACAATCTTTCCATTATATATAGAATTGAATAAATGCGATGCAGTGCGTTATAGCGGGAACATAATCTCAAGTTATGAAGTTACCCTGATGAAACCTTATGCATCATTCATGCCCATTTTCCCGGAAGTAAAAATCGGTCTTGGAGTTTCCCGCGATACCATCCAAATAATGAGAAAAGAGGGATCTTATCACCTGATTCTACCATCCACCAGGTAGGATCTTACAGACCGGATGAATGAGTTTTGTTCCTCTTATATTCTGAATTTGGAACAGTAGATGGATTAATTCTCAAAAACCAAATCTCCCACATCAGGAATATCAGGAGTGTTCAATGGCCAACCTTCTCAAGGAGAGAAATCCGGGAGTATGGGGTTTTGGAGAGTAATTGGTTTTGTTACGGGGACATAAGGGGAGATTATGAGAAACTCCCCACGTCGCTGTTACCCGCTACACAATAATTCGCAGATTGACCCGGGTTACAATCAAAAGATATGGTACCAGTTACCCCATTGCCACACATCGCATTTTGTCCAGACACGGTAGTTCCATTCAAACAGGTTCTTCCAGTTGCACCAGATCCAGTCCAACACATACTACCTCTATCGTTTGGGAGTTGGCCAGTATCGCATGCGGTTGTTGCAGATTCACCTCCTATACATGATGAATTAACCCCGTTCCCGCCTGAACATTCAAGAGATGAAAAATTAAGGCCACCGGTACAATTTTTAGAGAGAATATCGTTACCAAATCCGGCCATTCCTTCAACAGACAGATCAACAATCGTTGGTTTGATATATTTTTTCTTCACAACAATAATCTCCCACGAAAGATTGCTCTGAAACGTTACAGAGAACCATTCGTTATAGATTCTTTAAAGTTTTCTTCTTCTCGGGTTGCAATTTTGAGGATTCTACCTATGGCAGAACTATTTTATCTATTGCTTGTACATCCTTTCAGACTACAAGAGCAGCCTCAATATGGATATAACGAGCCTAATAATGACTCTCTTTGTCGCGGAAATGTATGCCTGAATGAAGAATAAATGTTCCCTCTCCTCCAATACAGGAAAGAGAATTACGAATAACATCATCTTTTTATTTCATCGATCAGAATAATAATCTTAGGCGGTTTCATTTGACACATTTTGCATGAGGATTACAAGAAAGTTCAAGATATCGGTGATACCCAATCAAATATCAGTGAATCAATAGATTGTTAATTAAAATAAAAATTTCGAGTATTAATAAAGATAACAAAGAAAAAGGTGAAAAACGACATTTAGACGAAATTCTTCTGTTAAAAATGATCGTTCTTCAACTACTCCATGGATTATCTGATTAAAATAATGAACGACAAATGTATGATCGAATTAGTTTTGGACTTATCTGGAGGTCTAAATGAATTACCCGATCGTTCAACGATATAGCTTTTTTGAGAATGCGTGAAAGATAATGTCTTACTTGATCTCCTCTGGGATATATTACAATGCCAACTGGATAATTTGGAATATGAGATTATTCGAAGTGTAATACCGGATGCAATCTTTATCACAGCGTTTTCTGGTAATGCTTAGTCAGAAAAACCAATATGTGAGGAAGTTCTATCCAGAGGTTCGAAGAATATAAATAGAGAAAAAGGGGGATTATTCATATTTTTGGGTTTAAGACGCACTCTTTGGTGAATAAGATTCAACAATTTATTCAGACCGTAGCAAAATTCACTGCTTCACTTCATGATAGTCAAGTTGACCTCTCTGAACAAGAACAAACGATCTACCGTGATAGAAATTAATTAACGGTTGAACCAAAGGCTTCAATGGAAAAACCATGGATCTGGCAACGATAAACCATCCATGAAATTCTAAACCAAAAAATAATCCTAATCAAACAACATAGTCTGCATATTGTTATAGGACCACATCTAAACTGTTTTGTATCTATAGGAGTATTCTCTGGTGTATCTTACAAATACGACACGATGTAGATTCCATCTGTTCCTGACACTGGTTGGTATTTCTATACTTACCTTCATTCTCCGGAGCATGCCTCTTATCCTGTCTGCTGGTCATCCTGTCCTGAAACTCAATTATGATCCTGATGTCACATACCATCTTCGTCAGATCGAATTGTTACTAGCAAACTTTCCAGATTATCCCTGGTTTGATGCGATGGCCAGGTATCCAGGTGGATCAGTAGTACAATGGGGTCCACTTCTCGCATATATCGGAACAGGAGTTACCCTGATCATAGGAGGGAGTACCCGGTCGGATATCATTTGGGTAACTAGTCTGATTCCACCAATAATCGCATCATTAACAATTCCAGTTATTTTTCTCCTGGGCAGAACAATTCGGGATACCCGATGTGGGCTGAATGCATCATTACTATTTGCGATATTTCCGGGTATGTTATTTTATCGTTCCTATTATGGTTTTTTTGATCATCACGTTCTTGAGGTCTTTTGTACTACTATCCTCTCTGCGGGATACATTCTTGCCTTATCGGGTATCAGAGGTCAGGAAAATAAAACCATCATTATTGGCATGCTATTGGCTGGAGGAGGATATTCCCTTTCAGTATTAATCTCTCCCATGGTCGTTATTTTTGGAGTAATTATCGGAGTAGTGACGTTCTGTTATAGTATACGGTTTCACGGTGAACACTCAACAAATTCATTCTTTTCCCTGACGATTCTGAATATTACAACTTTTCTTCCACCGATCATAATCCTGGTAGGTCTGGGAATTCAGTATCCGGGACTAAAACTGACGGTATATTCAATTCTTCATCCTATCGTATACGCCGGGATTCTTGCTCTTGCTCCATCACTCTGGCTTTGTTCTACTCTCTATACAAGAATTCAGAAACGAAGGATTACCGGAATAATTATCGGAATTATCCTATTTGGATGTCTGATCACGGCTTTAAAAAATCTCATTCTGATGCAGATTATAAAATATCATCTCATGTCGCTCTTTGGCGTATCTAATCTGCAGAATAGTATCGTTGAGGCAGGACCCTGGAATATCTCCGCCGCACTTTCCACATATCATACGGGTTTTCTTCTTCTGGTGTTTGGGGGGATTCTTCTCGTGCTGGAGTGGTATCGATCAAAAAGGGTTGATCTCATGTACCTGATAGTATGGTCAGTCCTGATGGTGATATTAACCATTCAACACTGGCGATTTGAATACTACCTGGCTATTCCTTTCATACTTCTTTGTGCATATGTCATCTCTTCACAACCAGTAATGGACCTGATAGAAAAATTGGTTTCTTCCTTCATCAGAAAAAGGCCTGATGATGCGATCTTACCGAAAAAGGGTAAATATGCCCCCAACATTTCTCTTTTTGCGGTTCTAATTCTCGGATTGACGGTGATATTCAGTGCAGGATCCATCATTGAGAATCTCCGTTATTCTCCTCATTATATCAATGGTGACTGGGAAGATGCGTTAAATTGGCTATATACAAACTCCCCGGATCCTGGATATGAGTATACCGGGCTTTATGATCGGACATCATTTTCTCCTCCTTCTTTGTCCTATGGGGTGTTGAGCTGGTGGACATCGGGTCATGGAATCATCTGGTTATCCCATCGGGTTCCCTATACCAATCCGTTCCAGGAGGGGGCTCATTTGGCAGCTGACATCCTACTGGAAACAGATGAAGAGAGAGTGGCATCCATGATGAAGGGTAATAAGGGGAAATATTTGATTACTGATACCGGAATGGTATCAGATACTATGCCTTCTATCCTGGCATGGGATGATTCTCCCGGGAAGATGCTTTATTCCATGAATACCCGTGGAAACGGAATATCTACTCTTCTCGCACCGGATTACTATCAGGCACTCATAACCAGGTTACATATTTATGATGGTTCTCATACGGAACCTGACCAGGTGTTTCTGGTTACCTACACTCCTGAATCCAGTAATTCTACTCAGGAAGTTGACGGTACTTTGGGAACTATTCGCAAGATAGACTATGAAAATGCGGTAAATCGGGTACAGCAATGGACGAATGATAATCCGGATTCAAATGAAAAGATGATCATTGCTCAGTCTGATATTAGCCAAACATCCATCCCTCTGAAAGCAATAAGGCATTTTCGTCTCGTGTATGAATCAAATACCTCAACCGATTCGACCATTTACCGGCCTGATGGAAAACCTTATCGGACATTTAGTTTTGTAAAGATCTTTGAATTTGTTCAAGGTGCAAAAATTAAAGGAGAGGGAACGGTTCAACTCACTCTACAAACGAATACCGGCCGACGATTCACCTACGAACAGGAGAGCCAGGATGGATACTTCATCCTCTCCTATCCTACTGATGAGTGTATCGGAGGTACCTGCCCGGTTGGAAAATATCTCATGCAGCCATCAGGACTATCCCTAACGGTGAATGAATCAACGATACAATCAGGGGAGTGACTGGTAAACCAACTTATTTTTTTCCAGTGAGAATTTTCATGAGCTGCGGTGACCACCAGGACCACCAGGCCCGGATATATTCGCTGCATGATGCATCAGGATGCGATTGACGTATTACCGATGTTGCAAAAATATAGTGAAATAGTGCTTTTGTTTTCTCTTTAAGAGATGTCATTCTTCGTATCTGTTCATGAAGACTCGTTTCATCACCTGATCTTCTCAGATCGAGATGTCGATATAACAAGAGTTCTTCTGGTGAAGGTGAAGGCCATCCCGTTGAAAAAACCGGAGAAACAACCCCTGTCCACAGGAATGCCTGAACCAATGTTCTTTGAAGTGATTCAATACCGTCCCATATGAGAACAAGTTCTTCAACCTCATTCCATCTTTCGGTTTCGCTAATTTTAAGGCATAATCGTCTGATATCCTCAATCCATATGAGACGCAGTTCATTTGAATGACCAATATTCATGTGAAGTGCTCCATAGATGAGTGCATCAGGAAGGGAAAGAGCCGGGATAGTACCAATTTCAGTCTTCAGGTATTGGGCCCGGTTCAGAAGATCGCTGGTGGTAACCGAACCGATCACCCCGGGAAGAGCAAGGGGTCTCCAATGGACTTCAACAGTTTTTATCCCAACTTCTGTTTCTGGAAAAAAAACCTGATGATGAAAGAGGTGCTCTGACACCTTCATGCTATCAAATCGCAAGCGGTACCCATTACTTGAGAGGAGATCAGATACTACCGAAATCGATGATTCATCAATAAGAATGTCAATATCAATTCCATCTCGAAGTGATGGGTGGGGATACACCTGCCACCCGAGAGCCGATCCTTTAAGAAGAAGATATCTGACACCTGCCCCGGTTAACATCTGGTGTAGTCTGGATATCTGAATGATAGTCCGAAACCAGGATAATTTCTGCTGATCTGATGTCCGATTCAGGGATTCCATCCACTCCTGGGGAGGATGAACATCCGTGGGATGATGAGAGAGAATGTACGAAAGACAAGCACTCATCCTGTGTTCATGAATACCAGTGATGAGATCATTCCAGGGAAGATCCGGTCGGGGAGTGGGACTGGGATTATTGTGTAATGCCGATAACAGCCACTCAAAAAGGTCATCAGGAAGGTTAAGAATATTGAACCCTTTGACCAGGGGAGAGTGATTACCCCACTGGTACCAGCCACGGATATCTGATAATGAGGGTAGGTCTGATTTGGACAATTGATGTTTCTCATCCTGATTACTCATCGATTTTTTCACTCTCCAGAGCTTCCCGAATCATCACCCCAAATTCTGGTAACTCGTCAGGATTTATGAACAACCGGTAGGGTGCCAGGATGTTCCATGGTTTGTCAGATCCTTTTCGAATTCCAACATACCGATTGTTCATGAATAACCGGATCTCCGGATTTCCATCTTTTATCAGGACAATTGGGTTAATTGTGATCCAGGGAGATAACATACGACCGAGTAGCGTATGTCGGGAAATAATCTCATAGAATCGTTTTCCAAACATGAGAATATGCCAGATTTTTTTGCGAACCGATGTGGCATACCACCAGTATAACCAACCTGAAAAACCTCCATTGACCGGTGAACAGGAATTACACCTCCTTTTCCTGATAACCTTCCCTACAATGGTTTCTCTTGAAACCTGGTAAGAATCAGGATTATTATTGTTATCTCCACCCGTTCTGATGACTCCCCCTTTGATCTGAATCACCCGGTGAATAATATATTGCGAACCCCCTGGATACGGATACACAATGATATCTCCGGGTAATATCGGAGCAGTACGATCAAAGGTCAGTCGGTCACCATCGATGAATGTCGGGTACATGCTCTCACCGATGTATGAGATCTCATTCCCGGTGATGACCGGAAGATCATGGTTGCAGATGGATGGTGATAACTGGAGGATTGATGAAGGAGAATAGGTATAATCCTTTCCTAAAGGTATATCAGTCGTACATATCTCCCTGTTTTCTGAATAGTTTCTGTTCAATAACTTCCCAGAATCTGCCGGTTAGCGTAGCACTGAGGAGATAGACCGGGATCTCCTTGACCAGAGTACAGGCATTCCCAAAACTAAGGTTTCTCATCTCGTTCTGAAGTTCCTTATCCATAAAGCAGAACTGATTCCAGGTCGCCTGACTGAACGAATTGGTCATACAGACTGCTGCCTGCGATTGACGAAATGATTCAATGGTATCCTCTTCAGCCTGTTTGAGAATGCAGATCGCTTTCAGAGGATACGCGATGGTCGGATTCCAAAAAAGACATTCTTCTCCGGCTGCGATTTTACTTGCGGTTGGCAGCACCGAGACGAGATACCCTCCTGAGCCATCAGGAATGACAAGACAATTTTCATCACCAGGAGCTGACCAGGGCGGAGGAACCCGCCGGGCTGATGTTGATTTTCCTCCTCCGCTTGATGCAGCTAACAGAACCGCCTGCCCATCATAGACAAGAGTTGCAGCATGAAGAAGAAGACATTGTTCAGAAAGTAGTATGGCACTAATACCAACCATCAATAATTTTACCCCAATTGAGAGGCATTTAGGATTATCTGCAGAAATATCAGGAATTCCTATCTCAATTAGTTTTCGTTTCTGATTGAGTGCTATCTTCCCAGATACACTACCAAAAACTTGCCAGTCTTTAGAACGGATGGGATCTTCGGGTAAAAACGGAACAACCGATATCAATCCGGAGTTAAGAATCTCTCCCGGGGAGAGGGTGAGGAGAGGAGCAATGGCTTCCAGCCACCAGAACCGGTCAGGATCAGCAGTGATCGTCCAATGATGTTCCCGTGGCAATGAAAGAGTATACATGAAAGATGGTCTTTATTCCAAAAGATCAGTGAACTTGTCCTTCAGCCAGCCTTGTCAACGGAAATACTCCGGCCTTTAGTGCATCTTCACAGAATTTATGACCGGCTAGAAGATCTTTCTCCACATAGTAATTATTTGCAACACACTGACCGATACAGACATTCTTCACCAGGCACCGGGAACAGATCCCTTTCAGATCCTTGGGGAGATGTTCACGGATCTCGTTTAAGGCATCTGCCTTTTCCCAGATATCTTTGATCTGATCCCTGGATGCATGACCGAAACAGAGGTCAGGCACACTGGTTCCGATACCACAGAGGGCATAGGTTCCGTCTGAGAGAACTCCGAGTATGGAGAAGATACCGCATCTTCCACAGTTCCCCTGCGGTCCATAGAGCGAAGAGAGCGATCGGAAAGCAAAGGGTAGATTCGTCATCAACTGGATCTTCAGTTCCTTTTGGAGATCGCTTTGCACCCACCGGGAGAGTTCAATCTGTTCCTGCACCGTAACCGTTGCTCCTTCGGCTTCCATCGCTTCGCCTCGTGCAGTCGGGGTAACAAAATTGTATTTAACAGAGCCGGCTCCCATCTCCTGTGCATATTTTGCCAAATCTGCCATTTCACCTTTGTTTCTCCCGGCAACTGCCATGATCACCTGAGGATGAATTCCGGTCTCAACAAGGGTTTTCACTCCCTGGCTTGCTCGATCAAAGGATCCCTTAACACCTCGCATCCATTCATGAGATTCACGGTTCCCGTCGATACTTATTGAAATAAAAGAGCCGGGGCAGGATTTTATCAGGTCTGCGATATGTGGAGTAACTGCGACTCCGTTTGATTCAATGGTCAGACGGAGATTTTGATCTCTGATGAACCGGAGCATCGGGATAATTTCAGGATGAATGAGGGGTTCTCCTCCGGTGAGTTTCACTCCCGAGAGACCGATTTCTTTTGCTTCAGTTATGATCTTTTTGAAGAGATCAAACGGAAGAGCTTTTTGAGACCGGTCTGAGTGTTCAAAAGTCGGTGCAATCCAACAGTGACGGCAGGCCATGTTGCAGTCACCGGTAAGATAAAAGTACAGCATCCCAAGAGGAGGGACGGTTTTTGTTATTGTCTCTTCAGTCATAGGAATCGGTTATCTTCGATATTCAAAGGTGGAAATAACTCATTACGATAAAAAATTATTCTGTATGTAATAATCCTGCATTTTTTATTTGATGGGGGTGTTTTGAAGATAGATCACGGAATACTAACGATTCGTCCACCCTCTGCAAGGAACTTCTTTAGACATCCTCCCGGACTGGGAACATATACATCACCGGTTCGTGAATATCCGTCTGCAGGACAGTTACCGGTGCAGGACATCTGGTACCCGCAATCTATACAATCCGGAAATGTGGAGAGAGGGATGGTATACCGTTGCCGAAGACGGTTGAATTCCGGATGGTTCTGCCAGACATCAAGGAGTTTATGTTGATTGATCTTCCCGAGTTCAATGTGGGAAAGCATCCCGCAGGGAACATAGGTCCCATCAGGCCGAACTGCCATCTTGCTCCACATGCATCCGCATCCGGTCAGAAAACCACGTCCGGGGATGGCTCTGCCCAAAGTGCGGGCCTGTTCCATCTCCTGGTAGTTTTTTCCTTGTGCAAGTGGTCCGGCAGCTGCGGTAATCCGGTTGTTGTATTGCTTCGCGAGATTGAGAATCTTCTCCATCGCAATGCAGGTCTCTGCAGGGGTAAGGCTCACTTCTTCCTCGTTTTCCCGGGCAAGTCCCTGATAACTAGCACTATTGGTTGAGATGGATCCCATTCCGATCTCATCCAGGAGCAGATGGGCGATGTTTTCGAGATCAATAAGGTTGTACCGGTGAATGGTTATCCGTGAGGTTACCGGTACTCCGGCATCCTGCAGGGTTTTAATTCCCCGGATTGCCCCATCTAATGCACCGGGACCCCGGAGACGATCATGTACTTCTGCACAAGATCCATCAATTGATACCTGAACATAGTTACATCGTCCGGTTGATGTGATGAACCTTGCGATATCCGGGGTGATCAGACCACCATTGGAAAGGATAGCAAATCGCATCTTGTTGGCGACAATCCCTTCGATAATCTCCCTGAGATCTTCCTTAATGAACGGTTCCCCTCCGCCGATAGTGAGATCCATGATCCCGACATTCCCACACTCTTCAAAAAAAGTTCGCCATCCTGATGCAGGGATTTCTCCCCCGGTATCTGACGGACTGGTCCGGTGAAAGCAGTACTTGCATTTCAGATTACACCGGGAAGTGATATCGATATCAATGGACTT
>CAZUXC010000011.1:0-119445 GCA_964624045.1 uncultured Methanospirillum sp. | reverse complement strand
CATGCAGCCAGTTTTGGTTCGCCACCAAAAACCACGTCTTTCTCTTTCAAGTCGGTGGAAAAACTATGCCGGTACATCTCGGATCCGCTGGAGAGACTCCCACGGATATCCCAGGTGTACGTAGCGCAGCCGATGGGACCGTGAACCAGATGGATAGCATCCGTGATAGGATTGAGAACTACCCTGGCTCCGCAGAATACGCAGGCACGTTGACTGACCGCTCCGGCCAGACTATCATCTGCGCAATGAATTCGGCTTTTGTTCTTCCCTGTGGTTATGATGGAGTTTCGCCGTTCGCTGATGCATCCGGTCCCTCCGGATGCCAGCGAACAATCATGCTCCATTGTGTTCACCGTTTATTGGATTCTGTTAAACCAGAGCTTTAGAGCACCAGTTCATAGTCTTCATCCAGACAATCGCGATCCCGCCGCTCGAGCAGGGCATTGCTGATCATCTCGATGAGTCGCAGACATCCCCGGTACCCGGTGATGGGCATTAAGGGGTGCACTGCACGATCCAGAATGGGGAATCCGACTCGAACGAGCGGAATATCCTCAGTCCGGGCGATATATTTCCCGTAGGTTGTTCCAAGCAGGAGATCCACCGGCTCTTCTTTGATCCACTGGTGGAGTTCGAAGAGATCCCCTTCTGCCTTGACAATGTAGTCCTGGATTCCGGCTGCCTCTATCATGGCACTGACTTCATCCTCGAACCGGCGTCCGGGAGTTCCGGAGATGACATATTTGGGAATCATTCCCATCGTCAGGACGAACTCGGTCAGAGGGATGACAACGTCCGGATCTCCAAAGATGGCCACCTTCTTGCCCTGGTAATGGAAGTGGGTATCGATAAGGGTGTCAACGACCTGACCACGTTCAATAGTCAGAGATTTTGGCACTACCGCATCGAATTTCTCCTTCAGGGTCATGATGAGATCATCGGTTGCCTTCAGCCCGATAGGGACTCTGAGGGGAATACAGGGAACTCCGCATTTCTCCTGGAGAAGTGCACCGGCTGCATCAGATGACCAGTGTCCAAGCGACACGGTGAGACGGGAATTTCCACTGTCCCGAATCTGGGCAACCGTTGCTCCACCTTCCGGATACATCTCATATTTGGAAGTCAGGGGGGAGTCAAGCACATCGGTAGTGTCCGGGAACATGGTCATATCCACGCCGAGATCTGCGGTTATCCGTTTGATCTCACGCATATCAGCCGGATTGATAAACCCGGGGATAATGTTTACCCGTTTCTTCCTCAGGACCTCTTCATCCCGTACTGCAAGGTAGGTAACCATTGCCTTGACCATATTCGAGAACCCGGTGATATGAGATCCCTGGTAACTCGGGGTGTTGGCATGGATGACGACCTTTCCTTCCGGAACTTCAGACTGCTTAATGATGGTTGGAATATCATCACCGATGGTCTCACTCAGACACGTTGTGTGCACTGCAATGATCTCGGGCTTGTAGATATCAAACACATTTTTGATTGCCGTCTTCAGGTTTGCTGCTCCTCCGAAGACCGATGCTCCTTCCGTGAAGGAACTTGAGGATGCAAGGACCGGGTCACGGAAGTGACGGGTCAGGTGCATCCGGTGGTACGCACAGCATCCCTGGGAACCATGGCTGTGCGGGAGACATCCGTGGATGCCCAGGGCTGCATACATGGCCCCGATCGGCTGACAGGTTTTGGCCGGGTTTATCTTCCCGACCGAGTGTTCAGACCTGCCTTCCGGCATACATTCGAGCATTATTTATCACTCCTTTTGAGTACCCTGTTTCTCCCAGGGTGCGGTGATCAGCTTCCATGCCGGGGTAGTCAGAGCATTTGCCACGTCCCGGGCAAAATTCATAGCTCCGTTGAATCCGGCATAGGGGCCGCTATAGTCGTACGAGTGCATCTGTTTCCCTGGCACTCCGAGTTTCTGGGCGATATATTTGTCCCTGACACCAGAGAAGATCAGATCCGGATGGATTGCATGAACCATCTTTTCCAGTTCGTGATGGTTGCAGTCATCAATCATGACCTGTCCGTCTTTCATGTCCGGGAGCATCCCTTCATAGTAACTGAGCGGGACACTCTTTGATATCTCATCAAACTTCTCCTTGGACATGTTCAGGTGAACATGGGCTTCCTGATATTTCTCCGCATCAGGCGATAGGTGAAGTTCCGGGATATTCTTTGAGTCTGCATCAGTCTTGATGGTGGGAATTACTTCCCGGCCTTCATAGTCATCCCGGTGAGCGAACTCATATCCGGCAACGACAATCTCCATGCCAAGATCTCTCAGCAGATGCATGTAGTGATGACTCCGGGAGCCTCCGACAAATGCAAATGCCGTCTTCCCTTCGCAGATCTTGCGATACTGCTCGATCACTGGCATGATTCGGGCTTCTTCCCGGGCAATGACTTCTTCGGTCTTCTTGATCAGAATTTCATCGCCAAAGACCTGGGCAATCTCACGTAGAGCCTTCTTGGTAGCTTCCACTCCAATGAAGTTGACCTTGAGCCATGGAGTTCCATACTTGGTCTCCATCATTTCAGCGATGTAGTTGATCGACCGGTGACACTGCACCAGGTTCAGGTCTGCCTGATGAAGATCCTTGATCTCCAGGTAACTGGTATCTCCGGTAAGGACACAGTTGATGGTATATCCGATATCCCCAAGGATTCTCTCCATCTCCCAGCCGTCACCACCAATATTGTACTCACCAAGGATGTTGAGCACAAACTTCTCGTTTGGATCCCGATCTGCACCGGTTCCAATCACAAACTCCATCAGGTTGTTGTTTGCAATGTGGTGACCTGCTGACTGACTGACTCCTTTGTATCCTTCACAATTGAAGGACAATACCTGGATTCCATGCCGCTCCTGTGCAGATTTTGCAACTGCACCGATATCATCACCGATAAGACCAACCGGACAGGTCGCACAGATGGAAACTGCCCGGGGGTGGAACATCTCCACAACCTCATCGATCATCTTGGCAAGCTTCTTCTCACCACCGAATACGATATCGCTCTCCTGCATGTCCGTGGTGAAACACAGGGTAGAGAATACCTTATCTGCCGGAGTATTATCATCAGCCCGTGCTTTGTTTCGCCGGGTTCCCCAGGCATAGTAGGAACATCCTACCGGACCGTGAACGATATGGACCATATCCTTGATCGGTCCGACCACGACACCTTTGCATCCTGCATAGGCACAGCCACGCTGGGAGATAATACCCGGAATAGTCCGGGTATTAGCCTCTATCTGCTGACAGGCCTGAGTGGAATCCTTCAGGACGAGATGTTTCTTCCGGTTCTTGAGCACCTTCTCAGGGTACCGGTTCATCATCTCGTTCATGTTATCTTCGCTTATTGACATCTGACTCACTACCTGTATTACCAGATTGCTGCTTCTCCAGCTTCTCCGGTCCTGACACGAACAGCGTCAGCGATAGGCATTACAAATATTGCTCCATCTCCGACCTTGTTCTCGGTTCTGTTTGCTGCAGTGATCGCCTCTATAATCCGGGGAACATCCTCATCATGAGCGAGGATGGTAAAGAGACGCCTTGGAAACAGCCGGGTTCCATCAAGGAAACTGACTACTTGCTTCTCTGCATCCTCCGGATCGATACTGTCGTCCATAGCCATTGCCAGGAGCTGATTTTTTCGCTCCTGGATTACGGATGGATCTTCAACGGGTTTTCCTCTTCCGAGGACCTTAACTGCCGTAAACCCGGCAACTCCGGCGTCTACGAGAGCTTTCTTGGTTGCATTCGTCTTATTCATCCTGACGACTGCCATTATCTCCTTCATGAACGTGACCTCCCTTCAGAGGCCTCTGCCGCCCCGGGAGATGGTGTATACTTCCTCAACCGGGGTGATGAAGATCTTCCCGTCTCCAAAAGTCCCATCTTCCCCGGTTCTGGCAGTCTTGAGGATTACATCGATGATGTTTTCCTTCTCTTCATCATGGATAACAACCAGAATGAGGATTTTTGGAATCTCATCATAGAGCATCCCACCCATTCTGATACCTTTCTGTTTTCCACGACCTACGACATCAACGACCGTTGCTGCCGGAAATCCTGCCTTTGATAACTGTGCCAGAACTTCATCCTTCTTTTCTGGTCTGACGATTGCCCGTATGAGTAACATGTTTTTTCCCCTACCTACATTGCGTCCAGGAATCCATGCTGCATCATCAGTTCTTCAAGCCGGTCCTGATTCATAGGTTTTGGCTTGACAAACATGGTGTTTGTCTCGATGGCATTCGCGAGTTTCATATACTCCTGTGCCTGGTTGGATTCAGGATCAAAGTCCATGACAGTCTTCTTGTTGATCTCTGCCCGCTGAACCAGATTATCACGGGGGACAAAGTGAATCAGTTGGGAGCCGATCTCTTCTGCAAATGCCTTGAGCAGTGCATATTCATTGTCAACCTTACGGCTGTTGCAAATGATACCACCAAGACGAACTTTTCCATTATCTGCGTATTTCTGAATACCCTTGGCGATATTGTTGGCTGCATACAGAGCCATCAGTTCACCGGATGCAACGATATAGATCTCTTCTGCCTTTCCTTCACGAATTGGCATGGCAAAACCACCACAGACCACATCTCCAAGAACGTCGTAGAAGACGTAATCAAGATCTGATGTATATGCACCCAGGGATTCGAGCAGATTGATTGAGGTAATAATACCACGACCTGCACATCCGACACCAGGCTCTGGCCCTCCGGATTCTACGCAGAGTACATCCTTGAATCCAGGTTTGAGGATTGCATCAAGTTCGATGTCATCTCCCTCGTCCCGGAGCGTATCAAGAACGGTCTTCTGACAAAGTCCGTGAAGAAGCAGACGGGTTGAATCTGCTTTCGGGTCACACCCTACGACCATGATCTTCTTTCCTGCGACAGCGAGTGCTGCAACAGTGTTCTGTGTGGTTGTGGATTTTCCAATTCCACCTTTGCCGTAAATTGCTACTTGTCTCATCGTATATTCCTTTGATTTTTTTTCGAGCCGTTTCACTATTCAATTCCTATGCCTTTCAGAAAATGAGCAGACTCACATATCCCGCTCATTCACTGAGTATCAGCACCCAACTCCCGGTTCAGGACCGCTGGCATCGCCCCCTCCAGAGAGGAGAGACGAGCATGATTTACTCGTACTTATTCGTCGGAAAGTACGAGTGGTGCCGTGGTCTTTCCGCCCGGAAGTAGGCCTGGGATGTGACCTTTGAGGGTGCCAAGTTCTCTTTGAAATGATTTATCAGTCTTTGATAGGACCTGAAAAATCCTAGAAAACAAACTCCCCAAAAGTTGGTTTTTGTTCATTGATTCTTGCTTCACTCATCTACCTCCAAGGTAGTTGATCATAGGTTGCTTTCATTACTATAAATAATTAATGGAAAACAACTTCTTTCTACCTTATATATAACAATCGGTTTGAGTTTTTTTAAAGACTCAAAAACTAGAAAAACAATGGAAGAAAGAGACGAATTATACGAACAAAAGTATCTATTTTCAAAGAAATGAACCAGAATGCACCGAGTTATTTAAATATATGAGGTAACATATCCCTTCACATCTACGCACTACATTCATTAGGGGTGCTGTCTGTAGCGGAGACATAGTGATGGGGCTTAATAATGAAGATACTAATGGGGATGGCCACTCATTTGGTCGCCTCTATGATGAAATAGCCAAAATTTTAGAATTTCAGAAATCCGGGCTTTCTGATGCACGAATAGATACCACTCGTTTATCCGGAGATGAGCAGGGAATTGCTCAACTGGTAAATCAGTTAATTACCTTATTTGTCAATGAGCAAGAGGGAATAACCAGCACCATCGGTAAAGTATTAGATGGAAATTTTTCAGGAGAAATAACCCGTCTCCCCGGTTCCCGGAGTATCCTGTCTGACAGACTAGGAAAAATAAAAGAGAACCTGTCTCAGATGCAAACAGATATTATCAGGTTTTCTGATGCGTCGAAAAAAGGTGACTTAACCGCGTTAATAGATTCATCCAAATATCAGGGAAGTTTCCGTGAGATGATTGAAGCCCTGGATGATGGATACACTGCAATTGCTGAACCAGTACGAGCAGTATCTGCGGGTATCGCTGATTTTGCTGATGGAAAAATACCGGATCTGGTGGAGGCAGAGAAATTTTCGGGGGAATTTTCAAAACTCGCAAAGAATCTCAACCGGATAGTTGATGTTTCCAAGATTCGGGGAGAAGATATTAATTATCTCATCAGCTCTGCAATTGAAGGAAAACTCGACGCACGGGCTGATTCAACAAAGTATCCAGGATATCACGGGAGGATGATTGAAGGCATTAATAAGATGCTTGATGCATACATCGGCCCGATTAATGTTTCTGCAGAATATATCGATAGAATCAGCAAAGGAGACGTCCCTCCCCGTATCACTGAAGTATACCGGGGCGACTTTAACGAGATCAAAAATAATCTCAACGCCCTCATCGATGTCGTGCATATGCGAAATGAAGACATCAAACTCCTTATCAATGCCGGAGTAGATGGGCGTCTTGATGTCAGGGCAGATGCAACAAGATATCCGGGAGAAAACGGACGGATGATCGAAGGCATCAACAAAATGCTTGATGCATATCTGGGTCCCCTTAATGTCTCTGCTGAATACATTGACAGAATCAGCAAAGGAGATGTCCCTCCAAAAATTTCCGAAGCATACCGGGGCGACTTTAACGAGATCAAAAATAATCTTAATAATCTTATTGATGTCGTAAACATGCGCAATGAAGACATCAAGTCACTCATTACAGCAGCATCTGAAGGAAAACTGGATTTTCGAGCAGACTCAAAGAAATATTCCGGAGAAAATGGCAAGATGATTGCCGGGATCAATGGAATTCTTGACTCATATCTTGGGCCCATCAATGTCTCTGCTGAATATATTGATCGGATCAGCAAAGGGGACATACCACCAAAAATCACCGACATTTATCGCGGTGATTTCAATGAGATTAAAAATAATCTCAATCACCTCATCGATATTGTACACCTGCGAAACACTGATATTCAGAAATTGATCCAGGCAGGAGTGAATGGTCAGTTGGACTTCCGTGCAGATTCCTCAAAGTATGAAGGTGCCAACGGAAAGATGATCGAAGGGATCAACCGGATGATTGATGCATATGTTGGCCCTATCAATGTTTCTGCTGAATATATCGATAGAATAAGCAAAGGAGATATTCCTCCGAAGATCACCGAAGAATACCGGGGAGATTTTAATGAGATTAAAAATAATCTCAACGCCCTTATCGACGTTGTAAGTCTGCGCAATGAAGACATCAGACTACTGATTGCCGCAGCTAACGAAGGAAAACTTGACTTCCGGGCTGATTTCAAGAAATATTCCGGAGAAAACGGAAAAATGATAGAGGGAATTAACGGGATTCTCGATTCATATCTTGGACCAATCAATGTTTCAGCTGAATATATTGATCGGATCAGCAAAGGAGACATTCCTCCAAAAATTACCGATTTATACCGGGGTGACTTCAATGAGATCAAAAATAACCTCAATCATCTCATCGATGTTGTCCACATGCGTAATGGCGACATTCAATTATTGATTCAGGCAGGAGTAGATGGCAAACTTGATGTAAGGGCTGATTCTTCCAAATACGAGGGATCAAATGGACGGATGATCGAAGGAATCAACAGGATGGTAGATGCGTATGTGGGTCCAATCAACGTTTCCGCAGAATATATTGATAGAATAAGCAAAGGAGATATTCCTCCACGGATAACGGAAGATTATCGGGGAGATTTCAATGAGATCAAAAATAATCTCAATGCTCTCATTGATGTCGTCCATATGAGAAATACCGATATCAGGATGCTTATTCAGTCAGCTATCGAAGGAAAACTAGATGTAAGGGCTGATTCTACCAAGTATCCCGGAGAAAACGGAAAAATGATTGATGGGATCAACCAAATGCTAGATTCATATATTGGGCCTATCAACGTAGCGGCGGAATACATTGACCGAATTAGTAAAGGAGATCTTCCTCCGGTAATCACCGACACATATCATGGAGATTTCAATGAGATTAAAAATAATCTTAATGCCCTCATTGATGTCGTCAACATGAGAAATACCGATATCAAAATGCTCATTCAGTCTGCAATTGAAGGGAAACTCGATGTAAGGGCTGATTCTACCAAGTATCCCGGGGAAAACGGAAAAATGATTGATGGGATTAATCATATGCTTGATGCATATATCGGGCCTATCAATGTTTCCGCAGAATATATTGACCGGATTAGTAAAGGAGATATTCCCCCACAAATTACGGAAGATTATCGGGGAGATTTCAATGAGATAAAAAATAATCTCAATGCTCTCATTGAAGTTGTCCATATGAGAAATACCGATATCAGGATGCTCATTCAGTCAGCCATCGAAGGAAAGCTCGATGTAAGGGCTGACTCAACGAAGTATCCCGGAGAAAACGGAAAGATGATTGATGGGATCAATCATATGCTTGATGCATACATCGGACCCATCAACGTGGCTGCGGAATACATCGACCGCATTAGTAAAGGAGATCTTCCTCCGGTAATCACCGACACCTATCATGGAGATTTCAATGAGATTAAAAACAATCTCAATGGCTGCATCCATACCCTTTCCCACTTTGTCACATCCATGGATACGATGTACCAGGAACAGAAAGTGGGCGAGATTGATGCCTATATCAATGAAGAAGAATTCATCGGTATATACCAGGAGATGGCCAGAGGGGTCAATGAGGATGTAAAACTCCATGTCAATAATATATTAAAAATTCTGGGCGTCATCGTTTCATATGCTGAAGGGAATTTTGCACCTATCCTTGACAAGCTTCCCGGAAAACAGATTATTGCAAATGAAAATCTGGATCTGCTGAGAAAGAACCTTGTTCAGCTCACAGAAGATGTTTCATTTCTCGGAAAAGGAGCAATGGACGGACGCCTTGATATCAGGGCCGATGTAACCCGATATCATGGGGATTTCCTAAAAATTGCCGATGGATTTAACATGACTTTAGATGCTGTCATCAATCCGCTCAATGTATCTGCGGAATATATTGACCGCATTAGTAAAGGAGACATTCCCCCACGAATTACCGATGAGTATAAAGGCGACTTCAATGAGATCAAAAATAATCTCAATGCCCTCATGGATGTCGTCCATATGCGAAACGCTGACATTCAGATGCTTATCCAGGCGGCAATTGATGGGAAACTTGATGTCAGAGCTGACTCCGCGAAGTACCCGGGAGAAAACGGAAAGATGATTGATGGGATTAATCATATGCTTGACTCCTATATCGGGCCCATCAACGTTTCCGCCGAATACATTGACAGGATTAGTAAAGGAGATATTCCCCCGAAAATTACCGAGTCTTATCACGGTGACTTCAATGAGATCAAAAATAATCTCAATGCTCTCATTGACGTTGTACACATGAGAAATGATGACATCAAGATGCTCATTCAGGCGGCCATAGATGGGAAACTCGATGTGCGTGCAGACTCCACAAAATATCCCGGTGAGAACGGGAAGATGCTGGATGGGATCAATCACATGCTTGATGCCTATATCGGACCGCTGAATCTTGCCGCAGAATATATTGATAGGATAAGCAAAGGGGATCTTCCTCCCCTCATTAAAGATGAATTTAAGGGAGATTTCAACGAGATAAAGAATAATCTAAATCAATGTATCAATGCAATTCATCTCCTTATTGATGATGCAAATGCCCTTTCTGAAGCATCAGTAAAAGGAGATCTTGATGTCCGGGCAGACTCGTCTCGCCATCAGGGAGATTTCTCCCGGGTAGTAACCGGTATGAACAATACCCTGGATGCGGTAATTGCTCCTCTTCGAGAAGCAATGAGAATTTCCGACCTTTATGCAAAATGCAACTTTATCGAACTATTTAATCCGGCCATACGGGCAGAAGGAGAATTTTCCCGGTTTAAAGAGTCTCTCGATCATATTGGGCAGGAAATATCAGTAACTATTGCAAGTCTCAAGAAGGAGATTGACAGTCTATCACATCATGCGGCAACTGCTCAGTTCGGAGTGGAAGATGTCAGCAGGGGAGCAAGGGAGATCTCCCAAAATGCAGAGGAAACCTCGGCTAATGCCGCCAAATCTGAAGATGGAATAGATCAGGTTCTCAGGGCAATGTCAGATCTCACGATCATGGTCAGTGAGATATCAGGAAGCGCTGACTCGGTTGCACGTTTAAGCGAAGATACCAATAATCTGGCAAAGAAAGGGACTGAACATGCGGAAAATGCTGATAAAGGAATGGAGAGTATTACCCGCTCTTCTAATGAAGTTGAGGCAATAATCACCGAGATCCGAAGTGAGATGAATCAGATTCGAAAAATTGTCAACATCATCACGGATCTGGCAAATCAGACTAACCTGCTTGCATTGAATGCCGCAATTGAAGCAGCCAGGGCAGGAGATGCAGGAAGAGGTTTTGCCGTTGTCGCATCAGAGGTAAAGTCTCTTGCCCAGGAATCCCGATCTTCAGCTGAGTCTATAGCTGATATGATCCAGGGGCTTGAACGAAAATCAGACAATGCTGCTATTGCTATTGAAGCTGCTGGAAAAGCAGTCCACGAAGGAAATAGTGCTCTCACTGATACGTTACTAGTCTTCAATCAGCTCACTGATTCGGTTGACACAATCAATCAGAAGATGCTGACCATCGCCCGTGCTACCGAACAACAGGCAGCATCTTTTGAAGAAATTACTGCAAGTGCCAATGAGATGAGTGTCCTCGTGAAAAAGACTGCAGACGATGCTACCCATTCATCTGCAACAAGTGAAGAAGCACTGGCTGTAGTTTCTCAGATTACCGATATCATTGAACTGATCAATGAAGCAGTGGCAAATATGCACAAAGAGATGGAAGTATTTTCGTTACGCCAGGCTTGATTTGGAAAATTCCAGTATTATTTTTTTCAATCCTTCTGGCGGAACAATATAATCGACTTTGTCAGTTTTTAACGCTGCTTCAGGCATACTTTTGATAGTGCAGGATGGAAGATCCTGTATCGCTGTAACTCCACCGATATCTTTTATATGAGCAATTCCTTCCGCTCCATCAACACCCATTCCTGACAATATCATGCCAAGAACAGAATGCCGGAGATCGCGGCCAAGTGAAAGCATGGTGACATCTATTGAAGGCCTGACAAAATTGACTTTCTCTGAAGAGGAAAGTTGAAAAGTATCATATGAGTTGATTATGAGATGCTGATCTCCAGGGGCGATAAAGATCGTTCCCGGTTGAACTTTCATCATATCACTAGCAACAACAACCTTGTTTGAAGTAAGCTGAGAGATCCGCTTGACTAATCGGGGCGTTGTGGAGACTGGCATGTGCTGAACAACAATAATTACTGAACTTACCTGCGGTAAATCAGCGAAAATATCAAATAATACCCGTGGGCCCCCGGTTGACGAACCAATAATTATGAACTTCATATATTGAGGTGGTTCTTTAATAATCAGAGCAGTTCGAGGTATTCATTCACGATCCTGATAAGATCCTGGGGTTCGAAAGGCTTGGTTATATAATCAATGACATACTCTTTCAGGTACTCCATCTTGGTATCAGGTACATCTTTCGCCGTAAACATAGAAATGAGAAGTTCATCAGAATATCCCCGATCCACAATTTCCTTAATGGTATCCCACCCATCCATACCCGGCATCATGATATCCATGAGAACTACCCCTCGAAAACCTTTTTCGAGTTCTTCCAGGCATTCCTTTCCGCTTTTCGCGGTTACTACGGTTGCAGGATGTCGTTTAAAAATCGATCTGACGGTAAATAGAATGTCTTCATCGTCATCCACAACCATGATTCCTTTCTCAATATTTTGGGTCGTCATATACACACTTCACTCTCTTCCTTTCTTCCATGCGGGGAGCATGATAATAAAGCTAGTCCCTTGTCCCGGGCCAGGACTCTCCGCTCTGATAGTGCCTCCATGATTTTCAACAATCCGTTTACATATTGAAAGCCCAAGGCCAGTTGATGATTTATCATGTCTGGAATCATCTGACTTGTAAAACACGTCAAATATTTTTTCGGTTTCATCTATGCGTAACCCGTTTCCATTGTCCTGAACAGTTATCTGAATCATATCACCTTCCAAGGTTGCATGGAAGATGATAAATCCATCCGGACGATTGATGTATTTTATTCCATTTGATATAAGATTCTCTATGAGTTCATGGAAAAGAATTTTATCTGCAGCAATTTTCAGATCTGCGGGTACTATATTATGAATGGTAATTCCTGCATGAACCAGCTCAGTTGCATGAGTTGATACCATACCTGAGATTTCACTGCGAATTTCTACCGGCTCAATCTCTGGATTTATGTCAAAAGAATTCATACGCGCCAGTTTCAATGATTTATCTGCAATATCCTGAATAAATTTTACATTTTGCCTGATAATCCGGAGAGCCTGCCTGTTAAGCACATCCTTTTCCTCATGAATGAGATCCGGAAGAAGTCCGAGAATTGGGGTGAGTGGGGTCCGGAGATCATGGCCGAGTTGCATAATAAATTCATCTTTCTGTCTCAGCAGATTCATGACCTGATCTGTTCGTTCTCTGATTATCCGATCCAGATCCTCATTTATTTCACAAAGCTGATCTCTGGCAGTTTCCAGTTCTTTTGTCTTCGTCTCCAGATCCTGGGTATACTTTTCCAGTTGCATTTCCGTTTCTTTTCTCCGGGTCACATCTGTCACGACAGCAAATGAACCAGAGATATTTCCTTCACTATCTAATGAAGGAGTTGCAGAAACTTCAGTATACACTTTCTTTCCATCACGGGTTACAAATGTCAGGGGATATCGTTCCGCAAGTCCTTTGCGGCGACATTCAAACTTTTCTAGTAAAAAAGGGATTTGATCGGGTGATACAAATGAGGCGTACGGTTTTCCCACTATCTCTATGCCGGAGTAGTGAAGAATATCCTGCATCCGGGTATTTACAAAAATGGTCATACCATTTTTATCGGTGATCCATATTCCTTCATTTAACTGTTCAATCAGTCTGCGATATTTGAGTTCACTTTTGAGGACCTGATCTTCCGCTGATTTTCGATCAGATAAATCCGTGAGAACAGTTAAAAAGGTACGTTTTCCACCAAATGAGATCAGGGAAGCACGAACAGTAACTGTGCGATAGGTATTATCTTTCTTTTTGATACGAATTTCATATTCAGGTATTTCTTTGCCCGCGATTCGTTGCTGCATAAACCGGATAATCGTATCTTTATCCTCATCTGAGACAAAATCGAGTACGTGACTCCCAATTAATTCTTCATTGGTATAACCAAGAACATGGGATGTTGCATCATTCACATAGAGCACAATTCCATCACGGTGGACGATTACATAATCAGGAAGCTGAGAAATGAGGGTTCGATACTTTTCCTCACTTTCCATCAGGGCAATTTCGATCTCCTTTCTGGTAGTGACATCCCGCCCTACTGCCTGGTACTCCATCACCTCCCCAAGTTCGTTACAGATGAATGAACTACTCCATTGAACCCATTTCTGCTGCCCGGTATTGAGAAGAATCGGAGTCTCAATTATGGCAGTTTCAGGTTCTTTGGACATATCTGTCATATATTGTTGTATCTTCTCCAAAAGATTTCCAGATGTGATATCATAGAGAGAAGAGCCAATTACTCCTTCTTTTGACAAATGAAAAAAACGGCAGAATGCTTCATTAACATATAGAACAACCGCCGATGTATCAAATAGAACAATAACATCGGTTTGATTTTCGATGAGTAACCGATACTGCTGCTCACTGGAAATAATCTTTTTTTCCTTCTCCTGTAAAGCATCAATGAGAGCCTTGAGTGATGAAACAAGAGTACTGATACTCCCTTCCAACCGGGCGAACTCATGACTTCCCGAATGATGGACTGGATGATCAAGGTCACCTTTTGCTATCTTATCGATATCATCAATGATACATTGAATAGGTCTCGTCAGATGCCGTGTCAGGAGATATGCCAGAAAAACTGAGAGGATTACTGATATAAGTGCAATTAAGGTGTGATACAAAAAATTGGACTGCAGATCAGTTGAATACTTAGATGAATCATACCTGACATGAGCTACCATATCGAGCAAACTGTCAGATACGGTATCATGAGATCCCATGGAAATAAACAGATACCTCTCTGATATCTGACCATTGGTATCAGTGATACTCATATCTTTCCGATTCTGAAAGACATTTTTTACCTGAACAGTCGTTTCATTGTCTGGATAACGCTCAACACTCCCGCCTTCTGCAATCGATCTGAACATTGCATCGTATAACGTAATGGAGGTAATCCTCGGGTTGTTGGTAGTTATGTTTTTAATTATGGCCGCATAGGAAAATTTGAGTCGCTCTTCGGGGTAATCATCAATCAAATAAGAGAGTTCAAGAAGATACTGATGATCCGGAGTCGGGAAGTATGCAAATTTGCGGATGATCTGATCGTTACGAAAACCGATTACCGCCCTGTCAGACTGAAACGTGTTTCCTAACCTGATTTTCGTAATCTGTTTATATACATCAGGCCATTGGGTAAAGTCAAGTCCAATATCCGGTTTATATGTGGCATTGATTACAACCCCATTCCTATCAATAATGTACAGATCAGTTTTTTTAATTTGTTCCGAAGGGAGGTTCTGTTTTATTTGTTCAAGATTCAGTCTTCCAGGATCTTCTTCCGTCTCATTGTACGCATGGAGAAACGGAACAAACGCTGATTTGAGATCTGAATCATACGTCAGCTCAAAAAGCCTCAATCCTTGAGAAACCAGATGGAGAGAGTCGATGAGGTGCTGCTCTGAGGTATGTATCGAATCCTTCCAGGCATCTTCCATTGATGTTCTGGTTTCGGAGTATGATATGATGGAAAGAGCAGTAATGAAAATGATGAGGACTGCGATCATGGTGAGCATTATGAGAAACGAAAAGGGAAGCAGTCCTGAAAAATTCCCCTTATCTTTCATATATTGCATCCCTTTCAGGGTTTCCCTAAAAGACTCGAGTGATCCTTATGATACATGGTTACGCAATTCTCCTGGAGAATTGCAGATACCATTCTATCTTATCATCTAGAATTCTGATTTATATATATTCACGGATCAGTCCGATGTTTCCGGTTTTTTCTATCACAATAATCTATAAGAATAGTCGCAGCGAACACTCACCCATGGCTATATTTAAGTGGGAAGAAAAATATTCGGTGAAAGTTCAGGAGATGGATGACCAGCATAAACGACTCTTTGAACTCATTAATCAGTTACATGATGCCATGCAGAGCGGGAAAGGAAATGCACTTCTCACCGAGATTGTCAAAGGATTAAAAGACTATTCCATTACTCATTTCAGTGCAGAAGAAAAATATATGGAGAAGATAAAATATTCGGGATTGGCTGAACAGAAAGAGCAACACCGTACCTTTATCAAAAAAGTTGAAGAATATGAACAACAGGTATCATCAGGAAAACTTGGTCTCTCTATAGAGGTCTTAACTTTCCTTCGGGATTGGCTGGTGAATCATATTCAACGTATGGATAAAAAATATTCTGAGGATAATCAGACCAATGCAGTATAATACATTCCCATTGTTTTTGCAGATAAAATCATTTCTATCGATTCGAATCTCTGGTAGTATGGATATGTTATGAAACCAGAGACTCCCTCTCATAAAAAAAGACGAAATGACAGGAGTTCTTCCCGTAATTCTCACTCTCCACAAAAAAGCTACAGAACAGGAGATAATACACCCCATTATCAAGGAAAAAAACCAGCAGGTAAAGATTCTTCAATCCCTCTCCAGGCGGGAATGCCGGATATTCTTGAAAACCTCATTACACACTATATTTCTGAAAAAACCGGAAAACCCATAGATGATCCGGTTTTTTTGGGCCGTCTTCGTGATGCAATTAGTTCTCAGAAAGCAATGTACTGGCGTGAGAAGCCGGGAAAATCGGTAAAATACGGAAGAGGGTATGATATTCTTGCATACCTGGCATATCATGTGCCTGTATATTTCACCCAGTTTCGTTCACTTCTTCAAGGTCTTACAAATGATAAAGTTCTTCCTGAAGATCTAACAATCCTGGATATTGGCACAGGGCCGGGAGTCATTCCTCTGGCCCTGATCGATCTGAAAAAAGCCGGGGAAACTCATTCCCTTGATCTCTATGCTATTGAACGGTCAGGTGAACACCGGGAAGCATATAATTACCTGGTGAATGCATATGCCGAAAAAGATCCCCGGATCATAGTACATGAACCCATTCTGGAAGATCTCACCAAAACATCATCTCCTGAATTTCACAATCTTCCAGAGAAAGTTAGTGTCATTAGTTTTCAGAATGTGCTCGCTGAACTAGAACATATCAGTATCCCGGCACGGGCAGAACTGGTGTTGAAATATGCGGAGCTACTTGATGAAAAAGGCTTTATTATTATCGTTGAACCTGCTGAACTCCGACATGCCACAAGTCTTCGACTTCTTCAGAAAGAACTGATAAAGGGAGGATTCCAGGTCTATGCACCCTGTTCCTACCTCTGGGGAAGCGGGTGCAACCCTTCATCCTGCTGGACATTCCGGGAAGAAACCCCGATTAAACCAACAAACCTAATGAATCTCCTTGCTGGTGAAGAGGAAGGATTCCGGTTTATTAATTCGGATCTTAAATACTCGTATGTAATACTGACCCGCCAACAAATTACCCGGTGTCCATATCGTGTTCCTCGTCAAACACGACATATTCGCCTTTCTCACCTGGAGAAATACTCCGGGCGGATAGTTTCTGTAGCCGGTGCAAGAATGTCAGAAGATATCGGCCATACTGGTATGCACATCTTTAAAATCTGTGATGGAACCTGTCGTGAACCGGTATTTGTTGCACTATCTGCCCGAAACCGAAGACCAGGTCATTCATCGCTCTTTTCTGCAGGGTATGGGGATCCCCTGATTTTTTCCGGAGTCCAGGTAAAGCGTCATGAAAAATATAACGCATGGAATCTGATTATCGGCCCTGACACCCGGATAGAAAAAGGAATTTCTCAGGAGATGAGAGATTCAAAAAATGAAGAAATGCCTCCTTCAACTCCACTCGGATCAGAAAACCCGGATAAAGAAAAACGAAAATCCAATCATACATCACCGGCTGCCAATCCTAAAAAACACCAGGAAAAAACTCAAATTGCAACAAAGAAAAAGTTGGGGCCTAAAAAAAGAAATTTAACATCCGACCAGAGCGACATGAGATCTCAAAAGAGGGGACAAAAATAGCTTTAATGCATTGTACAGACAATTTTTTGTACAACCGGGGGGGTCAATATGTCTGAAGAGGATCCAATAAAAATTTTAAAGGTGCGTTTTGCTAAAGGTGAGATTACCACATCCCAATATGAAGAGATGCTCTCCTACCTTCTGGATGATGTTTCATCTGAGCAAAAAGACCCGATAAAAGATACCCTGAATCCCCCTTCAGACACAAAACCCTCAGAGACACTTGACTTATCTTCAGAAAATGATACATGCGCTTTAACTGAAGATGATATCATCGAAACCTCATCAGATCCGGTACATACCCATGCAGAATCAGAATATGATAGTGATGAACCTCTCGGAGACGACCCGATTTCAGAAGGAGGTTACCCCGGTGGATATGCAGGAGACGGGACAGGTTCTGTTTCTTCATCTGAATCGGCACAATCAGAAGACTCAGCCGTACCAGAAAGTCAGTATCTTACCGATGCAACCCTGTCTGCAGGAATTGTTGACGAGAATCGGATCCTGGAAGAACAAATCGAAGAACTGGAAATAATCGAAGAGGCAGAAGGTGAAGGGAGTCAGGGTTCTCCTTCTGCAATTCCGGGAGTGTTTCTTTCAGGTCAGGATCTGGGAAATGTCTGCTACGTAACTGCAGTCAATCTGATTCATGCCGGGGAATATGACAAGGCCCTTCCATTTCTTGAAAAGAGTATCGAGATAGATCCTGACCAGGCGCAAGCATGGCTGTACCGGGGAAGTATCCTTCATAATGCAAAACATTATGAAGATGCTCTGGTGTGTTTTGACAAAGCGCTGTCTTTAGATGCAACACAGATTAAAGCTGCACTCTTTAAAGGATATTGTCTTTTCAATCTGCATCGTGACGAGGAAGCGTTAGCGAGTTTTGAACAGGTAATTACCCAGGAGCGGCGTCATGCCCGCGCCTGGCTTTTTAAAGGATATTGCCTCCAGAATCTGAAACGATTTAAAGATGCAGCTTCTGCTTTTGAATCAGCAACTCAGTTAAATCCGAAAGAAATGGCAGGATCTCTTCACCAGGGTATCTGTCTCTTTGAAGTTGAAAAGTATACTGAATCTCTTGCTGCATTTGATAAAGTTCTTGAACTCGATAAACGGAATTTATCGGCATGGTTATTTAAAATCCGGGCATTTGTGAAGATGAACCGGTACCAGGAAGCGTTACAGAGTTCAACGAAACTAATCGAACTGACTCCCCGTGAAATTAGTGCCTGGTTGTCAAGAGCGGATCTTCTCCTGAAACTAAATAAGATCGAAGAAGCTCTTGATTCGACAAAAAAAGCCCTGGTAATTGATAAATGGAATGCTGATGCATGGAATCTCCGGGGTCTATGTTTTCATAAACTGAAACGGTTTGAACAAGCTTTGCAGTGTTATGAAAATGCTCTGAAACTTGATCCACGTCATGGTGAAGCACTTCGAAACCGTGCTTCATGTTTCCATAAAATGAAACGCCATGTAGATGCTCTTCAATATTATGAACTGGCCATTGCTGAGAATCCGAAAAATATTGAAGCATGGTTTAATCGTGGCCTCATTCTTCACAAATCCAAGAAATATGATGAAGCCCTCGTTTCCTATGAGAAAGTGATTGACCTCGATAAATTTAATGTAAAAGCATATTACAATAAAGGGAAGATTCACCGTGCTTTGGAGCAATATTACGAAGCACTCCAGGCGTTTACCCAGGCGACAAATATTGATCCCCAATTCGCCGCTGCATGGTTTCACATGGGTCTAATTTATACGGATCTTGTCCGGCATAAAGAAGCCATACAGTGCTATGACAGGACTCTCCGTCTTGATTCACGTCATGTCGGAGCCCTTATGAATAAAGGAGTTATCCTTGAAGACCTTGGGGCAAAAAAAGAGGCTTTTGTCTGCTTCCAGAAAGCAGCAACACTTGACCCGAAAATTGCAACTTCCCTGAAAGGGAAGTTTGTTCATTAAAAAATATTTTAGGTTCCGATATCCCAGCTGCACATATAACTTTCCTGATCCTGTGACAGAGTATCAATTCCAAGACCAAGTGACATCAGTTTTATCGAGGCAACTTCACGATCGATTGCATCAGGAACTTCATGAACACCCGGACCCAGTTCTTTATAGTGGTCTGCAATATATTTTGTTCCAAGTGCCTGAAGGGCAAATGAGAGATCCATGACTTCAATCGGATGACCCATTCCTTTGGGTACTGCCAGATTAACGAGTCTGCCTTCAGCAAGTAAATGAATGGTCCGGTCTCCTAGAGTATAACTGTGGATCCCGTCACGCTCAACAATAGTATCAGCATTTGCTGACAGCCATGCACCGTCGATCTCTACATTAAAGTGACCGGCATTGGAAAGGATAGCCCCATCTTTCAGTTTTCTAAAGTGCTGCTCAGTGATGATATCCTTGTTACCTGTGGTAGTGATGAAGATATCTCCCACTTCTGCTGCTTTGTCCATCGGCATAACATGATACCCTTCCATATATGCTTCAAGAGCACGGCGGGGATCTATTTCAGTAACAATTACCTTTGCGCCAAGACCTGCAGCTTTACGTGCAATACCACGGCCACAATATCCAAATCCTGCAACAACGAGCCATTTTCCGGCAATGAGATTATTGGTTGTTGCCATTATCGCAGTGAGAGAACTTTCTCCGGTTCCATGGACATTGTCAAAAAACCGTTTCATCGGAGTGTCATTCACCGCGATAACCGGAAACTCCAGCTTCCCTTCGTCTGCCATTGCACGAAGACGATGAATTCCTGTCGTGGTCTCCTCGCATCCGCCAATCACATTTTTCAGTACATCACGACGGGAAGTATGCATCCGGTGAATTAAATCCATGCCGTCATCGATGGTAATGTCTGGCTTTGCATCAAGGACAGCATCCATGGCAGCATAGTATTCATCTACATTACACCCACGTTTTGCATAACAGGTCACACCAGGAACCATTCCAAGTGCCTGTGCCACATCATCCTGGGTGGAGAGTGGATTGCATCCGGTAATAATGACTTTCGCTCCTCCGGCTGCCAGAGTCTTGACTAAATTTGCAGTCTTTGCTTCGACATGGAGGGCCATTCCGATAGTCATTCCATCAAAGGGTTTTTCTTTTTTAAACCGGTCGGTAATAGCACCAAGGACAGGCATGTATTGCCGTGCCCATTCGATCTTGAGTTCTCCTGAATTCATAATATCTTCCGGTTGCAGGTACACTACCTGGAAACACCGTTTTGTATGCGTTTACGATAGTGCACGAGATCTTCGGTATACTAAGGACGCCTGTAAAGATAAAAACCCCCGCCGAATAATCATAACCCTCATCAGGTCAGAGTGATGAGATCTCTGGTATGGTACTCACCCGCCGGATCATCCCCTGTCTGGATATAAAAGATGGCCGTGTTGTAAAAGGTACAAATTTTGTTGGTCTGCGTGATGCCGGTGATCCGGTTGAACTAGCAGAGCGATACAATGAGCAGGGTGCTGATGAAGTTGTTTTTCTCGATATTACCGCATCAAAAGAGAACCGGGGAATGATCATTGATGTGATCAGGCGGGCTGCGGACAGACTCTTTTTACCTCTTACCGTAGGAGGGGGAATCCGGACGATTGACGACATTTCGCGAACTCTCCGGGCTGGTGCAGATAAAGTCAGTATGAACTCCAGTGCTGTTGAAAATCCTTCACTCATAGAGCAGGGAGCCCGGGCATTTGGTACTCAGTGTATTGTTGTGGCGATTGATGTAAAACGCAATTATACAAAAAATCCTGAAGGAACTCCTGTTATTCTCAAAGACGGATCCGAGTGCTGGTATGAGGTGGTTACGCATGGAGGGTCACGACCCACGGGAATTGATGCGGTAACCTGGGCTTGTGAAGCAGAAAGACGAGGAGCAGGAGAAATACTTCTCACCTCAATGGAGACAGACGGGACAAAAGACGGGTTTGATATACCAATTACCTCCCGGATATCTGATGCTGTTGGCATCCCGGTTATTGCATCAGGAGGAGTCGGGACAATGGAACATTTTTATGACGGGTTTGTTCAGGGAAAGGCTGATGCAGCTCTTGCTGCAAGTGTTTTTCATTATGGAGAGATGACCGTAGGGGAGGTTAAGGAATATCTGACCGGAAGAAATATTCCGATTCGTCCTCCCTCCAAGAGAGTGGAAAACCCCGAATAATCAATTTTTTCTTTTTCCCACTGAGGCAAGGTAAATACAGAACTGATCTTCTCCATCTATTGCCAGGGCACAGTTCATCTCGTCATCATTGTATGATCCGATAGCACAGGCACCACAACCCAGTGCAGTGGCAATAAGATAGAGATTCTGGCAGACATGACCTGCTTCTATGAATAAATACCGCCATCCCCGCTCTTCAAACTTCCATAAAATCCTGTGAGGAACTGCTACCCAGATGAAGGTAACTGCAGAGTTTCTCACAAGATCCGGACGTCTGCAGGTTGCAGCGATCGCTTCCCCTCCACCCACATGACACGTTTCATGAACCAGGGCATGATCCAGAGGGAGATACCGGTAAATTCCTTTTTCTAAACCATCCACCCGGTTTACCACAATATACGTTTCAAACGGATGAAGGGCTCCTGCAGATGGAACAGTCCTGAAATGGGTAGCACCACCATCTTCACTTGCGCCCTGGGTAAAATGAAGCATCAGAGATAATTCCCAGCGCATTATTGGTTCTTCTGAATAATCCCTGACAGTTCTGCGACTTTCCATGGTGTCAAAAAGCAGTACCGGATCCACTGATATTTCTGAAGGCCTGGGTAGATGGATGAGAACTTCTCCCGGCTCACAGACGCCGCAAACTTTAGGCTCTTTGATTTGTAAGTTATCCCCATGTCTGCGGTCCTGAAGCTGAGTCTGTTTCAGAAAAAAAAGTCCTGCCTGACCCGCTGGTGTCTCCATATATAGGAATAGCCTCACCAGCTACTTGAATGGTTCTCAGAAGAATTGAGTGGGAGGAGTAAGCCCCCTTCTGTTCATTGCGGCATTCAGCTTAGCGCCGAACCCGGGCAGGCACCGGGCTGCCTGTCTGCCCTGTTCCGGCTTGCACCCGCAGGGATTCACCGTTCCATCGATTCCTGTCCGTCGATGCTCTGCAGCTTTTTCTGCATCATTGCTCAGAACAGGCCGTGTCGTTTCTGTGCCATAGCCGTGACTCTCGCCACCCCCGATTGAACGAGGCTGCGTACCCGGTAGGTGGGGGGACTTTCCTCAGCTGCAGACATGAAAATGCCTGCTACCGTCAGCCGCACTCTCCCTCTCGCTATACTTGTTATCGCTCATGAAAGAAAGGTGTTGCGAATGAGGAGACTTACCTGTCTGTTGTAAACAAATATAGTATATCAATGACATCCCGGAGATCTTTAGGTCTATAGATAGCGTTGATCTATCTGAATTATAAATAGACGAATTTTCTCCATATGAATGGATAGAACGAATATGTTGTTATCCCTTCAAAGCATATAACCGAAAGAAGTATGGAGACCGGTGACGACATAAGTATGAAAACCTAGATATGAGAAATCTTGGTTGACTATCCAGAAGGAGAGAGAACGCTGTCATTTGAATGTGCTCAATGTGGTGAATGCTGCAGTCTCCTCGGACAGGTATTTGAAATTATTGATACCTATGAGAACTATGCATTTCTCATCAGAAATCAATACACCGGATCCAGGCATCATGTTTCAATCACCCCCTCCTTAATCCATCTGTACCATGACAAGGAGATCTTCATAGATCGCCCGGACTCATGTCCATTTTTCCGGAAAAATCCAGATGATGGACTTTATTATTGTATCGTACATCTTACCCGCCCGGAAATCTGCCAGGAATATGGATGCTGGAGATTTCTCATTCTTGATTCCCAGGGAAATCGTGCAGGTAGGGTAATGCAGAGTCGTCATCTCCATGCGGAAAATCCACGATTACAGGAATTATGGGATGCAAATATCAGCACGTTGCAAGAGAGTAATGATACCATTTGGGATCAAAAAATGTGTGATCTGGTTAGAAAAGCGGGTTTTCAGATAAAAGATTAATTATTTTTTTTTTCCTTTTTCTGCAGGTATTCTTTTGAAATAATGGCTTCAGAGTTTTTAGCATTTATCCCAATTGCATGATCATACGCAGTGACAGCCTCTTTTTCCCTACCTAAATTTTGTAACACATTCCCTTTACAAACCCATGCCTTATCATCAGCCGGTTTCAACCGTATCGCCTGATCATAATCTTTCAGGGCCTCTTCATATTGACCATACCGGAAGAAGACATCACCTTTTTTCAGCCTTAGTGATGAATCATCCGGATGTGAAGAAATCAATTGTTCATAGATGGTGATTGCATCATTAAATTCTCTTATCTGCGTCAATGCTTCAGCTTTTCTCAGAAGAACTGTAGAATTATTCGGCTGCAAAGCCAGCATGGCGTCACAAACAGTGATATATCCGGAAAATTTTCCACCAGAAAGAAGAGATTCACCTTTTTTCATCAATAGTTCAAAATTTTGAGGATCGATCGCAAGTGCCTGGTCATATGCCAATCCTGCTTCATCACTATTATTTACTGCCTCATATGCATCACCTTTCAACGCCCAGGTCTGGATATCATTCGGATCAAAACGGAGTGCCTGAATAAATGATTCTATTGCTTCGGAATAGTTTTCTTGTATAGCGAAAATATTTCCTCTCCCTTTCCATGCTCCCGGCTCACGAGGATTCCTGCTGATGGCAGAATTATACGCATCCATACCTTCGTCAACCTTACCGAGAAACACCAGAGAGTCACCTTTTCCGACCAAAGAATTTGCACCATGTGGATCTAATTCAATCGCATGATCAAAAGAAGAAAGAGCATTCGCATACTGACTCATATTGAGATATGCATACCCCTTTTTCGTCCAGGAACCGGCATCTTCAGGGGAAAGGGCAGTAATTCGATCATATGCAGTTAATGCTCCTTCATACTGACCAAGAAACAGGAGAGCATCACCTTTTTTGGTCCAGGTGTCAATATCCGAAGGGTTGATACCAGTTGCATGATCATATGCGGTAATTGCTTCATCAAATCGACCGCCCAGTACCAGGGAATCACCCTTTCCTACCCATGCCATGAAATTACCTGGATCCAGTTGTAAGGCTTGATCAAATGCACGAAGGGCATCTTCTGACTTACCCAGATTCAGATTTGCCTGACCTTTTCCAACCCATGCACGGGTATCTTTGGAAGTAATTTGGATAGCTTCTTCAAAAGAATTAAGAGCATTTTCATACCGGTTAAGACTCAGGGATACTTCCCCCTTTTTATCCCATATTTCAGGATATTCAGGATTGATACTTATGGCAAGATCATATGCGGTAATTGCACCGTCAAATCTCCCTATTTTTTGGAGGAGATCACCCTTTAAGACAAAGAGAGTAGAGTTCAATGAGTCTGCTTCCAAGGCACGATTATAGATTCGCAGGGCTTCATCATATTTTTCCAGCTGTTGGTAATGTTCTGCATCAGCCAGATTCCATTGAGAATTTTCAGCTCCTGCTCCATGACTCATGATAATCATTGATAATGCCAGAAAAAGTATCAAAAACCGAATTGAGTTTATCCCAAGCGTCAACGATTTTTCTCTCAGTAAAACCCTCATGGTGATCATCATTCGATATTCTCGGACCCTGCCACAGAAATTTGTAGACAAAATCTCATACGTATTGAATGAGACAGGAAATATAGTATAACATCAGGCGTTCAGGAATAATTCGGAACATCGGCTTCCTACTTGAGCGATAATGAATTGCCGCTTTATCGTGTTCAAAAAAAAGTTAGGGGATGACAATGTTAAACCCGGGGTCAAACACATCAAGCATCCCGACAAACCGGTCAAATACCGCGGCATCTCCAGTTGTGGTGACATCTGCCAGAGAAACCGATGGATCCAGAGCGAGTTGTTCAAGGGTCTTTCTTGGCATCTCCACCGATACATCCGCTACCGAAGATGACTCATCCACGAAGTAGACCAGAACACTGTTCTCTACCTTAATCAGGGCTTTATCCCCGGTATCAGAGAGAGCCAGATTCATCGAATAATTCTCTCCGTCAGCCTTCTGGCCATTCACCCGGACTGAGATAAAGTCCAGTAACTGACCCATGGACATAGCTGCCATGATATCCGAAGATATCCCACTTATTTCCTTGTTTGGTTCAGTAGTTCTGAGATCCTTGGCTGCAGAAAGGTATGCATTTCTGGCAGTGCCCGACACTGACTGATATCCGAGTTGCTCAAGAGCTGCAGCTTCCATCTCCCGGGCAGCCATGTTTGTGGAATCAGCAAAGACCAGATAATGGGCAATCGAGGCTACCAGTTCGTACTCACCGGCATCATAATCCTCCTGGAGTCGGGACAGTGTTGCATCAGCTCCACCCATATAATCGACGATATGCGTTGCATATTCCTCCGGAGGTAACCTTTTCAGATTAATGGGATTTGCATCATAAAATCCAAGATATTTCTGATAGGTAGCCTTGGCACCCATATAGACCTGACCATAAAATCCATAGGTATACCAATAGGATTTCAGAGAGTCAGGGAGTTCTATCATACTGGCTATCTCATCCATGGTATAGCCTTTATTGATGAGATTCAGCGTCTGGTCATGGACATATTTGTACATGTCACGCTGGTTTTCCAGCAGTTCCACAACTTTATCATTCCCATATACCGGCCAGTGGTGAGAACGGAAAATAACCTGGGCCTTATCACCATATAATTCCCGTGCCTCTTCCAGGGCATTTGCCCAGGCTAAGGGGTCTCTGACCTGAGCACCCCGGAGAGTCAGAATATTATGGAACGATCCTGTGCAGTCTTCAGACATCAGCAATGCATTCTTTTGTGGGAACCAGACATCCATCTCAACCGGAGCTTCGGTGTTTTCGGTAAGGTGGAATTCCATCTCAACTCCATCTACGGTTACTTTCTGACCCGTATGTGTGATATCAGTCGTCGGAGGAATCAGGGAGGCAACACCGGTTGAAGGGCTCTTTCCAAGACCAATATCGATATTTCCTTTTTCATCCTTGGGGAGCTGGAGACCGTACTGGTAGTTTGCTCTTCGGAACATGGCATTGCCTGCATATACATTCTCACTCAATGCATGCTCCATGAAATGTTCCGGTGCAATAATCTGAACATCTCCTGCATCTACCGCTGCCTGAGTGGTAACTCCTTTTACTCCCTGATAGTGATCTGCATGCGGATGCGAGTAGATAACCGCTTTTACCGGGAAATCGCCTAGAGTCTTATTGACAAGAGCCATCGCCGCCTGTCCAGACTCAATAGAGGTCATCGGGTCTACGACAATCCAGCCAGTATTTCCTTTTATCAGGCTCATTGTCGTGACATCATAGCCCCTGACCTGGTAAATACCATCAGTAACTTCGAACAGACCGTTGATATTATTGAGCTGAGCCTGTCTGAATAAGAGAGGATTTACAGTATCCGGGCAGGAAGCATTGTTGAGAAAACTGTATGCGTCCATACTCCATGCTGTGTATCCCGGATATATAGAGGGGATGATGAGTGGAGCATCCGTAGCGATAAATCCCCGGTTCGCAAATTCAAAGTCTTCTGCAGAGTTATCCCAGGCTGGGGTATTATTTGACTGTTCATTTAATGCAACGGTATACCCGGTTGCATCATTCCGGTCATCAGCATATACTGCCCCACAAAGCAAAGCGAGACAGCATACACCATAAAGAAGCCACACCACTTTCATGATATATATTCTGAGGCGATTTAGGGGTACATAAGAGGATCGATTTGATTTTTCGGGATCAAATAATGTGAAAAAATCTCGAATACAAGCACAAATTACCAAGTTTCATCCATAACAGGGAAAAAAGGGACGAGAATATATATCACTATGATTGGGCTGTTTGAGAGAAAAAATTGGATTTATTGAATTCAAAGCAAAGTTTTTTTAAGGACTATGAGTTCCTGAATTTCTGCACATAATATCTCCAAAACCCGTATATAAGAGGTATTCACTCTGAAATTTATTACCAAAGGAACACAGGAATCCTAAACTGAATTAGATACGAATTCCGGATTAATAACTAAAAGATTTGAATTGTTTATATACCCGATAACCTCAATGGTATTCTCTCCTGATGGCGCAAACCATATCCGAGACCCATCTAATATGTCTACAACTTGTGGGAAGAATTCCTAATGCCAGTCAGGATAGAGGAAGATAGGGGAGAATTCGCAGTACCATCACAATCTCCGGGGAAATGATTATGGAGAGATGGGCATATATGAGTAACACATTCTCAATGGATTCTGTCTCATGAAAAACATCATTCTTATCGGGCTTCCCAGTGCCGGGAAAAGTACCATCGGAGTAATCCTTGCAAAAACCATCAGAATGGATTTCATCGATACCGATATCGTGATACAGGAAAAAACGGGAAAACGTCTCCAGGAAATAATTGACCTACAAGGAACTGAAACATTCCTGAAAATCGAGGAAGATACCATTCTTTCCCTGCAAAGGAGCAACGCAATCATTTCCACTGGCGGTAGCGTTGTATTCAGCGACCGGGCAATGAAGCACCTGAAATCATACGGCATAGTGGTGTATCTGATCATATCCTTTGAGGAGATGGTAAGAAGACTCTACAATATTAAAACCCGAGGAATTGTCCTGATACCTGGCCAGACCCTTCGGGATTTGTATACCCAGAGGATTCCATTATATGAAAAATACGCTGATGTCCGAATCGAGTGTTCAGATGACGATTTCGAAGATGTCGTCTCCAAGATTATCGATTCAATCACTCCCTATGCCCTCTGACTGAGAGACAAAGACTGATTCACATATCCGGTAATAATAGCTGCTTTTGATTTTGAATCGCTGTGATACCAAACGATCCAACGATTTTTCTGACTGAACTGGAGTCTGACTGATTTTCCAGATATTTGCAACTGCTATGTTGTCTAATCCCACCAGTTGTATCTGTTTTCTTCATGTGTGCAGGAGCCATAACATCTGACCTGTTTCAGAAAATAGGACAATTTCTATGATAAAGACGAAGGTATCAGTAGTTATTCCGGTTTATAACGATTATATTGCGCTTCGAACGGCAATTCCTGCTACAATCGACGCTTTAGAAAAAATTACCCATTCATTTGAACTGATTATAGCGGAAGATGCAAGTATTGACGGATCCTGTGAACTTGCAGCACAATGGACAGAGACCGATATCCGGATTCATCATCTGCATCGGGAAACCCGAAGCGGCAGAGGTTCGGCACTGGAAGAAGCAGCCCGGATAGCAACCGGGAGTATCTTTTGTTATATTGATGTTGATCTTGCAACCGATATTCAGTATCTAAATCGACTTATTCAGTCGGTAGAAGATGGATATGATGCAGTCATCGGTTCCCGACTCCTCCCGGGTAGCACCATTGTTCGCAGTACAAACCGGGAGATTCAAAGCCGGGGATATAATCTACTGGTACGATCCTTTCTCGGAAGTAAAGTTCACGACCATCAATGTGGGTTTAAAGCATTTAATCGGACAAAACTGGTATCTGCCCTCCCGTATATTGAGAATACCCACTGGTTCTGGGATACGGAAGTACTCGTGTATTTTCAACGAAATAGATACCAGATTCTCGAAATTCCGGTAACCTGGAATGAAGGAGAGAGAACCACCGCACAAACGTCAGATATTTTCGCCATGTTTACCTCCATTCTCAAACTCTGGAGAAGAAATATCCTTGTAGCCGGAAATTCTCCACAGATTTCTTTGCATGAATAAGGGGATCTCCAAACATCATCGGTTATAACTCCCAAATATCAGACAAACGAGTTGTCCTTTCCTACCGGTGAGATCTTCGTTTCTTATATGATACACAGTCCAAAGGTCAGATACATCCAGACCATTTTTTCAGAACTCCTTATCCGTGGCAATACCTATGATCCCAAATGCAATACTGAAGAACTATCGAAACGAACTGATACTTGTCGGAATCCTCATTTTTTCAGGATTTCTATACCTCTATAATATCAGCCAAAATGGATATGCAAACGCCTATTATGCTGCTGCAGTGAAGAGTATCCTTGTAAACCCGGCGATCTCACTCTGGGGATCGCTTGATCCGGCAGGGTTTGTAACCGTAGATAAACCTCCGGTAGCCATCTGGGTTCAGACCGCCAGTGCTCTTATCTTTGGGTATACGGGCTGGGCACTTATCTTTCCCCAGGCAATTGCCGGAGTGGGTTCGGTGCTGCTCCTTTATCTGATAATCTCCCGTGCATTTGGAAAACCTACTGGACTCATCGCTGCATTTGTTCTGACCATCACCCCGATTGCAATCGCCGTAGGTAGAACCAACAATCTTGATGGGCTCCTGGTATTTGTTCTCATGCTTGCCTTTATTACCGCAATAGCGGCATGGCGGAAAGGATCACTCCCCTTTCTCCTCGCTACCGCTGTTCTGGTCGGAGTTGGATTTAATATCAAGATGATTGAAGCGTTTGCAGTCATACCTGCTTTTTTTGCGATCTATTTTGTATCAAAGCCGATTCCATTCAAATTACGAATTGCACACCTTATCTGTGCCATGGCAGTTCTGCTGGTGATCTCATTCTCCTGGGCAGTTGTAGTTGATATGACGCCCGCTGATCAGCGGCCCTACATCGGTAGTAGTGACCACAACTCAGCGCTTGAGTTGATATTCGGGTATAATGGACTCTCCCGGATCATCGGAAGTACCGATCACCGAAGTGGCGGACCGGGAGGGGTGAACCAGACCATGGGTGCTCCCGGTATGCAGAATATACATCAGGGAGTTCAGAATCTGTCTCCTCCCCCATCAATGAAAGCCAATCCAACAAATGATCCGCAGAATCATCTCCATCGCAATCTTACGGCAAATCCAGGACAGTTCGATGGAGGTATGCCATCTCCGGGAATTGGGGGGAGAAATGAAGGGGGGACCCCGGGAATACTCAGACTCGGAAACGAGGAGATGGCAGGTCAGATCTGCTGGCTGATCCCATTTGCTCTCATTGGTGCTTTGATATGGCTTCGAAGACCTTCCCTGACCTGGCTGCAGAATTTATCAGAGCAGGAGATTATTGTCATTTCTTCGTTACTCTGGTTGATTCCTGAACTTGGGTACTTTAGCATGTCTTCAGGCCATTTCCACCGGTATTACCTGGTGATGGTCGGGCCTCCGCTTGCTGCTCTGGTGGCCATTGGTGTAGTCAGGATGTATCACGAGTATCTGAATTCCGGAATAAAAGGATGGCTGCTTATCCTGGCAATCCCGGTAACCGGAGTGATACAGGCGTGGATACTCCTCTACACTCCAGAATTTTCCGGCGTTCTTCCCGGGGTAATTCTCGCCGGAAGTCTCCTTGTTGGAGGATTCCTTGCCGTTGTCCGGATTCGGCACAGACAGAACACCGGACCGTGGGTCAAGGTGATTGTTGGTATCGGGTTTATTCTGCTCCTCCTTTCCCCGACAGTCTGGTCATGCACTCCGCTCCTCACTCCCGGAAATGGAACAATACCGGTAGCAGGTCCGGAGCAGAGTCAGATGAAAGGAATACCCGGAGGTCAGATGCCGGGAATTAGTCATACAAATTCCGATTACGAAGGGCTTATCAAATATCTCGAATCCCACCGAGAATCGGAAAAATATCTCGTAGGAGTTACAAGTGCCATGGGAGGAGGATCTGAACTCATTATCCGGACTGGCGAAGCAGTGATGACTATTGGGGGATTTACCGGCAGTGATCCGATCCTGACAAACGAAACTCTCAAAACAATGGTTCAATCGGGAGATATCCGGTACTTCTTCCTATCTCAAAACCAGAGAGGTGGGCCAGGAGGATCTTCGAATGGAGCTGGCTCCTGGATTCCAGACTCCTGTCAGGTAGTCACGGATAGTGACTGGAATACCAATAGTACATCGACTTCTCCATCAGGAAGAGGGGATGTTCTCTATGACTGCCGCAATGCATAAGAGGGTCTCCATGTCCGGGTATGCAGGAAAAGTGAATCAGAATCCGGAAAAGGGGATTGTCCGATCACTCGCAGATCATCTGGGAGGATTCTTGATTATCGGATGCATCACCACCTGCACCGATATCACGCTCCTCTGGGCATTGACAGACCTTTTGGGGATATGGTACCTGGCTTCTGCCGGTCTGTCATACTGCCTGAGTGCCCTTTTTAGTTTTGGGCTGAATAAATTTCTGAATTTTAAGAACCAAAGTCAGGAGCATGTTAAACAGGTTTCTTCCTTTCTGGTTATTGCCGCAAGCAGTCTGATCGTAAACCTGCTGATCATCTCGGTTTGTGTGGAGATGTGGTCTTTCAATTACCTCACCGCGAAAGTATTTGCTACCGGAGTAGCATTTCTCTGGAATTATTTTGGTCAGAGTTCTGTCACGTTCAGATTGTGGAGATAAAGAAATCAAGGACTCGAAAACCATCTCATTCCATGATTTCTCCGGATGGGACCCCTTGGCGGTGATTTTTTTCAAACCTTCGGGTTATTTCGGATCAAAATGGAAATAGCCATTCCACGATTCCATCAGTTTAAATATCCAGAGAAAAATTGAGGAATAAGTATCGTTCATTTTTTTAAGATCAAGGAACACGTGGAGAAGATGAATCATCTGCGGAAGACCCTGAAAAAAGAAACCTCTTTCCCTTGATAGGTATTATCCCCCGATCCTATCCGCTATTCAATAAGATGAGAGACAGGTTCACCATCCCATAGTCTCTGAAATGGTGAATAAAGTGAATGGTCAATTAGCATAAATATGCAGATGCTCAATTTAGAGAACACTTTTGAATGGTGAGATAATTTGCTGATATCTAATCTGATTTTACTTTTTGCATGGGGAGTTTTTGCATTATACTGGGTTATTTCTGCCTGGAGAAACGTATCCACCTCCCCGAAAAAATATGTCGGAATATTTTTCCTCCCTTTCCTTATGCTGATAATTCTTAGCGGGGAGATTTTTGATGCTGAACTCTCTTTCCAACGGACAATTCCCGAAAATCTCATTTCCACTGGTGGGGGCATTCTAATCTGTGGGATCGGCCTTGGATTTGCATGCTGGGCAAGGTATCATCTGGGTAGAAACTGGAGTAGCCTGCCTGAAATTAAGACAGACCATACCTTAATTCAAACCGGTCCCTATCGCATGGTAAGGCACCCGATTTATACCGGGTTCCTTTTTGGGGTAATCGGGACCGTCATAACTCTCGGCTCTTCGTCCCTCTTCTTCATGGTCCTCATTGTGGGTATCGTATTTCGTATAAAAATTCATTTTGAAGAGAAATTGCTCAAAGATAAATTCCCGGTAGAATATGAAAAATATCAAACAGAAGTTAAGGCTCTAATTCCTTTTCTCCTATAGATAAATCTTCAACCAGTTTTTTCAACCGAATTACATAAATCCGATCTCCATTGTATTCTATCAACCCATGAATTCCGGGAGGAAGAGTTTTGTAATGGATATCCGATACCATCCCACAATCCTCCATCATTTTTCAGTACAAACAAAATCATCAAAACGATATGCCAATAATAAAAACCCGTTAATAGTTCGAAATATATGAAAGAAAATAATTTGATCGGTTGCTGTGGAATTTTTTGCGGATTATGTTCCCGATTTCACTCGAAAGCTAAATCCCGATGTCTGGGTTGTGGACCAGATGGCCATTGTTCCTATTGCTCAATTTACCGATGTTGTGTAAGAAAAAGAGAACTTGAAACCTGTGCAGACTGTCATGAATTCCCCTGCGATAAATTTGCCAAATGGTTTGATGCCGATAGCTTTGTAACCCATCGTAAATGTCTTGATAATATTCAGCAAATAAAATCCGTTGGAGTTGATGAGTTTTTACCAGAGCAAATAGAAAGAAAGAGGACACTTGAGATGCTCCTGGAGTGGTATAATCCCGGACGATGTGCAACCCTGTATTGTCAGGCTGCAACCCTTATGAACATTGAATCTTTGAAGAATGCGATAACACAAGTGGATCAGGTGAAAGAGGACAAAGCCAGAACATGTAAGAAATTAATTCAGGAATTCGGAGAGAAAGAGAACATTTCTTTGAATCTGAGAAAGTAATCGGGAAAAATTGAAACTGACTAAGAATAAGAGACCAGGTAAGCAGATACCTAATATCCAAGCAGGGATACCATCCCTTCCTAACAAAGAAAACTGATTCCCATCGCATTCTGACCAAATCAATATTAATTGGAGAAAACTTGCCTGTGGTAATTACCAATAGGTACGAAATATTTTCCTCTGAATATGCGAATATACCAGGTAGTATTCCTGATTTCTTGAACTTTGGAATTATATACGCGGTCTGATGGAGTCTTCTGGCCGAAATATTCAGTAAGGAGAGTAAAAGGGTAATAGATTTGATTTATTTCATAAGTCGCAGAGTGAGAATTCGGAGTTGTTTTATTTTCGGATTCTCCGGGTCTACAACAAGTGCCTGATCAAATGCCTCAAGGGATTCCTCATACCTGCCCAAGTATCGTAAAGCGGTACCTTTGGTTATCCATGCCGATGCCATCAGGAGGGTATCCTCCGGGCTATTATTCATCACTTCATTACTCGCGAAAAGAGATTCATCGTATCGTTCCAGAGCCCCGTATACTCTGGCTCTCCCTTCCCATGCTCTGGCAGCAAGATCCTGCTCTCCCGGATGATATCTGAACGCGTTATCAAAAGCTTCTAATGCTTCTGCATATTTTCCATCTTCTGTTAACGTTAACCCTTTGTTCATCCAGTTTTTGAAAAAATCTTCAAACATTTTTTGATTCCCTCCATCGGCCAGGGTATCGGTATTTTGAAGAGCTGATCCCTGAACAATTGCTCCGGGTAGAGACACAAGGGTAAGGAATACCAGAATAATATATATCGGATGATTCAATTCATTTCTCCGGGGAAAAAACAAGAGATTATGATAATCTTTCATTATACTGGTGAAGAGACCTGATAACAAATGTCTTTGCATCCTGGGTCAGATCTAAGCTGGTTGTTTTTATTATTAAATCAGAACGGAAACCATCATTATGCATATGGGTAATAATTTCATTAATTTTTCTACAAAGGATACGGCATACGTGCCATTTCCTTTCTCTACCGCAATACCAGTATATCCCATAAACGCATAGGGTTTTAGTTCGGTAATGGGTGTTCCATTTTTCTGAGAAGAGTGATATCAGTTCCAAGATACAGAATAGCATCCAGATTTCCGGAAATTAAATCTTGTATTATATCTTCATACCAGATATATTCTACAATCACCGGGTTTTTTACCGGATTATCCATAATGTTTCCAATCATACTCAGGTTATTCTAATTGTGAGTGATGGATAACCCATTATCTGCTTCAGAAAAGAGAACCGTCCTTTTTATTAAAAAAGTGAGTAAATATCGGATATCTCCTGCGAATACGTTACCATTGTCTAGATTGGATCTACTTCAGCAGCAATCTCCCATTCACTTTCAGGACTTGCGTATATATACGAAGAAAGTAAGAAAAATGAAGGTCCGGGGTTCTTCAGAAATCAACTATTCACGATGAACTTTTTCCATCCTTTTTCTCTGAAGCCCGGGGGCATGATTCTTATATAATTCTTGATTATATACCTATGACAATTTATATCACTACATATATATTATCAACTCACTACAATTCATGGGAATTGGGTTGCATATGGATACGAAATTAATATTTACAGAACGGGATGAAGAAATTGCGGGAATTTTCAACGAAGTTGGATTAAAAGTCAATGTATCACGGGTACTAGTCATGTTTTTAACATACTCTAATATTAATTCCCGTGATATTGAGCGATATACCGATTTACGACAACCAGAAGTAAGTATAGCCATTAATGATCTTGTTAACAGGCGATGGATTGAAGTCACAAAACATATTACCGTAAATAAAGGAAGGCCAATCAAAGTCTATAATCTCTCATTATCTCCGGATGAGATCATTGATCAGATTGAAGGGTCCATCAATAAAGAATACAATCAATTGAAAGCCTCTGTAGAACGAGTGAGAGAACTCGTGAAAGAAGCAAGAGTGAGAGAATAAAAGTGATCCCATATAGTCTCAATACCTCCAGCTCTCAAATGGTGAATGATATCCATAAAAAAATGGGTATTACCGGGTGAATTATTCCTGACTCCCTCCAAAGAATATTAAACATTGAACCAAGAAACCTGAGGTTCATTTCTTTGCACGTGCAGAATTCGAAAGAATTGCTGATGAATACAGTAACCGGATCCAGATTTCTATTAAAACCCGGTTATGGTTCCTTTTTCAACGTACAGAGTACTGAAAAATTATCCGATTCATCAACAAGGAGGATCAGTTCCATCTCATCCGGTGATACCAGATATCCGGTGTCTTTTCCAGTCCCATATTCTGCTATCTCCAGAGTCTTCATATCATGGGCAATAACTCCGGAGAAGGGATATTCACGAGTTGGATCTAATCCGGACACGATGAGAGTCCCATTAAAGATCCTTCCTTGCTGGTCTCCGATATGCAGAACATAATGATAATCACCGGCATGAAAATAACCAAATCCGGAATGAAATCCTTCAGATGTTCCGGTCCAGTTCCCGATCAGGTCTGGAGAGACAGTCTCCTCCGCCATCCCATGGATAATTCCAATCCCGATGCAAAGTAGAAGAACTACCAATATCTCATTACGCATCATAACAAAACATGAACCATACGGGGACATAAGAGTATTGAAATTCATCAGAGTTCGCATATAAGTTTCAAAAAATAATGGATACATGATAATCTCCCGGGCCAGATCATAAGAGATGGCTGGCTGCAGGATCAATAGCTGGAGAAAATCTGGTGTACCAAAGTATTATGGCAGGTAGAGAAATTTGAACTATCCGGTAATTTTACGAACTTCGTTTACCAGTAATCTGCTCAAATAGCCCAACATCATACAGAACTGAAGATTAAACCGTAAAATTTTTAGTATTTCTCCAATCAGGACGAACGATATATCTAACATGGAATGGAATCGAGCAAGAATAGAGGGATCTTCTCACCATTACCATTCAGAAGTATTTGGACAGACAAAGATACGAAGTCCTTCAGGCAGAGAACCATTTCCACAGAGATGCATAAGAAGCTGGTCCGAACCAATTGCGATCGCAAAACACCCGATAATCGCTCCGGCACCAATTCCAATCATTGCCTGTTTCGGGGTAAGTCCCAGGATCCTTCCGGCGATTGAACCTCTGACCCCTCCACTTCCAAGAACCGGTATCATCACCATCAGGATAATCGCAAATACATACAATCCGGATAACCAGTGATGTCTGGCGATCATTTTTTTCGTTTTTCTTGTCAGATCCTGAGCAATAGGTCCGATCACCGGAATTCGATGTACATAATCAAAGTTAAGCGTCATGAATAGGCCGGTTTCAATATCAACCATTGATATTGAGAGAGCAATATACCACCAGGGAATCCCGAGGGCAATTCCCAGAGGGATAATCGTCTCTTTTCCGGCAGGAGGAAGAATATACCCCACCATTAATCCAAGCATAGTAAGAAAGAGACGATAGGGAAGAGTAAATGCCATGATGACAAGATGGCAGAATAGAACAATAAATGGAATACCAAGTAATAGTATCTGCAGATTTGGATTCTTTGGATCTGATATTTGAATTGGCATAGATCAAGGAAAGATGAGATACCTGTTGAAATCCTGAGAAGAGAAATTGTGTGATTCCTCTTTGGAATATAAACTTCATAGTAAATCAGCATATCTATCAATATCAGGCTTTTGATCAATGGTGGATTCTTCATGAGACCAATCTTTTTTGAATGAGCATCATTGTGGGAAGGTATCTCTTAATCGCCCTATGCTCTTGAGATTTCTATATCCAGGTATTGTGAGGATCTTGCCACTCTACAACTCCTGGGATACTACTCCATAAGGAACTAAAGACAAAAGTCGATGATACAAAATTCAATTTTGAGAGACAAAAAAGAACGGAATCAAACATCAGATTTCTAAAAAGTTCTGCGAGGAAAAACCAATATCTGAATATAAACAATTCGAGATCAATTCCGCAAGACTCATGAATATTACTACCGTATATTGACAAATCAGTCATGGATAAGACAACACCAGTTGGGAATGAAGAATTCCGGAATGCCAAAAAATATTGGGCAAGCGTTGCGACATCATCCGCATATAAATTACAGGATAATGAAGTTCGTTTTGCAGCGAAATACTCCATCATCCTCTGCACGGAAGCCTCAATTCAGATTGGGAAACATATGCTGGATGGTATGCAAATCCCATACCCGGAAAAAAATGCAGATGTCTTTGTGAAACTTGCAAATCATCAATACCTGGATTATGATCTGGCAAAACGACTCGGACGGCTTGCCCGCTTTCGAAATACCCTGGTGCATGATTATGCCGGAGTTGATATCAAACGACTCAGGGTTGTTCTTGCTGAAGATCTAAAAGATGTTGAAGAATTCCAGGAAGTTGCCCTGAAATGGGAGCGGGACCAGAAAGGAGGCAGTGTCATCTCTCAGATGTTTGAGGGGGCCGGAGTAAAAACGGTTTTGCGATCCATCTTCAAATGGTGAAAGATTTGAAATCCACATTCTCTGGTAAATCCGGAGATGAAATATTCATTCATTTCAATGTTCAGATTTTTCGGCGTGAGAAATTGGGCAATCTGTTTTATGGAACGCTGAATATCTGATTTGATTATTTCTTCGTTTTTTTGATTCTGAAAGAATGATATCTATGATGGGATATCATATGAGAAAGAGAAAATCACCATTATTTTGACTTTTCGAGAACAAATCCGGAAGAATGATACCGGAACACACCTTGATAATACCTCAGGATATCTGAACCGGGTTTGATTGAACCGACTCGCTCGATAAAAAGAAGGCAAAACGTATGACTCCTGCAATACTTATGCAAAATGTCTCACGAACCTTTGGAAAACTCATAGCAGTTGATAATGTCTCTCTAGAAATTTCGGAAGGGGAAATATTTGGTCTGCTCGGTCCTAATGGAGCGGGTAAGACCACGATTCTTTCGATATTATCAACAATGCTATCTCCGTCTTCTGGTTATGCAATGGTAAACGGTCATGATACCTGCTTAGAACCAGATGAGGTTCGACGCTCTTTTGGCATCGTATTTCAGTCTCAAAGTATTGATGAAGAACTTACCGCCTGGGAAAATATGGAATATCATGCCCGTATCTTCCGGGTACCAAAGGCAACCAGGACCCAGAAGATCAATGAGTTGCTCACCCTGGTAGAACTGTATGATCGTCGGTTTGATGTCCTGAAAAAATTCTCCGGTGGAATGAAACGACGGCTGGAGATAGCCCGTGGTCTGCTCCATCACCCGTCTATTCTTTTTCTTGATGAACCCACTCTCGGTCTTGATCCCCAGACACGGAATCATCTTTGGCAATACATCACCACTCTATCGAAAGAAAAAGGCATTACGATTATTCTGACCACCCATTACATGGAAGAGGCTGACCGGCTTTGTGATCGGATTGGTATCATCGATCATGGAAAAATCGTCACCACAGATACTCCTGAAAATCTGAAATCCAGTCTGGGGGGAGATCTAATCACTATCAAATCCCCTCTCCTGAATGAAGTTGCACAAGCAATTAAAGAACCCTGGATAAACAGGGCTGAAGTACATCAGGATGAGGTCATATTTAGTCTCACACATGCAGAACAATATGTTTCGGTCATTGTGTCCCGGCTGAATGATAAACAGATTCCCATTACTTCTCTGTCTATTCATAAACCTACTCTGGAAGATGTATTTTTATTTTATACCGGCAGAAAAATCCGTGATTCTGATGTTGATTTTTGGGAAAATATGCAAAACAGGCAGAGAATGATGGGGAGAATGTAATGGATATTATTTATGCAATCTGGCTTCGTAATATGCAACGGTTTGTGAAATCACGTAGTCGGGTGATCGGAAGTATTACGATGCCATTATTTTTTATTTGTTTCCTGGGATATGGACTCAATTCAGTCGTGAACATTCCCAACCTGCAGAGTAATTATATGGAATTTCTGATTCCCGGAATGGTAACCATGAGTGTCATGTTCTCTTCAATAGGTGCCGGTACTCAGATTATCTGGGATAAACAGTTTGGAATTTTAAAGGAAACTTTGGTAGCACCAATTTCCCGCTATGAGATTATGCTTGGTCAGACTATCGGTGGTGCAACAACCGCGGTTTTGCAGGGATTTCTTATCCTCTTCTTTTCCCTCATAATCGGATTAACCGGATCAGATGTCACGGGATTCATATCCGCTCTGGTTTTTATGCTGATTATCGGTATTTCGTTTACGGCTTTCGGCATTGCGTTAGCCTCTTCTTTCGATAATATGTCCGGATTCCAGTTGTCCATGAACTTCATCGTGTTTCCGATATTCGGATTATCCGGAGCACTTTATCCGATATCCGCGTTACCCGAATTTATTCGCCCTCTCACGCTGATCGATCCGCTGACTTACGGAGTGGAAGGTGTCAGATATGGCCTTACCGGTGTTTCTCAAATCCATCCATTTATCTGTATAGTGGTGGTATTCGTGTTTGCATGCCTGACAGTAGTGGCAGGAGCATTTCAGTTTAAACGGATTAAGTCGTAATAATATCCATCCCGAATCCAATCGGAAAAAAGAACCAGATATTCTGGCAAGACGAAATGCGACCCATAAAATTAGGAACCAAAAGTCTGTGTCAAATATTTCACAAATCTTCTGGTGATATGTACCTATGCATCCTTAACAACAACATTTTCGACATATTGAGGATGGGACTTCAGTAGTGTGATCTTCCACTTTCTCACTGGTTACCTGGAGATCCCGCAGAAGACAAACCAGTTTATCCGGACGAGAAAAATATCCCCGTTCTGCCAGTTCAATCAGTCCTTTTTCCCGACTTATCAGACCAAAAAATACTGATGCACTGATTTCAAGAATGGACTGGGGGAAGTGGGTGGTTCTCATATACGTAAACCGCAATGACTGAAGATAATCCTTGACAGTTTCTAGAGAGCATCTGGAATAAAGAGGACCGGTCTGGCTATCTGGCAACTCCCACCCCAGTTCATGTGTGAGAAGATCCACCACATTATTCCACTCACCGGTGACATTATGGGTCTGGATTCTTCTTATCAGGGGAATTGAGACCGAGGGATCCTGTTCTGCCTGTATTACCAATGCCGCAAGGGGTTGGTAGATCTCAGGTAACTGCTTTTGGAAAGAACCACGAGTATTCGCGATTTCAGTAATGAAATCCAGAGGTTTTACCTCTTTCCGGTCTTCAAGAAGATATTGTAAAAAACTCAGTGTTTCTTCCCGCTCAGAGAATGTCAACGATTGATTCTTTTGAATGATGGGAAATATATGATCACGGACCGACATCCGGACTTCTTCAACAACATTGACAATATAGGGGATGTTCTCCTCAAAAGCCAGAGGATACAGCAGTGCATATGCAATATTTGGGCAGAGACAGGGAAGACCGTAGATCTGAACCTGGCTTCGCGTTACTTCCTTTGCCAGATCCCAGGGAAGTGTCATCTCCACAAACTCAACATTGGTGAGATGTTTTTTTGCCTGTAAAATATTCCTCCTGACAGATTCATTCATATCAGGTAAGGTCCATGATGCCGCAAGAACCCGTAGATGTAATTTTTTTGCCAGATACCAGAGCAGGTAACTGGTATCCTTTCCCCCGGTATAAAGAAGCATGACATCAAATCGTGAGTCTGTGTTCTGAGTCTGAATCTGTTTTAATTCCTCATCATGAAAGATCGGTATCGAATTTTTCGCATTCATTGAGCCTCGCTCATAACATTGACAAAAAGCACAGACACCCTTTTCATCAAATTCAAGCCCGGGCAGTAGATAATCATTATTCACACAACGGGTACACGTCTGCGCCTGATCCAATGATGCAGGACCGGTTTTTCTATCTGCGAGATCTACCAATATTTCTTCAGAGATCAAATGATTCAAGCGATCTGCTCCCGGAAGATGTTTCTGCAGGTCGCCTAATGTTCTTTTCCCATCACAAGCCTGGATAATATCTGCAATTTCTATGTCCAAAGGAATCTTTTGAAATTTTTCTTTCGGTGGATTTCGAAGTCCATAGTACACCAGAAAAGGTGTTTCAGAGGAATATTCGATCTGCCAGCGGTACTGGAGTACAGGGATCATAGAATTTGTCGTCATTTTCGGGTCACCTGAATGGGATCCTGGATTTTCTCAATTCAGGAATTATCTACATCATCTGGCATGAATACCGGATGTGCAGACCGGCATCCTCCCCAGTTCCGCTTTTAGCGAGGATATCCTGTTATACTGAAGAAACCAAGCGAATCGGAAAGGTTTTGCCGGCACAGTAGGAGGTACGTTTGTGATGCACAGAACTCCTGAAAGGGAGAACTATTGAACCTGATTTGCATGGAGAGGTAAATATTTCGAAAAGGTTTCTCTAAAAAAGTATCTATCTGAGATCTGTAATCTGGTTTTTATCTTCGAATAATCCAATAATTATCGCATGAATAACTAACGAACAATAATGTGCAATAATAAGAAAATGTCTTTCCGATATTGAAATTATATGAATAAATCTCCCAAATTTTTTCATTATTCACTCACTTAGGATATGTCACTGCATAGATTTCGGTAATTATCCGAAAGTGAGTTTTTGATTCCCTATCTCAAATCAAAAAAAGAAATCTGTTTTATCGTTAAATGCATATACTAACACCTATGTGCAATCTATTTTGTACTGTAACTCGTCCATGATTTTTTTCAGGTAGGTATTTTTCGGTTTTGTTATTTCCTGGTTTGGGATCGGGATACCAGGAGATGGGAATTCATGTTGTTGAAGATTGACATTGGGTAAGATATTTGCTTTTCTTTTGTGATTGAAATACTATTCAAAGAATAGGGCGATTATATCTCAATATGTTGCCTATGTTCTTGATATGATAGAGACATAAGGGACAGACAGATATGTAGATTCGTTTTGATACGTTCTTTCTTATCATCATTGTTCTTTCCAATCCATTAAGAATTATACTGAGTGTTGCATCCTCTTACTGAAAAGCAGATTCCAAATATTTCCTCCATCTTTTTCGCTATAGAATCCATTTTTGAATCTTTTTCAAATTTATAAAAAGAAATGAAATTGTGCAGGTATAAAAAAAACCGAGTAAAATTCGAAATATTTCACTCTCATCTGCTCAAAACATCGATTAATTTTGAAGAAATATCCAGTGCTGCACTAACCTGGCTAAATTTGTTATTGCTCTCAATTTTTACTGTAATACAGAAATCAAAGTTCGTGTTAGGGTTTTGAAGACGACTCCTAATCATGGTTACCTGAAGTAATTCTTTTCCGATTGTGCATATGCAAATATTTGAGGGGTGATGTGCCCGGATGAAATGGTTGACTGCCTTCCCCGGCATACCCCGTGCTATCATGGCAATGCCATTCTCATGGGATACCCCTCACCGTTCGTTGAGGTACGGGATAAGTGATGGTGGGATCTTTTTTGAATAACGGTGCAGAGTTTTGCTCGTTGTCGTAAAGATCTTCCCTGCGAGGGCCCTGGAGTGTATTATAGAAGGACTGGATCATGAGTATATCATTATTACAGAGATTATTATTGAAACGACCTCTTCCTCTCTCTTCTCATGAAGAACATCACGGACATCATCTAAAAAAAGTTTTGAACCCTCTTGACCTGATAATGATTGGTCTTGGAGCTACCATAGGAACAGGGATATTTGTTATAGCAGGACTTGCTTCCAGTATCGCCGGTCCCGGAATTATTCTCTCTTTTATCATTGCCTCAATATGTTCGCTATTCGTGGCTCTCTGCTACGCTGAACTCAGTGCGATGATACCTCTCACCGGTAGTGCTTACTCATATACCTATACCATCTTTGGTGAACTATTTGCGTGGATTATCGGATGGACAATGATGCTGGAGCTCACAGTTGCTATCTCATTAATCGCTTCAGGATGGTCACAATATCTTACCGGCATATGTAATACCCTGAATTTTCCCCTGAATTCTTCTTTGACTCATGATCCCTTTAATGGAGGATTGGTCAACCTCCCTGCAGTCTTCATCATATTGTGTATGGCTATCCTTTTACTCCAGGGTGTTAGGGAAAGTTCACGGGTAAATGCCATCCTGGTATCAATCAAAATACTCATTCTTATTACATTTTTTTGGATTGGATCTCAGATCATCCACCTGGAATATTATTTTCCGATGCTTCCTAATGGATATCAGGGAGTTCTTACTGGAGCCGGACTTGTTATTGTATCTTTTACCGGATTTGAGTTGATTGCCTCAAGTGCGGAAGAAGTAAAAAACCCTCAGAGAAATCTGCCTATTGGATTGATTGGAACTATAGGGATATGTTCGGTCTTCTACATTATTGCCGGCCTGGTTCTCACCGGCATTCTTCCCTTTTCTCAATATGCAAATGTGGGGTCTCCTTTTGAATTTGCTCTCAGTCAGGCCGGATATGCTCATCTTGGAGGAATTCTTGCAGTCGGAATTATTATCGGTATAACATCCGGGCTCCAGGTATGTCTCTATGGTTCATCACGACTGGTATATGCCCTGTCACGTGACGGGCTCATTCCCTCCGGACTCGCTGCTGTCAGTGCAAAGGGAATCCCGTTTAAGGCTACCATCCTGGTAGGAATAATCAGTGCCTTCTTTGCCGGGTTTACTCCCATTTCCGTTATTGTTGAACTGCTCAATATGGGAACTCTGATAGCATTCATTGCGGTGGCAGCCGGTGTTCTGTTCATGCGATGGAAAAATCCGGATATCCCCAGGCAGTTCCGATGTCCGATGGTGCCACTTGTTCCAGTGTTGGCAATCGTTTCAGGTCTGTGTCTGATCTGTTCATTGAAGACCACGACATTTTTGTACTTTAGTATATGGTTGGTCATTGGTCTCCTGGTATATGGATTATATGGGATCAAGCAGTCAAAACTTGCAACGAAGTTCACTGTAGATATTCATTATCCCAGTACTATTGAAGTGCCAGCAAGTCAAACTCAGGATCTTATATAAAACGTAACTATTTTTTTTTCTTTTCTTGTGAACATGTTTCGGTATCCTTCAGAGAACCAGCCCTGAAGCCATGATTGATTTCGTCTCTCTGTATAGCATCAACCAGAATAGTATCATATCTTCTTGCCATGTTCAAAAATTTGCACATCTGCAATAATTTTACTTTAAGGCAGCTATTAGGGAGAAGATATCCAGATACTCCCTTTTTATCTCATGGTATCAGGATAGATTATGAATGCTTAATATGCAATCAGATAAAAAAATCCGAAATTTTTCTTCATTTCTATCCGAATTCTCAAAATTAACGAGTAAGAATGCAATTCATTTCTTTCTTTTGCACAATTCTGTTTTATCACCCTTCAGCACAATAATTCGGACTATATTATGAATTGAGATGATATAGGAAAGTTGATGAAATTTCTCTCCTGACAGGTCCATGTGAATACTCTCATATTCTTATGCAAAGGAGGATTGTATAGACAACAGATGATAGCAAGACTGCATTACTCAAGAAAACTTCGGAATCGTCCTTGTGTCTGTGCAATGGGTTGGGCATGCAATGCAACAAATTGTCCATCATATGGAAAATGGTATTGTCCATTTTCCTGGTAATTACCTGAAGTAATTCCATTCAAAAAGAAGTTTACCTCATTTTATTTTTCTCACCTTTCAGGTGATTAAATCCGGATTCGTGACCAAATATTCATTGGGATGAACTTTTCGTAGAATTAGAAGATTTACTTTCCCGGATATGTACCCTTTCAGATTCACGTATTTTTTATGAGAACGATTTGATTTCATATCAAGGGGTAATGTTGCTTCCCCAGGTATAATTGGGACTTTTTCATATGAACAAATTCCAGGCCTCCTGTTCTTCGTTAAACGAAAGAATAATGTCAAATTCATCTCATCAAACTGGTATCATCGCCACCTGGATAATCGCAAACCCTATAAGCCGGTATGGTACCAACCCGGTTCGTAGTCATCTTTTTGACTTTTTCTAAAATGCTGCACATTAGAAATATTTTTTTGTTTGAATTGAATAATGATAAATGAATCCAAATGATTTCCTATTCTCACATAGTTTTATTGGAGATATAATGAGCTTGATGTGCAATCAGTTAAATAAATCAGAAATTTTTCCTCATCTCTATCCTGATCTTAAAACGAGTGGAGAAGAATATATTTCACTTCTTTCTTCTGCACAAACCCGCTTGATTAGCATTCAGCGTAATTAATAGATGTTTTTTTAGGATTGAGATCATGAGGAGAGAATTGGTAAATCTCCTTCCTGACGGGTTCTAATGAGAACGTTAATATTCCTATGCAAAGTAGATTGGATAGAAGTGCAACAGATGATAGCAAGACTTCATTACTCAAGAAAAATTCGAAATCGTCCTTGTGTCTGTGCAATGGGATGGGCATGCGATACAACTGAATGTCCTTTTTATGGAAAAGGGTGCCCATTTTCATGGTAATAACTTGAAGGAATTCCATTCAAAAAGAAATTACCGCATTCCATTTTTCTCACATGACAGGTGATTAAAACCGGATTAAGGATCAAGTCTATTGGGTATTGTTCCTTCTCTTCATATGCTAAAGAAGAGAACCAGAAGAAAAATCTGAACCATTCTATGTGCTTAAGGAAGGTGGATGTCACAATAATGAAGGGATTCTTCAATCCATCCCTTCAAACCGGTATATAGAAACCTAAAGAATATAATAGTACTCGTATATCATCTCATATCCGTGAGAGAATGTATTCTCTAAAAAAATGGAACTCACTTCAAAGTACCTTGCACAAGGAAAATTACGATCCCAATTATTTCACATTATTTGTTGATTTGAATGAATACCACTTCATCAGAAATCGAAAGCGTTCTGCAAATTCTTCAGGATGCCAGTCAGGAGTTATCAATCTCTGAATTGTCCAGGAAAAGTGGGGTAAATCGGAATAAAGTTTCATATATCACGGAAATATTTTTTAAAAAAGGAATCGTTCAGTACAATCAAAGTGCGAATGCAAAAAAATATGGATATCTTCCTCATACTGCATGTTTGACCCTGATTGATTCGATACCTGATCCTGCCGTCATTCTCGATAAAAATCTAAAAATCATCCGAATAAATCAGGCCTTTCTCGATCAGACCAGGGAAGGGGAACAAGTGTTGATTGGTCAGGATTTGCATACTATCAGTAATTTTTCTCTTGGGATCTATACAGATGCTCTCTCTTCTTTTCTTAGAGAAAAACCCGAAGGATATCGAATGAGTATCCAGCCGGATCAATTGCAGATCAGATATACCTGGGTACGCGTTGTCCTTCCCGATAACCAACCCGGAGTTTTATTAACCATTCTTCCGGTTACGGATTCGTATATTCCAGGAAATTTGTACCGAAAATTTGTGGAAAAACTTTTCAGTAAAATTCCGGATATGCTTGAAGAAAATCCATCCGGTCATATCTATGATACCATCACCCGAATACTCCGTGACCTCTTTACTGATGATATAATTGTATCGTTTCATATCGATGAGATATCCCGGATGTCATTTCTTACTACCCTTTCATTACCAGATAGTATCCGAAAACCCACACGGGCGGAGATCGAACAGGTAATATCCCGGAAAATTCTGATTCCATTTGACGAAAATCATCTTCATTCATATAAACTCTATGATACCGTAAGAACCAGAGGGATACCGGCATTGATGCATCGGTCACCAGAAGAGATCCTCAAAGTATGCAATCCTCTCCAAAGTTTTGAATTCCTGTTTACTGGTATTGCCATCAATGACAACCTGACCGGAATTATTGGAATTGGAAAGATGGAATCCGGAATTCCTCCTGAAATCTATGAAAAAATTCTTCAGGCGGTATCAAGATTCTTTTATTTATATGAGTCAAACCGGACAAAGTCACAAAAAACAGAAGAAGTAGTCCAGGAATACCAGGATAAATATCGGAATATTTACCATCTGCTTACAGAAAAAACTAATCTGGATGAAAGTCGCAAAGCAGAATCAGAAACACTCAAGGCCCTGATTGGGATCATTTTGGACCAGATGAATATTGTCTGCTGCACCCTGAATCCGGACATGACCATATCTTCAGCTAATGCATCCATGCTTAAACTCTGTAAAGCAGAGGAGACTGATATCTTTAAAAAACCCAGAATTGAAGATTTCTTTCCCTCTTTGTTGCGGGATATTTTTTATGAATTACTCAATACCACTGAGCATCAGACTGAAATCGGTTCGCATCAGGTAGTGGTTACCTCCTCAGGAGACACATCCTGGTGTCTTATCCGTTCTCCAGATCCAAAAGACCGTTCAATTATTTATATTGGAGAAAAGGACCCCGCTGCGCTTATTCAATATATTCTCATGTATGAATATCGGAATTGTTCTCGTGCTTCTACCCGCAGAATAAGTGGGTAGGATCTATATCTCATAAATTGGTGTTTGGAAATCTCACCTCAAATCAGATGAACATTGGGCTGAATGGGAAGTTAAGAAGAATCTGACGGGTATTACAACCGGGGATAATCGGATAGTTTTTTCAGATTCTTCTGTGCTGCTTCATAAATTCGGTTAAATGCTCGTTCTTTTTCTTCAGGAGAGGGGGAGTCATCATGAAAAAGGGTGGAGACCTGATCCCAGAGAGATGACTCAAGACCCACGATCTTTTGCTGATCAGCAAAATACTGAACAACGGGTTTCTGGCGGGTATGAAGCGTCGACATATCCAGAATGACCATCTCCACAAGGGTATTATCATCATGTTCCAGCCTGAAAAGTCTCACTTCTGCATCGATCTTCTTCTCTCCTGCAAGAAAAACCCATGAAAAATTTACCAGAGATCCTGCATTCGCTTTTGAAAGGTAGTACGCGAGTTTTTCTGGAATATCATCCGGATTATATTGCCTGGGAGAAGAAAGTCGCGATAAATCGGATCCAAGAAGTTCATGTTTTGGGATCTGGAACATATCGAGAGCAGCCGGATTACAGTCAATGATCTGATCTTTGGAAAAAATCAGGATTGCATCCGGGTAAGAGACAAAATACTGAAGATATCGCTGTTCTTGTTTGATCTTCTCTTTCTCCTGAAGAAGTTCAATTCTTGTCTTCTGTATCTCCTGCTCAAGAGTAATTGTGTGGGTTACATCAGCAATCATGATCAGATGAGTTTCATCTGCTCCCACGGAGGTATCGCCAATACGGGATGTCATCTGATACCAGTGTGTGCCCTGATGATACACGGGAAAATGGGAGGCCTGATCAATGCTATCCGGTTCAGAGAGAAACCGGGTAAATGGTTCAGGGATGGAAGGGATATCCAAAACAGTTTTTCCAAATGCATCCTGAATTTTGGTGTTCAAAATTGATTCTGCTGCAGGATTCATATCGATGATCTCATTTCTCCGGTTCAGTGCCAGAAGTCCACACTCATTGATGGTGAAGAACCGATCCCGGAAAACCGGGGAGAACTCTAGCAGGTTATAATGGAGTACGCCAAATGCGAGAAATAATCCGGAAATACTTACATCAAATCCGTACGAGTGATATCCTTTTAGAATCGTTTCAAGTGCAAGCCGGGTGCAGAGCAGAATGCTGATACCCACGACGAGAAAGATAATCTGATTCTTAAACCGGGCAGATACAGTTTCGTATCGTTCCAGTAAAAAGTAAATACCGATAATGATTAAGCCAAAAAAAAAGTATGCGGCAGCATAATGCCCACCAAAGATCAGTTCTGCCAGGATTCTCTGACCTGATGTTTCCGCTGGCAAACGTAGCATATCCAAAAACCGGAAGATACATCCGATCAGCATCAATCCACTTACCAGGATAACATTTTTCCGGGTTACATATCGTGTTCTCCCTGCGTACAAAGCACAATAGAAAAACCACAGGACTGCGGTGAAATAGATGAGACTATACACCAGGCCAAATGCAATCAGACTCATCAGAGTAGAATCCACATGAGTGATCTCTCCGATGAGATAGTACCCCCCCAGGGTAAATGAAAAAAGGGAGTCAAAGAGCAATAATAACCAGAAAAACGATTGCCCCGGAATCTGTTTCTTATTATATACTTGAATTGAGAGAGAGAGCAGGATGAATCCCAGAAGAAAACTGATGAATGCAACATACCAGGGAGCAAACATAAATCACTGATATGTCAGATAATTGCATCAATGTTGTGCATTGATTCAGATCCCCTTTGATGATCACGGGAGACAAAATCATGCAGATCCGTTAGTGATCCTGCTTGCTTTCCTCTCCAATCCAATATTGATTAGCCAATTACTCATATAAATAAAAAAAGTTCGGTTGTTGTGATAAATCCCGATGCCGGTTGCTAGAGAACTGAAGTGTTGGCTGTCACCAATCCACTAGTCCACCCGCATTTGAACTGGCTTTCTTTCCGAGTTTCTTCTTGTCCCGATACTCTTTGGCAAGAATACTGATACCCATGAATTTCTGTTTTTCAAACCGTTTCAAACCTATTTCCGCCTTACTCTTTTCGAATGAAGCTTCTTTTAACAACTTCTGATACCGGGTAAACCGTTCTTTTGAGAGAGTTCCTTCTGCAATAGCGCTCTGGATGGCACATCCTGGTTCATGCTGATGAGTACAGTCGGTAAATTTACACTGAGAAGCAAACCGGATTACATCTTCAAAGATTTGATCAATCTGTTCTCCTGCTGTCCATATCCGAATTTCCCGAAGGCCCGGAGTGTCGATAAGGATCGCCCCGTCCGGAAGCGGCACCAGGTGCCTGACAGTAGTGGTGTGCCTTCCTTTCCCGTCATCTTCCCTGACACTTCCAGTCTTTTGAAGAGACATACCGATTAGGGCGTTATTGAGAGTAGATTTCCCCACTCCTGATGATCCCAAAAATATCACGGTTTTTCCGGGAGAAAGATACGATGAAAGCTGATCAATTCCGGTCTGCTCCAGTGCACTAAGAGCAATAACCGGAATATCGCCAAATTCTGATTGGATCTCATCAATTTTATCGGAAATTGTTTCACAGGTATCAGCTTTATTCAGGATGATAACCGGATTAGCGCCTGAGTCATGGGTAATCAGAAGATAGCGTTCCAATCGGGGGATACTGAAGTCATGACCCGGATCAGTGATGATAAAGACCGTATCGATATTTGCTGCCAGGACTTGTTCTCCTTCTGAATCACCCGCACCTCCACGAGAGAGACAGGTTTTTCGGGGAAGGATAGCAACGATCATCTCTGTCGCCTGATCCGGCTGATAGAGAACTACCACAAAGTCACCGACAACCGGAAACTCTTTCTTTGCTTTTAGGGCTCCGGATATTGGTATTGTCAACTGGCCCTTTCCGGTCAGAACCTCATACCGGGTTTTGTGAGCAGCAGATACCCTGCCTGGAAGGTAGGGCCCCTGAAATTTGGTAAAGAGTACTTCCCAATCATCATTCCATCCAATATGCTCAAAGAATGATGCAGAATTTTGTTGGATAAGAGTGGTCATAAAAAAAGGTTCACTAACCTATTATAACAGATTTCCTGTCATTCGAGTGCTACATAGACCATTGCATCCAGCTGATTGGATCTTAACGCAGGAACTCATTGTTCGGATGGAATGGTCACCCAGATCCAAAAATCTCATTCCAGATTGAAGCTTCCGGGAAAGGCGATTCGAATTTTCTATCCTCATACTGGTTTTATTTCGATCCGAGGCAATGGTTTCTTCGAAATGTATACGCATTCAGCCAGTGTCAGAGTCATCACATGGAGGAGATGATAAAGGATGCGGAACCGATGATATCGTGATACTCCGGATACTGAATGCATCCCCGGGATGAGGGTTGGAAAGTTTTTACTCACACGGAAATTTTTCAGCAATGGTGGGGTCCGAAAGGTTTTACGTGTCCATTCTCCCGTATTGATCTCCGGGTAGGAGGTTCGTATCTTGTATGTATGCGATCCCCGGAAGGGCAGGATTTCTGGAGCATGGGGTATATCGGGAGATCACAGATCTGTATCGAATTGTATCCACCGACTCTTTTGCTGATCCAAAAGGGAATCCGGTTCCTGCTTCCTACTATGGAATGCATGAAGACTGGCCTCTGGAGTTGCTGGTGACCATTTTTTTTAGGAGGAAGGAAAGGGAGTGAAATTTACTCTTTTTCATGCCGGGATGCCGGCTGGAATGATGAAAGAGATGACACAAACAGGATAGAATGAATCCTTTGATACGCTTGAGGATCTTTTGAAAGCCAGAATGTATTATTATTCCAGAGAGGGGGGGAGAATTAAAGTATTCTCATCTTTCGTCTCTTTCCCAAGTTTCCTTTGCGTTTATCCAGGAATAATCCCTGTACCAACCGGGTACATCACTGAGCCCAGTGGATCTTCTATGTCCACCGGAAGAGTGCCGGTGATCGGGATTTCTCCAAACAATGCCCGGATAGCGGATTTCACATTCTGCCCTCCTGTTTTTCCTGCATAGGTTGCAAAATATACCGGGATATCCGGCATATACATAATGTCATAGGGCTGGTTCAGGGCCAGGCCGACAACCATGGAGCCGCTTTCTCTGGCAGCCTCAAGCAGATCACGGGAGAATACCGGGGTAGCCGAGGTATCAGACCGCTGGGTTGCATTGGTAGAAACCGTTCCAAAAAGCACAAGGGATGAGTTCATCACTGCAGATCGTTGTTCATCAGTCAGGTTCGTCTGATTTGTATAGGTGTAGTCAGATATGAAGAAATCTGTCTTTGGGATTATCGCAGTGGCATTCACTCCATCGCTTATCTCCCTGGTAAATGAGGCACTCGGACTGAAGATTACTATTCGGGAGTGTTGGGATGGATTTACCGGAACAATTCCCCCGGGGTCGGATATCAATGTTACTGTCTGTTCTGCTGCCTCCTTCTCCAGAGCGAAAATATCATCTCCGAGACATGCATCCTGTGCATGATCCAGCCGGGATCCCAGATCCCTGGTATTTGTCACTGAAGAGGATTTTGAATCAAGAATTCCATACTGCTGTTTCACCCGGATGATCCGCTCTACAGAGGCATTCACTTGCGCCTGAATTTCAGGATCGGTGTTGTAAGCAGCAACTACTGCAGCATAGGCGTCTTCAACCGGATCCGGATACAGGATGATATCAGCCCCGGCACGAACAGCCATGACAGCAGCATCGGTAGTCTGATAATTATCCTGAATTGCCTTCATCATCATTGCATCGGTGATAATCAACCCTTCAAATGAGAGGTTTTCCCGGAGCAATCCGGTGAGTATCGGTTTGGAAAGAGTCGCAGGTATCGGGACAAGAGTGCCGTCATCACGGGTATACGTGCTGTTATCATATGCAGGAAAGATGATATGAGCCGTCATAATCCCATCCGCTCCGGATGCAATTGCCGAGGTAAAAGGAACAAGTTCCACCTCATTCATCCGTTCTCTGGTATGGTTCTCCAGGGGTAGGCCGATATGACTGTCTACATCGACATCACCATGACCGGGAAAATGTTTCCCAGTACAGATAATTCCGGCGTCATGCATTCCGGCAATATATGCACCACCTAACCGGGAAACTTCTTTAGGATTACTGCCAAATGAACGGATGCCAATCACCGGATTGTTCTGATTTGTTTCGACATCAAGGACCGGACCGAAATTCATGTTAATACCCAGGGAAGAGAGTTCATTCCCGATGGCTGATGCAACTTTCCGGGTGAGATCAGCTTTGCCACTTGCACCAAGAGCCATATTACCGGGCATACGGGGGCCAAACGGTAGACGGTTAATGTATCCTCCTTCCTGGTCGATAGAGATAAACAGGTGAATCCGGGATCCATCTTTCAGTACCGGTGATTGGTTCTGCAATGCATCGGTAAGCTGAATCACCTGCTTTGGGTCAGCAAGATCCCGGGCTAAGAGGATCACCCCGCCAGGATGTATCGTATCTATCATCCTTGCAAGGTCCGAATTCATGGCTTGTGATCCGTTTGATCCGGAAGCAGATATTGCGGGCATAAACATCTGCCCAACCCGCTCCTTCGGAGTCATGGAGGAAAGCAGGATGCGAGGATCATCTGATATCAGACTGGAATCACCATATCCTCCTCCGATACATAGGAAATTCAAAGTCACGAGTATTATTACCGGGAGAAGGGGATATTGCATATCTGATCATTGTCAGGGAGATGAATAATCGTTTGGAATAGGATTTGTGAAACTGAAAAAAAAGAGGGCTGGATATCTCAAATCCTTCGGCTATATTGCCTGGTGTATCCCAGATATGGTCATGCAGAATAGGTGGATGTCTCTGATGTTTCTGGGTTTTCTCTGCGTTATGTTTTCCTCCACTCCCACAGCCGGAGAACAGACGACCTCACAATCAGAACTTTCTCAAGCAATCACTGATACTGAACTGATTCGGATTGCTACACAGGCCCAGGAATATTCATACTCTCCGTATTCTCATTTTGCGGTGGGAGCAGCTCTTCTTACGACTGATGGTCAGGTATATACCGGGACAAATATCGAGAATGCCGCATACGGGGCCTCGGTGAGTGCAGAACAGGTCGCATTACTGAAAGCCGTTTCAGAAGGTCACCGGTCATTCTCTGCGATTGCTGTTACCAGTTCAGGAAGTGATTTTACCTATCCATCCGGGATATGCAGACAGGTTCTTTCAGAATTCGGTCTTGATATACGGGTTATTATGACGAATGGCACCGAGGTAAAAGTGATGACAGTAGGGGATCTGCTCCCTGATGCATTTGGTCCGGCTGCATTACCAAAGACTGAATATCCCATTCTTTCATCAGAGTAGTCAGAAATCTGGATAATTCAGATAGGAAAATTGCAAAAAAGAAATAGTGATCTACCTTGATGCATTATACCGGGAAATTTGGTTTGGCATAGATGCAGATACTATGAACATCACGGGTGGATCTTTTTCAGTAGCCATGCCATGTTTTTTCCCAGATTTTGCATGGTGGCGATACCATCGGGATCCTGTTCTACTTCTCCGGGATGTAATCCAATCCCGACATTCCAGTTCGAAGATCCCACGGTGAACATTCCGCTGATCCCAAATAAATGATTAATCGTATCAAATGCGTGAATTGCTCCACTCCTTCTTACTGCTATGACTGCTGCCCCGGCTTTTCGGGCAAATATTCCCCCATTGGCCATCGCAACTAATCCTGTACGATCGATAAGTGCCTTCACTTCAGCGGTAACATCAGAGAAGTAGGTTGGAGAACCGATAATAATACCATCTGCCTGATGCATCTTTTCTATTATCTCATTCACCGGATCGGTATCAATTGCACACCGGTTATCCTTCCGTTCAAAACACTGCATACAGGCTGTACATCCCCGAATGGGTTTTCCTCCGATGTGTATCATTTCCGTGGTAATTTCTTCTTTCATCAATTCTGACTGAACATGAGAGAGAAGATGGAAAGTGTTCCCCTCCTTTCGTGGGCTTCCGTTCAATAACAAAACGTTCATGAAGATTTCTCCTTGTGTATCCGGGAAACACTTCCACAACCATTGCACCTTGAACAGGGATGAGAGGGGATTTGCAGGGGAATATCTGAGCCGAAGAAAGGTTTCTCAAGTATTGCTGTTTTGTGAATGGATTCTTGAGTCTGCTGATCTGGGTTTTTCTGTTGGTAATTCATGATGGCCTCATATTTTGGCGAATTGGCTGCTAGAGTGATATCTGTATAATTTCCGGACAACAGACGTTCATCTGGTTTTTGTCCTGATACTTATTGTATATTAATGAGATATAGGGGAAGCAGTAGCTTTTTTTAGACATAATCTCTAAAATGGTACTAATGAGGAATCCTCGGAATGGTAAGGAATATCACTGCTCTGTGGAGGCGGCCATTGATATCATCGGAGGGAAATGGAAACCAGTGATTCTCTGGCATCTGCGGGACGGTTCACTTCGATTTCATGAATTACGGAAGCAGTTGCCAAATATTACCCAGGGAATGCTTACCCGGCAACTTCGTGAGCTGGAGCAGGATAGCGCAATCTCCCGGGCAGTGTTTCCGGAGGTTCCGCCCCGGGTAGAATATTCCCTGACTCCTTTTGGAGAAACGGTGATTCCGATCCTGGATAGTCTTTGTGAATGGGGGAATACTTTTCTTGAGATGACTGAAGAAGAAGAGGCAAGCCGTTCTGGTGTCTGTCCGAATAGTGAACGAAATAAATAAGGTGTAACCGATCTGCACATTCGCAAGTGTTCGGGAATAACAAAGATCTTCCTATATACTATTTACCAGATACCATATCACACAGAATTAATCTTTGAGGAGGAAGAGGATGAAGCCCCAAAATATCACGAGTATTACGAAACAATCTCTAAAATTTTGGGTCTTTGATATGATTAATGACCGGGATGCAGAAGGAATTCCCAATCATCTTCTTGATTATCTGATAATTTCCCTTATTATTCTCAATACCATTGCGATTTTTTTGGAAACCTACAAACCAGTTTATTACGCATATCAGAATTTTTTTACCATATTTGAATATTTCACTGTGTTCATCTTCTCAGTGGAATATATACTCCGGATATGGACATGTACTTGTTATCCAAAATATGCTGATCCTCTTTGGGGAAGAATCCGATATGCATGTACTTTTATGTTGATTATCGACTTCCTGGCTGTTTTTCCATTTTATGTAGCCATTTTCTTACCTCTCGATCCCCGGGTAGTAAATCTGTTCAGAATGTTCCGGCTTTTCCGGATTTTTAAATTACTCAGGTATTTTGGATCTTTCGATGTGATAGTTACGGTTCTCAAGAAAAACCGGGACTATCTGGTTGCAATATTTTGCATTCTTATCGGATTTTTGATCTTCATCTCATATACGATTTACATTTTTGAAGCCGATATGCAACCCGAAAAATTTGCTGATATCGATAATGCCTTCTGGTGGGCGGTGATTACGCTAACTACAGTAGGATACGGAGATATATATCCGGTAACCGAGATTGGTCAGTTTTTGACGGTAATCTCTCTTTTGATTGGTGTTGGAATTATCGCCCTTCCAACCGGTATTATTGCATCGGGATTTCTTGATGAGATCCGTCTGCGAAAAGAATGTCGTCTCCCAATGCAGGATATTTCGGTCGCAGATGAGATCCGTAAACTCTATGGATTGAAAGAAGAAGGGATAATCACCCAGGAAGAATTTGATACATTAAAAAAAAGGATGATTCAGAAATGACTCTTTAAAGAAAATTAGAAAAGTTCAGGTTCAAAAAGACCGAATTGATCCAGATACGTATCAAGGTCCTCTTCTGAAAGAGTCATATCATAATCTCCAACTAACGCTTTTGCTGCCAGACTTTGATTTACATGCGTCATAAAATTACGAAAATCCAAATTCTTTCGAATAAGATTATTAATCATTACATGATCGAGTTCATCCTTCTTTTCTGCATAACAGAGAATCTGACTTTCATGGATGGAATTTATATTTAGAATAATTATTCCGATTCCAAACGATCGGGATAAATTTATGAGCGATTCTTTAAATTGGTAGTCCTGATTAATACTTGAAGTAACCAGATATCCTTCATGAGCCCAACTAGAATTTGAGACTGCCTGAAAGAAACTCGCACGAAGATTGTCATAATCAAGAGATTGTTTAAGTTCAAAGGAATATAGGCGAATCAGATTACCATAAAAGAGATCATGAATTTTCCAGGCTACATCATCTAAATCCAAGGGAAGATGAAGACCAACGATATCCGGATAATTCCATTTATAAAAACCCTTTTTTCCTCCTATTCCACCCGATGCTACGATGGTTTTCGTATGACAAAGAAAGTGATCGTTAGTCAAAACGAAGGTAGATAATAGAGGATGAAGATTAATCTCACGAATATGCTTTTTTGAAGTTTCAGGTTCGGGTTTCTCAACCTTAATATTTTTTTGGCTGTACTCAGGTCCACTGAGGAAAAAAGTTCCTTTCTCTTCATCAACTCTTTGAAAGTGAGTATTATTAGGGTTTTTGACAATATCTGATACTATGGTAGCCCGAATTGAGTTCCAGGGATTTTTGCTATTTGTGTGGATATTTTGCGTATATCCTAATTTCTCAGCATATTCCCAAATCTCTTCCGGGGTTAAGGGTGTTTTTACTGCCGTCAGGGTTTCAATTGCCAATTGAAAAAAAGTCCATTTTTCGGACATTTATTAAAACCGTTTATTTTCAGTAATGGCAGAGATAATTTTTTCATACAATTTATTTTTTGAAGTACCGATATTAACGATAATCCCATTTACTTTACAAAAGGCTTTAATTGATGCAATGGAATTATTCTGAATAAATTTGGTTAACAGATTATCTTCTATTAAATAATTGGAATTTTTCCGTTCTTTTATCATTGCTTCATAAGCGTTTATGTAATCAGCCTCCGAATATGTAGAATTCTTTTTGGAATTAGTAGGTTTGGTTTTTCCGGATGAACTTTTTATCTCCTGTTTCTCTTCTTTCAATTCTGCTAACCATGAATTAATTAATTCAACCTCTGATTTAATTGCAAGTAAGTTTTTTTCTTGAAATTTAATCGAATTTTCAAAATTAGTTTCAATTGTTTTCAAGGATTTTGAAATCTTTATAAGGGTTTTTTCATTCACCATAATATTCACCAACATTTACTTTCAATTTCTGCCCAGAGAGGATGGAGAAGTTGTATTTGTTCATCATTCAGTTCAAATTCTTTTATTGACTTGGAGATTACTGCTCGTTCAGGAATCCATGTTTGAGTAAAAATAAAATCATTCAAATCAAGTTCTTTTCTAATGTGCACGAATTCTGAGAAATCATCGGCTGAAACCGCTCCTGGGTTATACCCCTTGGTTGTTGTTACACGATTTGCAAATGCACATCCTACCGGGGGATTAGGTGTACGATCTTTCAGATTTAACATAGTTAAAAAATTACTCAAACTTTCAATTGTCCTATGACCAAATTTATCAGTATTGACTGGAATCAGAAAAACATCTGAATAATTGAGGGTTGAATGAAGTAATGGAGTATAACTTGGTGGACAGTCGAATAAAACATAGTCTATCAAAGGAAATTTTTTACTTATCGTCTTAAATAAAATTTTAATGAAATTAACTACTTTCTTTCCTTGAGGATCTGTAATGTTAAATTGATGCATGTAATATTCAGGGGTGGATGGTATGAAATGCATCGAATTTGGCAGAGGGATCGTCAACTTCGATTGCTCAATTTTTTTAAGACTCCCTTTTTCATACTCATACATTAATTCTGATAAAGAATAGACCTGATTCATTTTCTCTAAATCTAACCATTCATCAATTACCGAATTAAACTGAGGATGGGAAAAAAGAATATGGGTGAGAGACATCTGGGGATCAATGTCTACTAAAATCACTTGTTTATCAAGATACGTCAGGTATCGTCCTAATAACCAGGTAAAGGTAGTTTTTCCAACTCCCCCTTTAAAGTTTATTACTGATATGGATCGCATATATATCAAAGACCTAAATCACTCTTTTTCATATATGGAATCATGATTTTTTCGGCATAAATATTCATCGAAATTATCCTCTAATGCAATTATTTTTTAATATAATTCATAATTGGATAAATCCCTTTAGTTGCCTAATTCTATTAGATAATGGGTTTTTTACAACAATCCAAAAAAAATTGTCACATCACTACATATGAATGAACCAATTTCCATATTTTCTCTCATTCGGATGAGAATGATGTACTTAATTGAAGAAAAATACTTAACTAAGAAATTTCAGCTAAACCGAATGCCGGGCAGTCAGAATAGTATTTATTACCCCATGCCTATAGTCAGATATCAAAAGGAACGTGATGCTATGACAAACAATAGTAAATGCCCGGTAACGGGAGGAGGGAACAAGCAAGTAGTCGGAGGAGGCAGAGCAAATCGGGACTGGTGGCCAAATCAGTTAAACCTGAAAATTCTTCACCAAAACTCCTGCCTCTCCAATCCAATGGATGAGGAATTTAACTACGCAGAGGAATTTAAGAAACTTGACCTGCCAGCGGTGAAGAAGGATCTGGAGATTCTCATGACTGCATCGCAGGAGTGGTGGCCGGCAGACTTCGGACACTATGGTCCGTTGTTTATCCGAATGGCATGGCACAGTGCCGGAACCTATCGTACCAGTGACGGCCGGGGGGGAGGTGGTACCGGACAACAGCGTTTCCCCCCTCTCAACAGTTGGCCTGACAATGTGAACCTTGACAAAGCACGACGGCTCCTCTGGCCGATCAAACAAAAGTATGGCCAGAAAATCTCATGGGCAGACCTCATGATACTGGCAGGCAACGTCGCTCTGGAATCGATGGGATTCAAAACCTTCGGCTTTGGTGGAGGGAGGGAAGATGTCTGGGAACCCCAGGAAGATGTATACTGGGGCTCTGAAGATACCTGGCTTGGAGATAAACGATATTCCGGTGACCGGAAACTTGAAACTCCTCTTGCTGCAGTCCAGATGGGACTCATTTATGTGAATCCGGAAGGACCGAACGGTACACCGGATCCGGTCGCAGCAGCAAAAGATATTCGTGAGGTTTTTGCCCGGATGGCCATGAACGACGAGGAGACTGTAGCACTCATCGCCGGTGGTCATGCATTTGGCAAAACGCATGGTGCCGGCCCGGCATCTCATGTTGGGCCTGAACCTGAGGCAGCCGGAATTGAAGAACAGGGACTCGGTTGGAAGAGCACCTATGGTACCGGAAAAGGAAATGATGCAATCACCAGTGGCATTGAGATTACCTGGACGACTACACCGACACGATGGAGTAATTCCTTTTTCAGGCATCTCTTTAGTTACGAATGGGAATTAGTAAAAAGTCCGGCCGGAGCATATCAGTGGCAACCAAAGGATGGTGCAGGAGACCAAACCGTGCCGGATTCCCAGGATCCAAAGAAGCGACATGCACCAGGAATGTTGACCACGGATCTAGCATTAAGATTCGATCCAGTGTATGAAAAGATCTCAAGAAAGTTCTATGAAAATCCGGAACTCCTCGCTGATGCATTTGCCCGGGCATGGTTTAAGTTAACCCATCGCGATATGGGCCCACGGATACGCTATCTCGGTCCGGAGGTTCCCTCTGAAGAACTCATCTGGCAGGATCCTATCCCTGCAGTAAATCATCCGCTGATAAATGAACCGGATGTTGCGGATCTGAAGAGCAGAATTCTGGCATCAGGACTCTCCATATCCCAGATGGTCTCGACTGCATGGGCATCGGCGTCCACTTTCCGGGGATCTGACAAACGTGGTGGAGCAAATGGAGCACGAATTCGTCTCTCACCACAGAAAGACTGGGAAGTGAATCAACCTGCAGAACTGGCTAAAGTTCTGAAAGTACTCGAAGAGATCCAAAGTGAATTTAATTCGAAAAACTCGGATGGAAAAAAAGTCTCACTCGCTGATCTCATTGTCCTGGCAGGTTGTGCAGCAGTTGAACAGGCAGCCAAAAAGGCAGGATATGATGTAGTCGTTCCTTTCACTCCGGGAAGAATGGATGCCTTGCAGGACCAGACCGACGTAGTATCCTTCTCAGTCCTTGAGCCAATAGCCGACGGATTCCGAAACTATCTGAAAGGTCACTATACCATCCCGGCAGAGGCGTTTCTGATTGACAAAGCACAGTTACTGACACTGACTGCACCAGAGATGACCGTGCTGATTGGCGGGATGCGAATGCTGAATACCAACTTCGGAAAAACTCTGCATGGAGTTTTTACCGGAAATCCAGAAGTACTGACAAATGACTTTTTTACCAACCTGCTCGACATGAGCATAGAGTGGAAGCCAGTATCAGATACAAACGACATATTTGAAGGATCAGATCGCAAAACCGGTGAGATCAAATGGACAGGAACACGTGTTGATCTCATCTTCGGATCAAATGCTCAGCTCAGGGCTCTGGCTGAAGTATATGCAACCGCAGACTCACAAAAGAAGTTTGTTCAGGATTTCATCGCAGTATGGGGCAAGGTAATGAATCTTGACCGATTTGACCTGACCATCTCGTAGTGCGGTCTCAAAAAATTCTATGCAAATGGCAATGATACAATCTTCAGAAATTTGTATACCGCTTTGCATGAGGAAACAGGGGCGTAATGTAGCTAACCCAAATACCCTTTTTCAAATAATACCACAGAAATGAATCAATAGTAACTCTTATTCAGACAAAAAAATTCAAAACGTCATCTGGTGATGCTTCTCTAAATACGAGAAGATCTTTACCGAGTCTATCCATCGCTTGTCCAGGTTTGTCACGATATCATCAATTCGGGATACCTCATCCATGATAATATATCCATCATTATTTTCTAACTGTTCTGCACGAGAAAGAATAATCGATAGGGGATTTCTGATACCATCATTGAGAATCGCCAGTTCAGCAATATTACCCTGAATCTGATGAATGAGTTTTTTTCGTTCTTCTTCTAAGGATACCCGATCAGTAATATCCCGGGCGGCAGCAAAAATTCTCCCCTCAAAAGGACAGGAATACCATTCAAGCCACCGAAACGACCCGTCCTTATGCATATACCGGTTGACATAATTCATAATTGCAGAATCTAAAGTAATTTGGGCAATACGGCTGGCTTCAGCCTGATCATCCGGGTGAACAAAAGTCAGATAGGGTTGTTCCAGGAGTTCATTTAGTGTATACCCGAGGGTCTCTTCCCACTTCGGATTCAGGCGAATAAAATATCCGACACCATTTGCGATGCACAGAAGATCCAGATTCAGAGAAAAAAACATATTCAGCTCATCTGTGCGTTCCTTCACCATTGCTTCAAGATTGTTCTGATAGAGCAGGAGTTCTTCCTCAGTCCTTTCGCGAACAAGAATCTCATCCTGAAGGATATCATTTTGTTCTTTCAATTGAATCTGTAGGTTTCGAAGGGAGAGATGCGTGTGCACCCGGGCAAGAACTTCCTCTTTCTGATATGGTTTGGAAACAAAATCCACTCCTCCTGCTTCAAACCCTCGTACTTTATCAGTAGCATCTTCCAGAGAACTGATAAAAATTACCGGGATATCCTTGGTTACATCATTTTGTTTCAGCTTATGGCAGACCTCATACCCGTCAATCTCCGGCATGATAATATCAAGGAGGATAAGATCCGGAGGTTGTGCCTCTGCAGATCGAAGAGCAAGTTTCCCGCTGGATGTAGGCCGAACATGATATCCTTTTTCTGATAAAATATCAGTGAGTAGTTTAAGACTCCCGGGATTATCATCAACTACCAGCACATGGAAGCCTTTCATCTTACCCGTATCAGGATTGCTCATTACCCGTGCCTCTTCCCATCCTGAATTCTTCGAGTACTGCGATAATACGATCAAATTCAAGATTTTCTGCAAGAATTTGGAGCTTTTCTCCAATGATCTCGTCCTGACTCTTGATCTGCGTCGTTATCTCCTCAATTTCCTCCCGATCCAGTTTGATCACCGCATTATATAGGTTATCAAGGAGAGATGAGTCAATCTGCTGAAATGTTGAGGAGTTCAACAGAGATTCTCCATTCTCTTCGGGAACCTCATCCATTTCAGAGAGAAAACTGATACCAAGAAGCCGGGCCATCACCGCAAAAAGTTCATCTTCAAGGAAGGGTTTTCGGATGAAGTCATCAAAACCAACATCTACAATCTTCTTTCGATCCTCTTCAAAAGCTGAAGCGGTAAGAGCACAGATAAAAATTGATGCAGTATCTGGATTTGTTTTTAATATCCGAGTCGCTTCAATACCGTCCATCTCCGGCATCCGGATATCCATCCAGATGAAATCGGGGTGCCATTCCCTGGCTATTCTGATACCTTCCCGTCCATTGACTGCATCACGTACTTCAAAGCCTACCTGTTGCAAGAGAAGTGACAAAAATGTCCGGTTCTCATAATTATCTTCAACAATAAGAATTTTAAAATTTTTATTACCAGGGGCTATACGGATAACCTTTTGAGATTTTCCCATATTCAGATTTTCTTCTGCTACCCTGGTCACCGGTAACTGGATAGTGAACTCCGCTCCCTTATTCTCCTGGCTTATAACGGTGATATCTCCTCCCATTAGCCTGATATAATCCCGACTTAAGGCAAGACCGAGGCCAGTCCCGCTGTTCGATTTCTTTCCACTTGAAGTCTGCTCAAAGTATCGAAACAATTTATCCTGCTCTTCCGGGGCGATTCCCATCCCGGTATCTTTGATAATGATCGTAATTTGTACCGAGTCATCAGTTACTGGCACAGATGAGAAGATGGCGGTAACGCCTCCAGAATCAGTAAATTTTATCGCATTCCCCAGGAGATTAATCAATACCTGGCGAATTTTACTTTCATCCCCGCTGATTGAACGAGGAATTTCTGATATTCCCTCAAACTTGAGGTACAAATGTTTGTCATTTGCCCGAACCCGAAACATAACCTCAATATCAGCTAAAAGCCCATGAAGATCGAAAGGTGCAGTGTCCAGGGTGACCCTTCGTGCTTCTATCTTTGAAATCTCCAGAACTTCGTTGATCAGGGCAAGGAGATGAATCCCGCTCCGGTTAATGATCTTCAGGTTTTCTTTCTGTTCTGAAGACAAGGAACTGTCACGTTGCATCAACTGAGAAAAACCAAGAATAGCATTCATTGGAGTTCGGAGCTCATGACTCATATTTGCCAGAAATTCACTCTTTGCTTTATTTGCTGCCTCTGCCCGGTCTTTCGCTATTTCGAGCTCAGCAGTTCGCTCGATCACTTTCTGTTCAAGAGAATCATGAGCCTGTTTGAGGAGGGCTTCTGCCTGCTGGATCTTCTTCTGCGTAAGACCCATCTCACCGAGAATCTCAGTAAATTTCTTCAAAAAAGCCAGATTCTGATCTATCTGCTCATTCGTGAGAATAGGAACTTTTTTGACCGCTTCGATATATGATTCTTCGTCAAATCCATACCGAGCAGCCTGTTTCTTAAAAAAGTCAAGATCCGGGGGTGACTGAAAAAATTGTCCGATGAAGATGTTTGCCAGATGTTTTCCGTCAACATAAATCGGGGTGGCTACATCCACAAGTCCATTTGGACAACGATACATCACAGAAGGTTTTGCTTCATCCATGTGTCCAAGAATGTACACATCACTCGCGGTACATAATTTCAGGGTTTCAGGATGAACACGATGGAATTTAGAACAGACATCCATCCACCCGTTTCCGGTAAGGACTACAGAATCATTATCGATAATACCAGTAGCAAACCCGCCAACTGCATAAAGCAGATCCATCAGATCCTGCAGATCCTTGATGTTTACGAGATCCTGAAGTTTATATTCCATCTTTCCCTCAAAAGCACTATGGGGTTATTGAATTAGTTGTTTTTCAGTATCAAGTCGTATTGATTCTCGGCAGATATACATCTGTCCCAGTTACGATATTTAATTGTTGTCCTTCAAGGTTATAAAGAAGATAAATTCCTAGATCCGAAGAAATTCTGCGAATATGAAACCTCACTCATGATGCGGACAGAAAATTTCCAGATTCTCTCTCCTCTCGGGTCTACTCACCTATGTATTCATCAAAGATTCCGGATCGCTCTTCTCAGAATTATTTGAAACATATATATAATCATAGATCCCATTTCCCATCAGTATAATACATGAAATCCTGTATCAAATCGTTGATATCAACACAATGAAATCCGTTCCATTAGCCGAGTTATTAACCGTATCCGGTAGAAGTCAGGAATAACATTAACATCGCATATCCCTTGAAACAACGTGAGTGTCCAGTCATGAAAACAGTTAAGCGGACCTTGAAAAAATCATTTTTTCAGCTCAGCGCGTTTAAAATCTGCATTGTCTACCTCATAATCGGACTAACCTGGGTACTCTTTTCTGATTCTTTTATCTTTCTGATATCTTCCCGTGACGACGTTATTCACTGGCTTTCAACAATAAAAGGATTCTTGTATGTCTTTGTCACCGGAATTATTCTCTACGGGTTAATTCGGTATTATATTAATGAGAGCGAAGAACGTCAGATTATCTATCAGGGTGTGGTGGAAAATGCCGGTAGTATCATTATCAAGACTGATCGAAATCTGAATATTACCGTATTTAATGAATATGCAGAGCAGATTTTTGAAAAAAACGCAGATGAAGTGTTAGATACATCTTTGCAAGATCTTTTTCGTCATGATACCCTCATCCCTGATGAATGGAAACAGATCTTTCGCTTTCCCTCTTTATTACAGGAAAATACCACAACTGCATTCGAGATGGAATATATCAATCCAGAACATCCGGTAATTTGGATCCTTTGGACAATCACCTACACGAAGCGAACGAAAGAGATGGATGAATCGCTTCTCCTTATCGGGACTGATATTTCTTCACAAAAATCGACTGAAAAGGCCCTCTTCCTCACCAACAAAGCAATTCAGACCATAAGTTATTGTAATCGGGCTATTATTCATGAGTCGGATGAAGAGAGTCTGCTCCATGCAGTCTGTCAAATTCTGGTCAAGACCGGAGGACACCGATTGGCCTGGATCGGATATACTCAAAATGACGAACAAAACTCGCTCATCCAGATGGCATATTCAGGGATAGGTCAGGGATGCCTGAATTCTTTAACATTTCCGGAGGGCGATGTGTTCCAGGGTGGAGAACCATGCCATGAAGCTGTGTTGACTGGTAGCGTGCAAGTGAGAAAATATCCAGAAACCTACGTTGATAACCAGAACCCAGAAAAACTCAAAAAACGGGAGTATGCCTCATCGACTGCTCTTCCCTTACGTGAAGCTGACCGGACGTTCGGAGTATTATCTATATACTCAACACGCACTGACGCTTTTGATGAGAAAGAGACTGCGATGCTCGAAGGTCTTGCCGATGATATCGCGTATGGGATTTATACCATCAGGACCCGAGAAAAACTGAAGAGTGCACAAATTGACCTTGCCCAAAGTGAAGAACGTCTTCGCCTGGCTATGGACGCAACGAATGATGGATTATGGGATTGGAATGTGGTCACAGGGGATGCCGTCAGTTCAAGGCGGTATGCCACGATGCTCGAATATGAGCAGGGAGATTTTCCAGAATCATTTGCTACCTGGGTTACCCTCGTCCATCCCAGCGACATTGCTACGGTAACATCCAAACTGGATTTTGCCCTAAAGACGGGAAAAGAATTTTCAGCTGAATTCAGAATGCGAACAAAAAGCGGCGGATGGAAATGGATTCTGAGCAGAGGGATTGTGGTTTCCTGGGATGAGAATCATCATCCTTTACGAATGGTTGGCACAAATATTGATATCGATGAGAGAAAGGCGACTGAACAACAGTTACAACAAGCCGCTCAGGAACTCCGTAATGCTATGGTGCATATCGATAAGAACCTGAATACCCTCTCAGCCCTGAATGATATGATTCGAAACCCCCTTACGGTTCTTGCAATCCTGGCTGACGACACATCTCCTGATATCCAGGAAAAACTCATGACACAGATCAAGGTAATTGATCAGATCATCAGTGAACTTGATAAAGGATGGATCGAGTCAGAAAAAGTGAGGAACTATCTGAAAAAACATCATGAATTCAATTGAATTATTCGTTACATCATTCCCGGTTTAGCAAAATTCTGTGTATATCGAACATGAGATCTGGATAAATAATGCCTTATTTCATAGACAACAAATGAGAAAAATGTTGGTTATGATTGAAGTGAGTAGAACAGCCATAGGTAATTAACCAGACAAAACAACGGGATGAACCAGAGTGCAAGCCGATGTACTACTGTAGCCCGTTCATTTTGTCCACTTTCAGTGAAATGAATCCGGAGAATTCCAGATATCAGCACCATGATAAGGGTTGCATACGTTATCACCATGAAAATATCCAGAAAAACCTCATACGAGAGGTTGGGTAGATCACTCACCAAACGCCAGTGAATCAGTACAGCAGCGAGAAACATCGAGGAATTAAGACTTAAACGAGATGTAACTTTCATAACCAGTGAAATCAGAGATACTAGTACAATCAGAAAAATAGGCAAAAAAAATTTCCAGATATTGGAAAATGCCTCTCGTTTGAATTCATATTTGAATATTGCTCGTCTAAAAGAACTTCGTCGGCAGGATACAGCTCGCTGGTAATTTCAGTGTTAATTCTGTCCAATATCCATCCCTCAATTGTCTCATTTGGATCCATTCCGGTTTTGCTGAGATCTATCAGTAAAAGGTTACTATCCTCATTCAACTCTTTTGGCTCAAATTCGATTCGGATGGTCTCTGAATCAAATGGATAATCCTGTAAGGTAAGATCAGTTCTCACGATTGCATGAATGCGGTAATACTTTAGATTTGGAGTATCATGAATCAGGTCTTCTGATAAAATGACACCGTTTACCAATTCAATATTATTAAGGGAAACCGGGGTATCGGATTTCAGGCTCTTATAATAATCAACCAGAACAGTGCCTTCCTGTATCGAAAATGTCGTAAAGTCAATTACATAAACCCCCATTGTGATGTTTTTCGGAGAGTTTTCTGTAACATTAATAGATGATTCAGGAGATCCGGTAACATACACAGGGGTGCCAAATATCAGAAGAAAGGATATCAGAACAAATACTCTTGAGATACGAAAAAACAGATAAATCCGGGATTGGTCTCTCATGGCAATCGATTGCATAGATATCCTCCCGGAATTCGTATTCATTACTAGATGGTAGGTTATAACCTTTCAAGATATAGGGATTTTGAAAAAATCTCATCACCTATGAAAGGTATGCTGCGAAAATACAGAAAATTTAATCGGAAATGGTCCTTTCATGTTTACAATAGAAATCAGAAGGTATTGGGGTAATACCCAACAAACTATCAGAATACCAGCATTGACCTTAAGTTGCAGAAAATAAGGAGAAAATTTCTTTTTGCAACAATGAAGGAAAATACCATCTATATCAGATAAATCATTGTAATAGCAGTTCAACTGGCTTCATTTGAACCCTACAGTAATAAGGCGGGTATTATCAGTAACAATTCGAAGATCTGGTTACCTCTGGATAAAGATTTTCGATATGTTTTACATCACTGCATCGCAAACCTGCTTTGAAAAGCCTTAAGATATCACAATGACCAGAAAAAACCATCCCCTTGAGGAAGGGGTGAGAGGAGATTTTTCTGCCAACTCCCCTGGCTGATAAAAATTCAGCCGACAATACCATACACATCAAGGAGTAAGTCAGGTATGCAAACCGGCTGCCTGGTAAGATTCCTTTTCTCATTCACATCACATAAATTTCATCCTCCTCACTCTGGAGAGAACAACGAAGTCCAGAGATAGTCATACTTAAATGAAAGGTTTGTAGCAGTCTCTAAAGAATCGTAAGAAGTGTACCCATGTCAACAATTTCAGAAAGCCAGGGAAACATTGCTCCTGGCAGAATCATGACCACCATCAACCCGTATACAGAGATAACACTGCATCAGGCTCTTGAGATGGAAATGCAGGGAAACCATCAGAAAGCTCTTGAAATTTATGATCAGGTCATTCAGATGGACCCTCGCGATGCACGAGCATTTCAGACAAAAGGAGATATTTATGACATGATGGGCAGGTATGATGATGCCCTGATTTGTTATAACTCCGCATTGGAATGTGATCCCTTCAACGCCGAGGCCTGGTATAATAAGGGAGTCACCCTGAGCAAGATGGGTTGTCAGGATGATAGTGCTGAGTGTGTAAGGAAGAGCGTAAACCTCTCTGTATAATTCCTATTTCTTCTATTTTTTCTTATACCTTGTTTCAAGACAGACCCAAAAAAACTTTGATACCCTGATTGAGGATAATTCTTTCGGTGCCGGGTCTCATGGAGCACAGTCAGCTTCATAGACATGAATCAAATCTTCTCATCAGGGAAAAGGGGTACTTAAAATTCCTTGTTGAGATGAGTCCCTGGTAACACCCGGCTCCAGATCCAGGTTTTTTGCCGAATGAGAAATTGTACAAAAAAAATGAAACTGGATACATTTATTCTGTTCATCACCCATTACCACTACTCAGGAGAGAACTTTCCCGAAACTGTGGTCAATCTACCAGGTTTCACCGTAATTGACTGAGTTACATTCTGAAATCCGGTCTTTGTCATCATCACCGTATGGTTTCCTGCAGGGATCCCTCCAATCATTTTTGATGTTACATATCCGGTAGGGATACCATCAAGAGATAGCAATGCTCCGGAGGGTATAGAGTAAGCAAAGATCGATCCATTAGTTCCCCCCTCGACCAATGAAGCAGAGACGGAGGTAATTTGACTATCCGTAATGATGACGGAGGTTGCCCAGTTCATGAATAGATCTTTCTTTAGAACCAGGGTATGAGGACCGGAAGACAGTCCACTGAGAATTTTCGGGGTTTGATATCCGGTATCTTTCCCATCTAGAAAGATCCATGATCCCGAAGGGTTTGAAGAAACGGAGAGTTTACCTCCAGTAAGATTCAGGGAAACAAATAGGGAAGTGACCACTCCGGCAGGGGGGTGTACCGTTGCCTCAAAAGGTTCATATCCAGATTTGACCAGTAGTAGATCATGAGAACCGGGAGTAATTCCAGAAATTATAGTTCGGGTTTTACCAACGGTTTGATTATCCAGGGTAATCACTGCCCCGGATGGGGTTGATGAGACAAGAAGAGAACTAGTTGGAATCAGAACAGCAGATAGAATTGTAGTTTGATTCGATACAATTGTGAATGTCTGATTATAATCAAAATATCCGGTTTTTTTCAAAGTAAGCGAATGTTGGCCTGCCTGAATATCAGATATGGTTTGAGGAGTGTTCAACCCGGTATTCTTGCCATCTAACAAAATTGTAGCCCCAGTTGGCTCTGAGGATATTGATACACTGCCCCGATTGGAAGGGACTGGCTGGAATTTGGTGTCAAAAATATCAAAGTAATTGGCTAAGAATGATTCACCATCATATGTTGAGGTACCATTATAGTCCATATACATCTTTACTTTAAAGAGACCGTCAGGTCGGTTTTCCCTAACACCCCAACTATTCAGTATGAGCCAGTACGGTTCAGGTGCAGTATCATTATATCCAAGAATAAGCACCGAATGACCCCCTCCAAACTTTGTACCGGAATAGGGGTCCGGGTTCCATACCGCATCCATGGACTGATTTTTCCAAAAGGATCGAAAATCGGCCCATCCCTCTTTAGACAAATAATAAGAGTAAATTATCGGAATTCCATCATTAATTTGGGTTTTAATGTTATTGATTGCCAGCTTCTGACCAGACCAGAAGTTTACCGTACTCGCGGTAACGGAAATTAATGGATAATTTGGAGAAGTTACAATCAATGATGCAGAAATGTTCGAAGAATTTCCAAATTTCCAATAATAATCTGCATAACCAGCATTTGTATTTGACCAGGGAATACTCTGACGAAGCGTATTATTATAAAAAGATGCGAAATCATATGCTCCTCCTCCATAACAGGCATTTCCTTCTGCGGATCCATTATTCCAGTTCGAATTAACGTATTGAATGGATAACTGGTCACTAACATTATTGGATAGAGTATGGGCAATTTCAATCGCACCGGTAGAAGCCCATACCCAACAGTTTCCACAATATCCCTGATCGCGGTTTTTTCCAATATACGGTACTGCAGATAAAAGAGATTTCGAATCATTTGGAAGTGCACTCCCTCCATAATTTGCAGCAACCGGCATGAATGCACGAGATGCTGCATTTTTTTGCATTTGTTCATGGGTATAATACATCAATCCCCGATCAAAGTCTGCATTTTCAGATGAGTTTCCTCCGAAGACAGATTTTTCCAAATATTGTGTATCAGATGAAAAAAAAGGAGGAGTTATGGTATTTGTTTCCAGTGAAAGAGCGTTGTCAGCCACGACAGATGAGAAAAAAAGGCTGCACACGAAAAGGATGATCCAAGGTAACAAACCCTCAGGTATTTTTTGTTTCACACCCATTGAATAAAATTAGTGTAATACCATATAAAAGAAACAGTCATGAAATCAATTAAGGGATGCAAAAAGAGGGTGATTTTATTATCCAGTATTTTTTAAATAATCACATTCAAGTTCTGTTTTTTTTTAATCTATAGAATATATAAGTTGGTAGAGAAAATCACTGCAATAGTACAGCATAATTGGTTAAACCTGATTGATCAGAAATCAAACATGGTTTCATACTCTGGATGAGCAATGAAGGAGAAAACTACGAGGATACTGAATTTCAAGGTATCAGAGATACAAATTACCGGTACATCAAAAGGATTGAAACCAGTTTTCTTTTTTTCTACCTTCTTCTTTACCCGTCTCAAACCCATGAAGAACTCATAATTTTTCTGAGGGACGTCAAAACATTTATCGGGCAATACGCGGAAGAACACCTATGGCAATTTTCACCTGGGATGAGAAATTTTCAGTTCACGTGGAAAAAATGGATGAACAGCATAAGAAACTCTTTGATCTCATTAACCAATTGCATGAAGCGATGTCCTCCGGAAAGGGAAATGCGATAATGGTTGAGATTTTAAGTGGTCTGAAGGATTATACCAATGTGCATTTTACTGAAGAAGAAAAACATCTTCAATCCTTTAATTATTCTGGTCTGGCTGAACAAAAAAAGCAGCACAAATTATTTATTGATAAGATAGAAGGATACCAGAAAGATCTTACTGAGAAAAGACTTGGTCTATCAATCGAAGTGATGCAATTTCTCCGTGACTGGCTCCTGACCCATATCCAGACCATCGATGCAAAATATGGTGATATTTTTCATTCTCATGGGATGAAATAGATAATCAGGATACACTCATCAGATTTTTTCTTTCTCATGAACACTCACAACAACCCTGATTTTTGACGTTTCATTTTTGTCGGTGAGATGAAAGATCGAACCTGCTATTTTCCTTTGAAAAATCGCTCATGCCAAAAGGAAATAGTAAAATTAACAGTCGAAATCAGTTGATCCTGGACCCCTGATGCCATTCCAGATCACTGATAAACCTGCTTCAATGATCTCATCCACAGGAACTCCCGAATCTACTGATCCGGCAATATCAATAATACCTGATGCTAAGTGTCCAATCATAGGAAAGGTGAGTGAATAAGGAATATCCCTGATGACTCCTTTCGAAATAGAAATTCTACAAAGCTCCTCAAGCCATAAAAAATCCGCATATGCCTGTTCTTTGACCTCTTTACAAATATCAGGTGAATGATAAAAAAGCTCCAGAAATGCCCGTTCCCTGGGATGATTGATACCCCACTTGATAAATGCACGAAGACCGTTCATAATTCGTGTCTGATCAGATAGATCCGTATCATCAACTTTTTTTATCGTTTCTGCCATCTCTCGTTTGATTGAGAGATAAATTTCATTGATTAGTGTTTTTTTGTCCTTGAAATGATGGAACAGTGTCCCGGTGGATACTCCTGCCTCCTGGCTTATCTGAGCAGTCGGAGTTGCATGGAATCCCTGGGTCGTAAAAAGCTGCAGTGCAGTGGTGATGATCCGCCCTCGTTTTTCGGTGTTAGTTCCTTTCGGCCTTGATGTTGCTTCCCCTTCAGTCATCCTATCTCCCTCACATAAACGGATATATCATAAGATTTCAGGACTTATGCATCTTCAATTTTTGAAGAAAACATCCGTTTTGCCAGAATCATAATCAACCGAGTGGTAAAACCATCCAGATTTTTGGCCACTTTTTTTAATTCGTCCGGGATGGGAATATGCTGAGGACAGGCAGTAACGCACTTTCCGCAGTTTTTACAAAGCGATGCATGTGCAGGAGTGCCCATACCTCCCATCAATGACATTCCATAAAACCCCCTGGTCATCAACCGGTTTCCTACCATATAGTACTGATTATATGAAGAGAAACATTGAGGAATATTTACCCCAAACGGACAAGGCATACAATACGAGCAACCCGTACAGGAGACTTTCATGAGACGGAAAAAAACTTCTTTTACTTTATCCATCATCTGGTGTTCATTCTCTGAAAGAGAACCAACAGTTGCGATTTCACAAGTTGCGAGGTTTTCTGCGAGCTGAAGTTCATTACTCATTCCTGAAAGAACCACCGTGACTTCGGGGTGATTCCATACCCAGGAAAGACCCCAGCCAGCAGGTGTCAGGTTTCTTTCTGCCTGGCTGTACAGGGTTTCGACTTCTCTGGGAAGTTTTCCGGCGAGAACACCTCCACGAAGTGGTTCCATGACCATGACAGCAATATTTTTCGATGCTGCATACTCAAGCCCTTCCTTGCCCGCCTGATTCTGTTCATCCAGAAAGTTATACTGAATCTGACAAAAGACCCAGTCATACGCATCTATGATCTCTTTGAAAGTCCTGCGATCCCCGTGAAATGAAAAACCGATATGACGAATTTTTCCTGCTCCTTTTGCGGATTTTAGAAAATCCAAAACGCCAAGGTCTAAAAGTTTCTTCCAGGTTCCTGATGAAAGAGAATGAAGAAGATAATAATCAATACAGTCAGTCTGCAGTCGTTTGAGTTGAATATTAAGGATCTTGTCCATATCATCGCGGGTATTAACATTCCAGGGAGGAAGTTTGGTAGCTATTTTTACTTTCTCCCGATACCCGTTCTGCAAAGCACGGCCAAGAAGTTTTTCACTCTCACCACCATGATAGGGGAATGCGGTGTCGATATAATTTATTCCTTGATCAATGGCATTACGAACAAGTTTTATTGCACGGTCTTCGTCGATCCGCCCTCGCTTCGTTGGCAGACGCATAGCTCCAAAACCCAGTGCTGAGAGCGTGTCTCCATTCTTTAAAACAATTCTATACTGCATTGTATCTCCATATCAATTGTCAGAAATGCTTTTCCGAGTACCCACAAGAGAAATCGGTAATCGGTATCTATGGATAGCATCACCAGAGGTCTGACCGACTAATCAGTCAGTATGGATCATTATTACTTTTCCAGATCCCATAAAGATATCTGATAAATCTCATGAGAAATGAAAGATTTTGAATAATTCTCCAACTACCATATCCAAAAATGTCTAATTTATTCCAATCTAAGAGTAATACATCAGACAGTATTCTGCTATTGCATCAGATCACTGAATAGATATTCCATGGCCATCTCCTGGAATTATTACCAGTAATATTTAGCAACAAATCCAACCTCGTTGACTATTTTTTCAGATATTGTCATGACATCTTCATTTTTACCGACGATAGGGCATGAACCCATATTGCTCATAATAAAACCGGAGATGTCACCAGTAAAGATAACGCCATCTGGCGAATAATTGCCGGGTCATTTATCAGGTGATCCGGAGGAGGATTGACATCAATGTGAACAGGGTGTGTGATCAACCAATCTTGGAAAATTAGATCTGATAATACCAGGATGATGAAACCAGTGATAAAAATTGGCGCAATAGCGGGGATGGGGAAGTCGGTGTATCCCCTGGTTGAGTCATCGATCGCCCTTTATCTAATAACTTATTACTAATTTTTCGGTGAAATGAGACAGAAACGACAGCTATTCATGTAAGGTCCTGTTCAACCGCATGATAATTCCGAATTTCTCTGGATCTGATATCCCGGTTAGTTAAAGACCAGAGTCAATTTCCAACTGTTGGGCCATATTTAGAAAAAAATTGGTATCGATATTTGATGCCATACCGTGTAAGTATAAAGTAAGGACCGGATTTTTCACCAATGGATTACTCATAGTTGAGCATGAGAAGAAAGATATGTGGAGTTACCGGACTCTCTCTGGTTACCATTGCCGGGATCATCGGAGCCTATAGTATTGCTCAGGCATCCCTCGTATATGCCGGAGCATATATGATTATCTCTTGCGCATGCGGAGTCCTCATCACGTATGTATTCTGTGCGAAATGCCCGATTAAATCTGCATGCGCCCATATCATTCCCGGATGGGTTGCACGAATCTGGCCGGATAAACAAGGGCTATATACAAGATGGGAACTGTTTTTCACTGCGTTGCTCTTTGCACCCATAATTCTTCCACCCCAGGGATTTCTGATGACAGAATGGAAATCAGGCATTATCTTCTGGATCTGTATCATCGGTGCGGGCCTGTGTAGTTCCTGTTACCTTTGCCCCGAATGTGAAAACCGGTTCTGCCCGTTCTCTAAATCAACCAGATAGGGATGACAGGCACCAGAACAGTGAGATATCTAAAGAAATCCGGGGTTACCGGGTAATCCATAAAACAGAAAGGAACCTTATAAGGTTCCTTTTCCTTAAAATCGCCTGGCCAATATCAATAAGTCAGCACCTGCCTAAACTGTGTAGAGTTATGTGCAAACCATTCTTCACCATATGCATCCTGTTACTCATTATCATCGGAATGGTAGCTGCAGACAATACCGGCTATTCCATCACGAAACACATCTCCAGTCCGGGTGATACAATTGGAGAAACATCCTGGACTGATACCCTCCTGACGAATGGCGGAGATCTTGCAGTCAATAAAAATTTTGATTTTGATTCACAGAATCAGAAAGTGAGTGAATATAACATTCAGACCGCGAAAGTGCTCACCTATAGCAGTACAGAAGGAGCCCATCTTCTTGGTGAAGAAAGTTACACATTGAGCACCGCCGGGACAGCCAGTTCAGAAGCACAGGATCTTCTCCGTTGTGTGTATACAACAGACGACAGTCTGTGGCTGCCGGCATTTTGTAACACAGTTCAGGTAAAAACTACTCTGATGAATATAAATCATGCCCAAATTTCAGAGCAGGGATCTCTTCGAATGGTCGGTGATGGAACTACTCCTGCATCTTTAACCTATCAGGTAGCCATCTCCCCGGATGGAAAAACACCTTATGCCGAAGGAATGGTAAGGACGACATTTTCCGGAGCTATTCAGGAAGCCCGGGATAACAGTACGAATGAATCAGCAAGCAATCAATGGCGTGATTCTACAGAAATCACTGGCAGTATTTCACAATTCCAAAAATCATATTCATACCTCTCTGGTCTTCGATTATAACTTACAAATGGGGCAAAAAATAGTTATATAATAAGCCGCTTTTCAAAAAGCCTGACTGCGATGATGGTTGCAATTATTGTTCCCACCAGAATCCAGATCAGATGTAAGGGCCAGTAGGGTATTGTGGTACCAACCATGATCCCCCGGGTTAACGCAACGACATGAGTCAGGGGGAGAGCTACCAGGGCAAAAACCTGCAATGGACCGGGAAGAAGATTGAGTGGGAAAAATGTCCCACTAAAGAGAAACATCGGGGCGATGAAGAGCAGGGACGGATAACTCAATGCATCAATGGACGGAGTTACTGCTGAAAAACACGCTGCGATGGCAGAGAAAAGAAATCCGGCAAGAAATGCAAGGGGCAGGATGAGCAGACTCTGGGGGAGGTCTGCAAGGCCTAGTATGGATAATATGAGAAGGATAGCAGCTGCGGAAATGAGTCCACGGGTTGCACCCCAGAATATTTCCCCGATAATTATTTCCGGGAGGCTGACGGGTGTTGCCATTATCGCTTCAAACGCTTTCTGATAGTACATCCTGACGTAGGTACCATATGCACATTCGAAAAAGGAAGTATTCATCACCGAACCTGCCAGAATTGCAGGAGCGATAAAATGGACAAATGGAATTCCTTCCACTGTACCGACATAGGTCCCGATACCAAATCCAATTGCCCCCAGATAAAGTAATGGCTCCACGAACGGGGGAAACAGATTCACTTTGAAATTCTTTTTAAATACCAGCAGGTTGCGTGACCATACATGGTACGCACCTCGTAGGAGATCTCTCCCTCTCTCCATTAGGTCAGTCATTCCCGAAGCCTCCGTCCGGTCAGCATCAAAAAAACATCTTCCAGAGTTGCCGGTCTGGTAATTACCCGGATACCCGGACACCGGGTGAGCAGATGATCGGCGATTACCCGAGGGGTTTCTGTTCGTATCTGGAGCATTTCTCCTCCGGTTTCATACGTCATCCCTTCTGCCAGGATACAGGAAATCACATCAGGGGTATTGTCAACTTCCACAATATCCATCCCAATATATCGCTGAATCAGAACCCGGGGAGATCCTTCTTCAAGGATTCTTCCCTGATCCATGATAACCAGCCGGTCACAGAGTCGTGATGCTTCATCAAGGTAATGAGTTGTGAGGACGATGGTATGTCCCTGTGCCCGAAGATGAATCAGTCGCTCCCAGATATGGTGCCTTGCCTGAGGATCCAGTCCAATCGTCGGTTCATCCAGGATCAACAGATCCGGTTTATTGATCATCGCCCGTGCAAGCAGTAACCGTCTCTTCATCCCCCCGGATAGATATTCAATGAGGGTATCCCGTTTTGCCTGCAACTCGAAAAAATCCAGAAGGTCATTGGTCCGGATAAGTGCTTCATCAACGGGAATATGGAAAAAGGTAGCATACACGAGGAGGTTTTCTGCTACAGTAAGTTCTGAATCGAGATTTGTTTCCTGGGGAACCACTCCAATGCGGCCACGAATCTGTTTCCCGGCAAAAGCCGGATCCAGTGAGAAGATAGAGAGATTTCCGGATGTCCGGGGGGAGACACACTCACACATCCTCATCGTGGTGGTTTTTCCGGCTCCATTCGGACCAAGGAATCCAAATAGTTCTCCGGCATGTACCCGAAAGGAAATTCCATCAACCGCAGTCAGATCCCCATATTGTTTCTTAAGTTCTTCTGCTATGATGATATCAGACATGTTCATCCCTCCATGTATGCCATAAACCCAGGCATATTGAGATAGAAAAAGAAGATCGGATTAATGAGCACTCTTCCAGATTGCCAGGAAGAGTTCAAGGGCGATGAGTACAATGATAACCCATTCGAGGAAATCAGAGTGCTGGATCCTCACTTCTTCAGAAAGCATCGAGTAATTTTTATGAATTACCTCGATCTTTCTACTGACACTGTCACTCCACTGGCTACTTCGCATCACCTTTAGAACCATCGCGTAGACCCGTGCATAATAGACATCTTCAGTAACCTTGATCAGGTTATTGACCTTCTCGGTTATCTCTGATATCTCTGCATAGGTTTCCATCAGTTGGGCCATGATAGCATGATATTTTCGCATCCGGCGTAGCCGGGGCATCTGATCTGCCTGCTCAATATCATCATACATCTTCACCATCTGACGGGTCAGCACCCGATCATAATACCTGAGTTCAAGCACCTGCACATTGGCAAACTCGATCAGTTCAATCAGATCAGTTGGATTATCCGGGTTACAGAGCAGGGCTGAATCCCAGGAGAGGATCGCAATATCATCAGTGGTGTAACTCAGAGTATTCTTGACAATCTCTTCCCGCATCTGCGGGGAGAATTGGGTTCTCTCCCCACTGAGCACAACAGCCGGATCAATTGTCTCATCGATCTTATCAGTGACGTATATGGTATAATCTTCAAAAAAGTCAGGCTCTATTGAATATTTCGGCAGATGAGGACCGAGGATCTCGCCGATATTTTTCAGATAGGAGTCAAAGAGATCAGATATCCCATCATGCCTGGCAAATAGCAGAGCTTTCTCTTCGAGCTCTGAAGAAGGAGCATTTGCATCTTCATAAGCAAAACAAAGGCTGATAGCTCCGATATCGTAAATTCTGGCAATACATACCAGATTAAATGTTGTTCCTTCCCGCTCAACACTGACATCATGCATCTTAAGCATGAGCGGAGGATTATCCATCATAATGGATTTGGGATTTACTCGCAGAAAACTCGCCCTTGCTGTAAAATAGCTTCGTGCAAGTTCGCGTTCAAGCAGATCCAGATCAATCTCGTGCCCGGTATCATATATCCGGTAAAACCGGAGTGAAATCACGTTATTCTCCTTTCCTTCCCTGATTCAATAGAACCCGGGATTTCGTATATATTCCTATTAGATCTCAAAGCAGATACGAACATCGATCCCGGAGAATCAAAGAAGAATTCCTCTGGGTCCCGTGTTGATAGATCTCAACACTCCTATTCTAAAGGTTATTTGGGAACAACAGACGAAACATAGGATACATATGAACCAATATTATTCCCGTATGCGTGAGATCGGAAAGGACCGATATTTATTATTTACATGCATCGCTACTTTAGCCTACATAGGAGTTTTCTCGTTCTTCTCAATTCAGAAACATCTATCCTATCACAGTGGCCTGGACCTCGCTGTCTATGAACACCTGCTCTGGACTACAATTACTAATGGAACTCTCTTCTATAGTTCTCTGGAAGAAGTAGGAACATTTGGAGTACATTTTTCACCCATTCTCTTCACCCTTATTCCGTTTTATGCATTATTTCCCGAAACAAATACGCTTCTTCTGATCCAGAGTGTTCTTCTCGGGCTTGGTGCAGTGCCCCTCTATTTTCTTGCCAGAGAACTTCTGAATGCGAAGGCCGGCTGCATCATCGCTCTCTGCTACCTCATGTATCCGGCACTTCATGGAGTGAATCTGACTGATTTTCATATCATCTGTTTTGTTCCGGTATTCTTCTTCTCGGCATTCTATTATATTCAGAAGGAAAATTTTTCACATTTTCTCCTTTTTGCGGTTCTGTTAATTTTTGTCAGAGAGGATCTCATCCCGGTGGTTATCCTTCTCGCATTATATGCTGTCTGGGTTATGAAAAAAAAGCAGCAGAATTTCAAACCGTATCTTATCGTGGCGATTGTCACGGCGATCTGGTTCCTCATCGTCATGCTGGTTATCATGCCATCATATCTTCCTGCCGGTCATGCAGGGGAGATCACCCATATGTCCCGGTATCAGGGAACCATGGAAGGTCTCAGCCAGAATAATACTTACCGAATCACCCATATTTTTCTGCTCTTTGGCCCGCTCCTGTTCCTTCCCTTCCTCTCCCCGGGAGCTCTTCTGACCGGACTGTCAGCATTTCTTGAGATATTCATATCTCCAAGTCCCTTTTATTACAGCATCGAATATCAATATTCAGCACTGATCATTCCCAGCATCTTTGTTGCAACAGTGATAACTCTTGCAAAAGTGAAACATTCACCTAATATCAAAATATCACAGTTATGGTACTATCTGATCCTTACTCTTCTCCTGGCAGGAGTGGTAAGTATGGTGCTCTTCTCCCCAAGTCCGATACGTTCGGGCCCATTTGCCGATCCTTATAACCCCGCTATTACAAGTCATCACCAGGTACTCGACAAAATACTAGCAGCAGTTCCAACAGAGAGTGCAATCGGATCCCAGGATGATCTTCTCCCTCATTTATCCAAACGGGATCATTTGTACCGTGGCTTCAATACGCAGGCAGATTTTATTATTGCAGATAATCAGACGAAGTTCATAGATATTTTTAGCAATTCAGCAGATGAACTGACTACCTGGCCAGTGATTTTTTCAGAAGAAGGGATAACTGTTTTCAGACATCCTGATGCATAAGATGCCCACATGAAAGCGGGCACAATGGCTGATATGCAGAGAGAGAACGAATTTCAGACGTAGATTTTGTCTCTGATATGCGCGAGGAGATGATCTCATAAACGTCCTCCTAAAAACAGCCTTGACACAATTTATTTTTTTATTCAAATAAATGCCGAAGAGTCGTTTGAATTGTTGTTATCGATTATAAACCACCCTTTAACCAAATAGATAGATAATATTAGCCTATTCCCAATAGAAACTCTTTTTATTAGAGGTGCAGACCTTTTGAGGCATATTGAGAGTAGAAGATAGGGATTGATTAGTTTATGAGTACGATTACAACTTTCGAGATGATATCAACCGAAAAATGGCAAAGGAGCGACAGGAATGTCATTAAATAGTGCTGAGAAAGGATGTTCCTGTACTGGTGAATGTGATTGTGCCCATACCACCGTAGAAAATCCCCTCCCTCCAGCAGGCAGAAAGATCAAACTGAACCGTGGTATCAGACCATGGATGGCCAGCTTGATTGCAATAGGCGGGATCATTGGTTCTTGTTACTACCTCGGATCCGGATACCTGATCAGTCAGATGGGGCCGAGTGTAATCCTTCTGTATTTCATCGGTGGACTTGTTATTTACACCGTGATGCAATCTTTTGCCGAGCTTCTCGTAAATATACCCCGGCATGGGAACTTCATCAGTTATTCTGCAGAATTTATATCGCCAACCTGGGCTGTAGGAACCGGGTGGAGTTACTGGTTTAACTGGTGTGCATATATCCCATCGGAAGCAGTTGCCGGTGGGATTATCATGCATGTTTTCTTCGACAATATTCCCGTGGTAGTATGGGCCATTATATTCCTGATTCTGATAACAATTCTGAACCTCATTCATGTCGGAGGATTTGGCTTTGTTGAAAGTACCCTTGCCCTGATTAAGATCATCCATAACATTGCATTTTGCATTGTCGCATTTTTAATCGTCATCGGGCTCGCAGGAACCGGGCCGGCAATTGGGCTGAGTGTTCTTTTCCCTCCCGGATTTACCTGGCAGGATGCAATCTTTCCGGCAGGATTCGTTATTCTTCTTGCCAATATGGCTCTCATCTTTGTGAATTTCCAGGGTTCAGAGATTGTTGGTCTTGCTGCAGCAGAAACTCAGAATCCCAAGGTTGTGGTACCGAAGGCATGCCGTAATGTAGTATACCGGATCTTACGAGTCGACATCATCCCGATACTGCTATTAGTTCTGATCCTCCCCTTTTCGGAGGCAGGCCTTGAAGACAGCGTCTTCTCTGTCGCTCTCGCAAAATACGGCTTCACTGAGGTAGCCGGAGTGCTATCATTCATCGTGCTTACTGCAGCCTTCTCCTGTGCAAATTCAGGATTTTATGGAGCAGTAAGAGCTCTCTATGGCCTTTCACTCGAAGGAATGGCTCCAAAGACATTTCAGAAACTCAACAAGCACTGTACTCCGATGTATGCCACCCTCTTTACCCTGCTCATCTGCTGGATGGTTCTGGGACTCTGGTGGTTCTCAAATGGAGAGAGTGAACTGTATATCTGGCTCCTCTCGGTCTCAGCATTTACCGGGGCCATCTGTTGGATATCCATCTGTTGGTCTCAAATCGCTTTTCGGCGTCGCCTGTATAAACGGGGATATACCAATAATGATATCGTAAGTCCGGCACCGCTCTCCCCATGGATGCCACTTTTTATCGGAATTATCCTGGAGATATTTGCACTGGTCATTCTTGCATTCAATGCGGATCTCCAGGGATCGCTTTATCTCTCAATTCCAGCGGTAACCCTTCCGATGATCATTTACTACATAGGAATCAAAACGGGAAAATTCAAGGGTATCAAAGTTCTCGAACCGGATGAGCTGACATTCGATGAATTATTCCCAGATAAAAAAGCCTTGAAATAAGAATAATCACTTTTTTTTTATACTTACGCATCCTTGTTCGCATGAGAACTTGTTCATGCAGATCAACCATAGTATCACCCAGAAGACCGGCCTTCCTCCAGGAACACCAATTTATATTGGTGATACCCCCCCGGAAGAGACAGAGATTAAAATCCTCACCTATACGGATCAACAGGTCTCCGGATTTGAACCAGTATCCCCGAGTGAAATCACCGGGAGAATATCAGATGGATGTAATGCATGGATCTCTATAACCGGCCTGCATAATGCTTCACTTATTGACGATGTTCTTACGAAATTTTCCGTGCATCCCCTGGTGATTGAAGATATTCTCAATACCCGGACACGATCGAAGATCGAGGAATTTGATGACTATCTCTTCATTGTGTTGACGGATTTTAAAAAATCTGAAGATGGAATCAGAGAAAACCAGATCAATATCATACTCACAAATACTGTGCTCATAACCTGCTGTGAAACTTCAGGACCATTCGAAAATCTGGAAGGGAGAATCCATCGGGCAACGGGAAGATTCAGACAGAACGGAATTGACTATCTCGCCTATTCTTTGATTGATATAATATTCGACGGATATTTTGTGATTTTAGAAGAGTTTGAAGATCGGTTTGAGGCACTTGAAGAAGAAGTGGTAAATGCTCCCAACAGGGACACTATCAGTCATGTCCAGTTTTTCAGACACGAACTCATATGGTTCAGGCGAAAAATCTGGTCTTTGCGAGAACTGATCATCCGACTAGAACGAACAGATTCCCTGCTTATCAAGGATTCAACGCATATTTATCTCCGTGACGTATATGATCACGGAATCAAGATTGCAGAGGATGTGGACGTATATCGGGAAATGGCTGACGGACTGATGGAAATCTACCTCTCAAAAATAGCTAATAACACCAATGAAATAATGAAGATGCTCACCATCATCGCCAACATCTTCATACCACTCACGTTTATTGCCGGGATATATGGGATGAATTTTGAGTATATGCCTGAACTCACCAGTCCCTACGGATACCCGGCAGTTCTCATCGGGATGGGGATAGTAGGGTGCGTAATGCTCGGGTATTTCAGAAAAAAAGAGTGGATATAACTACACATTCATTTTCAGGGTTATATAACGTCTATTGCATCACGGATACGTTTGCTGGATCTTCCATCCGGACCTTCAACCATCAGGCTGACTGTATATACTCCGGTCTGCTCATAGGAATGAGTCGGATTTGGGAGATCGGATATAGAGTTATCCCCAAAATCCCAGTTCCAGCTGGTTATTTCTCCGGTAGAATGATCTTCAAAACTAATCTCGAGTGGAGATGGACCATTACGTCGGGAGATCGTGAAGTTCGCCATAGGCTTCCCGGTTGAAACGGATGAGGATGAGTCAGTCTCGCTGATTCCCCTATTTCCCAAAATTTCAGATGCTATTTTTTTCTCTGCACTGGTGCTACGGGAACCATCCCGGGAAGTTACCTCAACAGTCACCTCTGTTCTGCTTGAACCAACGGGTCCGGTAGCCTCCAATTGAACCTCATAGGTGCCCGCCTCATAGAAAGTATGGGTGGGATTTTTATTCGTTGAGGTCATCCCATCACCAAAGTCCCATACCCAACCAGTTACCGTTCCGGTAGAGAGATCCAGGAATTTCACGGTAAGGGGTTCCTTCCCCATGAGAGGTTCCCCATACATCGCAGCTACCGGAGGAGAATATGGCTTATTAACCGTGATAAATCCTCTTCGGACCGCCGTATTTTCTCCTCCCGGCCCGGATACCGTCAGGGTGATCGAATATACTCCGGGTCTGGTGTAGGTATGTGCCGGGTTCTGCTCGGTTGACTGAGAATCATCTCCCAGATCCCAGGTCCAGTTCGTGATTACTCCTGATGAGAAATCAGAGAAATTTACTGCAAACGGAGCACTCCCAATCCGAAGATCTGATTTAAACAATGCAACAGGACTTGCGGGCCGTTCCTGCACAGTAATATAATCTTCCTTGACTTCTTCAGAACTTCCTGCCTGATTTGTCACCCGCTGGGTGATCGGATAAATCCCCGGACTAGAGTAGACATGGGTAGGGTTTGCATCTGGTGAAGTATTCCCATCACCGAAATCCCAGAGATAGTCCCGTTTTGTTCCGGTAGAGAGATCCGTAAAGGTTACCGTTAGGGGAACATAGCCGGAGACAGGGTATGCAGAAAATCCTCCAACTGGAATTTTTTCTCCTTCATGTACCGTGATCATTTCAGGCAACCTGACATCCGATGAACCATCCTTCCCGGCGATCACCAGTTTTACCGAGTAATTACCAGGAATATTGTATACATGGACCGGGTTTTGTTCATACGAAGAACCCCCGTCACCAAAGTCCCAGGCATACCCATCAACAGGACCTTCGGTATCTGAAGAGAAGGATACCTTCAGCGGAGCAGTTCCATTGAGAATATCCGCCTGGATATGTAAAGGATGAGATATTGGAGGAGCGTTCGCATTCACCGTGACAGGAACCCGAAGATCTCCCTTCGCTGTCCCGGATGCTCCCTGAACCTGCAGGGATACATTGTATGAACCTTCCAGGAAATAGGTGTGATTTGGAATCTGTTCTGAAGAGTTGGTACCATCGCCAAAATCCCAATAATATGACTGCACAGGAGCCGTGATATCAGAGGAGAAATTCACCACAAGGGGAGCGGTACCAGAAGACGGGGAGGCATGCACAAGAACCTGCATCGGTGCAGTCTCCGGATCTACTCTGATGTATGCCGGATATACCTGAGTGTCCTTACCATCAGGACCACTAACGGTTAAGGTCACATCATATTTCCCGGGTTTTGTATAGTGGTGCACAGGCTGGGGCTCCCCTGAACTGGTCCCATCTCCAAACAACCATTCGTACCGATCAATTGGTGCATCAGTCCGGGCGAAAAATGTTACCTGAAGCGGAGCCGGGCCGGAGGTCAGATCCGATGAGAAATCAGCTGAAAGTGCCTGGCCCTCTTTATTTACCGTAATATATCCCGTTTTTACCTGTGTATTATCTCCACTTGTTCCGGAAATAGTAAGCACCACATCATAGGTACCCGGATCCGTATACAGGTGAACGGGCTCTGCATCATAGGAGACATTCCCATCTCCCAGATCCCAGAAATACCCATCTCCTTCACTGGCACCTGTGGAATGGAACGTTACCATCAGGGGTGATAATCCAGTCGTTACATCTGAGGAAAAGTCCAGAGATGGAACTTCTGTCGGTTCAGGAGCCAGAATCAAATGAGGTTCTATAATTTCAGGTTCAGATGTCGCATCAGTCTGATTCACAGGAGAAAAATCATCGGCTATGAAATCCGGGGTCGGTTCAGCTACATCACTCCCAGATTCATCAGAGGAAGGAGTCAGGGGACCTTCGGTTTTGGAGAGATTCGTATCAGTCCCGGGTTTTCCGGTGAGAACCGAATCTTTGACGGTGATGGTCTTTGCACTGCTACTCTCCCCGGCAGGGCCCTGAACCTTATAGGTGACCTCATACATTCCGGGCATGGTATAGGTATGAACCGGACTCTGTTCGATTGAAGAACTGCCATCACCAAAATTCCAGGATCGCCGGGTAATATCTCCGGAAGACCCATCTGCAAAGGCAATGGTCATCGGTGCGGATCCGGTGGTGGAATTTGGAGTAAAGAGCGATCGGGGAGGAGTTACCGATGAGGTAACCATTATCAGGGAGATATCTGATCTCTTCTCCCCCTCCGGTCCCTGAATCGTCAATGAGACAGGATAATTTCCTGAAGCCGTATAAGAATGGGTCGGATTCTGCTCAGTTGAAGAACTGCCATCACCAAAATCCCAGGTTCGTGAAGTGATTGCCCCGGTTGAAGCATCCGTAAATGAGACGGTAAGTGGTGCTGTCCCCTCATTTTTCGTCAGGGTGAATCCTGCTTTAAAGGGGAGGGCTTTCTCTGTTACCGTGACAGTTGCCTGATACGAATCTTCTCCTGATGGACCATTCACCTTCAGAGTAACCAGGTACTGACCAGCGACCGGGTACGTATGAGAAGGAGATTTTCCTGTACCGGATGTTCCATCACCAAAGATCCATTCCCTGGATTCGATATCTCCGGTGGAGATATCAGTGAAACTCACCAGAAGCGAAGGAGTACCTGCTGATGGATCCACGGTGAAGAGTGCATTCGGAGTTCCAACAGGTTTTGTAGCGGTGATGATTGTGTCAGCAGTATTTTCACCCGCTTCACTCTTAGTGGTAAGAGTGGCGGTGTAGGTACCTGGCTGGGTGTAAGTGTGACTGGTGATCAGTCCGGTACCGGATTCACCATCACCAAAGTTCCAGGATTGAGAACTGATTTTTCCTGTAGAGGTATCTGAAAATTGCACGGTAAGAGGGATGAGACCTTCCTTAACATCAGTGGTGAAAGACGTCAAAATCGGTGCTACTTCTTCCTTCACCTGAATGACCATCTGGGTTGTATTCTCTCCACCAGGTCCGGAAACCTTTAGAACCACCGGATAACTACCAGTTATTGAGTAGGTATGCACAGGGGAAACTTCAGAACTTACCTCTCGATCACCAAAGTCCCAGGAGCGTGAGTTGACTTCTCCACTCGAACTGTCAGTAAATTGCACGGTAAGCGGGGCTATACCGCTCAAAGGAGAGGCAGAGAATCCGGCAACTGGAGGCAAAACCGGAGTTTCAATCAAAATATTCGTCGATGAACGGTTTTCACCGCCAGGACCCGTGACAGTCAGAACTACCTCATATTTTCCGGATGCGGTATAGGTGTGAGATGGGGAAACATCAGAACTTACCTCACCATCACCAAAGTCCCAGGAGCGTGAAGTGACATCTCCACTCGAACTGTCAGTAAACTGCACAGTCAGAGGAGCAACACCATTTAGAGGAGTGGCAGAGAATCCTGCTATTGGCTGAATTGCAGGAGATTCAACAGAAACATTTGTTGTTGAGTGACTCTCACCACCAGGACCCGTAACGGTCAGAACAACCGGATATTTCCCGGATGCCGTAAATGTGTGAGACGGGGAAACTTCAGAACTCTCTTCGCCGTCACCAAAGCTCCATTTCCGTGAAGTAACATCACCACTTGAACTATCAGTAAACTGCACAGACAGAGGAGCAACGCCACTCAGAGGAGAAGCTGAGAATCCGGCAACGGGTTGCGATATCGGGGTTTCAACTGAAACATTCGTCATTGAACGGTCCTCACCACCAGGACCTCTGACAGTTAGAACAACCGGATATTTCCCGGATATTGCATATGTGTGAGATGGGGAAACATCAGAACTTACTTCACCATCACCAAAGTCCCAGGAGCGTGAAGTGACATCTCCACTTGAACTATCAGTAAATTGGACCGTTAGTGGGGATACTCCACTCAGCGGGGATGCGGAAATTCCTGCTAACGGGGCCGAAGGTGATGATGCAACAACAATAGACGTCTCTGCATGGCTCTCCCCTGCCGGTCCTTTTATGTGCAGTGTTGCGGTATAGGTTCCTGCTTTCTGGTAGGTATGAGAAGGAGTAATCTCTGATCCGGAGGATCCATCGCCAAAGTTCCAGTCCCGAGTTGTTACGTCCCCGGTAGATGTATCAGTAAATTTAATCGTCAACGGGGCCTGGCCTGTGGTGGTATCCACCCCAATCGATGCTTTTGGTGGCTCAATCCGATCAGTGACAGTAATCAGGGATGGAATACGTTTTTCTGAGGAGCCGTCCGGCCCGTTAACATGCAAAGAGACAGCAAAAACACCCGGTCTTCCATACATATGCACCGGATTCTGCTCCTGGGAAGTGACTCCATCACCAAAATCCCATAGCCATGAGTCTCTTCTTCCCGAGGAGTTGTCTGTAAAAGCTACGGTAAGCGGAACAGAACCCGTGTAAGGCTGGGCCAGGAATGAAGCTGCAGGAACCGGAGTAACCTGAACTGCATCTTCTCCGATGATCGAGTCAGAGCCACCTGAACTGGTAACAGTCAGTTTCACGGAGTAATTCCCAATATCTGCGTAGGTATGCTGCGGAGAAGCCTGATCAGAAGTATTCCCATCGCCAAAATCCCAGAGCCAGGTTTTCGGGGTCCCTGTTGATGTATCAGTGAATGACACAGTGAGGGGAGCCATACCTGAAGGAGAAGAAGTGGTAAAGTTCGCATGAATCTCTTCTCCAAACAGATTCAGCAGATCCCGCTCAGAAAGAGTCCCGGATGGAACCGGGGTCTGTTCAGGAGGAGATGCGATGGAGGGAGTATTCTCGGGAGAAGGAGAGGGAGTTGAAAGAGAAGTTATCGTAGGAAGAACTGTAATTGTCGGCTCTGGTGTCTGAGTCAGAGTGAGAATTTCCGGAGAAGATATCAATGGAGTGGTGGTCTGCACCGGGGTAACGATTTCAGTCTGAGGGACTGCAGTATCCGAACCGGGGTTCACCGTAATATATCCAAGACGGGTCTTTCGATCCGAACCCGTGGGACCGGTTATCGTAAGGGATACCGAATACACTCCCGGTTTCATATAGATATGCAGTGGATTTTGCACTGTAGCCTGGTCCCCATCACCAAAATTCCAGAGCCATTCACCCGGAGATCCGGTACTGGTATCATAAAACTGGATAAGAGCTGGAACCTGTCCAGATGTCGCATCAGCACGAAAATCAGAAAGAAGTGACTGATGCCCGTTCTCCAGAACGATAGATGGCTCCTCACCCGCTAATACCCCACACCCTATACTCATCAGGAGTATACTCACTATAAAAACCCGAACCAGATCTCCCATATTTCATCCCCCGAAAACTCCGGTTGTGTTGAATATAGGGAGTATATGAATAAAAGAGATTCGGCCCCGGGAGACAATATGAACGTAAGGAAAAAGGTAGAACGACAATCAGAAAGAATCGTGAGGACTCATTCAACTCATGACGCTAAAGATAGGTACGTAATTATGATACATATTTTAGGAGATCTGCATCAAAAAACCTGATTATCTTCAAGAACCCATTCATATATAATAGATTATGTCAGATGCCTTTCCATCAATTTCTGTCCAGTCTCCCAACTCTGTGGAATATGCCCAGGAAATCAATTCTTTTGGAGCGTTAGAGTCGTGACCGTTAAACTTAAAGACATGCCAAATTTGCAATATCTCAAATCCGGCGAAGTTACGACAGATGAGGAAGGAAACCTGGTTTGGCAAAATGGGGAGAAACCCACCAGCCGGACAATAGCATGTGAACAGATACTGAAGACGCTGAAATCCAATCTTACAAACTGGAACCAAAAGGATGTGAACGATCTCTATCATATCCTGGCAGACATAGAGATTCTTGTTGCTCCAGAACGTCTCCGTGATGTAATAGATCTGTCCCGGTTGCCCTCTGAACCAGTACCCGCAGAGATCAAAAAGTATCCGGTTTGGGCGATGGATACGTCAGGATTGTGTCTAGCCGGTGCCGGGAAGATGACAATAATACCCCTGAAGGAGATTCGGGAGTGGTTTGTAACCAGAAAACCCGGATATTGTACCCGTCCTGATGAGAAAGGATGTTATCTGTGCAGGCTTACCAAAAACCAAAAAGATTGCAGAAGTAATCCTGTTGTGTATCCTGAATAGGATTCTTTCTGTTCAGAAGATCATCTATCTGAGTCTCATCAATAGACGGATCTTGATATTTTCTGATCGAGGATCGAAAGCCTGTCACTAACCTATAAAAAACGAAGAATTAAACACCGAAGGGGAGCGTTTGATGATCCGGTTTAACTCTGTATCGATTCTATTATATATTAGGAGTACGTATCGGCTCGTTCTACTTAAGAGATACTCGGGAATATGACGGTCGTTCTTGGAGCAACACGATCTGTTCCACGAATTACAATTCTCGATCATGATCGGTTAGGTGTAGCCGAATAAGATGGATATTGACATCATTCAACCAAGCCGGAAGACCCGTCGTTGTTCCTGGAACGGAGGAGAGTGCGTATTCCACAATATCGATACTGGAGATTGTAATCTCTTTGAAACCATAGACAGGATAAAAGCAAAGGCCTGCAGAGATTTGGGGATGTGCGAATGGAATTATTCAGCTACTAAAATACTAGAAAAACTTGGGGGTAGATTTACTCCTTCCGAAGTGGATCCAAAACATAAGGTCCTTTTTTTAAACACGTCTTGACTCCCTCCTCTTCGCCAACTCAATAACATATTTATTAGCCGAAACAGTTCATATGTCGGCCTAGTTGTGTACAGAGGAATACATATGTCTTTTCGATGACAATACTTCGGTATGACTGTCACAGTATCTCTGAGCGAAGCGACCTATGAGAAACTGATGGCCTTTAGGGGATCGTCTGACCTGACAGAAGATGGAATTATTGCTGAACTACTTGAGATAGTCGAAGACATTGACGATGAGCCATTGAGCGAAGAAACGCTTCAAAGAATCGCAGAGGCTAGAGAGGATTTCAAAGCGGGTAGATGCAAGACCCTTGAAGAAGTAATGACAGAACTTGGAGATACGTTTGAGTAAATACAAGGTTGTCATCTCTCCCGGAGCGGAACACGACCTTGCTAACCTCCCAAAACCAGTCAGAAGATCTATTGAGCTCGCTCTTGCTGATCTCGAGCTTCTTGAAAACCCTCGCGAGAAACTCGGACCCTTGAAAGGGAAGGCAAGGGGGTTGCATTCAATACGAACCGGAGAATATCGGGCAATCATTGAAATCGTTGACAACAAACTGATGCTCCTGGTCATCGAAGCCGGCCATAGAAAGACAATATATCGCAAATACCAAAGTTGACGGATGAAGGGAGCCATGATCAGGCACACTCCAATATGGTTTGACGATTAACGCGGGCTGTCTCGCAGTCTGATGTTTCTATATCTATTTTAAAAAAATATATTGGGTCGATTTCTCCATCGTCACGTTCTTGTATTTGGAACATCGAATCGACAATGTGATCATTCCTAGTATCAGCTGATTGAGGATGTCATACTCAGCAAACAAATGTTTACTAAATTTTTTCCCAATCGCTGTTGCATTAAGATATGCGATGTCACGATCATCTTTTCGAGTGAGTAATCCACGGAGATATGATAAATCAATATGATACTCGCCTTCCAGTTTTGCTAGACAGACAGATGAGGCAAGGCCTATGTCAACCCCCACTATACGCATGACGTCCGCACGGGCCATTTCTTCTTTCAGAGTATCAGACAATGGAGGGAGCATCGGTTGAGATGGTTGAGCCATACCGTCCATGACGTTACCCTAGGTTTCAATGGCCCAAGTCCGAAACGCAAGAATTTTTTCTCTTTTTGAAGGATCATTCACTTTCCTATAATCGAGTTAATTAACACTCCTAATGGATCTATCATTATGGATTACTCGGGATGGTGAATTAATATAAAACCACACCCCATTTTGCTAAATGAAACTTCAAAAAAAGTAAGAACATTAAACTAACTCACTTAACGCCGAAGGGGAGATTTGAACTCCCGAGGTGTTACCACCAGTGGTTTTCGAGACCACCGCCTTCCCGGACTAGACTACCTCGGCACCAATAATCTTGTACTTTTTCAGGTCAGCTGCAAGGCGTAACAAACTAACACCCCGGACAGATTCTGACCCACAATCATTGTCGAAAGAGAGGGGTATTAGGGTTTCAGACTCACCGGGAGTTGCTGGAAACCATCATATCATCAACCCGGAGCAGCATCTCTACTGCTTCTGCAGATGACTGAATGGCCTGACGCTTGCACCGGAGTGGCTCGATGACACCTTCATTGATCATGTCAACTGCCTTGCCGGTGAAGACATTCAGACCGAAGTTCTTCTTACCCTTGGCGTGAGCGGATTTTAACTCAACAAGTTTGTCAATCGGGTTCATCCCGGAGTTCTCTGCCAGAGTGATTGGAATTGCGGCAAATGCATCGGCATATGCTTCAATTGCAATCTGCTCACGGCCACCGATAGTTCCGGCATATTCACGGAGCTTGACGATGAGTTCAGTCTCGATTGCAGCGCCACCGGGGACGTACTTGCCATCTTCCATGGTGTCCATAACGACACGGGTAGCGTCGACCATTGCCCGCTCCAGTTCATCAACAAGGTACCGGGTGGTTCCCCGAAGGAGAATGGTGACGGTCTTCGGGTTCTTGGAACCGAAGATCCTGGTCATCTCGGTGTCCTCGATCTCCTCTGCTCCCTCGGCAGATCCGAGCATTGCCTTGGTGAGATCCTCAGCTTTGTTTGCAACAGTTGCATTGAGTGCCCGTGCTGCAAATTTCATGTCTGCTTCTGGAACATCTTCAATGGCAAGAACGCCTGCCTTTGCAAGGAAGTACTGGGCAGAGTCAGCGATACCCTTCTGACAAAGAAGGACATTGGCGCCGGTCTTGATGATTGCATCAGACATCTCTTTCAGGGCTTCCCGTTCCTGCTGGCTGAATGCTTCCATCTGTTCAGTGCTGCTGATCTTGATCTTTGCCTTGACTTCGGTCTTGCGGATCTCAAGAGCACTGGAGACAAGAGCTACCTTGGCATTCTTGATTGAACGGGGCATTGCCTGGTTGACTCGGGTCTTCTCGAGCACGACACCGCGAACGAGTTCAGCATCATCCATTGAGGCCCCGGTGTGGGACTTGATCTGGACATCATCCTCATTTACGGTGACTTTCTTTCCGTTCTTCTCTGCAACGGCTACTACTGCATCTACTGCAATGTCAGAGATTTTCTCCTTGACATTTTCAATGGATTTACCGGTGATGGCGGTCTGGACGATTGATGAGAGGATCTCCTTGTTATATGGATCAACCGCAGTTGCCATGCCGTCGAGAATCTGAAGAGCCTTGGTCATGCCCATGCGGTATCCGCGGCAGATGACGGTTGGATGAATCTTCTTATTCAGGAGTATCTCGGCCTGTTCCATTAGGGAACCAACAATGACAACAGCCGTGGTCGTTCCATCCCCGACCTCCTCGTCCTGTGTCCGGGAGACCTCAATGACCATCTTTGCACCTGGGTGCTGAACTGATATCTCGTCAAGAATGGTGATTCCGTCATTGGTGATGGTGATGTCACCAGTTCCGTCGATCAGCATCTTGTCCATTCCCCGTGGACCGAGAGTGGTTCTGACAGCTTCGGCAAGCGCCTTTGCTGCCGCTATATTTGAGCGCTGCGCCTCATATCCGTGCGTCCGCTCTACATTTTCTCGTAAGATGATTACAGGCTGTTGCGCAAGCATAGAGTATCCTCCGTATGGATACAGGTGGATTTAAGGTTCTATATATGGGTTGCGCAACATCACGGAAAAAAAGAGTAGTCTAATTAATTCGGGATATTCTGAAGAGACTGTAAACCGGTACACCCTCAATCTCCCGGATTCCGCGCTTATCAAACAGGACACAGCAGGCAAGCGGCGTAGCGCCATGACGTTTCAGGTATGCAACCACCTCATGAAGCGTATCACCGGAGGTGATTACATCGTCCACTACGAGGCACAGATCCCCGGGATGAATACCAAAGTTCCCGCTCATGGAACCGATAGGAGTGTCGGCTGTGCTATGCTTGGACGGATGATAAATCGCCAGACGACTCTCTTCCGTGACTGCCATGAGGGTGGCAAGCGGGATACCGGAGACAGAGATCCCAACAATTGCAGTAGGAGCCTGTCCCCCCTTCAGCATGGTATGAAACCGGGAGAGGAGCATCATGGCACTCTCCTCAAGCATGACACCTTCACCACTTACCGCAGTCCAGTCAATATGCACATCCTTCGGAGTGGAGGCACCTTTCTCCTGAGTAAGGAGCCAGGTTACCGTCTCCATGGAAAGAGAGAGTTCGTCCGCGATCTGCCCCGGGCTGTGGCCCTCACTACGGAGGAGCCGGGCCTTCTGGATGAGATCTTCGATCGTAGACATCTGGAAAGAAATCTTCGGGTAGCTATTTATGTTTTCGTTTCAGTGCCGAACCACAGACCGGACAGTCCTCGGCTTTTGTCGGCATCTTATCAAAATATTTGCCACATCCCGTGCATCGGATCTGCCAGACCCGGGGGACTGATTCCCGCTGAATAATCGATTGCACCTGAATATCTAAAGCCCGTGCCGTATTCTGGAGAGCAAAATCATCAGAGATGATGGTTCCCTGAACTTCATAAGCAAGAGCGATCAGATCCATATCGGTTTCTGATAATACCCGTTGATCGCCAGTGGTAACCGAGGCTTCCCGGGCCCGCTTGACCGAAGATACCTGGGGAACTTTGATCTCCATCCCTTCGTCCATAAGGACCGCGAACCGGGCTTTCCCCCTGAGATCCTTTAATTCTCCTTCCACTCTTGGAACAGTAAACAGAATTCCTTTGAGGGGAATCGAAAGAAAAAAAGCCGATGTGTCCAGCACAAGAGAGGGATTTTTTCCTGCTGAAACACTATCTGATGTGATCGCTGGAGAATCCTGAACAGACTCTCCCGTATTATTTTCTAAGTTCATCTGCGATTATCCCGGCTGCAGAATAGGTACTGCAGGCACTTTCTATGGTATCACTACTGGAAACGTCGGAAACCCCGGCACTGATTAAATGGGTGTAAGCCCCGGTTGCAAGGACACCGTGAACACATACCGTTGAGATGGAGGCAGCACCCTGGTCAAAGAGCATTCGTGAAGCGGTTGACTGGGTTCCACCGGTAGAGATGATATCATCAACGATGATCACATCCCTGCCTGATACTGGAATGGTCTTCGGTTCGATCTTTACTTCAGTTCCGGAGAGTCTCACCTTATGCAGGTGGTCTGATTCCCATCCACCCGCAGCAGCAATATCCTGGGCAAGTTTTGCTGCACCGGCATCAGGGCCGAGAATCAGCGGCGAGGATTTAAAGAAATTTTTTATCGCTTCAGCCATTGCTGGAGCGAGAGTAAGATCCCGGGTTTGCACCCCAAAGTGGGGGAGGACTGACTCTTCATGGATATTAACCGTGATCACCTTGTGAACACCGGCACCAAGGGTCCGGGCGATAGCCCTTGCCGAAAGGGGCTCTCCAGGATTAAACTGTTTATCCTGGCGTGCATAACCCATATACGGGAGAACCAGAGTGATCTCTGAACCAGTGCAGGTGTCGATAAGGAGTAACAGGTCGATAAGATCATCACTCTCAACAAGGCTTCCCACAATCACCATTTGATCAGCGATCGGATCCTGAGCCCGCAGGTAAATCTCTCCATCAGGAAACCAGGTCCATTTGACATCAACCAGAGGTTTTTGCAGGGCAGCTGAAATTTTACCTGCAAGAACCTGGGAGCGCCGGGTGCTGATGATCTTCATGCTGCCTATACGTTTGCTGAAAGTACTTAAACAATTGTCCCCGATTGAATATTGATTAACTGCCATGCAGGTGTACACGACATAATGGATACTGAGGGAATAGCGCCGCAAAATACCAATATTCCGGAGGATCAGGGAGAAGTAAAGAATGCCCTGGTCGAGGGAGCAGGTCAGCAGAACCCGGAGTCTGCTCAAGGCCAGGCCCCATCAGATGCGAAAGGAACTGAAGAGCAGACAACTGGTTCACCAGAGACTGCAGAACCAGTTGACGACGGCACCTCCCGGGTCATTCAGGTACCTGAAATCCTGATCGACCAGGTGATTGGACAGGATCACGCAGTTGAAGTGATCCGAAAAGCCGCCATTCAGCGTCGGCATGTGATGATGATCGGAACCCCGGGTACCGGAAAGTCTATGCTTGCAAAAGCGATGGCAGAGCTCCTCCCCAAAGAGGAGATGCAGGACATTCTTGTCTATCCAAATTCTGAAGATTCGAATGAACCCATTGTAAGAACGGTAAAAGCCGGGCGGGGAAAAGAGATCGTAACTGCCCATAAAACTGAAGCGAGAAAAAAAGCTCAGCTCAGAAACACGCTGATCATGATCCTGATTCTTGGTATTCTCGGATTTTCCTTTATCACTTATAATTTCCTTACCGGGATCATCGCGGCAGCATTTGTCTTTATGGCCCTCCGGTATGCCACACCAAGGGAGGAGCAGATGGTTCCCAAGCTCCTTGTCTCTCATGAGAAGACCACCACCGCACCCTTTGTTGATGCAACCGGATCTCATGCCGGTGCCCTGCTCGGGGATGTCAGACACGATCCGTTCCAGTCAGGTGGACTGGAAACTCCGGCACATGACCGGGTTGAGGCTGGGGGAATTCACCGGGCACATAAAGGAGTGCTCTTTATCGATGAGATCAACACCCTCGGACTTTCGGCGCAGCAGAGTCTTCTAACTGCAATGCAGGAAGGAGAGTTTGCAATCACCGGACAGAGTGAGCGATCTTCTGGTGCCATGGTCCGGACTGAACCGGTGCCTTGTGACTTTGTGATGGTCGCAGCCGGAAACCTCGATGCTATCGAAGGGATGCACCCTGCACTGCGGTCACGTATCCGAGGGAACGGATACGAGGTATACATGGAAGAGACAATGCCTGATAACGAGGAGAATCAGGAGAAGTTCATCCGGTTTATCGCTCAGGAGATCAAGAATGACGGGATGATTCCCCACTTTGACCGGAGTGCTATCGATGAAGTGATGCACGAGGCTCGAAGACGGTCAAACCGCAAGGGACACCTGACATTAAAACTTCGAGACATGGGTGGACTCATCAGAGTTGCCGGTGACCTTGCCAGACAGGAAGGCTCAGAGCTGACGACCCGACTCCATGTTATCGAGGCAAAAAAGACGGCTCGCTCTATTGAAGATCAGATCTCAGCCCAGATCATCAGACGAACCCGGGAGTACGAACTGGCTGTTGTCGAAGGAACTCAGATCGGCAGGGTCAACGGACTTGCAGTTATGGGAAGCGATGCCGGATCTGTTCTGCCAATCATGGCGGCAATTACCCCGGCACAGGGAGAAGGTGGAGAGATCATCGCTACCGGTCTGCTCAAGGAAATTGCCCAGGAATCTATCAAGAATGTCGGGGCAATTCTCAAACGGTTTACCGGAAAAGACATCAGGCACATCGACATTCATATCCAGTTTATCGGAACCTACCAGGGTGTCGAAGGAGATTCGGCATCAGTCACGGTTGCAACAGCAGCAATCAGTGCTCTTGAGCAGATCCCGGTTCGCCAGGATGTTGCCATGACCGGATCACTCTCAGTCAGAGGAGATGTACTTCCCATCGGCGGAGTGACCTACAAGATTGAGGCAGCTGCAAAGGCAGGTATCAAGAAGATCATTATTCCAAGGTCAAACCTGGAAGACGTTCTGATTGAAGATGAATACAAGTCTATGGTTGAGATTATCCCGGTATCTACGATTGAAGAGGTTCTCAATATTGCTCTTGAACCAGAAGATCGGGATCATTTCCTGAACCGGATTAAATCCATCACCAACTCAACAACCCGATCCATCCTCGGGCCTGAAATCCCCATCCCCCGGACGGTTGTCTAATGGGAGGGGAACCACGATATTATGATATCAGAAGGGTAAGCGGGGAAGTAACCCAGATTGATATTGATAATGGACGGGTAGAACAGGCAGGGACCTCGTTCTACGATAAAGCCACCGTCAGGGTTCTTGGAGACCTTGGCTGGGGCGTTCTTTCAGTTTCCGGAGACAAAACCGGATCCGAGCATCTCAACCGGACGGTGCTCAAAGACGCACTCAGTGCTTCAATAACCACCAACAAGCGGGTAGAGATTGCAGAAGTTCCGTCATCCATGCATGCAGTCCCCCGGATCGGAGAAGACCCACGGACAATCAGCCTGGAGGAAAAAGTAGAAATCCTTCAGGATCTGGAAAAATCTGCTGTCGCTGACGGGATTGTCAGCCGGCGGGTCACCTATATCGAAAAAGCAGAGCAGATTTCTTTCTCTGATGCATCCGGACATGAATATTCCTATGAACTCTGCCGATGTGGATTTTCGGTGCTGGCTGTTGCAAGCCGAAGCGGAGTTGTCCAGATGGGATATGAACGCGATCATACCATCAGAGGTCTGAATATCAGGCACCGTCATGACATCGCCAGAGAAGCTGCCTCCCGGGCATTATCTCTTCTTGATGCTAAACCCGCGAAAGGGGGGAAAATGCATGCAATTCTCGATCCTGAACTGGGCGGGGTATTTGCTCATGAAGCAGTAGGACATGCTGCAGAAGGAGATCTGGTCAAAGAAGGCAATTCGGTACTTCGGGGAAAGATCGGCGAGATGATCGGAACGCCGGTAATTACCATCGTGGATGATCCTTCTCTGGTTGAATTCGGATTCTGTCCGGTTGATGACGAAGGTTCAGCAACCGCGAGGACAGAGATCATCAAAGCCGGGATGATGCAGTCATACATCCACTCAAAGGAGACTATGGCAGCTATCGGGAACGGGCTGGCTGGTCACTGCAGAGGAATGGCAGGGGATATTCCCATTGTCAGGATGAGCAACACCTTTGTCGAGAACGGAAACAGTTCGTTTGAAGAGATACTGGAGACCTGCAAAAATGGTATCCTTCTCAAAGGATCCCGGGGCGGTCAGGTGGATCCAGGCAGAGGAATGTTCCAGTTTAACGCTGAATACGGATATCTTATCGAAAACGGTGAATGCACAACGATGGTGAGGGATGTATCCCTCTCCGGAGAGATCCTTTCAACTCTACACTCAGTAGCCATGGTCGGCAATGATCGGCAGCTCCATCCCGGATATTGCGGCAAAGGTGGACAGAGTGTTCCGGTTACGGATGGAGCACCTCACCTGCTTCTTGAAGATGCAATCGTTGGAGGTTGTGATGTCTGTTGATCAGATCCTCAAAGCAGCAGAGAACCGGGTTGATGAGATTGAGATCTGTCTTGGATCCAGTCACAGCCTCTCTGCGGATCTGAAACAGAGACAGATAGAGATCGGAACGATGTCAGAAGGCAGCGGTCTGGTCATCAGAGTTATCATTGATGGAAAAACCGGAATATCATCTACTGATGATCTGAAAGGCTGGGAACGTTGCCTGAACGCAGCAATCTCAAGTTCCCGGTACTCTGACCGGGTCGAGTGGAAAGGACTTCCCGGAAAAGAAGATCTCTCCCAGCAACCACTTGCCCTTGATCCGGCAGTGCAACCGGACCCTGCGATCCTCAAGGATCTGATTGACCGGATGCTTCAGGGTGCTGATCGATGGCCAGCAGAGGTGACCGGAGGAGGAGCAACCCTCTCCCGGGGATCTTCCACCATCGCAAATAGTAACGGACTCTTCTATGAAGTTGAGTCTTCCCATGTCAGCCTTTCACTCGAGATGATAGCAGAGCAATCAACGGGATATGAATTTGATTCATCCTGGTGTCTTGACGGAGCAAGGCCCGAGTATGTCGGAGAACAGGCGGCGTTTTTTGCTTCGAAAGGGCAACAGGGCGAGGAGATTAAAACAGGTACCTATGATATTGTCATCTCCCCCCATGCTCTCGCCAGTCTTCTTGACGCTACAATAATCCCGGCGCTGTCTGGAAGAAGTGTTCATACCGGCAGATCTTTTTTTGCCGGAAAAATGGGTGAACAGGTGATGAATCCGCAGTTCTCCCTTATTGATGATCCACTGGATCCCCGGGGAGTAGCCAACTGTCTCTGGGATGGCGAAGGAACTCCGGTTCAAAAGACGGCGTTTGTTGAAGATGGAGTTCTGAAGTCTTTTGCATATGATCTAAAGACTGCGTACCGGTATAATGAAACTCCGACCGGGCATGCAGTAAGAACCGGAATGAGCGGTGCTCCAGGGATTGGGCATCATAACCTGATTCTCACCGGGAACGAGATCGATGTCATGGCTGAAGACGCCGTCTATGTGCATGATCTCATCGGAGCTCACACGGCAAATCCGATGTCTGGTGACTTCTCGGTAGAACTCTCCTCCCCATTCCATATATCCAATGGAGCCCTGGATACTCCGATCAAAACCGGAATGCTCTCCGGAAACGTTTTTGACCTTCTCAAAAACGGGGAAGGCTGTTCAGTGGAGACCCGGACAATGGGATCCCTGATTCTTCCTTCAGTCAGGTTCTCCGGGGTCAGTATCGTAGGCAGGGGATAATACCATGCAACCATCCATGCGAAGCGACGGAACCATCATTCAGGCAGTGGCCTCTCTCTCAAACGTGAAACAGTTTGATTCGTACGAGATAGCTGATGCAGATGCCGTGGAAATCAGACTGGATCTGATATCAGAACCCTGCGAAGATAAGTTCAAGCGGCTTGCCAGGGATTTTCCGGGTCAGATCATCCTGACTCTGCGATCCCGGGAAGAAGGGGGATTATTTACCGGTGATGCTGCAGCATGGATGAACCAAATGGAGCCATATCTCCCCTATGTTACCGTAGTGGATGTGGAAATCCGGTATAAACAATATGCATCTGAACTGAAAAAAGCAGGAAAAAGTATCATTGCATCCTGTCATCGAAATGAGATGCTTTCTCTGGATGAACTGAAGGCTCTGTATACGGTTTTGAAATCCTTTGGAGATATACCAAAAATTGCAGTATCCCCCCAGGACTCAGGCGACCTTCTGAAACTTCTGGAGTTCACCAACAATGCACCAAAACCTCTCATCGTCAGCGTTACCGGGACAATCTGCCGGTATGCAAGGCCCCTGCTTCCGCTCTTTGGTTCCCTGTATACCTACTGCTACATTGACAATCCAACATCTCCCGGTCAGTACAGCCTGCGGGAGATGCGAACCCTCGGACAACTTTTGGCTCCCGGAATGATTGATACCTGGTTTGACCGGGGTCCGGAGCCTGATATGACAATCAGAATTCGCACGAGTGATAATTCATCAGGAAATCCGGCATCATAATCAGGGGGAGTCAGCGTGAAAATTGGTCAATATCACAATATCTGCTCAAATGCGAATAACACCAGGACAATGACACCAAGGAGGACCTGATGCGACTTACCCATCTGACCGGCATTGTCCTTGTTGTTCTTCTGCTCCTCATTCTTCTTCTCCCCGCGGTATTTCTTGAATCAACAAAGACAGTCATCCCTGAAGAATACCAACCACCAATCGGCAGTATTCTTTCCAGTGTTGCAATGATGACTGCAAGGCCAATGACTGCTGTTGCAGTTTATGATTTTTTCATCAATCAGGGAAAGGGCACTCCTGACCTATATCTCCAGAAAAGTGAAGCGCTGTATCAGGCTGGAGATATTCCCGGATCCATTGCCTCTCTCGATCAGGTTCTGACACAGGACCCGGAGAACCCGGTTTTACTCATTAAAAAGGCACGTATGCTTCTTCGCATAGAAAAACCCGCTGAAGCAGATGCGGCCTTCTCCCGCGTTCTTTCAATTCAGACGGACAATCCGGTATATCTTTCGGCAATTGGGGATATTGCACTTGAACGTGCCCAATACCTGAAGGCGTATGACCAGTATTCCCGATCCGTGTCAATAAATCCTGGAGATGGGATGACCTGGGAGAAACGATCTGATGTCATCTTTGCACTCCTGACAATTCCCACCGCAGGAGCGTCTGCCAGCAAAGCACTCAAATCTCTCAATCTTTACCAGGAGGGAATCAAGGGATATGAGAATGCATTATCCCTGCGTCCGGATCGGGCTGGTACCATTAAAACAAAAATGGAGAAACGGTCGGCAGAGTATGTAGCCAAGACCATTAACGAGCTCGAAGGCAGATATGTGCAGTTCAGATATCTGCAGCCAGGGGAGAAACCCCTTCCCCGGATATGATCCAGTTCTATAGGTGAACCATGCGAGTTACATCATTTTTCATCCTTTTTACTATTCTTTTCGCGTTATCCTGCTCCGGATCTCTGGCAGCACTACAGGCAGAGCATACAGCAGACGAATGGAGATCCATTCTCAGCGTATCTGGAGATGACGGAAAAGTAACCGGACTTCAGATTACCCTTACTATTGAACCTGATGAGTATTACCTGCAGGAAGGAGAGATGGTAAACCTCTCCGGAGTCATTAGCAATGTCTTTGGACCTATTCCCAATGCGGATCTCACCTTATCCAGGGGCATTGATGGAGCACCAATGCCATACCAGAATCTTACCGCTGATGAAGAAGGCAGATTCCTCTATTCAGATATCATAAACAGCACCGGAATCATCAGGTATCAGGCTTCGTACCAGGGTTCTGATTTCAAAACGACCAACCAGACCAGAAGCAATGAGATAGAAATTCTGGCAAAGAAAAACAGCACAGAGGATATTCTTCTCTCTGTAAATTTCTCACCAGAAGATGATCTGATTCTTGCAGAAACTTCACCTGACCAGATACCGAATGAAACCAATACTTCCTCTCCCACAAAGCCGGATACCGCAGATCTCACGCTTCAGGGAGAGCCGCAGATCTATTACTCGGGTCAGAATATTTCCTTCAGAGGTGAGTTATCAAGTGAAGGAAAAGGAGTGGCACATATCCCGGTAACCCTCGAGCATCGGACCGGAAATAACACGTATACCAAAATTGGTGACGTACTGAGCACCGATCGAAACGGGACTTACACCACGGCATACCACCTTACCGGGCCATATGATCCCAATCTGCGGGCAGTTGCTGACAGAGGAATTGGGAGCCAGAGTTTAAGTGATATCCTTCCGCTCACTTTCCAGGATGATACCTTCAGTGCTCCTGCACGGGAGCGAAAAGATATCAGAACCATTGATGCAGCCATGAGTCCGGCAGCGATCCTGACCGAAGAAAATGTTACGATATCCGGATGGTTCGCTGACGGTAATGGAGATCCGATACCCTATGGAATACTGAACATATACTGGTATAATTTTGCAGATCAGATATGGGATCGGTACAAGGCTAATGCTGAGATCATCACTAATAAAGACGGGTTTTTTGCCTGCAATATCAGCGGTCCTTCCTCAGCAGGTCTTTCTTATCTCTCAGTGGTATCCGCCCGGGAGAAAACAGGAAAGCCACTATTCTCCCAGATTCTTCCCTTAACAGTTCGGGAACCAGAGTCACTCAATGAGACATCACTGGCTCCTCAAATAACCGGCCAGGTAAGCCCGTCTGAAGTGTCCATCGGGCAACAGGCACAGGTGACCTTTACTCTCACCGATCCATCCGGATTCCCGATGGCCGGAGAGCTAGTAACCATGCTCTTTTCTGAAGACGGATTCACCTGGTTTATGAACGGGAGTGGAAATGTCACCACCCGCTCAGATGGAACCGTGGGCATGACTGATACACCAAAACGTCCGGGATTCCACTATTATCGGGGTGTCTATGACGGTTCCGAGTTATTTGGACCCGCAGATTCAGGAATTCTGACGCTGATCATCACCAGCCCCGAATCATCCACTGCATAAAAACAGATACTGAGAGAGGCAGTACCTGCCAGTCTCATACCTTTTTTTCGATCAGATTAATCCGACGATATAGAGAACCATCAGAAGGATCGCTCCGGGGATTCCTGCAAGAGCACAGACAATCAGGGAGATCCAGGTGATGGGCATATCTGGTTTACCGACAATGCTAAAGATATGGAGAAAGTTTGCCATAAACAGCAGGAGAATTCCCAGAATTGAGTTGATAGCCAGCTGAGTAATACTTTTGATAATATGCCAGAGGGCAAACAAAATCAGAAGACCGGCAATAATCAGAATTATGGTGGTAATCATGATACTGAAGACTATTTTGCCATCATTCTAGATGAGTATATCGATCCCTGAAATTCGCCGGAAAAACCCGGAACATACTCCTTTTATGGATGTCGATGGTAGTACCATCATGATTATTGTAGATATTGCTGACACGACCCATACAGAAGTCATGGACAAATGTGTCCTTGGTGAACTGTTTCATCCAAAAAATCTGAATGTCCCAGTCATGAGCAGGTACAGCATTGCCCATGCCAAAGTAGCGGTGCAAAGAGCAACTCTTCCCCATACCTTACTTCATTCTTCAGAAGCCTATTTTATTCTCCAGGGGACGGGCATGATGCATATCGGAGATGAGAGCGAAGTGCTCAGACCAGGAATGCTTGCATATATTCCTCCCGGAAAAGTGCAGTATATTGAAAACATTGGCGTTGATGAACTGCTGTTTCTTGCAATAGTGGATCCGATGTGGGAGGAGGGAGATGAGATCCTGGGTTCTCCGGATTTGCTGTCTTGGGATACTGCAGATCCCTTTATGCTCGAAGCGATTGCAGAAGCAGAAAAGGGAAGAGATGAAGGAGGAATCCCTATCGGGAGTGTTCTGGTAAGGGATGGAGTGATCATCGGCAGAGGGCATAATCGCCGGGAGCAATTAGGCGATCCGATGAGTCATGCCGAGATCGACTGCCTTCGAAATGCCGGAAGAACCCATTCATACCAGAATTGTATTCTGTATTCAACCCTGATGCCCTGTTTCCTCTGTGCCGGTGCAGTCGTGCAGTTCAAAATCCCTGAGGTCAGAGTGGGAGAAGCAACAACGTTCGATGGAGCTGCAGAATTTCTCAAATCACAGGGAGTAAGAGTGATCAATTATGATCTCGCCTCCTGTCGCCAGTTAATGACGGAGTTTATATCAGCACATCCGGATCTCTGGAACGAAGACATTGGAGAAGAGTAAAAACCAAAGATTGGAAAATTCCCTCATCTGCCTTTTTTACAGTGCATGTCCAAGGTGTTTTCCATCTCATAATGATGACTTGCTCTACGGGCAAACCAGGGAATGCCTGCATGGATCTTCTTTTCCAGATCAAGAGTATGCCCGGCAAGAGCGAGTTGAAATGCAATGACCAAAAGCAGGAGAAGAAGAATATCACGGAAACTCAGAGCCACGGTTCCCAAAAGACGATAATGTGAAGTAATAAGATACCGGATGAGATCTTCTGCACCAATTATCTGCCCGATAGTTATCAATATAATAATGATAAGTCCACCAAAAAGAGCACAGGTCAAGATAGAGAGAAACCACATCTTTAAAAATTTCCAGAGAAATGCAAGTATAGTCAGAATTAGAAATGCGTACAGGACAGGATCGGTAATGAACCGCATTACTTCTAATTCCATCAATTACCATGCTCTCTATTGGTAATAAAAAGTTTCTTTTCTCGCATTTGGAAAAATACCCGATCGTGAATCAAAAATACGCAGCATATTTTTATACCTCTGCAAAATAGTATCAATATCATGTATCAGGGTTCCGGATATTCAGAGCGGGCTCTTCAATTTGGATCGGAGAATAATTCCATGTACATCAGGTTCAGGTGACCCCAGTGAGCAAATTCTGTCTTGGATTTGAAGTTCATCAACCATATCGCCTGAATAAGAAATTCGTCTACAACCAGGAGGAAGGAAAAGACAATCATATCGACCGATACTTTGATCCTGCCAATAAAGAACTGCTCCTTCGTATCTGTAACAAATGTTATGATCCGGCTACCTCAATCATTCTGGAACAACTGGATGAGGGATTCTCCTGTGCTTTCTCGATCTCCGGAATTCTGGTTGAACAGATGGAGAGATGGGCTCCTGATGTTCTGGAACTTTTTATTCAGGCAGCTCAGCATCCTAATGTCGAGATGATCTCCCAGACGTACTTCCATAGTATATCCAGCTTGTTCTGGTCAATGGATGAGTTCCGGGAGCAGGTGAATATGCATCGCCAGATGCTTCGTGACATATTCAGAGTAGAACCGAAAGTCTTTGAAAATACGGAGTTTATCCTGGACAACCGGATTGCGGAGACCGTCAAGGAACTTGGATTTTCTGCAATTTACTCAGAAGGAGTTGACCATCTGCTCAAGTGGAGAAGTGCAAATTACCTGTACCAGTGTCAGGGTCTTCCCCTCATCATGCGGAACTTCAAACTCTCTGATGACATCGCATTCAGATTTACCTGCCGGGACTGGGAGGCCTGGCCTCTGACTGCAGACAAATATGCTCACTGGGTTTCGCAGACACCCGGTGATTTCATCCCCGTGTTTATTGATTATGAAACAATAGGCGAGCACTACTGGGCTGATACCGGAATTCTTGAATTTTTCCGTCATCTGGGCCCGGAGATGAGGCAGGCGGGAGTTGAGATGGTAAAGCCTTCTGATGTCCTGAAGTATCCGGTGAGGGAGGAGTTTTCCATACCCCTCCCCATTTCCTGGGCTGATTCAGAAAAAGATGCGACGGCATGGATAGAAAACCGGAAACAGAAGAATGCATCACGGGCAGTTCAGCGAGCACAGCGATTTACCTGTGATGAGCAATTATGGCGGTACCTGCAGATCAGTGATCATTTCTATTACATGTCCTGTAAACACGGATCCTGTGGGGAAGTCCATACATACTTCAGTCACCAGCCTGAACATCAAGCTTTTATTACCTACATGGACATCCTTGCGGATTATGAAGAGCAGTGTATCATTAATGATCCTGCAAAGGCACCGATGCATCCGCTTCGATCGATGTGTGTGAATAACGCATTTTATTTTTCCAGCCAGGTGGGCTTTACCGGCCATGTCGCATTTGATCTCGATCAGTTTGCAGAGATGCTCTCCATTGTTCCTGCCGACTCTATTGAATATCACCGGAATCAGGGGCATTTTGCGGAATGGGCTAGAAATGCCATAGGAGATGAAACCCTCGCAATTGCTCTTGAAGGAGCACATACCCGTCAGGACCTCATCAAGGCAGCAGAAGAGCGTCGTGATGCTCTCTGGAGTGCTGTTTAGCCTTCTCTCAGTCTCATCCTTTTTTGCATCTGCTTCTCTCATACACCGTTGAATCTTATCCCAACGTGTAATAGTTCTCCATGAGGATTCTATTTACAGAGAGGTATTTAATAGGATAATCATCCATCCTCTGTATATGATCCGAAGGATTTTGCTTCTGCGATGTCCAATTTTGATTCTTTCGTATAAATCCATCGGAATGAGGACAGAAACACTCTTGAATCAGATCAGGTAATATGTGAAGTTCTAAATGATAATCAATACTATCGTGAGGAAAGGATGAAAATCGCAATATTCTGTTGGGAAAGTCTGTACTCTGAGCGCGTCGGCGGACTATCTAACGCTGCAACATATCTCGCCCAGTCACTGGCGAAAAAGCACGAGGTTCACTTCTTCACCCGGGGGGATGAAGACTTTGAGATGAGCGGGGTCCAGTATCATGTCTGGCGGCCGCATGGATCCAATGTTGTTGAGTACTGTTCCAACCTTTCTCACGGGCTTGTGCAACGATTTTATCAGTATGATCAGGAGCCATTTGACATTCTGCATTTTCATGACTGGCATGTTGTTGAGGCTCTGCACGAACTCAGACACCGGCGAACAGTTTTTACCTATCATTCTACAGAATTTGGGAGAAACGGCGGGATGCATGGAGACTGGTGGGAATACCATGAGATTTGTGGAAAAGAATGGTATGCCGGTCAGATAGCAGGTCGCTGTATTGCAGTTTCCTGGTTACTCAGACAGGAAGTCATCGACCTGTACAAAATTGATCCAGACAAGATCAAAGTGGTACCGAACGGAGTAGTAAAAGAACAGTTTGATGTCAGTATTGATCCCGGATCGATAAAGGAAAAATACGGGGTGCATTATCTCGATCCCCTCATCGTCTTTATCGGAAGGATGGTGTACCAGAAAGGCCCGGATATTCTCGTAGATGCAATCCCGAAGATTGTTGAACGTTTCTGGAACGCCCGTTTTATTATGGCAGGAGGGGGAGGCATGCGTGAATGGCTCATGAACCGGACTCAGGGAATGCCGGTTCAGTTTCCCGGATTTATCAGTGATTCAGAATATGTCCGGCTCCTTCATGCAAGTGATATTGTCGTGATCCCAAGCAGAAACGAACCATTTGGCATTGTTCTTCTGGAGGCCTGGAGTGCAAACCGCCCGGTTGTCGTAACCCGGGTGGGCGGCCTTGCAGAAAATGTCGAGCATGGAATTACCGGACTTGTAGTAGATCCGACCCCTGACGGAGTGGCATGGGGCGTAAATTATTATCTCGAGAATCAGAATGATCGGATACGAATGTCCCGAGGTGGCTATAACCAGGTAGACCGCCGGTTCTTCTGGGATGCAATCGCTGATCAGGTTCTCTACGTGTACAAAGAGTTGTAACCGATTCCTGATTCTATGGATCACAATGACCCCCATAGCAGAAAATGGGACGGGATACAAAGAGAAGAGTTTTGAAGAATCTCATACATGAACCAGAAACCAATGAGAAATTGATGATGGAAGGAAGCAAAATTCCGGAAAATATGAGAGACTTAGAAACTATTCCGACCCTCATCAGATTTGGGAGAGAACTGCAGAATCCTGATATCGCAAAGGAGAGGGAGTTTCTGATGGTATCAGGTGAGATGTACTGTTCATCATCTTTTGCCGGTTGTACACGCAGATATCATGGTCTTCTGGTGTACCAGGGAAGAGTGCTGCTCCAGGCCCTCCATGATGAGGTAAACGGGATTCGGCTCTCATCCGGATGGTGGGGAGATGCATTTCTGGGTGAAGGACTCTCATATTCCACCGGTGCTACCCTGTATCCTTTACGGCAGGAGTTCATGCTCCCGGATGTTCGAATTGTCAAAACCATCAGTTTTGATGATGGACTGGTAATCCGGTATGAAGTGACGGGAACGGCATCCCTGATGATACGCCCCATAATGACCAATCGTCCGGTCCGTGAACTTACCCGGGATCCGATCATCAGCTCATCAGAGATAGGAGAATCACTCATCCTCAACGACTGTGCTATCTCTTCCCCCCTCTCCTTCACTGAGGATCTCCAGTGGTACCTGAACGCGTACTATCCAAAAGAGCAGGAGACCGGATATGATGCCTGGGAAGATCACATCTCTCCCGGTTTCTTCTCCGGCACAGTTCACGATCAGGTAGTGGAGATCCGGCTACGGCCATTAAGCCTTCCAGAAAGAAGAACACCGGAAGATAGTCAGGAACAGGAGGATATCATCTCCCATGCATCACGACTCTGTCTGCATAACGGAGAAATTTTTGCCGGATATCATTGGTTTACCGAGTCATGGGGACGCGATACCTTCATCAGCCTTCCCGGTCTGCTCCTTGAATCTGGCTGGTTCCGTGAGGCAGAAGATGTGTTCAGATGGCATCTGGGAAAACAGAAAGCGGGTCTTCTGATAAACCGGTATCCTGGTTCATACCAATCTGCAGATGCAACCCTCTGGTTTTTCTGGGCATTATTTCGGTATGTGCAAAAACTTCCGGGCTCGCCATTTGTCACAACCATCCGGCATGAACTGGAAGAACTCCTCCATCTGTACCAGGAGAGTGAAGTTGCATCCCGGTCCGGGAGTCTGATTACCGTCACTGCCGGGTCTACATGGATGGATACCCATTTTACCCCCCGATCCGGAATTCCGGTTGAAATAAATGCTCTCTGGATTCTGGCTCTGGAGTTGATGGAGTTTTTAAAACTCAAAGTGCCAGTCTCATCTGAAGATGCCAGGAGAGAATTCCTGGCATTCTTCAATCCCGAGACCCGATGCCTGTATGATGTGATTGAACCATTTGATCCGACCATCCGGTCAAATCAGGTTATCGCTCTTGCATTCGGGCTGGTACCATTTGATGAAGGAAGACAGGCCATTTCTGTTCTGAAAGAAAAACTCTTAACTCCCTATGGCCTTCGGACCTGTGCACCCGGATCTCCGGAGTATTATGACCAGTTTGAAGGAGATATGTCCTATCACAATGGTATGGTCTGGCCCTGGCAGATGGGATTTTATATTGATGCCCTGATCCAGTACGGGTTTCATGCAGATGAGATAACTCCGGTGATTATGCCACTCTGGCATCATTTCCTGACTGATGGTGCAGGGATGCTGCCAGAATTGTTTGACGGAAAAGCTCCCTATCATCCTGCGGGAGGAATCTGCCAGGCATGGAGTATTGCTGAACTGATTCGGGCAAGGAAAAATATCCTCCGATTGATGCATTCACCACAAAAATCCACCAGATAGATCCCAGGTATTTGGATCCCTATAGGATAAACACCTGAAATGTTGAGGACCTTCATCACCAGTTTTTCCAGAAGGATTCAGGTATCTCTTGGAGATGTTTTATAATGAAATATTGATAAAAGATAATATCTGGTATGACGACGGGAAGGCTTGTCCAAAAGGGAATTTTGATCGGATGTCTCCTTCTAATCGGGATGGGGGGCTTCGCTACTGCAGGAGACATAACCTGGGATCAATGCGATCCGACAATACAGAACGCCTCTTCCACTGCTGAGGATGCCACAACCTGGCCTGCCCCTGTCATCCTGTCTCTTTATCCTTCATCGATTGCTGCCGGGATGTCGACATTCACACTTACCATTGATGGGAACTATTTCATTCCCGAGAGCCGGGTGTACTGGGACTGGCAGGACCGGACATTACAATACCACTCTCCTTATCAGATAACTGCCCGGATTCTGGCAACAGATATTACCACACCCGGTCAGCATTACGTAATTGTCGATAATCCCAGTCCGTGCGGAGGGAACTCCAACATAGTAATCTTTCCTGTCATCGATGATGGGCAGACCTTTCCGCTGACCACAAATCCTTTGAATGCTCAAATCATCAAAGGGGATATCACCAATGGTTCATTTCTGGTAAGCACCCTGCCTGACGGGCTTGAGCATTTCAATATCACCATCTATACCGAAGAAGGAGCACCATTTACGCCATATATCACGGGAATCCCGACCTGGATAACCAATCCCGAAGTCTTCTGGCTGGATGAAAATCATCTCCAGATCAGTGGTTCTGATGGGAATCATCATATCTCAAATGAATCAACCGGAGTAACCCTCGCGTCTCTGACCCTCTTTGGATCGCAAAACGGCACATCCTCACTCCATTGTGTTCTGAACGAGGCAACCGGAGATTCCGGTTCATCATACGGCACAGGATACACCGCATTACCTGTTGAGGTAAAAGAGATCCTGCCATTTCCGCGTCCTGCAGGAGGTTCCTTCCCGCTCCCTCTGGATCTCAACAGCGACAGATTATATGAAGACATCAACGGAAATGAAAACTTCGATTTTAACGATATCGTTGTGTTCTTTAATAATACCGGATTTATCAAAGAGAGTGAGCCAGTCTGGGCTTTTGATTTTGATCACAATGGCATCTGCAATCTCAACGATGTAGTAAGCCTGTTTCAGCTGGCTGTAGCAGAGAACTGATTAAAACTCTAAATATTTTAAAAAGAGCAGATTTCCGGCTCATTCCCTGTCAACTTTCAGGACCATGATAGTGATATCATCAAACTGGGGCCGGCCAGCTGCAAACGAGGTTACATCACTGACAATTCCATCAATGATCTCAGTTGCTGATCTGTCGTGCATCCGGGCTACCATCTGTGTCAACCGATCCGTACCATACTCTTCCTGCAGATGATTGGTCGCTTCAGTAACCCCGTCAGTATAGAGCACGACTACATCTCCAGGTTTGAGTTGGACCTCTACGGATTCCAGTTCAATCTCATCAATCACCCCAAGAGCGATCCCTCCTGCTTTCAGAAGGGTGATATGTTCATCCCCGGTCCCGAGCAGAAACGGGGGATTATGCCCGGCGTTGATATACGTTAACGTTTTTTTCCGGGTATCGAGAATTGCATAGAAGAGAGTCACAAACATGCACGCCTTTGAATCCAGGCAGATGTGCCGGTTTGCATCGATTATCGATTCTGCCGGATCTTCACTACCAGAGGTACTTGCCCGGATTAAGGTTCGGGACAGGGCCATGAAAAGAGCAGCAGGAACACCTTTCCCGGCTACGTCAGCGATGACGAGCCCCCAGTTCTCATCACCTACCGGAATAAAATCAAAGAAATCTCCACCAACCTCTGCTGCCGGGAGATTAAAACCCTGAAGGTCGTATCCGGGAAGATCTGGAGCAGCATCCGGGAGAAAACTCTGCTGAATTCCTTTCGCAATTTCCAGCTCCCGAAGCATCCGCTCCTGCTCGGCAGTGGTTCTCCGCAGAGTGCTGATATAATCCTTGAGATCCGCAGCCATCGAGTTAAATGACCGGGCAAGACTTCCAAACTCATCATGACTTAAAATCTCAACCCGATACTCAAGGTCTCCTCTCCCGATAGCCTCTGCCCCCTCCTGCAGGTTTTGAAGCGGACGGGTGAGCAACCGGGAGAAAAAGTAGGTGAGCAAAGTTACCACGCTGACAAGGAGAACAAAAAGGAAGACAAAGACCGACTGCATCATCTTCATCTGCCGGGAGATATGCTCTGCAGTCTCATTTGTCGATGCAAGAATACGGTTTTTTGATGCAAGAGAAGGAGAGATGATCTCATCCACCGGCATGACCAGACCCACACTCCAGTTTACACTCTGAACTGGAGCATAGGCAATAAACCGATCTCCATCATCAAACGAAACCCGGGAGATACCGCTTTTTCCAAGAGTCATATTCCGAATCGTTGCCACGAGATCCACATTCCCACTCTCCAGCAGGTTCTCCGAATCAAATGAATCATCCCAGCGACGATCTCCGGCAGTAAGACCAGGACGAGTGATGACATCTCCCTGCTGATCAATGAGCATTGCATATCCCCGCTCACCAACCTGAGTCCCGATGATATTCTTGTTGATCGTCTCAATGGTCACATCCGTCCCGATCACCCAGGTCCAGTTCTTCTCCGGATCATGCACAGATTTAGAACAGGTAACCATCAGACCATTCCCCAGAAGATCCACGTAGGGTTCAGACCAGGTCAGGCTACCACTCTCATCGGCCAGTTTGTACCAGTCACGGGTCCGGGGATCAAACGTTGCATCAAGTCCGTCAGTCCAGGGATAGATCATCGTCATCCCGGTTGAGGTTCCGACATACACCGTTGTGATATCCGGATCCGAATGAAACACCGGAATAAAGATCTTATCAAGCATACCGGTTGCATTCCGCTCTGACAGAGGGAGGGATTCAGAAACTCCGGGAGCCAGATACAGAACTGTAGTCGCATTTACATCAGGAGGCCGTTCACTCTGCAGATAATAGGGTCTATCGTGAATCATGGCAGGATTCTGCATAATTTCAGCCGCATACGCAGCCATCACTTCAGTCTCGCCACTGACCTGCTCAAAGATAATATTGCTGATATATGCCTGATCCTGCGCCAGTTTAAGGAGAGAGATCCGGGCACTCTCTTCTAATGCAGCTGCGCTGTCATCTCCGGCGAGATTTCCAAGATTATTATTTCGTTCCCAGGCAAACCGACTTATTTCCTCCATTTGAGAAAAGGTTACGATTCCTGCAATAAGGAGTGCGGAAATGGATAGTCCAAGAAAAACCAGAAGAATTTTTGTCCTGACGGGGAAAGATACCCGGTCACTCTCTTCGGTTCTCGGACCCATAATAGATAAGAACACCTAAGGCAGAAAAAAGGCTCTGGTTTAAATTTGATACATTCGCCGGAACGCGAAGGCTTATGCAGTGACCAACAATACATCTCCAGTACGAATCTATGACATCAATCCTTGAGGCACATGCTCTCACCCGAATGTACGGGGATCTCCGGGCAGTGGATGCGATATCTTTCACCGTAAGAAAAGGGGCACTCTTTGGTATGCTTGGTCCGAACGGATCCGGAAAAACTACGATGATCAAGATGCTGACCGGACAGATTCTCCCAACCAGTGGAACCGCGACGATTCTTGCGGAAGATGTCCTCAAAAATCCGATTCGAATCCGTGAACTGGTAGGTATTATCCCAGAGCAAGAGACTCCCCCCAGTTTTCTGACTGCTCTTGAGTACCTTGACATGGTAGGAAGCCTGCGGAAAATGTCTGATATCAGAGCTCGGGCAGACTGGTGGTTTGATTTCCTTGATTATGCTGATAAAAAAGATGTACTCTGTAAAGACCTCTCCCGGGGAACACGGCAGAAACTCATGTTCACCCAGGCTTTTATTCATCAACCCACACTCGCTCTCATCGATGAACCCCTGATCAATTTTGATCCAATAGTCCAGAAAAAAGTCAAGGATTTTCTCGCAGATTATGTAAAAGCCGGAAATACCATTGTCCTCTCAACCCATATTCTCGCAATAGCAGAGGAGATATGCTCAGATTTCATCATCCTGCATAAAGGCAGACTCCTATATTCCGGAACAATAGCCGATCTGAAAAGTTGCGGTCAGCATCTTGACGAATTTTTCCTTAAACTTGTGGAAAGGAATATCCATGGCTAGCCTCTTTCTGTCAATGATGAAAGAGGAATGGCGGGTCCATGCCACGATGTTTGGCGGACTGAGCTTTGCCCTCTTTCCCGTATTGGTTGCCGGGATGGCATTTATGGGAACATTCCTGCTTCCACTCATCAGGACAACCCTTCCGGAAGGAAATCTTTCGATAATTCTTCATGCAAACTATCTCCTCCTGGGATGCATGGCCGGAGCATTCGGGCTTCTTGGCAATGAAGCAATGAACCGGCGGTTTGGACAGGCGAGTCTGATAGCCTACTCAGTCAGATGCCTGCCCGTATCAGACCGGAGAATCTTCACGATATTTGTGGTGAAAGATCTCTGTTACTACTTTTTCCTCTGGGTTTTTCCCTTTGCCGCCGGATTTTTCCTCGCTTCACTCATAATAGGATTGTCGGTCATCATCCCGTTTCTGCTCACCCTTACCCTCACCCTCTCATTTCTCATCGGTCTGTCTCTGGTATTTCTCCTCTCTACCGTTTACACCCGGTCAAAAAGTACATTACTGGTGATAATCGCTCTCCTCCTTTTAGGAACAGGAGGATTCAGTATGATAACCGGACAAAATCCGGCAGGATTCTTCCCTCCGGTGATGTTGTTCTCATCATTTTCCTGGACTCTTCTGGGTGAGACAGTAATTGGAATCGTTGCGATCTCTGCGATATCAATCCTGGTCTTCAACCCGGAGAGTGCTGCCTCCTCCAAACGATACCGGGACAAAATTCTGTCTCTGTCAAAGACATTTTCCCGGTTTCCATGCCCTGCACTCACCGCGAAAGATGTGATTGACTTATATCGCAGTGGGAGTGCAGTAGGTCAGACGCTCTTCTCCTTTCTGATTCCGCTCGTGGTGATATGGTATTTTTTAACCCTGACATCAACATATATTCCTCACCGCAATATTCTGTTTCTTTTTGCCATCACCACCGGTATCATTGCTTCAACGATGTATACCTGGCTGACGGCATTTGATTCATTCACTACCTATGCCTGCCTTCCGGTCAGTGTCAGGATGGTGATTATGAGCAAGTTATCCAGCTTTGCCGTCCTTCAGATAGTGCCGACAGCATTCCTGACCATCGTCACCCTCCTTACCGGTGAGGAAGCATATCTGATACCGGTTTTAGTGTTAGCCATATCAATATCGTTTTTTGCGGTTTCCGTAACCATATGGCTTGCCGGTCTCTCCCCCCACATTCTGGTATATGACATCACGGTGATGGGCAGATACTTTCTGGTGATCGGTATTGTCACCGCCATATGGAGTTCTATTGCGTTCTCTAACCCCTGGGCCTCCATAAGTGTGGTGATACTGGCGATTCCGGCATGGCTGCTCATACGGAAAGGGTGCAGCAGGTGGGAACAGCAGGAGCAACCGGGTTTTTAAGAAAGAAGAGGTGCTGATACTGGAGAAACCTCTCTCCAGATTCTGAAAATTTCCAATAGAAAAGCGGGTTAATCGTTCTTGCGATGGTACATGAAGTTTCCTGATTTCACATCCTGTATCCAGGTTTGAAACATTTCAATTCCTGTAATCATCCTCAGGCCATGCCGGTGAAAGAACGCATCCTCTTCTTCAGCACTTTTTGGTGGAGAAGTCCGATACTCTGCCAGGGCTTTCTCCCCATCATAATCTGTCGCTGAAAACCGGATGTAGAAATCCGCATATGCAGCCATCATTGCTTCACCGGTCACGGTAGCAATATGATAGGGGTGTTGAATCATTGCGGGCGAGAGATCATTCGAATACATCATTCCCGCAGCCTGCAGCTCATGAGCCATCGCATTCAGATCTACCATAAAGGAAAACCCGCCTTCCGGTATAGTTGCTTTGACTCCTTCAATCTGACTGCACCTGATTGCCAGCCGTGTAGCCATGATCCGATGAATCTCACGAGTATCATGCAGATAGGTATCCATAGCAGGATCAGGAAGATACGCCTGAACCGCAGCCAGTTGTATCGGAGTTGCAGAGGCTGAATACACCGTAGCCAGAACTTTCACAAAAGCTTCGATTGCTTTTCGGTCCGTTCCTTCAGGCATGATACAGGTTCCAATCCGGTATCCTCCCGCAGAGCGATCCATTGAGAGCCCGTTTAAGACAAAAGTTCCTTCAGGATAAATAGTTCCCATACTGACGAATCGCCCGGGATCATAGGTTAAGAGGCTGTAGGCTTCATTGGCGAGAATAAACGTATGGTATTCACGACAAATTTTTGCTATCTCCTCAAGTTCACTCCGGGAATAGAGAATTCCGGTGGGATCACCGGGATTATTTAACACCAGAAGATGCTGGGATTTCACCAGGCCTTTAAGCAGAGCCGCCAGTTGCTGCGGGCGTATCTTATATTGTGCCCCCCGGTGTCCGTATAACCGGTAATAGGGCTTATTCAGGATACGCAGCTGGGGAAGATAGCCAAGCCAGCCAGGAGAAGGAACAATGACCGATCCCATCAGAAAGGTGAAAATCGGAAATACCAGGCCCTTCACCCCATGTCCGATGATGATCCGATCCGGGCTTACTGACATCTGATAATGACGTAAATAAAAACCAGATACCGCAGTTCTCAATTCGGTGAGACCTGCAGGGTCTGCAAGACCACCACCGCAGGCCTTTAGATCCAGAGCGGTTTTCAAACCCTCCGGGACCGGAAATGGAGATTCAGCTTTTCCAAAAGAGTAGAATGGTTCATGACAACCAGTCAGGGCACAGACTTCCTTTTGTTGTGCAATGACCTCATTATACCGCAGATTGTCTGGCTGCTGAATCCGGTCTACCCGTGCATCAATCGTTAATCCGGCCATGATCGGTACCTTGGAGACATTCTCTCAGGAGTGCTGATATATCTTTGGGATGCTGACATCAGGTTCTGCCGTATACTCATGCAATCTGGAATTTTTCTGATTATTCACACACCCGTGTTTCTTTGACCATCGATCTGACCCGTTCGATAATCTCAATGCGACCCCGGTATTCACCTTCGATTTGTGACTCAATCTGATCAATAATCGCATCTACGGTTTTGGTGAGGTTGTATACCTTCACCGGCCGTCCTTTCTTTTCAGTCAGCAGATTTGTTACCTGCGCCCAGTTGCGATCAATCAGTTGATTTATTGCAATGCTGACTTCAGGCTGGCGAAGATCCACGATCCGCTCAATCTCTCTGGATGTAAGGTCATACCCTTTAAACATCACTACAAGGACCCGCGCCTCATTGCTTTTCAACCCCACATCAGTAAGAATCCCTGAAATTTCCAGATCCGTATCTGAAAATTGTAAGTTCATATTCTGGTCCATCCGTACCCCCTGATATATGGATAATTATTATGGGGTTATTATTATATCGGCTCATCAATGATTTTGACTTTATATAATTATCTGATGAGCCATACATTTTGAATTCGATTCTCAATAACCCGGCTTATAAAGTGATAGTTCTCCATTTTTCCGGGAAATATGAGTCTGAATATTTTCTGAAGATCTCATCTCTCCAATTTTTTTTTGAATGTTTCATTCGCTCATCTATACCAGCTCTCTGGTATGTGTCAGAGAAATCAGCACATTTGAAGGCTGGCGCGGAGAGGGGTATGAAAATATCGCAAAAATCGTCTGGATATTTCTCAACTACCTCTTCTGGGAGAGAAGAAACGATCAAATACTCATCCGGTAGGACTTTTCACCGACGAGAAAACCATCAAAAGAAAAAGCAGCAGGATCTAAAGGAACAATCTTGTGAAAAAAAATTATGCGGTTGCATTCGCTGCTGGAGCGAAGACAGGTGCAACGATCTCTGGAACGACGGAAACGTTCGCGAGTGGAATTGACTCAAAGCTTGGTGCAGTAGTGTTTAGTGCCACGGATACATCGACTGACGGAATTGACTCAAACTCAGGAGCGGTGGTGTTTGGAGCAACGGATACCCCAACTGACGGAATTGACTCAAACTCAGGAGCAGTGGTGTTTGGAGCAACGGATACCCCAACTGACGGAATTGACTCAAACTCAGGAGCAGTGGTGTTTGGAGCAACGGATACCCCAACTGACGGAATTGACTCAAACTCAGGAGCAGTGGTGTTTGGAGCAACGGATACCCCAACT